>JAYQNH010000002.1:0-1057500 GCA_038144195.1 Gammaproteobacteria bacterium | reverse complement strand
TCTTTGAAGAACACTATGTCGATGGTTATAAGTTTCGTGATGGTCCGATCATCGCCGCAGAGTTTGAAAACCGTGGCGAGTCATTTAACGCTTATCGTTTTATAGATGCCGATGGCAACATCGCTTACTACGACGTTGAAGGTCACAGTAAGCGCCGCGCCTTTATCCGCACCCCAATTAAATTTGCTCGGGTGAGCTCACGCTTTGCCAAAAAGCGTTGGCATCCGGTGCTCAAGAAATGGCGCTCTCATAAAGGTGTTGATTACGCCGCACCGACTGGCACCCGATTAAAGCAACCGGTGCAGGCAAAGTCGCCTTTAAAGGCTGGAAAGGTGGTTATGGCCGCGTGGTGATTTTGCAGCATGGCAGTAAGTACCAAACCGTCTACGGTCATATGTCAAAATTCGCCCGACTCAAAAATGGTGACCGCGTTAAGCAAGGCCAGACCATTGGTTATGTTGGCAAAAGCGGCTTAGCTACTGGCCCGCATCTCCATTACGAGTTTCGTATCAATGGCTTTCATCGCAACCCGCTGACTATTAAGCTACCTAAAGCTCAAGCACTCGCAAAATCCAAGCTACCGCAGTTCAATGAATACATTGCAAAATCACGAGCTCAACTTGAGGTCTTGCGCACACAGCCTAATATCGCGTTGAATGAGCTATGAGTGATTCATCTCTATATATAGGTTTGATGTCCGGCACCAGCATGGATGGTATCGATGCCGCGCTCGTAGACTTTTCGTCGGCGACACCTTCTATTGTAAATACTGCATCCATTAACTGGTCGCCAACACTTAAAGAAAAACTGAGTACCGCAGCGGCTGGTGGTTTCCTTTCTGCAAACCAATGGGGCGAGCTTGATAGCGAAGTTGGCCAAGTCTTTGCTGATGCGGCTATTGAAGTCAGTCAAGGCGTAAAGGCTATTGCAGCCATTGGCTCTCATGGACAAACCGTCGCACATCAACCTGATGGCACTAATGGCTTTAGCGTGCAATTAGGTAACGCCAACATCATTGCCGAAAAAACCGGCATTACCACAGTGGCCGATTTTCGAGGTCGTGATATCGCCGCAGGCGGACAAGGCGCTCCATTAGTACCACCCTTTCATGCCGCTATTTTTGGTGATGCAAATAAACACCGAGTAATCGTCAACATTGGCGGCATTGCCAACATCACATCGTTACCAACTTCAGGCAACAACATCATCGGTTTTGATACCGGCCCGGGCAATCACTTAATGGATAAGTGGATTGCACTTCATCAAGGTGTGCCATTTGATCCAGAGGGCCAGTGGGCATCAACCGGCACAGTGATTCCAGACTTGCTCGAGCAACTTTTGAGTGATAACTATTTTTATCAAGCTGCACCTAAGAGCACCGGCACAGATATCTTCTCGTTAAATTGGCTAAATCAACATTCACCCCATGGCGCTGCTGAAGATGTGATGGCAACACTCCTCGAGCTCACGGCTCAAAGTATCGCGAAAGGTATCCAATCCTTAGCCATACCAGTCGATGAAGTGTTTGTCTGCGGAGGCGGCGTACATAACCGTGCTTTGATGGATCGCCTAACCGATCTGTTAAACGCCCCCGTCAACTCAACCGCCGCACTTGGCGTTGACCCAGACTGGGTGGAGGCGATTGCATTTGCTTGGCTAGCAAAGCAAACGATGGAACAACAGCCTGGAAATCTCTCAAGTGTTACCGGCGCTAGCGGACAACGCATACTGGGCGCTATCTATCAGGCATAAAAAAGCCCCGCGATGCGGGGCTTTCTTTTTTTTTTGGTTTATACCGAGAAGGATGAACCGCAACCACACGTGGTCGTCGCGTTTGGATTGCGAATCACAAACTGCGCGCCCTGCAGGCCTTCGCTGTAATCAACTTCCGCACCCATCAAATACTGGATACTCATTGGATCGATCAGCAACTTAACACCATCGGTCTCAATCGCCTCATCACCATCAGCGATCGTCTCATCAAACGTAAAACCGTATTGGAAACCTGAGCAACCACCACCCTGAATATAGATGCGCAACATCAAATCAGGATTACCTTCTTCTTTAATCAGATCAGCAACTTTTTTCGCTGCCGCTGATGTAAACACCAATGAACTTTCTGCTGCTTCACTCATTGTCATGAACCTCATAATCTGACGACACTGATCTGTCGCCGTCTAACTTAGAGACCATTGCCGAAACTTCGGCATCGGTTAATTTCCTTAGACTACCAACAACCTCAGCTCCCATAGCCATTTCAAGCTTATGGTAGAAAACGTTGCCGGTAATTTTGGCCGAAGCCCCTAACTGAGCAATGCCTGTGACATGCGCATCACCAATCAATTCACCGTTAAAGAGGATGGTCTCAGCAAATAATTGGCCATTAATTTTCCCATGTTCACTAACAATCACCACCGATTTAGCCACTTCAGAAGCAACAACATCACCATTCACATTGCCATCAATGTGCACTCCATGATCAAAGCTCAATTCACCATTAATTGATGTGCCTTCACCAATCACAGTTGAAACCTTATCTACCTTTGCCTTTTCTTTACTAAACATTAGCTTTCCTCAGCTGAAACAGCATGATCAAAGGACTTAAACGCACGCCCACGTGGATTTACGCGAATGATATAACCCTTAGCAGTCAAATCATTAGCCAACTCAAAACTTCCTTTGAAATTCTGAAATTCTTTGAACCCCATTTTCAGTTTTTTAATCTTGAGTTCACTTGCTGGAATAATCAAACGCTTACCCTCTTTTTCTACTTCGGCATCAATCGTGAGATAACCCTCCAACCCTGATCGAATCCTCTGCCAATTTAGACAAAGTGATGGCATACGTAATTTTTCCAGAATCAGCCTTCAACAAACTCGGCCTTCGTCACTGCGAGTTTCCGAACATCTCCGGATACCAGCGTTTTGAGGAAATCAATCTCTTTCGAAAGGGTCTGGTTTTCAGTCTCTAACGCTTTAATCACTTTCTTTGTAGAAATATCAGAAGCATTTGAAACTTGTTTATTTCGCTCTTGTCTTGCGAGCTTTTCCATCAATTGCTTTCTCGCCTGCTCAGACAATGAAAGACGGTCTTCAAGCTCTTCCACTTGTTGCAATTTGAACTCATCAATCTCAGAAGAGAATTCAGAGCCAACATAAAAGCTCAGGGCAGAAATAACAAAAAATCCTAGTACTAGAAAAACTGGATTAATCCCACGACGCGAAATTGTTGGCGCCGATGTTCGGATAGGTGGGACTAATGACATAAAATTAAGGCAGCAAAGCAACCTGCTCCAAACCAGCACGTTCATCAAAACCAAACATCAGGTTCATATTTTGGATAGCTTGACCGGCAGCGCCCTTGGTTAAGTTATCAATCACCGAAAGCACGACCACTGTGTTTTCACCTTGAGGCTGATGCACAGCAATGCGGCAATGATTCACGCCACGCACGCTACGAGTTTCAGGATGTTCACCCGCTGGCAACACATCAACAAATGGCTCATTTGCGTAACGCTCTTCAAACACCTTTTGCAGATCCACACCTTGCTTAACCAACTGCCCATACAAAGTCGCATGAATACCACGAATCATCGGCAACAGATGTGGCACAAACGTCAAACCCACTGTTTGATCCGTTAACCAACTTAACGTTTGTTTAATTTCAGGCAGGTGACGATGACCTTTAACGCCATAAGCCTTAAAGCTCTCACCCACTTCACCCATCAACATACCAACACTTGCGCCACGACCCGCGCCACTCACACCGGATGCACAGTTCGCAATCAAATGTGATGAATCAACTAAGCCTTGTTCAACCAACGGCATAAAACCCAAAGCAGAGGCGGTTGGATAACAACCAGGGTTAGCTACTAACTGCGCACCTTTAATATGCTCACGATTCAGTTCAGGCAAACCATAAACTGCGGTATTCAAGACATCCACACAGTCGTGCGGCATGCCATACCACTTTTCCCAAACCGCAGGATCTTTTAAACGAAAGTCAGCCGCTAGGTCAATTACCTTCACGCCTGCCTCTAAAAGTTCAGGCGTCATCTTCATCGCGGTGCCATTCGGTGTCGCAAAAAATACCAAATCACATTGCGACAAACTTTCAAAATTGGGCTCAGGTAAACGGTAGATCAATATGCCCACGTAAACTACCGTAAAGATCGCTGACATTTTTTCCAGCTTCAGAACGTGAGGTAATCGCTGTCAGCTCAACCTCAGGGTGGGTAGCCAACAAACGAAGCAATTCGACACCGGTATACCCGGTTCCGCCAACTAAACCAATGCGTTTCACACTTGTTTCCGTCTAATTAGTTAAATTAGGTGAATAATACGCTAACCTAGAGCTTAAAGGCACACGACAAGGTTACATATGCAGCAACGCATCAAAGACACTGGTCATGAACTACTGATTGTCTTTGTAATCGGGGGACTCATCGGAAGCCTCGTTTCTTGGGCCTCTAATAGTTATGTCACGGGTGTGCAATTTTTTACTAACTTACGTGAAAGTACGCATCTTTTACAAACCAGCTTCGGTCATTTATCGCTGGAATTCACTAGCCTAATTTTTCTCTGGATTGCCGGCCTACTGGTCATCACAATCCGTAAACTTTTTGGCGTAATACGTTGGCATGGGCCAGCAGACACCATATTTAGCGCTCAGCAGACCAAAGTTCCTTTAGACATCAAGCATGGTATTGCTTCAACACTAGCAGCTTTTACGAGCGCAGCTGGCGGCGGCTCAGTTGGGTCAATACGGCCCCTTGGTTCACTTTGGTGCCACACTTGGCGTTGCACTAAAAAAGCATGTCGTTTCTCGCTTATCTAACGATATCTATCTGGGATGTGGTGTTGCAGCTGCGATATCAGCCGGTTTTGGTGCTCCACTTGCTGGCATCGTATTTGCCCATGAAGCAGTTTTACGTCACTTCTCCGTTAGAGCTATCGCCCCCATCTCAGTCGCATCGATTGCTGCTTTTGCCGTGAGTGAAGTGTTCTTCCATAAAAATGCGACCTTTATCATTACCTCAACACCACCTGAATTATTTACTCTCATTCCAGAGCTCATTGTCGCTAGCCCGTTTATTGCGATAGCCGCAATTCTTTACATGCAGGCATTACGAAGTTCCGCTTCTTTCGCAGCAAAATCCGGATGGTCACCTCAAAGATTGATCATGACCGCAGCAACGGTTTGCGGAGCTGTCGGTATTTTTCTGCCAGAGATCTTAGGCCTTGGCATTGGCACCATCAACAGTATGTTGGCAGGTAACTACTCACTACTGATGTTGGTTGTGCTGCTATTTGCCAAAATCACCATGACCGCACTCTGTGTTGGTTTTGGTCTATTTGGAGGGGTTTTCTCACCCGCATTATTCATTGGTGTTGCAACAGGCGGTGCCATCGCTAGCGCAGCGACTCTACTCGGCGCACCTGATATGGCAGTTGCCATGAGTATTGCCGCAATGGCAGCAGTTGCAGCCAATGTTGTTGGCGCACCGATTGCCGTCGTACTTATCGTTTTAGAGCTCTCGCAATCTTATGCCTTTGCGGTTGCAGCCTTAATGGCTGTTATGGCGTCATGGCTCATTACACACCGTCTTTTTGGGCATTCCTTCTTTGATCGCCAATTACTCGATCGCGGAATAGATCTCGCTGAAGGTCGCGAAGCTATCGCACTCTCACAAAACACTTTGCATCAACATCAGTGATGACTGTGTCCGCCTCAATCAACAGACAACTGGGCATCAGGCATTAGCTGCAATGCGTGATAAAGAACAAACAGAAGCGTATATTTTAGATGATGAAAATAAATTAATTGCCAAACTTTCTGTTCACCAAGCACTTCAGGCAGCTGATCAAGCTGTTACAACAACGGCAGATAAAACACCCATCCTGCTCAAAGACAATGATTCCTTGCAACATGCGATGAAATTAGTCAGTCACTTTGTTGGTGAGTCAGTACCCATTCTTAAAGGTGATGGTAAAACTTTCCTTGGTGTCATCACTGAGGGCGATTTATTCAAAGCCGTTTTAAATGTGCAATCCCGAGTGCGTAGAAAAGAGCGAGACTAGATTTTTAAAAAACGCCAAATCAGCCGAGATAACTCACTAGCACAATCTCAGAGAAACTTATGGATACCGTCGACCTCATTGCTCTCACACTAGGCGCCTCTTGGGCCTCTGGCATCAATTTATACGCCGCCATGTAGTTTCTTGGCTGGATGGGCAGCACGGGACAAGTCGACCTACCCTCTGGACTAGAGATTCTGGCGAACCCAATGGTCATGACGGCGGCGGGTGCGATGTACTTTGTCGAATTCTTTGCGGACAAAATCCCCGGTGTCGACACTGGCTGGGACACTATACAAACTTTTGTTCGCATACCCGCAGGCGCTATGCTTGCAGCCGGTGCCGCTGGTGGCATGGATATCGGTCAAGCAGGAGAGCTTGCAGCGATGATACTCGGCGGCTCATTGTCTGCCGCAACTCACGCCACCAAAATGGGCACACGTGCGGTAGTGAATACCTCGCCTGAACCTTTCTCCAACTGGACTCTCTCGATTGGCGAAGACATTGCGGTAATTGGAGGCATGTGGGCAGCACTCAACCACCCTGCACTATTCATCATTGCCTTGATTGCGTTCATCGCTCTGATGATTTGGTTGTTACCTAAAATCTGGCGTGGCATTAAAGCGATCGCACGTAAAATCGCTAGCTGGTTCGGTCGAAAAGAACCCACAACATCATCCGAATAACGGTAGGATGTTTGAAATTCATTTTCAAACATCACTATGAACCGTTTTCTCCAAGGACTGATCACTTTCATACTCGGGGCTGTCGTCATTGCTGCGTTGTGGTTTTCCACCCCCGAGCATGAACCACTCCCTGAGCTAACTTTCAACCTTATTGACGGTAAACCCATCACAAGCCAAGACCTCAAAGCTCAACCTGTGATGTTGAGCTTCTGGTCTGTCACCTGTTCAACCTGCATTGCCGACATACCTGCATTAAATCAACTGCATGAAATTTTAGATCGACGTGGTGGTAAACTGATCGGTGTTAACTTACCGAGTGATCCACCACCGACAGCGATTAGCATGGCGAAGAAATATGCAATCGCTTATCCAAACGCATTGGATGTGCATGGCGAAATCAATAAAGCGCTTGGCGGCATTAGCGTCACGCCAACACACTTATTTATTAATCGTGAAGGTAAAATTGTTCAACGACACACTGGCGCAGTTAACCTAAACGATATCGGACTGATCATCTCAACCCTATAACAAGGCAAGACTATGTGGCTAAAAGCTTGGCATCTCATCGGCATGGTGACTTGGTTCGCCGGACTTTTTTATCTTCCACGTTTATTTGTCTATCACGCCATGAGTGATGATGCGATTTCAAACGAGCGCTTCAAAATCATGGAACGGAAATTGTTCTACGGCATCACCACACCCGGTGGCATATTCACGTTTGTGTTTGGTTTTTGGATGCTCGCTGATTACGGCTGGACAGCCTTTGGTGGTCAGTTATGGTTAACCATCAAATTAGCGCTTATGGCTTTTCTCGTGATCTACCACATCTACTGTGGCGTTCTCGTTAAAGCCTTTAAAGAAGATCGTAATACAAAATCACATGTTTGGTATCGGTGGTTTAACGAAGCACCGGTGTTGGTACTGGTTGCGATAATATTACTCGCGGTTTTAAAACCGATTTAACCCCAAAGGAAAAACAATGAAAAAAATCACTCAACTTTTTGCACTCGCACTGTGTTTGCTTTTACCCTTTAACGCAATCGCAGATAACCATGGCGGTAAAGCACATAAACTTGTTATTCAAGTCAGCACTAACGATCCGAAAACGCAAAAAATCGCACTTAACAATGCTGTTAATGCGCAAAAAGATATCGGCATGGATAACATCAATATCGAAATCGTTGCTTACGGCCCAGGCTTATCTGTGATGACTGCACAAAGCCCAGAAGCAAAACGCGTTTCAAGCTTGGCACAACAAGGCATCACTTTTAGCGCCTGTAACAACACCATGAAGAAGATGGCTAATCTGGCAAGATGCGAATTTGACGAAGCTGGCATTCGCATCATGGAACTTCAAGAAAAAGGTTACGCCTATATACGCCCATAATTTAAGACAAAAAAAGCCGCTCAGTGAGCGGCTTTTTTATTTTGTGCGATTCGTAAGAATTACGAACAACCACCTTGTGCGCCGCAAGTACCACAACCGCCGCCACCTTGAGGTGCTAGGTTGTTAAACACGAAGCGTGCATCGTTATCTTCACCAACGAAGTCGATCTCAACGCCTCGGATATGCTCTAGGGTTGCTGGATCAACAATCACTTTCAAACCATCGTACTCACGTACCATGTCTTCAGGATTGAGTTGATCAGAGAAAGTCATACCAAAGCTCACGCCACTACAACCACCTGGGGTTGCGAAGACACGGACGCCCGCAATGTTTTCTTCTACTTGACCCATCAGCTCAGCCATTTTGGTCTGCGCGCTGCCGGTCAAAGCTACTTCAGCATCTGTTAAAACTGCAGTCATTTTTCACCACCTTAAAAAATCGATAATTTATTTTAGCATTTCCGCCTGAAAACTTCGCTACCTTGTCCACTAAAAAGCAATCATTTCAAAGTCTTGCTTGCTCACACCACACTCTGGACAGGTCCAATCATCGGGCACATCGGCCCAATCTGTACCCGGCGCAATGCCGTGATCGGGATCACCAATGGCGGGATCGTAGATATAGCCGCACACGACACACAGGTAAGTTTTCATTTTTACTCCAAAATTTTTGGTTAGTTTGCCAGAGACAAAGCCGGTCTCAACATCATGAAACATAGGCATTTCTGCCTGATACCATGCGCACATGCAAACAACACACCACATTCAGGTTATCGGCGGACACGAACCAACCGGCGGTGCCGGCATTCAGGCCGACATCGAGACAGGCGCCGCCCTTGGCTGCCGCGTATTTTCCCTCGTCTCCTTCCTAACCTCTCAGAACACCAAGAATGTGTATGCCGTTTCTCCACAACCTGTGGATGCCTTGGCAGATCAATTCGAGCGACTGATCAACGATGTTCAGATTGATGCCATCAAAGTTGGACTGCTCGGTGATCTAGCAATTGCGCAATGGCTTGCACCTCGCTTGATCGATTTGAAACGTCCTGTGACTTTGGACCCGGTATTACGTGCAGGCGGCGGTGAATCACTCAGCAACCAAGCGCTGATTGATCACCTCAAAACCGATTGGCTACCTTGGCTAAACCTGCCTCACGCCGAATCGTGCTGAAGCAAGATCACTTAGCGATTGCAATGACATGTCAGAAGCAGGCAAAGCTTTAATGCATAGGGGTACGCAGCATGTGCTATTTACCGGTGCAGATGAAGCAAACGATGACATGGTGCACAACACACTCTTTACACGTGATCAGCACCAGCAATATGAATGGCCAAGATTGCCGCACACCTACCACGGTTCTGGCTGCACCTTAGCCACTGCATTGACCTGTGAGCTCGCAAAGACTGGCGATATCTTAGATGCCGCACAACAAGCTCAAGCTTTTACCTGGGGCGCACTTTCTCGCGGTGAACAGGTGAGCGACGGTCAACATCTTCCGAATAGGCGCTTGTCATGATGCACAACTGGCGCGGTTTATATGCCATCACCGATAGTCGCTTCAAAGGCGACGATGTCGCGCTGCAAGTGCTCAAAGCGATCCAAGGTGGTGCTCGCATCATTCAATATCGAGATAAGTCTGATGATGCTGCGTTGCGACTGAAAGAAGCCACTGCCATCGCAGAGGTCTGCAAAACCAACGACGTCATTTTTATTGTGAATGATGATATCGAGCTTGCCAAAGCCGTGAATGCAGATGGCGTGCATCTTGGTCACACCGATGCATCGTTTGAAAAGGCGCGCGAACTTGTTAGGCGATGACGCCGCCATTGGCGTCTCATGCTATGCCGATATTGATCGTGCAAAAGCTGCGCAATCATTAGGTGCCAGCTATGTCGCCTTCGGTCGCTTTTTTAATTCGAGCACCAAACCGAACGCACCTGCCGTAAGCCATGACGTATTGGTCGAGGCAAAGAAACAGCTCAATGTCCCTGTGGTTGCGATTGGCGGTATTACCCAAGACAATGGCGCCCCCTGATTAATTCAGGTGCCGAAATGTTGGCAGTGGTGAATGGCGTGTTTGGCGCACCCGATATCACCCTTGCCGCACAATCAATCTGCAACCTCTTCGATGCTTGATGGAGAACAGCATGACCGCACAAAATCGTCTTGAAAAAGCCCAGAAGCACATCCCAGGTGGTGTGAACTCACCCGTACGTGCCTTTAAAGGTGTCGGTGGTGATCCGGTTTTTGTTGATCATGCGAAAGGCGCTTACTTCACCGATCCTGATGGCAAGCGTTACATCGACTATGTCGGCTCATGGGGTCCGATGATTTTAGGTCACGCACATGACGAAGTGATCGAAGCGGTTCGCGAAGCAGCACTCCGTGGTCTGTCATTTGGCGCACCAACCGAAATGGAAACCACCATGGCAGACATGATCTGCAAGATCGTCCCAAGCATGGATATGGTGCGTATGACTTCTTCGGGCACCGAAGCCACCATGTCAGCGATTCGTTTGGCTCGTGGTTTTACTGGTCGCGACAAGATCGTGAAGTTTGAAGGTTGTTATCACGGTCACTCAGATTCTTTACTGGTTAAAGCAGGCTCTGGCGCACTCACTTTAGGTGAGCCTTCATCACCTGGCGTACCTGCTGCATTAGCCGAGCACACCATTACTTTGAACTACAACGATGCTGATCAAGTGCGTGAAACCTTCTCGCAGATCGGTGATCAGATTGCCTGCATCATTGTTGAGCCGGTTGCTGGCAACATGAACTGCATTCCACCAGTTGACGGCTTCCTCGAAACCTTGCGCGCTGTTTGTGATGAATACAAAAGCGTACTGATCTTTGATGAAGTCATGACCGGCTTCCGTGTGGCACTTGGCGGCGCACAAGCCATGTATGGCGTAAAGCCAGATCTCACCACCCTCGGCAAGATCATTGGTGGCGGCATGCCAGTCGGTGCTTTCGGTGGTCGTCGCGACATCATGGAACACATCGCACCGTTAGGCCCTGTTTATCAGGCAGGCACTTTGTCAGGTAATCCTGTTGCGATGGCAGCTGGTTTAAAAACACTCGAGCTACTCAGCGCTGAGGGTTTCCATGCGCAACTCTCTGCCAAGGTCGAGACACTCGTTAACGGCATGATGAGCGAAGCTCAGTCAGCCGGCATCCCGATGACAGAGAACCATGCAGGCGGCATGTTTGGTTTGTTCTTCACCGATGCCGCAAAGGTCACTAACTTTGCTGAGACCACCGCTTGCGATCAAGAACGCTTTAAGAAGTTCTTCCACGGCATGTTGAACGAAGGTGTTTATCTCGCACCATCAGCGTATGAAGCCGGCTTTGTGTCTATTGCACATACCGATGAAGACCTCAACAACAGCATCGAAGCTGCAGCGAAAGTCTTTAAAACACTTTGACCGAAGTTTTCGATCAACTCCTTGTTTGGATCAACACTCACCCGCAACATGCGGGTTGGGTGATCCTTCTCATCGCACTTGCTGAATCCCTCGCCATTGTTGGCATTCTTGTGCCTGGCGTGGTGATCTTATTAGGTGCCGGCACATTGATTGGTAATGGCACCTTAGAATTTTGGCCCATGATGGCGTGGGCAGTTGCAGGCGCGATTATCGGTGATGCGATTAGCTTTCAACTCGGTCGACATTTTGAGAGCGCATCGAAACATCTTTCATGGTTTGAAAAACATCCCGAGCATTTAGAAAAGGGACATGCCTTCTTTGAAAAATGGGGTGAGCTCAGCGTGATCATTGGTCGCTTCTTTGGCCCGATCCGCGCCATCATTCCACTTATCGCTGGCCTGATGGGTATGAAGCCTACACGCTTTTATGCCGCGAATATTTTTTCTGCCTTACTTTGGGCGCCGGCTTATTTAGCACCTGGCATTGTTTTAGGCTCTCTGATTGACCAAGGCGATCTCAGCACTTGGCTAAGCGCAGCACTCGCGCTGTTTATCGGTATTGGCGTTATCGCGCTGATTAAATCAAAGCGCTAATCACTCACCCCAACGTGCGCCTATGTTATGTGGCACGTTCAAATGATCCAAGATGCGCGAAACCATAAAGTCGACGATCTCATCAATATTTGTTGGTTTGAAATAAAAACCAGGGTTTGCCGGCATGATCACCGCACCTGCTTGTGACAAGGTGAGCATGTTTTGTAAATGAATACTTGAGAAAGGCGTTTCACGCACGAGCAAGATCAATTTACGTTTTTCTTTCAGAGCGACATCCGCCGCACGATCAATCAAGTCATCACAGATACCATTCGCGATGGTTGCCAATGTGCCTGTCGTACAAGGACACACCACCACCGCTTCAGGTGGGTTACTGCCACTTGCAACCGGCGCTGTCCATTGCTGACGACCAAACACCTGAAGCTGCTGATCAGTCACACCGAAATGTTCGCAAAAGAACTTTTGCATCTCGCTGGTGTTACCCGGCACCTTCAAGTCAGTTTCCATATTTAAGACAACCTGACCTGCCTGCGAGCACATCAACTGCACTGTGCGTCCTGCCGCTAACAATTGCTCAATCAAACGCAATGGATATTGCGCACCTGACGCACCAGTAATCGCCACTGCTATCGCATCACTCATAACTTAACTCTCTGCTAACGCATCTAAGATACGTTGATGAATATTTTCAAACCCACCGTTACTCATCACCAAGACATGTTGATCAGCGCTGACGGTTTGTGCGATACGATCAACGATCGCTTGGGTTTCGTGGGCAACGATTAATTTATCACCCAAGCCCGACAGCACACCTTCAGCATCCCAGTTCAACGTGCTTGGCGCATAAACCAGCACCTCATCAGCTTCCGCTAAAGAATCTACTAAACGATCAGTGAGCACACCCATACGCATTGTGTTTGAGCGAGGCTCAAGAACCGCGATAATTTTTTGCTCGCCCACTTGCGCGCGCAATCCACGCAAGGTTTTATCAATAGCGGTTGGGTGATGTGCAAAGTCATCAAATACACGAACACCTTTCTCAGTGCCGCGCAGCTCCATGCGACGCTTAACATTCTCAAATTCAGCTAAGGCACTAATCGAGACATCTGCAGGGACACCCGCATGCCGCGCAGCCGCGATGGCCGCTAACGCATTCGATACATTGTGCTCACCGGATAACATCCAGCTCAGGCGACCTTGCGACTCACCTTTAAACACTAACATCAAATGCAGTCCCATCCAGATTTTCATTCGCAGTCGCCCAGTCGCCGAGATCAAATGTTTCCACTGGCGTCCAACAACCTTTCTCTAAGGTCTGGTTTATTGCTTGGTCATTCTTTGGAGCAACGATCAAACCACTCGATGGAATGGTACGCACCAAGTGATGGAACTGACGCTGAATATCGGCAAGTGAATCAAAGATATCCGCATGATCAAACTCCATGTTATTCAACACAGCCGTACGTGGATGGTAATGCACAAACTTTGAGCGCTTATCAAAGAACGCCGTATCGTATTCATCGGCCTCGACCACAAAGAAAGGCGCATCACCAGCACGTGCCGATAATCCAAAGTTTGCGGGAACACCACCGATCAAAAACCCAGGCTTTAAGATTGGCGTTCTCTAAAATCCACGCCAACATACTTGAGGTGGTTGTTTTGCCATGCGTACCGGCAACCGCGAGCACCCAGCGATCAGCGAGCACATGCTCAGCCAACCATTGCGGACCTGAGGTGTACGGCATACCTTTATCTAAGATCGCCTCGACACACGGATTACCGCGCGACATCGCATTACCCACAACGACAACATCAGGCTGCGGCTCAAGTTGAGAAGGATCGTAACCTTCGGTAAGTGTGATACCAGCAGCCTCGAGCTGTGTACTCATCGGTGGATACACATTCGCATCAGAGCCAGTCACCGTGTGACCTAGCTCTCGCGCAATCAGCGCAATGCCACCCATAAAGGTGCCGCAGATACCTAGAATATGAACGTGCACGTCAAACAACTCTTCAAAAATCGATAAAGCACTTTAACCGATCAAGCGACTAAAGCGTATCGGCGCTTAATGCTAAACTCCGCGCTCACTGTAGGAACTATGATGCAAGAACGTTTTGTCGACACACCCGATGCACTGATTCAATTGTGCAACGACCTTAAAGGTAGCGAATGGCTCGCACTGGATACCGAATTTATCCGCGAGAAGACCTATTACCCCAAGTTATGCCTCGTGCAGATCTGTAATGGTGAGATCGCCGCCTGTGTTGATCCAATCAAACTCGACAATATTCAGCCACTACTCGATTTGTTGTTTGATGGCAGCATCCTGAATGTTTTCCATGCTGCACGCCAAGATCTCGAAATTTTCTGGCACGACTACGGCAAGATTCCGCTGCCCATTTTTGATACCCAGCCCGCTGCCGCTCTACTCGGTCATGGCGATCAAATTGGTTACGCCAATTTAGTCAAAGCCATTCTGGATATTGATTTGGCGAAAGATCAATCACGCACCGATTGGTCAGCGCGTCCCCTTGATGAACAACAAATTCGTTACGCTCTCGATGATGTGGTGTATCTCGGACAGCTGTATACCGAGATGCGCGGCAACCTATCAGATAAAGAACGTCTGCAATGGTTAGCCGCTGAGTTCGCTACTTTTGCTGACCCTGAAACCTACGAACCACCTACGGAAAATGCGTGGCAAAAGATCAAAGGTCGTCAGCACCTGCGTGGTCGTCAGCTTGCCGTATTACAAGCTCTCGCCCAATGGCGTGAGATCGAAGCGCGCTCGCGCGACCTACCAAAAAAATGGATGTTAAAAGATGATGTGATGGTAGAACTTTGCCGTCGCATGCCAAAGAACACCGAAGCACTCGCTAAGGTGCGCGGTGTTGAAGCTGGCTTTGTCCGTCGCGAAGGTAAAACATTGGTTGACCTGATCACCCAAGCGGCTGATTCAGATAAAGAGAGTTGGCCAGTGGATAACAAACGCCCAACCCCACTTAAGCCACAACAAGAAGCATTGGTCGATATGATGAGCGCCGCATTGCGCTTACTGGCTGATAAGCACCAACTGTCTCCACAAGCGATTGCTACACATAAAGATCTGCAAAAATTAATTCGTGGCGAAAAAGATACCGTGCTCTTACAAGGCTGGCGTTATGCGCTAGCGGGCAAGCCATTACAACAGCTAGCCAATGGCGAAATCGAAATTCGCAACGTGAACGGTGAGCTAAAGCTCGAAGGCTTAACCTACTAAACGTCCGACCTTCAACACCGCAGGGATATGGCGCACACGCTTGATGATCGACGCTAAATGACGACGATCTTTAACCATCAAGGTGAAGCGCAAGCTAGATGACAAACCGTCGCGCTCTTCACTGTGCACATCTTCAATATTCGAGCCTTCGGCCGCAATCGCTGACGCTACTGTTGCCAACATGCCGCGTTGGTTACCGGCATCAATGCGCAACATGGTCATGAACTCACCTTCAATCTCATCACCCCAACGCACATCAACCCAGCTCTGACCTTGCTTCTCAAAGTCGCCTAAGTTCGGACAACGGTGATGATGTACCACAATGCCTTTACCTGGACTAAAGACGCCCAGCACACTGTCTCCTGGAATAGGTCCACAGCAACGTCCATAGCTCACCACCATGCCCTCGCCACCATGAATCACTAAGCCACCTGACCGATAGCCCAAGTTATCTGCATCAAGCTCAACATCACCAGCCAACATGCGAATGATCAGTGACGGCATACGATTACCTAAACCAATCTCATTCAGCAGCTCATCAACAGTCGCGTGTTTAAACTCGGTTGCTACGCGCAACAAACTCTCATCTGTTAACTCACCCAATTCAGGATGCAACCGCTCAACCTCTTGCTCTAATAAGCGACGGCCCAATGCGATAGCTTCTTTACTCTCAAGGCGCTTCAAGTAAGAACGAATCGATGCGCGCGCTTTACCGGTCACCACAAAATTCAACCATGAAGGATGTGGTCGCGCATCTGGCTTGGTAATAATTTCAATCTGCTGACCACTACGAAGATTTGTACGCAGAGGTGCCAACTGGCGATCAACGCGCGCAGCTACACACTGGTTACCTACATCCGAGTGAACCGCATAGGCAAAGTCGATCACAGTGGCACCTTTTGGCAAGACGATAATCTTGCCACGTGGCGTGAACACATAAACCTCAATCGGGAATAGATCGACCTTCACATTCTCCAAGAACTCGAGCGAGCTCCCTGAGTCTTGCTGCACCTCAATCACATTACGCATCCACTCAGCAGCTGCATCAGACTGAAGCGAGCCCTCACCGGTCTTATAACGCCAGTGTGCTGCAATACCTTCTTCTGCAACCAAGTTCATCTCTTCGGTACGGATCTGAATCTCAATCGGCGTGCCTTGTGGGCCAAACAAAATGGTATGCAGTGATTGGTAACCATTCGCTTTAGGAATCGCGATGTAATCTTTAAACGCACCTGGCATAGGTCGGTATAGGTTATGCACGGCACCTAATACGCGATAGCAGGTATCGACTGAATCAACGACCACACGGAACGCAAACACATCCGCTAAATCATGTAGCGGTAGTTTCTTATCGCGCATCTTGCGATAGATACTGTAAACACGCTTACGACGGCCTGACACCTCAGCCGGAATATGATCTTTCTCTAAGCGCTCAATCAACACATTTTGAACATTATTAATGATCTCGCGACGGCTCTGATACTGACGCTTCAATGCGTTCTGCAGAATGCGATAACGGTTGGGCCAATGCGCTGCCATACCGAGCTCTTCGAGCTCATGACGAATACTGTTAATACCTAAGCGATTAGCAATAGGCGCATAGATCTCTAATGTCTCACGCGCAATACGGCGCGCCTTATCCGGACGCATCACACCCAAGGTGCGCATATTGTGCAAACGATCGGCCAACTTAATCATGATGACGCGAATATCTTTGGTCATCGCTAACAACATTTTGCGGAAGTTTTCCGCTTGCGCTTCCTCCTTGGAGCGGAAACTCAAATGCGTCAGTTTGGATACACCATCAACAAGCTCAGCAATTTCTTCATCAAATAGCTCAACCAGATGATCTTTGGCGGTTGGGGTGTCTTCAATCACATCGTGCAAGATCGCCGCCATCAAACACTTATGATCCATCTTCATCTGCGAGAGGATGCGGGCAACGGCGACAGGGTGATAGATATACGGCTCACCCGACATACGTTTCTGCCCTTCGTGCGCCTCGGCACCAAATACATATGCGCGATAAACCTCGCGAACTTGCTCGGGGTTAAATAAGCTTCGAGTTCAGCACACAGGTCGCTGATCAAATAACGCGCGCGCGGGGACTCATCGCCTTGCTCTGCGGCTAGCTGAATCACACCTTCTGATAAATCTGCGCTCACAAAAAAACCCTGTGTCTGAATCCGTTCACCTCAGTGTAACGAATCCAAACGCAGGGTTGGTATTCGAAATTATATTTCGTCGCGTGGTTCTTCGATCTCGCCCAGATCACCTGCCAACGCTGCAGCCAATTCATCATCGATTGCATCTTCTGGCTCTGGCTCTTCAACCAACATCTCAGGAGTGATCAAACCTTCTGCGATTTCACGCAATGCCACTACGGTTGGCTTGTCATTTTCCCAAGGCAACAACGGGTCTACTCCGTTTGCTAACTGACGTGCACGCTTAGATGCCATCAACACCAAATCAAAACGGTTATCTAGATTATCCAAACAATCTTCGACAGTAACGCGAGCCATGGGGCCTTCTCCAACATCGGGGAATTCAAAAATGAGCGGCGCAGTGTAGTCGGTTTTTCTGCGACCGGCTAGTCTGATTCAAGCATTAAAACCCTAAAATCAGCGAGATAGCGAGCTTTCGAGCCGATTTTTCGACTTATCCGGCAATTATAGCTTCGAGCTCAGCCAGTGCCGTATCAAAATTGTCGTTGATCACCTTCAGGTCAAATTCGTCCTGATGCGACATCTCCGACTCCGCATCACGCATCCGACGCTCGATAATCTCATCGCTATCCTGACCACGCCCGATCAAACGCTCACGCAGTGCCTCAACACTGGGCGGCAGAATAAATACCGAGGTCGCCTCGGGGAATCGCGCTTTAACCTGACGCGCACCCTGCCAGTCGATTTCCACGATCACTCGCTTACCTTCATCGAGCTGAGCCTGCAGCGCATCTGCCGAGGTGCCATAAAAATTATCGAACACCTGCGCGTGCTCTAAAAACACACCCTCTTCCACCAACTGCTTGAAGGTCTCAACATCAACAAAATGATAGTGCTGACCATTCATCTCGCCGGGGCGCATCGCACGCGTGGTGTGTGAGATCGACAAAGCCGCTTTCGGCTGACGATCAAGTAGTGCTTTTAATAAGCTGCTTTTACCGGCACCCGAGGGGGCTGAAACAATAAATAACTTTGCGTCTGACATATCACTCAATATTCTGAATCTGCTCACGCATCTGTTCGATCAATACTTTCATCTCAACAGAGACACCAGTGGTTTCGGTGTCCGCTGATTTAGAGCCTAAGGTATTCGCTTCGCGATTCAGCTCTTGCATCAAAAAGTCTAAGCGACGACCAACGGGCTCTTTACTGCCTAACACGCGCTGTACTTCGTCTAAGTGTGTAGTGAGTCGATCCATCTCTTCATCAACGTCTAGGCGTTGTGCGATCAAAGCAATCTCTTGCTCCAAACGATCCTTATCTACCTCGCCCATGATCTCAGCTAAACGCTCGCTCAACTTATCCCGCTGATGCGCCATCACTTGTGGCATACGCTCACGCGCTTTTTCTACTTGGACACGCATGCCATCGATACGTTGCTGAATCAGCTCAGCTAAGCGCGCACCTTCACGCTCGCGCGCCTCTAATAAAGAGTCGATGGTTTTATCCAGTAAGGTCATCGCCGCTTCTTGCGCCGGGGTAAAGTCTTGCTCTTCGGTTTCCAACACCCCTGGCCAACGCATCATATCCATCGCTGTGGGTAGAGGTGAGCTGTGCATTTGCTTTAACAACTGATTCGAGGCATCGAGCACTTGCTTGAGCATCGCCTCGTTCACTTTGATCGTGCCGGCTTGCTCGCTGGCTGCTTTGTATCGCAAACCCACATCGACTTTGCCGCGACCTAAACGCGCATTAAATATATCGCGCACCTTTTGCTCGATCGCACGTAGTTCTTCAGGCATGCGCAAATGCAGCTCTAAGAAACGGCTATTTACCGTGCGGATCTCCCACGTCAGCTCGCCAAAGCTCGAGCGCTCTTGCTCACGGGCGAACGAAGTCATGCTGCGAATCATGTGCTTTCCTAAATTTGAAACCTAATGCCTGTATCATACTGGCCCATCACAACGAGCGCATGAGCAATCCTGCGCCTCCATAAGAATTAAGAGGACAACTCATGCGACCAAGTGGACGTGCCGCCGGGCAAATGCGAAATGTAACTTTCACCAAAGACTTCACCAAACATGCAGAAGGATCTGTACTGGTTGCTTTTGGCGATACCAAAGTAATCTGTACTGCCTCGATTGATAACCGCCAACCACGTTGGATTCGTGATGAAATCCAAGGCTGGGTCACTGCTGAATACGGCATGCTGCCCCGCTCTACGCATGACCGTATGGGTCGTGAAGCTGCGCGTGGCAAACAAAGTGGTCGCACCCAAGAAATCCAACGACTGATTGGTCGCTCGCTACGTGCGTGTATCGATCTGCAAAAGCTTGGGCCTCGCACCATCACGCTCGACTGTGACGTGATTCAAGCCGATGGTGGTACACGTACCGCCTCGATCTCTGGCGCCTTTGTGGCGATGCAACTGGCGATCAATGAATTGATCAATAACGGCACACTCGACGAGAACCCTATTCATCAAAACGTTGCGGCTATCTCAGTTGGTATTTTTGATGGCACTCCCGTACTCGACTTGGACTATGCCGAAGACAGTTCAGCGGAAACCGACATGAACGTCGTGATGGATCAAGCCGGTCGCTTTATCGAGATTCAAGGCACTGCCGAAGGCGCACCTTTCTCACGCGATGAGATGGACGCGTTGTTGGCACTTGCCGAACAAGGTATCAACGAGATCATCGCTGCACAAAACGTGGTGATTGGATGAACAATGCAAGCTCAACCATCGTTTTAGCCAGCAGCAATGCCGGCAAACTGAAAGAGATTCGTGAACTGCTCGACGGACTTAGATTTAGATATCCGCCCGCAAGGTGATTTTGAAATCCCTGATGCAATCGAAGATGGCTTGAGCTTTGTTGAAAACGCCATTCTTAAAGCACGTCACGCGTGTGCCATGACGGGCTTGCCTGCGATCTCGGATGACTCTGGTATCGAAGTCGATTATCTCGATGGCGCACCGGGGATTTACTCGGCTCGCTATGCCGGCGGTCAAGGCAACGAAGCGAACAACGCCAAATTACTCAATGCCTTAAAAGGCGTACCTGAAGAACAACGCACGGCACGTTTTCAATGCGTGATGGTATATATGCGTCACGCTAAAGATCCCACACCGATCATTTGCCAAGGCACCTGGGAAGGTCGCGTGATCACCGAGCTTAAAGGTACCGAAGGCTTTGGCTATGACCCACTGTTTTATGTGCCAAGTGAAGGCATGACCTCAGCCGAGTTATCACCTGAGCGTAAAAATCAACTCAGCCATCGTGCTCAGGCGCTAAAGAAACTGCTCGCTGCACTTTCTTAAAAAGGTGCAAATAAATCGATCACACGTTCTTGGTGTGACGCGCAATGCTTTGTGATGATGCTTACCACGTCGTCCACATCGTCTGTCAGCGTTAACAGGTCTAGATCTGCAGGATCAATCAGGTGCTTAGCCGCGAGCTGACCTTTAAACCAGTCGAGCAAGCCCTGCCAGTATTCCGTACCCACCAGAATAATGGGTAAGCGCGGTGTTTTACCGGTTTGCACGAGGGTCAATATCTCACTGAGCTCATCAAGCGTGCCGAAACCACCGGGCAGCACCACATAGGCAGAGGCATATTTCACAAACATGACTTTGCGCACGAAGAAGTAACGAAAATCGAGCGAGATATCTTGGTACTTATTCGGCTGTTGTTCTTTTGGCAGCTCAATGTTCACCCCGATACTTTGCCCTTCGCCGGCAAAGGCACCTTTGTTAGCCGCTTCCATGATGCCGCCACCGCCGCCACTGACCACAGAGAATCCGTGATCTGAGAGCTTGCGCGCAATCTGTTCGGCTTTGAGATACGCAGGATCACTCGACAAGGTGCGTGCCGAGCCAAAAAAGGTCACCGCCGGATGAATGGCATTGAGCGTTTCGTAGCCTTCGACAAATTCGGCCATGATGCGGAAGATGCGCCATGTGTCGTGCGTTAGCAGCATTTCGGGGGTGATCGGGCTATTTTTCTCGCTCATCTGAATGTCCTAAAAAGAAAACAATCTATTGCTTGGATGCGACGGTCAGTCTGGTTAGCATAGCAACCATCTTATGACTGTATCTTGTCATTCCGACAAGTCTTGAGGATTCATCATGAAAACAAGTGTGGTTGGCCTTGGCGCCATGGGTGCAGGTATTGCAGGTAACTTGGAAAAAGCGGGCCTGCTACACGGCGCTTGGAATCGCACCGCAGCGAATGGCGAGAAAGCGGCCGCTGAGTTTGGCTTCTCCTTTACTGCTGACTTAGCGACTGCTGTTAGCGATGCCGACGTGGTGATTACCTCCGTTTCAATGGATGGGGACCTGATCGAGATTTCAGAAAAACTTGCTGGACTGCTTAAGCCCGGCACTATCGTGGTGGACACCTCTACCGTGGCCCAAGCTACCGCAGTCAAAGCCGCTGAAATTTTTTCCGCCAAGCAAGTGAGCTTCATTGATGGCCCAGTTTCAGGCGGACCTGAAGGCGCCAAGAAAGCGACCATGGTGATGATGCTAGGTGGCGATGCGGCGACTATCGAAAAGATTAAGCCAGTGACTGATGCGATCAGCCGTATGGCCATTCGTATGGGCGATAACGGTGCCGGCCAAGCAACCAAAGCGGTTAACCAAATCATGGTGGCAGGCATCAACCAAGCGGTGACTGAAGCCTTAGCTTTTGGTCAGGCCAGCGGTTTGAATATGGATGATGTCATCGCTTTGATTAGCCAAGGTGCCGCAGGCAACTGGTTCTTGGAGCAACGTGGTCCAAACATGACTAAATACATCTTCACCCCTGGTTTTAAGATGGTGCTGCATAACAAGGACCTGAATATCTGTAAGAACATGGCCGCCGACTTGGGTGTGTCACTACCGGTGATTGATAACACCTTGAACGATTACGCAGCCCTGCTTGAGCAAGGTCATGGTGATGATGATATCTCCACCCTGTATCGCACAAAGAAAGCTATGTTTCAAAAGTAAGACCTGCTAGTTGTAGTGCAAGGTCTTAATCCCAAACAACGCGAGGCAGTTACCTACCTTAGCGGCCCTAGCCTTGTGCTAGCGGGTGCTGGATCGGGTAAAACGCGCGTGATTACCGCAAAGATTGCGCATCTGATCGAGCATGCGCAGATGCCCGCAAAACACATCTATGCGGTGACCTTTACCAATAAAGCTGCACGTGAAATGAAAGAGCGTGTCGCAAAGTTAATTCAAGGTGATGCGGCAAAAGGCTTAAACATCTCGACCTTTCACACGCTTGGCTTAAACATGCTGCGTCGTGAATTAAAAGCTGCTGGCTTACGTCGTGGTTTTTCGATCATGGACGAGCAAGATGTTGAGCAATTACTCAAAGAGCTCAGCAAGAAAAACGACACCGATAAAAAAGTGCTGCAACAAGCGCGCTGGCAGATCTCAAATTGGAAGAACGATCTGATACTACCTGAGCAAGCGATCGCTGAAGCGACTGATCATGTGCAGACCTTTCAAGCATTACTGTATGCAGCTTACCAAGAAGCATTACGTGCCTATAACGCAGTCGACTTTGATGACCTGATTTTAAAACCGGTTGAGTTACTCAAAGCGGATGCTGAGTTACGCGAGCGTTGGCAAAACCGTGTGCGTCACCTGTTAGTCGACGAGTATCAAGACACCAATGGCGCACAATACGAGCTAGTGAAGTTACTGGTCGGCGTTACTGCTGCGTTAACGGTGGTTGGTGATGACGATCAATCGATCTACGCGTGGCGTGGCGCTAAGCCTGAGAACTTGATTCGTTTGAATGAAGATTATCCGCAACTGAATGTCATTAAACTCGAGCAGAACTACCGCTCGACCGGCCGCATTCTTAACAGCGCGAATAAACTGATCGCGAACAACAATCACATATTTGAAAAACAGCTCTGGAGTGAGCTTGGACCAGGTGAAGTGATCCGTGTGATCTCATGTGCTGATGAGATGGCGGAAGCCGAGCGTGTTGCCAGTGAGTTGGTACAACACAAATTTAATACCGGTCGCGATTTTGGTGACTATGCGATCTTGTATCGCGGCAACCATCAAGCACGTTTATTTGAACAAACACTAAGCACAAACAAGGTCCCGTATTTTGTTAGCGGTGGTACGAGTTTCTTCTCTCGCACTGAAGTGAAAGATGCGATGAGCTATCTGCGCTTACTCAATAACACTGATGATGACGCAGCCTTCTTGCGCATCATAAATACGCCACGTCGTGAGATTGGTCATACCACTATCGAAAAGCTCTCGACCTATGCAGCACAAGCTAAGTGCTCACTGTTTGATGCGATTGATCATCTGGGTCTTGCCGAAAGTGTCTCGGGTAAATCATATGCGCGTTTACGCCAGTTCCGTGAGTGGATGATTGAACTCCAACAAGAAAGCGAGAACGAACCTGCGGCAACGGTTGTTAAGCAGCTGCTTAGCGATATTGATTACAAAGATTGGCTTAGCCAAACCAGCCCTAACGACAAAGCCGCTGAGAAACGTTGGGAGAATGTTGAAGCACTGATCGCTTGGATCACAAAGCTACAGCAAGAGGATGGCAAGAATCTCACTCTGCCTGAACTCACCGCACACTTGGCACTGATGGATATGCTGGAACGCCAAGATGATGCTGCCAACGAGCAAGTCGCTTTGATGACCTTACACGCGGCGAAAGGTTTGGAGTTTCCTGTTGTGTTCTTAGTGGGCTTTGAGGAAGGCTTGCTTCCTCATCAAAGCAGCATTGTAGAAGACAACATCGAAGAAGAGCGCCGTTTAGCGTATGTGGGCGTTACCCGTGCGCAACGTGAACTGATCGTAACAAATGCGAAAAAGCGGAAGCGTGGTGGTGACTGGGTAGCTTGTGAACCGAGTCGCTT
This sequence comes from Gammaproteobacteria bacterium, assembly GCA_038144195.1. Classification (GTDB taxonomy): domain Bacteria; phylum Pseudomonadota; class Gammaproteobacteria; order Chromatiales; family Chromatiaceae; genus VMDJ01. The sequence goes on along the minus strand of JAYQNH010000002.1, from coordinate 1,033,055 downwards.
TATTGCAGAACTACCAAGCGATGATCTTCGCCATGAAGGTTTAAGTACGCAACTGAGCAAAGAAGAAAAACAAGAACGTGGTAATGCACGCTTAGCCAGTTTACGCGCCATGCTCGGCGGATAAAAAAGCCGACACCACAAACTGTGAATGTCGGCTAGAGCCCTGGAGTCATCAGGAAACTGTTAACCCCATACCTAACGGCATCGTTAGCAAAGCTTTACTGACTATTTTTAACGCGCATAAAAAAGCCCGGCCAATGCCGGGCTCTTTTGTCTTGCGCGATGACTTACTTCGATTGATCAACCATGTAAGCAACGGCAGCTTTTACGTCATCATCTGACAACGCCATACTGCCGCCTTTAGGTGGCATAGCGCCTTTACCATTAATTGCATTGTTGTAAAGGCTATCCATACCCGCTGCAATGCGTGAGCTCCACGCACCTTTGTCACCTGTTTTAGGTGCACCTGCTGCGCCTGACATGTGACAAGCTAAACATGCTGAGCCATAAATTTGTTTACCTTTTACAAGATCAGGACCGGCAACTGCTGCAACCACTTTTTTCGCAGTATCCGCTGCTTTAGCGACAACCTTGGTTGCCACTTCTTTAGCGGTTGCTACTGGCGCTGCCGCCGCGGCTGCAACTTGACCTGTGCTCACTTCAGAGTTCTTCAACATATCTACAACGGCATTTCGGATCTCTTCATCCGTTGCATCAGAACCACCACGTGGTGGCATTGCACCTTTACCATCAATTGCTGCTTTAACTAGACCATCTAAACCTGATGCACCCATGCGGCCACCCCAGTCAGCTTTATCGCCAATCTTAGGTGCGCCCAATGCGCCAGAGGCGTGACACGATGCACAAGCAATTTTCACTACAGTTGCACCATCACGCGCTGCAGCAGGTGCTGCATTAGGATTAAAGGTTGCAACCGTTCCCACCGGCGCAATGCGCTCAGCGATTTCAGCTTTAAGGCGCTTGTCACCTGCTTGTTGAGCAGTTGAACCCGCTGTCATTGAGTTAGCGACAAACAAGATCGCGACAGTAAAGGCGACCAACAGACCCAAGATAAAAATGAACATGCGCATGAATGAGGCATCGTTTTGAGCAGACACGTGAGACACTCCAAAGTCGAGAATCAATAAAAAATCCGGCGCGATTATAGCTCCATCCATAAGAAACCTCTAATCTCCCCGAAAATAATGTGGCGAATAACTACAAATCAATGACTTAGATAAGGCTGTTGTTGATCGCATCCGATTCGCACGGTTTTCGGTATAGTGCGCTGCATGTCATCAAACCCACGTGATTTCACCCTCGAAACAAACGACTTGTGCTGCTCTCGCGGTGATCGTCGTTTGATCAGCGATTTGAGCTTTAGCTTAAGTTCAGGTGAAGCTTTGCATCTGAAAGGTCATAACGGCAGCGGCAAGACTACTCTGCTGCGCACATTGGCTGGCTTGCTCGTTGCTGAAAGTGGCGAGATTCGTTGGAACGGCAACAATGCTCGCCAGATTCGCCAAGAGTTTCAGTCTGAGCTGCTCTATCTCGGTCATTTAAACGGTCTGAAAGGTGATCTCACCGCCGTCGAAAACCTGCGCTTTGATGCTGCGTTGCACGGCAAACCTTTAGATGAAGATCGAGCTTGGCAGATTTTTGATTCGATTGGTCTTCGCAGTTACGAAGATCTACCCACTAAATACCTATCGCAAGGTCAGAAGCGCCGCGTGGCATTAGCGCGCCTGTGGGTTAGCGAAGCCGCACTGTGGATTTTAGATGAGCCTTTCAGCGCACTGGACGTGGATGCGGTTGAAACCCTGCAAGGCGTGATCCGTCAACACGTTGAATACGGTGGCATGGTGATCATTACCACTCACCAAGATGTAAGCTTTACTTCGCAAGAGGCTAAAGTGCTCACGATTGGAGCGTCCGATGCTTGAGACGCTACTCTGGATTGTTAAACGGGATGTGACGCTCGCTTGGCGTCGTCGTACCGACCTATTCACCACGCTGATCTTTTTCGTCATCGTGATTGCACTCTTCCCGCTCGGCATTGGCCCTGAGCTGGATACGTTGCGTCTGATCGCCCCCGGGGTGATGTGGGTTGGCGCATTGCTCGCATCGATGCTTGCCTTGGAACAATTGTTCTCCGCAGATCACCGTGATGGCAGCTTGGAGCAACTATTACTCACACCACAACCACTTGGTGTAATCGTCCTGGGCAAGGTCATTGCACATTGGTTGATCACTGGCCTGCCGCTGGTAGTCCTTGCGCCTGTACTCGGCCTGCAATATGACATGAGTGCTGAATCGCTAAAGATCATGGTAGTCGCATTACTTTTGGGTACCCCGACCTTGAGTTTACTGGGCGCGATTGGCGCAGCACTGACCCTCGGTTTGCGAACCGGAGGCATTTTAGTCGCCTTATTAGTTCTACCTTTATATATACCGGTGCTGATTTTTGGTGCCGGCGCCGTCGAAGCGACCGCTAGTGGCTTAGGCGGTCAGGCACATTTATCGATGCTCGGCGCTATTTTGCTGGTCGCCTTACTCGCCACCCCCATTGCGACTTCCGCAGCACTGCGCATTTCATCTGAGTGATTAGGGTCAATTCCCTGAACTCTTTGATTTTGCTTCGGTCTTAGCTATCGGTTACCCTCACCGGCTGTTTTTAGTGGCTAACCGCCCTTGTTGTACCTACTGAGATCGCTATGCAGTCCAAGCTGTTTAATTGGTTCAAATTCTCATCGCCTGCCACGTTTTATCCGCTGGCTGGCAGCATTGCGCGATTATCTTGGTTGATTACCCTCGTTTTGCTCGCTGTTGGTCTGTACATGAGCTTTTTTGTCGCACCAACCGACTACAAGCAAGGTGAAGGCTACCGCATCATTTTTGTTCACGTCCCTGCTTCTTGGATGTCGATGTTCACTTACTTGGTGATGGCGTTCTGGAGCATTTTGGGGCTGATGTACAACACCCGCCTGTCTTCCATGTTGACCCAAGCACTTGCACCTACCGGTGCGATGTTTGCCTTTGTCTCGCTATGGACCGGCGCCTTCTGGGGTAAGCCGATGTGGGGCACTTGGTGGGTATGGGATGCGCGCATCACCTCTGAACTGATTTTGTTATTCCTGTACCTCGGTTACATCGCTTTGCATGGTGCTATCGATGACAAGCGACGTGCAGATAAAGCTGGTGCGATTTTGATTTTGGTGGGTGTCGTGAACATTCCCATCATTTATTACTCGGTGGAATGGTGGAACACACTGCACCAAGGCGCGACCATCAAAATGAACGATAAGAGCACGATGGAAGAAACGATGAAGATCACTATGTTGATCATGACGTTTGGCTGTTGGGCTTACACCATTGCGATCGCGATGCAACGCGTACGCAACATTATTTTAGAACGTGAGCACGGAGCCCAATGGGTTCGCGAGCTGATCGGAGAAAAGGTATGAGCTTTTCTGAATGGTTAGATATGGGTGGCTACGCACTTTATGTGTGGGGTTCATTTGGCATGACTGCCTTGTGCATGATTGCAGAACCTTTACTGCTTAACCGTTCAAGCAAAGCGATTCGCCAACGTATCGCACGTTTAAACCGCATTGAAGGATAAACATGAAAGCACGTCACCAACGTCTCTCATTAATTTTGATCGGCCTGGCCATTTTGAGCTTGGCGACCTATCTGGTACTGAATGCATTAGAAGGTAACCTGTCTTATTTCTTCTCACCTTCACAAGTGCATAACGGCGAAGCACCTAAAGATCATGTATTCCGTTTAGGCGGCATCGTCGAGAAAGGCAGCGTGCAGCGTGCTGAAGGTGATCTCACGGTTAACTTTGTTGTCACCGATCACAACAAAACCATGGCAGTGGCGTATACCGGCATCCTGCCTGACCTCTTCGAAGAAGGCCAAGGCGTGATCGCACAAGGCAAGCTAAATGCGGATAACGTATTTATCGCTGATGAAGTTCTTGCGAAGCACGATGAGAACTACATGCCACCGGAAGTTGCCGCAGCAATGAAAGCGGGCAAAGAGGCTGCGGCCAAATGATCCCTGAGTTAGGCCAAATCTTATTAGCCCTGGCTTTAGCCATGGCACTCATTCAAGGTATTCTTCCTTTGATTGGTGCTCAACGCGGTATCGCAAGCTGGGTTGCACTTGCTAAACCTGCAGCAAACCTACAAACCGTTTTATTGGCAGGTGCTTTTGCACTGCTTACCTACAGCTATCTTACACATGACTTCTCGGTGGCTAACGTAGTTAACAACTCCAACACCAACCTACCAACGCAATATTTGATTTCAGCGGTTTGGGGTAACCACGAGGGTTCGCTTCTACTGTGGGCATTGATCTTGGGTTTCTGGGGTAGCGCGGTAACCGCCTTTAGTCGCAGTGTGCCGAATGTTGTGACAGCTCGCGTACTGGCAGTACTCGGTTTGATCAGTGTTGGTTTCTTGTTGTTTATGATCCTGACCTCAAATCCATTTGAGCGCATGGTGCCTGCCGCTGTTGAAGGTCGTGACCTTAATCCTTTATTACAAGATCCAGGTCTAATCATTCACCCGCCGATGTTATACATGGGTTATGTTGGCTTTGCGGTACCGTTTGCGTTTGCAATTGCTGCCATGCTGGGCGGTCGTTTAGACGCTGCATGGGCACGTTGGTCACGTCCTTGGACTAACGTTGCGTGGTTGTTCTTAACCTTGGGTATCGCGCTAGGTTCTTGGTGGGCATATTACGAGCTCGGCTGGGGTGGCTGGTGGTTCTGGGACCCGGTTGAAAACGCATCCTTTATGCCTTGGTTAGTCGGCACAGCTTTAATGCATTCATTGGCAGTTACCGAAAAGCGCGGCGCCTTCAAAGCATGGACGGTGTTACTTGCGATCTTTGCCTTCTCACTTAGTTTGCTTGGCACCTTCCTTGTTCGCTCAGGCGTACTCACTTCTGTGCATGCATTTGCTTCTGATCCTGATCGTGGCGTATTTATTCTCGCCTTTTTGGTTGCGGTCGTTGGCAGCTCATTGTTGCTTTACGCGGTCCGCGCTAATGATATTAAAAGCAGCGTACGCTTTGACACCTTATCGCGCGAAACCGGCTTGTTGATGAATAACGTTATCTTGTTGGTCTCTGCTGTCGCTATTTTGATTGGTACGCTCTACCCACTGGTAAGCGATGCGCTACAGCTTGGCAAAATTTCTGTTGGTCGTCCGTACTTCGATAGCATCTTTATGTTGTTGATGTTCCCACTGCTTGCGCTTGTTGGCGTGGGTGCGATGACACGCTGGAAGAAAGATGACAGCTCACGCTTGATCAACCGTTTGCGCATTGCTGCTACCACAGCCGTTGTGGTTGCTGCGGTATGGATTGTGCTGTTTACCCCTAACTTCAATATCACTGCATGGATCAGCTTGAGCTTAGGCCTGTGGGTTGCCTTTAGTACCTTTACGGCGCTGCGTGAGAGATTGCATCCACACTACAACTGGCGTCACGTACCGCGTGGCTTCTGGGGCATGATTCTTGGCCATATCGGTCTTGCTGTCTTTGTGGTTGGCACCACTTTGGTATCAACCTACTCGATCGAAAAAGATATCCGCTTAACCCCAGGTGATAGCTACACCATGGGTGAGTACACCTTCACCTTTAACGGTATCGATACCATCAAAGGTCCCAACTACACCGCTTATCGTGGTGACGTTGATGCGATTCAGAATGGTGTTGTGATCAATAACATGCATCCTGAGAAGCGCACCTATCTCGTGCAAAAGATGCCAATGACTGAAGCGGCCATTGATGCCGGCTTTACGCGCGACCTTTTCGTTGCACTAGGTGAAGATCTTGGCAAAGATGCTTGGAGCTTCCGCATTTATCACAAGCCTTTCATTCGTTGGATTTGGCTAGGCACTATCATTATGTCACTTGGTGGCTTACTCGCAGCAACTGATCGTCGCTATCGCGTTTTAGCGCGTCGCAACGAACAAGCTGATAGCTCTGCGCAGACCGCTTCATGAATAAAGCTGCCATTCCTTTAGCCATCTTTATTGGTTTAGTTGTGTTGTTTGCCTTCATGCTTGGGCAAATGAACGACGGCGAATACAACCCGCGCGACATTCCAACCGAGTTTATAGGCAAGCCTGCGCCAAGCTTTGATCTACCCTCTTTATTTGACGGTCAAGCTAACGTGACCTCTGCTGCGCAAGCAGGCAAACCATGGCTTCTGAATGTTTGGGGCACATGGTGTGCTGAGTGTTGGAAAGAGCACGACTACCTACTCACCTTACATCGCCGCAACATTCCAATTATTGGTTTGAACTGGCGCGATGAAGCCGCCGAAGCAAAAAAATTTCTCGCTCAAAAAGGCAATCCGTTTAAAGCTGTGGGCTTTGATCCGAATAGCAATGCAGTAATCGATTGGGGCGTTTATGGCGCACCCGAAACCTTCTTGATTGATGCTAACGGCATGATCCGTGTAAAGCATAAAGGCGCCCTTAACGAACAAGTCTGGCAAGAAAAAGTTTGCTAGCTTCTTTGCAGGTTAATAATGAAGTTAGCTGTATTACTTATCTCTTTGCTACTTAGCTTCAGCGCTCAAGCTGCGATTGATGCTTATAAGTTTGACGATCCTAAGAAAGAAAAGATTTTCCACGAGCTAACCGACGAGCTGCGTTGCCTGGTTTGTCAGAACCAAAATATCGCCGGCTCTAACGCCGAACTCGCTGTTGATATGCGCCGTAAGACGTATGAAATGGTCAGCGCAGGTCAATCCAAGCAACAGGTTGCTGATTACATGGCAGAACGCTACGGCGATTTCGTGTTGTACAAGCCACCGTTTAAAGCGTCTACGGCTGTTTTATGGATCGGCCCTTTTGTCATTCTCGTTGCATCCATATGGTTGATGTTGCGCGTTATTCGCAATCGCCGTGAAGACAACGAAACCACTAGCGTATCGGATGAACAACTCGCTGAAGCTGCTCGACTCCTCAACAAAGAGGATAAGTCATGAATACGTTTATCATTATTAGTGCCGTTATCGTCGGCATCACCATCTTGGCAATGCTGCCTTCTCTTTCGCGTCGCCAACACATTGCGACTGAAGATACACGCGAAGACAACATTCGCATTGCACGCGAGCGCCTTAAAGAGATTGAGAAATCACATGCGAATGGCGAACTCTCCGATGAAGAATTTAGCCAAGCAAAGAAAGATCTAGAGATCGCTCTAGCTCAAGACTTAAGTAAAGCCGCAGCAACCATTGATAACAGCACACCAAAACTTGCCAAAGGCACATTGCTCGGTTTGGTGCTGATCATTCCTGCCATTGTGATTGGTGTGTATCAACACGTTGGTGCGCCCCAGCACTTGAATGTTGTTGGACCTTCTGCACCTGCAAGTTCAACCGCGAACCTGCCGCCGATTGGCGATCTCGTTAAAGAGCTTGAAAGTCGCTTGAATGAAAAGCCAGATAACGCGCAAGGCTGGTTCTTATTAGGTCGTACTTTCATGAAGATGGGCGATCATCAAGGTGCGGTACGTGCTTATCGTAAATTACTCGCACTCATGCCAAGCAACACCACCGCGAAGATCTCTTTGGTGGACGCCCTATCCATGGTCAATGGCGGCAACGTACCCGACGAAGCGGTTACGCTGCTCGATGAAATCTTGAAGGAAGAGCCTGAAGCAATCACCGCATTATGGCTGGCCGGTAACGCTGCGCATCAACGTGAGCAGTTTGCCAAAGCGCAAGCCTATTGGGAGCGCGCTTATCCCTTACTTAACGACCAGCCTAGTATGCAGCAAGAGCTCGGCGCCATGTTGTCTCAAGTCAGTCAGCAAACCGGTCATGCATGGCAAGCACCTGCACCAGCCGCCAGCGCTGCGATTACGGTGAATGTAGCGCTTGCGCCAGAGCTACTCGAAAAAATTAGCGACAATGACACTGTGTTCATCTATGCCAAAGCGCAACAAGGACCACCCATGCCGGTTGCCGTTGCGCGGCATAAAGTTTCGGAGCTTCCAATCCGAGTCACGCTAACCGATGCGATGGCAATGATGCCGCAGATGACACTATCGACTACGCAGGATGTTCTAGTAGGTGCGCGCATCTCGAAAACCGGGCAAGCCATTGCACAAAGTGGTGACCTACAATCTAAAGAAGTGGCGATGAATATCTCATCGACTGAACCGGTTTCGCTTTTGATCAATCAGATCAAGCCTTAAAGCCACCTAGCTCAATTAAGGTAAAGACAGACCTGTTACACTGAGCCTGTTAGCGCCCGTAGCTCAGCTGGATAGAGCGTTGCCCTCCGGAGGCAAAGGTCAGAGGTTCGAATCCTCTCGGGCGCGCCAGTCTTTTGGAGTTCCTTGTTTGCTCTTGTCACAGTTATGTCACAAGGAGCTCCGACTCATGGCCTCATACCGCAAACGCCAAGGCAAATGGCAAGCGCAAGTCCGTCTTGCTGGTAAACCAGCGATCAGTAAAACCTTCCCTAGATTTTTTAGACATTGGGGGTATTTTTTACTAGCGGTAATTATTAATTAAGCTAGTCTTACCGTTTTGACACTCACCACCCTCGAGGACCTCATGGCAACTCTCGGTAACTATATTGGCGGCAAACCTACTGCCTCTGGCTCTTCACGCACTGCTGCGGTGTACAACCCTGCAACCGGCGAGCAGTCGGCAACGGTATCTCTATCTTCGGCTGATGAGACTCGTGCGGCGATTGCTAATGCACAAGAGGCCTTTGAGAGCTGGAGCCAGGTCACCCCTTGAACCGTGCACGCATCATGTTCAAGTTCAAAGAGTTGGTCGAGAAACATGCTGACGAGCTGTCAGAGATGATTACCTCGGAACACGGCAAGGTGTTTTCAGACGCCAAAGGTGAACTCACCCGAGGTCTTGAGGTTGTTGAATTTGCATGCGGCATCCCTCATCTTTTAAAAGGTGAGCACAGCCTTAACGTCGGACGCGGTGTCGACAGTTACAGCATGATGATGCCTATGGGTGTTGTTGCCGGTATTACTCCGTTCAACTTCCCTGCGATGGTGCCTATGTGGATGTTCCCAGTCGCGATTGCTTGCGGTAACACCTTCGTTCTTAAGCCTTCCGAAAAAGATCCTTCTACCCCGTTGCGTTTAGCGGAGCTTCTAACTGAAGCTGGCTTACCGGATGGTGTTTTCAATGTGGTTAACGGCGATAAAGAATCTGTTGATGTCTTACTGACTGATGAGCGCATCCAAGGTGTGAGCTTTGTTGGCTCGACACCGATTGCGGAATACATCTACTCAACAGCAAGCGCACACGGCAAGCGAGTTCAGGCGCTTGGTGGAGCAAAAAACCACATGGTGGTGATGCCAGATGCAGATCCCTCTCAAGTCGTTAACTCATTGATGGGTGCCGCTTACGGCTCAGCAGGTGAACGCTGCATGGCTATCTCTGTTGCAGTCTGCGTGGGTGATGACGTGGCTGACAAGCTCGTCAAAGATCTTTCTGACGAAATCGACAAGATGGTTGTTGGCAATGGACTTGATAAAGCTAACGAAGCGCACATGGGTCCATTAGTAACTCGCGAGCATGCAGATAAAGTGATTGGTTACATCGACCAAGGCGTTAGCGAAGGCGCAACGCTGGTTGTTGATGGACGCAATTTCAAAGTGACCGGTCATGAGAATGGTTATTTTGTTGGTCCTACCCTGTTCGATAACGTGAAGCCTGGCATGCGTGTATACGAAGAAGAAATCTTCGGCCCTGTGCTGTGTGTTGTGCGTGTCGATAGCTATGACGAAGCACTAAAACTGGTTAATGAGCACGAGTTTGGAAACGGTACCGCCATCTTTACGCGTGATGGCGATACCGCTCGTCAGTTCACTGAAAACGTGCAAGTCGGCATGATCGGCGTCAATGTACCGATCCCTGTGCCCATGGCATTCCACAGCTTTGGTGGCTGGAAGCGCAGCTTATTTGGTCCACTGCATATGCACGGTCCTGATGGTGTTCGCTTCTACACGCGGATGAAAACCATCACCGCACGTTGGCCAACCGGCATCCGATCAGGTGCTGAATTCATCATGCCAACGATGAAATAAAACAAGCCGACCTTCGGGTCGGTTTTTTGTTTTTAGCCCTAAGGTTATGCTGCACTCATGATCGACGAAGACCTTCTCGCGCAAATCACTCCAGGGAAGATCGAGCATGCAGCTTATAGCTTGATTAAAGCCTCTGAAGAGAGCTTTCCTAACCAAACACCCATGACGATGGGGCGTATTGCGCAAGACTTGTTGGGTTACAGCATAGAGCAAGGTCATCGTGAATGGTTTAGTTCGCACGATTACCTTGGCGGCATTTCATTCGACGAGAAAATCATCTTTGTCAGCCCGAATGCCGAGTTCAACGATGGTCGCTATGACTTCCCCATTGCTCATGAGATTGGTCATCACATTTTGCATCGCCCTCTTTTCGAGCAAGCTGATCTGCTAGATGAAACAATTGTTTGCTATCACGAAAAATACAAAACCGAACTTGAGCAGCAAGCCGATAGTTTTGCTACAGCCCTACTCATGCCGCGCACGTTATTAGCCAAAGCACTGATTCTTAAAAAACGCACTCGTCCGGTGATCTCGCTAAGGGCTGCACTCACGGTTGCGCAACGGGTACGACAAGAATGTGGCATTACGCACATCTCACGTTCTGCGATTGTGAATCGACTCAAGGATTTGGGTTATATCGCTGAGAATATTCCACAGCAGCATGACCAAGCTTGGCGCAAAAGTTCAGGCCTTGGGCTGTGGGGTGTAGCTAAACGGCGCGTGGAACGATTATTAGCGCGCTTCACGTAAGCCAGGCACTTCAATCACCAAGACTTCACAATCTGTTTTCGCTGAAAGCATTACGCTTGCCTGATCAGAAATTGCAAACCCATCGCCGCGTTTGCATTCAATGCCATCAATACGCATCTCACCTTCAGAGATCAAGACGTAAGCCTTGCCTTTGATGTCGTGCGTCAGCTCAGTGCCGGCATTGAGATTTCCCGCATAAATACGCGCATCTTGATGAATCCACAAAGGCGCCTGCTTATCGCCTGAGACCAACAAGGTGAGTTGGTCAGTTACTGGCTCTTTAGGAAACTCAGCTAAATCCCAACGTGGCTCCACACCCTGTTGATTGGGTGCGATCCATATCTGATAGAGATTCGTTTCTTCATTCTCGAGGTTATGTTCTGAATGACGAATTCCGCTACCGGCACTCATTACCTGTACGTTTCCCGCAGAAGTGCGCCCTTTATTACCCTGACTGTCCTCGTGTGAGATAGCACCTCGGCGCACATAGGTAATGATCTCCATGTCGCTATGGCCATGGGTGGGAAAACCGGTTTGTGGCGCAATGATGTCGTCATTGATCACCAACAGCTCACCATGGCTCAGCTTGTCCGGGTCGTAATAATCAGAAAAGCTAAAGTGATAGTGCGCATTGAGCCAACCGTGATTGGCATTTCCCAAGTCCTCGTAGGCGTGTTTTACGATCATGCGCAGCTCCAAAAGTGATGCTTAAAGTATGCGCCCTGAGGCTAAAAATTTCCCCTCAGAAAAAATCTAGAATTGAAATAGCTTCGACGGCTTATAAAAATCTAAATTCGAACGATACATCGTCACTTTTTCCTGTATTTTCATCAATTAAGGCTTGCGAAGTCTCTCGCTATCGCCATAATTCGCGCTCCTTAACGAGGCTCACAAAAATGACTCAAACCACTGTTGGTTGGAAAGAATGGGTTGCGGTTTCCGGACTCAAACTTCCACCCCTCAAAGCTAAGATCGATACAGGTGCAAAAACCTCCTGTCTGCATGCCTTGGACATCAAACCGATTACCGAGCGCGGTGAGCCTTGGGTAACCTTTGTGACTCAGCCGTCGGTGCGCAAACATCCTGAACGAATTATTGAGTGTGCAGCCCCGGTTGCGGATATCCGATCGGTAACCAATTCTGGTGGTATCAGCGAGCTGCGTTACACCATTCATACCACCATCACGATGGGCGACTGGAGTGATGATGTTGAGATCACGCTCACCAGTCGTGAGAAAATGCGCTACCGTATGCTTATTGGGCGCCAAACGCTTGGGAAGGGAAACTTTCTTGTTAACTCTGCCGAGTCATACCTGCTAGGCAAATTACGCAAAACATAATGTCATGAAGATTGGAATTTTATCGCGCAATCCAAAACTCTATTCGACTCGCCGCTTAGTCGAGGCAGGTGAACAACGTGGGCACGAAGTACGTGTTTTAGACCACTTGCGCTGCTACATGAATATCACTTCATTGCGCCCATCTATTCACTATAAAGGTGAAGACCTAAATGACTTTGATGCCGTGATTCCACGTATCGGTGCCTCTGTAACCTTCTACGGTACAGCGGAACTTCGTCAGTTTGAGATGATGGGTGTTTACCCCTTAAACGAATCGGTGGCGATAACTCTCTCGCGTGATAAATTACGCTCATTACAGCTACTGGCTCGTAAAGGCATTGGTCTGCCTGTTACAGGTTTTGCTCACTCACCTGACGACATTCAAGACATGTTAGAAATGGTGGGTGGTGCACCAGCCGTTATTAAGTTACTTGAAGGTACTCAAGGTATTGGCGTTGTTCTCACCGAAACCAAAAAGGCAGCAGAAAGCGTTATCGAAGCCTTTATGGGATTGAATGCCAACATCTTGATTCAAGAGTTCATCAAAGAAGCTGGCGGCGCTGACCTACGCTGTTTTGTTGATTGGTGGACGCGTGGTCGCTGCAATGAAGCGCCAAGGCAAAGAAGGTGAATTTCGTTCGAACATCCATCGTGGTGGTTCAGCTACCTTAGTTAAGCTGACACCTGAAGAGCGCTCAACTGCTCTGCGCGCTGCAAAAGCCATGGGCTTGAATGTCTGTGGCGTAGATATCCTTCGTTCTAATCATGGCCCACTTGTGATGGAAGTAAACTCATCACCTGGTCTCGAAGGCATTGAATCAACCACCGAGAAAGATGTTGCCGGCATGATCATCGAGTTCATCGAGAAAAACGCTAAGCCACACAAAACACAAACTCGCGGCAAAGGCTGAGGTTACTCATAGCGTTGGAGATCCAACGCTTTTGATGCCTTAGCAGTGGTATTAAATAAAACCACTCCGCCTGAAGGCGCATAAATACCCGTGACAGCGCTAATCACCACCTGATGCGTGACTAGCAATACCAGGTCATCTTGCTTTAGTGAATCAAGGTAACTTTTTAATTGACTCAACGTTTGCTCACGATCCGCGTGTTCCTCGAAGAATGAGTTCAAACCGGCAAATGGCACCACCTTGCCCACATTTAACAAACGCGCTGTTTCTTGGCAACGACACCACTGGCTCGATTTAATCTCATCGAAACGAATCTGGTGCTGCCCTAGCACCTTGCCTAGAGCCTTTGCTTGAGCACGGCCTGTCGCATCAAGGTTTCGCTGAGTATCACAATCATTCACATCAAAATGACTCGGATCACCATAGCCTGGTGCTAAGGCATGACGCATGAACATCACATTGGCGCCAGTTTCGGCAATAACCTTGGCCAGAGCAGATTCAGCCTGAGCGAGGGCCAAGTTGAACAATAATACTAGCGTGATAATCCATTTCATTTTTTCACCTCGTAGATTCGATACAAGCCACCATCAACTTGATCATTAAGAACCAAGATTGAACCATCTTTCATAACGGCAATATCCCGTATACGACCTAATTTTTTATCAAGCCATATTGATTCACTGATCGGACGTTGTTTTTCATTCAATACCACTGAATAGATTCGACGAAACTTAAGTGAACCCACAAGCAGAGAACCCTTTATCTCTGGAAATATATCCCCTGAGTAAAAACTCATGCCGGAGGGTGCGATGCTTGGAATCCAGGTCCATATTGGATCGATATAACCTGCAGGCGAATAATTCAGACCTATCTCGCCTCCCCCATATTCTTCGCCATACGAAATGATTGGCCAGCCGTAATTGCTTCCACGCTGAATAACATTTACTTCATCTCCGCCTTGTGGCCCATGCTCATGAGCCCAAAGCTCACCATTTGGCATTAACGTCATCCCCTGCGGGTTTCTATGGCCTATGGAATGGATCTCAGGCAACCAATCATCTTGCGCATTGTTTATAGCAGTGCCTGTTAGTGAGATTCTTATGATTGAACCTGCATGATTATCTGGCATTTGAGCATTTAACCTATCGCCACGATCACCCAGCGAGGCATACAGCTGCTCATCACTAATCACTAAACGACATCCAAAGTGATATCCGGCGGATGAACTGTGATTAGAAACAAAGAGATCTTTACCATCGATCAAATAGTCATTCTCGAGATGCGCTTTGAAAATTGCCGTTGTATAACGATATGGCGCTACTTGCTTGGTGTAACACAAATAAACATCCCCATTTCGCACGGCAACATCCAATAGTCCTCCCTGACCAATGGCGACACTATCGGGAATACCTTTGATTTCATATGTTTCATTCGACGGAATATCAACTTTAAAGAGAGCACCTTGTCGACTGGTAACCAATACCTTTCTCTCGTCAATAAAATCCATTCCCCATGGATGCGAGACCACACTGCTAACTTTTTCTATAGCCCGCACTGCCAAAGCGGCATGACTGATAAAAAACGCACAAAGCAACAGGCAGAATCTATACAAAGCGAAACCCTAATTTCGGTATAAAGGTATGAGTTAGTTTAGTCGGTTTTTTATTTTGAGTAGCCAGCCATCCATCCTGTTCGTCTATAACGCTGATAGTGGCTTATTTAATCTAGTGGCAGACATTGGTCATAAGATTTTTCGCCCAGCACATACTCGTGTGACCTATGTAAGCTAACGCATGGTGTCTTCAAAGAGCGTGAGGCATGGAAAAGCTTTATTGAGACACTTGATTTTCCGGTTGAATTTCTTCACCGAGATGAGTTTATTAAGTCCGGTTTATTTAGCGACACATTACCTGCTATTTTTTATCGCCAAGATAATGAGCTGAGCACAATTTTTGATCGCGACAAGCTCGCAAGCTTTAGTGATGTTGATGATTTAGTTTCCGCACTCAGAGATGAATTAGTTCGACGAGAGCTGCTCTAAAACCTCGGGCGTATTCACATTAATCACTAACTGATCCGATGGGATGGTGGCATAGCTATCTTGCCAAGGCGCAACAAACTCCATCACTCGACGCTCACCTTGATCTAGATACTCGCCAATCATCGGTAGCAACTGTCGAGACCACAAGCCGACTAAAGGCTGAAGGCGATCGTGAATATGCGTACCTACCCATAAGGCTTTTGTTTGTTGTTGCTTCTCGATTAAGTGATCAAGCCAGTCTACTGAAAGTCCCACGACATCAACTGACACGACATAAAACCATTCAGCAGAAGATGCGTTCATTGCACTCTCAATACCACTGAGCGGCCCAATAAAATCAGCACGTCTATCCTTAACAACAAGCGCATCAAGTTCTTGGTAGTCATGTATCGATCGATTGGCGCTAATCAAATGCGTGTCACATTCTGATATGGCATCCATAGCGTAGCGAATGAGTGGGCGGTTGTTATAACGCAGCCATCCCTTATCTAAATTACCGAACCGCTGACCTCGACCTCCGGCCAATATCAGCCCAGCGATATCGCTATGTGAAATCATTGCTCCCAACGCTCCGCTGCTTTTGCGTCACACTCTCGTGAATCGACCCAACGACTCGAGCCATCAGGCAACACCTCTTTCTTCCAGAAAGGCACATCGGTCTTCAGTCGATCCATTACATACTGACAACTATCAAACGCATCTCCACGATGCTTCGATGAAGTCATCACCAACACGATAGGATCTGTTGGTTTTAATTCACCAATGCGATGAATAATAGTGATGCCATTCAGTGACCAACGCTTAAGTGCTTCATTAGCAAGATCGGTGAGCACTTGCTCTGTCATGCCTGGGTAATGCTCAAGCGTGAGTGTTGCGACATCTGTCTTATCACTCTGGCCAACCGCATTCGTATCTCTTACCAAACCCACAAAACTTGCTACCGCGCCAACAGTCGCGTCAGTGCCGGTTAATTGCGCTTGTTCCTGTGCCACATCAAACGGCTCGATCTGTACGGAGACTTTAAGCATCAGCCACCTGTGACCGGGGGAAAGATACCGACTTCGTCACCATCTTTAAGTGGTGTTGAACCTTTTGTCATGACTTGGTTAACTGCGCATAAAACATTGCTATCTAGCACTCGCGACCAAGGCTCACCTCTGTCACGCAACATGGTTAACAATGCTTCTGTATCTGATATATCTGCTCAGAAAAGGTTTCTTCTGCTGTTTTTAACCCTTCACGATATCGCGCAAAAAAATACACTTTTATCATCCAAGTAACCTCTCAAAAGACCAGTAACGCAGAACGCTATTAGCTGGCAATTCTAGATCCTCTGGGATCTCTAACACACCGTCAGCCCATACAGTACTCGTCAGCACATCCGAGCCTTGTCGAGGGAATGGTTCTGCAACAGGCAAACCGGCTGCGTTGTGATGCAGCTTAACGCGAATGTACTCACGTCGATCAACTGGCTTTTCTAAGCCATTTTCAAGACAGGCGAAATGCGACTCAGGGAATGCGGTATGACAGCCCTGCATGACGCGTAGATGAGGAAAAGCAAACAAACAAAAAGTGACGAACACGGACACCGGATTACCTGGCAAGCCAATAAACGGCGTACCTTTAATATGCCCAAAGGCAACCGGCTTACCAGGCTTTATGCGCACCTTCCAGAGCGTCAGCTCACCCTCTGCTTCAACGGCTGCCTTAATATGATCCTCTTCTCCAACAGAGACACCACCACTGGTGATATTAAGATCTGCCTCGTTAGCCGCTTGAAGCATGGCTGCGCGGGTTGCCTCGAGCGTATCTTCAATTTGACCTAAATCGACGATTTCACAACCCACAGTTTCTAATACACCTCTTAAGGTATATCGGTTGGAGTTATAGATCTGACCATCGGCTAAAGGCTGTCCAGGCTCGATAATTTCATCGCCAGTATTCAATAAGGCAACTTTCACTTTCCGAAAGACCGAGAGTGTTGCAACACCCAGTGAAGCCAGCATGCCCATTGATTGGGCATTGAGTCGCGACCCTTTGGCTAAGACCAAGGCTCCTTTTGCAATATCGTTTGCGCGAGGTCGTATATTTTCGTTCTGATTGAGTTTGCGAGTGACACGAACGGCGTCACCGACAATCTCGCATTCCTCTTGCATATACACCGCGTCAGCACCTTCTGGCGTGCGAGCGCCGGTAAAAATACGCGCAGCTGTTCCTACGGCTAACGGCTCACCCGGGTGACCTGCCGCAATACGTTGTGCAATCGGTAGCTCGGCGCCATCGTCAGTAATATCCGCTAAACGCACCGCATAACCGTCCATTGCGCTGTTGTCATAAGAGGGAACGTCTAATGGGGAAACAATATCTTCAGCAAGCACTCGACCTAGCGCTTCACTCAGGGTAACAACCTCGGTTTGCTCAATCGGCTTGGCCGCTGAGATCAGCGCTTCGCGCAGCTCATCGCCCGAGAGCATCTGACCACTGAAACAGGAAGTCATTTTTCAGTCAGCCTTGGCATCAATTCAACGAGATTGCATGGGCGATGACTGAGATCGAGTTGATATTTCAGAATACCTTTCCATGCATCTTTGCAGGCCCCAGTTGATCCTGGTAACGAGAAGATAAACGTGCCATTTGCAACACCACCCACTGCGCGAGACGCAATGGTTGAGGTTTTAACTGTTTGGTATGACAACTGACGGAACAGCTCACCAAAGCCTTCAATGGTGCGATCGAATAATGGCAACACCGCTTCGGGAGTGCCATCACGACCGGTCAAACCGGTACCACCTGTGGCAATCACTGCCTCGACATTCTGATCAATGATCCAGCGGGAGACTTCGTAACGAATGCGATAAATATCGTCCGGCACAATCACGCGCTCTACAACCCGATGGCCATACTCTGTCGCTAATTTCTCCAACATATCGCCAGACTTATCGTCTTTAAGCGAACGTGTATCGGATACGGTCAATATCGCAATATTGACCGGACGAAATTGAGCTTCTGCCATTTTGCATTTCTCTAAGAACAGGAAAAGCTTAACTGTAGCAGACAGCCCGCAGCTAATCCCCTATAGCCATTGCCAAAAGTGCCCCACCCCCCTAAGCTTCGCGACATGAATACCAAGCCCCATCGCGACACCATTTTGGTGGAAGACGCCAAAATCCTTTCTCATGAAGCTTTCGACGGTGATCAGTACGTTATGCGTGTGCATGCGCCTGGCTGTGCTGCTCGAACCAAAGCAGGCCAGTTCGCACATTTGACCGTACATCCACAACGCCCAATGCGTCGTCCGATTTCGATCATGCGTGTTTCGGCTGACGAGGGCTGGGTCGATTTTCTTTACAAAGCACTCGGCGAAGGTACTGAGCTATTGGCACAGCGTCAGGTTGGCGAAACCCTGAGCATGATGGGGCCCATCGGCGTACCTTTTACCGTTGAAGCTAAGCGTCCCTTATTAATTGGCGGCGGCGTTGGTATGCCTCCGATGATTGCGATTGCTGAGCAAATCAAAAAGACCGATCAAAAGCCCTTTGTCATCTTAGGCTCTGAGGTGCCCTTCCCGTTCACCGTGAAGCCATCTCAAATCATGGTTGATGGCTTACCTGAAGGTGTCATTGGTTCGATGCCCCTGCTTGAAGATTGGAATATCCCAAGCCGTTTGGCGAGTCTTCAAGGCTATGCCGGTTGTCATGAGGGTTATGTGACAGATCTTGCGCGCCACTGGTTGAAATCACTGGATAATCAAGCACGAAGCGAAGTCGAGCTCTACGCTTGCGGTCCTCACATCATGCTTGAAGCAGTGGTGAATTTGGCACGCGAGTTTGATCTGCCTGTGCAGGTTTCACTCGAAGAGTTCATGGCATGTGCGGTAGGTGGCTGCGCGGGCTGTGTAGTCGAAGTTGAAACCGATGACGGCCCAGCGATGAAACGCGTTTGCGTCGACGGCCCTATCTTCGACGGCTACAAAGTCTTTTAAGCGTTCGCGAATGTCTCGCGATTAACTGCCTTTCTGCGTGCGTCAGACGGTGTAATCCAACCGCGATCTAATAAATCTTTCAGCGATTGGTCGAGTGTTTGCATACCGTGCGAACCACCGGTCTGAATCGCTGAATACATCTGCGCGACTTTATCTTCACGAATCAAATTACGAATAGCTGGTGTACCCAGCAATATTTCGTGAGCTGCAATACGACCACCACCGGTCTTCTTTAATAGAGTCTGACAAATAACGGCTCGTAGTGATTCAGACAACATTGAACGAACCATCGATTTTTCACCCGCAGGGAAAACGTCGATGATGCGGTCGACGGTTTTAGCTGCCGAACTGGTATGTAAGGTGCCAAAGACTAAGTGACCTGTTTCTGCCGCGGTGAGCGCCAAACCAATGGTTTCCGCATCAAGCATATCACCAACCAAAATAATGTCGGGGTCTTCACGCAGAGCTGAGCGCAACGCCGCGGCAAAGCTTTTCGTATCGCGATGCACCTCACGCTGATTGATCAAACACTTCTTTGGTTTATGGACGAACTCGATCGGATCTTCGATAGTCAGGATATGGCCGTGATTGGATTCGTTCACGTAATCCATCATGCCCGCCAAGGTGGTCGATTTACCGGAACCGGTTGGCCCCGTCACTAGAATCAAACCACGCGGGGTATCGCAGATATCTTGGAAAATTGCTGGCGCACCGAGCTCAGCCAACGACATGATGGTGCTCGGAATCGTACGAAACACTGCACCGGGTCCTCGGCTTTGATTGAAGGCATTTACACGAAAACGTGCCAGATCAGGAATCTCGAAGGAAAAGTCAGCTTCGAACGTTTGCTCAAAATCCTTATGTCGTTCAGATCAGATCATGGTGTGAACTTGCTTCTCATCCATCACCGGCAGATTGATGCGACGCATATCCCCATCGACTCGAATTATCGGCTCAACGCCAGCAGACAAATGCAGGTCCGATGCGCCCTGCTCTACACCAAAGGTCAATAATTCTGAGATATCCATAGTCGTTCCTTGTTTGCCGCACACAACCGAAGGCTGCGATACTGAGGGCATAAATTGTGGAACGAATCATCGGTATGCGTTGACCAATCTTTATATAGAGTCCTCATGGCAGATATTGCGAACAATTTAGCTCAGATCCATCAGCGCATTGCTGTAGCTGCAGAAAATGCCCAACGGAATCCTCATCTATTGCGCTGCTTGCGGTTAGTAAAACCAAGCCAATTGCCAATGATCGAAGCGGCCTATGCTGCCGGTCAGCGCTGCTTTGGCGAGAATTACCTGCAAGACGCCTTACCTAAAATCGAAGCGCTTGCTGAGCTCGATATTGAATGGCATTACATCGGTAAAATCCAAAGCAATAAGACGCGCCCAATTGCGGAACACTTTGCTTGGGTGCACGCGATCGACTCGATCAAACATGCTCAACGATTAAATGATCAACGGCCTGATGGGCTTCCCGCATTGAACTGCTGTATTCAACTCAATCTATCGGGTGAAGACAGCAAAGGCGGTATTCAGCCTGACGTCCTGATCGAAACTGCTGTAGCTTTTAATGAACTACCTCATTGCCGTCTGCGTGGCCTGATGACCATGCCAGACCCGGATTCGAGTGCAGAACAACAGCAATCGGTCTTTCATCAGCTGGCTAACTGTCTTGATGAGTTGAAACAACAAGGCTTTGAAGTTGATACGCTCTCCATGGGCATGAGCGGCGACCTTGAGCTAGCCATTGCTGAAGGCAGCACCATGGTTCGTATTGGTACCGACATTTTCGGCGCACGCAACTATCCCTGATACCATGGCAAACATATCTATCGATTGGACAACTTCATGAATCAAACACGTATTGCATTTATTGGCGCTGGCAACATGGCAAGCGCACTGATCGGCGGACTGATTGCTGATGGCACTGCAAAAGACTCGATCATCGCGAGTGATCCAAATACCGATCAACGGTCGCACCTACATGACAGCTACAGCATCTGCACAGTCGATAACAATGCTGAAGCCATTAGTGATGCTGATGTTGTTGTTTTAGCGGTTAAGCCTCAGTTACTACAGCAAGTCTGCAATGAACTTAGCTCGTACCTTAAAGATAAACGCTGCTTGATTGTGTCGATTGCTGCCGGCATTCGCTGTAGCACCATGAGTAAATGGCTAAACAGTGATCTACCCATCGTTCGCTGCATGCCAAATACGCCCGCCATGTTGCAGGTCGGCGCTACCGGTCTTTACGCAACAGACAATGTCAGCAATGAACAACGCGACCAAGCTGAACGCATTTTGCGCGCAGTTGGCATAACGCTTTGGGTAAATGAAGAAGCTGATATTGATAGCGTAACTGCCGTCTCAGGTAGTGGGCCTGCTTATTACTTCTTGATGATGGAAGCGATGCAAGCGGCGGCTGAAAAACTCGGCTTGCCCGCCGAAACGGCAAAGTTACTTACCTTGCAAACCGCTTTAGGCGCTGCTCGCATGGCTCTAGAAAGCCAAGATGATCCGGCGACTTTGCGTCAAAAAGTCACCTCACCTGGTGGCACCACAGAGCAAGCGATACTCAGTTTTGAAGAGAACGGATTACGCGACATCTTTGAGCAAGCAATGACTGCAGCTCGTGATCGATCAATCAGCCTGTCAGAACAACTCGATAAGGATTAAGTCATGGGCGAAAACTATCTCACCAACCCTGCAAGCTTTTTGATTGAAGTCATCGTCGGTCTTTATGCATTGATCGTGATGCTACGTTTTATGTTGCAGTGGGTTCGTGCTGACTTCTACAACCCTGTTTCTCAATTCATTGTTAAAGCAACCGCACCTGTACTCAATCCATTACGTCGCATCATTCCTGGCATCGGTGGCATTGATGTTGCCGCTCTGTTGCTCGTTTGGGTAATCCTTACTATCAAATTGATCTTATTGTTCAGCTTACAAGGCGGCGCCTCTATTACTGCTGCGATGTTATTGGCAATCCCTGAAATGATTGAGATGATCTTCAATATCTTTATCTACAGCATTTTAGCTTTGGTGATTTTGAGCTGGGTAAATCCAAATGGCTACAACCCTGCGATTGGTTTAATTCATAGCCTGACTTCACCTGTAATGAACCCACTGCGCCGCATTATTCCTTCTGCTGGCGGAATCGATTTCACACCAATGATTGCAATGGTCGCTTTGTATCTAGCTCAGATGCTTATCCTGCCTCCGATCAAGCACTTGATCATCAATATGCTCTGATGAGTTGGTATAGCTGGGAAGACGAAACACTGATTCTGCGCGTCAAGGTTCAACCCAAAGCCAGCAGCAACGCATTTGCTGAAGTGATGGGAGATGCCATCAAGCTACGGACCACCGCCCCGCCAGTTGATGGCAAAGCCAATGAACAGATCATTGCGTGGCTCGCTAAAGGGTTTGGTGTTGCAAAATCTGACGTACAGTTAAGTTAGTGGTGACATTGCTCGTTTCAAAATCTTTCGCATTGTCTCTCCCAAAAAACTACTCGCTGATATTCAACGCCCTTAAAGGTTATCGATCATGCTCCGTAACGTTCTTATTTTAGTTTTATTCGCATTAAGCTCTTTAGCGAATGCTGAAAATGCCACGATCGCTGGCAACTACAAAATTCATCACAACGCTATTACCACCGATTTCTTAAGCGCCGCTGTTGCTAAGGCTTACAAGATTCCACGCAGCACGGAACGCGCCTTATTAAACATTGCCATCACCGAAACGCGAGATGATCAAATGGATAAACCTGTAGGTGCACGCCTAAAGGTTATTCGCCGCAACCTGTTAGGTTATCGCGAGGAATTAGAGATGTTGGAAGTGCGCGAAGGGAATGCGATTTATTACATCACTGACTTTGCGATTAGCCATAAAGATCAATGGATCTTTGATATTGAAGCGCTTGTGGATGGTCAGGTTTACCCACTCAAAGCGCAGTATCGAGAAACCTTTATCACTGAATAAGTCGCGCTAGCTGAATAACCGCAAACGCAATCAGCAACACACCTGCTGATTGTCTTACCCGGCTTTTATGCATCCACTGCTTTAGTTGCTGTGCTGCTACACCCATCGCAAGCAAGTTGGGCAAGGTTCCCAAACCAAAGCCCAACATTAGCCACATACCCTGCGTGGCACTGCCTGCCGATAACGACCAAATCAAAACGCTATACACCAAACCACAGGGCAGCCATCCCCAAACCATGCCCAGCCACAGCGCATGATTTGTTTGCTTAACCGGTAAGAAACGTCGACCGAGCGGCTCAAGTTGACGCCATATAACACCACCGGCTTTCTCTACTTTAGAGAGCCCGCTTGACCAGCCTGCAATGTAAAAACCCATCAAGAACATAAAGCCTGCTGCAATATCGACAGTCCGAGCTGAGCTGAATGGAGCGAAGCATTTTCTGCAAGCAAAGCACCTAAACCTCCGGCAATTGCACCGGCGATAACATACGAAATAATTCGGCCTAAGTTATAAGCCAACAAAAAGCTTAGTGGTGTTTTTTTAGGCTGATCAATACTCAGTGATAACGCACTGACAATTCCGCCACACATACCCACACAGTGAGTGCCGCCAAGAAACCCAACCGCAATCGCAGCAAAGAAAGTGAACTCTGTCACGCCTTAGCCTCTTTTGAATAGCGACCCGCCAACCAAACCAAAATAAATACCGGCACACCAGCCATTGATGCTGCGAAGAAGAAGTTTTGATAACCCAATGCATCAACAATAGAACCTGAGTAACCACCAAGTAACTTAGGGAACAAGGTCATCAGCGAGCTAAAGATCGCATACTGAACCGCAGTGAACGACAAGCTAGTCAAACTTGAAAGATATGCAATAAAGGCGGCACTCGCCAAACCCGCCGTAATGTTATCTGCACCAATCACGACATAAAGCAGCGCAAGGTCACCGGGATTATTTGCTACAGGAATGAACAAGAGATTGGTCACTACTGTCATCACCGCACCCAACATCAGCACACGAATCACACCGTATTGAATAGTTAGGAATCCACCTAAGAAACCACCCAAGATCGTCATCCAAATACCAAACACTTTTGTCACCGTAGCAATCTGTTCTTTGCTAAAGCCCATGTCTTGGTAGAAGACATTTGAGATAACGCCCAACACAATATCGGAGACGCGATAAAACCCAACGAGCAATAAAATCAAAAATGCGGCTTTACCATAACGACGGAAAAAATCAGCAACCGGATCGACATAGGTGTCATGCAACATGTGCTTATCAGCAACGTGTAAACGCACTAATAACCAAGCGACACCGAGCGCCATCAAAATCGCACTGAGCAAACGAGCGCCTTCTGCAATAAAGGCAGCCAATGCGTTAGCGGCACCAAGCTCAAGTAACCATGTCTTAGTTGCAACGACGACATCTGCAAACGATAAATAAGAGAACACAATCGCGGTTACAAAACCGGCAAACAATACCAAAAAGCGAACATAGTCAGACGTGGTGTGCAGATAACTGGATTCGCGCGTACGCTCCGGCTCATCAATCATCAAGGTTGTTATGACACCAACCAACATAGCGCCAGCCATCGCCACATACGTCATCTGCCAAGAGGCATAGACATACGTCTTCCTTGGTTGTGCCTAACCATGCAGCTAAATACAGAGCTCCCGCCCCCGCGACAATCATGCCGATTCGGTAACCTGCCACATAAGACGCAGACATCAACGCTTGTAACTTTTCATTAACTGCTTCGATACGGTAAGCATCGATCACAATATCCTGAGTCGCAGCAGAAAAACCGAGCAATACCGCAGCGAACGCCATTACCTGCAAGCCTTCGACACTCGCGGGATCGCTCATCGCCATCCATATCATCGCCGCAATGACCATTGCTTGTGACAACAGCAACCAGCTACGTCGCTTACCTAACCACCCTTGAAGAAATGGCAATGGCAACTTATCAACTAAGGGCGCCCAGACAAACTTGAACGAATAGCCCAACGCCGCCCAACTAAAATACGTCACCGCACTGCGATCAACGCCAGCCTCTCGCAACCAGATAGATAAGGTTGAGAAGATCAGCAATAAGGGCAAGCCTGCTGAGAAGCCCAAAAACAACATCGCTAGGACGCGAGGATTTTTATACGCAGCGATAGAGGCAAGCCAACTTTGCATATCAATCGCTCAACTCGAAGTCATAATCCATGATCAACGGCGCATGATCAGAGAAACGTTTCTTTATAGATACGCGCCGATTTGACGGTATCAGCCAGTTTAGGCGTCGCTACCTGATAATCAATTCGCCAACCCACATTCTTATCCCATGCCTGTCCACGATTCGACCACCAAGTAAATTGATCTTCTCGTGGATCAACTCGACGAAACGTATCAACAAAACCGGCAGGACCATATAGCTCATCTAGCCAAGCGCGCTCCTCAGGTAAGAAACCGGAGTTCTTCAAATTACCGCGCCAGTTTTTAATGTCGATGTTTTGATGCGCAATATTCCAATCGCCGCACACCAACAACTCACGGCCCTGCTTCTTAAGCTTCTTCATATGTGGCAACAATCGATCAAGCACTTGATACTTCACCGCTTGCCGTTCATCACCAGATGAACCACTCGGTAGATACAAGGACACCACACTGAGCTTGCCATAGCGTGCCTCAATCCAACGCCCTTCATTATCGAATGATTGCCAACCCAATCCCTCAATCACCCGATCAGGCTTTTTACGGCAATACAAACCCACGCCGCTGTAGCCTTTCTTTTCAGCACAGTGATAATAGGTATGGAAAGATTTTGGCCAGTACAGCTTATCCTCGAGCTGATCGACCTGAGCTTTAAGCTCTTGCAAACAAACCACATCGGCTCGCTGTCGACTGAGCCACTGAAAAAGCCTTTTCGTCCGGCAGATCGAATGCCGTTTAGATTGACGGTGATAACACGCATGGCAGGCATTATACTTGCCGGCCTATTTTATGAGAGGTGCGATATGCAGGATTACCAAACCGAGTTTCTTAACTTTGCCTTAGAGAAAGGCGTACTTCGTTTTGGCGAATTCACCCTGAAATCTGGTCGCATCAGCCCTTACTTCTTCAACGCCGGTCTGTTCAATAGCGGCTCTGCGCTTGCTCGTCTTGGCCGCTTCTACGCGCAAGCGATTGTCGACTCAGGTATTAAGTTCGACGTGCTTTATGGCCCTGCATACAAAGGGATCCCTTTGGCAGCGGTAACCGCAGCCGCACTTTACGATCATCATCAGATCGATATCCCTTACGCATTTAATCGCAAAGAAGCCAAATCACATGGTGAAGGTGGCAGCATTGTCGGTCACGCACTGGAAGGTCAGATTCTGATCATCGACGATGTGATCACCGCAGGCACTGCGATTCGTGAGTCGATGGACATCATCGAAGCTGAAGGTGCAAAACCTGCTGGCGTGGTGATCGCCCTAGATCGCCAAGAGAATGGCAAAGGTGACAAATCGGCGATCCAAGAGGTCGAGCAGGACTACGGCATTCCAGTCGCCTCGATTGCCAAGCTTGAAAACGTTATCGGCTTCCTAGAACAGCAGGGTGATGCAGACCATTTGGCGAATATTCGCGCCTATCGTGATCAATACGGCATCTAAATGTCGCGAAGCCGGCTGAAATGCCGGCTTTTTGCTATTTAACCCCAATTCTTCTGGACAAATAGACATCCCTGGACCAGAATTAGCCTCAATAACGCTCGATTTCGCAGCAAATAACAACAAAATCCCGACAGATCGGGGTTAGAGGCACTTCTCACATGGCAAACGTTTTGGTCTTAAATGGTCCCAACCTTAATTTATTGGGCACCCGCGAGCCTGAAAAATACGGTCATGACACTCTGCAAAATATTGAAGACCGCCTCGCTTCACTCGCCAGTGATCACCAAATCGCGTTCTTCCAGAGCAATGTCGAAGGCGAGCTGATCAACCGCATTCATCAGGCCCAAGTCGACAAGGTCGATTTCATCCTGATCAACCCAGCCGCCTTCACTCACACCAGCATCGCGCTGCGTGATGCGATGTTGGCGGTCAATATTCCTTTCATCGAGATTCATTTAAGTAATGTGTACGCCCGCGAAAGCTTCCGTCACCACTCTTATTTATCAAATATCGCTGTGGCAGTGATCTCCGGTCTTGGTGCACAAGGTTACGAACTCGCATTAGCGGCTGCTCTTAGTCGCGTTGCTGAAACTGAGGATTAAACACCCATGGATATTCGCAAGGTTAAAAAGCTCATCGAGCTTCTCGAAGAATCTGATGTCGCAGAAATTGAGATTCACGAAGGTGAAGAATCTGTTCGAATCAGTCGTGCTAGCACCGCGGTTGTCGCTCCAATGGCTGCTCCCTGCACCGGCCGCCGCTCCAGCGGCTGCACCTGCTGCTGCAGAACCTGAAGTTCAAGGCCACGCCGTTCGCTCACCCATGGTTGGTACTTTCTACGCTTCACCATCACCGGATGCGAGCGCATTTGTTAAAGAAGGTGATACCGTTTCAGCAGGTCAAACCCTGTGCATCATTGAAGCGATGAAGATCCTTAACCAAATTGAATCGGATAAGGCCGGCAAGATCACCAAGATCTTGGTTGAAAACGGTCAGCCAGTAGAGTTCGATCAGCCACTCTTCATCATCGAGTAATCCCATGCTGGAAAAAGTCGTCATTGCTAACCGTGGCGAAATTGCACTGCGTATTTTGCGTGCATGTCGCGAGTTAGGTATCAAAACAGTAGCGGTGCACTCTGATGCAGACCGTGATCTGAAACACGTACGAATCGCTGACGAATCAGTGTGTATTGGTCCTGCGCAATCCGCCAAAAGTTACCTCAATGTCCCTGCCATCATCGCAGCGGCAGAAGTAACCGACGCACAGGGCATCCACCCCGGCTACGGCTTCCTATCAGAGAACGCCGACTTTGCTGAGCGTGTTGAAAAATCGGGTTTCGTTTTATCGGCCCTCGTCCAGACACCATCCGCATGATGGGTGACAAGATCACTGCAATCGAAGCGATGAAAGCTGCAGGCGTTCCTACCGTGCCTGGCTCAGACGGTCCACTAACCGATGACAATGAGCGCACCATCAAAATGGCACGTGACATTGGTTATCCGGTGATTGTTAAAGCAGCTGGTGGTGGTGGCGGTCGTGGTATGCGTGTTGTGCATACTGAAGCTGCGCTATTGAACTCAATCCAGTTAACGAAAGCAGAAGCGGGGGCTGCCTTTGGCAACGATACCGTTTACATGGAGAAATTCTTGGAAAACCCACGTCACGTGGAATTCCAGGTTCTCGCTGATGAACATGGCAATGCCGTTCACCTTGGTGAACGTGACTGTTCAATGCAGCGTCGTCACCAAAAAGTAGTTGAAGAAGCCCCTGCTCCAGGGATCACGCCTGAGATGCGAGCTGAAATTGGTGGTCGCTGCGCGAAAGCCTGCCAAGAAATTGGTTATCGCGGTGCCGGCACGTTTGAATTTTTATTCGAAAACGACGAGTTCTATTTCATCGAAATGAATACCCGTGTTCAGGTTGAACATCCGGTCACTGAAATGATTACCGGTGTCGACATCGTAAAAGAGCAATTAGCAGTTGCTGGTGGTGGCAAGCTTGGCTTTACTCAAGATGACATCAAGATCACTGGCCACGCGATTGAGTGTCGCATCAATGCTGAAGATCCTGACAACTTCATGCCAAGTCCAGGCAACATCAAAAAACTGCATTGGCCAGGAGGTCCAGGCGTGCGAGTGGATACCCATATCTATGCAGGCTACACAGTCCCTCCGCATTATGACTCGATGATAGCCAAACTGATTACGCATGGCTGTACTCGTGATGTTGCGATTGCTCGTATGCAAGGGCGCTTTGTCAGAAGCCGTGATAGATGGCATCAAAACCAATATTCCATTGCAGCAACGCAACATGGACGATGCCAATTTCCAAATCGGTGGCGTCAACATTCACTACTTGGAAAGGAAACTCGGACTGAGTTAATCCACACAGGCAGCCGACAGGCTGCCTTGTTATTTCTGCCTTTGAAAATTATGAGTTGGATTCAAACACATATCACTGTTGATAAAAGTCAAGCTGATCTCATCGAGCTTTTATTAGAGCAACTCGGCGCGCTATCGATCACTTTGGGTGACGCCGGTGATGAGCCCATGCTCGAACCTGGACCTGGCGAAACGCCGCTGTGGCAAGCAACCCGCATCACAGGTTTATTCAGCGGCGATACCGACATGGACGAATTGCGCACGCAGTTTAATCACGCACTCGAACGCGATATCAGCCAACACTTACAAATCGAACGCCTCGAGGATGAAGATTGGGAACGCAGCTGGCTGGATCGTTTTAAACCGATGCTATTTGGCAAATGCTTATGGATCTGCCCAAGCGGTCACACGAAGTAGATGCACAAGATGCGGTGATTGTGGATCTTGATCCGGGTCTGGCGTTTGGTACCGGCACTCACCCCACCACGCGACTCTGTTTACAGTGGCTCGATAGCGCTGACCTTAAAGGTAAAACTGTGATCGACTTTGGTTGCGGTTCAGGCGTGCTCGCGATTGCTGCACTAAAACTCGGTGCAGCAAAAGTCATCGGCGTTGATCACGACCAACAGGCAGTGATCGCAACTCGGGTGAATGCAAAAAATAACGGTGTCGCAGATCGCTTAGAGGTCTTTCACAGTCAGGAATGGCAGCCACAACAAGTCGATTTAGTGCTCGCCAATATCTTGCCAATGTGTTGATCGAGTTGAGAGATCAGATCGAACCACTGGTTAACGAGACTGGCGAACTAGTGTTATCAGGCATTTTGCAGGATCAAGCCGGCGGCGTGGAATCTGCCTATTCCGATGCACTCAAGTTCAGCCCAACGCGGTATGATGAAGGCTGGTCATTACTGCATGCTCAGCGAGCATCCTCTTAATAAAGGGAAATAGCGTGAAAACTCAGTGCCCTGCCTGTAAAGCTGTCACCGACGTTTCGACTGCCGATCTACGCGCAAGCTACGGCATGTACCGCTGCTCTCGCTGCTCTCATGAATTTGATGCCTTCGAGCACGTGCACTCACCGCTAGTCGATCGCATCGCCAAGAGCACCCCAAAACCGGTGCAAACCTCTAAAGAGCCAGAAATCATTCAAGACGTTGCTGATGATATGCACAGCGATGATTCAGATGCCGCGATTATTGATGAATTCATGCAGGACGTAGGTAGTCATTCGATAACTCACGACACCACCATCGAAGAGATGAAAGCGGCACCAGTGAAATCAGGCAACGGCTGGGCAACCTTCTTCACGATCATTTTCGTGTTGCTCGTACTGGGTCAATTCGCTTGGATTAAACGCGCCGAGATCCTTCGACTTCCTGCTGCGCAGCCTTTATGTGCTTACCTAGACTGCAGTGTTACTGAGCAACGCAATCCAAATGCATTCCGCGTACTGTCACGTGAGTTAGAGGCTGATAAAACGGATGCTCGCCTACTCACCTTGTCATTAAGCTTCCGCAATTACGCCGATTTCGCCCAACGCGCTCCTCAGATACAGTTATCACTCATCGATAGCGTGAATAGCGTCTTACTCCGTCGCACCTTGGCGCCGAGTGAGTACTTACCTCGCGAAATAGACGCAGAAAAACTGATCGAACCCGGTCAAAAAATCGATATCCAACTCTCTATCGAAGACCCTGGTCCACAGGCGTCTGGCTTTACTATTGATTTCTTCTAAATTGGTCATTTTTTGACCAATTCTTCCTTGCTGATTTCGCTCATCAGCGTAAGATTGCACGCCTGCTGTATCTAACCCCTTTCCTTTCACTGCACGCGCGAGACCGCGAGGTACTGAGCACGATGAAAATCGGTTCTCATCAACTCGACAACAATCTGATTCTCGCGCCGATGGCAGGCGTTACCGATCGTCCTTTCCGACAGTTATGTCGTGCGCATGGCGCAGGTCTTTGCGTGTCCGAAATGGTCACCTCTGATGCTTCTTTATATGCCAGCCGTAAGACCGTTAAGCGTTTGGATCACGAAGGTGAAAGCGCGCCTATCTCCGTGCAGATTGTAGGTAACGTTCCTGAAGTGATGGCCAGTGCTGCTCAAGTTAATGTTGAGCATGGCGCTGACATCATCGATATCAACATGGGCTGCCCCAAAAGAAGGTCTGTAAAGTCGCTGCCGGCTCTGCCCTGCTTCAAGACGAAACGCTTGTCGCGCGTATTCTCGAAACTGTCGTCAATGCTGTTGATGTGCCTGTCACCTTGAAGATTCGCACCGGCTGGGATCGCGACAATCGTAACGGTGTTGCTATCGCAAAATTGGCGGAAGCTGCCGGCATTCAAGCCTTAGCGATTCATGGTCGTACACGTGCCGATGGTTTTAGCGGTGATGCTGAATACGAAACAATCGCAGCGATTAAAGATGCCGTAAACATTCCAGTGATGGCCAATGGCGATATCACTGACCCGATAAAAGCAAAGCAGGTTCTCGAACGCACCGGCGCTGACGCGATCATGATCGGTCGTGCTGCTCAGGGACGTCCGTGGATTTTTGAAGACATCGCGCATTATCTGGCAACCGGTGAACTGCTCGATGAGCGAGATCCGTTATGGATTCGTGATGTCTTACTCGGTCATTTAGATAATCTTTATGACTTCTATGGCGAAGAACATGGTGTACGCATCGCGCGCAAACATATCGCGTGGTACAGCAAAGCTCAGGCGGGGAGTCCTGAGTTTCGTCGCCAAATTAATGATGCTCAAACCGCGAAACGCCAGCATCAACTGATCTCTGACTATTTTCAACAACTCAAGCCCAGCTCTGCTGCCGCTTAAGTTGGGACTTATTTATTGTGTGGAAAAGAAAACCAAATGCCACGTTAAGCCATTTAGTGGCTGATGCCCTTGAAGACTATTTCGACAAACTCGACGGCGATGATCCAAGCGAATTGTATGACTTTGTTATAAGCGAAGTCGAAAAGCCTTTACTTGAATCAACCTTGGATTATTGCGGTGGCAACCAAAGCAAAACTGCTCAGGTTCTTGGCATCAGCCGCGCCACACTGCGCAAAAAACTTGCGATCTACAAGATTGATTAACTCTTACTTTTACAGCGTGTAAGTCATTACACATAAACACACTTAAGGAACATCCATGCCTTCTATTACTCGTGCATTGATCAGCGTCTCTGATAAAACCGGCGTTGTGGAGTTTGCCCAAGCGCTTGCAAACGCAGGTGTTGAAATCTTATCGACAGGTGGTACCGCTAAGTTGCTTCGTGACAGCGGCATCACCTGCATGGAAGTCAGCGACTACACTGGCTTTCCTGAGATGATGGATGGTCGTGTAAAAACATTGCATCCAAAGATTCATGGCGGCATTTTGGGTCGTCGCGGCACCGACGACGAAGTAATGGAAGCACACGCGATTGGTCGTATCGATCTGGTTGCAGTGAACCTCTACCCGTTCCAGCAAACTATCGCTAAGCCAGATTGCTCATTGGAAGATGCGATTGAGAACATCGATATCGGCGGCCCAACAATGATTCGCGCCGCTGCAAAGAATCATAAAGATGTTGCGATCGTGGTTGATCCTGCGGATTACACAACCGTCATTAACGAGATGAACGCTAACAATAACTCAGTCAGTGATGCGACCTGCTTCAGACTTGCTGTTAAGACGTTTGAGCACACTGCGCAATACGATGGCGCAATTGCTAACTATCTCGGCACCATTACCGAGTCAGGCGAGAAGGAAACCTTTCCCCAACACAATCAATCTATCGTTCAACAAAGCACAAGGCATGCGCTACGGCGAGAACCCGCATCAAGGCGCCGCCTTCTATGTTGAAAACAATGTCTCAGAAGCCTGCATCTCGACAGCGACTCAGCTGCAAGGCAAAGAACTCTCGTTTAACAACATTGCGGATACTGATGCTGCGTTGGAATGTGTGAAGCAATTCAACGAAAGTCCGGCTTGCGTGATCGTCAAGCACGCCAACCCTTGTGGCGTTGCAACTGCCGATGACCTGCTTGCTGCGTACGACCGCGCTTATGCAACCGACCCTGAGTCAGCTTTCGGCGGCATCATTGCCTTTAACCAAGAGCTAGATGCATCAACTGCTCAAGCGATCATCGATCGTCAATTCGTAGAGGTCATCATTGCGCCTAGCGTGTCTGCCGATGCCGTTGAAGTGGTTAAGGCAAAACAAAATGTTCGTCTGCTTTCCTGTGGCCAATGGTCAGCAGAGCCAAATGCACGCTTTGACTTTAAGCGCGTGAACGGCGGCTTGCTGGTTCAAGATACTGATCTGCAACTCCTTAACGATATGAAAGTGGTCTCAGAGCGTCATCCAACCGAAGAAGAGCTGCGTGATCTTCTCTTTAGCTGGAAGGTATCTAAGTTCGTTAAATCAAATGCCATTGTGTATGGCAAAGATGGCATGACCATCGGTGTTGGCGCTGGCCAAATGAGTCGCGTTAACTCAGCGCGCATCGCTGCGATTAAAGCAGAGCATGCGGGGCTTACCGTTAAGGGCTCTGTGATGGCATCCGATGCTTTCTTCCCTTTCCGTGATGGCATCGACAATGCGGCTGAAGCTGGCATTGCAGCAGTTATCCAACCCGGCGGCTCAATGCGCGATGACGAGGTTATCGCAGCCGCTAACGAGCATGGCATGGCTATGGTCTTCACCGGCATGCGTCACTTCCGTCACTAAGAGCACGTTGTTATGAAGGTTTTAGTCATTGGTAATGGTGGTCGCGAACATGCCTTGGCATGGAAGGCGGCACAATCTGAGCTCGCTGAGAAAGTCTTTGTTGCACCGGGCAATGCTGGCACTCACCTTGAAGACGATCTCGAGAATGTGGATATCGCGGTTGATGATATCGACAGTCTGGTTGCTTTCGCACTGCGCGAGGAAATCGGCCTCACGATCGTTGGACCTGAAGCGCCATTGGTGAAAGGTGTTGTTGATGCCTTCCAGGCCGCTGGCCTGAAATGCTTCGGCCCAAGCGCTCGTGCTGCACAACTGGAAGGCTCAAAGTCGTTCACTAAAGACTTCTTAGCTCGACACAAGATCCCAACCGCTAATTACGATGTCTTTACTGAGATCGATCCAGCTCTCGCGTATCTCAAAGAGAAAGGCGCACCCATCGTGATCAAAGCTGACGGCTTAGCTGCAGGCAAAGGCGTTATCGTCGCGATGGATCTACAAACAGCAGAAGACGCTGTGCGTGACATGCTAGCCGGCAATGCGTTTGGTGAAGCCGGTAGCCGCGTGGTGATCGAAGAATTCCTTGAAGGCGAAGAAGCCAGCTTCATCGTGATGGTTGATGGCAAAAATGTCTTACCCATGGCAACTAGCCAAGACCATAAACGTGTGGGCGATGGTGACACTGGCTTGAACACTGGTGGCATGGGTGCTTACTCACCGGCACCTGTGGTTACCCCAGCGGTCGATCAGCGCGTGATGGATGAAGTAATCATGCCAACAGTCAACGGTATGGCAGATGAAGGTAATCCTTACACTGGCTTTTTATATGCGGGCTTGATGATCACCACTGATGGCACGCCAAAAGTGATTGAATACAACTGTCGCTTCGGTGATCCAGAAACACAACCGATCATGATGCGTTTACAGTCTGACCTTGTTGCACATTGTCTTGCTGCCATAGAAGGCAAGCTCGATGACCAACGCACACAATGGGATCCACGCCCTGCGGTTGGTGTTGTTCTCGCTGCAGGCGGTTATCCTGGCGATTACGCTAAGGGCGCTGTCATCTCAGGTTTAGATAACGAGATTGAGCACAGCAAGGTCTTTCATGCCGGCACTCAAATGGATGGCGACAATGTCGTGACCTCAGGCGGTCGCGTACTCTGTGCAACCGCATTAGGTAGTAGCGTGAAGGCGGCACAAGCACTGGCTTATCAACGTGCTGACACCATCAGCTGGGATGGTATGTTCTGCCGTCGTGATATTGCTTATCGAGCGATCGAACGCGAAGACGCTTAAAGCGCATGCCGATCTCTCGTTGTAACTCGGTCGGCTTCCAACTGTTGTTTGCCATAGCGATGCTCATCGCGAGCGTCGCTATGCTTTCACCCAC
The DNA here is from genome assembly GCA_038144195.1 of Gammaproteobacteria bacterium. Classification (GTDB taxonomy): domain Bacteria; phylum Pseudomonadota; class Gammaproteobacteria; order Chromatiales; family Chromatiaceae; genus VMDJ01. The sequence continues at coordinate 997,801 of JAYQNH010000002.1, read as the reverse complement.
AACACCTAAAGTTGATATTGAGTTTGATTACCTCGACAAACTCGTTCATCTCGGCACCTTTGCCGTTCTCGCTTTCTTACTCGATAGCGGTTGGTCTGAATCGCCCTACTCATTTAAAAAATGGGGCTCACTGCTTATCTATGGTTTAGTGATTGAGATTGCTCAACACCACATCCCCAATCGTGGTTTTGAATGGATGGATTGGGTTGCTGATGGTGCTGGCCTAGTTTTCTATGGGTTTTTCATTTTGCCGCTTCTGCGTAGACTGAGTCTTCGTTAAGTTCTTTAGGGAACAACATGTTCTTCACGCACAAAAAACTCGAACTCCCTACCGCAGACGAAGCTTTACCCGGCCGTGATATCGCCATGCCAGTTGCCGCTGCGCACACAGTCACCGGCAATTCACTCACACCTCCATTACCTAATGGCTATCAGCAAGCACTCTTTGGTCTTGGCTGTTTTTGGGGTGCAGAGCGTCGCTTCTGGCAACAATCAGGTGTATGGACAACTGCCGTAGGTTATGCAGCCGGCTTAACACCTAACCCAACCTACGAAGAAGTCTGCAGTGGCATGACCGGACATAACGAAGTGATCTGGCTCGGTTATAACCCTGAACAGATCAGCTACGAACAAATACTCAAAGTCTTTTGGGAATCACACGATCCAACTCAAGGCATGCGTCAGGGTAATGACCGCGGCACGCAATATCGCTCAGGTATTTATTACTATGACGATGCACAACAAAGCGCAGCAGAAGCAAGTCGCGACCGTTATCAACAAGCACTGAGCGCAAAAGGCTTAGGTGTTATCACTACCGAAATCATCAGCGCACCGACGTTTTACTATGCTGAGGATTATCATCAGCAGTATCTGGATAAAAACCCGAACGGTTACTGTGGTCTCGGCGGTACTGGCTGCACGCTCGACTGATTACTGCACCTGGGGCGGTGCTGATTCAGCTTCTTTAAATAGTGCCGCTGCATCAATCGCATCAAAGCGATAATTGGCATTACAGAATTCGCAATCCACAGAGATGCTGCCCAATTCCTCAAGAATCTGAGTCACCTCACCCTCACCTAAGCTCACCAACGTATTAGCAACACGCTCACGTGAGCAACTACAACGAAAGGCCACGGGCTCTGGATCAAACAAGCGCAAGCTTTCTTCGTGGAACAAGCGATGCAATAAGGTTTCGACATCAAGTGTTAGCAGCTCTTCATCTTTGATGGTGTCCGCCAACATGCAAACACGACTCCAATCCTCGTCTTCTATCTCGCTTTGCGGTAAACGCTGCAAGAACACGCCCGCAAAGGCGTCGGCATTCCCAGCCATCCAAAGTCGTGTGGGTAGCTGTGCCGATTGCTCAAAATATTGCTCAACCGACTTCACAACATCGCCACCTTCTACCGCGACAATACCCTGGTAACGCTCCCCATTCAGTGCCTCGGTGGTAAGAATCAAACGCGCATCACCGAGCAAGCCGGCCATGTCGTCTGGATTAGCTTGAGGAGTCTCAACAAATTGTGCCATACCACGAATCGTGCGCTGCTCTGTGGCTTGCGCAATCAACGCCTGGATATCGCTCTCACTTTTCAGCTGCAGCGTGAGCGAGCCTTTGAATTTAATCGTACCGGACAGCAGAGTTACCGCAGTTAAGGTTTGGCCAAGCGCAGGCTTCACCCAACTCGGGTAATCATGGCGCTCTTGAACCGCCTTCCAACTCGCATCTAAGCGAACAAATTCACCGCGCACGCCAAACTCTTCAAATAGGAAACGGTATAAATAATCTTCAGATGCTGAACTCATGACACTAATGACTTTGCCAAATAAAAAGCTATTGTAAGCGATTCGTTATACTGATCGGCTGTCAATAACCCAAAAAGTTTCACCATGCTATTAACCCAGACTGCACAGACCCAAGACGAAACAAGCGCTCAAACTCTCGCGCTGCATATTGGAAGAACTGATTGCGAGCAAGGATGCGCTCACTAGCGTTATGAAAGCGATGCAGCATGGTACTTACCAACCGTAATAAGACCTAGCAGATTACACCTTGGCAAATCATGGTGTTAAACAGTCAATTTAGCGATCAGCAGGTTACCGCTGAGATTGGTATTTTCTTTCAATCACTCAACGGTGGTTGTAACTGCTCTGATGACCCAGATCCGATTAGTCCCGAAAATGAGTACGGTGAGTTCGTGTTAACAATTGAACGCCGCACCTGTGAACTGCAACACTTAAACAGAAATAAAAAAGGCCGGCATTGCCGGCCTCTTTCAATTAGCTTTACTTAAAGATTCGCTTAAACAGATTTTGCATCTGCTGCCATGAATCTTTATCTGCAGCTGCATCGTACTTCAGGTTTCCAATACCGAACTCACCCGCACCTGGATTAGTAAAACCGTGACGTGCACCTTCATAACCCACAAAGGTGAATTTGTTACCTTTCGCTGTCATTTTGTCTTTCCATGCGGCAACGATCTCTGGTTTTACAAACGCATCAGCTTCGCCATGCAGAATCAATACTTCAGGTTTTAATTGACTATCTTCAGGTGGCATCGGGAATGAACCGTGGAAACTCACAACCGCTTTCACCGGCATGTTGTTATAGGCCATTTTTAATGAGGTGCCGCCGCCGAAGCAGTAACCAATTGCTGCGACATTGTCACCCTTCACCATGCCACTTTTCATCAGCTGTTCTAAACCGAGTGACGCACGCTCCATCCATGCATCAGGATCACTGGTGATCTCAGTCATATATTCTTTAGCTTGCGCTGGCTTATCAGTCACTTTGCCGTCGCCATACATATCTGCGGCAAATGACACATAACCTAACTCAGCTAACATCTGGGCGCGATGTTTTGCATAACCGTTTAAGCCCCACCACTCGTGCGTCACCATCACGCCTTGGCGTTTGCCTTTAACCTTGTCATCCCAATACAAATAACCAGTGAGCTTGGCGCCCTCATGTTCATAATGAATCGCTTTAGATTGAATAGCCGCCTGTGCCGTAAATGCGATAGCACACAGACTGAAGAATGCGAGTAGACGCTTCATCGTGGATCTCCTTTGGTTTGTTTATTGTTATGCGCTGAGAATGAACCAGAAACCACAAAAAGAAAACCACAAAATATTAGGTCAGCGCCTGCCAGGCAGAATGTTGTTTGATCAGCGTCAATGCTTGCTGCAAAAGACTGATACCAGGCTCTTTTCGATGCCATGTTGAAGCTCCCGAAGGATGCGGCAAGGGAATCACATCGACCTCACGGCCATTGATTGGCACACGGTGTTGCTGACCAATGACATCCACTAATTTGTCGACTTTAATAAACTGATTAATCGCTAACTTGCCCACCGGCAACAGTAACTCAGGCTGATTAAGCGCTAGCTCACGGTCTAACCAAACACGACAAGCTGCTATCTCATCTGAGTTGGGCACCCTATCACCCCCTTTCGGATTTTTACCGGGGAAGCAACGACACACGGCAGCGATGTAAACCTGCTGTCGAAATGCATCTTCATCCAAACCAATCTGATCAAACCACTTAAACAGCGTCTTACCTGCTGTCCATGCGAAAGGTTTCTGCAGCTGAGGTTCTTTATCACCCGGCGCTTGGCCAATCAGCATAATCTGGCTTTTCACCGGCTCACCTAACACTGGTGGCGCATGCATATCCTGACAATGCCGGCAGGCACGCACCTCAGCTTGATGACGAATTAATGCAGATGACATAGCGATCAGGTCTGTTATCTCAAAGAATGAACCCTGATAATAACCAATCTGCTTTTCACCTGATGCCCCATGTCTGAGATCACTTACGCCATTCCGCCAAAATCACTGTTACGCAAAGTTGGCCGTGCAATTTCGGATTATCAAATGATTCGTGATGGCGATCGTTTGCTCCTAGGTGTTTCCGGTGGCAAAGATTCACTCGCTTTATTGCAAGTGCTAATGCACCTGAAAACCTATGCGCCAGTGAAATTTGAGTTAGGCGTGATCACCGTTGATCCCGAGGTTGAAGGTTTTGACCCAAAACACCTGACCGATTACTACACCGCATTAGGTGTGCCGTGGCATTACCAGCAACAGCCCATCATGGAAGATGCTAAGCAAAACATGAGTGGTGATTCTTTCTGTTCTTATTGCTCACGCATGAAGCGCGGCATCATGTATTCCACCTGTCGCGAGCATAACTACAACGTGTTGGTATTAGCGCAGCATCTCGATGATTTAGCTGAGAGTTTTATGATGTCAGCATTTCATCAAGGCCGATTGGGCACCATGAAAGCTCACTACACCAATGATGCCGGAGATGTTCGGATTATCCGTCCGCTAGCTTATGTACGCGAAACGATGACCGCTGCCTTCTCACATGAAGCACAACTCCCTATCATTCCTGATAGCTGCCCTGCGTGTTTTTCAGCACCCACACAACGCGAGCACTTTAAAGCCTTACTCGCGAGTGAAGAGCGCAACAATCCGCAACTCTTTGCCAAGTTGCTGCACGCCATGCGCCCATTGATGGGTGATCAAAGCGGCGAAGAAACTGACCTCGCCGATGAAAACGATTAATTCACTTGGTAGCGCGGCTCGCCGGCAATAAAAGCTTCAATGTTTTGCTGAATCTGATTAACGGTGTTTTGACGCGCCTGTCGGCCTGCCCAGGCGGTATGCGGCGTGATAATCAGGTTCGGGATATCGTCTTTTAGTAACACGTAGTCTTCTGGTGGCGGCTCGACATCCACCACATCTAACGCTGCCCCACCAATCACACCTTCACGCAACGCATCTGCTAGCGCTGCGTTATCCACAACCGGGCCTCGAGCTGCATTTACCAATAAGGCATGTGATGGCATTTTCTCTAACGCTGCGCGATCAATTAGATGCTTGGTGCTATCCGTCAGTGGCACGTGCAAACTTAATACGTCGACTTGAGGCAACAACTCATCCAAAGCAACACGTCCTGCTTGCGGCTTACCGCCGGGACGCTGCGCAATCAGGACTTGCATACCAAAGGCTTCGGCTAAACGCGCCACACCTTGGCCTAACTCGCCGTAACCCACGATACCGATGGTCATGCCACGCAGCTCACGTACAGGATATTCGAGCAAACAAAACTGATCGCTTTTTGACCAGTCGCCCCGCTTAACCGCCTCGATGTATTTAAACAAGCTGGTGAAGTGCGCCAACATCATGCCAATCACGTGCTGCGCAACACTGTCAGTGCCGTAAGCACGGACATTGCTCACCACAATGCCCATCTCCGATGCAGTTTTCAGATCAATGTTATTGGTGCCAGTCGCGGCAACACAGATCAATTTCAGGTCCGGTAGTTGGCGTAATAGCTCACCATCCAAAACCACCTTATTGGAGACCACCACCTGGGCACCTTTCATGCGCTCAAGGCGCTCTTCAGGACGGGTTTTCTCGTGCAAATCCCAGTCAGGCAAACACGCCTGTAGTGCAGACAGATCGAGATCCTCTGGCGCGAGGCTGGCTAAATCTAAAAAAACACCCTTTTGCATGGCTTTCTCCTACGTTTTGCCAAGTGTGTACAGGTTTCGCCGTGAACACCATCTTTTCATTTCATAAATTTTCAATACAGGGCACAAATGCATTGAGTTTCCCCATGCTTGGAGCAACCGTTGAGCTGCAGTTTCCGATAAAATGCGGCTTTGTTATCGACCGTGCTTTTAGCCACAGCGTATCTTATGGAACGAATTCGCGAGATTCCTTACAACTACACCTCGTTTTCCGATCGCGAGATCGTAATACGCTACCTGGGTGAAGATAACTGGGCGCTGATTGAATCCTTACGTGGTACTCGTCGCACCGGTCGTTCAGCGCGCATGCTGTTCGAAGTCCTCGGTGATATGTGGGTGGTTGAGCGCAACCCTTATCTCCAAGACGATCTGATCAACAATCGCGAGCGACGTAATGCGCTAATCGAAGCCTTGAATCATCGTTTGCGCCAGTTTGAACAGCGTCTAAATGACAACCCAAATGCCGAGCGTCTTCTGCAAGCCGCACAAAAAGCTGTCGATGATTTCTCAAATGCCTTTGGTGAGCGCGACCAATTACGCCGCAAGGTCACTCAAGCGTTGGGCAAAATTACCCGTCGCGACAATATCGATTTCTCTGGCTTAGCGCGGGTATCGCATTCAACCGATGCCACCGACTGGCGTGTTGAGATGCCGTTTGTGGTGATCTCTCCGGATACCGAAGAAGAAGTCGCTGCGATCGTCGAATCTTGTATTAACTGCGGCCTAACCTTGATTCCTCGTGGCGGCGGCACCGGTTACACCGGCTCTGCTGTACCTCTTGATGCACATTGTGCGGTGATCAATACCGAGAAGCTCGAAGAGCTCTCCGAGGTTGAACATATCGAATTACCCGCGTTGGCTGGCAAAGTTGCCACCGTGCGCACTGGCGCTGGTGTGGTCACACGTCGCGTATCGGATTTAGCCAACACGCATGGACTCGCCTTTGCGGTTGACCCTACCTCTCAAGACGCATCAACCATCGGCGGCAACATCGCTATGAATGCCGGCGGTAAGAAAGCGGTACTTTGGGGCACGACGCTCGATAACTTAGTGAGTTGGCGGATGGTGACACCACAAGCTGATTGGCTTGAGGTAACCCGTATCAACCACAACTTAGGCAAGATCCATGATCAAGCCAATGTGGAATTCTCAATTCAGCGTTATCATCCAGATGGCAAAACACCTAAAGGCGATGCCGAGGTGTTGCGCATGCCTGGCAGCGCTTTCCGCAAAGTTGGCTTAGGTAAAGACGTTACTGATAAATTTTTATCAGGCTTGCCGGGCATTCAAAAAGAAGGTTGTGACGGGCTGATTACCTCGTCACGATTTGTGTTGCATCGCATGCCAAGCCAGTCGAACACCGTGTGTTTAGAATTCTTTGGTAACGATCTTGCCAAAGCCGTACCTGCGATTGTTGAGATCACCGATTACATTGCACAAACCGATGGCGTTCAGATTGCAGGTCTTGAGCACTTAGATGAACGCTACATCAAAGCCGTTGGTTACAGCACAAAAGCGGCACGCCGTGATACACCTAAGATGGTGTTGATTGCAGACCTTGTCTCTGATGATGCCAACATCTTAAATACTGCGACCGAGATGGTAATCAACAAAGCTAAAGCGCGCGAAGCTGAAGGCTTTATTGCTACCACCCCGGAGAAGCGCAAAGTTTTCTGGGCTGATCGCGCACGCACAGCGGCCATCTCTGCGCATACGAATGCGTTCAAAATAAACGAAGACGTAGTGATACCGCTGCCTCGTTTGGCGGACTACAGCCGCGGCATCGAGCGTATCAATATCGAACAATCGATCAGCAATAAGCTGCAATCAATAGCAGCAATGCGCAAGGTCCTCGATCAACATAAGCGACAAGCTGATGATGAGATTACTGAGAGTAAACTCAAGCTAGCTTACGAAACTTTGTCTGAAGTCGAGCAACGCTGGTCAATCTTATTAAGCAACTTTGATCAAACCGCTGCCAATCAAACGATTCTGACCGAGCAAGAACGCGAGCACATACAATCCAATGATCTTGTGATCGACATGTTGTTGCGTCGTGATATTCGCATTTCTTATCGCCAAGAGCTGAAAGCGCCATTACGCGAAATTCTTCAAGGTGGTGAGTTAGAAAACCTTCGCGGAAAACTTCGCGACGCACACCTCGAGATGAAAAATGAGCGTTTGTTCGTCGCGCTGCATATGCACGCTGGTGATGGCAATGTTCACACGAACATTCCTGTGCATTCACATAACTACCGCATGTTGCACGAAGCTGATCGTATCGTTGATCAAGTGATGCAGCTTGCCAAATCACTCGATGGCGTTATCTCAGGTGAGCACGGTATTGGCTTAACCAAGGTTCAATACTTAGAGCCTGAGAAGCTTGCAGACTTTGTTGCTTACAAAAACAAAGTCGACCCTGAGCATCACTTCAATCGCGGCAAGCTTATGTCGAATCAAGGGCTTGAGGGTGCTTACACCCCATCACTGCGATTGGTACAACAAGAAGCGATCATTCTTGAGCAAAGTGAGCTAGGCCAGCTTAACGATGACATCAAACACTGCTTACGCTGCGGCAAATGTAAGCCTAAGTGTATGACGCATGTGCCTCGAGCTAACCTACTTTACTCGCCACGTAACAAGATTCTCGGTACCGGCTTGGTAATCGAAGCGTTCTTGTATGAAGAACAAACACGTCGCGGTATTGCCTTCGAGCACTTTGAAGAGATGAATGACATTGCAGACCACTGCACCATTTGTCACAAGTGTGAAGCGCCTTGTCCTGTGAACATCGACTTTGGCGATGTCACCATGCGGATGCGCAAAATTCCTGACGCAAGCAGGCGAGAAGAGTTTTAACTTAGGTAGCTGGGCTGCGATGCAGTTCTTGAACACCACCAATCCAACCACCATTCGCTGGTTACGCAAAGGCATGGCCGACCTTGGCTTTAAAGCCATGACCTTTGGTCACGATCTGATTAAACACACAGGCTTGTTACGTAAGAACGCAAAGATTCCGGCATCAACAACCGGAAAACCCAAATTACTAGATATACCGATCGAGATGGTTCGCCGTCCGATTCGTGTTGAGCTACCTAAACAGTCGTATCGCACCGCTTTAGGTCTTGATGATCCAAGCTATGTTCCGATTCTGCGCAACCCAAGCAAAGCAGATGATGACAGCGATGCTGTTTTCTACTTCCCGGGTTGTGGCTCTGAGCGTTTATTTTCAGATGTCGGCTTAGCTACTCTAGCAATGCTCAGCGAAACCGGCGCACAAACGGTATTACCACCCGGCTATTTATGTTGTGGCTACCCGCAAACCAGTGCCGGACAACATGATCGTGGTCAACAGATCACAACCAGTAACCGTGTGTTATTCCATCGCGTCGCTAACACCCTGAACTATCTCGACATCAAAACCGTCGTAGTCTCTTGCGGCACCTGTATGGATCAACTGCTTAAGTACGAATTTGAGCAAATTTTCCCTGGCTGTCGCTTGCTCGATATTCACGAGTACCTACTCGAAAAAGGTATCAAGCTGGATAAAGTCGATGGTGTGCAATACCTCTACCACGATCCTTGTCATAGCCCGATGAAGGAATATGACCCGATCCAAGTCAGCACAACCTTGTTAGGTCAAAACGTGACTTTGTCCGATCGATGCTGCGGTGAAGCCGGCACCTTAGGTACTGCTCGTCCAGATATCGCCAATCAGTTGCGTTTCCGCAAATCGGAAGAGTTACGCAACGGCATTAAAGCACTGACGGGTGAAGAAAAAGCAAAACAAGGCAACGTAAAACTGCTCACCAGCTGCCCTGCTTGCCAGCAAGGTTTGTCGCGTTATGGTGATGAAACAGGCCTTAAAACCGACTACATCGTTATCGAGCTTGCCAAACATTTACTCGGTGACGGCTGGCAGAAACGCTTTATTGAACAAGCCAAGCAAGGTGGCATAGAGAAAGTTCTTTTATAGCGCTTATAAAGAGTAAGCAAAGGTGAAACTGGTGGTTCTGCTTATTCTTCGTTTTTTTGCTCGCGCATCGATAAAGTATCGAGCAATTCTCGCGACTGCAGCAGTAACTCACGACTCATTTTAATACGCTCATTCACAGACTCAACGAGCACTGCGCCAAAGTCGTTTCGTTTACGTGTTGCTTCAATCGTTGGATGTTTTTTATCCATCTCTCACCCAGTAATTAATCAGCAGGTTTTTTCTGCCTTTATCGGGATTACTTTAGAGATTTAGCGTCATATTCGTAAGGGTATGCTTACAACTAATTTTTAATGCTTTAAACAGGCCAGAAATAAAAACATGGGTTTAACTTGAGTTATTGCACCGCAAAACGACACTAAATTGATTTGTGCAGCGCAATAACTTCAATAATCTGTTTTTCACGATAAGCAAAAATTCTTTTTAGCTGCGGACTCACCCAAACGCGATTAACCCACTTGCTCAAAAAATTCGGCAACCAGTTAGGCAGCGCATAGTGAACCGTATCGATCATGGTTGTTGAATGATCATCATTTTCAACAAAACGATGCTCATGAAACCAAAAGCTATAAGGGCCTTTCAACTGCTCATCGACAAAATACTCAGGCGCCTGGTAGTGCGAAATAATTGATCGCCAGCGTAGACGCCAGCCAAATTGCCGAATGGTGTAATCAATAATCCGCCCTTGATACATATGAATGGGCGGCGGGGTTAATAAAACAAAATTTAACCAATCAGGCGTCAGCTTAGCGAGTAACTCCGCACGCTCAAAATGCGCAAAAATAAGATCTCGCGATTGTTCGAATCGCTGCGTTTGTTCAAATTGAAAAACCGGTAGATCAGCCACAGGTTTTCTCATCACACGATTTTCGGTTACGCCAACGCAAAAAGCGCACATAACCCCACTCAAGTGCCGGCAACAAATGCAATGTCCTCACAATGCCAGCTAACCAACGATAAGCCGGCAACTGCGACCACAACAAAACAAAACCTGCGGCACCGGTCTGCCAGTTACCCAACTGATCTCGAACATGAAAGCGCGCCAACGCTGTAGTTTGGCTAATACCAAATGCAGTAAGTTGATCTATGTCCCGAGTTACATCTACCCAATCAATCTTGTCCGCTTCTTTACGACGTTGATAATGCCTTATCTCGCGAGAACATAAGGGACATTGACCGTCGTAAAGTACAACAACACGCATTACTCAGGCTTCTGCAAACAAATGTGAATGACGTCAGTCATGCCCTCACGGAAACCGGCTTCGCATACACATAGGTAGTAGCGCCACATACGACGGAAACGCTCATCGTAACCACGAGACTCCATCCACGCGGTATCTGCGGAGAAGTTCTCATCCCATTCACGCAGGGTATCTGCATAATCTTCGCCATAACGATCCAACTGCATTACATCAAGATCATGCTCAATGGCTAAACGACGCAGATGGGTTTCGGTTGGCAACATGCCGCCAGGGAAGATGTATTTTTGAATGAAACCACCGGGTGATTTTTCGTAGGCATTAAAAAGATCTTCTCGAATGGTAATGATCTGCAACACAGCTCGACCACCTGGACGCAAACGCTCTTTCAGCACCTCAAAGTAAGTCTGCCAGTACTCCTTACCGACCGCCTCGAACATCTCAATCGACACAATGTGATCGAACTGACCTTCAACATCGCGATAATCTTGAAGGCGGATATTGGTCATGTCCTCTAAGCCATTCATCTGCAGTCTTGCCGTCGCGTAGTTATGCTGTTGTTCCGATAAGGTTAGGCCCAACACATTCACATCTTTTCTTGCGGCGAATTCAGCAAACCCACCCCAACCACAACCAATCTCAAGGACACGTTGATGCGGCTGAATATCTGCTAAATCAAAAATCCGACGATACTTCTCAGTCTGCGCCATCTCCAAATCCATCGTCCCATCAAATACTGCAGATGAGTAACTCATGGTGTTATCTAACCAGCGGGCATAAAAAGCATTACCCAAATCGTAATGTGCAGAGATGTTCTTGCGGCTACCTAACAAGGTGTTACCGCGTGAATGATGTAACCGCTTAGCTAACCAAGCCGCCAACGGATGACGCTCTTCTGCTTGGATGTTGTCTAAATTGGTTGCAATTAACTCGAGAAGAGATGACAAATCATCTGATTCCCACTCACCAGCCATAAAGGACTCAGCAAAACCAATATCCCCAGAAAACAATACTCGAGAAGAAAACTTGATTGGATTATGAATTTTGATGTGTCCAATGAGTGATAACTCATCGGCTTTAATTTTTTGTGCGTAGTCTTCAAACTCAATCATTAAGGTGCCAATTTCAATTTTCGCAAACCAGTTAATGATTTTTGCTTGGATAAAGCTCGATTTCTCGCGTTGCTTAACGCGCGGGATGTTCAGTGATGAAACACGTGTGTTCATTTAGATACCTCAATCATTGGGGGTTCAGGTTTGCGATGAAAACGCGCACCCTTTAGCCAAAGCTTCAAGGCATGCCAATGAATGGCGCCAAGCACTTTTGCCGTTAAAAATGGAAACCGGATAACTTGTTTAAGGATTTGACGATCGGAGAATTCGACTGCACTCCCTGTCTGCGTTGCACTTAACTTAGGCAACTGTTGATCATTGAGCAAAATACTCAGGCGCAATTGCTCATTAGGCGCATGGAAAGAGAAGGCATAATCACCTTGAAGATCCATAAAGGGAGAAACATGGAATACCTTTTCACTACGAGACCGCACAGGCCATTGCTGATCCGCGTCTAACAAATAGACATGCTTTTCACCAAAGGTATTACGCACTTCACACAAAATAGCGATTGGCTGGTCTTTCTCATCAAGACAGAACCAAACACTCAATGGATTGAACACAAAGCCCAGCACTCGTGGCATCGCTAGCAAGAAAATCTTATGCGGCACTTGTTGAATACCCTTGTTAACCAAGCAACGTTCAATCCATCCGCGGAAATCTTGCTCTCCCGCTGGCAAATGATCTTTAGCTCTCAGGCTAATCAAATTCCAACATTAAGTGAAAACCAACGAGTTTTTTGACCGGTTTCTTCTAATGCATCAATATCAAATAAGGCAGTGAAAATATCGTAATTAAAACGATAACCAAGAACACCATAGCGACGATGCATCACTGAACAGGGATAAAGGCACTGCTTGATCATGCAGCCGCCTTATCCTTTTTTTGCTCAATCAAATCACGCGATGCAATCAATGCATCGAGCCATGCTTTATCCAGCACCTTTCCACCAGAAATCGCATGCGCAACTTCAACACCCGAACGCATGCCATCTTCATGGAAGCCATACCCTGTCCATGCACCGGCAAACCATAAATGATTTTCACCTTGCACCAATGGCAGTGACTTCAATCGCACCTCACTGTCACCATCAAAAACAGGATGTGCATATTCAATGCGCTGTACGACCTTGTTTTTCTCCGGCTCAAGCACAGGGTTTAAGGTGACAAAGTAGTTAGTACCTGTGTTTAGATTCTGCAGCGAATTCATCCAATAGGTAACGCTAACACTTGGGTCAGCTCCATCTTGCTGTTCACCCAAATAATTCCAAGAGCTCCAGGCTGCTTTACGCTTTGGCATCAATGCTTCATCGTTGTGCAATACAGCGATATTGGTTTGATAACGCACGCTATTGAGCACCAAACGTTGCGCTGGACTTTGCGATTTAACTAGTCGACTCGCTTGATCGGAATGACAAGCCATTACCAACTCGTCAGCGCGAAGTTGCTTACCTGACGCTAACTCGACACACCATTGTTTTCCTTCGCGAACAGCGGCAACTGCGGGATCTCCGAGCAGTACTCGCTCGCCTAATTGTTCCGCCACTTTTTTGACATAACTTTGCGAGCCGTTAACCACCGTTTCCCACTTGGGACGGTCTTTCAGTTGCATCAATCCGTGGTTGTCAAAAAAACGAATCAGCGAGCGAGCTGAGAAATGCGCCACCGCCTCAACGGGTGACGACCAAATAGCCGCAGCCATCGGAAGTAAATAGTGCTGACGTAATTCTTTAGAGAAGCGATGCATCTCTAAATAGTCAGCCAAGGTTTGCTCGGACGGATTGCGTCATTTTGTAAATCATTTGTCGCCGTTTTATTGAAACGCAGAATGTCGCGAATCATGCGATGAAAACGAGGTCTAACCAGATTGAGGCGTTGGGCAAACAAACCGTTCAGGTCGCTACCGTTATATTCCACACCGTTTGGACGCATCGATACCGAGAACGACATGTCTGTTGGATAAGTTTCAACACCCAGGTCTTCAAACCATTTGCTCAACAACGGATAATTAGGTCGGTTAAACACCATGTATCCGGTGTCCACAGCAACCTCACGACCAGCTTCACAGTGATTAACAGTGTGCGCATGACCGCCTAAACGCGCATCTGACTCGACCAAGGTGACGTTGGCCGAATCCTTCAAAAACCAGGCAGCCGAGAGCCCGCTTACTCCACCACCAATAATGAGGACGTCTTTTTTGTTCATTTTTTCTGCGTTGTTCAAATAAAAAAGCTAAACAAAGGTTGAACTTTTTGAAATCTTGTACCACTATATTCGTACAAACTTTTAACACATGCAAGTTTTCGATATGAAAATACAAATAAAAGCAGGGTTATTACTCATTGGGGCACTCATGAGCCAGACAGTACTTGGACAAGATGAACAATACGTTCTTGGACACAGCATCAAGCCTTTGGGCAACTCTGAGGCCGTGGAGCTAAGCCAGTACGAGGGAAAGGTACTTTTTGGTTGTGAATACCGCGAGCCAGTGCGGCTTTACCCCGCAATTCGAGTCTCTCGAGAAGCTTTACAAAGACAAAAAGACCAAGGCTTTGAAGTGCTTGGCTTCCCTTCTGGCGATTTCGGCGGTCAGGAATTTAACAACGCCGACAAAATTGCGAGCTTTTGCCAAGTGAACTATGGCGTCACCTTTCCCATGTTCGAAAAGATCAAGGTCAAAGGAAAAGATGCACATCCTTTTTATAAGCAGCTCGCCAAAGAAGCGAACAGCACACCCAAGTGGAACTTCCACAAATATCTGATTGGTCGTGATGGCAAAGTCATCGACAGCTACCTCAGCTGGACATCGGGTGACAGTAAGAAGTTACGCAATGCAGTGGAGGCAGCCCTTTAATGAAAGCGGGTCACGCATGGGTATTTGGTGCAAGCCAAGGCATTGGCCGCGCGCTAAGCAAGCAACTGCATAAAGCCGGTTGGTCACTCGCATTAAGTGCTCGTACACCTCAAACCTTGCATCCTTTTTGCGAAGAAGTTGAAGCACAGTGCATTCCTTGTGATGCCACTGACCGTGATGCCGTGAATAACGCAACACAGTTTGTCTTCCAGCATCAGCGTCCTGATTTGATCATCTTTAATGTGGGTGATTACGAACAAATGCCAGCGTCTCGCTTTAATGCCGAGTTATGCGAACGTTTAAACAAAACCAATTACTTGTCTGCTTGCTACTTGCTCGAGAACGTCATTCCTTTGATGAAAGGTCATGGCGGCACCATTGCACTCAACGCTAGCGCTTCTAGCTACCGTGGCTTACCGAATGGCGGCGCTTATAGTGCACCTAAAGCTGCATTGGTGAATCTCGCAGAGTCGTTAAAACCTGAACTCGCTGAGATGGGTATCGATATTCGTGTCGTAAACCCAGGTTTCGTTAAAACCCGTTTAACGGATCGTAACGATTTTGAAATGCCCTTCTTGTTAGAACCAGAAGAGGCGGCCAAAGAAATTCTTGATGGCTTACTGAATAGCAAACGTTTCGACATCAACTTTCCACGCGCACTCACTTGGCCATTGCGCTTGCTTCGCATGCTGCCTGACCAGCTCTTTTTCGGCGTAATTAAGCGCAAGGTGTTACGTCATGAGTGAAGCGCTTAACAAATACAAAGCCTTTTGCGAAAACGTCACTCGTGGAGGTATCGAGCAGTTCGATCAAATGTTTGACGCTAACGCTCTGTTTCGCGACCCGTTCAATTATGTGCGCGGCGTTAATGCAATCAAACACATCTTTACTCACATGATGGATAACTTTCCTCGCACGAAATTTACCATCATTGATCATGCCCAAAGCGATCAGTACCACTATTTACGTTGGGACTTTCAACCAGACACCAATAAATCACTGGTGATCGATGGCATGACCCAGATTCATCTTGGCGACACCCAGTTGATTGATGAGCACATCGACTATTGGGATAGCGCGAGTCGCTTATTCGCCGAGGTGAAACCAACAAAAGCGCCAACTCGTTGGCTTTTAAACCGTTTGTGCGCTGACAAAGCTGCACAAATCAAATCAGAGCAACTCTCTCAATAACGTTTAGGATCGAGGTACAAAACTATGACAAACTCTGTACTTATGGATAACGTCTACCGCATCGGCGCTGTTTCGCGCCTCACCGGCATCCCTGCTGACACATTGCGTATTTGGGAGCGCCGCTATCATTTAGTTGACCCACAACGCACCGAGAAAGGTGGTCGTTTGTACAGCCAAGCGGATGTCAATCGACTCACTATGATTAAAGCTCTCGTGGATCAAGGCCATGCTATTAGTACGGTGGCTAATCTTGAAACACGCGAACTCAACGATCGCTTGTCACGCGCCCGCCCTCACAACTTACCAGAGATCGGTAGTGGTCGACACGATGTCTGTATCGTTGGTCAAGCAATCACTGTACGCGCCAACAATACTGCTCAAATGCCAGAAGGTTTAGAGCTTGCCGGCACCTATACCGATCTTGATTCATTCATGGAGGACGACACCTGCTGCCAAACGCTAGTGATTGAATTCCCGTTCTTGGATCGCACTATCGTTAAAAAGCTGCAAGATGAAACATTGCAAAAACGTTACGACAACATCATCGTTATTTACGCGTTTGCACCATCAATCATCTTGCGCCAGATGAAGCGCTTACAGATCACTACCGAACGTGCACCTGTTTCTATCGATCACATCTGGCAGATGTGTGCTGGCAACATGCCACATCAGGTCGACTGGTCACCTTCTGTGTTCCAACCCGATACTGTATTAACAGAGCCTGCACCTAAACGTCAGTTCAGTTCGCAACAGCTAGCTAAGTTGTCGCAGATGACCTCGGCCTTGAAGTGCGAGTGCCCTCATCACCTGTCATCCATCATCGAAACCTTGGTGGCTTTTGAGCAATACAGCACAGAGTGTGAAAATGATTCACCTCAAGATGCGGCACTACACAGCTACTTGCACATCATGACGGCGAAAGCACGTTGGTTAATGGAAGTGGCGCTAGAAAAACTGGCCGAGGTCGAGAACATCGACACCAATAAATTGGTTTAACTCCAATCCTCTTGCGCAATCCACTGCGCAGCCTTTTCGGCAATCATCAGCGTGGGACTATTTGTGTTTCCGCTGGTGATTGTCGGCATCACACTCGCATCAACTAATCGAAGCCCTTTAATCACCCCACCCTGACCATCACGCACGCGAAGACGTGAGTCCGTAACGGCGTGGGAATCATCAACGCGTCCCATACTCGCTGTACCAACAGGGTGGAAAATCGTAGTACCGATATCACCCGCCACACGTGCAAGCTCCTTATCGGTTTGATATTGCAGACCCGGCTTCAACTCTTCCGGCTGATAGGGTGACAACGCAGGTTGTTCAACAATCTTACGCGTAACACGCAATGAATCTGCGGCGACCTTTCGGTCTTCATCTGTACTGAGGTAATTGGTCACAATTTTTGGCGATTGACGATGATCCGGCTGATCGATATGCACATGACCACGGCTACTTGGATTGAGATTACATACACTGGCTGTAATCGCAGGGTATGGATGCAAAGGCTCACCAAAGGCATCTAAGCTTAACGGCTGCACATGGTACTCAATATTCGGCCACTGATAATCATCACTACTGCGCGTAAAGGCACCTAGCTGCGATGGCGCCATACTCATCGGCCCACTGCGCTTGAAAGCATACTCCATCGCAATGGATATTTTTCCTAGCCAACTATTTGCAATCGTGTTGAGTGTTTTAACGTTATGCACTTTATATACAGACCGAATCTGTAGGTGATCTTGCAAGCCCTCACCCACACCCGGCAGATCGGCAACCACCGGTATATCCAATGCACGTAATCGTTCCGCTTGACCCAGACCAGATAACTCAAGGATCTGCGGAGAACCCACTGCACCCGCACTGAGAATCACCGAATCATTTGCCGTGAGCCGCATCTCACCGTCAGTTGTCTCAACAAACAGGCCGGAGCAATACAAAGCATCATCATTTTTTTGCAAGATGAGCTTTTTCACTTGCGTGTTTGTCATCACCGTGAGGTTCGCACGCTTACCTTGTATCTCACGCAAGAAGGCTTTACTGGTATTCCATCTCCATCCTTTACGTTGGTTCACTTCGAAGAATGAAACACCTTCGTTATTACCTGTATTGAAATCATCTACCTTGGGGATGTCAGCTTGATTTGCCGCTTCAGCAAAGGCATCCAAAATATCCCAACGTAATCGCTGGCGCTCCACTCGCCATTCACCACCCGCTTTATGCTGCTTAAACAACTGCGCATAACGACTGGAATCATCACGGAGAAAATCTGTGCCGGCCGCCTTACTCGCATGATGCGCTTTAACACCTGAATGATGGTCTTCGTGTGCGGTGAAGTAATCTTCGACGTTTGACCAACGCCATTGCTCGTCACCGGTCACTTCTGCCCAGTGCTCATAATCACGGGATTGACCACGCAGATACAACATCGCATTAATACTCGAACAACCGCCGAGCACCTTGCCGCGTGGATAACGCAATTGCCGACCATTCAAACCCTCATCAGGTTCGGTTTGATACATCCAATCAGTACGTTGATTACCAATGCAGTAGAGATAGCCGACCGGTATATGAATCCAGTGGTAGTTATCCTTTCCGCCCGCTTCAATCAGCAACACCGACTTATCGGGGTTCATACTTAAACGATTAGCAAGCAAACAGCCGGCCGTACCCGCACCGACAATAATGTAATCAAAGGTCTTCTGATTCATCATGTCTTTATAGGCGAATCGAGCGAATTTGTCTTGAGGATTTAAGCTGCAGCGCTCTTGATGGTTTCCCAGACGCTCAATGCACGATCACGCCCCGACTTCAGATCAACAATCGGCATGGGATAATCTTTACCTGGCACAAATTTCACCAATCGGCAGATCTCTTCTGGAGCAGCCCATGGCTGATGAATCCACTTATCAGGGAGCTCAGCTAACTCAGGTACCCAGCGACGCACATAGTCACCTTTAGGATCAAACTTCTCACCTTGTGTGACAGGATTAAAGATACGGAAATAAGGCGCCGCATCGACACCGCTTCCTGCCGTCCATTGCCAACTTAAACTATTCTGCGCGATGTCAGCGTCAACCAAGGTATCCATGAACCATTTAGCGCCTTCACGCCAATCAACCATCATGTGCTTGGTGAGTAATGATGCAACGATCATTCGCACACGGTTATGCATATAACCTGTCTGCCATAGCTCACGCATACCAGCATCAACCATCGGTATACCGGTTAAGCCCTTTTGCCATGCCTTAATTTGATCAACATTATTGATCCATGGAATCACATCGAAACGCGAGTCCATATTGTCTTCTTCGGTAGTTGGCCAGTGATACAACACATAATGTGAAAACTCACGCCACGCCAACTCACGAATAAACGAACCGGTTAGATGTTTAGCGCCAGCCCTTGCAACAATCTCGCGCGGACTAACTTGTCCAAAATGTAGATACGGTGATAGACGTGAACAACCATCAACAGCAGGCACATTACGTAATTCACCATAGCCTTCAATCGCTTGCGCTAAAAACCCGTCAACGCGCTGATCCATCGATTGGGTACTAATAGACCAGTGCTCAGCCAACATCGACATCCATGGTCGTTGCACTCTAGCTTTGTCCTGATGCAATTCTGACTCCGCAGCCATCAACTTGCCTAACGATGATGAATCCACATTTTCATACGGTTCAGCAAAGCCATGCTTAAGCGCAGCTTTATAAAAAGGTGTAAACACGCGATAAGGCGTTTCATCACCCTTCAACACCTCCCACGGCTCGACTAATAAGTTGCCCGGAAAACTCGCTACCGTAATGCCTCCATCTTTCAACAGCTGCTTGAGCTCACTATCACGCGCCATGACTTTTGGCTCGTAACAACGATTCCAATAAACAGCATCGGCTGATAACTCACCCATCAATTTAGGCAGTATCTCTTTGGCATTACCGCATCGATAGATCAGTTTTCCGTCGAGCTGCTCAGCGAAGTCCGTCAGCGCCTCAAAACGCCACCAGTCAGAGGCACTGGGTGACGCAAGATCGGCCTCATCGATGTAAACAACCGCAACCTCATCATAATGACGTAAGGCATAGCTAAGCCCTGGGTTATCGCGTAAACGAAGATCGTTTCTACACCAAAAAATTGCCTTACTCATCAGGGAAGTTCCAATAAAAAACCCGCGAAGCCTAAAGCATAGGCTACGCGGGTGAGTTTTTATTGCGACCAGAAAGTCTTGGTCAAACGTTAACTTGCGTTAAGCATGCGCGAGGTCGCGTTTTCATCGTTAGTGGGACCATCATCGAGCAAATCGCGAGCAAAGCCCTCTTCATCAAAGTTTGCTCCCAATAGCTTCACCACGGTGCGCAAATCGATTTCTGCATTTTCCAAACAAGTGGTCGCACCAGGCGATGGCGTCACGTTAAAGATCAAACCCTCGCCGGTACTGATCTTTGACTCACCCATCAGCAATTTACGGTTGTTCTTATCGATCAACTGCGGACGGACACCACCAATTTTGCTCGCAAAGGTCAGATCTTTGTAAGCCATGTCCGGCACGATCTTGCGCGCATCTTTTAAGAACAAGCTTTTTCGTAAGAAAGGGATCTCAAATAAGAAATTCTTCGCCATGTAGTTACGAATGTCAGTCACCTTGAGCAGGTCGTACAACACATTCCATACCTTGATATCGAACTTAAACACCCGGAAGAAGTCTTTCATGGTCTGCCAGTTGTAACGCTCGAGTACAGGCAATACCAATGCCGTTGGTCCCCAACGGGTTTTACCAGGCACCATCACATCGGGGTCGCCGTGGATGGCGGCAAACGGAAGCTTATCGTTTTGAACGGTGTACACCTTGCCGTTGAGCACTTGTGGGGTGAAGTAATAACTTCCCGCGACGGGCAACACCGAAAAGTGACGTCCAAAGCCCATTTGATGGGCCATTCGCAAGCTATGTCCGCCAGCACAAGCCACTAAGGTACGCGTCAGATAGCTCGTATCTTCGGTTGTCACGCGATACATGCCATCGTCTTGTTTTTCGATCTTTACCACTTGCTGGTTATAGTGCACCTCCACCTCTTTACCTTCAGCTTTTTTCGCCTGACGGATGAAAGAACGAGATAAAGCCTCAAAATTCACTGCGGTGTATTCGTCCTCAGAACCCAAGGCCACGACCTCATCCTGACGCAGCGTGCCTTTTGAATAGGCTACTGCTGGCTCAATTCGGGCAATATCCTTGAGCTCCAACAAACGCATATTTGGGAAATGCGGTGAAAACACCTCAAATCGCTCACGTAGGCGCTGGCATTCTGTCGCGCCTACACCCAAAACCATCTTTGGATATTTGAAAATCAAATGATCAATATCGGGCTGCGCTGTGGCAAAACGCTCCACCATTCGCGCCGCGCGCTTCACCTTTTGAGCCTTCTCGAGGGTGTAATTGGTCTCGATATCACCACAATGAAGGGTCTGTGAATTGTTGCTATGGAGTGAGTTCACACGCGACGATGCTGCGTACTTCTCCAACATGCCAATATGCTTGATATCACTGTATTTCGAGGCTAGATACAGCAATGCCGTGCCTGAAATACCGCCACCAACGATTAAAAGATCGAAAGGTTTACTCATCGATTTTTCTCCCTACTTCTTCAGCATTGGACACCGCAAAATTGGGGCTTTTGGCTCCACAATCCCGCGGCATCCTTTGGATTTAGGAACCTGTATACCTATATATGATGGGCATTGGGACCGAAAAACGCCTGAATTGAAAAAAGTAAGACTTAAGTATTGACATATTAGAAAATACTTATATACTTATCATCATTAGCTGATCAGTGGTTGGTCAGCGAAAACTTCTACAACAAATTTTTTGAGGATTTAACAATGAAAAAGATCATCGCAATCGCAGCTATCATCGCTTCAGCTCAAGCTTCAGCATTCATGGATTCAGCTAACACTAACGCTAACGGCGCGAACAACGCTAAAGGCGACTTCATCGGTAACGGTACTGGCGAAGGTGAAGCAACTTTCTCTATGAACTTCTCTGGTAAAGCTCGTTCAGCTGGCGACTTCAAAGGTAACGGTTCTACTGATACCAACGGCACTGCTTACGGTTACGAGCAGCCAGCTTACGCACCAGTTGCTAAGTAATTCAGTTCCCCACTGAATACGAAGAACCCCGCTCCGGCGGGGTTTTTTTATGGGCAAAAAAAGACCTAGGCAAGCCGAGGTCGAAAATCACTCATTCTACTAGCCTGAATTATGGGGGAAGATCAGGCTCGAGTGACTGGAATCCCATAGGAGGAATCCGGATTATCAGAAATCGGCCTCGAATCTTTGCTGACGCAGATCAACCAACCTGAAAAAGTACCCTTTTTTAGGCTCTTTCAGAAAAATTATCGCTTCCTGGTGAAAAATATATTGACATTTAAGCAAATACTAATATACTTATCTTCATCAGCTGATCAGTGACTGAGCAGCAACAAACTTTTAAACAAAATTTTTAGGATTTTTACAATGAAAAAGATCATCGCAATCGCAGCTATCGTTGCTTCAGCTCAAGCTTCTGCTTTCTTCGACAACGGTAACGGTTCAATGAACGGTGCTAACAACGCTAACGGCGACTTCGTTGGTAACGGTACTGGTGAAGGTGAAGCTACTTTCTCTATGAACTTCTCTGGTAAAGGCCGCACTGCAGGCGACGCTAAGGGTAACGCTTCTAACAACGGTAACTTCACTGGTTACGGTTACGAGTCTCCTTACTACGCGCCACAGGCTCCAGTAGCTAAGTAATTCAGTCTCGACTGAAACGAAAAAGCCCCGCTCTGCGGGGCTTTTTTATGTCTGCAATTTGTTTTGCAGCGCATCAATTGAGTAATTTCATTTTTGTAATCCCACTAACTGAACCAGTATCACGCCTGAGCTCTATAAGTGTGCCATGACAACCAGTGATAACTTTCAAAGTGTTGAGGGGTTCTTAATCAAATCGCAACGACATCAGTTTCTGCGTAATGCGATTATGAATGTGGAATTCAATCTGAAACTAAAGCCGCATGATCCTGAATTGATTGATCAGCTTAAAGGACTTAAAAAAGAGTTAGCTTTACTTGATGTGGAAGTGAATACGCTTGCACAAGGCTTTGCCTAAATTAATTTAGGTGCTGCTTAATTACACCTGCATTAGCTTCTGCCAACTCAAGCACCTTTGATTTTTCTGCTTGCTGAATCAGCGCCTCAGCCTCTTTGGCGATCATCGATAACTGTTCTGGATCAAACACAACCATCACCGCTTTAACCTGCTCGGTTGGCGAGCTCAATAAAGTGGGCACTAGTTGATCAGGTGCAATCAAGGTTTCTGGGTGCAGCAAATCAGCCACTAAAGCATGTTGCAGTAACTCGAAATGCATCTGCCGCGCTTGCTGCTCCATCGCCATTTCTTGTTCCGCCAAACTATCACCGGTGGTGTTTGAACGAATCGTGTTCATCACAGCATTTAACAGCTGACTCAAGGCTTGTTGATTAGCACCCTGCTCGTCCGCCAATCCGGCTGACGTTTCATAGAGTCGCTCGAGATCTTCCTTGAGTTTAAGGATCACATCACTTTCTTCGTTCGACTTCAGGTTTAACGCACGCTCAACGGTGGCACGCAACTCGGTAATAAATGCCAACAACTCTTCATGATCCTGACGTTGCGCATCTAATAGATCAGCATCATTCAATGTGGCTGGCTCACGGAACAATGGGTTATCTAAACGGCGCTTGTAATGACGCTCGTGACGGCCTGGCAGTTCGCTAAAAGGGATCGACATAATCTTCTCGAATAAAACGTGAGGTGCAGTGTAACTTAGGAGCTACAGCTGACTGAAATTTCATCTGCCCAGCTCGGCGGCTCAGCTGCCCATGCGGCAAACTCAGGGTGCTCATCAAATGGCGACTGCAACACCGTCAATAAATCATTCACCATACTGAAGTCCTTCTGCTGCGCTTTCTCAATCGCTGTTTGCGCTAAATAGTTACGCAACACATATTTAGGATTCACAGCATCCATCGCTTGTTTACGTGCTGCATCATCGCGAGACTCTGCGGTTAAACGCTCACGATACTTATCTGTCCACGCATCAAAAGCTTCGCGATCAACAAAACCATCACGTGCCTTACCACGATCTCCATTGACCGTGATGTCACTTAGCTGACGGAAGGTATTGGTGTAATCCGCTTTGTTTTTTTCCATTAACTCAAGCAGCTCACTGCTCAGTTGCTGGTCAACGGCCTCTTCGCGCTCCAAACCAAGCTTTGCGCGCATGCCTGCAGCAAAGGTCTTAACTAACATCGGCTCGTATAACTCAAGCAATTCACGCGCTTGTGCCGCTGCGGTCTCGCCATCTTCATGTAGCAGTGGCAACAAAGCTTGCGCAAAACAACTGCAGTTCCACAACCCAATGCTTGGCTGCTGATCAAATGCATAACGACCATGATGATCAGAGTGGTTACAAATAAAGCCCGGGTTATACTGATCGAGAAATCCAAACGGACCATAATCGAGTGTTAAGCCAAGCACTGACATGTTGTCGCTATTCAGCACACCATGCGCAAAACCTACCAACTGCCATTGCGCCACTAACGCTGCGGTACGCTCAACAACGGTTTTAAGTAAGGCGTGATAAGGCTGTGCGTTATCTTTGAGATCAGTGAAGTCGTGATCGATCACATAATCCGCAAGCTGTTTGAGCTGCGCATGTTGATCACGGTAATAAAAGATTTCGAAGTTACCAAAGCGCACAAAACTTGGACTGACGCGCATCACAGTCGCACCGGTTTCGATCTGCTCGCGATAGACCTCTTCATCACTACCTACAAGCGCCAAGGCTCGCGTGGTCGGAATACCTAAGCCATGCATCGCTTCACTACACAGATACTCGCGAATACTCGAGCGAAGTACTGCGCGACCATCCGCACCACGTGAATAAGGCGTGGGGCCTGCACCTTTGAGCTGTAACTCCCAATGCTGCCCATCAGGGCCAGTCATCTCACCGAGTAACAAAGCACGGCCATCACCTAATTGTGGATTGTAGTGACCAAACTGATGGCCCGAATACAACGCAGAGACAGGCTGAGTGCCTTCCAACTCAAAATGTCCCATGCACCACTGCGCAAAACCTGGGGTATGTAACTCGGTAGGATCCAGCTCCAGTTCTTTAGCTAATACATCACTGGCACTAATCAAATACGGCGAGCTCATTGGCGTTGCCTTGACGCGACTGTGGAAGTCGCTTGGCAACTGCGCAAAGCGGTTGTTCCATTTGAGCTGCTCGAGTTTTTTCATGCGCGCAGTGTCGGTGTTTAAAGCCTGTTCATCAACCTACTCAGGCAACGGTATTCCGATCATTGTTTTACTCTGCGATTCCGTATACTGCGCACAGTCTTATGGGAGTTCGCGTGAAGACATTTTTCGCTATCGTATTATTGTTGCTTGCCTCTTTTAGTGTGGTTGCTGAAGAGCAGCTGATTGAGCTGAGCGATGGTACCGAATTGCCCGTTCAAACCTTCACTAGCGAAGGTGAAGCACTATTCATTTGGCTGCCTTCTGAATTTGGCTTGTCTCCGCGCTTTCAAAAACTTGCACAACGTAACGCCAAAGCAGGCATCGAAACCTGGATACCCGATTACCACTCAGCATGGTTTATCCCACCCGGTCGTTATAGCCTGAACGAACTCGATCCACAGTTCGTGGTGGATGTCATTGATAAAGCCCTAAGTGATACGACTAAAGATATCTATCTGGTGAACTCTGGTCGCATGGCAGTTAAGGCGCTTCAAGCCGCACGTCGCCTGCAAGATGGACAACGCGATCTAAAACGTTTACGTGGCATGATCAGCATCAGCCCTCGGCTTTACCAAAGCACACCACAAGGCGGCGAGACGGCGGTTTTTTTACCTATCGCAAGTGCAAGCAACTTACCTATTTATATTCTTCAACCTAAAGCAGCTGGTGGTTACTGGCGTGTTGGGTTAGTGGCTGAAGAACTTGAGAAAGGTGGTAGCCCGGTGTTTCTACAAACACTCGAGGATGTCGGTGATGGTTTTTTCTCACGTGAGCACTTTAGCGATCTTGAAGCCAAGATGACGCAGCGCTTGCCCGATATTCTTAAAGCTGCAACGCAACAACTTAAGTTACTTGATGGCACTCCCAGCATGGCATCACGCATGAGCGATGAAGAAGCTCAGCCCGAAAAACCCAGCGGCTCCGCTTTACTCAAACCGTATAAAGGCGATGCCTACGTACTACCACTTAAACTCGACACGCTAGATGGTAAATCGATTGATCTTGCTGAACTTAAAGGCCAAGTCGTCTTAGTGAACTTTTGGGCGACATGGTGTCCGCCATGCGTTGAAGAGATTCCCTCGTTAGAACGTTTGTATCAAAAGACAAAACCACGCGGCTTAGAGATTCTCGCGGTTGATGTGGGCGAGACCAAAGAGAAGATGCGTGAGTTCTTAAAAGACAAGCCAATCACTTTTCCTGTATTGATGGATATTGATGGTAGTGCGCTTAAGCTTTGGAATGTGCATGCTTTTCCAACCACGTTAATTCTCGATCG
Source organism: Gammaproteobacteria bacterium (assembly GCA_038144195.1). Classification (GTDB taxonomy): domain Bacteria; phylum Pseudomonadota; class Gammaproteobacteria; order Chromatiales; family Chromatiaceae; genus VMDJ01. Next base: position 971,322 of record JAYQNH010000002.1, on the reverse strand, counting down.
ACAGCATAAGATCCGTTATGCCGGCTTTGGTGCTTTTGATTGGAGTGGCACCGAAGTACTTAAAACGTTAGAACCGCTGCTCCAAGATTAGGCGGCTCAATCTCCATCTCATCGGCCATTTTGGTGATGTCACGTCTGAGCAAAGCAGGAATATGTGTTTGTTCCTTGAGCAAATCATTTAATACCGCATCTTTATCATCTTTCCAAAGCCACTCACCGGCATGCCACATCGCTTTAGCGCAAATGATCTGCTGATCACCTTGCTGCAACATCACCCGATAATGACCCGACTGCAATTGATAATCCGGCACAAAAACCCAGTAAGCATCCGACGGGCACAGCTCGATCAATACGTGCCGAGCAAATGTTTCGAAATGCGGTAGATCCTCTGCACTCGGTAATCCAGCCGCCCAGGCAAGCTGCGCTTTTCCCTCTTTAAAACTAACCAGCAAGACCTTGCCGCCATGCTGCTCTTTCAAACAGCGATTAAGCCAAGCTTCGACAGCATCGAGATCAAAAATAGGATTGTTATCAGTAGTCATAGGTTTTATCGCGTTGGCTTAGCGGCACGGGTATCATGCCTAGCTTGCAGGAGAAGTTCATGTCTAATAACCCTCATGTCACCGACCCTATTGTGCAAACGCACCTTGGTGACAACCCAAATACACTTTTGGGCACCGCGCATGTTTCGCGTAAAAGTGCAGAAACGGTTAGCCAGCTGATTGAGTCGGGTGAGTATGACGTGATCGCGATTGAGCTGTGTGAAAGTCGTCACCATGCGCTCGCTAATCCTGACTCACTCGCCAAAATGGATCTGCTGCAAGTCATCAAAGAAGGCAAAGCCGCAATGATTACAGCCAATCTGGCGATGGGCGCTTTCCAACAACGTCTTGCTGAGCAGCATGGCATACAACCTGGCGCCGAGATGCGCGCGGCTATGGAAGGCGCTGAGCAAGCCAATCTTCCTTTAGAGCTGATAGATCGTGAGATCGGTACCACCCTAAAACGTACCGCAGCCAATCTACCATGGTGGAAACGCTGGGGGTTGTTTGGCGGCATTATCGGCAGCCTGATCAGTAAAGAGGATGTCAGCGAAGACGAGATCGAAAAGCTCAAAGAAGGCGACATGCTTGAAACCGCCTTTGCTGAGTTCGCTGAAGATCGCCAAGATTTATTCATTCCCTTGATCGCTGAACGCGATACGTTCATGGCAGCTCGCCTTAAGCAGGTCACTGAACAACATCCGGGTAGAAAGATTCTGGCCGTTGTCGGTGCGGGTCACCTCAATGGCATGGAAAAAGAGTTACAACGCATCGAAGCGCCGAGCCCAATTGTCGATGAGCTGAACCAACTGCCTACCAAGCCGACCTGGCCCAAAATGATCCCTTGGGTGATTGTGGCGCTGGTCTTTTTGGGCTTCTATCTCGGCTTTTCACAGAACCAAGATTTGGGCTGGGAGCTGGTCAAAGACTGGATTGTCATCAATGGCACCTTATCCGCCCTCGGTGCGGCGATCGCATTTGCCCATCCGCTGACCGTTCTCACCGCCTTTGTGGCCGCTCCAATCACCTCGCTAAACCCAACGATTGGCGCCGGCATGGTCACCGCGGCGGCTGAGCTTTGGCTGCGCAAGCCCCGTGTTAGCGACTTCAGCGCCTTGCGAAGCGACACAACCTCACTACGCGGCTGGTGGAAAAATCGAGTCTCTCGCACCCTTCTCGTTTTCTTATTTAGCACCCTGGGTTCTGCAGCTGGCACCTATATTGCAGGCTTCACGATTGTCGACAAGCTGAGCTAGGGAATTCACTTAGGGATTCGCCCACCCTTCCACTTCGCTTATTTCGGACTAGATTTTAAAACCCGGCTAACGCCGGATTACCGACCGACATCCATCGGTCACTATCGGTTTGGCAGGAGCGTCGTCATGCGAACACATATGCTGGAAACCTTAATGGCTAGTGCGGTATTACTCGCCGCAAACGCGATATGGCTAATAGGAGGCTTTTCTCAATAGCTAGCTTAAAAAGGTTGGAAGCGTTCGATGTGAGGGACGTATCCCCCAAGCCGGTACTCACAACCTCCGCAAAGTGATTGTTAGTCTTTTAACCCCTGCGTGGCCTGCCCCACTCAGGGGTTTTTTCTTAACCGATGTGGGTGCTACCTAAATACTCGGGGGTTTGCATCTCGGTTAAGCGACTGACCGTACGTTGGAATTCAAACGCAAGGCGCTCACCTTTATATAAACGCATCAAAGGTACTTCAGCACTGATGACGACTTTGACTTTGCGATCGTAGAACTCATCTATCAAAAAGATAAATCGACGGGTACGATCATCGCGCGCAGCACCCATAGACGGAATATTGCTAATGAAGACGGTGTGATGACTACGGGCTAGCTCAATGTAGTCATGCTGACTGCGTGGTGGCCCACACAAGGCTTCAAAATCAAACCACGCCAAACCTTCGGCGTAATAACGGTAGGGCATCTCACGGTTGTTAATGCGAATGATATGATCGGTGCTCAGCTCGCCTGTCACGAGTTGCTCAAACTCATTCAACATTGCCGCATCTGAGGCTTGGCCATACGGCCAATGATAAACCAAGGCTTGCGACATGATTTGCACACGGAAATCACGATCGCCACCCATCGATACTACATCGGTCTTTTGATTCAGCATCTCGATGGCCGGCAAAAAGCTCGCACGCTGAAGGCCATCTTTATACAGATCATCTGGATGCACGTTTGATGTTGTCAGTAGCACGACATTTTCTTCAAACAAAGCGCGCAGTAAGCCCGCCAAAATCATGGCATCGCCAATATCCACAACGTGGAATTCATCAAGACATAACACACGCGTGTCTTTGGCCATGTTTGCCGCCACTTTTTTCAGTGGATCTTTTTCGCCTTTAATTTGGGTCAGCTCGGCGTGCACCATCTGCATAAAGCGATGGAAGTGCAGTCGAAGCTTTTGCTCTTCGGCTAAGGCATCAAAGAACATATCCATCATCCAGGTCTTGCCGCGACCGACACCACCATAGATGTACAAACCTTTTATCGCTTGCGGCTTTGCTTTACCGAGGAAACTTTTCCAAGTTTTTGCTGGACGCGCAGAAAGCTGATCGCTCATTCGCTGAAAGTGTTCGATTAATTTACGTTGGTCAGGGTCGTCATGAAAACCGGCAGCCGCGACGCGACTGGCGTAAAGCTCATCAAGTTGCATGCAAACTTAATCGTCGTCGACAGGATAGTAACGATCATCCAAGTTAGCAGGACATAAAACTGCCCGCATAGTGCCGACCAGCTCGAGTAATTTACCGTTACGAATTTTATAGAAGATGCGATTGGCATCTTTACGCGAGGTCACAATATTTTTATTCCGCAGCTGCTCAAGGTGCTGAGAAATATTACTTTGCGAGGTGCCGGTTTGATCAACGATTTCACTTACGGATAACTCACGATCACCTAGGGTGCAGAGAATTTTCCAACGCAGCGGATGCGCCATTGCCTTCAGGGCATTCGCAGTCATGGTTGGATCTTCGTCGGATGGCAAATCGTTTACTTCATCATTCATCTTGTCACCTAAGCTCTTAGTGAGTCTTAATCTTCCTCTATTTTACGATATCCCTGCATATTTTTTGCGATGCAAAGAATCTCATCTAATTCGCCGCTCTCTGTCGTGATGGCGGTACGAGAAAATAATATGGGGATACGCTTACCCTGCTTATCGACCAATGCTGCATCGATATCCTTCACCGCACCCGCGCGAATCAACGCCTCTAGCCAAGTACCAAAAAACGCCTCGGCTTGCTCTTCACCATCTTCTTCGAAGACATCACTGATCTGCATACCCACAAGCTCTTCAGCGCTGTATGCAAGTAGCTTCTGAGCCGCTGGGTTTGTTTCCTTAATCGCGCCAGCTGGCGTGAGCACAAACAATGCCTCACCCATATTGGCAAGAATGTTACTCAGATGCTGATTGGCTTGATTGAGCTCAGCAGTGCGCTCCGCGACCTGCTGCTCGAGAATGACATTCAGCGAACGCTCTTTTTCGATCAGGCGAAAATAGGTGCTGACCTTATTTAGGAACTGATTATCGTCAATCGGCTTTAGCAGATAGTCTGCAGCGCCAACATCGTAGCCGCGCTTTTTGAAACTCTTCGGTTTTAAAGGCCGCCGTCAAAAAGATAATCGGAATGTCGCGCGTCTTTTTACGCTGCTTAAGCATTTGAGCCGTTTCAAAGCCATCAACTTCCGGCATCTGCACATCCAAAATGATCAAATCGATATCTGGTGTACTTTGTGCAATCTCAAGCGCCTGCGCACCTCCTGTCGCTTCAACCAATTGCACCTGCATATTGTTTTCTAGCAAGGCGCGTAAGGTGAACAGGTTGTCCGGGTTGTCATCAACCGCAAGAATTTTGAAATCTTGGTATTGCTGCGTCATGTCGATTATTCGAGGTTTTCTCTGACTTGTTGGGTAAACGCTTTCATGTCATCGGACAATAGCACGTCGGCATCAAAGTCGACCTTGCTGAGCGTAGTGTTAACCGATGGATTTGACGTTGATTTGATCATCATCAAATGGAATGGTGCCTGCTGAGCTTCGCGCAGCGACTGGATGAGCTCGACAGCATTCTCAAGGGTCGCATCTTGATCAATCAGTAAGGCATCAATCGCACCTTCTTCCTTGATCACATCATCTGCCTCTTCGAGGTCATCGATAAACAATACTTTTCCCTCACAGGCATTGATCGCTTTGCTGATGCTGAGCTGGCGCGCAATGGATGACTCAATGATCAGTAAGCGCTTTGAGGATAAATCCGCTTGGGCTGACTCTTCGATAGGCTCAATATCTTTAGCCTCTTCAACGTGAGTTACTACTGGCTCAATGATTTCGCCTGAATCGCAACTCAAGGGGAGCAACACACTAAAGGTAGCTCCCTCACCCACTTGGCTTGATAGCTGAATATCACCTTGCATCAAACGCGCTAACTGACGACTAATCGTCAGACCTAAGCCTGTTCCACCATACTTACGATTGGTAGAGCCATCAGCTTGTTGAAACGCATCAAAGATTTTCTTTTGCTTATCCGGTGCGATACCAATACCGCTATCAATCACTGAGAACATCACGGCATAAGGCTTTTCTGCTGGCGCGACACGTAGCGTCACTTGGCCTTGATCGGTGAACTTCAAAGCATTCGCTAAGAAGTTTTTCAAAATCTGACGCAGCTTGTCCGCATCGCTACGAATCATGCTGGGCGCTCCCTGCTGATGTTCCACCTTAAATGTGAGCTGCTTAGCTTGATATTGCGGCTCAAGCATCTCGTGCAAATCATCGACCAATTGCTGTACATCGATTTGCTCACAGTGCACATCAAACTTGCGCGCCTCAATCTTCGATAGATCAAGAATATTATCAATCAGGTTCTTTAGGTCATTCGCAGCTTTATGAATAACGCCTGCTTGCTGCTTTTGTTTCTCTTTGAGCTGAGCTTCTTCAGCCGCAAGCAGTTTTGACAGCAATAAGATTGAATTCAGTGGCGTTCTAAGCTCATGGCTAACATTGGCCAGGAACTCGCTTTTATATTTGTTACTCGCTTCAAGCTCTTTGGTATGCGCCTTCTGCGCTTCCGCCTGCTCAGCATGCAAGGTTGAAAGCTTAGTGAGATCGGATGACAACTCACGCAGCTCTTTGGTGTCGTTCCAATCAAACTTAACGGCTTTACGTGACTCAAGTGTTTGACGAATACCACCAATTAACTCATTACTGAGTTTTTCTATGCGGCGAGCGACCAAGCGTGTTGAGAAAAGCAGTAAAACAACCAAGCCCGCAATGATGGCCAAAACACGCTGCACCATCTCACTTTGAAAATCGATCAAGGGCTGTAAGCTAACTTCGCGACCCACCCATAAAGGCGCACCTGACTCGGTGTAAAACATGGGCACCCAGATCACTCGGCGATCATTATTTTCCCAACTCACGATGCGACGATTACTAAACAAGTCTTTAAGGCCAACATAATCAGTAAACGCATTGCTGTCATGTGCCTGCATATCACCAAGCTGCACATACTCACCGGTATCCATGACCCACTGCGTTTTATCATCGCGCCGAGCTAGGCTCGTGATATCGACGGTAATGGTGACAGCGCCACCACTCTTAACCTCAACCGGCGCCATCATCTGCAAACTCAGCGCGCCCTCTTTCTCGTCAATACTGACGGCAGAGAAAGTTACTTTGGTCAGATCACCCTGCTCGACCGCTTTACGCAATTCATCTGAGACAGAGCGGCAGATCTTCTTTTGGCGTGTACCAAGCCGCAGTGTCCTTATCGCGCAGCAACCACATCAAATCTTTGCCAGCTTTGTCTAGGAAGCGAATCTCAGTAATATCTCGCTCTTCACGCAAAATACGATTTACCCATGCGGTATAGCGCTGACGATCTTGCTCAAGGCGATCCTCTTGAATCTCAATCTCAGTGGTTAGCATTGCCGGATCAGGTAAACGGGCTAACAAGCGCACATTGGCATTACGGTTTGCGAGGTGCTGATCGAGGTCGATAAAGTCAGCGCGTAAGTTCTGCAAAAATGCCTGGCGATAAAAGGTATCGACCCGCTCAAGCACCAAAGGCAGATTGATCACCACCGCCATTAAAAGCGGCATGGCTGCAAAGATAAATAAAAACAGTAAGATTCGAGTACGCATCGACATGTGCACATTATGACCGCGACACACCCACACGCCAATGACTGAGTCTCACAGTAAACTGCCTGAAAACCCGATTTTGTATCGTGATGAGCATTTGATTGTGGTTCACAAGCCATCAGGCTTGCTCATGCACCGTAGCCCCATCTCGCAAGACACGGTTTTTCTACTACAGACCCTGCGTGACCAAATTGGCCAGCGCGTGCATCCGGTACATCGCTTGGACCGCGCTACCTCAGGCGTTTTACTGCTGGGATTAAACCCAGATATCGCGCGTGAGCTGGTCACTCAGTTTGAGTCACACCAGATCAACAAGTCTTATCACGCACTCGTTCGCGGCTGGGCTGATGATGAGGGTGAGATCAATCACCCAGTGGCAGACGAGGAAGGCAACAACGTGCCGCAAGAGGCCGTCACAAGATACCGCTGTTTAGAACGGGTGGAGCTGCCTGTCGCGATTGGCCGCTATCCCACTTCTCGTTATTCGATTGTTGAAGCCGAGCCACTTACAGGACGGCGCCAACAGATCCGTAAGCACTTCAAACATATCTCGCATCACATCATTGGCGATACCACCCATGGCGATGGCAAACATAACAACTATTTTCGCGAACACCATGGCATCTTTCGCCTCATGCTAACGTCCAAGCAGCTTGGCTTCACTCATCCTGTCTCGTCAGAAAAAATATTCTGCGATGCTTTAGACGAACTTGAGTGGCAGCGACTCAACAGCATTTTCAAGTGACATAAAAAAGCCCATCATCGACGGGCTCTTGCTTAAAAGGATCTGACAACCTTGAGTATTTGTTCAGCATGCCCCTTGGGTGATACCCCATACTCAGAAAACTTTATAGTGCCTTGCGCATCCACAATGAATGTCGAACGAACGATGCCAAACTTCTTTTCACCGTTCTTTTCCTTTTCTTGCCAAACACCATAGGCATCACAAAGCTGACCTTCTACATCTGCTAGCAGCTGCACGGTCAAACCGTACTTGTCGCGAAACTCACCATGACTTTGACAATTATCTTTGCTTACACCAATCAACTTGGTGTTATGCGCTACGAACTCATCTAAAAGATCGGAAAACTCTTGCGCCTCCATTGTGCAACCAGGCGTGTCATCTTTTGGATAGAAGTAAATGACATAATTTGAGCCCTCAAGATCTTTTGACAGACACATATTCATATCTGCATCTGGCAGCTCAAACACCGGTGCTTTATCGCCAACTGAAAGCATCTTATTCCCCCTAGCTTTCTCTGTGATGACACTGAATGTAGGCGCCTAATTTGCGCAGGTCAACTGTTAGCCATGAGCCCTGAAAACAGCTGCCGCAACAGCTCAATTTGCTCATTCTTTAAGAGGCCCTCAGACAAGGTGATTTGCTGGTGAGATTGACGCTGCAGTAACCGTTTTATCGCGACACTCAGCGCCGTAGACTTTTCAATGCCAGCCTGGCCTAACTTGGCAATAAGGACACGCTGCATCGCAGGGATAACGGACTGGAATTCACGACGATGCTCGGTAAAACCTATAAGCAACTTTCTATCTGCTTGATCTATATCCTCTAAAGAAGACTGGGTAAAAAACAAAGCACCCACCACTGCTGGCTCAAGCGCTGACAAATCATCAAATAATCGATACGGCAGATCTTTTAAATATTGCGCATGCAGCTGCTCAACATCCGCGATGCAATTCGCAGAGATCGCTAACAACATTTGGAGTGATTGCGCACCGCTACTGGCATCAACACGATGGCCGATACGCGCCGGTTTAAAGTGTCGCGACTGCCAGAACTTAAGACTCGTTACATCAGTCGCATAAGACGTTCCTAGCAAGTCAATTGACTGCTGTTTTGCTTCTTTAATGATTGCTTGAACCAGCTGACTTGCTAGGCCTTGGCGTCGACACTGTTCATGTGTCGCAATACGCATAATGCGCCAGAGCTTCTTCTCCAATCCTTCGGTATACGCAGAATGCTGTGCAAGTGATTGCAACAACAAGTGGCCTTTAGGTCGTCGATAACCCTGCGCAATCTGCTCAGCTAACGCTGTTGATATGCCGCCTTCCTCAACCGTGATTACACAGGCAACAACCCGGCCATTCTCTCTAGCAAGCCAAAGCTGCTGCATCGGATCATTTAATAAAGCATACAAGTCAGATGGGCGCGTTTGATAATGCGCATCAACAAGCAAGCCAACAATTGCGCGTAATAGCGACTCATCATTAATTAAATATGTCTTATCACAATGATCTATCGTTACTTCAGCACACTTATCTATTTCATCTGGCTTAGCGTTAAGCATTAGCCATTGATTCGAGGCGATCTCCAGCGGGTCATCATCCGCCCAACGCACAGGATGATCTAATTGAATTTGCTTAACTTGGTTGGAATAGCTGCAGAGGAGCTTTGCGAACCGTGTCACAAAGCCACGGCCACTCCCCTCATAGCCATGCACAGTCGAACTAAAAACTAATCGATTCTCTCGCTGAAGAAATTTTTCGAGTGTGGCCAGTGGCACCATTGCCGCTTCATCTATTACGCAAAGCGAACTTGATCGCTCCTGCAATAAATATTCATCGGGATGCATCCATTGCACAGCGGCCTCAGCAACACCACGTCGCTTGAGAACATCAAAGAGCAGATCGACTGATCGACGATTCGTACTGATAACCGCAATAACTTTTTTCTCGTCAGCTTCAATCAGGTCAGCAATCGCTTCACCTAATGCGGTTGTCTTGCCACGGCCACGATCTGCCGTGATGACTAATGGACGCTTCGCATGACCAGTCGCAACACGCTTAATGGCTTCAACCGTATCTTTTTGATCTTGTGTTAACTCAAACGATTCTTTTTTAATCGCAACTGGCGCAGGTGGCGACAGATCATCTCCTTGGGTGATCGAGATGAGTTGTTTATCTGTACCAAAAAGTGTTGCTAAGCGCTGCTCATATAAGCCAAAACCCTCAAAGTCCTGACGATCAGGGAGCAACAAGTACATCGCGCCACCACCACGTAGAGTGCCGAGCAATGCCGCTAGATGGTCAGGCTTTAAACCTTGATGACATTCAACAACCAAACTATCGCATTGCTGACCTAACTTTTGTGTGACGTGATTAGCGGTAACTGCATCGACCGCAGCTGGAGCATGCTCCCCATACCAAAAACAATGCCCTAAAGATTTCCCATCTAGCTGCTTGATAGCCCAAGCAAGATCTCCCCACAGCAGCACGGCTTGTCGGTGACTGTGTTGCATCAGCTGCGGCATAAAAAATTAGGCGTCAGGATCGTATGCGAGATTAGGGCCGAGCCACTTTTCCATCTCTGCTACTTCAACGCCCTTACGTGCTGCGTAATCTTCGACTTGATCTTTATTGATACGACCAATCGCAAAATAACGCGCATCAGGATGGGCAAAATATAAACCTGATACAGCCGCTGTCGGCACCATCGCTTTCGACTCGGTTAACCAAATGCCTGTATTCGCTTCAGCATCCAACAAAGACCACAACAAATCCTTCTCTGTATGATCTGGTGATGCCGGGTAACCCATTGCAGGTCGAATACCTTGGTAGACCTCTTCAATCAATTGCTCATTGCTAAGCGCTTCATCAGATGCGTAACCCCAAAGCTCGGTACGGACTTTTTGATGCAGCCATTCAGTTAAAGCTTCTGCCAAACGATCGGCCAATGCCTTGAGCATAATGCCATTGTAATCATCATGATCCGCCTCAAACTCGGCTAGCTTCTCATCAATACCGATACCTGCGGTTGCGGCAAAGCCACCGATATAATCGTTTAGACCCGTATCCTTTGGTGCTATGTAGTCACCTAAGCTTTCATTGTATTTGCCTTCTGGCTGCTTACCTTGCTTACGTAAATTATGTAGCGTGGTGAGTAACTCATTACGCGAGTCATCTTTGTACACTGCAATATCATCACCAATAGCGTTCGCAGCAAACAAACCGACGACCGCATTGGCGCTCAACCATTTCTCATCAATGATTTTTTGCAGCATGCCAGTTGCATCAGCGTACAGCTTACGAGCTTCTTCACCCTTCTCAGCATCATCGAGAATTTTCGGGAAGCGACCTTTTAGCTGCCATGCGTGGAAGAAGAAGGTCCAATCAATCAACGGCGTGATCTCATTGAGATCGATATCCTTGAGAACTGTTATGCCAAGTTTCGCAGGCTTAACGATTGGCGCTGACGCCCAATCAATCGGTGTACGGTTGGCCTGTGCCTCTGCAAGAGGCACATTGTTTTTCGCTTCATTCTTAGCCGCGCGTTGCTGACGCACAACGTCATATTCCTCACGCAGATCCGCTAAGAACTTAGGCTTTTGTTCTTTCGACAATAAGGTTGATGCAACACCCACTGCACGCGACGCATCTGCAACATAAATCGCGCCGTGCTCATACTGCGGTTCAATCTTCACTGCCGTGTGCGCTTTAGAAGTTGTTGCACCCCCGATCATCAACGGGATGTTAAAGCCTTGGCGCTTCATTTCTTTAGTAACGTGCACCATCTCATCGAGTGATGGCGTGATCAGGCCTGACAAGCCAATGATGTCGACATTCTCTTCTTTCGCGCGCTGCAGAATTGTTTCTGCGGGCACCATAACGCCGAGGTCGATAACTTCGTAGTTATTACATTGCAACACCACGCCAACGATGTTCTTACCGATATCGTGAACATCACCTTTCACCGTAGCCATCAAAATCTTGCCGCTACTTTCTACCGCGCAATCAGCTTTCTCAGCCTCGAGATAAGGCTCCAGATAGGCCACCGCTTTTTTCATGACGCGCGCAGACTTGACAACCTGCGGCAGGAACATCTTGCCCTCACCAAACAGATCACCGACCACATTCATGCCGTCCATTAGCGGACCTTCGATGACATGCAATGGGCGCTCAGCTTGAGCGCGCGCTTCTTCAGTATCCTGATCGATGTATTCGGTAATGCCTTTTACCAGTGCATGCTCTAGACGCTTATTGACTGGCCACGTGCGCCATTCCAAATCTTGTTTAGACTCAACGCCACCGCCATCACCGGCATACTTTGGTGCAATCTCAACTAAGCGGTCACCCGCTTCTGGGTCTTTATTCAAGACCACATCCTCAACCGCATCACGCAACTCAGGTTCTAGCTCGTCATAAACCGCAAGCTGACCCGCATTCACGATACCCATGTCCATACCGGCACGAATCGCGTGATAAAGGAATACCGCGTGAATCGCTTCACGCACATGATTGTTACCGCGGAATGAGAATGACACGTTAGACACACCACCTGAAATCATGGCATGTGGCAGTGTTTGTTTTATCTCGCGTGTCGCTTCAATAAAGTCGACGCCGTAGTTGTTATGCTCTTCGATACCTGTCGCAACAGCAAAGATATTTGGGTCAAAAATAATGTCTTCAGGCGGGAAGCCAATCTCATCAACCAAGATGCGATAAGCACGCGTACAGATCTCGACCTTACGTGCGTGCGTATCAGCCTGACCAACTTCATCGAATGCCATCACGATAACTGCGGCACCATAACGACGGCACAGCTTGGCTTGTTCGCGGAACTTATCTTCGCCCTCTTTCATCGAGATCGAGTTAACGATGGGCTTACCCTGGCAGCACTTCAAACCCGCTTCGATAATTTCCCACTTTGACGAGTCAATCATCAAAGGCACTTTGGCGATATCAGGCTCAGAGGCAATCAGGTTTAAGAAGCGCACCATCGCGGCTTCGCCATCGAGCATGCCTTCGTCCATATTGACGTCAACGATCTGAGCACCATCTTCAACTTGGGCACGACAGATATCTAAGGCTTCTTCGTATTCTTCATTCAGGATCAACCGCTTGAACTTGGCTGAACCTGTGACATTCGCACGCTCACCCACATTAGTGAACAAACTCAGCTCACCCAGATTGAGTGGCTCTAAGCCTGATAGGCGACACTCAACCGCAAGCTCAGGTTTCTTGCGCGGCGCTTTATCTGCAACCGCTTCTGCGATTGCACGAATGTGATCTGGCGATGAACCACAACAACCACCAATGATATTGAGGAATCCAGCTTCTGCCCACTCAGCGACTAGTGCCGCCATTTCGGGCGGCATCAAATCGTATTCACCAAACTCGTTTGGCAAACCCGCATTCGGGTGCGCGTTGACATGACATTCAGCGATGCGCGACATCTCTTCAACATACTGACGTAACAGATCTGGACCCAATGCACAGTTAAGACCAATCGAAATCGGCTTGGCATGGTGCAAGCTGTTATAGAACGCTTCGGTTGTTTGACCTGAAAGAGTACGACCAGAAGCATCTGTGATGGTGCCTGAGATCATGATGGGCAACACGATGCCTTTATCGTCGAAGTATTTCTTAACCGCGAAGATCGCCGCTTTGGCATTCAGCGTATCGAAAATGGTTTCGATCAGAATGATGTCTGAGCCACCTTGTACCAGCGCATTGGTCGACTCGGTATATTGCCCAACGAGCTCATCGAAGGTTACGTTGCGATAACCCGGATCGTTCACATCGGGCGAAATCGACAAGGTACGCGAGGTGGGGCCTAGGACTCCGGCGACAAAACGTGGCTTATCTGGCGTGCTGTATTTGTCAGCCGCCTGGCGCGCTAAACGAGTTGCTTCGAGATTGATCTCATAAGCCAACCCTTCCATGTCGTAATCCGACATCGACACACGCGTGCCATTAAAGGTGTTGGTTTCTAGAATATCGGCGCCAGCTTCAAGGTACTGCTCGTGAATCTCACGGATCACCTCAGGACGGGTAATCGCCAGTAAGTCATTGTTTCCTTTAAGGTCTGTGTGCCAATCCTTAAAACGCTCACCACGATAATCCGCCTCACTGAGCTTATATCGCTGAATCATCGTACCCATCGCGCCATCCAGAATGAGGATGCGCTGAGCCATCAATGCTTCGAGTTCTGCGGTGCGGTTTTGAGACATCTGAACAACAACTGCCGGTTGAAAACGCGCGATTATACCTTGCTTGCCACTACCTCTCAGGCAAAAAATCTAAGTAAATCGGGTAGATGCAAATTCAGGGAAATTGCTGCTTTGCAGCACCTTTTTTTCATGCTTTTATAGCCCCTGTTTGCAGGCCAGCAAACGCCGTTTTACGGCATCTAATAACTGGCGCAACACATCTTGATTGTGCCGCTCTTGTAGTATTTTGGAGGTATAAAAATGGCCGAACTCTTCTCAGCTGACTGGATGAACGCTCTTAAGGATCAATGGAACTCTGACGCTGAAGTCAGCGGCAAACTTGCTGAAATTGGCTTCAACTCTGTCATCACTTGTGGTTTTAAAGGGGAAGACCAACCTCGTGGTGTTTTCGTTGTTGAAAATGGTGTGTGTACTCGTGCTGGTGACTTTGATGGCACCGCACCAGATTGGGACATGCGCGCAGACAAAGACAACTGGCTCAAGTGGGCGTCTGATGGCATCGGCATGACCGGCCTTGGTACCGCGTTCGCAATGGGTAAATTGAAGTTCATCGTGGGTGACTTCAAAGGCATGATCAAAGATCCTCGTATGGCAGGACCTTTTGTCAAAAGCTTCGCCTTGATGGGCAATATCGATACGCAATAAACCGTATCACTCCACGCGAAAAAGCCCGCTGATGCGGGCTTTTTTATGGACGCTGACCGTCAATCCAAGGGTTACGGTTCCCTTGATAGGCCTCAATTTGATCATTTCGCCAATGCTCATGCGCGTCTGGTGGATCTTCTTGATGCCAACGCAGCAACAGTGATCGTTGGCGTTGATAAATAGGAATTCCCCAGCGTTCTTCCATGTACAAAGCGGCTCCGGGCGATATCACCACGCACCGCCTCACGAGGCTCAGCAAGTCGCTTATGTTTGTCGATCTCTAAATCACAATCCTCTCGCCACCACTTTTCACCCGGAATTTCCGCAAAGGCATAGGCCAATCGTTCTTGATTAGCGCCCTTATCACTCGGATAGAGGTTGTGCATATCCATTTCAATTTGGTTAAACCTTGAGCTGCGTTCACGACACTGCTTACGCGTGCCGCACTTGAGCTGTTTTTTGACCCAGGCCATCGGCATAACATGCTCAATATTGTATCCACGGTCATATTTACCAAATCGTTTACCGCAATAAAGATCGGTTCCGCCACTGGGATAGAGGGTTTGCCAAAAAATAGCGATCTGTTCGAGATAGTTCTGCGGTTTTGCAGCCAAGTTCGGCGAAAAAAGGCTACAACAGAATAAAAAAACAAAAGATCTTCGTTTAAGTAGAAGCCCAGACATTGCATAATGATATATATGAAAATTCACATGCACAGTGAGTACCTAAGTGCCTGATCAAAGTTCTACGCAAAGACCATCGCGTGGCCCATGGCCTGCGATAGCGATCGTTGTAATCGTAACATTAGTAGCGATTTATTCTGTTCCCTCAGAGGATAATGTCGAGAGTGCCCCCGCACCAGTAACCTCAAGCACCTCTCTTATACCGGCACCGGCCCCTCTTGCGCCTAATAAATCTGACCGCATCGATGCACGCACCCTGATTACTGAATTACGTACCACATCAAATCCCGACTTCAACAAGGCCTATGACGCCGGTGAAACGCTACGTAAAAATGGTCAGCTAGACCAAGCGTACATTTTATATTTCTTTGCTGCGCGTGAAGGCCATGCAAACTCGGCTTACCGCCTTGGCCAACTGGCTGATAACGTAATCAACAAGACCGCTTACCGCGCTGACCCAACACAAGCGATCAAGTGGTATCGCAAAGCACAAGACGCCGGGATAAGCGAAGCGACTGATGCACTTGATGCACTCAATCGGTACTACGAAGATAAAGCACGCTCTGGCGACGCCAATGCTCGCCGGTTGTTGTTGTTGTGGAGATAAGCCAGATGACATTACGACTATCTCACATCATTTTTACCGCCTGCTTAATGCTTGTAGGTAACGCCAACGTGTTTGCTGCTGACAAGCCTTTATTACTGGCCGGCAAACAATCGCTTTATCAACGCGTGCTTGTCATTCCTGGCGCGCAAATACATCAGTCTTTGAAAAATGCCGGCACCGCTACAACGCCATTCACGGCTTACTATGTTTACGATCGCACAAAAATCGGTACGCAAGAGTGGTTAAACGTTGGTACTGATCGTTTTGGTGATAAGAAAGGTTGGCTAAAAAGTGATGACACCATGGAGTGGAACCAAGGTCTTACTGTTGCTTTTCGTGACCCTGCTTACCAAGATCGCGCCTTGTTGTTTAAAGATGCGGAATCACTCGAAGATGTCGCAAAAGATCGCAGCTTAAAAAATTACGAACGTCTTTATTCCGAAGCAATCGCCGGCAAAACGCGCAAATCATCACCCGTTGCAGCCATTCAGCCCGCTGAAAAACTCGATATTCAAGATGACTTCTACTTAGTGCCGATTCAAAAGCACAAAGACATCTATGTGGGCAATCAACAAGCGCGCATGCTTGAAGTGGCATCTGTACCTTTACGCGATGCAGAACCAAAGAAAACTTCAGACTACCGCGCAGGGTTGGTGTTCGCGATTGATTCGACCTTGTCGATGGATCCTTACATCAATCGTACCCGTGAAGCTGTTCGTAAGATCTATGGCAGTCTTGAGTCAGCTAACCTCCTCGGTAATGTCAACTTTGGCTTGGTTGCTTTCCGTGACAATCCTGATGCGGCTCCAGGAATCGAATACCTCACAAAGACCTATGCAGACTTAAAAGAAGGTGCAGATCCAAAGAGATTTATGTCGCAGGTTGAATCACTTAAAGCTGCTACAGTATCGAGCAAAGGATTTAGCGAAGATTCATACGCAGGCCTAAGAGAAGCTATCGACAACATGTCATGGCAAGGTAATGCAGCTCGTTATCTTGTGTTAGTTACTGATGCAGGACCACGAAATAAGAACGACCCTTTATCGAGCACCGGTCTATCAACAGCTCAATTACGTCAATTAGCTCGTGAAAAAGGCATTGCGATTTTTGTTCTTCACCTACTGACTCCTGCCACTCACTCAGACCATCAACTTGCTGCAGAAACTTATAAGGAACTTTCCGAATTCCCGGTATTGGTAGTCTTTATTACGGAGTGCCCACTGGCGATGTAAATCAATTTGGCCGAGTGCTTGATACCTTAGCCGGGCAAATCACCATGCAAGTGCAAATGGGTGGTGTTGCACCACAGTCCGCACAGCAAACCAATGATATGCAGCTTGCTCAACTTCAACAAAAAGTCAGCAAGCTTGGTTACGCCCTGCGCATGCGCTATCTGCAAGACACAGCCGGTGGCAAGACCCCTCGCATCTTTAACGCATGGGTTTTAGATCGAGATTTACGTAATCCAGAAATGCCGTCGCTTGACGTACAAGTACTGCTTACCCGCGACCAACTGTCTGACCTGCATGACATTTTAAAACAGGTACTCAACACCGCTGAAGAAGGTTTGCTATCGCCAAGCAATTTCCTTAACGAATTAAAAAGCTTGGCCGCAACTGTAACGCGTGACGCAAGTCAACTAGGTGAAACAACCGCAACCACTGCAGGCGCTGGCAACAGCTTGGCCGACCTCGGTTTTATGCGTGAGTACATTGACGACTTGCCATATACCGGCGAAGTCATGGGCCTTTCACTCGAAGAGTGGGCTGCTTGGCCAGCCAGTGATCAAATCGATTTTTTACATCGTTTAGAAGCAAAGATTAATTACTATCGTGCTTTGCATGATCACACCGACCTATGGGTAAGCCTTGATGGCGGACCGGTGGATGGTGATTCTGTCTTCCCTATCGCGATTGAAATGTTGCCTTAAAAGCAGGACATAAATTTGGAAACACAACCGCATTTGGATGCCACCCAGCGTGAGGGCGGCACCATTTATCACCTGCGTAATGTTGTTTTAGATCGTAAATCTGAGGGCGTCTCATTCCGGCTTAATGTGCCCTCTCTGCAAATACGCCAGGGGAGAGCAGATCGCGGTTATCGGTGAATCAGGTTGCGGCAAATCAACCTTACTCGACATCTTGGCGTTTATTGCAAAACCCAGTCATATCGACTCTTTCCGCTTTCGTCCTAATAACAGTGACGCACCAATTGATATCGGGGCATATTGGCAAAAAAATCAACTCAATCAACTTGGTGAATTACGTAAACAACATATTGGTTATGTCATGCAGACGGGCGGGTTACTGCCTTATTTAACGGTTCGTGAAAATATGGACCTATGTCGCAAAGTTTTACAGATGAAAAAAGACGATACGGTTGAAACCTTAGCGCGCGAGCTTGGCATTGCACGTCATCTTGATAAATTACCTGGCACCTTATCCACCGGCGAACGTCAACGCGTAGCCATAGCGCGCGCACTTGCACATCAGCCATCGATTGTTATTGCTGATGAGCCAACCGCCTCGGTCGATCCTTTTGCGGCAGAAAAAATCATGGCTTTGTTCATGGAGCTAGATGAAGACCGCAACATTACCGTTATCGTTGCTAGCCACGCATGGCGACACATCAAACGCCTTGGCTTACGTCGTTTAGCACACCATACCTCGCGATCTGAAGATGGGCGCACAACCGAAACCGTAGTGAATGGATAAGTCATGAAGTTATTTAAAACACTACGCTTAGCAACCAAAGATTACTTACACGAATGGCAAGTTTCGATTTGTTTTGTGCTTGCATTGGCAGCTGTTCTCGGACCTATGCTGGTTTTATTTGGACTTAAGTTCGGTATCATCGGCGGCATGATTGACGAGCTGATCGAAGATCCAGCCAATCGTGAGATACGCCCAGTAAGTAGCGCACGCTTCGATGACAACTGGATCAACCAGATGCGTGCACGTAAAGATGTTGAATTTATTTTGCCACGTACGCGCAGCATTGCAGCAACCGTACAACTCAGCTCAACCAAGGCTGATCGCTTTATCAATGTGGAAATGATTCCAACTGCGAAAGGTGATCCACTGCTACAAAAACATCAACGCCAGAAACCATTAAGCAAATTGTTTTATCACCAACGGCTGCACGCAAACTTAACATTGAACTTGGTGATCAAATTAAAGGAAGTGTGACTCGTCGTTATTTAGGGGGAGACCGAACGCGTTGAGTTCGCACTTACCGTAATAGGGATTGCTGATGCCGATGCGTTTACGCGTGATGGTGCTTTTGTAAATCTAGAGCTCATGGAAGCGATCGAGAATTACCGCGATGGGATTGCTGTGCCTAACTTCAACTGGTCTGGTAGCGCCGCACCCCTGAACGCACTTACCCCAGCTTCCGTTTGTTTAGCCGCTCAATCTACGATGTTGCAGGCTTACAAAAAGCATTGAATGCCGTTGGCGTTGAAGTACGCACTAAAAGTTCAGACATCGAGCTTGTCATGAAGATGGACCGCAACCTGACCATGGTTTACTGGGCAATTGCGATCATCGGCCTGTTTGGCTTCTCACTTTCTCTTGGCGCAAGCTTATGGGCCAATGTTGACCGAAAACGTAAAGAGTTATCCGTTCTGCGCTTAGTGGGTTTCCGTACGGGAGATATCGTGTGGTTCCCAATGACTCAAGCCATCTACACAGCTGTCCTCGGCTGGGGATTAGCGATTGGCTTATATCAAGCCGTAGCAATCACCATCAATGCCATGATGGCTGACCAAACAGAAGGCCAATCAGTTTGTGTTCTACTACCTGAACATTTTATTGCGGCTGGCGTGGTCACCATTGCTGCTGCGATTGTTGCTGCGGCTTTATCAGGCGCACGTGCTGCACGCATTGCACCATCTGATGGCTTACGAGAGATCTAAAGCAATCGCTGTCTAACCAACTCGATGTGTTGACGCAGATGATAAGCTTCATGCGCAAACGCCAAAGGTATCTTTAGCTGACGCACCTCTTGCTCAAGATCGCGCAGTGATTGATACAAAGGTCTCTTTAGTTGCGTGATCAGCATCGGTTGCTTGCTCATCGATTGACTCAAGTTTTTCATACCAACGATAAACGCGTGCTCGCATACGCCAATTGTAGATAGGTGGCATGACTTTCATCAAAGGTAAAATCATTAGCACTAATGGCAGCAACATAACCCATAGACGGTCTAATAAAGACGCTGCCCAGAAAGGCATATAACGCTGCAAGACTGGCTCGCCTTTTTCATAAAACTTTTTCGCTCTATCAGCTAATGGATATGCCAACAGTTTAGGCTGTGGAAATTGTCCGTTATTAGCAAACCAATTTTCATTTCCATGTTGCTGCTTTGCAGCCATCAACATGATGTCAATAATCGCCGGGTGAATCTCTTTAGTTGCAACGATATTCGCAGCTGGAGCTAGCAACGCTTTATCTTGGGTCGGAATATCTTGTTGGAGATGAACAATACCTTGCGGTAAAACCACATGACTTAAGAAGCCATAACGTTTTGCATAAGCTTGAACACGATCAAACGACATCACGCTCAACGTTTGATCTCGTAACATTTCTTGAACTAACAAACTGCGTGGCGCACTCACAAAAAATGCTGCGTCAATCTTGCCTTCTTTAAGTGCGTCATACGCTGCTCGACCACCTAAAGGCTGTGTTGAATCGAGTGAGATACCGTTATCACTGAGCAACATGGTTGCTAACGCTCGGGTGCCCGAACCTTCGCCACCAATCGCCATACGTAATCCGGCCAATTCACGTAATGCACCAATAGGCCGGTTTGCCGAAGTAAACACCCATAGTGGCTCGTAAAACACACTACCCATCGATTCAATTAACTGAATACCAAAGGGATCAGGAATGCCACTTTGAACAAGCGCCATATCGACTTTCCCTTCACGCAATAGCTGTTGATTCTCTACAGAACCCGCCGTAGGAATCAGCTCGGGGTCAACACCGTCTGCCGCCAGATAGCGTTGATAAGACTGCGCAAAGCTATGGTAAGCACCACTTTCAGAACCTGTTGCCATAGTGACCTTTGAGGGTGGCGCCGGCTTTATAAACTGCGCCGCTAAAACAAAAGCCGCAATGGTTAGCAGCACCGCAGGGGTATAAATTTTCACGATAGGACTCACGATAATTACCGAGGTAAGAGCTCAATCAACTCTTTTAAATTCGAAACGCTAATATCGGCGGACTTCGTCAAACTTGGCCACATTTGTTCTGAGCGATTCATCCACGCTGTTTTCATCCCGAAGTTAGCAGCATGCCTCGATATCGCGTACTGGATCATCACCCACATGCAGACACTCATTAGCCCGCACACCAAATTGATCCACACTGGCTTGAAACAGTGCTGGATGCGGTTTTGCTGCCCCTACATGTTCAGCCATAAAAGCCGCATCGAATAAACCTTGCAGCGGCGTCTTCTCAACTTGCGCATTGCCATTCGACACAGCAACCAATCGGTAAACCTTGTAACGTACCTTTGAGCTGCTTTAAGCCTTCAATCACTTCATCAAATGGCTCAACCCAATTACGCGCCTCACGAAAAATCGCGTTAGCTTGCTCCGCAATCTCATGTGGCAAAGCACATTCATCACAATGCGCTTGTAGCGCTGAAAGACGAACGCGTTAAGTCGTGAGCAAACTCAGGATTCGCTTTGACCCATGCCATCCGTTTTTCCCGCATCGTATCGAGTGTGTAATGCTCAGTAATCACTGGCGCATACTGTTGCAGCCATTCATAGGTGCGTGCTTCTGCCATATGAATGGTTTGATGACATGGCCAAAGCGTGTCATCTAAATCAAAAGAAATCAGCTTGATGTTATTGAGCTGCGACATTTATAACGCTGGCAATACACGCTGAGACACAAACTCACCTAGCGGCTTGAGTTCTTCATATTGCTGACCGACATTCACAATGTAGTTAAGCGTGCGTGGAATATCACCCAAGTAACCGGGTTTACCATCACGATGATTGAGGCGCGCAAAAATACCACTGGCCTTGAGATGGCGCTGTATCCCCATCCAATCAAACCATCGCTTAAAACGAAGACGATGTGTCTCATTCATCACCCCTGTTGCGATTGCACCTTCCAAGTAAGCATGGCACCAACGAGACACCAAAGCGTCATCCCACTCGATATAACAATCGCGCAGCAAAGACACCAAGTCATACGTCACAGGGCCCAGTACAGCATCTTGGTAATCAATCACGCCTAAGCTGTTATCCGATAGCAGCATTAAATTGCGCGAATGATAGTCACGATGAACAAACACCTTAGGTTGCTCCAACGCCGATTCAGTTAGCGCTTTAAATGTGCGTGCGAGCATTTTTTTACTGTCATCCGACAAATTGAGACTCAAATGCTTCTCAAGCAGCCAATCAGGAAAGAGCTGCATTTCACGCATCAATATTGGCTCGTCATAGGCGGGTAAGTTGTCGGTCTTCGCGCTTTGCTGGAAGGTCAGCAATGAGGTCATCGCGCTGCCATAGAGCTGATCAGCTGACTCCTGAGTCAAATTCGGTAAACAAGGTGGCATCGCCAAAATCTTCCAGCACCATAAAGCCTTGATCCAGATCCATCGCCAAAACCTCAGGCGCATGCACCCCTGCATCACGCAGACGAGTGGTCATCTCAGCAAACGGACGGCAGTCTTCTTGAGGCGGTGGCGCATCCATCACAATTCGACTCGGCACCCCCGATTGGGTGAGTCGAAAATAGCGTCGAAAACTGGCATCCCCAGAGGCCATGGCCAGCTCAAAGTCGTCGAGCTCAAGGTAATCACTAAGCCATTGTTTTAAAAGCGAAAGTCGCTCATCCATCAAAATCTAACCTTGGGGCCATTTTGGCTCAATTTCATTGAAAATATGAGCATTTTATGAGATTTTACCCACCCTTCGGAGACTTCCTGTGGAATTAGCTTCCGCATAACCATAAAAACAGAACCGGCTGATGCTTTTTCATACTTGCAAACTCCTTAAAAATACGTCCATTGTCTGTCGCGATCGCGACGGTTTTGAATGCCGATCTCGTTACTCAGCCAAGCTGCTCTCGCTAACGATAGTCGCGCTTGGGAATGTAAAGCTGGTTCTGATGGTCAATGGGAATGCTACAAAAATGGTGTCGTATTGGAAGATCGCCCAGCTGCAGCACCGATCGTGAAAGCACTATCGTCACCCGCCAAGCCCGCTGCCTTATCGATTGCTGAGCAACCAACAGTGGCACCTGCCTACACACCGAAAGGATCGGTTGGATTAAGCCAAGCAGCGCCAGTAGCTAAAGCGGCAGAGCCTGCTGAAGAAGCAAAACCGGTCGTTATTCCAGAGCCGGTTCCGAGCAAGCCAAAACCTGTCTCTAAACCCGAACCTGTTGTTGCACAACCTGCACAAAAACCTACGCCTGCAGCTGAAACGGTGACTACAGATCCTATCGCCAAGGTTGTCAGCTCAGCGAGCAATGCGAGCCGTCTCGATGAAAAGCTTAACTGGGGTTCATGTGGCGTAGAAACCAATCAGCTACCGACTTTTGTCAGCTTTGATGGCAACAATGCCAATGCACCGATGGATATCGTGGCTGACTCAGCCGAACTGAGCCGTGAGACCAATGAGAACATCTTCATTGGGAATGTCGAGCACACCCAAGGCTCTCAACAAATTTTTGCAGAAGCTATGCGCTACAACCAAGAGTCTGGTCAGTTAAATGCGCAAGGCGATGTGTTGATGATCATGCCTGATATGCGCATGAGCGCACCACGCGTGTCCTACAACACCAAGAGCCGCAGCGGCGATGCAACCGATGTGACTTATCGTATGCCTGGCATCTTAGGTCGCGGCACCTCTGAGAGCACCAACATCATCGATGATCTGCACAGTGAACATAACACGGTGACCTACACCACCTGTGCACCAGGTGATAACGCATGGTCATTACATGCTGACAAGCTGATCATGGATCAAAAAGAAGGCGTAGCTTGGGCAACGCACGCTACAATCAACGTTGGGCGACATGCCGATTGCTTACTTACCTGCGATGAGCTTCCCATTGGACGACCGTCGTCGCAGTGGCGTCCTTCGCCCCACCTTCAGTAATAGCAAAGATAACGGCTTTGATTTCACCTGCCTTATTACTTAAACCTTGCGCCTAACTATGACCTAACGCTTTATCCGCGTTATCTAACCGAGCGCGGCGCAATGTTGGGCGGCGAATATCGCTTCCTCACCGAAATGGCAAAAGGCACCATCTCAGCTGATGCAATTAGTGACGACAAATACACCGGCAATAGCTCCCGCAGCTCATTGAAGATCGATACCTCTGCGACCTTTGATGATCGCTTAACAGGTAACTTCTTATTTAATGAAGTCTCAGATAACGATTATCTAAACGACTTTGGCGGCACGCTTGCGGTAGCCAATACCACACAACTTGAGCGTCGTGCTGAGATGAAGTATCAAGCAGATAACTGGTATTCATTGGTTAAGTTCCAGGACTTCCAAGCACTGAATGCCACCGAGCAATATGCTCGACTCCCGCAAGTTTTATTCCACGGCGATAACGACAAGCTTCGTGGTGATAGCCCACTGATTATGGAACTGGATGCGGAAGCAGTGAGCTTTTCTAAGGATGTCGCTGAATCAATTGAAGGTGAGCGTTACGATATCAAACCGCGCGTGGCTTTAGATCTGCGTGAGCCTTGGTATCACTTGAAGCCTGCGCTTTCTGTTCGTCACACCTCCTACAGTACAAATACAGACGCTACAAACCGACAGCTCTGTCAGTAGAAGCACTTATACCGCAAGTGTCGATAGCGGCCTCTATTTTGAACGTAATACCTCATGGTTTGGTGAAGGCGTACTTCAAACTCTCGAGCCACGCGTCTACTACCTCTACACGCCTTACAAAGATCAAAGCGCTATCAATGTTTTTGATACATCCGTTTACGGCTTTGATTTTGATCAATTGTTCCGCGAGAACCGTTTCAACGGTCCGGATAGAGTCAGTGATGCAAATCAAATTTCATTAGGTTTGACTAGCCGTATTATAAGCAATGACAACGGCTCTGAAATTTTCCGCGCGAGCGTCGGTGAAGTCTTCTATTTTGAAGACCGTAGAGTGTTAGCGCCTACTGGCACGAATATCTCAGCATTCAACGATTACAATGGTAACGTTAGAACTAACAAATCTGATCTTGTCGGCGAAATCGCATGGAAACCTGCGCAACACTGGGAAACAAAGCTGAACGCATTGTTTGATACCAATACCGACGATCTGAAAACCGCGACTGCTTCTGCGAATTTCTACGCGAGCAATACGGAACTATTCAACATCAAATACATCTATAACGATGCATCGACCACGAGCGACTGATAACAACCAACAGTTAGATATCAGTGGCATTTGGTCTGTCGCACCAAAAACCAACCTTTTCGCTCGTCTGAATCGTTCTCTAAAGGATGATAAAGACCTCGACGCTTTAGCTGGTTTTGAATACGGAAGCTGCTGCTGGCGTGTTCGTACATTTGCTAGCCGCGCAACCGGTGACGAATCACCAACCTTCACGGTTGAATTCGAACTTAATGGTCTAGGTCGTATTGGTGATGACACAGAAACCCTTTTGAACGATCGCATCTACGGATACCGTCGAGAAGATGACTAAAAAATTGATCGCTGCCCTGCTGTTTGGGGCGTCACTCTCAGTTGCACATGCTGCCATTGAGCTCGTAGACCGTATCATTGCCGTTGTGGGTAAAGACGTGGTGATGCTCAGCGAGCTCAAATCACGTGCGCAAGAAAATTATTCAGCACTCGCTAAGCGCAACCCCAACGCCTTGCCATCACAAGAGCAAGTGCTTACCAACACCCTTGATAATCTCATTCTAGAGAAGCTTCAATTGGCTGAAGCCTCCAAGCTTGGCATCACTGCCTCATCTGATCGTGTTGCTGAAGCGATGGCGCAGATTGCCAAAAACAATAAACTCACGCTCGATCAATTGCGTGAAGCATTGGCAAAAGAAGGCACAAGCTTCGACTTCTTTCGCAACAAGATTAAAAATCAGCTCACACTTCAGCGACTGATTGATAAAGAAGTCACTAACCGTATTCAGGTCTCTGACTCTGAAATTGACAGCCTGATTGCTGCACAAGATGCCAACGCGGCTAAACGTCGTGAAGTACGTTTATTCCATATCTTGGTGCGCACTCCAGATGGCGCAACAGCTGATGAAGCGAAAGCTGCGGCAAAAAAAGCTGACAAAGCACGCAAACGAATTGATGCTGGCGAATCGTTTGAACAAGTGGCTATCGGCACCTCTGATGCATCTAACGCACTTCAAGGCGGCGATGTGGGTTGGTTAGCCTTTGCGCAACTCCCGCGTGGTTATCAAGAAATCGTTGCCAAGATGAATGCTGGTGATGTGGTTGGTCCGTTCCGCAGCAGCAACGGCTTTAATATTCTTAAGGCGGCAGAGTTCCGTATCCCAGAGGCCTCGCAAGAGATCGTGACCCAAACTGAAGCGCGTCACATCTTAATTCGTACAGATGAGGTGACCTCAGACAGCGATGCAAAGATCAAACTCGAACAACTCCGCGAACGTGCAGAACAAGGTGAAGACTTCACGAACCTTGCACGCTCTCATTCATCGGATACCGGCTCTGCGATCAAAGGTGGTGAGCTAGGTTGGGTTAGTCCTGACCAAATGGTTCCTGAATTTGAAGAGGTGATGAACCAAACCCCGAAAGGCGCTATCAGCGCACCGTTTAAATCACGCTTTGGTTGGCACATCATCCATGTTGTTGATCGTCGTCAGCATGATAAATCTGATGACGTTCGCCGCAAAGCTGCGCGTAAAGCTGTAATCAAACGCAAAAGTGAAGAAGCGAAAGAAGAGTACCTGCGTCGTTTACGCGATGAAGCCTTCATCGATCTTCGCTTGGATGATTTGCGATGAACCAAGCGCTTGCGCTGACTCCCGGCGAACCCGCCGGCATTGGCCCTGATCTGGTTGTTAGCTGTGCGCAGCAAGTACATAACCGCCCCATCGTAGCGATTGCTGACCCTGAGCTACTCACTCAACGCGCCGAGCAACTCGGTCTAAAATTCCAAGCAATTCCCTACCAAGGTCAGACTGAACCTGCAGCTGCCGGCTCGCTGTATGTGCGAGAGATAAAGCTGCGTGATGACGTCACCACAGGCGAGTTAAATCCAAACAACAGCGCTTATGTGCTCGATACCTGCGGCATGCCGCGCAAGGCTGTGTCGATGGCACCTACGCCGGCATGATCACCGCGCCTGTACATAAAGGCATCATTAACCAAGCCGGTATCGCGTTTAGCGGACATACCGAATTCCTTGCGGAAATCAGTGGCGGTCATCCAGTGATGATGCTCGCCTGCCCCGGCCTTCGCGTTGCACTCGCGACGACGCATTTAGCGTTAAAAGATGTGCCTGCAGCGATTACGCCCGACGTGCTTACATTGGTGATCAATGCGCTAGATAAAGATCTTCGCGAACGCTTTGGTATTAGCCAGCCAAACATCTTGGTATGTGGTCTTAACCCTCATGCCGGTGAAGATGGTTATCTTGGTCGAGAAGAGATTGAGGTCATCGAGCCAACGCTCGCAGAGCTCCGCACGCGTGGCATTCAGCTCAGCAAACCACTACCTGCTGATACCTTATTTACACCACGTCATCTTGTCGAAGCCGACGCGGTTCTCGCGATGTACCACGATCAAGGATTGCCGGTGCTTAAACACATGGGCTTTGGTCATGCGGTCAACATCACCTTAGGCCTTCCCTATCGTTCGTACCTCAGTTGATCACGGTACCGCTCTTGATCTTGCAGGCACTAGCAAAGCCGACATGGGCAGCTTGATGGCCGCGATTGAGCAAGCGGTACTGATGACCAGCGATCATACGTCTAACGACTAAACCCTGAACGCTATCGGCTTGCTTTTACACGTAAGTCCTTTTACTTTGCAGTTATTCACTTTAGGTAAGTAGTATGTCTGAGATTGATAACGCACAGATCGATATTGATGTTGTCACCGACTACATCTCTGAGCAGTCCGACCCAACCGTCGACCGCTATGTCTTTGCCTACACCATCACCATTAATAATCGTGGTGCCACCCCAGCAAAGTTACTCAATCGTCATTGGTTGATCACCGACGCCAACGGCAAAGTGCAAGAAGTACGCGGCGAAGGCGTAGTTGGCGAGCAACCGCATCTCAATCCTGGCGAGCATTTTGAATACACTAGCGGCGCGGTACTTGAAACACCGGTTGGCGTGATGGAAGGTGAATACGAAATGGTCACCGATGAAGGTGATACTTTCTTGGCGCCAATTGATCGCTTCTCTTTAGCCATCCCTCGAACGTTGCACTAATGACGACCTACGCGATCGGTGATATCCAAGGCTGTTACGACGAGCTAATCGCATTGCTAGACCAGATTAATTTCGCCCCCGAACAAGACCATCTATGGTTTGTTGGGGACTTGGTGAATCGCGGTCCAAAATCACTTGAGACCCTACGCTACCTGAAATCACTTGGTGATCGTGTCACTAGCGTCTGGGGAAATCACGATCTGCATTTGTTAGCCATCGCCTTTGGCAATGACAGCAAAGCGCACAAAGGTGAAACACTTAACGCCATACTCAATGCGCCAGATCGTGATGAACTCATCGAGTGGTTACGCCAACAAAAGCTAGCGCATTATGATGTCGATCTCGGCTACGGCATGGTGCATGCTGGCTTAAGTCCTGAATGGAGCTTTGATGAGGCGCTGAGTTATGCCGCAGAAGTTGAAGCCATCATTCATGGCGATGATGCCGTCGACTTCTTTGCCGACATGTATGGCAGTAAACCGAATCGCTGGGATGCCACATTAAGCGGAATGGATCGTCATCGTTACATCACCAACTGTTTTACGCGCCTACGTTACTGTAAAGCCGATGGCAGTTTTTCAATGAAAGAGAAGCTCGCACCAGAACAGATTGACGATAAAAAGATCATCCCTTGGTTCCAACATCCGCAACGCCAAAGCAGCGACACACGCATCATCTTTGGTCATTGGTCGACGCTGGGCTATCGCCATCAAAATAATGTGTGGGCTATCGATAGCGGCTGCTTATGGGGCGGGAAACTCACGGCGATTGCCTTAGAGAAAGATCAGCCAAAACCGATCCATCTCGACTGCCGAGCTAACTGCTCGATCAGCTAATACTTAGCTGAGCTTCTTGCTCCGCGACATGTTGCGACCGTAAAAGATCTCTAACATCTCATGACGCAGCTTATTTGAAATCTCACGCTGCTCTTTTGGTGCTACATCATCAATGTCGGTACCAAACATATACGAGTTCAAATCAAAGTCTTTCAGCATCATCTTGGTATGGAAGATGTTTTCTTGATAAACGTTTACGTCCACCATCTGATAACGCTCACGCGTATCGCGCGCTAAGAAGTTTTGAATCGAATTAATCTTATGGTCGATATAGTGCTTCTTACCGTTTACATCACGAGTAAAGCCTCGTACGCGGTAATCCATGATCACGATCTCTGAATCAAACTGGTGGATCAGATAGTTCAACGCCTTCAACGGCGAGATGCGACCACAGGTTGATACATCAATATCCACACGGAAGGTTGAGATACCGTTATCCGGATGACTTTCAGGATAGGTGTGAACCGTTAAGTGTGACTTATCTAAATGACCCACAATCGCATCAGGCAACGGACCTGGCGCTTCTGAGTTAGATAACTCTTCAGCCACAATCGGCTCTTCAGAAATCAAGATGGTGACTGACGCGCCACTAGGCTCATAGTCTTGACGTGCAATATTCAAAATGTTCGCGCCAATGATGTCACTTACATCGCGAAGAATCTGAGTCAAGCGATCCGCGTTGTACTCTTCATCGATATATTTGATGTACGCCTCTTCCTCTTCAGGCGAATTCGCATAGTTAATATCGTAGATATTAAAACTTAAGGTTTTGGTCAGATTGTTAAAGCCGTGAAGCATCATGCGTTTTTTCACCGACCAAAACTCCTGTTTAGAGGAAAAAGGATGGGCAAGTTAGCGTAAAAAGTCGTTTAAACGATCTCAAAAGTGTGTGTGATTTCAGCCATCGCGCCCAGCATGATCGATGCAGAACAATACTTTTCTGCACTCATCTTCACAGCGCGCTCAACCGCCGCTTCAGGTAGCTCAGCACCACCAACACGAAAGTGCGCATGGATCTTAGTGAAAACTTTAGGTTCTTTCTCAGCACGCTCCGCGGTGAGCTCCACTTCACACGAGCTCACTTCATGACGGCCACGCTTAAGAATGTGAATCACATCGATCTCGCTACAACCACCCATACCGAGCAGCAGCATCTCCATCGGACGAATACCCAAATTACGACCACCAAGATCTTCGGGGCCATCCATCACAACCGCATGACCTGAAGGCGACTCAGCCACCATCATCATGCCGTCAATCCAATTCACTGTCGCTTTCATAACGATTCTCTCTCAAGCAAACAAGGCCGCTAATTTTTCACCCGGCTCATCAGCGCGCATAAAGGCTTCGCCAACCAAGAAGGCGTTTACATTGTGCTCACGCATAAACGCCACATCTTCAGGTGCATGAATACCACTTTCGGTGACGACCAAACGATCATCGGAAATTGAAGTCAACAAATCCAATGTCGTCTGTAGCGAGACATCAAATGTACGCAGGTTTCGGTTATTGATACCAATCATCGGATTAGGCACTTTCAGCGCACGCTCTAACTCTTCAGCATCATGCACTTCAATCAAAACATCCATACCCAGCTTCATAGCTAAGGCATTCAAATCAGCAAGCTGACGATCAGTTAAGCACGCCACGATCAACAAGATGCAATCCGCACTCATCGCGCGCGCTTCATACACTTGGTAAGGATCAACAATAAAATCTTTACGGATCACAGGCAGTGAACAGGCTGCGCGTGCTTGCTTTAGATACGCATCACCACCTTGGAAAAAGTCGACGTCGGTCAGCACCGATAAGCAGGCTGCACCATGATCAGCATAACTCTTGGCAATCTCAGCGGGCACAAAGTGCTCACGTAATACGCCTTTAGATGGAGATGCTTTTTTAATCTCTGAGATAACACCCGATTGCCCTGCTGCAATTTTATCTTTCAACGATTGCACAAAGCCGCGTGGCGCATCTGCATCATCAAGTTGTGCCTTCAGCTGATCAAGCGAAATGTTCGCTAATCGCTCATCAATCTCTTCGAGTTTGCGCGCAACAATCTTCTTTAAGATATCCGGCGTACCGCTCATGCATCCGCCTTAAAGGTTTGCGATAAAGCCGCAAGCTTTTCTAAGCGCGCCAAACCATCACCGCTATCGAGCACTTGCTGCGCTTTCTTCACGCCATCAGCTAAGCTACCCGCAAGACCTGACACATAAATCGCCGCACCTGCATTCATCGCAACGATATCGCGTGCAGGACCTTTCTCACCGCTAACAAACCACGGATCATCGCCACGCTTTGATCTGGACCATCGGCTTTAATGTAATCAATCGCCACACGCTGTAAATCAAACGCTTCAGGCTCAATCGTATAACGCGTGATCTCACCGTCTTTAATCTCTGCCACATCGGTCACATCACCGATGCTGATTTCATCAAGACCATCGCGTGAATGCACCACCATCACATGGTTAGCACCCAGCTCTTTCAGCACATTAGCTAATGGCTCGAGCAGCTCATCACTGAACACGCCCAGCACTAAATTCGGTACACCCGCAGGATTGGTCAATGGACCCAACACATTAAAGACCGTACGTGCAGCCATTTCTTTACGCGGACCAATCGCGTGTTTCATAGCACTGTGATGACCTGGCGCAAACATAAAGCCCACACCGACCTCACGAACACATTGCTCAACTTGATCGCTGCTTAACATCAAATTGATGCCCGCAGTTTCTAACGCATCCGCAGAACCTGACTTACTCGATACTGAACGGTTACCGTGCTTTGCCACATGCGCACCGGCAGCGGCAGCCACAAACATACTCGCCGTTGATACGTTAAACGTACCTGACGCATCACCACCGGTACCGACGATATCCACTGCATGATCTAAGCCACTGATATTGACGCCACTGGCAAGCTCACGCATCACCTTTGCGGCCGCCGCGATCTCAGTCACGGTTTCGCCTTTCATACGCAGGCCAATTAGGAAGCCACCGATCTGAGCATCCGTTGCACCACCTGTCATGATGGTGCGCATCACCTCGGTCATCTCTGACGAGTTAAGATCTTGGCGTTGTAATACTGCATTAATCGCTTGAGACATATTCATAACAAGCGTCCTCCTGCTTTTTGTTTTTATCAGGCTTAACGCCCGTCGAGAAAATTCTTCAGCATGTCATGGCCATGCTCAGTCAAAATTGATTCAGGGTGAAATTGCACGCCTTGAATATCCAAGGTCTTATGACGCACACCCATAATCTCATCGCGCTTACCGTTCACTTCGGTCCACGCGGTAACTTCTAGGCAATCTGGCAAGCTAGCTTGATCAATCACTAACGAGTGATAGCGCGTTGCCAAAAAAGGATTCGCCAAATCACTAAACACACCGGTGTTCGCATGATGAATCGGCGAGGTCTTGCCATGCATCACCTCGCGCGCATGCACAATCTTTCCACCAAAAGCCTGACCAATCGATTGATGACCCAAGCACACACCCAAGATAGGCAACTTGCCGGCAAAGTGTTTAATCGCCTCTACCGAAATACCGGCTTCATGTGGCGTACAAGGTCCTGGCGAGATCACCATGTGATCTGGCTTTAGCGCTTCAATCTGTTCAATGGAAATCTCATCATTTCGATAAACGCGCACATCAGCGCCCAGCTCACCAAAGTACTGCACGATATTGAAGGTGAAGGAATCATAGTTATCGATCATCAGCAACATAATCAGCCTAAACCCTTGTAAATACTTGATTTATAGTAGATTAACAGCATGGAAGTACCACTTTTAGTCCCACATTTGCAGTCGCTTAGTGTGTTTTCAGCACCTAAATAATCAAATCTAGGCAGCATCGATTAGACCGCGCATTATCACTCAAATCACACCTTATATATACATTGTGTGCACAGGTAGAAGGGTCTCCCCGTGTAAGGCCCGAACCACTCACCGGCGACAACCGAGCATTCACGATGGTCTTTGAATTGGACAGGGATACGACTGTCGCGAATCAGAATCTCTGCCCGCGTGTTTTGGCAGTCGCCATCCAGATCCTCCCAGTGAGGCCAATCTTTGCAGTTATAGCCTGAGGCTCTCACTGACGCCGCGATCAGCGCCAGTAGTACGAAGGTTAGACTGCGACTCATCACGTCAGTGCTGCGCTCTCCGGAGACAGAGGCCGGGGGTTCGACTCCCTCCGGGCGCGCCATTTTTAAATAATCGTCTATGAAATTTTGCCAATTGCACAACTAACATAGCTCTTTGCTTTTGTTGCTGCCGCTTTTAAACCTTCCACTGATCCAGTTTCTGGATACCCCATGTGAGTTAACTCTTGAACCACCTTATCTCTATCTAACGAATCTCCAGATACAACAACTTTTCCATTTTCTATATCCACCACAACATCTGAAACACCACTTATCGTTCTTGTTTTTTTCTCAATTGAATTAGCGCAGCCGCCGCATTTAATATTTTCTACTCGAATATCCAGATTCATTTTCTTCCTCCAGTATTTTTCAGCCACAAAGAATACACTTCGTCGCCCCAATGGCTTTGCACCCAAGCTAAAGCCTGATTAATTTGCTGATCATTCAACTTATCTTCAAAGGGTGGCATTGAACCCCCAAGACGCTGCGTTCCCTTTTTTATTGTCTGCTTCAGCTGAGAAAACGAGTGATGCCAAGCATGGGCTGTGCCATTTAGTGCTGGCGCTGGTGTTTTACCTTCAGCTTTTGCTCCATGACAACTTGCACATTGATTTGCAAAGACATTTCCACCTTTAACCACATCATCCCATGTATACCACCTGGTATCAGCAGAATGACTTGCTTGTGATAAGACAGAAAGCAATAGCAATGACATTAAAAAATGTAGTCGTTTCATTATTTACTCTCTATGCAATTAACCTTATTACTTAGGACTAATTTCAGTAATCACCATGCCTTTGGTCATGGTGAATGTCACTTCATCACCCTTTTCTAGCCCTTCCAATAGCGACGCATCAGACACACTAAATTCCATTGTCATTGGCGGCATTTCAGTGCCAATAGGACCATGCTTTAAGGTGATCTTTCCGCCACTCAGACGCTTGATGGTTCCCTCTCCTTGCATACTCATATTTTCACCACCATGAGACATATGCGCATGATCGTGATGAGCGTGCTCACCTGCCGCATAAACAGGTAGACCAAAGCCAAGTGTGGTTGCTGCGATTGTTACGATAAAAAGTTTTTTCATGATATTTATCCTTGTCGGTATGAGCGATTAGCTCTTGTGTTGTTTGGGTTTGACGGCGGTAAATTCCATCGTCTGTTGAGGTTCGTTAACTGCTGGCATCAGGTTTCTCCAGCGTCCTGATGTGAACTTGCTTTAGGTAATTCACCGGTATATTCGTAAGCTTGGCCACCGGGAGGATGTTGATACCAACCCGGATCTTTGTAATCACCCGGCGCTAGGTCTTTACGAACTTTGAGCAAACTAAACATGCCACCCATCTCAACGGAGCCATGTGGACCATCACCTGTCATCATCGGTACCGTGTTTTCAGGGATTGGCATGCTCATTTCAGTCATATCTGCCATGCCACGCTCACCCATCACCATATAATCAGGCACGAGCTGCTGAATCTTCTCAGTGATACCACGATGATCAACTCCGATCATGGTTGGCACGTTATGTCCCATGGCATTCATGGTGTGATGACTCTTGTGACAATGCATTGCCCAGTCACCCTCTTCATCAGCAATAAACTCCAACTGACGCATCTGACCAACCGCAACATCGGTCGTCACCTCTGGCCAACGGCTTTCAGGTCGAGTTGGACCACCATCGGTACCGGTTACCTCAAACTCAATGCCATGAATGTGAATTGGATGATTGGTCATCGTTAAGTTACCCACCCTTACACGAACACGATCGTTTTTACGGGCTACTAACGGTGAAATTCCCGGGAAGACACGGCTATTCCATGTCCATAGGTTGAAATCCAACATGGTCATAATCTTGGGAGTCGCAGCGCCAGGGACAATATCGAAGGCATTGAGCATGATGCAGTAATCACGGTCCACTTCATTTATCCATGGATGCTTTTCTTTTGGATGTGTTACCCAAAAGCCCATCATGCCCATCGCCATCTGTGTCATCTCATCCGCATGCGGGTGATACATGAAGGTGCCTGGGCGTTTAGCTTCAAATTCATACACAAAGGTTTTTCCCGGCTGAATCGCGGGCTGATTCAAACCCGACACACCATCCATACCATTAGGAAGACGCTGACCATGCCAATGCACACTGGTATGTTCTGGCAGCTTATTGGTCACAAAGATACGTACGCGATCACCCTCAACCACCTCTATGGTTGGACCAGGGCTTTGGCCGTTATAACCCCAAAGGTTGGCCTTCATCCCAGGGCCTAGTTCACGCACAACCGGCTCTGCAACCAAATGAAACTCTTTAACGCCCTTATTCATGCGCCATGGCAATGTCCAACCATTCAACGTCACCACAGGGTTATAGGGACGACCTGTTTCTGGATACAAAGGATCCATCGTGTCAGCCGAGGTTTGAATGACAGGTTCAGGCAATCCAGCTAAAGCAAACTGACTGACTGAGCTTGCCGCTACAGCGCCTCCAGCAGCGCCTAACAAGCGGAAAAAATCTCTTCTTGAAGTCATAACTCTTCTCCTAATGCCCTGCATCAGCTGATGCTGAGCTCGCTGAAATTTTGGTTGTACTGGCATCGATCGGACGCCCCATCACAACGCTATTCATCGCTATCTCTGCATTAAGTACATTACGTTTGGCATCGATCGCTGATTGCTGCGCAGCGGCCATATCACGTCCCGCTTGCATCAACTCAAACACACCAATGATCATGCCGTTGTAGTTATAGGTCGCCTCTTCCAACAAGGCTTCCTGCATGGGCAGAATCTGATTTTGATAATGCTGAGCAATATCAAACGAGGTTCGATACAAACTGTAACTTTCTCTTAACTGTGATGCCGCAGATAGCACGGCATTTTTATACGCCTGTTGCTTTGCTAAAAGATTTGCTTGAAGCGCATCGCGTTGCATATCACCCCAATCAAAGACCGGTAGCTTCACTTCAAGCTCATAACCTTTTTTATGGGAGATGCTTCCCGCATCATTAATCGTGTCATAGCGACGGCCGTATTCAATGTCGGTAAAGGTACTAACTTGATCCACACCGTTTCGCTTTAAAGCTGACTCGTAATCGAGACGCGCCATACGGACATCAAAGCGCTGATTTATTTCCTTAGCGATATCTGTAAGCGCCAAGGGCTGCTTAGCTAATTTGGGCAGCTTTGTTGGTAATTTCAGTTGTTGCGCATCCTCACCTTCAAGACCTAGAGTCGAACCAGCTTTTCACGCGCTGCTATTCGTTCTTGTCTCGCAGTGGCTAACGCAATGGTGGCTTCTGAAAAGATCAACTGCTGTCGAATGCGGTCAGTCGTCGTGAAGTTACCTGTCTGCTTCATTCGTTTAGCTAAGTCGGCGCTAGCAGAGGTACCCGTAAATGCCTTCTCTGCAATTTTAAGCTTTGCTTCAGCTGTGACGGCATCTAACCAAGCCAAACGCACTTGACTGATTGATGCATAAACCTCAGCAGACAAACTCATTGCGGCACGATCAATTGCAATCTCTGCAGCGGCTTGTCGTGCAGGAAGAGTCAGAACATCAAGCAAACCAAAACGAAGGAATCGACCATATTCAGTCTCCTCTCCCTTCACCATGCGCTCAAATGAAAAAACAGGATTAGCAATGCGCCCTGTTTGCGCTACGGATGCACCTGCCTGCCAATGGTTTAACAAGAGCTCTTGAAAGGCAGGGCTTCTAGACAACATGAGCTCTACAGCAGCATCTTCACTCAAAGATTCTTGCAATAGCTCAGCTGCACGTTGTTCACGCGCTTTTTGCTGTTCATCCGTTACGACAACATCAACCTTGCCGGCAGTGACCACACCAGGTTCGGCGTTAACCTTGGTCAAACTCCCCTGCATATCAAAGGTGCTGCAACTAGCTAACAAAGGCACTAACAACGCCAATGGAAGTTTCTTCATCATTGATGACCTCCCATAGAGTGGTGCTGATGACCTGTAGGCATCGAAGATGATTCATCTTTCATGTATGGCTCTTGGGTGTAATAACGCCAGCCACCGATTTCATCGACGACACGATTGGCATTGACCCAATCAGACGTGCCAACTGGTTTCCACTTTTGATATTGATCAAAAGCTGATGTGTAAGAATCTTTTTCAAGGGTTGCTTCCGCTGCATTCACAAATGGAATGCACACAGACAAACCCACGACTAACAAAGCACGCATATTGTTCTCCCGATGCGTGAGTTAAAAATAAAGTTAGTGGGTTCTTAGGCGGTCTTAGGGGGTCTTAAGACAACGCTATAAATCGAATCAGCGAAGCGTGATTTATAGAGGTCTGAGTGGCTAATTAAGGGGATTGCGACAGTAAACTCCATCGCGTTAGGGATAAGTGTAGAAAAAAAACCGAAGTGCAAACAGAGTCACATTGACATGCTTCTGAATGATCAACCTGTGACATTGGATCTTGGACATCCATAGCATGTAGGTGATGGGCATCCTGACTTCCCATCGCATGATTTTGTTGATTTTCACACACGTGAAAATTGGCAAAAGCAGTCGCTTGAACCAAGAAGACAAAAATCAGCAGAAAGAATGAAAGTTTTTTCAGGGCAACATTCTCCGAATGTATTTATTCTCTACTTGCTAGCTTTGAGTTGTCAATTTCTTCTAAGTTCATTTCGATAATGAGTTTTAGTATTGTTTTGGACTTTTGAATATTTAAGAAAATAGCTATTACCGAGTTACACAAAAGCTACACAACAACATATTCATCCTTCCAAACTATTGGATTTAAAAAGATTATCCATAGATCCTTTTCCTCCGGAGGCAGCACTGATAGTTAAGCACCCAAGCTCAAAAACAGCAGCGAAAGGGGTGATTTTAGAAGAAGCGCTCGAACCGTGGGCGGACAGGATATTCTCAAAGCTCCAAGCCCTCTCAAATCGGAGTGAGTAAATCTAGGAGTCTAGATATGGCCGTATACGAGACAAATTGAGCATAAATATTGGCAGTTTCATTTAGGAATTGCAGCCAATTAGCTTGCGATTGCTAATAATTAGGCTGCAATACCATCGCTCGCATTCTTGATAAGTACATATACGTAATCGCACGGAACTTTCAAAAACAAGAAGTTTTAATCAGCAACGTCAAACTTCACTAGTATGGGTTTAGACTTTGGAGAACGTACCATTGCAACAATTTTATCTCCGGCCTTAAGTTGCTGGGTTATAGCACTTTCAAAACGGTGTTCTTCAGTTTTTGAAGCTTGCAGTTCCAATTGGCTACGTTTTTTTCCTTGTAAAATAGTTAATCTAATTTTAATAGCATCTGCATCGTGATCATGAGGTAGGTCTTCAGCGTACAAGGCTATGGTTTCGCCATTGATAACCAGTTCGAAGTGTTGTCCACCAGCTTCAGCAACGATACCGCCATATTTTGGTTTATCGTGTTCATGGTCGTGTCCGTCGTGATCATGATCATGAGATTCATGTGCATGTTTGGCATGTTCTTCAGGGCTTTCATCATGATGGTGATCTTGTGATGCATTAATGACTGGCGACAGTAATAACGCAGTTACTAGGGTGGCTGATATTAATTTCATGGTTTTCTCCTGCTAAAGGGCTTCTTTGATTTCACTATTAACGATTAATTCAGAAGGTGTTCGTCCAAATAACCAGAACATGGCTGGTGTTAAAAAGGTATCCAGTATTGTTGAGCTTATGAGGCCGGAAAATATCACCACCGCAACGGGGTGCAATATTTCAGTTCCGGGTTGCTCCGCTTCAAATAGCAAAGGCATTAATGCAAATGCGGCTACCAGTGCGGTCATTAAGACGGGAGAGAGGCGCTCTAAGGAACCCCGAATGATCATTTGCCGGGTAAAGTCCTCACCTTCAAACCGCATCAAATTTAAATAGTGGCTTGTTTTTAAAATACCGTTACGGGTGGATATACCAGCTAACGTGATAAATCCAATCAGTGCCGCTATTGATAACGGTTGACCCGATAGCCAGAGTCCAATGACACTCCCAACTAAAGCTAAAGGAATATTTGCCATTATAAGTGCTGCCAGCACGCTGGATTGGTAACGGCTATATAAGGTTAAGAAAACGAGCAATGCGGATATCAATGCTAGAAAAACAATGCGTTGAGCAGCCTGTTCTTGTGCTTCGAATTGACCGCCAATGGTAATGAAGTAACCTTCGGGAAGTTTAAATCCGTCAATGTTTGAGCGCATTTCCTGTACGACTTCTGACAACGCTCTACCGTTCACATTAGCCGAAAGCACAATACGACGTTGCCCGTTGTCGCGAGATATCTGATTAGGCCCGTCACTTTCAACGATAGTCGCTAATCGGCTCAGTGGAACCTGCCCAACGGGGGTTGGTATCAACAAGTCTCGTAATTGCGCGGTTGGCCTGTCTTCTTCAGATAAGCGCAAAACTAGCTTAAATCGACGATTGCCATCCACGATTTCGTTGATCGTTGCACCGTCTACCAACATCTGTAATTGCCGCAAGAGTGCTGCACCAGACAATCCGTATTGACCAGCGATAGCATTATCAACATAAACTTTGATTTGAGGCGCTAATACCTGCTTCTCGATAGTAAGGTCTGCAACACCTTGTATGTCCTTCAACTCGTCTTGCAGTTTTTGCGCTTGTGCTCTGAGAGTGTCGAGATCATTGCCGAAAAGTTTGATTGCAATTTGTGCTCGCACACCTGACAACATATGGTCAATACGATGTGATATCGGTTGGCCAATACTTATCCCTGCGGGTAACGGTGCGAGTCGAGCACGTATATCCGCGTATACTTCATCCATACTGCGTTCAGATGGACGTAAACTGACATCTAGCTCACTGTTATAAACTCCTTCAGCATGCTCATCCAATTCCGCACGACCAGAACGGCGTCCTATGTGCACGATTTCTGGGACTGATTGCAACAGTGTTTCTGCTTGAGAAGCCATACGTACTGATTCGGTGAGAGTGACCCCCGGATTGAGACGTACACTGACAAGTAATGTTCCTTCGTTAAAGGGCGGCAGGAAAGTCGTTGGAAATAAAGGCACGAGACTCGCGGCAATAACTACCGCTGCAAAGCCACCCATCAACAAAGTTCTAGGGTAATTCAAAACCCACTCTAACGAGGCGGCATATCCTTTTTTGAGCATGCGAACCAACCAAGGTTCGGCATGGTCAAGTTGACGCATTTTGGGTAACAGGAAGTAGGCTAGTACAGGAGTTAATGTTACCGAAACCAACATTGAGGCAAGAATAGAGGTGATATAGGCCACGCCCAGTGGAACAAACAAACGTCCTTCCATCCCCGGTAGTGCAAAGAGGGGCAAAAATACCAAAATGATAATGATTGTTGCGTAAACAATGGCAGAACGGACTTCCAGAGTCGCGTTGAACACGATTTTAAGTGGTGCCAAAGGGTTTTGCTTTTTTCTATTTTCGCGCAAACGTCGAATAACATTTTCAACGCCGACCACCGCATCATCTACTAATTCCCCTATAGCTATGGCTAGGCCACCTAAGGTCATTGTGTTAATGGATAATTCAAAATACCGAAACACTACAATGGTCGTTAAGATCGATAAGGGAATCGCCATTAACGAAATGAATGTTGTGCGGAAGTTACCTAAAAACAAAAACAGTATGACGGTTACTAATGCTGTAGCTAGCAACAATTTATGTTCTAAATTGTTGATGGAAGCTTCGATGAAACTGGCTTGACGAAATGTAATTCGCGGCTCGTCCATACCTTGAGGCAAGCTTGCTTTCATGGATTGCAAAGCGGACTCAATTTCTTTTGTTAAATGTATGGTGTCGGCTCCCGGTTGTTTCTGGATTCCGAGTATTACAGCGGGACGACCGTTAAAACCAGCATCACCACGCTTCACTTTTGGCGCAAAAGTTACTTTAGCAACCTGTTTCAGGAAAAGTGGCTGACCATCATTTGCAGTGATAGCAAGGTTTTGTAAGTCTTCTAAACTTGAAGTACGTCCTATATGACGTATTAAATACTCCTTACCGTTAAGTTCTAAAAAACCTCCAGAAGTATTGTTAGCAAAGCCTTCCAATGAATCGACAAGTTGATCAATGTTAATGCCTAAATCGGTCATTAATCGCATATCTGGTTGTACTTGATACTGACGAACTTCACCGCCAATCGGTATAACCTGCGCTATCCCTGAAATTGATAGTAGTCTTGGCCTAAGCACCCAGTCGGCATATTCACGAACTACCATTGGGTCGATTTTTTCGGGGTCGATGGGAATGGCAACCAGCATAATTTCGCCCATCACAGAAGAGATTGGCCCCATATGTACAGCGATGTCGGGTGGAAATGCTGTATCTAATGTACCTAAGCGCTCACTCACCATTTGACGAGCACGATAAATTTCAGTGTTCCAGTCAAATACGAGGTATACAAACGATAAACCCGCACTTGAAATAGAGCGTACCGATTCGATTCCCGGCAGGCCATTCATTGCAGTCTCTAAGGGAAAGCTGATTAAACGCTCTACTTCTTCAGGTGCCATACCTCCTGCCTCTGTCATCAAAGTGACAGTCGGTCGGTTTAAATCAGGAAAAACATCTACGGGTGTTTGCGGAATCTGCCAAGCACCAAAAGCCATAAGAATTAAGCTAGCTGCCAGAATCGGTAATCGATTGTTAAGGCTGGCATTTAATAACCATTGAAACATGATGCCTCCTAACGAATCTGATTGAGCAGGTTAGCTGCATGAATGACGACACGTTCGCCATCATTCAGCCCATCTGTGATTGAGACATGTTCGGCATCCAATGGCTGAAAACGCACTACGCGAGACTCGTAGTGCTCGGGTGCTAACTTGACCCAAACAGTTGTCTGATTACTCGAATTACGGACAAGCGATTTGGCTGGCACAGCAACGCCTTTGATTTTCTCCCGCGTTTGAACCGTAATCTGCACTGGCAATCCTGCGACTAACCCAAGGCGCTCTGCTTTTTCTTCAACCGATTCATCATCGTCTGCGACGAGAGGTATTGCGAAACGCAGAGGTAGGGCCTGTTGCCGAAGTTGAGGGCTTCTACCTTGATAGCGAAGCGCAATACGTTGCGTGCCGATGGAAAACCCCGCTTGGTCGATGTTTGAAGGTAGCGATGGATCAAAGGTTACGGCTTCAACTTGTAATTTAGCTGGATCAATAAGTTCTAATAATAGATCACCCGCCTGTACAGCTTGCCCGTTAGATGCATAGCTTCCAGTAACGATGCCACTAGTTTGAGCATAAACATTATCAGTCTTGCCCTTTACTCCTTTACCTAATGCTCGAATACGTGCTCGTAGACCCGATACTTTAGATGTTGCAGCATCGATTTTGCGTTGAGCTACTGCTCCCGTTAATTTAGCTAAACGCTCTTTTTCCATCTGAGCTAATTTAAGCTGTTCGCGTAAATCAGCTATTTCAGCTTCTTGCAATGTGTTTTCTTGTGCATCCTGAGCGAGTGTTATTTTTGCTAGCAATTGTCCTTTTTCGACACGATTACCCACGATAGGGAGAAATTCGTTGGGAATACTCAGCCGACCAGCTTGTAGTGCTTGCACTTTGCTGCCCGCATTACTTCCTGCCACGATTCTTCCGTATAAAACTAAACTCCGGGGAAGCACTTGATATTCAGACACCACGGTGCGCAAGCGCATAAATCGTTGAGTTTGCTTTGGTAGGAATACACTGCCATCGGGGTTTCTTTGCGGAGAATTGGGGTCGGTTACCGTTGGGCCTTCATCGTGTCCATGATCATGTCCGGGGCCCGCGAAGCTCAGGCATGGCAGTAACGCTAAACTAAGTAATAATCGCTTAATCATGCTGATACTCCTCTTTGCTTGCGGTCTTTCATCATCATGAGTAACACCAACAACAGAAAAACCCCTACCATCCCTAAAAGCCAAGGTAGGTATTGCTTATCAATAGCCGGCTCTTTTTCCTGCTGTTGTGGTTCCTGATGAGCAGTGTGAACATCAAGTTCGGCGATCAGTAAGTCACTAGTTTTTTCCGTTAGCACCGTGATCATCAATGCGTG
Organism: Gammaproteobacteria bacterium; assembly: GCA_038144195.1. Taxonomy (GTDB): domain Bacteria; phylum Pseudomonadota; class Gammaproteobacteria; order Chromatiales; family Chromatiaceae; genus VMDJ01. The sequence goes on along the minus strand of JAYQNH010000002.1, from coordinate 928,251 downwards.
CACACTATCTTCGAGTGGTGCGGGCAGTGTGGCGTGATATTCTCCGGCACCCTCTGGTTCCGCAAGCATGGTTTCACCGTTTATTTCGACTTCTAATGTGGCACCTTCAATAGGAGCATTGCTGGCGTAATCATCAAGATAAAGGTGAAGGTTCACCTCTTCCAATATCCCAACTAACTCAAACTGCTCCGATTGTGTCGCAAAACGTGGGGCTGCCATTACGTTCAGTGGCGTTGTATTTGCTTCTTCTTCGCCGTGATCATGGCCGGGGCCAGCGTAAGTACTACTAATAAAAAAACTGCTTCCTATGACTAGGTAAGCAAAAAACTGATGAAACTTGATATGGCACATCATGATAGGGTTTCCATATTTAACGCTAGTTTTGATATTCATTGTTTACTGCTCCATCGAGGATCGATTCAGCCATGAATTCAAGGTGCCCGAAGCACTCAGCCACTCAATCCAAGCGTTCCACAAATTGCCGTGCAGTTCGATGCTCGCAATCTGGGTGCCCAGTGTCTGTTTAACTTGCAGAAGGTAGTCGGCGGTGCTTATCTCACCGGCTTGCCAAAGGGTTTCAATAGCTCGATGTGTTGTTGCAGGCTGATGCGTCCTTGGGTTACCCAAAGTCCCCACGCATCGGCAACAAGCTTGAAGCGTGAACGTGCACTGTTGAGTCTAGCTTGCAGATTTCGATAAACCTGATGGGCTTCCTGTTCCGCCTCTAGTGCTTCTGCCTGCGCGGCATCCACATTGCTGCGAAAATCATTTCTGACCTGAAGCGGGATGGAAATCGATAGTGCAACCAAGCTTTCAGTGTCTTCACGTCCAGTAGTCAGGCCAAACGTAGGATCAGCCCTGCGTTCCCGGTCGGCCGTCTCAATTTGTTGCCGGGCTGACTGAGCCTTTTTCAAGGCCGCCTGAACTTGGGGATGGTTCTGCGCCAGAGTCTCTTCTTCCTGTTTCTCTGGCAGTGTCAGGGGTATCAGGTCACGGAACGTGACAAGGCTATTGGGCATCTGGCCGCTGAGGCTGAAGTATTCACTTTTTGCCCCGACAAGATCAGCGCCATTGCCTGCATGTTGCATGACCGCTTCCGTCAGAGACAGGCGTGCGAGTTCCAGCTCGGCCTGAGAGATGTCTCCAGCAGAATGACGTCGCTCGGCAAGCCTGACGAATCGATCCAGAATTTCAGTTTGGCGCTTGGCGAGGCTGGTGATTTCGTGACGAACGGCAACGCTTCCAATTGCGTCGAGCAACTCGTTTGTCTTTGTTAGACGAATAGCTTCGACTCGTGCTTTTGCTGCTGCCAGTTCAGCGCGAGCCACTTGTTCAAATCCGCCTTGTTTATCGTGCCAATCGATAGTTTGGCTTATGCCAATGGTATAGATGCTGATATCTGTACGCTCGGCTCCAAACTCTAGCTCTGGGTTATTTAAAGGTAGCCCTGCGCCTGTCAGCCGAGCCTGCGCGGCATCAACAGCCGCTTGAGCGGCCTGTATTTCAGGATTGGACTCAAGTGATAGATTGACGATGGTAGCCAGCTGTTGCATTTCATCGCCATTTGATGAGTTTGCTTTGGCGTACGTTGTTGACGTCCAGACGACAAAGATAAACAAGCAGGCGAACAGGCCTTCTCGTGTGCAGATAACAAACGGCATAAACTGAATTCCGATAATTGATTCAATACGAAAGCCAACCGCTAACCTAGAATAGGCAGGAAGGGTTTGGCAGGTACGGGACGGAAATTAGACGGTAATTGGAGGGCGTAAAACTAAAGGGGAGAAAAGGAGTTTAGCGAAATAGAATGGGGAATCCGTAAGAGACTATGGTCAACTACTAGGTTAGTCAATATGGCGCTAGTCAAGCCGAGTAGATGGTTGACGCTGTGACAGCTGTGATCACAATCGTAGGCATGATCTGTATCACTTGTATTTGTCGCGTGATCTTCAATAACCTCAACCTGATCCGTCGCGATTTCATGCACATCAGCCACCGCAACCATCCCATAACCCAGAATAGAAACAGCGCACCATATGATCAATAAACGACGAAGCATCAGTGGTTGAGAACCTTAAAAACTCTATAATTAGTTTGATAGACAAATCCAATATCCGAAAAGTTCCATTTACCAAGGAACATTACGCCATCCATGTGTCCGCGACATAAGACACTTTTTGCTGCGTGGCATGCTAATTCTTCAGTGAAAAAAAGACAAGGATTTTGGTCGTATTAAGGATTCATGGGTCGAAGCTAATCGATAGAACATTCCACATTGGGTGCTTTTGTCCACTCTTCCCAAGCTTGTTTGAGAATGAGTGATGCAGAGTGCAAAAATAACCCTGACATGAATAATGCGGCGATAACATCAGGCCAATGGGATTGTGTTAAGTACACTACGCCTGCCGCAAAAAGCACCAAAAGATTATTTATTGCATCGTTGCGGCTGCACAGCCATACAGAGCGGATATTGGCGTCGCCGTCACGGTATTTCATCAACAATAAAGCACTGGTTAAGTTAGCTAGAAAAGCAGTTACAGCTATGGAACCCATGATGCTTTCAATCGGTTGATTTACGTAAAATGTGCTGTATATCGTTGTACCAAAGACCCATAGCCCCATCAGTAATAAGGTGAATCCTTTAAATAAAGCGGCACCAGCACGCCATCTAGCCGTATGGCCAATTACCAGAAAAGTAATGGTGTATGTCAGGGTGTCACCCAAAAAGTCTAAAGCATCTGCCTGAAGCGCCTGCGAATTTGCAAGAAAGCTTGCGCCGAACTCTATAAAAAACATCACAGCATTAATGGCAATAACGACCCAAAGTACTCGCTTGTAAGCTTGTGACAGCCCTTCAAATTTCACTTCATTATTGCCGCAACCACAGCCAGCCATTTCAAAAGCCTCAAATCTAAATCTAAGCTAAACTCTACAATCTACAGTCACTGTAGGTTCAAGCTGGAAATGGCAAAAATATACTCGATAGGACAATTGGCAAAAGAATGCGATTGCAAGGTTCAGACACTAAGGTATTACGAAGAAATAGAGCTAATCCCAAAGCCAGAGCGCAATTCAGGCAATCAGAGGAAATACAGCGAAGCTCACCGTACGAGACTCAATTTTATTCGTCATTCAAGACAGCTTGGATTCACACTCGATCAAATTCGACAAATATTGTCTCTTACCGATAACCCGAGTCAGCCGTGTGATCAGGTGAATGCCATTGCTGAAGCGCACTTAAATGATGTGGTTTTCAAAATCGAAAGGCTGAATGACATTCGTGTAGAGCTAGAACGAATGGTGCATGCATGTTCAGGAGATAAAATATCCGAGTGCCGAATAGTTGAGGTTCTATCTGACCACTCGTTGTGTTGTTCTGAACATTAAAACGCCGTTATTCCTCAAACATAAGGGATTTTTCAGGAACAACGCAAATGACTTGCTAAGAGAGCCTATTTATTAAGCACAAACAAACTAGGGTACAGTAAGTCAGTGGTGAAAATGCTTGAACTTTCGAATAAAAAATAGTGTCATAGAAAAGAGTTTAAATTTTGTGTCGCATTAGTGAATAATTTCCCAACAAAATTGATGATTTGTCTGCTAGCTTTGGTCATTGGTTTCTTGCCAATGCAAAGTGCTGTGGCGTCTATGGGAAAGTGCGAATCAAGTTCTACGACTCAGCAGGGTGCAATGATTCACGACATGGCATCTACTGATCATATGTTGGGACATGACCAATCTGATTGCTTTACCTGTGTGGATCATATTTTATTCTCAATGCTTAAAACATGATGTTGCAACCACGCCCCATAATTTCTCATGAGCACGCTTAGAAATTGCCTGTTATCGGGGGCAGCAAATTCTTATCAACTACTGATCAAGTAATTCAGCACACTAACTTTCTCAGCTTGTAATCACTCTAGTAACAAGCATGTGCAAGTTCACAAAACATACACACTACGTATACATCAAACTTAAGTATTTGATTTATATAAATTTTCTTAAAGATCCTTTTCCTCCGGAGGCGAGAAACATTTTATCTAAGCTATTGATTTATAAAGGGTTTTTAGATACGTACAATTTGGTAAAAATTATGCGCCCGTAGCTCAGTTGGATAGAGCGCTGTCCTCCGGAGACAGAGGCCGGGGGTTCGACTCCCTCCGGGCGCGCAATTTTTTAGAATTAATTCTTTACAAATTTATTTTGAAAACAAACTTATACAGAATGCACTGGTGTCTGAGCATCATGAATTAAGTCTCTTATTTCTGGAACACAAGAGCCGCAGTTAGTACCGGCATTCAAGCATTTGCCTATCTTTTCTGGCGTGTCGACACCTTGCTTAATTTGCTCAAATCACGCCTAAGAATCGCCTGATGTACCGATATAGAACCTGCCTCACAGTTTCTCGTCTACAAACCTCAGCGCATCAAAGATATTGTCGCTTAGTTGTTTGGTCTGCTGATTCTGCTGATTTAGATGACCGAGTAAACCACCCGTAATATCTGGCTGCAGTTTTGGCTGTGTCTTTTTCTTATCACAGTCTGGCAAGCCATACCCCGCTTCATCAAGCACTTGTTGCCAATGCTTTCCGTCAATAAGTGTTTCTTCAGGTTTAGCAAAATCACCGCTAAGCAGCATCTCGCCAAGCGTCTTATGTTGCGTTGTCATTTCAGTCTCCATCAGTCTAATAAATTGAGTATTGCCTGCATCTGCTCGTTAAGCTGTTTGTTTAATTCGCGCTGCTTCTGCCGGACACCGCCTTTGTAAGCATTCATCGAAGACACCGCCTTACCCTCTTCGGTTTTTGCACCGGTGGATTTCAGCCACGGCTTCCACTGATGAATCATCTGTGACCGCATCACTCGGTGTTTCGCTGTTCTGACATAGCTCATTCTGCACTCCTGATGATAGTTCGTTTGGCACGATGCTTTTTCCATCGCGCGAGTGATTATTGACCTGCTGATTGGTCGCAAGGTTCGCCTGCTTTGCGATAACCACAGGTGGATTCTTCAACTTGCCTAATGTTTCGAGGGTGTGACGCATCTGGTTCTGCGCCTTCAGCCCGAGCTTCAAGAAGCCCTCAAGGTGATGCCACATGTCCTGCCGTAAGCCACGCACAAGCAATGACTCCGCTAATACTTCAAGGCACTTAGCTGATGACACCAGCATCGCTTCCATCTCGCGCATATCACCCTTATTAACGTTATCAGCCATACTCTTCAGTGACGCAATCATGCTCGGGTAATCAACGTAATCACCAAAGCCACGGTCTTGACTAATTTGTCGTAAGAGGTAGAAAGCTGAATCTTCTGATGACGTGATGTGGCGTGTCTGTGCGTCACCCAGAATGTCATCCAGACCCTTACCTTCATCTTGGTAAGCCGTTGGTACTGGCGGTCGCTTAACAGGCTCGTGCTGCGTAATCTTTTTTTTGGATGAGGATTTTTTTGAAGCTATTTTTTGGCTAACTTTACTGCTACCTGCTAATTCTGCTAATTGCGTCTTTTTTGACATCTAATTTGCCTTAAGAAGGACAGAATTTATACGAATTGTTGTTCTGCCATTTTCTTTTGGCAGCATCACTCGATTACGGGTTCTAAGTATTTCTAGTGCAGCGTTGAATACTTTTGCCTTACGCATTCTTGAAGGTGCAATACGCATAAAGGTGCTTTTGTCGACATAACCATTTTTCTTGACCTCATCATTACTAAGCAGTGAATCTTCAAGGTCAATCGCATCCTGCTGCTCTGGCGTTGGCTGTGATTTTACGTATCTAAGCTGTTCATTCGCATACCAGTCAACCAATGCAGAGGCTGACATGAAAATTTCGTATTCTATTGGGCTTTCAACACGTTCGGCATGCATGCAATGAAGCACTCCTGCGAGCCGTACAGCGTGTTCACCCATACGGTTAGCAAACCCCTGCATGTCACTATGCGACAAATCACCTTTTGTTCTTCGATGCTCTACATCGTTGTGATATTCAATATAAGCGTCAATTGCAGCATCACTAAAAGTAAGCAAACCCCAGTTACAGCCACCATCTTCATGTACGCTTGGCGGTCTGGCAAACATGCGTTCAACAGCCTTATTAACGTTGATAATTGCATCAGTCGCACTGTAATCATCATCCTTTGAAATTATCCGCATAGTCTTTTGTGCTGACTCACAATTAGCCAACAAGAAGCGATTACCAAGACCAATGTCATGCCAGTTAGTTAGCCTGTTCATAGCTTCGCTCAGTGTCTTTGGCTGAATCATAATATTGGCACTGACGACTGCATTTTCAGCGGTATTTTCACCTCTACCTATTGTTGAATTTGATACTGGCTCTGCGCTCCAAAGCGAGTTTAGTACCGCTAGGAATCCCATTGCGTTTTCGCCTTTTACTGCATGTGACCCAAAAATCTTTCCACCCTCTGCTGTATCTATAATCGCTGATGGGTGGCGTTCACATAAGTTGTTAACGAGCTTCTCGGTCGTAATTGCCTCTACCTTGTAGAAAGGAACTCGCGGCATTCTTGGCTCTTTATCACAGTGAGCTGCATAGTCCATAGCAATCTTTTCTGAGCTTTCTTGTCCTTCTTTAGGCTTTGCGTTGGACTTCATCGCATTATTTAATTGCTCTTTGCGTGCTTTCCATATGTCGTATTCGGCATCGAATTCCTTCTTTAGCTTTTTATACTGCAACTGGACTTCATGCTGTTTATCCGCCAACGCCTTGCCAAGAATCCTGCTTGTTTCACTTTTTCCCACGCCTGAATGGGCGACAGTCATAAAGAACAATGCTAGTGGTGTTTCTCTAGGGTTACTCGGGTTTGCCTTTACCTTGTAATGCTCTTGTGCAGCAGCAGCCATTTGGCTGAGTAATGTCGCCGCACATAGCGCAGGGTGCGTTTTGATAATACGTGAAGCATCCTCAATCGCTTGCGCAATCATTGGCGGCAACTTATTTGTCGGGTATGGCTGCTCTTCAACTAGCTCAGGCACTATGTCCATAGGCTCATCTGAATTAGCGGAATTAGCAGAATTAGCAATTCGCATGGCTTCTACTTCTTCACGTATGGAAACACCTGACAAATGATAATCATTGGGGTCTTTCTCGCCATGACTGCCACGCTGCAGTTTCACATGCTCGATACTTGTCATGCCGCGTCCTCCAGTATTGTTATGTTTTTATCTGGCGAAAAGACCTTCAAGAGCGTTTCAGCAAGGGGCTTCATGTTGTGTGACCCACATGCGGCAAATACAACCGACTCCATTGACCAGTGCATAACATGGGTACTCACTGCATCTGCCCAACCTTCAACTACAATCCAGTCAAGATGAGTATTTGATGTATCACCAATTACAAATCCGCAGTTTTTCACGGAGCCGAATGTTTGCTTTTCGCCATTACCGTTAATTGCCTGAACAGCAACAATTTCGCCTTTTCTAAAATCTGTAATTGGCACGAGTATGCAATCAGATGATTGCCCAACAACGCGTCCCCAGACGCTTTTATGGCGTGCAGCACCAGCCTCAAACAAAATATCTTTCTTTTTCGCGTATGTATGAAACTGCACACCCTCAACACGCTCAGACCAAAGCCTTAACGCGTAATCATTTTTAGGCTGCTTTGCTGTTGGCATCGATGGCGAATACATACTGCTTTTCTTTGGCTTACCACCCAGATAGTCAGCAACTCGTTCCTTAGCTTCTGAAGCTGACCAACCATGAATATGTTTTAGTAACTCAAACCCATCACCCCAAGTTGGAGACCCACCCCCACTACAGTAAAAAGTACCGTGACCTTTTAGATCATCAAATCTAAACCGATCTTTACCGCCGCAAGCAGGGCATGGTTTATGTCTAGATGTCAGCGACTCACTTGGCACACCTAAAGCCACTAGAATTCCGTACCAACGCCCCTGCGCTAACTGCTTCACTTCAATAAAACCAGCCATCACTGAACCTCGTGTAATTCATCCATCCCATCAAATGAGACGAGCCACTCTTCTGGTCGCAATCTCGCAGCCTGCCTTGCTGCATATGCCATCAGCCAATCTGAGCGGTGTATTGCCTTTAAAACCTCTTCTACGTTGCTTATGTCTTGGATGCGTACTAGATTCTCACGAACGTCTAAAAAAGCTTCAAAAGCCGTGTGATAGAACCTACGGGGGTGCCACTTTGGGTCATGCTCAAAAGGATCTTCATCAGACCAAACACATACAACCCAACTACGAGGTTCAATCTTGATTGCGAACTCATCATTAATGAGTATGTACTTATTTACGTTATCGCCTGCATTTCCATTCATGCGACTTCATCCGAACGATACTCGCCATGCACAAGGTCAAGAATCTCAATCAGTCGGTAGAACGGAGTACGCGAGTTCCCTAGATACACTGGCTGAGGATGGCGACCTTCTTTAACACCTTTAACCCAACCCTGACGGCTCATCGGTATTAACGGCGGTATGCCCTTCTTTTCATGTCCGATAATTTGCTCCAGTCGAATCAATCGGTTTTCAGGGCGGGCAATATCGTTATGTATCTGCTGAGCTTTTTCTATCTCAACACCAAGAACCTTTGCTTTAGTTGTCATCATGGTTACTCCGTTTAAATCAGGAGCCACCAAGATGCATCAGTTGCTATTGGATTAAATTAACAACTGGAGAAAAATATTTGGTCGAGTTGTTTATTTTTTTATTTCGGCTTAACCCTGAAAACTTCAGCCTTAACCGCTTTTATCCTTGCGCCAACAAAACCTTTCTTTTTCATCTCTTTGATAGAGTCTTTAACTACAGTTGCATTTATATGTCTTCTACTTGGATTTATGTCATCTGGAACAACCACGTCATTAATAACTGTCACAACTGTTGCTATTGCTCTTCGTACAGGCAACGCCTCGTAATCTACACGGAACGAGTGAAGCGTACTTATACATTGGCGCACACGGTCTTTTGACATACATTTTGTCTCTTGTATTCGACCCCCAGCGTTTAGTTGTGGCATGAAGAAAAAGTTTGGCTCATGCTTCCAATCATCAATTTTTTTCTGTAAATCCTTGATGCGTTCAGTTAATTCATCACCATCAAGTATCCATGGTAGCGATACGCCTCTCTCACCTAACAATGGCATTTTTTCCAAACCTTGACGCACAGTTTTTAACGCAGTCCCTAAATCATCTTTAAGCATCTGTGCTTCATTCTGCGCCGCCTTCCAGTCATTCCATGGAATCAAGCCAGCCTTCATCCAACTTTCAAATATTTCTTTCCAACACCGCTGATTATTTGTTGGTACGTAATCCAGCAATGTGTCATAAACCAACTTCATTCGAGGATCATGCGTTAATGCATGTGCCAACACTTGTGCGTGCTTTCCGAAATTAGGATCGCCAAAGGATTTATCACCCTCAAGAGCAATCAAGTCGTATTCGTATTGATCTTCCACAGCATCAGGTAGAACCAAGATTTTTTTTTGCTTAACCCATTTCCGAATATTGCGATGATGGTCTGACCGAGGAATGACTCTAGGTGTAACTTTCATCATCGTGAGCCGCCCTTCTTACCATTGATTGAAACGACATTGGTTTTGCCTTGCTCACATCCAGTTATATATTTGCTGTAATCATTCAAAAGCGCAGTTCGCTTAGACATGTATTGGTGTTGGTTGTATGAAGTTTGAACCTTCCCCTGAATTTCATGATCTAACTGTTTTTCAATAACCACTGGGTCATACTCAGCCTCGTATGCCCATGTCGAGAAAGTGGCTCTGGCGGCATGTGCCGAATAACCCATCGTACCTTCGCCATTAACACCCATATTTTCCAATGCGCGATTAACCGTTGTGGTCGTCATTGGCTCACTTGGTCGCCGGCTATTAGGAAATAGATATTTACCGCTTCCCGTGATGCATGCCAATTCTTTGAGTAACTCAATAGCACGTTTAGATAATGGGACTTTATGTTCTGGCTTGCCCTTCCGACCAATCCGTCCGGCAGGTACAACCCACAATGCATCATCTAAATCAAACTCTGACCATTCAGCACAACGTAACTCTGAAGGTCGCGTAACTGTGAGCATGCCAAGATGTATCAGCGTTTTAACTTGTGGTGTACCACCGTAATTTCTTAACGCTTCAAAGAAATTAACCAACTCTTTCGCATTCAGCGGCTTCTTATGTTGAACAACACGCACAGGCACTGCTGTGTAAACATCATTCACTGGATTTCGAGGGCAGAGAAGATGCGTTACTGCATATTTGAATACACCAGACAGAATCGTGCGAACCCTTTCGGCTGTTGCAGGTTTATCTGCCGATTTCTTCAGCACAGCCAAGATGTCAGAAGGCTCAAGCGAATCGATGGGTCTATCGCCAATATGCTTGTTGATGCGGTTCTTTAACAGATTTGTTGTTTGGTAAAGGTAGGAATGACTTTTGTTCTTCAGCCGTTCACTTACGTATTCCTGTGCTACAAACGCAAAAGTATTTTCTTGAGCAGCCATTGCAGCAATCTTGGCTTGCTCGCGCTGCACTCTGGGATCTTTACCCTGTTTAACAATGTCTCGTAGACGTTGATGCTCAATGCGTGCTTCCGAGAGGGTATAACGCCCACCCCGTTTACGTTCTGCTGCCGCCTTCGCTGACTCTGCCTTGGTTGATTGTTTGTAATATTCACCAAACCATATCTGTTGGTCTTTACCGCCCACCTTCCAACGATAAAGCCATGCTTTTCTGCCACCATCTAATGGCTTGCAATACAGCCCCTGACCATCACTTTCACGCTTCGTTAGAGCCTGTATTTTTCTGTCGGTAAGTTTGCCCATTGGTGGTACTCAGGAATCAAAGTCCCACCTAAAGTACCACTTTTGAAGTTGGTATGGGTAGTCACCAGTTGTCGCTAGGGACATGTATATACTGGCTTATTCAGTAATGTTGGGGTTTAAATAGAGATAGAGGAACGCTGCTGATACCAAATGTTAGTTATCGATCATCAGTAACATAATCTTGTCCTCACCCATCGATCGCTGACGACTCAAGGCCAGCTTCCGCCAAGGCCACAGCACGGAACACCGCACGACCTTTATTCATGGTTTCTTTCCATTCCAGATCGGGAACCGAATCAGCCACCACGCCAGCGCCGGCTTGAATATTTAACTGACCGTCTTTAATCACTGCGGTACGAATCGCAATCGCCGTATCCATATTGCCATTCCATGCTAAATATCCAACCGCACCGGAATACACGCCACGCTTAACCGGCTCGAGCTCATCGATGATTTCCATCGCGCGAATCTTAGGCGCGCCCGATACTGTTCCTGCCGGGAAGGTCGCACGTAAGACATCCATCGCGCTCATTTTGTCACGCAACTGACCGGTCACATTCGACACGATGTGCATCACGTGTGAATAACGCTCCACCACCATCTTATCGGTCAGCTTCACGCTGCCCACTTCAGCCACACGACCGGCATCATTACGGCCTAAATCAATCAGCATCAAATGCTCAGCAAGCTCTTTAGGATCCGCTAACAGCTCTTGCTCAAGCGCAATATCTTCAGCATCGTTATGACCACGGCGACGAGTACCTGCGATTGGACGAACAGTGACTTCACCATCTTCCAAACGCACCAAGATCTCAGGTGATGAGCCAACAATCTGGAAATCGCCCATATCCATAAAGTACATGTACGGTGATGGGTTTAAACCACGCAAGGCACGATAGAGATCCATCGGCTGCGCATTAAATGGAATGCTTAAACGCTGCGACAGCACGACCTGCATGCAATCACCATCTAGGATGTATTGCTTAATGCGATCAACTGCTGCTTTAAAACCACTCTCAGTAAAACCCGAGACAAAATCCGCTTCGCTAATTGTGCGCGCAGGCTTAGAGGGCAAACGTGGTGCCGCGTTTTGCATCGCATCGCTGATCTCGCGCATACGTGCTTGAACGGTTTCTAAGGTATCGCCACGCTCAATATTTGCGGTGACCACTAAATACATACGGCCGCGCAAATTATCGAATACCACCACCTCATCAGACACCATCATCATGATGTCCGGCGTGTTCAACGGATCAGCTTTCTCGGCGTTACGCAGCTTAGGCTCGATATATGCAATCGTGTCGTAACCAAAGTAACCGACCAAACCACCATGGAAGCGTGGCAAGTTATCCAGCTCAGGCACACAAAAACGTGCCTTAAAGTCTTCGATAAATGCGAGCGGATCATCCACCTGAAGCGTCTCAAGCACCTCGGGGTCGGTTTCTAGGGTGATCGCCTTAACCCGAACCACCAAACCCTCACGACAAGGCAAGCCAATAATCGAATAACGCCCCCACTTCTCGCCGCCTTGGACTGACTCAAACAAGTAGCCATAAGGACCATCCACCAATTTCAGGTAGACGCTTAACGGGGTATCAAGATCGGCCAAAATCTCACAAGAAACCGGAATCCGGTTATAGCCCTCGGCCGTTAGGGCTTCAAATTTCTCAGGTGTCATACTCACTTCTCACAACATCCAAACACAACGACGTAACACGACTAGCGACGCCATCGCGCAGATGCAGCAGAACAACAGTGTGAGGTGGTTAAAACCATCGATAATAGACCCTAAAGATAGAGGCAGAACCTTATCCAAAAATGCCTGTTTTTCCAAGCATTTCAGTGCGTTTTTAGACAATCCTGCACAGCCTGAGCTGTTTCTGTGCCCCACTGCCCTTATACTGCACCCAGTATTTGAGAGAGACCCTCGACATGAAAAAAATTATCGCCCTTTCGCTACCCATGGCACTGCTTATTGCCAGCTCCGCTACGAGTGCCTTTTGGGGTTACGACAGTCAACGTGCTCAAGCGCAAAGCTATAACGAAAATCGCGGCAAAATTGATGGCCGTGGCAACGGCAGCGCCGAAATCGACATGGATTGCGACTGGGCAGCAAACGGCAAAAGTGGGGGAAGTGGCTTGTTTGATGCCTTTGGCATGAACAATCAGAACGGTTGGTTCCAAAACACCCGTCCAAATGGTCAATATGTGCCGCGCAGTCAGCGCCGTGCGCAAGCGGATGCCAATGTCAGTGGCGAAGGTCAGCTCGACCTCAACTGTGATTTCCGCGCCAAAGGTCTTGGCCAAGGCATGTTCCAAGGTCAGGGAAATCAGCAACGTAATAATAACTACCAGCAGCGCAACAATTACCCGCCGTCAGCGCCCTATCCGTATCAGAATCAATACGCACCGAATGGTTATCCTGGCTACCCAGCGCAGAACTATCCGCAGTACATGCCGTCATATCCACCGAGCTATTACTACGGAAGATAAATCATGCTTAAACATGCCTGGGTGCTTGGACTTCTATTGTTTAGCAGCCTAGCCGAGGCGCGTTGGTATCAGCCCGAGCATGCCGAGGCGGGCAGACCGCTCTTCGAAAAGCACTGCGCCACCTGTCATGGCGCACAAGCTGAAAGGGCAAAAAACTGGACCGAGCGTCAATCTGACGGTCGCTTCCCACCACCGCCTTTAAATGGCTCAGCGCATACCTGGCATCACCCGCTACCTAATCTGGTGGGCACGATTCAATACGGTCAAGGCAACATGCCGGTATGGCAAGAGACACTTTCCATTCCGGAAAGCTTAGCGATCATCGCGTGGCTACAACATTACTGGCCAGATGATATCTACGAGGCGTGGTATAGGATGAATGCGCGCGCGATGCAACAACGCAATTAAGCACACAGCTCCGACATGCTTAAGATCGCATTCATTGGCGTGCGTATCTCGTATAAAATATTGGCCAAGAAAGAAGACTTAGCCAGCGCAGCCGCTTACGCTTGATCACGTGCAGAAATCAATTCTTTTTCGTAGGCCTGCTGTGCTGTTAAATCCTGCACAAAATTGATGCCACGAATTTTGTCATCAGCGACAAGGTAGCGACCCTGAATACGTGCGTTGAAAAAGACTGCCGTCTTTGCGCTTCTGTTGGGTCTCAAAGTCCCATGCCTTATTGGCTTCAATCGCCTCTTTCAATGTACTCGATGCGAAAGCAAAGCTTTCTTCATCAACATATAGATGTTTAGTCGACTCACCCTGAATCTCTTCTAACGAATAACCTAGCAATTTCTCCCAAGCGCGATTGACATACGTCACCTTGCCCTTAACTGCATCATCACCTTCAACCAACGACAGAGCGACCGGTGATAGATCGAGATATTCACGGAGTAACTGTGCTTGTTGAAGTGTTTCATCACGTGAGCGGCGTAACTCATTTTCTTTCGCGAGTCGTTCAGACTGATCCACGGCAAAGTAAATCACCGCTTGCTCGCCATCGTGCATAACCGAACGTCCCATCACGCGGACCGGCACAATGCCCTTAGTCGAGTGCTTAATACTCACATCCAGATCAAGCAACTCATTCACTTTGAGTGCTTGCTTCAGATCTTGTTCAAACTGCTGATAGCTCGCAGGCTCCATCAATTGATTCAGCGAGGTAGCGGTTAATTGCTTATCGAAAAGACCAAACAACTCACAAGCATTATCGTTACACCAACGAATACCGCCATCGCGAGAAGTAATATAAATAGCAAACGGCGCGGTATCAAAAATCGCTTCGATCTGCTGGCCCCGCTCTTTTGTTTCTTGCGTCATGCGTGCCTGCTCAGTCACATCCGAGCTAATGCCCACTAAGACATTTTTACCCCATGGGCTCTCTGACCATGCATAGGTGGCAACCCGATGGATTTTTTTCTCACCTTGCTTGGTGCGCACTTCAAAATGCGGATAGGTTAAGTCTTTGCGTTTATGGCTTAATTCTTCCGCGCGCTCAATAACTGACGGAGAGAATAAGGTCAGAATGTTTTCGACCGGTGCTTTTAGCACCTCCTCTCGGGTGTAACCCAAACCTTCGGCGAAGGTATCGGTGCAATCCACCAAGCGCTTGGTATCGTAGCTCAGCATCCACACGCCCATACCGGATGCACCTAAGGAATCAAATACGGTACTAAAGTAGGCCTGCTGCTTTTGCACTTCTTTTGTGCTTTTCGAGTGACTGAAATATCACGTACAAAGCACACCACCGATTCGGCAAACTCAGTATTTTCTGGCTGATATATCGCGGTAACTTCGACATCAATGGGTTCGCCAAACTTTCGTTTGTGCATCATATTAAAGGTCAGCATGCCAGCTTGTTTTACAGCGAATGCGGCTTGCTGAACTTCATCAGGGGTTTTCAGCGCATCGATATCTTTTATTTCTAGCTTCAGCGCTTCTTCTTTGCTTAATCCCCACAGGTCTGCCATCGCACTATTCAGATCCAGCACCTTGACGCCATCAAGACTCAGGACGACATAACCGATACGCGATGCGGCCATCGCGCTATACATTTGCTGTAGACGCGTTGCTTGCGCTTTTTCTTTACTGATACCCACAACAAAGCTAACAATGTGCGCTGGCAAATCATCCGTGGCTTCTGCTACCACCAATGACACATCCACATCAATGAGTTGGCCATCTTTCGTGCGCTGACGTGATTGCAGATGGCGCTTACCGTCACGCTGAATGCCTTTAAGGGCCTTCCTGATTTTGTGTTCAGGAATACTCTGATCGATGTCGGATAAGCTGAGTTGCTTTAACTCCTCAAGGCTATAACCCAAGGTATCTGCCCACTTTTGGTTAGCATCGAGAACCTTGCCTGTCTCGAGCGAGAGGATAATCAAACCGACACCAGTTTCATTAAGATTGGTTTGGATATGCAGTGCGCGCTGCTGCGACTTAAATAAATCTGAGCTGAGCTGCTGATTAGCCAGCGAGAGCTTTTGTTCGGCGCGTTTTAGGCTCGCAGTGCGACGTCGCACCATCCACACCAATAAAACCCAACCCGCAAGAAAGATTGCGAAAGCGAAGACCATTTCAGCGAGATAGGTTTGGTAATCAAACAAGCGGCCTTGTTGATGCTCAAGCACCACATCGGCTAACAGCTCGCCATGCATGAATGGTTGCTGCAATAACCCACCTAAGGTGCCTTTGCCGTTTAGCATCGAGCTAAAATACGGCACCACCGGCATTTCAATCGCCGTTGCAATGGTGTTAATCATGGCAGCAGGTACCACAGGACCATTGGCATCTTTAAATTCGGCGGTGAAAAACACCATGCCGTCTTTCGCCGGTTGCGCTCGGAGATAATCGATATAGCCCTGCGTGCTCATCAAGGGCATGTAGTTAACCTTTGCGGTTAAGGTGCCTTGTTGCTTGAGTGTCTCTACCGCAGCAACCAGGGTTTTATCGAGATAGCCGTTGCTTTGTGGGTTGGTAAATAGGTAAAGCTGCTTGGGTTGATGCAGCTGCAGCGCTTGCTCGAGCGCTTTATCGATGAACACCGGAGGCTCGACAAGAAGCGTATTGGGTACATCAGACGATTGTGTGGCTGTAAAGGTTCTACCCGATTTGCTCTGATAAACCTTGATGGCATTCGGCAGTAGGGTATTACCGGCTTTTTTCAGATACGGCAGCATGCCTTCGGTGGGCGTGGTGGCGATCACATAATCAATGTTGGCATTGGCATAGCGCGCATTCAGTTGCTCAACACTGACCGCCGGTACACCTCGCTTACCGGAGGGATTCACTATCTCACGGTGCAGCACAACATACGCATCTTCTTTGCCAAAATGCGCTAACAAACCATCGGTGGTTTGTTCGTTCCATGGGTTAGTCGATGGCGAAAGAATCAGCACATTGATCGGCTTAGGTGCCGAATCGGCAGCAAACACACCAGGCACCCACAGACATAGCACCAGCGCTAAGCGACGTGTGGCGGCTGAAAAGGTTTGATAGAGGGAGTTGTGCTGCATGCGCTAACGTCCTGTTGTTATGTTCTTTCCTTAGTAAGAAAGCTCAGTATATGCCTGACTCCATGGCGTTTCTACAGTAAGTTACTGTTTTTGCAGTGCGAAAATTCTTACAGCTAGAGCAGCTCTTTCAGCTCAACCATCGAGTCGATTACCGCATCTGGGTTGTAATTGCAGATATCTTCACCATGGTTGTAGCCATAGCTCATGCAGACAATCTGGAAGCCCGCATTACGCGCTGCGGTGACATCACTTTTTGAGTCGCCAAGCATCAGCGAGTCTTCAGCGCCAACACCAAAATGCGCCGCCGCATGCAGCAAAGGCTGTGGATCGGGCTTTTTCACCGGCAAGGTATCGCCAGAGACCACAATGCCGAATTCATCATAGATACCCAGGCCTTTGAGCAAAGGGATGGTGAATTGCGCGTCTTTATTGGTCACACAGCCAAGCAGATAGCCCTGCGACTTCATGTAGTCCAGACCTTCGCGCACCCCCGGATATAAACACGAACGCTTTGAGGTGTTGTCTTTATACAGGTCGAGGAAGATCGGATAGCCTTTAGCGAAGTCTTCGTCACTTGGCTCGC
The DNA here is from genome assembly GCA_038144195.1 of Gammaproteobacteria bacterium. Classification (GTDB taxonomy): domain Bacteria; phylum Pseudomonadota; class Gammaproteobacteria; order Chromatiales; family Chromatiaceae; genus VMDJ01. The sequence goes on along the minus strand of JAYQNH010000002.1, from coordinate 910,844 downwards.
CATCGAGTTGGCCAATTAATGCGCGTCTTGTCAGACGTTCGACACCGTTACCGACCCAATCGCGCACTTTAACCTCACCATGTGGCTCGCGACCGAGTGCTTTCATCATCTCATCCACGCAATACGCCAGATCCGGCACGCTATCGACTAAGGTGCCATCCACATCAATCAGGATCATTTTAGGTTTACGTACAGCCATGGAAATCTCGGTGGTTTGATCAATAAAAAAGGCGAGTCTACCCGACTCGCCTTTGTATTTTCCCGCTTTTTCGTCGGTTTAGGCGTTTGCCAGTTCCGCGCGGAATTGCTTCACGATGCTGTCGTACTTGTTCGCATCAGACTCGTTACGACCACCGAAGATGCCAGAACCTGAAACGAAGGTATCTGCACCTGCCGCTGCGATCGCTGCGATGTTGTCAGCTTTTACGCCGCCGTCGATTTCCAAACGAATATCGCGACCTGAGGCATCGATGATCTTGCGCGCTTCTTTCAGCTTATCGAGTGCTGAAGGGATAAAGCTTTGACCACCAAAACCTGGGTTAACCGACATCAATAGAATCATGTCTATCTTGTCGATCACGTAATCAAGGTAAGACAACGGCGTAGCTGGGTTGAATACCAAGCCGGCTTTACAGCCTTCACTTTCGATCAACTGCAAGGTGCGGTCGATATGATCAGACGCTTCTGGGTGGAAGGTGATGTAGGTTGCGCCCGCTTGTGCGAAGTCACCCACGATACGGTCGACTGGGCTCACCATAAGATGCACATCAATCGGTGCGGTGATGCCGTGCTTGCGTAATGCATCACATACCAAAGGACCGATGGTCAGGTTAGGTACGTAGTGGTTGTCCATCACGTCGAAGTGAATGATGTCGCAACCTGATGCCAACACGTTGTCACATTCTTCACCGAGTTTTGCGAAGTCTGCAGAAAGGATTGATGGGGCGAGTGCGTAATCAGCCATGCGTTTGCTCCATGCCGGAATTATCCGGAAAAATTTGTGTTCTTTTTGCTCAAAAAAGAGCGCTTAATACGTTAAGTCGCGCCACTCTACCGGAAAGCGATCTCTATTACAGCCACCCCCTTTGGGAGATATCTATGTCACTGAAAACACATGTTTTTCTTGGTTTGAGCCTATTTTGTAGTGCCGTTTTTTCTGCACCCGACTATGCGCGAGAGACGCGTATCGTGAATCAAATCGCCGATGCAATCATGGACGGTGAGATTGTGCAGCTGAATGATGGCGAGCGCGATTTCATGGGCATCTTTACTGAGAACCAAGCCGATAAGCGCAAAGGTGCGGTGTTGGTATTACATGGCAAAGGTGCAAATGCTGACTGGATGGATGTGGTGCAACCACTGCGTGTGCGTCTGACCGAAGCCGGTTGGGACACCTTATCGCTACAGTTACCGGTGGAATCGGCTGAAGCACCTGATAGCGCATGGCTGCCTTTGGTGGAACCTGCAGCACAACGCATCGCTGGGGGCATTGTTGAGCTAGAAACCCGCGGTCACGATCGCATCATGGTGGTGTCGCATAGCTTTGGCTCACGCATGGCTGCCCATTATTTAGCGCAAGGCGCACCTGACACGGTAAAAGGTTATGTCTCGGTAGGTATGAGTTTGGATATGAAAAATCCTAACGATGCAAATCTCAGTAACTTGAGCAAGATTGATCTGCCAATGTTGGATCTGTTCGGCTCTCGCGATCTACCCGGCGTATTACAAAGCAATGCCTTGCGTGCAAAAGCGGCAAGTCATAACAAAGGGTATTCGCAACAAGAGGTCGCTAAGGCGGATCACTTCTTCGCCGGTCAAAGCGATGACCTGCTAGCGGCGGTGAATGCGTGGTTAGATGCGCAGCCTTAACGCGAGATTTTGACAAACATGCCTTTATAGCCACCTTTCTTCAGTTGGCTTAACAGGCTATTCGCTTTCGACTGCCCAAGGACTGGAGTGGTCGAAACGCGATAACGCACTCCGTCATCCAGTGAGGCTTCACTGATGGTTGACTCAACACCCAACAAAGCCACCTCGGCTTGAATACGTTCAGCATCGGCACGTTTAGTTAATGAAGCGATCTGCACCACGAAACGTGAGGTCGCATCGGTATCGCGCGAAGCACGAAGCTCAAACTTTTCATCAGGCACCACCACTTCACGCTGACTTAAGTCTTTAAAGAAGGTGAAGCGGGTTTCAGGTTTTTCAGGCTGGATCTTTTTTGGCGGGCCAACCGGCTTAGCGACTTCGCGCGGTTTACGCTCAGGCTCGGCACCTACCCACTCTGGTGCATTCGCCGGTGGTTGCATCTTTAACCAGAACAAACCCATCACAAACACACCCAACAAAAACGCGACCGCTGCCCAAACGAAGGGAGAGGATGTTTTTTTCGCCGGTGCGCGGCGAGGTGAGACGTGTTTGTAATCGCGTGGCATGCCTTACATTTTTTCAGGTGCGCTGATACCAATCAGTTTAAGACCATTCAGCAACACTTGTCGGGTTGCAGTGATTAATTTTAAACGAGCATCGGTCAGATTACTGTCATCCACCAAGAATTGATGTGCGTTGTAGTAACTGTGTAGCTCATTCGCCAGTTCACGCAGATAGTGCGTTAGCTGATGTGGCTCTGAATTGATTGCCGCGTTTTGCAGCACCTCAGGATAACGCGCCAAGGTTTTCATCATGCTTTGTTCGTGCGATTCACTGAGCAACTCAAGGTTAGTGTTGCCATCGCTGAGCTGCGTGTTGACACCCTTCTCACTTGCCTGACGGAACACCGAACAGATACGCGCATGTGCGTATTGCACGTAGTAAACCGGGTTCTCATTGGATTGTGAGCGTGCAAGGTCTAAATCGAAATCCAGATGCTGTTCGCACTTACGCATGATGTAGAAGAAGCGTGCCGCATCGGTGCCGACATCTTTGCGTAGCTCGCGCAAGGTGACGAACTCACCTGAACGAGTCGACATCTGTTTACGCTCACCACCTTCATACAAGATCGCAAACTGCACTAACAACACATCAAGCTGCTCTGGGTTACCACCCATAGCTTGAATCGCCGCTTTCACACGTGGCACATAACCGTGGTGGTCAGCACCCCACACATCGATCACGCGATCGTAACCGCGCTCAAACTTTTCTAAGTGATACGCAATGTCGGATGCAAAGTACGTGGTCTGTCCGTTATCACGCACCACCACGCGATCTTTTTCATCGCCAAAGTCGGTCGACTTAAACCACCAAGCACCACCCTTTTCATACAGGTGGCCTGCAGCTTTTAACTTTTCGATAATCGCTTCGACTTTGCCTGACTCAACCAGTGAGCGCTCGGAATACCAGTTCTCATAGCGCACACCGAACAGGCCTAAGTCATCACGGATGTCATCCAAGATAACGTTCAAGCCAAGATCAAACACCTCGCGATAGCCGTCTTTACCCAGCAACGCTTTCGCACGATCAATCAAGGCATCGATATGTTCTTCTTTATCACCACCCGCTGGTTCATCTGCAGGGATATTGGCGAACACTTCGCTGCTCGCAAAGCGAATTGCATCACCTTTGTCGCGGTGCAAGGTCGCAGCGATATCCCACACATAGTCACCTTTGTAACCATTGCTTGGGAAAGTCAGCTCTTCGCCCGCTAGCTCGAGATAACGCAACCACACCGAGGTGCCGAGGATGTCCATCTGACGACCGGCATCGTTAACGTAGTATTCACGATCCACATCAAAGCCAACCGCTTCGAGTAGATCAGCCACAACCGAACCATAAGCGGCACCGCGACCGTGGCCGACATGCAATGGGCCGGTTGGGTTTGCCGAGACAAACTCGACTTGCACTTTTTTCTGCTCGCCAATGGTTGAGCGGCCGAACTGCTCGCCTTCACTCAAGATGCGCTCAACGATCGCACTTTGTGCATCGCTTGCGACACGGAAGTTAATAAAGCCTGGGCCCGCGATCGACACTTCTGAAATGAAATCTGCTGCAGGAATGGAAGCGACTAATTGCTCAGCGAGCTGGCGAGGATTGATACCTGCCGCTTTGCTGTTGACCATCGCGGCATTGGTAGCGAAATCACCGTGCTCAGGATCACGCGCACGCTCGATCACTGGAGGTCGCACAGCATCTGCTGCCAAAACCCCTTGGTCGACTAACGATTGGAGCGCGCTTTCAACAAGTTGAGCAATTTCGGTTTTCATGGTGTTTCGCCTAAAAGAAGGGCGCGCAGCATAACAAACTGCCCATCTGACATCATTAGATAGTGATCAAAAATGATCCGCGGGATCAACATCCAAGCTCCAGCGCACCGAGCGGGCGAGCTTGGTCTCAGCGAGATACACCTCGAGTTGGGACAAAAAGCTGTGCAGCGCTTCGCGCGAGCTCGACTGAATCAGCAGGTGACCACGGTATCGCCCTATGCGGCGCATCATCGGTGCTGGCACTGGACCCCAAAAGCTCACCGACCCATCGGTCTGCGCCTTGCCCCACTGGGTGACCTTGTTCAAAAACTGCATCGTCGGATCCATCTTATTCGCCTCAGCACGCAGCAGCACTTGATGTGTGATAGGTGGATAGTCCGCCTCGAGTCGTTCTTGCAGCGCCGCTTGGGCGAATGCCTCGTAGCCTTGATTGACCAGTGTCTGCAACAACAGATGATCGGGATAGCGCGTTTGAATCAGCACCCGACCTGGCAGCTCACCTCTTCCGGCACGACCGGCCACCTGCATCAGCAACTGCGCCATACGCTCGGTCGCGCGATAGTCGGCGCTAAACAAACCGCTATCCGCATCAAGCACCACCACCAAGGTCACCTTTGGAAAGTGATGTCCTTTAGCGAGCATCTGCGTACCAACCAAAATGGCCTCATCCGCTTGATGCACTGAAGCGAGTAGCTTTTCGAGTGCGCCACGCTTTGCAGCCGCATCACGATCCACGCGCACGAGTGGTATGTCTTTAAAGCGTGCCTGCAGTGACTGATCGAGCTGCTCAGTGCCTTGACCTAAAGGATGTAAATCCTGCTCGCCACAGCTTGGGCATTTTTGCGGCAAGGCTTGCTGCGAGCCGCAGTGGTGACACCACAAACGATGTGCCGCTTGATGCACCGTTTGACGCGCATCACAGCGCGGGCAGTCGGATGTCCAACCACAGCTATAACAGGCCAGCACAGGTGCAAAACCACGTCGGTTTAAAAACACCATCACTTGCTCGCCTTTGTTTAGCGTTGCTTGGATTTCATCAATCACTGGCAGCGCCAATCCGTTTTGCACTGGCTGATCACGCAGATCAACCAAATGCATTGAAGGTGGCTTGGAGCTACCCGCGCGTTGGTTCAACAACAGATGCTGATAACGCGCCTGCTCAACATTACGCAAGGATTCTAATGAGGGTGTTGCAGAGCCCAGTACCACCGGACATTTTGCTCGCGATGCGCGCACCACGGCTAAGTCTCGCGCGGAATAACGGAAGCCTTCTTGTTGTTTAAACGAAGGGTCGTGCTCTTCATCCACAACAATTAAGCCAAGCTCCGCCATTGGATTGAGAATCAATGAACGCGTACCCAATACAACACGCGCTAGACCTAAGCGAATACGCTGCCACGCGATCTCACGCTCGGTATCTTTCATGCCTGAATGCATCAACAACACACCATCACCGAGACGTTCAGCAAAGCACTGCTGCAGCTGTGGTGTGAGTGCAATCTCTGGCACTAAGATCATCACGTTTTTATCTTGTGCGAGCACTTGCTCTGCTAATCGTAGATACACCTCGGTTTTACCCGAGCCTGTCACGCCTTGTAATAAAAAGGCCGCGTAGTGGTTTAGCTGATGCGCAACCGCATCAACCGCAACTTGCTGTTCTTTATTCAGCCGATGCGGTGAGCTCTGAGGCACATAGTCGCTTTTGATCGGCGCACTTTCTTTCAGCATCAGATGCTGCGCATCGACTAATTTTTTTATCAGTGCTGTGCCAGCGTATTGTTTAAGTGTGGTTTGCTCAACCCCTTGATCACCGTGTGCCGCAATCCACTCGACCAGCTCCCGTTGCTTATGTGCGCGCCCAAGCTGCTCGACAATGCTTTCGCACTCAGCGGATAAAAAATAACGCTGTTCCGCTAAGGGCAATGGCGCATTCGCTTTGCGCAAGCGCAGCGGCAAGGCTGCCGTGACCACCTCGCCTAAGGGGTGATGGTAGTAACTAGCCGCCCAACGCAGGAAGGCAAGATGTGTTTTATCTAAGAGTGCTTCTGAATCAATCGGCGGTTCGACATGTTTGAGCTTATCGCTAGCTACATCGGCACTTTGCACATGCTCCAACACCACGCCGAGCTTTTGCGTACGTCCAAACGGCACCAAAACACGCGCGCCCACCGGATAAGCCGCTGCTGTGAAGCGCTGATCAGGCAGGTAATCAAAAGCTTTGGGCAATGGCACTGGGATGGCCACGCGCAGGTAGGTGGTTTGGGTCATGCGGGTATTGTACTGATGCTGATCTCGACTCGCGGGGTTTTGTCAGCAAACTGTCATTTGAACTCTGCGCTCAGCTGTGACATAAACAGTTAAACCGAAAGTGAGGACGCCCATCATGTCGGGGTTAAGACAACAATTGTTGAGAACCGACGCCTCCGGGATGCCACTTGAGTGGATCGACTACCGGCAGGCCGTCAAGCTACACAGCCTTGATATGGTTGCGTACGACCTCGGCGACCCCATCCTAACGATTCGTGGTGGTATCAATAACGAATCGCATCAAAGCAAAATCATCCTTCACTCCATTATCGCCACTCACGGCAACCATCAAAATCGCTACTGCCTCGACAAAGGCTACGCACCTCCCGTCTCTAACGAAGCCCTGTTTCAACGCGATGACTTTCACTGCATGTATTGCGGTGATCAGTTCCATAAATCCCAGCTCTCGCGCGATCACATCATTCCAGTGAGCCAAGAGGGCGAAGACAGTTGGTCCAACCTGATTACCTCGTGCACACGCTGTAATACGCATAAAGCCGGTCGCACACCTGAACAAGCCGGCATGCAATTACTCGCTATCCCTTTTATCCCAACCCATGCTGAATATATTTTTCTTCAGGGTCGTAATGTTTTGGCCTATCAAATGGAATTCTTACGGGCACACTTCCCACGTACTAGCCCGTTACGTGATCGACTGAGCTAAACCTTATGCGCCAAATCTGGCATGACATTGCCCACGCAATTGCAAAGGCAACGCATCAACCTATTGTGTCAATTGAGACCTCGCCGATCGGTGGCGGCTGCATCAATGAGACGCATATTGTGCACATGGACGGTCAGCATTGGTTCGTCAAACTGAACAGTATTGATAAGCTGGATATGTTTGAAGCCGAAATGGAAGGCTTATCGATCTTAAACAGTGCGCACGCAATGCGCGCACCCGAGCCGTTAACCTGCGGCAGCACTGAAACACATAGCTACCTGATCATGGAAGCGATCACTGCCGGAAGCTCAGCTAAAGCCATGCGCTTAGCCGGCGAGCAATTAGCTGTTTTACATCACTCAACTCAACCACGCTTTGGTCATCAGCGCGATAACTACATTGGCTCGACTGAGCAGATCAATACCGTGGAATCTGATTGGCTAACCTTCTGGCGTGAGCATCGCTTGGGCTATCAATTAAAGCTGGCGCAAGAGAATGGCATAGGCGGCGCCACTATGGCATTAGCAGACCAACTCATCGATGCCCTGCCGCACTTTCTGAATCATTCGCCCAAGGCCTCATTACTGCATGGTGACCTATGGGGCGGCAATATGATGATTGATAAACACGGCATGCCGGTGATTTTTGACCCTGCGATTTATTATGGCGATCGTGAAACCGATCTTGCGATGACGCATCTTTTTGGCGGCTTTAATGCCGACTTTTATCATGCTTACCAAGCCAACTATCGCTTAAGTGAAGGTCATGAGGTGCGCCGCACTTTATACAACCTGTATCACATATTGAATCACTTCAATTTATTTGGCGGCGGCTATGGGCAACAAGCCAACAGCATGATGCAGCGCTTGCTTAGCGAGGTGCGTTAAGCACAACCAAACCAAAAGCTATCTGGCTTGGCTAAAAATTCATCAGCACTCATGTAATGGCTGCCATCGCACGAGAAGGTTAGCCCCACCATGCCATTCACGACATTCAATGAACCCGAACGAAGATAGATCGTCTCATCGGCGTTACGCAGTTCAGATAATCGTTTAAACACTTTGGCAACATGTTCTTTTGGCACGCTTGCATCAGCTGGATATGGTTTCTTAGGGTACGCCAGACACACCGCCGGATTAATGATCTCATCGAGCACATGTAAACGATAACGATGCGGATCATCATAAAGCCACAAGGTGGCGCGACTGTTGCTGTAATGCAGCTTGGCATGAAAGATGCCGCGCTGCGTGATCAGGTCCGTGAGGATGTCATTCACTTCATCGAGTCGCTGATCCATCGCGCTATTTACGCGCGCTTGTTGAAATAAATTCTGACGAATTGCCGGATCACCTTTGATCTGGCGCCATGCTGATGGAACGTCATCGACCTCATCTTGTGAGGTTGGCAACACCGACAGGTCATAGTCGGCTGCTATACAGCCAATAATCTTTCCTTCATCGTCTTTCACTTTATGCAGCGCTGTAACGCAAGGACGACGATCGTTCTTATCGACATAGATAGGTGATAAAACAAACTCATCAGCTTGTGCAATATTCGCCATGTAAGGGCGCACAGAAAGCTCTTGTCCACGCTTACTGGTATCGATGTAATCGTTTGAAATATTACTACTGAGCTGACGGCCATCACAACCAACGGCATAAACCAGCTTACTGTTACCCGCATAAGCGATCGAAACTTTTAGCAGCTTATCGAGTTGATAAATATCATCCCAGAGCGGGGAAGACACACTCGCCATGGGTGATAACAATGTCTTGAGGTATTTTGCTAACGCCTGCCGCTCACGCTCAATGCGTTGCTCTAAGGTAATGATTTCTATCGCAGCGTTCATAAAGCCTCCTCAGGCTTTTTAAGACTTGTGGTTATCGGTTTGTTTGTTACGGCTTAAATCCTTAACGGTAAAAAAGGCGGATGCCGAAGCATCCGCCAAACCCTTCAATCGAGATAGAGGGACTACTGTTAGCCCTTTGGAGAACTCTGGGTAAGCTTCCATACCGCATTCAGCCAAGTCTGCGCCTTCGTACTCTTCTTCTTCACTGATGCGGATGCCCATGATCATCTTGATCACCATCCAAACAATGAAGCTAGCAACGAAGACCCAAGCGAAGATAGTGCCTGCACCAATCAACTGACCCATGAAGGTTGTACCTGAGTTAGTCAATGGCACTGCCAACAGACCCCACAGACCAACCACACCGTGTACTGAGATCGCACCCACTGGATCATCGATCTTCATCTTGTCGAGCAAGGTGATTGAGAACACAACAATCAGACCACCAGCAGCACCAATCAAGGTAGCCTCAAGCGCTGTTGGGGTTGAAGGTTCTGCAGTGATCGCAACCAAGCCAGCCAATGCACCGTTAAGTGCCATAGTGAGGTCAGCTTTACCGAACAATGCGCGAGCTAAGATCAGTGCCGCAACCAAGCCACCTGCCGCAGCTGCGTTAGTGTTCAAGAACACCATAGCCACAGAGTTAGCGTTAGCGATATCGCCTAGCTTTAAGTACTGAACCGCCATTGAAGCCGAACCAACCCATCCAAAGAATGAAAGTACCTAAGGTTGCGAGTGGTAGGTTTGCACCTGGAATCGCGCGAACTTCGCCGTTAGGACCGTACTTGCCTTTACGAGCACCCAGTAACAAGACACCTGCCAATGCTGCAGCCGCACCTGCCATATGCACGATGCCTGAACCTGCGAAGTCAGAGAAGCCGTAGTCAGCGAGTGAGTACAAACCAAATACTGAGCCACCGCCCCATGTCCAGTTACCTTCCATAGGATAGATAAAGCCAGTCATGACGACTGCGAACAACAAGAATGCCCATAGCTTCATACGCTCAGCAACAGCACCTGAAACAATCGACATTGCCGTTGCAACGAAAACAACCTGGAAGAAGAAGTCAGATGCACTTGAGTACACTGCACCACCACCAAAGCCATCTTCACGACCGGCCATATCATTTAGTGCATCAGCAACAAGTGTTTCGCCGCCTTCGATGCCATTCAGGAAGTAAGAACCGCCATACATGATCGCGTAACCCATCACCATGTACATGATGCAAGACACCGCAAACAATGCGACGTTCTTTGTCAGAATTTCAGTTGTGTTTTTAGAACGGACCAAACCGGCTTCTAACATTGAGAAGCCAGCAGCCATCCACATGACCAATGCGCCACACACCAAGAAGTAAAAGGTGTCCATTGCGTACTGGAGTTCGAAAATATTGTTTTCCATCTTTCGATCCTCTCGGAATTAAGTCTTAAAGTGCTTCAGTACCGGTTTCACCAGTACGAATACGAATCACTTGATCGATCGTGGTAACGAAGATTTTGCCGTCACCGATTTTGCCGGTCTGTGCCGCGCCCGTAATTGCTTCAATTACTTGATCAACTTGATCTGCGCCTACAGCGGCTTCGATTTTTACTTTTGGTAGAAAGTCGACGACGTATTCAGCGCCGCGATACAACTCGGTATGACCTTTTTGTCGACCAAAGCCTTTGACTTCAGTCACGGTAATACCGCTTACGCCAATCTCTGATAGCGCTTCACGAACATCATCAAGCTTGAACGGCTTAACAATGGCGGTTACTAATTTCATTTTTTATCTCCTTGTTAGTGAAACCGCCGAAACGCGTACCGCCGGCTCATTGCCGGCTATGCCGTTAGAAAGATTTACTCAAAGATACGAAAAATGCCGGATCATCATCCCCAGACTCTGCATCGGCTTTAGATAGAGAAAAAGTTACATCTCCAAAGTCACCGGCTCGTTTTAAGTCAAATCCACTTGCATATGGGCATATGAAGTATCAGTGCCACCTACACCATCATCTTCAAAGTCCATGTATCCGATAGTGCCGGTCACACCCCAGCCATCAGAAAGTTCGGCAGATGCAGCAAGTGAATAATAAATATCACCTTTAATGAAACTTTCTTGAGCCACGGTATCGTCAATTTGTGACCAAGGGGTATAAGCCATGCTCGCTGTAATAGCCCCCATCGTGTACGAACCATAAATCTCAGCATAATCCGCATCTGTTTGATCAGGGTAATAGTAATAGATCACACCTAAGTCGTAATCATCCTTAGAAAAAAACCGGCATAGAAGTCGACTTCTTCACCATTTGCCGACGTCATAGTTGACATCCAAGTACCAGCATAACCACCACTCTCACTGGAATAATCAAGGCCGCCAGAAACAGCCGCATCTTTGTCTGAAAGAGTTACTCCTCTGAACATATAATTACTTGTTGCGCCAATGTTCGCTTCTAAAGCTGCATTTGCAGCGCCTGAAATCATTAAGCCCATTGCTAAAGCTAAAGTTGTCTTTTTCATTTTTTGACTTCCTACTCACAAAGTTGATTAAAGACCCAAGGGGGGTACATAGCAACCATTGCATCAAGCGTGCCACTTTTTATTTATCAATAAATTCAGTTACTTAAATGCTTATTGGGTTTACAAGCTCATTCGCCTGCACCAGAGCGACAAGGTTTATTGGACGTGCACCACAATGACGCACTCTTTTGGTGCTTATCGGCAATTGAAAGCGCACAATCCCTGCTCTAACCTAATGGCATAACGATTTATGGAGTATTGAGCATGTTTGATCCAAAGATTTTCGACGACTTATCTCGCAAACTCGTTGATGGTTTGCCATCAGGCTTACAGGCGCTACAAGGCGATATGGAACGCAACATCAAAGCATCATTAGAAGCGGCGTTGCGTCAGATGAATTTGGTTTCACGCGATGAGTTTGAGATTCAACAAGCGATCTTGATGCGCACGCGAGAAAAAGTCAAAGCCCTCGAAACACGTGTTGCCGAGTTAGAAGCGCAACTTAAGTGGGAAGCACGTACACTTCGCCCCCATGTTGCACCTTGACCATATTGCTATCCGCCGCGGACCTTGTCTGCTGTTTAGCGATGCCAGCTTTCAGATCCATCCGGGAAAGAAAGTCGGCATCACGGGCGCTAATGGCACCGGCAAGTCTTCTTTGTTTGCGCTGATTCTGGGTGAGCTCAGCGCGGATGCGGGTGATCTGCATAAACCTGCTGATTGGATCATTGCGCACCGGCGCAAGAGGTGCCTGCGATTCATCAAGAAGCGATTGAATATGTGATTGATGGTGATGCACCGCTTCGCGCATTAGAGCAATCATTGGCCCAAGCAGAACAGCAAGGTGAAGGTGAGCGTATTGCGCATCTGCATGCAGATATGGATCACATCGGTGGCTATCAAGCACGTAGTCGCGCCGCTCAACTGATGGCAGGTTTAGGCTTTAAACCAAATGATACGCAGCGCCCACTAGATAGTTTTTCCGGTGGTTGGCGCATGCGACTTAATCTGGCGCGCACCTTGATGTGTCGTTCTGATTTACTGTTGCTCGACGAGCCAACTAACCATCTCGATCTCGATGCGGTAATTTGGTTAGAAGATTGGCTGAAAGCTTATCGTGGCACTTTTTTGCTTATCTCCCACGATCGTGACTTTTTAGATTCAGTCTGCGATCAAATTCTGCATCTTGAGCAAAATAAAGCGACGCTTTATTCGGGCAACTACACAGCATTCGAACGTATTCGACTGAACGATTAGCTAACCAACAAGCCAGTTTTGAAAAACAACAACGTGAAGTGGCTCACATGCGCTCCTTTGTTGAGCGCTTCCGCGCAAAAGCTACCAAGGCCAAACAAGCACAAAGCCGTTTAAAAGCCCTTGAACGCATGGAACTGATTGCGCCTGCGCATGTCGACTCACCTTTCGCCTTTAGCTTTAAACCGCCGAAGAAAAACCCACACCCTTTATTGCAACTGCATGACAGTGCAGTGAGCTATGGCAACAAAGCCATCTTCAGTAAAGCGAATAGCATTCTAGGGCCGGGTGATCGTGTTGGCCTATTGGGTCCAAACGGTGCAGGTAAGTCGACTTTCATTAAATTACTTGCGGGGGAGCTCAGCACGCAGACTGGCGAGCGCATCGAAGCCAAAGATCTGCAGCTAGGCTATTTCGCGCAACATCAACTTGAGCAGCTGCATCCACAACACACACCGGTAGAACATCTTCAACAACTTGACCCACAGATTGGTGAGCAAGATGCGCGTGACTATCTGGGTGGTTTTGGTTTATTGGCGACAAAGCATTAGAGAAGGTTGAGCCTTTCTCAGGTGGCGAGAAGTCTCGTTTGGCATTGGCCTTAGTGGTATATCAACGTCCTAACCTTTTATTGCTCGACGAGCCAACCAACCATCTTGATCTTGATATGCGCCAAGCACTCGCCACTGCTTTGCAAAGCTTTGAAGGCGCGATGGTTATCGTCTCGCACGACCGTCACTTATTACGTACTTGCTGTGACCAGTTATGGCTAGTTCATGATCAGCGTGTTGATGAGTTCGCCGAGGATCTTGACAGTTATCCGCGTTGGTTAGCGAAACAGATTGCGCCAAAGTTGGATGACAAACCAAGCAACACCGCTTCACGTAAAGATCAAAAGCGTCTTGAAGCCGAGCGTCGCCAAAAAGCTCAGCCCTACTCAAAAAAGAAGATCACTCAAGCGGAAGAGTTGATGAAGTCACTCCAAGTCGATGTCGCTACGCTTGAGCAACAACTCTCTGATAACGACCTCTATGATGCGTCACGTAAAGATGACCTCACCAAAGTACTTGCCGAAAAAGCACGAGTTGATGCTGCGCTAGAAGACGCTGAGTTCGCTTGGTTCCAAGCCGAAGAGCAATTAGAAAATCTGCTGCAAGAATTAGAAGATTAAGCGCTCGCCTTCTACCGCACTTCCGCTAAAGTGCCTGCATGAACACGCAAGACACCCCAGCTAACGTCTCTCGACTCACCGCTTTTTGGTACTGGATCAAGCTTGGTTTTATCAGCTTTGGCGGTCCTGCCGGTCAAATCGCGATGATGCACCAAGAACTTGTTGAGAAACGCCGTTGGATTTCTGAGCGTCGTTTTTTACACGCGCTCAACTACACCATGGTGCTACCCGGACCTGAGGCACAACAACTTGCTACTTATATGGGCTGGCTGATGCACGGCACATTCGGCGGCATTGTTGCAGGCACATTATTTGTCTTACCTTCTTTACTTATCCTGATCGCGCTGACTTGGGCTTACTTAAGCTTTGGTCATCTCGATAGCGTTGCTGGCATCTTGTACGGCATTAAACCGGCCGTCGTCGCAATCGTATTATTCGCTGCTTATCGCATCGGCATGAAGACCTTGCGTCATGGTCTATTAATGGCGATCGCACTAGCCGCGTTTGTTGGCTTATTTGTTTTTCATATCAGTTTTCCCATCATCATCATTGCTGCGGCAGTGATTGGCTGGATTGGTCATCACTTTATTCCCGATGCGTTTAAAAGCGTCAGGTGGGCATGGCGCTCGGGTGAGCAGTACGACAAAGCCCTGATTGATGACGATACCCCACCGCCAAGCTGGGCAGCCTTTAGCTGGGCAAGCAGCCTGTTCAAACTGACGGTTGGTTTAATGCTCTGGCTTCTTGTTGAAGGGGCTTTGTATCTCAGCTTTGGTTGGCAAGGTCCTCTGACACAAATAGGCTGGTTCTTTACCAAAGCCGCGCTGTCACCTTTGGCGGTGCTTATGCCTGGTATTGCCTTATGTCTATCAGGGCGGCGTCAATGAATATCAATGGCTCAGCGCCACACAAATGATGGACGGCTTAGCGCTCGGTGAAACCACGCCTGGCCCTCTAATCATGATCGTTGCCTTTATTGGTTTTGTTGGCGGGACAAAAGAACTGTTTGGACCTGAAGCGCAGCTTCTCGCCGGCGCAGCGGGTGCGAGCTTGCAACTCTATTTACCTTCTTGCCGTCATTTATCTTTATCTTAATTGGCGCACCTTTGGTCGAGCGTACGCGTAACGATATGAAACTCTCAGCACCACTCACCGCAATCACAGCGGCAGTCGTGGGGGTGATTCTGAATCTTGCGACCTTCTTTGCATGGCATGTGTTTTGGCCACAAGGCACTGAAGCGGCACCTTTTGCTGCCAGCTTAGATATCACCGCCATTTTGATTGCCATGGTCGCTTTCTTCGCGCTATCTCGCTTTAACCAAAGTGTTATGCGGGTTATTGGCGCAAGTGCGCGTCGCGGGCTTTTTTATTCAAGCCGTGCTTTAGTGAGCTGTCGCTAACAACCGCCATAAACCAAAGGCTGATACGACCAATAAAACCCATGCCCAGATAACGCTTCACTTCCGCTGCGTTATGCCCAATCAGATGTTTGTGGAAACGTAAGCCGACAAAATGACCATAATAGCAGAGGTAGATCAAATACAACGCCCATTCAAATTGCAGATCCACATCAAAGATGACAAAGGCCGCCATCTTGATCAGCACGAGCAAGAACCAAATCACAAACAAGGTATCGCGATAAGCAGTTAACACCACTTCCTTGATGGCCACCGCAGCAATTAATGGCGCGCCAACCAATGAAGCACCACTGACATAACCACCGGATCACTAGAAGTCCACGATCCCACCATTTTGAGTCGCCGCGGAAATCGCGTTTAAGTATCCAAGCAATGGCATAGAAGGCTGTAATCGCAAAGACAAAAATCGCCATCCAACGTGCCGGCAAACTGATCAAGCCAATCACGCCAAGCAACTTGGGCAGCATCCAACCCATCGAGCGTTTCACAAAGCCCCAATCGATATGTTTGAGACGACCGACTGCCGTGGTGGATGAAAAGATCAACAAGTGCCACGCAACGATCGGCAAGAAGAGCAAAGGATCATCACGGATTAAAAGCAACAAAGGCATGCTGAGTGCCGCGCCACCAAAGCCGATAGCCGTGCGAACAAAACCTGACCACACAAAAATAGCGATGATCAAAATCCATTCAGTCGTTGAAAAGTCCACACCCAGCTCCAGCAGCAATGAGCACGCATTGTGTCATGCAATCTGACACTTAGAACATCACGAATGCCAATAAATCGGTTTAGTAGGTCGATGAAAAACTGAACAGCTTTTGAATCTCTTCCTTCGACTTGCCACGGAAGTGCGCCATATTGCGCTCTGGAATCATTTCAGGCTTTGGGAAACGTTTTAGCGCAGCCTCCATCGGACCTTCACGCAAATAATGGAACACAGGATAAGGCGCACGATTGGTCCAGTTAGCATGATCCTCTGCCTCATTGCCATCGAACATATACTTAGGATGAAAGCTGGCTAACTGCACTTCGCCGGATAAGCCCGCATCCTCAATCGCTTGCTCACATGCACCTAAGCATTCGAGGTACTCATTGAAATCACTCAACGCATAAGGCACCACCAGCGCCGCACTTTCGAGATGCTCACCATGATCTGAAGCAAAGTGCTGCAGGCCACCTAAGAAATCTTGATACGCACCATCGAATGTATCAGCTTGGCTCATTTGCATAGCAAAGTGATTATTCAAAATCGAAGTGCGTGCAAACGGACATAAGCCCTCGCCCATCACGATCTGATTAATCCAATGCTGCATTGCTTGCATCACTTCTTGGCTCATGCGATTACCTCAACTGCGTCATTCAAGCAGAGGATACCCGAATTACGTTGGATCACGTTCTGGCCAAAGAACACTTTGTTGTCGCGCTTTCTGTGTTTTGACAACCTTCGAGCACCGCCTGTTCTTTTTCCGCGCTATATAAATTCACACTAGGGATAACGCAACGCGAACAAGGCTTCACTAGATCAAACAAAATGCCGCCGATACGAATGGTCTTCCAACTATCCTCAGCGTAAGGCTCACAATCGACGACAACGATATTTGGACGAAAACGCTCCATCTCCACCGGTGTCTCAAGCTTGCTATTCAGATCTTCAAGCGAGGCTTCACTGATCAATAACAACGGAAAGCCATCGGCAAAACTCACTTGATCACCTTCTTGCGCATAGGTTTTATCCACCTGACGCAATGCGGTCTCTGGCATATATACCAGATGCACTGGCTGCTCTAACCACTCACTCAACACAGCATCAATTGATGACTCAACACCCATCGCTTGGCATTGATCTTCCCACACGGTGACATCAACCAGCTTGTCGACTGAGGGTGCTGGCACGCTGAGTTTTTGATCATTGAAACGAAGACGCAGCTCACCCTCTTCGAGTACGGCAAAAATCTTCACCATATTAGGGAGCTGACGTTGGGTAAGGAATTGATATTGGTCCCCAACAATCATCCAACGACGATCACCAAACAAACCGCCCGCCACCAATGGCAGCATTGGTTGCTGTATACCGCGACAGGATTTAACAGGATATTGCCAAAGAGCTGAAATGTGCATGGATACTCTAATTAGAAACTATGAATATAGCTTATCGCTCTAGCACACTGGCTTCTACAAAGATCAATCTCGCTCTGGCATTATTCGAGCTGAATTAGCCTGAGGTTTTTGCCGTGTTTAACCAAGATTTTCAGATCGCCCGCTTACCTGCCGTGCAGTTTGCTGCTGGCACAATCGACAAGCTGCCCTCTCTGCTACTGCCCTACACCGGCAACATTCTCTTAGTCACAGGCAAGGCGGCTTTTACCGACTCACCTCGCTGGCAGACCCTTACTCAGGCGCTCAATGCTGCCGGTCGTACCTGGCACCATGTGCGCATTAGCGATGAGCCTTCACCCGAGCAGATCGATACGCTAGTGAAAGAACATCATGGTCATCAGATTGGTGTGATTGCGGCGATTGGCGGTGGCAGCGTGCTTGATACCGCCAAAGCGATTGCTGGCTTATTACCCTCAGGCGACTCGATACTCGACTACCTTGAAGGCGTGGGCAAAGGGTTGACCTACCAAGGCCCCGCGCTGCCCTGGATTGCGGTACCCACCACCGCCGGTACCGGTAGCGAGGCGACCAAAAATGCGGTGCTCTCATCACGCGGCGAAGACGGTTATAAAAATCCTTCCGCGATGAACAGCTCGTTGCACAAGTCGCCTTGATCGATCCCGACCTGCTCGACACCTGCTCACAAGCCCAGCTTGCAGCGAATGGTATGGATGCCTTTACTCAGCTGCTCGAATCGTGGGTATCGCTTGGTGCCAGTCCGTTTACCGATGCCTTGTCGAGTCATGCGATGGCGATCTTCCGTGATGGTTTTTGGCCGGCGTATAACAACGACGAACATGCTAGCGAAGGTCGCGCCAAGATGGCTTATGCCTCGATGATCTCGGGTTTCACGCTCGCGCAAGCCGGTTTGGGTTCTGTGCATGGCTTGGCTGCACCGCTCGGCGCCTTCTTCCCTGCGCCACATGGCGAGGTCTGCGGCACGCTCTTAGCTGCCGCAACTAAAGCCAACATCGAGATCATGCGTCGACGGGATAATCAAAACCCAGCGCTCGTGAAATATGCCGAAGCGGGTGTGCTACTGAGTAATCGTTATGTCTCGAG
Organism: Gammaproteobacteria bacterium; assembly: GCA_038144195.1. Classification (GTDB taxonomy): domain Bacteria; phylum Pseudomonadota; class Gammaproteobacteria; order Chromatiales; family Chromatiaceae; genus VMDJ01. The sequence continues at coordinate 892,262 of JAYQNH010000002.1, read as the reverse complement.
CGCAGAAGAAGCACAAGACACGCTCATTGAAGTGCTCGAAGACTGGCAAGAAAGCTGCAGCTACCGCGCTTGTCTGCTTATGGCATGACCGAAGCGGATATTGATCGCGTAGTGAAAAATGCCCGCGGTAACAGCATGAAGACAAATCCGGTTCAGCTCACCAATGGTGAATTAGCCGCGTTGATTCAATCGAGGTTATAAGCGGCAACAACACACATCGGGTAAACTGCATTCATTGTTAGTTTGCTAAACCCTATGCCATGAATTGCTGGATCTACCGCAGCCCGAAAAAAGACGAGATGTACCTGTATCTCGCCAAAGAAGATGATTTTGATGCCGTGCCCGAAGAGCTTCTCAAGCGTTTTGGCACCCCTGCGCAGATCATGGAACTGGAGCTCACCCCTGAACGCAAACTGGCGCGTGAAGACGTCGAGAAAGTGAAAGCGAATCTTGCGGATAAAGGCTTTCACCTACAGATGCCACCGACCCTTGTGCCGGACCTGTATCACGGGAATAAAGACTGATGAGCCACTTACTCTCTGTATCTCTAATCAGCAATCGCTCTGCTGAACACCTGCAGCAATTGCTTGATGCCTTAAAGACTCTCGATGCACGCATCGTGGACGTGCAGCAGCACGAAGGCCACTTTACCGGCTTTGCTAGCTTGGTGATTGATACTGCCTCGGATCACAATCTTGAGAGCGTGAAGCAACACCTTGATGCTCAAGCCGGCTTGGGTGATGCGCAAATCGATCTGCAAGAGCTCTCACCGGATGACTTTGCGCATCTGCAAGCGGATGAAACTGCACCGCGTTTTATCGCCACGCTGTTAGGTCGCACTCTGTCACCTGACAATATTCAGCAAGTGATCAGCGTCGCGCTACCGCATGGCCTGCGCCTTGAACGTATTCGCCGCTTGTCGGAGAACTTATCGGTTAATGCCGAGCGCGCCTGTGTGGAGTTAGCGCTGGTGGGTGCGGTCGAAGATATTACGGCTGTACGTAAAGATGTTTTGGCGATCAGCCAGGCTTCGGATATTGATATCGCGATTCAAGAGGATGATATCTATCGTCGTCATCGCCGCTTGGTGGTGTTTGATATGGATTCGACGCTGATTAAATGTGAAGTGATCGATGAGCTTGCACGTGCTGCCGGCACGGTTGATGAGGTCGCTAAGATCACAGCAGCGGCAATGCGCGGCGAGATTCCGTTTGATGAAAGTTTCCGTACCCGTCTTGGTACCTTAAAAGGTCTTGATGAAACGGTACTGAGAAACATCGCCGAGAACCTACCGATCATGGAAGGTGCTGACCGTTTGATGAAAACGCTGAAAGGTCTTGGCTACAAGGTGGGTATTCTTTCGGGTGGCTTTGAGTATTTTGCCGAGCACCTGAAAGCACGTTGGGGCATCGATTGTATCTCGGCAAACAAGCTGGAGATTGTCGACGGCAAGATGACCGGTGAAGTGAAAGGCCAGATCATCAATGGTGATGAAAAAGCGCGCCGCTTAAAGATGATGGCTGAAGAAGCCGGCTTTGATATGGCACAAACCGTGGCCGTTGGCGATGGCGCGAATGATTTACCGATGCTAAGCATTGCGGGCTTAGGCGTGGCGTTTCACGCCAAACCATTGGTGCAAGAAAAAGCCAAACATAGCGTTTCAACCTTAGGCCTAGATGCCTTGCTCTACTTATTGGGTATTGCTGACCGCGACATCGACGCATGAAAACGCCGCTGATCTTATTACTGGTCATTGCGGCCGTATTGGGTGGTTCGCTGTTGTTACAAGAACCCAATAACGAGATCAGTCAACCGTAATGATCTGCCGTGGATGGTCACGGTGAATACCGACGGCACCTTGGGTGTATTTGACCTGACACTCGGTACTAGCACCGTTACCGACGCAGTGAAAAAATTTGGGCATATCGAAGATGCGGCCTTGTTTCAGCATCAAGATGGCACGCTCGATCTTGAGCTCTATTTTGGCTCTGTGATGCTCGGGCCGATTAAAGCCAAGATTGTGTCGCGTTTGGATGTGCCGCAAAACAAGCTCAACGAATTAATCACGCTAAACCCTGAACGTGAAGGCTCGCCGACGGGTGATTGGAAGTTTGCGCTACGCAATTACGATCGCGAATGGCTTGCTCAACAAAAATTACTCAACTTAAGCTACATCCCCGGCACGCGAAGCTTAGATCATGCGTTCTTTTTAAAACGCTTTGGTGAGCCTGCGATGATGCTGCAAGAAAGTGAGCATGCAGTGAGCTGGTTCTACCCTGAGAAAGGCTTATCGATTTTGATCGATCAGGAAGCTTACGAGGTGATTGAGTACATTCAGCCTTCGCGCTTCTCACTGGCTGAAGGCGCTATCGCGTTTGATAAGGCGAGCTTACCCGCCGCGAACTAAGGCATCCATTTTGGCTTTTGCGGCTTCCCACTGCTCGTTGCCAATCTGCTCATCCACCATCATCTCCATCAGCGCATAGGCAATCTGACGTTGCTCTGCATTTAAGTCTTTGAGCTTATCGAGCTTGAACAGATAACCCTGGCTTTTGAATTCCAAGGTGCTGATCAAGGCATACAAGGTGAGTGCAGGCGCAGAATGAGGGCCTTGTTCGATAATCTCGATAACGGCATCGAGTGGATGTGTGGTCATAAGGTGCTCCAAAATTTGCCCTAGTTTACCCGCTTGGCTGTGTGCGCATGAAATCGCGCTTATTTGATACGCTAGGCGACCTTAAAAACGATCAGGAACAACGATGACGATTGGTACGCCCCTTAGCGCTTCTGCCACCAAAGTGATGTTGCTCGGCTCTGGCGAGCTGGGTAAAGAGGTGATCATTGAGCTGCAACGTTATGGCGTTGAGGTAATTGCGGTTGATCGTTATGCCAATGCGCCTGGTCATCAAGTCGCGCATCGTGCGCATGTGATCGATATGACGGATCGCGCAGCTTTGCGTGCATTGATTGATGCGGAAAAGCCGGACCTGATCGTGCCGGAGATCGAAGCGATCGCCACTGATGAGTTAGCCGCGATTGAACAAGATGGTATCGCAACGGTGATCCCTACCGCACGCGCAACTCAGCTGACGATGAATCGCGAAGGTATTCGTCGTTTAGCCGCCGAGACCTTAGGTCTGCCGACCTCACCTTATGCCTTTGCCGATAGTCTGGAAGATTGTTTGGCGGCGGCTGAGAAGATTGGTTATCCAGTGATCATCAAACCGGTGATGTCATCATCAGGTAAAGGGCAATCAACCGCGAAAACGCAGAGGAGCTGCAAGGCTGCTGGGATTACGCCATGTCAGCCGGTCGCGTGAAAGGTGCTCGCGTCATTGTTGAGGGCTTTGTTGATTTTGATTATGAGATCACGCAACTGACAGTGCGCTCGGTTAATGCACAAGGTGAGATGGAAACCACCTTCTGTGAGCCCATTGGTCACCGCCAAGAAAAAGGTGACTATGTTGAAAGCTGGCAGCCACAAGCGATGTCGCCGATCGCGTTGCAGAAAGCACGCGATGTCGCGAAAAAGATCACCGATGATTTAGGTGGTCGCGGCTTGTTTGGTGTTGAGCTGTTTATCAAAGGTGATGAAGTGTACTTCAGCGAAGTTAGCCCTCGCCCACATGACACCGGCATGGTGACCATGGCGAGCCAATGGCAAAGCGAGTTCGCTCTGCATGCGCGCGCCATCTTGGGTTTACCGGTTGATGCATCGATGAATACCGCTGCCGCCGCGAGCGCGGTGATCTACGGCGGCGTTGAGGCAGAAGGTGTCTGCTTTAATAGCTTGGAGTCTGCACTAGCCGAACCGAACAGCGAGGTACGCCTGTTTGGTAAGCCCGTTGCGTTTGAACGTCGCCGCATGGGGGTCGCATTGAATCGTGCCGAAAGCACCGATGCTGCTCGGATTAATGCTAAGCGCATCGCTGACAGCGTGAAGGTCTGTAAATCATGAGATCGCTATTCGCTTTGAGCTTTTGCGCAATTAGCTCCATGGCGATTGCCAACAATGCGCCTTTGTTGATGACCGACGTGGAAGTCAAAGCACACACTGAGAGGATCCAGTCACTCACGGGGGAAGCACGCGAGGCTTATCGTAATAACGCTTACGCGCAACTCAAACAGCGAGCTGTCGAACTAGGTTACGTCTTACCTGAACGCCCACCCTGGGCTAGCGCTACGCCTCAAGAAGAAATTTTGAAGATGGAAGCGATGATCACGATTCAACGCGCCGTCATTGAAGAAGCAAAAGCGGAACTGGCGGCGAAAGCGGCAGCTGCAAAAGAAAAGGCTGCGCCGAGTGAGTCGGCTAAACCTGTTGTCACGCAGAGTGAAGCAAAAGAAGAAAAACCCGCTGACATTGCTACAGAAAAAGCAGTCAACACCGAAAGTTCAACCACAACGTCGTCAATATGTATGGCCGCAATATGCGCGCCCGGTGTTCCCACAGCCACCACAAGGGCAAACGCAACGCTGGACACCTCAACCACTACCGATAGCACCGTTTCCACCACAGCGCTTACCGCCACCGCAGCAGCCTCGTTAACTAGCGTTTTATCGTCTCAGCATCTGCCATCAATTGATGAATGCGCTGAACGTAATCACGAGTTTGCTTTGGCGCATATGGCTTAACTTGTTCCCAACGCGACACATTGTCATTCTTGTGTTTGGCACGGCTGACTGCGCGCAACATGCGGCCAAAACCTGCGTTATAACTACCAAAGGTCATCGCAGGAAGATCCTGAGTTTGAAACTCGCCTTTATCTTTCCAGCGTCGGTAGAGCTTACGGTCATAGAAAATGCCTGCGGCAATATTCCAACGTGGCTGCGTGATATCGGCAAGATAAGGCAGGTCATCTCTGATCTCGTCATAAGTCGACGGCAAAATCTGCATTAAACCAATTGCACCCATGTTGCTTTTAGCTTTGTGCTTCAGGCTGGATTCGGCAATTGCTTGAGCCTTAAACCAATGCCAGTCGATATGCGGCCCAAAATAATGTTTGGTGTATTTACGAAAAAGGTGATCGTATTTATCGGTCCATCGGTCATCGCGCACTGATCGATCGCCAAAGGCCAACACGACCGATGACATGCACAGCAAGATAATGAACAGGGACTTTCGCATAAGTTTGGATCAATTCAAACCTAGACCAATCACCAAACCCATTGCGACACCAATACCGATATAAATGCCCATGATCATTTGACCAACGGCTTGGTTACCATTTTTCAATTGCTCTGGGATGCTGAAGTTCACAATATGGCCAAAGATTTTGCATCCAAGCCACATGAACAATAACGTCAAAACACCGCCCATACAGGCGTAGATGATATTTAAGATAATTGGATCAAGCGATTCCGTCATGTTGCCCCCTCATTTTTTACCTTAGCTTACGCCTTTAACGATCAGGATCAAGCCAACTTAACGTCCTTTTAAATATTCTTCATCCCTAAAGGACCAAACCCATTGTGGACGCAGACTGATCAGCACGGTCATCACGATGCCGTTGTAAAATGCTTCTGGGAACAGCATTAGAGGGATATAAATAAGATATTGCTCAGACAACACTTTCCAGCTGGCCATATCCGATAAAAACAAACTTAAGGCACCGCCCATCGCCACGGCTAATGCAACCAATGCGCCGCAGAAAAAGGCATTCACAAAGGTATAGATAAAAAGTGCTTTGGAAGATAAGCACGTGTTAAACCCAACACCACCTGCGTCAAGGTAGTTGGCAACAAGACATTAAGCAAAATCATGCTTGGCACACTCATTATCGATTCTTGCAAGGCAAGCGTTTGCACAATCACCGCCAAGCTACCGCCAAGTAACGCGAAGGACCATCCCCACATCAGGGTCAGAAAGGTGATGCCTAAGACATGCCAACTAACACCTTCCATCACCGGGATACGCAGTGACCAAAAGAGCAAAACAACTAACACGCTGAACAAGAACACGTTGATCAGCCGTTGCTCACGCATGCGCAACCAGTTTGCCCAGCGTAATGCTGCTATCAACAGTGGGATGAGCAGTATGACGCTAAGCATTAGATCGCAGGTGGCGTTAAGAGTTCGCGTACCGTTGTGACATCGACTTTTACGTCATCGCCTTCTTGAAGCAGTGGCAGCGCAGTAAGACCAACACCATTGCACGGGCCACCGGCACATGCACCATCATCAATCACGAAGGCGGCACCATGCACGGCACACTGAATGAACTGCGCATCAGCATCGAGAAATTGATCGGGAATCCATTCTAAGGGCGCGCCCACATGAGGACACTGATTCACATAGGCATGCAGCGCGTTATCTTTTTTCACCACGAAGAATGCCGCACCTGAGGTCAAAGATCATCAAGTTTGTAGCCTTTCGCTGAAGGATCAGCCGCATCAAGCATCGCATCAATCTCCATCCACTCACTCACCAGACCACTCCTTCATGCTCAACCGAATCACCTGCTAACAACACCGCATGCTGCAGGGCTGACTCCACATCCATACCGCGACAGATGCCATCGATCATACCGGCGTTAAACACATCACCCGCGCCAACACTGTCTACAACATGAACGTTTTCTTTTGCTGGCGCGTAAAACATTTGTCCAAAATCGTTCTTTGCCCATGCCCCCAAAGCGCCCCATGCACAGGTTGCAATGCCATGAAACTCGACTGCTTTCAGAAAGTCGTTGGCATTCGAAAAGCCACGTGATTGTGCATATTCCTTGGAGAAAAAGATCACATCAGCAAATTCAAACATGGCTTCTACGCCTTCATGTGGCTTCTCTATCTCTAATGACACCGGGATGCCGCACATACCACGCGCTTTGGACATCATCTGCGGTATTTCAACTAATTCACGCGCTTCAAAATGGAGCCAATCGAATGCGCGAATATCTAATTTAAGAAAATGCTCGGCATCGTATTCAGGCATATCACGGTGATGCACGATCGTGCGTGATCCGGTTTCTTCCGATAAAGTGATGAACGAGGTCGGCAAATGACCTTGTTTCAGCTCTTGGACCAAACTGTAATCCACGCCCCAATGGTCAAGCTGTTGCCTTACCCACGTCGCATGATCTGGCAAATTTCCTAGCCAAAAACTTTCATTTTTAAGCCATGCAAGCTTCATTGCTGTATTCGCCGCATTACCACCAACGCGACGATGATGATCGGTCGTGCGTACCTTTGAATCTTCATCGGGGTAGGTTTTTACCGTGTTAACGATATCTTCCGTCAATACACCGATGGTTAAGTATGCGTGCCATTTACTACTCCACAACAGCAAAAATTTGATATCCGAATCTTAACGGTGACTTGAAAATTTGTGTGACAAAAATTCAGTTATAGATGGGCTCAATCTCAACGAAAAAATTTTCGGCAATAAATAACCGTTCAGATAAAAAATAAAACTGTTGTTAATTCATTTTAGTGTGCTATGTTCGCTTTGCTTTTCATCCACCAAACATAAGTTAGGAGCAATTCATGGCAGCAAAAAAAGTTGCGAAGAAAAAAGTCGCTAAGAAAAAGGTTGCTAAAAAAGCAGCAGTTAAAGCGGCACCAGCAGTAAAGGCCATCTCTACTAAGATGACCAAAACCCAAATCATCGCATCTTTGGCTGAGACTACCGGTCTTACCAAGAAAGAGATTGCAGCAGTTATGTCAGGTCTTGGTGACTTGGTAACCGCTCATATCAAGAAGCGTGGCTCTGGCGAGTTCACTATTCCTGAGACTGGTGTAAAGATCCGTCGTGTTGTTAAGCCAGCACGTAAAGCTCGCATGGGCCGTAACCCAGCGACTGGCGAAGAGATCAAAATCCCAGCTAAGAAAGCCAGCACCGCTGTTAAGTGTGTTGCTCTTAAAGCATTGAAAGAAACTGTTAACAGTTAATCTTTTGCTTTAATGCGAAAAACTCGCTCATCGAAAGATTGGCGGGTTTTTTTATGCCTGTTACATTAGCGCTATGAAGCTTTATTACGTACACGACCCCATGTGCTCATGGTGCTGGGGATTTGCGCCAACGCGGCAGATTGTTCGCGAGAATTTGCCAGATGGCATCGAATGGATCTCTTTACTTGGCGGTCTTGCGCCAGATTCGGTTGAGCCCATGACCGATGAAACCAAAGGCTACGTACAAAAGCGTGGCGCACGATTCAGGAACGTATCCCAGGCACAGAGTTTAATTTCGACTTTTGGGAACACTGCGCGCCCCGTCGTAGCACCTATCCGGCATGTCGCGCTGTGATTGCTGCTCGCAATACCTCAGCGGACAGTGAACTTTCGTATATCCGTGCACTTACAGGAAGCCTACTACCTGCGTGCCATGAACCCTTCGGATACCGATACGCACCTCACCTTGGCAACCGAGTTAGGTTTAGACGCCTCGGTATTTGAGCAACACCTGCTCGATCCCAAAACGCATCAAACCTTACTCGATGAAATTGCTTTTGCGCGGTCTATTGGCGGCGACAGCTTTCCGAGCTTAATTATTGTGGATGCACAAAACCAAGCGCATTCGCTAAAAATTCATTACACCGATCCACAACGTATTCTCGACGACATTCAGCAGCATCTTTGTTAATGTCGCTGTATTAACTATCACGAGGAAATGACATGTTAAAACGATTCGCGGTTCTTCTAGTGAGTGCCTTCTGGGCAATCAGTGCGCTAGCGCAACAACCCCAACTCGACATGTCGCCACCTGCGCAACTTGAGCGTGGTGTTTATAAACTTATCGCCTTTATGGGACAGCGCCCACAGTCAGCTGAGATTGCCAATTATCTTGATAAAAATGTGGCGCACTTCTTTAACTTTGATGAAATGGCACGTTTAGCTGGTGGCGCCTATTACTATCAAATCACCCCACTACAACGTGGCGAGATGGCAGAAGAGATCAAGCGTTGGTTCTTAACCGAATTAACACTGAAATTAACCTGCTTATCGCGGACAAGGCGTGAAATTCATGCGCCCTCGCTATAGCCGCGAAGGGGATGAAGCGATTGTTTCGATGTATATCCTGCAGCCAGGCAACTACTACCCACCACGTATCGACTTCCGTTTGCAGAAGTTCCGTCAAGGCTGGGCAGTTAGCGATGTGGCAGCGTCAGGTCAGAGCGCTGTGATGCACTATCGCAAAAGCTTGGGTAATGAACTGACTTACCGTCAGTACCGAGCGTACCGTTAATCGACTACAGTTAGTGAGGTATCTGCTGAATGCGGTTTCTAGAATCGACTGAATACTGTCTTCGCGGCCATACAGGCGTAAGATGCGAAGCAAGTCTGCGGTTAAGAATGCAGAGTCATGTTCTTCTTCACTCAGCACCTGCAATAAAATCGCCGAGTAATATCGACTTCCGTTTTGGCATCGATGATTTTGATAAAGCGGTCACTCTGAACCAATTGGCGCAGATCATTTAGCGTGACGTAAACCCCTCTTCCAGTATCGTAAAGACGACGATTAATTTTTTATAAGTAGCTCATTCATGAGACATATCCTTATGATGCCGAAAAACCCGAAGTGGCTTTTTTCTAAAACTCACTCTAGTAGCTTTGTCTACGAATACTAGGAAAAAGACTACAAAAAGATGACCTTAAACCCGGCTCCTGACCTGTTAAACGCGCTTTATTGGGTAACCCTACTGGCGGTAGTGGTTTCTTCAGCATCTGCGGTGCTGAAAACCGGCGCAAAACAATTCGACCTGTTTGGCGTGATCATCATTGCGATTGCTACTGGTTTGGGTGGCGGCTCTTTACGGGACATGTTGCTCGATCGCGAGGTTTTTTGGATTCGCGACCAAGCCTTCTTTTTTGCCAGCCTAGGCAGCGCTTTTGCCATGTTTCTTCTGGCCCGGCGCTTCGATCTATCCAGTAAATGGTTTTTGGTTCCTGACGCCGCCGGTCTGGCGACCTTTGCGATCGCCGGCACGACCGTTTCGCTGATGCTGGATGTGCCGTGGATTGTGGCTAGCTTCATGGGTGTGATGACGGGCGTGCTCGGCGGTATTTTTCGCGATGTGCTGTGTAACGAAACACCGATGGTATTTTACAGCCCGCTCTACGCCACCATCGCATGGATAGGGGCGATTGGTTTCATCGGTTTATTGTCGATCGGTATCGCGATTGAATGGTCAATCGTTATCGCGGGTAGCGGCATTTTTATCGTTCGTCTGATAGCCATTCGCTACAACATCAACTTACCTCGCTATCGCAGCCGCTCTGACAACTAAGTTATGCACGACCCGAAACAACAAATCGTTCAAGCGCATGCCGCATTTATCTGCGATGTCGTGACGAGCATGCAAGAACCTAAACCTCGACACCGCTTCGATGCCTTAATGAAAAGCGCCAGTGAAAACGGATGGCAAGCGTTGGTTACTGTGCTCAACGCTATTGCTGATGGTCGACGTGATGTGATGGTACTGAATGGCTTAGACCAAGAAGACAGTGCGATTGCCGCAGCGATTTTGCTTGGCTTACAAGATCCTAACTCGCTACCTGACCCCAATAAAAAAGCCGATTCGACGATGGCCGCACCTGGCCTTGCAGGCATGATTCACGCCGCTGCTACCGGTAACGTTCAAGCTTTGACCTTAATCAGTCAAATGGCAGAACAAATGCAGCGCGCGGGTGGCGATATGGCGCGTGTCGCTGCCGTCATTCGACCCATGATCAATGGTGAACGCGATCTGAAAACACTTAGCAGCAAAATGGATGAGCGCGGTAAAGCCTTACTCGAAAAAATACTCGAAGAACTTGAGCTCTTGAAGAAACCGCAATGAACACTCTCGCGCGACGTTGTATTTTTTGGGGCGCACTCTTTGGTTTAAGCGGCGTGATGATCGGTGCTTTTGGTGCTCATGGTTTAAAAGCTCTATTTACCGCTGATCAATTGGCGATTTATCACACCGGCGTCGATTACCAATTCGTGCACGCCTTAGCGTTATTGCTACTCGGCGCCCTCGCCCAACATCAAACACCCAAAGCATGGCAGCTCGCTGCAACACTCTTTATCGCCGGCGTGTTTATTTTTAGCGGCAGCTTATATCTCTTAGTGCTCACCGATATCTCTTGGCTTGGCGCCATCACCCCGATTGGCGGGATGAGCTTTATCGCTGGCTGGACAGCACTGCTATGGGGTTTGCGCCGTGGATGATCTTGATGCGCTACTCAATCGCTGCGATAAAAATCAAAAGCGTTTAAAGAAGTGGCTTAAAGACCAACAGCTCATCGCTTATCGTCTGTATGACCGTGACATGCCTGAGTTCCCACTCGCGATTGATCGCTATGCCGACAGCTTGCACGTGCAGGTCTTTGAACGCAAACGTCCAGTTACTGATGAGCAGCTCGACAAATTACGTGATGCCTTGCTACAACACTTTCAACTCGAACCACTTCAGCTTGGGTTTAAAACCCGCAAACGCCAACGGGGACTTGATCAGTATGAAAAGCTTGCACTCGACGCGCCTTCGTTTGAGGTGAGTGAGAACGGTTTATCTTTCGAGGTGAATCTACACCGCTATTTAGATACCGGCTTGTTCCTTGATCATCGCCAAACACGCAAGATGGTTCGCGAGCAATCACAAGGCAAAAGTCTGCTCAATCTGTTTGCCTATACGGGCAGCTTTACCACTTATGCCGCTGCAGGTGGTGCAAGTCGCAGTCTGACGGTGGATATGTCGAAAACCTATCAAGCTTGGTCACAACGCAACCTTGATATTAATGGCTTAGCCAGTGCTCAGCATCAAATGTTACAAACCGATGTGTTGGCTTTTCTTGCTGACCCGCAACAAAAGCTTAAGTTTGATCTTATTGTGTTAGATCCGCCGAGCTTCTCGAACTCAAAACGCATGCATAACACCTTTGATGTGCAACGTGACCAAGTTGATCTGTTACGCAACACCTTGCGCTTTTTAGCACCGGATGGGCAGTTAATTTTTTCGAACAACCGTCAAGGCTTCACGCTAGATGAGCAGTTGCTCAATGAAGCCAACTTTGAAGAGATTACCGAGCAAACGGTCCCCATGGACTTTGCACGCTATCGCCCGCATCGTTGTTGGAAAGTCACGCGTTAAACGGTGAGATAGGTTGTGCTGTTTAGCGCAATCTTCAAATCAGCGAGATAAGCGCTGCGTTGTTGATCCGTTAATTCAGCTGCAGCAAGTTTTTCTTGGTACTGCGACAACATCTGCTGTGGATCGAAATGAACATAACTGAGTAGCTCATCGGCACGATCGCCACGCTCTGGTTCTGAGAAACTGTATCCATCAGGCTGTTAGGCTGACATTTACCGCATCGGTATCGCCAAACAGATTGTGCATATCACCCAAGATCTCTTGGTAAGCACCCACTAAGAAAATACCAATCAAATAAGGCTCGCCATTGGTAGCATGTAATCGCAAGGTGCTCTCTACACCGTCTTGATCAACGTATTGGGATAAACAGCCATCTGAATCACAGGTCAGGTCGTGGACGACTGACGCTTGCTCAGGCGCTTCAGTTAAACGATGTAATGGCATCAATGGAAAGACTTGATTCAACGCCCAAGCATCCGGTAATGATTGAAACAAGGAAAAGTTACAGAAAACGCGACTTGCCAACATGTCATTCAACTCATCCAACACATCGCGATGGCGACGTGAGGTAACGCGTAAATGTTGTCGAACTAAATCAGCAATCGCATAGAACCATTGTTCAGCATGCGCACGCTGCTCAAAATCAATCTCGCCACTTTGGAAGGATTGCTGACTTAAATCGAATTGATGTTTTGCTTCTTGCCAACTCATCAAGGGAGATTGCTCATCGAACTGTTGATGAATTAAGGCAAGCGCTTTAACTACATCCGCATCATCATCTTCACTGACTTTGCCGAGAGCTGTTGATGGTTCTTCTCGCTCGATCACTTCGGTAATCAAAATGGCGTGGTGCGCCGTCAATGCGCGACCTGATTCACTGAATACACGCGGCTCAGCAAGCTCAAATTCAGCGCAACGTTGTTGAATCGCGCGCAGCACCGCTTTGGCGTAAGCATTCACGCTGTAATTTATCGAGCAGTAATGACGACTCGCCGTGCCTTCATAGTCGACGCCCAAACCGCCGCCAACATCGATAACCTTTATCGGTGCGCCCGCTTTAACCAACTCTGCGTAATAACGTGCCGCCTCAGAAATACCGCGGTCGATATCTGAAAGATCAGGAATTTGTGAGCCGATATGCGAGTGCAACAACTGTAAGCAATGCAGCTTATCAGCGGCTTTAAGCTGCGCGATCAGTTCAAGTAATTGCGCAGCGGATAAACCAAACTTAGATTTAGCACCGCCTGAGTTTTGCCAATTACCACTTGCTACAGCAGCTAAACGAATACGCACACCTAACAAGGGCTCAATGTCCATCTTCGCCGCTTCATTGAGAACCAACTTAAGTTCAGAAGGTTTTTCGATGACCAAGTACACATCATGACCAAGCTTGCGGCCCATCAGTGCTAAGCGCACATACTCGCGATCTTTATAGCCATTACACACGATCGAAGCACCACTTGGGCTCGCCGCAAGTACGGCTAATAATTCAGGCTTACTACCCGCTTCAAGACCAACAATATCCGCACCCACCGAGGCGATCTGCTCGACCACACTACGTTGTTGGTTCACCTTAATTGGATAAATGGCGCGATAGCCACCCGAATACTCGAGCTCGTTGGCTGCTGTTTCAAAGGCTTGAGATAAAGCGCGGACACGATCGGTCAGTACATCATTAAAACGCAGCAACAAAGGCGTTTTAAGACCAGATGATTTGGCTTCATTAACCAACTGATAGACATCCAAACTGGCGCCATCACGACGTGGTTCTACCGCAACATGACCCTGCGCATTAATCGAAAAGTAGCCTTCGCCCCAATGACGAATACCGTAGTGTTGCGGCAGCTGCTTGTCTGCGTTGGCCATGCTCGTTCCTTGCCGAATATCAATGCTGGTTGAATTATCAACCAATTTGACCGGATAAGCGATTGTCGAATCCCAGCTCGCACGTTAAGGTGCGCGCATTCGTTTATGAGGTGCAGCATGACACTAAGTGATAAATGGTTTACCGAAATTCACGCTGATATTGGTTCGGCGTTTTCCTTAGAGATCACAGAGAAAGTTTTTTCCAAGCAATCGCCTTTCCAGCTTGTTGAGGTGTTCGACACCACCTGCTTTGGCAAATTTATGGTGATTGATGGCTGCACCATGGTAACCACCCGTGAAAACTTTGTGTATCACGAGATGCTTTCACATCCCGCCATGTTCACGCACCCCAATCCGCAGCATGTTGCGATCATCGGCGGCGGTGACTGCGGTACGTTGAGAGAAGTGTTGCGTCATGACTCGGTTGAGAAATGCACCCAGATCGATATCGATGAGGTGGTAACTGAAGCTTCTGAGATCCATTTTCCTGAGTTGTGTGAATCCAACAATGACCCTCGTGCAGAGTTGCTGTTTATCGACGGCATTCAATGGATGAAGGATGCGGCTCCTGAGTCACTCGATTTGATCATTGTTGACTCAACCGATCCTTTTGGCCCGGGTGAGGTGTTATTTACTGCAGAATTCTTTGCGGCTTGTCATCGCGCTTTACGTCCAGATGGCATCATCGTGCAACAAAGTGAATCGCCACTCGCGCACCTCGAGCTGATTCAGCTTATGCATAAAAACTATGCAACAGCGGGCTTTAGGGCCAGCAAAACACTCTGCTTCCCGCAGCCAATCTATCCAACCGGATGGTGGTCAGCGACCATGGCATCGAAGAGCGGTGATCTCAGTAACTTCCGCCAAGCCGATGTTGAAAACAAATCGTTTGATACGCATTACTACAACGCGGGCATTCATCAAGGCGCCCTCGCTATGCCTGAGTTCTTACGCAAGGCGCTCGCATAAACCCATGAAGTTTTTGATCGTCAACACGCTCATCATTGCCCTAGCGGTGATGATCCATTATGAGATTTTGTATCGTCTTTCTGTGTTGATGCCCAAGCTAAAAGTACGCGCGCTTAGCCGAGTGGTTATTGGTGTCTTTGGCGCTATCCTTGCGCACATTATAGAGATCTGGCTATTTGCTTTGAGCTTTTATTTTATGCACCACAATAACTGGGGGCAGCTCAGTGGTAACTACGATGGCAGCTTAATGGCGAGTGTTTATTTCTCATTCACGACCTTTACTACTTTGGGCTTCGGCGACATCGAGCCTCTTGGTGATCTTCGTTACCTCACGGGCATTGAGTCGCTCACCGGACTGGTATTGATTACCTGGTCAGCGTCTTTCTTGTTTTATGAGATGCAGAAATATTGGGGGCGCAATTAAGCGCGAACAAAGGTCACAAACTGATGTGGCAAGGTGTTCTTTTCATCGATCACACCCTCTTGTCGAGCCGCTTCTTGCCATTGCGTCATATCAATTTCTGGGAAAGAATGCATCACCCGCAACTTCCGTTGCAATCTCGGTGAGATATAAGCGTGAGGCAATCTCGATGCCTTGTGTATATAAGTTAGCACCGCCCACCAGCATCAACTCTTCAGCATCCGGAATAACAGGCCAAAGCTTCTTCAAGGGAATGCACGACTTCGGCACCTTCTGCGACGTAGTTTTGATCGCGCGTGATCACAATATGCGGACGACCTGGCAATAATCCCGGCAAAGACTCCCAAGTCTTACGACCCATGATCATTGGCTTGCCCATCGTCAGTGATTTGAAGTGCTGAAGATCTGCCGGTAAGCGCCAAGGCAGTTTGTTGTCGATACCGATCGCGCGATTCGAGGCCATCGCAGCGATCATCGAAAGACGCGGATTAATCATCAAACCGCAACAATGCCTTTGATGTGCTCATGGTGTTGATAATCCCCCAACTCAAAGTCATCAAAGGTGAAGTCAAAGATGTCTTTAATCTCAGGATTGATCTTCATCTGAGGTAACGGCAACGGATCACGACTCAGTTGCAACTCAACCTGCTCTTGGTGATTGGTATACAGATGCGCATCACCCAAGGTATGTACAAAATCTCCTGGCTCCAGGTCGCACACCTGGGCCAACATCAGTGTGAGCAACGCATAGCTTGCGATATTAAAAGGCACACCTAAGAAGATATCCGCACTGCGTTGATAGAGCTGACATGACAGCTTGCCTTCCGACACATAAAACTGGAAGAACGCATGACATGGCGCCAAGGCCATACGACCTTCTTTGACGTTTTGCTGAGGCGAAATAGTCTCATCAGGCAAATCGCTTGGATTCCATGCCGAGATAATGATGCGACGTGAATTCGGATTGCTCTTGAGCTGCTCAACCACCTGTTTCACTTGGTCAACAGAAGCACCGTTCGCATTCGGCCAATTACGCCATTGGAAACCATAAACTGGGCCTAGATCACCGTTTTCATCTGCCCACTCATCCCAAATACGCACGCCGTTATCCTTGAGGTACTGGGTATTGGTATCCCCTTTCAAAAACCACAACAGCTCATGCACTACTGACTTGAAGTGAATCTTTTTAGTGGTGACTAAAGGAAAGCCTTCGCTTAGATCAAAACGCATTTGATAGCCAAAGACAGAATAGGTACCGGTGCCGGTGCGATCACCCTTGAAGGTGCCGTTCTCGCGCACATGGCGCAGCAAGTCGAGATACTGTTTCATCGTGTTTTTTGAGTGCGATTCGCCCAGATCACAAATGCGATGCCCGCAAGAATCATTGGCGTCGAAAGAAGTTGTCCCATAGTAAACCAATCGCCCCACAAATACCCGATATGTGCATCCGGCATACGCACAAATTCGACGATAAAGCGCATGCTGCCATAGCCAATCAGGAACAGTCCTGAGACAGTACCGACAGCTCTAGGCTTACTCGAAAACCACCACAACAACAGGAACAAAACGAGTCCCTCAAGAAACGCTTCGTAGAGCTGACTGGGGTGTAATGGCGGGCTCAGTTCGGTATCCGCTGGCAAGCCCAGTTTGTTCATACACAGGTTCAGATGCTCAGCACACCTTACCTGCATACCCCATGCTACATCCGTGACGCCACCCCATAACTCACCGTTAATAAAGTTGCCCACGCGACCAGCCAATAAACCTAAAGGCACAAGCGGTGCGACAAAGTCGGCCACCTGGAAAAAGCGCAGCTGTAATCGCTTTGCCATTAACGCCATCGCCACGATCACACCAAGCAAGCCACCGTGGAATGCCATGCCGCCTTCCCAGACGCGCAGCAGCACTAAAGGATCAGCCAGCCACTGGTCGAAGTTATAGAAAAAGATATAGCCAAGGCGACCACCCAAGATAACTCCAAGCGCGCCATAGAAAATCAGATCGTCAACCTGCTCAGGTTTGATCACGCCACCCAAGCTCGCGCGACGACGTGCTAACCACCAAGCCGCGACAAACCCAATCAAATACATCAAGCCATACCAACGCAATGCGGCAGGTCCTAGCTGAACAATGATCGGATCAAATTCGGGATAAATCATGGCCGAGAGTGTAACAGGGCCCATTGTCTTTTCGTCGATTCACATAGACACCTGCAACGCTAGGCTTTAGGCTCAATATCATTCTTATTACGTCACGGATTCACGGTTTGTTTCGATTGATCAAATGGTTACTACTGCTCACGCCGATCATGGCGCTAGGCGTATTAGTAGCTTCTTTGGAACAAACCTCAGCCATTCCAACTGTTGCCAATCCTGAGCTCGATAAATCCATCACGCGAAACGTTTTACAACGCGTGCACCCTAATCAGATCCCACCCGGCGAAAGCAAGCAGCTGCAATTTAATCCAACTGAATTGAGCGCTATCGCAAACACCCTACTGAAACGCCTCGCAAACGTTCAATCTGCCTTTCAGCTTTCTGACAATCAAATCGACTTCACCTTGAGTGTTGAGCTGCCGCTGATTGATAGCTGGCGTTTTCTCAATGTTCACGGTGTTGTAACCAAACAAAATGACCAACCGGCTTTAACCACGCTGCAGTTGGGCAGCTTAAAAATTCCAACCACCTTGGTTAATTGGATTAGTGAACCACTGATTGAGATTGCACATCGTCGTTTTGAATATCAACTCGCTGCACTGGTTATCGAGCAATGGTCAATCGATCCTCAGCACCTGTCTTTTCGGGTGCGTTGGCGAACCGATGTAGTGGAAAAAGCCTTTGCGCAATTATTAGCCAGTGCAGATCAACGTGCTGTTCAGTTTTATACTGATCAATTGATTTATTGGCAGCATGCCGGCGGCGATCAATTTGGCGATCTTCGCCCCCTGCTCAACCACCTGTTTAGTCTCGCTGTACAACGCGCTGGATCTTTACGATGCACGTACTGATAACCAAGCGATATTTTCTGCGCTCGGCGCATGGGCAACGCGCCAGCTTAAGCATCCATTGGTCTCTGATGAATCGGTTAAGCCGAAAGGCTTTTATCTAAAGATTCATAAGCGTACTGATCTTGCGCGACACTTTTTAATCGCTGCGGCTTACGCAGCGCATGGCAATCGACAAGCCTCAGATCGATTAGGTTTACTCAAAGAGTTAAATGATACGCAACGTGGCTCTGGCTTTAGCTTTACCGATCTTGCGGCGGGACTGACCGGTGCGCGTGTTGGCGAGTTCGCGACGAGTCGATCGCCTGATGCCATGCTGCTACAAGATAAACTGGCACGCAGCGCTAACGATAATGACTTCATGCCAAACGTTTCAGTGCTACCTGAACACCTAAAGCCGGCCGAATTTGATGCTCAGTTTCATGGCAGTGACTCGCCTGAATTCCAGCAGCTGATGCTGCAAATCGATTTAGACATCAACGCCTTACCCATTCTTAGTCATTAGCTTCCTAAATAAGACCTCGCGGTTGCCGTTGCTTTCAGCCATTAATTATTGTCTGAAAGTTTTGATGTCTGAAGTCGAAATTCTCAATTTGCATCTCAATTCGCTAGGCGAGCGCATGCGCTTTCGTCGTCGCGAACTTGGCTTGACTCAAGATGAGCTCGCACTTCTTTCAGGCACTAATCAGGCAGTGATTCAAAAGATCGAAAACGGTAAAAGTCTGCGTCCACGTAAACTCGATGTGATTGCCGATGCACTAAAGATCACGCCATCTTGGTTGTTATACGGTGAGGAAAAAAATACGCAGCTCACCCCGAGGCAAAAAAAGTCGGCAAGCTATGGATGCGCCTATCAGAGCGCGAACAACGCCGCATTCAACGTGAGATTGAATTCATCATTCAATCCAACGCGATGTTACATCGTCGGTAAGACGCGCAAATAAAACGACTTCAAATAGGCTGTCTCAGGAATTGCCGGATGAATTGGGTGATCTGGACTTTGTTGTCCTGTCATCAATAACTGCAAATGACGATCTGAATGGCGACCTGCTTGCTGAATGGTGCGCAATAAATGTCGCGCTCCATATGGAACGAACATGACGCAGACACCAACAAACCATCTTTACTAAGCAAGCTAATCGCTGCTTCATTCAATCGACGATAAGCCAAGGCACCTTCTTTTAAATCTTTTTGCGTTTAATAAAGGCTGGCGGATCCACCACAATGACATCGAACTGCTCACCGGCTTGCTTCATCTGACGTAATGTCTCAAATGCATCACCACGATGCGTCATAACACGATCAGCCACGTTATTTAGCTTTGCATTGACCTCAACTTGCTCAAGCGCATGCGCTGACACATCCACACAAACCGCTTCGCTAGCACCAGAAACCGCAGCGCGCACACCCCAGCCACCCACATAAGAGCAGACATCTAGCACGCGCTTACCATCGACATGCGGCATCAGCAAATTACGGTTAAATGCTTGGTCATAGAACCAGCCGGTCTTTTGCCCTTCTGCTAACGCCACTTCAAAGGTCACGCCCGCTTCACGTAATTGCACTCGATCAGGCACTTCACCCATGCCCACTTCGATGTAACGCTCAATGCCTTCGAGCTCACGAATCGATGAATCGTTTTTAAACAGAATCGAACGTGGCGAGATGACTTTCACAATCGCATCGATCACGTCCGCCTTCATCAGCTCCATGCCCGCGGTTGTCAGCTGCACCACCACATGATCGCCAAAACGGTCGATCACCAAACCCGGCAGACCATCAGCTTCCCCAAAGACCCAACGATAGAAAGGTTCTGGCGTAAAACGCTCACGTAAGGAGAGTGCAATCTTAAGTCGATGCACAATCAGCGATTGAGTGAGCTCATGTTTCGGATCGCGACTGACTAATCGCGCGCAGATCAATGAATTGGGGTTCGCATAGGCATGCGCAACAAACTTACCTTGCGCATTTTCGATCACCACTGGTTGACCGGGGGTGAGCCCTTTCAGTGGCGTCTCTTTGGTATCGATTTCATTTGAATACACCCAGAGGTGCCCAGCGCGAAGACGCTTGTCTTGGTTAGGCTTTAATCGCAAAGCAGCGCTCATGTTGACCTCCGAGATTTTTTGGAAGGCGCAAGCCTACACCACACTGGCGCAATAAACTGAGCATTTCGTCGTATCATGCGCCTTTCTTTTTTGGAGCACTCCGATGTCTAGCGAGCTACAAGGCACAATTAACACCACCGCCAATGTCTATTTCGATGGCAAATGCGTCAGCCACTCGATCACCTTGGCCGATGGCACAAAAAAATCTGCTGGCGTAATTTTGCCTTCAGAACTGACCTTTAATACCGGCGCGCCAGAGATCATGGAGCTGTTACAAGGCAAATGGCGTAGTGCGCCGTTTAAGGCTCTGATGAATGGGTAGCTTTGAAGGCGGACAACAATTTGAAGTCGCTGGCGACAGCGCATTCGACATCAAAGTCACTGAAAACCTGCACTATATCTGCCACTACGGCTAAACCGACTCCTTTATACTGTTGGCAAATCTGATTAATCGAAACACAGCATCATGACTCAAATTACCGACGTAACCGCTTACATGACCGAACTGGGCCAACGCTCCCGTACCGCTTCGCGTGCACTCGCTGCGGCAGACACACATGCCAAAAATGCTGCACTGAACGCCATTGCAGATGATCTTGAGAGCAGCCGCAAAGCGCTAATTACTGAGAACGCAAAAGATCTGCAAGCCGGAAAAGAAAAAGGTCTGGATGAGGCCTTACTCGATCGCTTAGAGCTTAATGATGCGCGCATCGATGGCATGATCGAAGGTCTGCGTCAGATAGCCGCTCTGCCCGATCCAATCGGTGAGATTTTCGACATGAACTACCGCCCAAGTGGTATTCAGGTTGGCCTTATGCGCGTGCCACTCGGTGTGGTCGGCATCATTTACGAATCACGTCCTAATGTGACTGCCGATGCGGCAGCACTGTGCTTAAAGTCAGGTAATGCCACGGTGCTTCGTGGTGGCTCTGAGGCTTTCCACTCGAACCAAGCGATTGCTAGCTGCATTCGTCGTGGTCTTGAGCAAGCAGGTCTACCTTCCGATGCAGTCCAGGTAATCGAAACCACTGACCGTGCAGCCGTAGGCGACATGATCAACATGCCGAAATACATCGACGTGATCATTCCACGAGGTGGCAAGGGCTTGATCGAACGTATTAGCCAAGGTGCTAGCGTGCCGGTGATCAAACACCTCGACGGTATCTGCCATGTCTACATCGATGATGAAGCCGATCCTAAGAAAGCGTTTGATGTTGCGCTGAATGCAAAGACGCAGCGTTACGGTACCTGCAACACACTCGAAACCTTGTTGGTTAACGACACGGTTGCAGAAACCATTTTGCCTGCGCTTGCCGAAGCCTATCTCAACAAGGGTGTTGAGCTTCGTGGTTGTGCTTCCACCTGCAAAATCATTGGTGATCAGTGTATTGCCGCGACTGATGAGGATTGGGATACCGAATACCTCGCGCCAGTCCTTTCGATTCGCATTGTCGATGACTTGGATGCGGCGATTGATCACATCAACACGCACAGCTCTTCACATACCGAAAGCATCATCACTGAGAACATCACTAAGTCACGTCGCTTCTTGCGTGAAGTCGACTCAAGCTCTGTCATGGTGAACGCCTCAACCCGTTTTGCCGATGGCTTTGAATATGGCCTGGGCGCAGAGATCGGCATCTCAACCGACAAGTTCCACGCACGTGGTCCTGTGGGTTTGGAAGGTCTGACCTCAGTTAAGAAGTTCATCGTGTTGGGTGACGGTCACATCCGTCAGTAATCCCATGCTTGGCGTTTTTGGCGGCACCTTTGATCCCATTCACAATGGTCACCTTCGGGTCGCTATTGATGCCTATGAACAGCTCGACCTTGAGCAAGTTCATCTGATTCCACTTTCTGGCGCGGTTCATCGCGATCAACCAAAAGCCTCGGCTGAACATCGCTTAGCGATGATCGAAAAGGCCGTTGAACAGACTCCTTATTTGATCGCCGATGATCGTGAGATCCGTCGTGGTGGCGACTCCTTTATGGTCGATACCTTATCTTCGCTCAAAGACGATCTCCCAAATGAGACGCTTTGCTTACTGCTCGGGACAGATGCCTTTAACGGCTTTGATCGTTGGCGCAATCCTGAACAGATTTTGCAGCTCGCTAACCTCGTGGTGCTAAAACGACCTGGCTATTCTGTGCCAACCGACTCTCCACTCGCAGCATTGATCAAAGATCACCTCTGTGATGATCTTGGCATCCTCAAAACCTCGCCTGCCGGCAAAATTTACTTCCTTGAGGTGACCCAACTCGATATCGCCTCGAGTGAGATCCGCCAAAAAGACGCTGCATCGCATCAGGCGAACTTTTTGCTACCCAGCAGCACCTTGGAATACATCCAAAAACACCAGCTTTATCGCTAAAGCTAACTGAGCGATACCAAGCGCAATGCGTTAAAATCGCGCTCATAGCATTTTTACTGGATTTCCCATGCAAGCCGAAGAATTGCGCGACTTTGTAGTCAATGCGCTTGAAGATATGAAGGCACTCGACATCAATGTGCTTGATGTTCGTGGTCGCACTGCCATTACCGATTTCATTATCGTTGCCTCGGGCACCTCTGAGCGTCACGTCAAAGCGACCGCCGAGTCAGTTGCCTTTAAAGCCAAGCAGGCGGGCAATGCGTCAATTGGTGAAGAAGGCGTGAAAGAAGGCGAATGGGCATTGGTCGATTTGAATGGCGTGGTACTTGCATGTGATGCAAGCGCGCGTGCGTGACTACTACCAAATCGAGAAGCTCTGGGAGCTTGATCCCGCCTCTGCTGAAAAACGCCGTAACGATCACGTTTAAGTGCTGAGCTTCAACGGAGCTTCGTGATGAATATTCACCTCATCGCCGTTGGAGAAAAGATGCCCCGCTGGATCAGTGAGGGTTATCAAGAGTACGCCAAGCGTCTACCCAATGAATGCGCGCTCAAGCTCGTTGAGATTGCGCCCGGCAAACGTGGCAAGAATGCCGATATCGCCCGCGCAATGCGTGATGAAGGCGAACGCATGCTCGCAGCAATTCCTAAAAACGCTTGGGTGGTCGCGCTCGAAGTCGAAGGCAAAGCCTGGTCTACCGAGGCCTTAGCCGAACAACTCGATGGCTGGATGAATCAAGGCTCAGATATCGCACTATTGGTTGGCGGCCCTGAAGGGATTAGCGCCAGAAGCTAAAGCATGGCAAAGCAGCAATGGTCACTCTCTCCCCTTACCTTGCCACACCCTCTTGTTCGCGTTCTGCTAAGTGAGCAGATCTATCGCGCCTGGAGCGTGCTGCGTAACCACCCTTATCACCGCGCCTAAAATGATCCGCCTTGCCTCACAATCACCTCGCCGTGCTGAATTACTCAGCCAAATTGGCGTTGCCTTTGAAGCGACACCGGCGGATATCGATGAAACGCCGCTACATGGTGAGCTACCTGAGGACTACGTGATGCGTATGGCGCAAGAAAAAGCGCGCGCGGTGCATCAGCTCCATCCCTAAGGACTGGGTGCTCGGCTCAGATACCTCGGTGATCCTTGCCGGAAAGATTTTAGGTAAACCTGACAATCGTGAGGATGGTATTGCCATGCTCAGCGCACTCTCCGGTAAACACACATCGCGTGCTGACCTCGGTTTCACTCATCGGCAGCGACGAATATCACGCGCTGAGCGAAAGCCAAGTGACCTTCCGCCATCTCGATCAAACCGAAATTGAGGCCTACTGGGAAACCGGCGAGCCGGCAGATAAAGCGGGGGCTTATGCGGTACAAGGCCAAGCCGCCGTGTTCATTTCGCGGATAAATGGCAGCTTCTCAGGCATCATGGGTCTACCGCTGTTTGAAACGGCGCAACTCTTTACCCAAGCCGGCATCAAGATCGGATAGCATCTGTTTATGAGCGAAGAAATCCTTATCAACGTTACCCCGCCCGAGACGCGCGTTGCGATCGTCGAGAACGGTGTTGTGCAGGAAATCATTATCGAGCGTGCGGCTAAGCGCGGACTGGTCGGCAACATTTATAAAGGTCGTATCTGTCGCGTACTGCCTGGCATGCAAGCCGCTTTCGTCAATGTCGGCCTAGAGCGAGCTGCCTTCTTACACGCCTCGGATATCTATCATCCAGATGGCGCCAAAGATCAAATCACCGATCTGGTTTATGAAAGCGGCGAAGTTGTGGTGCAAGTGGTCAAAGATCCGCTCGGCACCAAAGGTGCGCGCCTGACAACAAACATCTCCATTCCGTCTCGTTATTTGGTCTATATGCCCAACATGAGCACGGTGGGCGTGTCACAAAAGATTGAAGAAGATGAAGAGCGTGCGCGTTTGCGCGACATACTGACGCGTTACAGTGAAAGCTCTGATATCCCTGCTGGCTTTATTGCACGCACCGCCGCTGAAGGCGTGAGCGAAGAAGCGCTCTGGAAAGATATGCGTTACTTAGAGCGTCAATGGCGTTCGATTCAAGAGCGTGCAAGTAGTGCAAAACCAACCGATGTAATTCATGCTGATCTGCCTTTAGCGATTCGTGCGCTACGCGATTTGATCACGCCCGATGTTGAACGCATTCGCATCGACTCACGCTCCACCTTTAAAGAAGCCAATGAGTTTGCGGAAAAGTATCTGCCTGATAGCAACGTCAGCATCGAGTACTACCCAGGTGATCGCCCCATCTTTGATTTGTATGGCGTTGAAGATGAAATTCAAAAAGCACTGAAGCGCACAGTTGATTTGAAGTCAGGTGGTCATTTGATCATTGATCAAACTGAAGCGATGACTACGGTAGATGTGAACACAGGCGCCTATGTTGGTCACCGTAATCTTGAAGAGACCATCTTCAAAACAAACTTAGAAGCAGCGCAAGCGATCTGTCGTCAATTACGTCTGCGGAATCTTGGCGGCATCATCATTATCGACTTTATCGATATGACTGACGCTGAACACAAACGCCAAGTGATTCGCGCACTCGAGCGTTGCCTAGCCAAAGATCATGCAAAGACACATGTGACTGAGGTCTCATCACTTGGCTTAGTTGAGATGACACGCAAACGTACGCGTGAATCATTAGGTCACGTGTTATGTGAGCCATGTCCTAGCTGTCGTGGTCGCGGTGCAATCAAAACCGCTGAAACCACTTGCTACGAAATCTTCCGCGAGATCATTCGTGAATCACGTCAGTTTGATGTTGAGCAATTGCTCGTGCTTGCTTCACAAGATGTGATTGATCGTTTGTTAGATGAGGAATCACAGAACCTCGCTGAGCTTGAGCAGTTCATTGGCAAAGCGATCAAGTTACAAGCTGAAATGCTTTACACCCAAGATCAATTCGACGTGGTGCTTGTCTAAGGGTTATGCAGATCGCGACAACACTTCAACGCATCATCAGTTACACCATTATTGCGCTAGGCCTTGTGGTACTGATAGCGCGCCTCACGCTACCGAGCTATTCAAACCTTGATGCCGACATCGTTCAACTAGCCAAGCAGCATGGCAACATTGATCTCAAGCTTTCACGTGCAGAACTGACATGGCGAGGCGCTCTGCCAAAAGTTACTTTGTACGATGTACAAATCGACACTGAATCAGAGCCTCTTTTTGCCAAAGAGATTAGTGTCAACATTTCACCCTTAGCACTGATTAGCTCAAATCCTTTAGCGCATATCCAAGTCCATGTTGATCAGCTGGCGTTACGCTTTATTCGTGAGCTCGATGGCAAAGTTCATCTGGCTGGCTTTACACAACAAAGCAATGATGCAAACACTTTTTTACTACCAGGCAAAGTTACGCTACATGATGTTCAACTCACTTGGCAGGATATGCGCCGCGCCGATGCGCCAATCACCGTTGATAACTTAAATGCCTATATTGAAGGTAGTGATTCGCACTTCTACGGTTATGCGTCACTCAACTCATCGATTGGTGAGCTTGATTTTATTGCAGACATTGATGGCAACCCATTAAGTAGCAACTGGTCTGGTGAAAGTCAGTTACACATCAAACAACTCAAGCTGCCTGTCCTTGCTAAAGAGCTTGATCTTGATTCAATCGATATCACCGAAGGAACTGGTCAGCTATCGTTAACTCAGACATGGAAGGATGCGACTATTATCACCAATCAAGGTGAGATCACCCTTAATCATCTTGGTTTATCGCGCAACAAAAAGACGCTTGAGAATGTCAGCCTGAACGCACTTATCAGTACTGTGCGAGATAACGAAGCCACACAAGTTGAAGTCCATGCCAACGCATTGAAGCTTGCTGAATCAGCAAGGCGCCTTTAAGTTAGCTTTATCTCTACCGCATGATGCGCAGCTCGTACCATTTAAAGCAGGCGTTAAAGACCTGCCAATAGACATTGCCAATCAACTACTGCCTTTTGTCGCCTCACGTCCTGACAGCGTAAATACACTCAAGCAATTTAGCCTGCAGGGCAAAATTAAACAGGCGGCTTTATCTCTCTTTAATGACCAGCTCTCAATCACCATCGATTCTGAGAACAATGCATTTAAAGCACCGTCTGTTTTTAAACGTCCATTCCAATTAGATGCACTGAAAACTCAGGTCCGCGTCAATAATCTCTCAAGCAATGCGTCTGTATTCATTGAAAATGCACAGATTAAAAGTCACGGCATGCTTATGAATCTCAATGGCGCCGTGACAAACCTTGGTAATGCGCCACACATGCTCATCAGCAGTGATTTCTCTTCCATCGACATTCAACACCTTGAGCATTTTTTACCTGACGCTTACCTCACAAAAATCTTGTCACTTGGTTAACCGATTCACTTAAGCGCGGCACACTTGATCAAGGTCGCTTACTGATTAACGGCCCTGCTTCACACTTTCCCTATGATCAAACACGAGACGGCAGCTTTTCTGTTATCGGTCAGTTTAACTCAAGCGCCTTTGCGCTTTAACCCCGACTGGCCCGCTATCAATGACATGTCAGCTGAGCTTTGGTTCTACGAGAACAGCATGGAGGTCACAGCAAGATCGTGGCAAAATTCTTAACTCGCCTTTACAAACAGTGCACGCTGAGATCAAAAGCTTAGAACCTATCTCACCGCTACTTATCAATGGCTTCACTCAATGGCCCATCCCAAGATGCGCTCGGTATTTTGCAATCCAAAGCGCTAAATAAAAAGTTGGGTTACCTCGCGGATGCCTTTTCTCTGAAAGGCGAAAGTCGCACTGAACTCAAACTGCAAATACCGCTAGCAAAGAATGATGAAAAGTATGTGCTCATGGCGCTATCCACTTAAACAATACTGATCTAACGCTTAGCAGCTGGCCACTTACCCTACAAAAAGTTAACGGCGCACTAGCACTAACACTCGATGGCGTATCAGCAAAGAAGCTGACCGGCACACTCTGGGATAAACCTTTCACCTCACACATCAAAAACAAACAAGGCGAAACGCGTATTCATTTGAATAGCGCTTTAACTATTGATCGCTTAAAAACAAAGCTGCCCGACCTCCCCTTGTCTGGTATCACAGGCGAAACAGCGCTCGCTGCACAATTTGTCATACCGCCTCGAGATACCAAGACACCTCTCGAGCTGATCATCGATAGTCAGTTAAAAGGTATTGATATCGATTTGCCTCAGCCAGTTGGCAAACCCAAAGCGCAAGCTCAACCGCTTCGTGTTTCACTGCCGATTGATAATGGCGTTAAACATGTTGCCCTTAGCTACAAGAAAAATATTCACGCCATCTTTTCAGCGGATGGTGAACGTGGCGCAATTACCTTAGGCGATAAAAAACCCACGCTACCGAATGACAAGACCTTACGTCTGAATATCAATGTGCCTCGTGTCAATTTGGCGCAATGGCAGAAGGCCCTCGATCAAGGCGAAAGCTCGAATCGTGCGGTGGAATTAACTATCGATACCGCACTGATGGAGTTCGGCGCCTCCCAGTTCACCAACTTCAAAGCCACGCTTAATTCAAAAGATGATGCATTAAGTGCTGAGATACACAGTGATCAGCTTGTTGGATCAATCTCACGTGCGAAGAAAAACGATGCCATTGTTGCCAAACTTGAAAAAGGCGCATCTGCGTTTTGATCCAGGTGTTGGCAAGCCTGCCTCACCTAAACCTGAGCCAAGCTTGCTCGATCCACGCTCGCTACCAACGTTGGATTTACAGATCACCGACTTTAGATTAAACGATGCACCGCTTGGCAAAGCTCTCAATGAGTTCCACCCGTCGCATCGATGGTCAAGAAGTCGAACATCTTTTAATCGATGGTGAAAGTGGGACGCAGATATTCACGGCTACTGGGTGTGGGGATCGCCTTCACCGCTGACACGCATTGATGGCGAGATTAACGCTACCGATATCGGCAAGCTGCTAAAGCAACTCGGTTATGCCGAGCACACCTCAGAGTCGGCGCTCGACGCGAAGATCAAATCGCTCTCTTGGCCAGGTCACCCCGGACAGTTTCACTTGGCATCGATCGAAGGTCTAGCTTCGATGCGTTACAGCAAAGGTCGTCTGAATGATTTAGAACCGGGCATCACTCGCGTTCTTGGCTTGTTGAACCTTGATGCTATCGGTAAGCGCCTAAGACTCGACTTTGGTGATGTGCTGAAAAAAGGCTATAGCTATGACTACATCAGTGCCGATTTTGGTGTTGGCTTAGGTCAGGCTGCGACCTCTAACTTTCATATGCAAGGCGCAACAGGCGTGATCGATCTTGGTGGTCGTATCGGTCTGGTCGCAGAAGATTTTGACCTGCGAGTTAATGTCACACCGGATCTAGACACCCTATTACCACTGGCCGCTTCTGCCGTCGGCGGACCTGTCACTGGGGTTGCCACCTTCCTCGCACAGCAAGTGCTGGGAGATCGCATCAATCGCGCTTACCGTTTCGACTATGAAGTTACTGGTGCTTGGGATGACCCTCAGCTTTCAGCACTCGATACCAGCGGCGCCTTCTCTCGCTTATTTAATGCGCTGACCGGCAAAGAAAGTAAGAAAGCGACCGACCAACAGAAAGACATGGTGAAGCCCACCGAAGATCGCAAAAACATCTTCCAGCGTACGCTTAAAAATCTAAAAGGCGACGACGCTAAATAAATGTGCATTAACTCAGACAGCTGAGTGCGCATTCGTTAACATATTGAATAACTCGATTTGATAAGGCGACAGTATTCATGAGCTATGGCATGACAAAGGTTGCGGCTATCCAGTTAGCCTCAGGCACCAATATCAATGCAAACCTTCTTGCGACCGAGAAAATGCTTGAAGTGGCGGCCCGACAAGGTGCCAAGCTCGCCGTACTTCCTGAGTCCTTCGCCTTTCTTGGCAACTCATGTAAAGACGTCTTGCCGTTTCGTGAAACTCAAGGTGACGGCCCTCTGCAACAATTTCTATCGCGCGTTGCGGCACGACTTGGCATTTGGATCGTCGGCGGCACCATTCCATTAGAAGGTGATGATCAATCCAAGTGGCGCGCTTCAAGCTTGATCTTTAACGATCGCGGACAAGAAGTTGGCCGCTATGACAAGCGTCATCTTTTTGATGTAAACATTGTCGAGTCTGCTGAGACCTTTAACGAATCAAACACCATCGAACCAGGTGACAGTGTCACCGTGATCGACTCACCTGTCGGCAAGCTTGGCGTTGCAGTGTGTTACGACTTGCGCTTCCCTGAGCTATTCCGCGCGATGATCGACAAAGGCGCCGAAGTGATTGCCTTACCTGCCGCCTTTACTGCCGTCACAGGACGTGCACATTGGGAAACCCTTGTGCGTGCCCGCGCAATTGAGAATTTGGCTTATGTGGTTGCCGCTGACCAAGGTGGCTTCCACGTCAAAGGTCGTGAAACACATGGCCACAGCATGATCGTTGACCCATGGGGCAGCGTTTTAGATAAGCGTGACAAAGGCAATGGTTTTGCTATCGGCAATATCAATCATGATTTCCAAACCAATACACGCCGCAACTTCCCTTGTCTGCAGCATCGTCAATTGAAGTGCAATTAATCACAACCCACTATGACAACACCTTTAGATCTGGCGAAAGCCACCCTGCTCGACAAACCCGGGCTTAACGATTCCGCGATTAACAAAGTGATGGACCGCTTACTCAGCCGCCAAATTGATGCGGCTGATTTGTATTTTCAGTACTCGCGTCTTGAGTCTTGGATTCTTGACGATGGCATTATCAAAGAAGGCAACCACAACATCGAACAAGGTGCTGGTTTGCGTGCTATCAGTGGTGAGAAAACTGGCTTTGCGTATACCGACGAGCTTTCAACCAATGCGCTCTTAGATGCTGCGAGTGCGGCACGTGCCATTGCGCATCATCAACAAGACAGTCACTTTGGCCTGAAATCTAAACGTGATGCGAAAGCGCTCTACCCTGCGATCAATCCGCTCGATACCTTAAGCGAATCACAAAAGCTTGATCTGATGAAGAAGCTAGATGCTTTAGCACGTGCTGAAGATCCACGCGTTAAGCAAGTCACGGTAAGCATGGTTGCAGCACACGCCACTGTTTTAGTGATTAACGAACAAGGCGAGATGGCTGGTGATGTACGACCTTTAGTGCGTATGAATGTCAGTGTGATCGTTGAACAAAATGGTCGCCGCGAACAAGCCAGTTGCGGTGGTGGTGCTCGCACTTCGCTCGAGTTCTTCTTAAATGAAGACAAGGCCGAAGGCTATGCCAAAGAAGCTGTGCGCCAAGCATTGGTCAACCTTGAAGCTGTTGATGCGCCAGCAGGTATGCTGCCTGTCGTGCTCGGACCAGGCTGGCCGGGTGTGTTATTACACGAAGCGGTAGGCCATGGTCTTGAAGGTGACTTTAACCGTAAAGGCACCTCTGCGTTCTCAGGTCGTATTGGTGAGCAAGTGGCTTCGCCTTTGGTCACAGTTGTAGATGACGGCACCCTAGATGGACGTCGTGGCTCTTTAAGTGTTGATGATGAAGGTACGCCTTCTCAAAACACGGTGCTTATCGAGAACGGCATCCTGAAAGGCTATATGCAAGACAAGATGAATGCGCGACTGATGGGCATGCCAACCACTGGCAATGGTCGTCGTGAATCGTATGCGCACCTACCCATGCCTCGCATGACCAACACCTATATGTTGGCGGGCGAAAGTGATCCTGCTGAGATCATTGCATCAGTCGACAAAGGACTCTATGCAGTTAACTTTGGCGGCGGCCAAGTTGACATCACCTCAGGCAAATTTGTTTTCTCAGCTAACGAAGCCTATCTAATTGAAAACGGCAAAATCACAAAGCCCGTGAAAGGCGCCACCTTAATTGGTAACGGCCCTGAATCAATGACTCAAATCAGCATGGTGGGCAACGACCTTAAGCTGGATAACGGCGTCGGCGTCTGCGGCAAAGAAGGTCAAAGCGTACCAGTTGGTGTAGGTCAGCCGACATTGAAGATTGATCAAATGACTGTCGGTGGTACCGCGGCATGAGTCATTCTTTAGAAAGCTTACAAAGTGTTGTTGCCAATTTACTCGATGAAGCAAAACAACAAGGTGCATCACAAGCTGAAGCTGCCGTGCATGCGCAAAGTGGTTTAGATGTTGGCGTTCGTCTCGGCGAGATCGAAACGATTGAGCGCACCAGTGATCATGGCTTAGGCGTCACGGTGTATTTTGGTCAACGTAAAGGCTCAGCAAGCACAACTGACCTCACGCCTAATGCGATTAAAGAAACTGTTGAAGCAGCATGCCGTATTGCAAAGTACACCTCAGAAGATCCTGCAGCAGGACTTGCTGATGCGGACAAGATGGCAGCATCAATTCCTGATCTCGATCTAAATCATCATTGGAATGTCAGTGCAGATGAAGCCGCAGAGATCGCCCTACGTTGCGAAGCTGCAGCTCGAGAAGCTGATACTCGCATCAGCAACTCAGAAGGTGCGAGTACTCACACGCAAGCCACCGCTTATGTCTATGCAAACAGTCACGGCTTTGTCGGTGGCTTCCCTGCCACTCGTCACAGTTTAAGTTGCTCAGTGATTGCCGGAACAGGCGACCAAATGCAGCGCGACTATTGGTATAGCTCGAGTCGCTTAGCGAATAAATTGGATAGCGCGGAAAGTGTTGGCTTAAAGGCCGCTGAACGTGCCATCGCTCGATTGAACAGCCGCAAGATTAAAACCACTAAATGCCCTGTGCTGTTTAGTGCCGAGATGGCCGGCGGCCTGATGCGTGGTTTGTTTGGCGCCATGCGCGGCTCTGCTATTTATCGCGATGCGAGCTTTTTAGGCGGCAAACTGAATGAGCAGCTCTTCCCTGATTGGGTCAACATCGCTGAACAACCGCACCTATTACAAGCGCTGGGTAGCGCCCCTTCGATAACGAAGGCGTCGCAACAACCGAAAAAAAATTGATCGATGCGGGTCGCTTAACCACTTATCTTTTAGATAGCTACAGTGCGCGCAAACTCAAGATGACGACAACCGGTCATGCTGGCGGCGTACGTAATCCGATTATTCAAAGCACTGGGCAGTCTCGTGAAGAGCTTCTTAAAGAGATGGGAACCGGTCTCTACATCACCGAACTGATGGGCCAAGGAAGCAACACTGTTACCGGTGATTACTCGCGTGGCGCGGCAGGCTTTTGGATTGAGAATGGCGAGATCGCTTATCCCGTCGAAGAGATCACCGTAGCGGGCAATCTTCAACAAATGTTCCAAGACCTCGAAGCCGTGGCTACCGATAACGATATTCCAAGCAGCTATAACACCGGCTCCTGGTTGATCAAACAAATGACTGTGGCAGGTAACTGATATGCGCATCCTTCATACGATGATTCGTTCTGGCAACCTCGAACGCTCGATTGCGTTTTATACCGAGATCATGGGCATGAAACTGCTACGCCAAAAAGACTATCCAAAAGGTGAATTCACCAATGCCTTTTTAGGCTATGGCGATGAAAGCGAACAAGCCGCGCTTGAGCTGACCTATAACTGGGGTGTGGAAAGCTATGATATGGGCACTGGCTTTGGGCATATCGCACTAGAAGTTTATGACGTTTACGAAGCCACCGCTCAAATCAAAGAAAAAGGCGGCAAGATCATTCGAGATGCTGGCCCTATGAATGCAGGCACTCGGATCATTGCTTTTGTTGAAGACCCTGATGGCTATCAGATAGAACTGATCGGTAAAAGGTTGAGCACATAAAAAAGGCCGCGGTTGCGGCCTTTTTCATTAACGCTTTTTAGCGGCTTTCTTTTTCGCCGTTTTCTTGGCGACTTTTTTTTTTTAGCGACCTTCTTAGCAACTTTTTTTGCTGCCTTTTTAGGTGCTGCTTTCTTTGCCACTTTTTTCGCGACCTTTTTGGCTACTTTTTAACAGGCGCCTTCTTAGCTACTTTTTTAGTGACCTTCTTGGCAACTTTCTTTGTCACCTTTTTAGCAACCTTCTTTGTGACTTTCTTAGCGGCCTTTTTAGGCGCTGCTTTTTTGGTCATTTTTTCGCTACCTTATTAGTCACTTTCTTGGCGACTTTTTTCGGTGCTGCTTTTTTAGCCACTTTCTTGGCAGCAGCTTTCTTTGCTACCTTCTTAGCGACTTTCTCAGCCGCCTTCTTAGGCTCAGCTTTCTTAGCAGGCTCTTTCTTCGCCGCAGCCTTCTTGGCAACCTTTTTAGCGACTTTCTTTGCTGCTTTTTTCTTAGCGCCTTTCGCAGGTTGTTCTGCTGCTTCAGTAATCGCCGCTTCCAAAGCCGCTAGTTCATCAGGCGCAGCCTCTTCGACCTTCACGACCTCAATCTCAGGGCTTGGCGTTGCATCGATGACCTTCTTCACGCGAGTCCACAAATGATCGCCGCCGATGGTTGCATCAAAAGTTGAAAGCTTTTCTGCCTTCTCATAGAAATCGAGTAGCGGCACCATCGCCATATCGTACAAACGGATACGGTTACTGATGTTCTCTTCGTAATCGCCAGGACGCTGAGTACAACGCGCACCACACACATCACACACACCTTTCATCATCGGTGGGTTTACATAGATGTTGTAGCTGGTACCACACTTGTCACATTGAACATGACCGACCAAGCGCTCCATCAGATCGTCGGTATCGACATGCAATTTGATCGCCAAATCCACTGGGCGACCTAATTCATTAACAACTTGATCGATATTGTCCGCCTGACCAACGCTCTTAGGCATATCAACAATGATATAGCCCTTCTTCAGGTTCATTTTTGGCAGCTGAAAGCGCAGTAATGCGGTCAAAAGATCCTCAGAAACGCGGCTGGTATCCCGTGCTTCACGAGCTAACTTGCCCAATTCACTATCTTCAGCCGCCGCCGTATCAACGATACTGTGCTGAGTGATCACTGGGATTTTGTACTTCTTTTGAGATTTTTTGAGCGAGTTCCGCTTTTCCGGAACCCTGGGGGCCTAATAAGACAATACGCATGGCGCTCTCAGGTAATTGTTGAGTTTGAGCAGTTAAGCTCCAACAAGCCGATACAACTGGCTATTTTTTATACAATGATGTCGACATTTGGCGACATCGGGAAAAATTTCAGCGCACAAACTACTGTAAATGCCCTGATATTGTCAACGAAGCGTCTGATTTTATTTGATTTTATTGGTATTTCTCATTCTTCAGCGCCGATTTTTTGAGCAAATTCACTTTATTAGTCTTTCTATATATAAGGGTATTCAAACCTTCGATAGCGCCATTTCAGAATTCAGCGTACGTTTAGATCATTAGCGTCAGCAGGAGGAAAAATGGCGACGAAAAACGCATTTTACGCGCAATCTGGTGGTGTCACTTCGGTGATCAATGCATCTGCAGCCGGTGTAATCGAAACAGCGCGTCAGCATAAAGATAAAATTGGCAAAGTTTTCGCAGGTCGAAACGGCATTATTGGTGCTTTGACCGAAGATTTGATCGACACCGATCTTGAATCTGCAGAAGACATTGCTGCGTTGAAAAATACCCCATCGGGTGGTTTTGGCTCATGTCGTTTCAAGCTAAAAAGCCTTGAAGATAACAAGCGCGAATATGAACGCCTGATTGAAGTCTTCAAAGCACACAATATTGGCTACTTCTTCTATAACGGTGGCGGTGACTCAGCTGACACTTGTTTTAAAGTCTCTCAGCTCTCTGAAAAGATGGGCTACCCGGTACAAGCGATCCACGTACCAAAAACCGTGGATAACGACCTCCCCATCACCGATAACTGACCAGGCTTCGGTTCAGTAGCGAAGTACATCGCGGTCTCTACGCTAGAGGCGAGCTTCGACGTTCGCTCAATGGCAGCAACCTCAACCAAGATCTTCGTTATCGAGGTAATGGGTCGTCACGCAGGCTGGATTGCAGCGGCAGGTGCATTGGTTGAAGACCAAAATATCCCTGTTTTAACGCTCTTCCCTGAAGTTGAGTTCGACAAAGACAAGTTCTTAGCAGCAGTTGATGCAAAGGTAAAAGAACACGACTTCTGTACCATCGTGGTTTCAGAAGGCTGTCACTGGCCTGACGGCACCTTCCTTGCTGAGCAAGGAACTCGCGACTCATTTGGTCACGCCCAACTCGGTGGCGCAGCCCCAGTTGTTGCCAACATGATCAAGGAAGCGTTGGGTTATAAGTTCCACTGGGCTGTTGCAGACTACCTGCAGCGTGCAGCACGTCACCTGGCGTCTGAGTCTGACGTTGAGCAAGCATATGCTCTTGGTAAGGCAGCGGTTGAAAAGGCGTTAGAAGGCAAGAACTCAATCATGCCAACCGTTGTGCGTGAATCATCATCTCCATACAAATGGAGCATCGGTGAGGCACCACTTTCAGAGGTAGCAAACGTCGAGAAGATGATGCCAATGGACTTCATCAGCGATGATGGCTACGGCATTACTGATAAATGTAAAGAATACCTCTACCCACTGATCCAAGGTGAGGCTTACCCTCCTTACGAGAATGGCATGCCAAAGTACGTGACCATGAAAGGTATTTCGGTTGAGCAGAAACTCGAGAAATTTGAGCTCTAATCAAAGGTTCTGCCCGAAAAGCCGGCCTCGAGCCGGCTTTTTTTGTGCCCTATTTATAAGGTATGAGCTAAAAAATAAACTTTCTGTGAAATAAGTATTGACATATTAGAAAATACTTATATACTTATCCTCATTAGCTGATCAGTAGGTTGGTCAGCGAAAACTTCTAAACAAATTTTTTGAGGATTTAACAATGAAAAAGATCATCGCAATCGCAGCTATCATCGCTTCAGCTCAAGCTTCAGCATTCATGGATTCAGCTAACACTAACGCTAACGGCGCGAACAACGCTAAAGGCGACTTCATCGGTAACGGTACTGGCGAAGGTGAAGCAACTTTCTCTATGAACTTCTCTGGTAAAGCTCGTTCAGCTGGCGACTTCAAAGGTAACGGTTCTACTGATACCAACGGCACTGCTTACGGTTACGAGCAGCCAGCTTACGCACCAGTTGCTAAGTAATTCAGACCTCGATCTGAAATAAAGAGCCCCGCAATAGCGGGGCTTTTTTATGCCTGAAAGAAAGTGGCTATCGCCACTCTCCACTTAGCTCGCTTGATACTTCAGGTTAAGCTCACGCGCTGCCTTCACATCATCCAAGCGACGCACCGGTAATGTGTAAGGTGCACCTTGACCATCTCCGCTTCTGTCTCAGCTTCTTTTTGAATCGCGATCATCGCTTCGATGAAACCATCCAACGCATCTTTTGCTTCGGATTCGGTTGGTTCGATCAAGAAACACTCTGGCACGTGGATCGGGAAGTAAGTTGTTGGCGCGTGGAACCCAAAGTCGAGCAAGCGCTTTGCAAAATCCATCGCGTTAACATCCAGGTTCTTCGCTTGCTTACGCAAGGTCACAATGAACTCGTGAGTTGCACGACGACCTGGGTATGCCAATTCAAAACCGGCTTTCTCAAGCTTTGCTGCCATGTAATTAGCATTCAAGGTTGCATACTCAGATACACGTACCATGCCTTCACGACCAAGCAATCGTGCATAGATGTAAGCACGCAACAATACACCCGCGTTACCGGCAAAGCCCATTAGCTTACCGATTGATTGAGGACGATCTTCTTCAGTTAGCCAACCGTAGCTTCCATCTTCATTCTTGGATGCCATAGGCACTGGTAAATGTGGAATCAAACGTGCAGAGACACCCACCGCACCTGCACCAGGGCCACCACCACCGTGTGGCGTCGAGAAGGTCTTGTGCAAATTCATATGAATTACATCAAAGCCCATGTCGCCTGGACGAACCTTGCCCAAGATCGCATTTAGGTTTGCACCGTCGTAATACAACAAGCCGCCTGCGTCGTGAACGATCTGAGCGATCTCTTTAATACGACGTTCGAACACACCTACTGTTGATGGGTTGGTCAACATGATGCCGGCTGTTTGAGGGCCGACAACGGCTTTTAATGCTTCAACGTCGACGTCGCCATCTTCTAGTGTTGGAATCTCTTTAACCTTATAACCACACATCACGGCGGTTGCAGGGTTCGTACCGTGTGCTGCATCAGGAACGATAATCTCGCAACGTGCATCGTCATTACGTGCATCGTGGTAAGCGCGAATCATCGCCACACCGGCAAACTCGCCTTGTGCACCTGCTGCTGGCACCAATGAAACCTCTTTCATACCAGTCACAGTTTTCAAGATCTCTTGCAGGTCATACATACAGCTCAAGTAACCTTGGCTATGCGAATCAGGCGCATACGGATGACGTGACAAAAAACCTGGCAACATCGCCAAACTGTTACATGCACGTGGGTTGTACTTCATGGTGCATGACCCGAGTGGATAGAACTGGGTATCAATCGAGAAGTTCTTCTGCGACAAACGTGTGAAGTGACGCACAGCTTGCATCTCTGATACTTCAGGCAAAGCAGGCTTATCTTTACGTTGTTGATCAACAGGAATGCCACTGAGCTCAACACGTGTTGCTGGAGATTGTGCGAAGGCACGACGGCCGGCTTTAGATTGTTCAAAAATCAACATAGTCTTATCTCCTGCAGCTTAAGCGCCGACCACCTTGGTCAACTTACTTGCGTATTCCGCAATCTCATCTTCCGTGCGCTGCTCGGTCGCACAAACCAAAATCGCATCGCCTAACTCTGGGTAATCATCTTTCAGGTTGAAACCACCCAAGACATCTTGGTTGGCTAACAATTGCAAGGTTGCTTCGGCTTCAGCCGGCAAGCGCAATACACGCTCGTGGAACGCTGCACCTGAGAATGCTTGCTCAACACCGTTAATCGCAGTGAGCTGCTCAACCAAGCTATTGGTGTTGTGATGTGAGCTTGCGGCCGCACGCGCCAAACCTTCTGCACCTAACAACGACATATGAATCGTCGCCGCGGTAACCAGTAAGCCTTGGTTAGTACAAATGTTAGAGGTCGCTTTAGAACGACGGATGTGTTGCTCACGTGCTTGCAGTGTTAATGCATAACCATCTTTTCCATCAAGGTCGGTTGTCTTACCGATGATGCGACCTGGCATCTGACGGACCAACGCTTGGGTACAACACATGAAACCAAAGTAAGGGCCACCTGATGATAAAGGTGCACCTAATGGCTGACCTTCACCAACAACGATATCTGCACCGGTTTCACCCCATTGACCTGGTGGCGTGATCACTGACATTGCTAATGGATTAACCACGCCGATCGCCAACATGCCGTTAGCGTGTGCAAAGTCCGTCATGCCAGCAACATCTTCCAACACACCAAAGAAGTTTGGCTGAGGAATAATCAGTGCTGCATAGTCTTCGCCTGCATAGGCTTGCAATGCCGCCATATCAGTTTGACCGGTTGCCATATCGAACGGCACTTCAACCACTTCGATCTGTTGGTTCTTAACAATGGTTTGCACCACTTTGCGATACGCAGGATGAACCGTGCGTGGCATCAATACACGCTTAGATTTGCTCTTACGGTTACCACGAATCGCCATCAAGATTGCTTCAGCAACACCGGTAACACCGTCGTATAAAGAAGCGTTTGATACATCCATATCCATCAATGCAGTCATCATCGATTGATATTCGTAGAGCAACTGCAAAGTACCTTGGCTTGCCTCTGCTTGATAAGGCGTATAGGCACTATAGAACTCACCACGCGTGGTGATCTGCCATACCGCTGCAGGGATGTGATGATCGTAAGCACCCGCACCGATGAAACACACACCGTGTCCATCTTTACGTGCACGAGATTGCATCAAACGAGCAACATCCATCTCTGGCAAACCTTGCGGAATGCTCTTCAGGTCATCTTCAGTAACGATCAGACCTTCAGGAATTTCATTAAACAAATCATCGATTGATGACGCGCCGATATCGGCGAGCATCGCTTGGACTTCTTCTTCGGTATGGGGAATAAACGGCATAAGGCAAACCTAGGTTGGCGTGCCGAGAACGACACGCCGTAAAAAAGAATTAGTGATCTTCGTTCTCACAGTGCTCAGCGTAAGCTTCAGCATCCATCAGATCGTCCATCTCACCTGCATCAGACAAACGCAAGGTGAAGATCCAACCATCACCATACGCATCGTCGTTGATGGTCTCTGGTGCGTTAGCGAGCAACTCGTTAGCAGCGACAACTTCACCACCGACTGGGCTGTAAACGTCAGAAGCAGCTTTTACTGATTCAACAACCGCACACTCATCGCCTGCGTCGAATTCAGCGCCTTCTTCTGGCAACTCAACAAAGACCAAGTCGCCGAGCAATTCAGCTGCGTGCGCAGTTACGCCGATGGTCACAGTGCCATCGCCTTCATCACGCACCCACTCGTGGCTCTTGGTGTATTTCAAATCACTTGGAATTTCGCTCATGTTTCTATCCTCAAAAAGTGCAAAGGGATTTGCGAATCCCGGAAAAATTACAGTTCGATTTGTGCCTTGCCGTTTCGGGCAAATGGCATCTTAACCACTCTTAATGGCAAACGCTTACCACGAATATCTACCTCTAAACTATCGCCTGCATCCGCTGCAACACGCGCCATCGCAATTGAGCGCTCAAGGGTTGGCGAGAAGCCACCCGAGGTGATTTCGCCGACCTCGCGATCGCCGTCATATATCTTTTGATGTCCGCGTAGAACGCCGCGACCTTCTAGCACCAAGCCAATAAACTTGGCGATATTGCCGGCTGATGTTTGCGCCTCTAAGGCGTCACGACCAATGAACTGACGATCATCCGCCATCGCCACGGTCCAACTCAAACCTGACTCTAAAGGCGTGAGACCTTCATCCATGTCTGAACCATAAAGATTCATACCCGCTTCCAAACGCAAGGTATCGCGAGCACCTAAACCACAAGGCGCGACGCCTGCTGCGGCTAAATCACGCCATAACTGCTCGGTTTCATTTTCAGGCACTACAATCTCAAAACCATCTTCACCGGTGTAGCCGGTACGACCGACAAACCAATGACCATCTGTAGCTGCATTAAAAGGCTTGAGCTCTTTCGCTGCGACAGCTAACTCTGGCTGAATGATGCTGATCGCTTTCTCACGCGCCTTTGGGCCTTGGACTGCGACCATGCCAAGGTCAAAACGAGGCTCGACTGCAACATCAAACGCTGGGGCTTGCTGCTGCATCCACTCGATATCTTTCTCAGTGGTACCAGCATTGATCACCATGCGGAACCACTCTTCATTCATAAAGTAGACGATCAAGTCATCGATCACGCCGCCTTCTGGCTTGAGCATGCACGAATAAAGCGCTTTGCCAGAGGTCTGCAGCTTAGCCACATCATTAGCCAGCAAGTTCTGCAAAAACTCACGAACGCGAGCACCTTTCAGATCAACCACGGTCATGTGGCAAACATCGAACATGCCAGCGTCGTTACGCACAGCGTGGTGTTCATCGATCTGAGAGCCGTAGTTAACCGGCATGTCCCATCCACCAAACGGCACCATACGGGCACCCATCTCGCGGTGAACAGCATTCAAAATTGTTTTCTTATCAGCACTCATCGTGGCTCTCACTGGCTTAAATCTCGGACACAAAAAAGGGCGGATGATCTAAACCCACGATGGATTTACATCATCCGCCCCTCTGTCCGGTAACCTGAGAGTTTACCCCGTCGGTGTGCGCTTCAGCGCAGCTCTCCAGAGCCAATCTTGAGTGTCCTCATCAAATGCAGTCCTTTTACCTGAGCGATTCCGGGCGGAATTTGCGCCTTCGGTGCCGAGAAATCTCGGTCTCTCCTGCATCGATATCGATTGGGAGTGTGGATGCTAACCAAAGCCCCTAGCCCTGCCAAGCCTATTAACCATTAAATCTATCGATGATAAGGACAACGGCTTAAATAATAAGCAAAAACAGTAGTTTAGAGTCGCTTACCGAGTGACGGCAAGCTCACGCCTTCACCCAGTGCAACACGCTCAAATTGACGTCGCAGCGGCGAGACATGATGCGCCACACCAAGACCAACATTACGCAACAAGGTGAGCGCAGGATTGTTGTTACTGAACAGATGCTTGAACCCATCCATCGCTGATTGCACTGCAAGGTTGTGTCCCTTACGTGCTCGCTCATAGCGACGCAACACACCCATCGCACCGATCGACTCACGATGCGCACGTGCTTCGATCAACACATCGATCAACATCGCCGCATCAAGGAAACCTAAGTTCACCCCCTGACCGGCTAAAGGATGAATCACGTGAGCGGCATCACCAATCAATGCCACGCCATCTACCACATAGCGACCCGCTTTTAGCTTACGCAGCGGAAACGCAGCACGATCACCGATAACGCTCAGCTTGCCACACACGCCTTCACTGGCTTCAGTCAGCTCTTGGTTAAAGCTCTCATCCGAGGCATTTACCAACGATTGTGCATGCTCGGGCGAAGTCGACCAAACGATAGAGAAATGATCGTCGTTCATTGGCAATAAGGCTAAAGGACCACTGGGCATAAAACGTTGCCATGCAGTGCTGGCATTACCCTGCTCGGCTTTTACCGTGCAGACCACACCTTCTTGATCGTAAGAGCTTGTGCTTGCAGTTAAACCAAATAAATCACGCACCGATGAACGCGCACCGTCAGCACCAATGACAAGCGACGCTGACAACACATCATTATTAGATGAGATAAGTTTTGTTTGATCACCGTCACGTTCGATCGATGTGAACTCAAAGTCAGCCACATGAGTGATGTTGGCTTGATGATTAATCTGTTCCCATAAACCAGCAACGATCACACGATTCTCAACGATATGGCCCAAGTTCGGCGCACCAACATCTTCTGCGGCAAAGTGAATCTCACCAAAACCTTTGCGATCCCACACATGCATATTTTCATACGCCGTGACGCGACGCTGTTGCATGCCCAGCCACACATCGAGGTTGCGCAGGATCGTTTCGGATGTACGAGTTAACGCAGAGACACGGATATCAAAATCATCACCTGCCCAATCTAACGATGGCTGACGTGGCTCCAACAAAGTAACGTGGAAACCTTCACGCGCTGCAGCCAATGCCATACAAGCGCCGACCATGCCGCCACCGACAATAATGATGTCACTGGAGTCGCTCATTAAGGTTTTAAACCTCGACTCAATCGTGGCAGCTTACCAAGCAAACCCATCGCACCACGCGCGATACCGCGACGTAACGGTGGAAACAGATCAACCAACAACAAACCAGCGTTACGACCTAGTCGAATCGATTTCAGCGGATTACTAAACAGGCGCGCTAAACCATCAGTGGCTAACGCCATGCTTTTTTGTTCTGTTTTACGCCATTGTGAGAAACGATCTAAAGCTGAGTTATGACCCACATCATCATGCTCTTTCTGCGCAACAAGAATCACATCCACCAATGCAGAAACATCACGCAAACCTAAGTTAAACCCTTGGCCTGCAATCGGATGCAAAGTGTGTGCAGCATTACCAATAATCGCGATTCGCTCACGCGTGAATTCTTTGGCACGTAATAAATTCAGTGGGTAATGGTTTCGTTTACCCACACGCATGAAACGACCTAAGCGATAGCCAAAGCGTTCTTGGAAGTGCTGGATGAATTGCGCGTCATCAAAGGCCATCACCTCATCAACTTGCTCATCACGCACGGTCCATACTAATGCACACCGATTCTCAGTCATGGGCAACAAAGCAACAGGACCTGAATCGGTAAAGCGCTCATACGCCACATTGTTATGCGGCTGCTCCGGCGTGATGTTTGTCACCACAGCGGTTTGACCATATTCCCAACGCTGCGTTGGCACGTCCAGCTGCTCACGAATAAACGACTTACCACCATCAGCTGCAACTAACAACTTAGTGTGGATAGTTCGCTGCTGACCGTCTTGTTCGACTTCAACAAATGAACTTTCAGCAGATGAATCAACTGCAACAACACGCGCAGGCGCAATCACCTCAACATCAGCGCACTGATTCATACGATCTAAAAGATGGCGGCCTAAATGACGCGCGGTCACCACATGACCTAACGCATCCACATTCTCTTTTGCCGCATTCAAATGACTAAAGCCAAAATGACCGCGATCGGAGATATGGATATCTTTTATCGGTGTGGCATCTTCCAAGATGTGATCCCACAAGCCCATCGCTTGAAAGATCTTTTGACTGCCATGTGCGAGTGCAATGCCACGATCGTCATAACTTGGACGACCTGGGTCAGACGGAATCGCT
Source organism: Gammaproteobacteria bacterium (assembly GCA_038144195.1). Classification (GTDB taxonomy): domain Bacteria; phylum Pseudomonadota; class Gammaproteobacteria; order Chromatiales; family Chromatiaceae; genus VMDJ01. The sequence continues at coordinate 848,224 of JAYQNH010000002.1, read as the reverse complement.
GCCTCTAACAAACCGATACGCAGTTGATGTTCTGACAACGCAATCGCCAAGCTCGCGCCGACCATGCCGCCACCAACAATCAACACATCAAAATCGGTGCGCATCTCACTCATGCCATTAAGGCCTCAATCTCTGCGATCTCTTTAGGCACATCACGAGTTAAAACATCCGGGCCATTTTTAGTAACGACCACATCATCTTCGATACGAATACCAATGCCCTGCCACTTCTTAGCAACACCTTCGCTACCCACAGGAATATAAAGTCCGGGCTCAACCGTCAGCACCATCCCTGGCTCTAGCACACGCCAATGACCATCGATTTTGTAATCGCCCACATCATGCACATCCATACCGAGCCAATGACCGGTGCTATGCATGTAAAACTTTTTATAGCTTTGGCTTTTCAATACCTGAGCCAGTGTACCTTTTAGTAAGCCAAGCTTGATCAAGCCTTTAGCCAAAACCCGCACAGCAGCTTCGTGAGGATCGTTGTAATGATTACCAATCTGCACCTGCTCTATCGCTGCATGCTGCGCATCCAATACCAACTGGTATAGCTGTGCTTGTGGTTCACTGAAGATACCGTTCACGGGGAAAGTACGCGTGATATCCGAGGCATAGCAATCGAGCTCACAACCCGCATCAATCAACACCAAGTCGCCATCATTAAGCGCATCTTTGTTTTCTACGTAGTGCAGTACGCAGCCATTGTTACCACCGCCGACTATGGAGGGATACGCCTGTTGTGAGGCACCGCGCATCTGGCAGTAATGTTGGAAACGAGACGCCAATTGATACTCTGCATCACCCGGCTGTGTTGTGCGCATCAGTTCTGAATGCGCCGCAGCAGAAAGCTTCGCCGCTTTGCGCATGGTCGCGATCTCAGAGCGACTTTTATATAAGCGCATATCGTGAACAAAATGATCCAACGCTAAAAATTCGGTTGGCGCATGGACACCGGTACGTGTCCGACCGCGCACCTGATGAATCCACTCTGACATACGTGCATCAAAAGCTGCATTACAGCCCATCTCGTAGAACACACGCTCACGTTGCTCTAGTAACCCCGGCAGGATGTCATCGATATCTGAGAATGGAAATGCATCATCCGCACCATATTGTTCCATCGCACCTTCAAGGCCGGCACGATAACCATCCCAAGTTTCTTTGACCGGATCTTTCTCGCGACAGAACATTAAGAACTCGCCTTGCTTACGATTCGGCAGCAAGACCATCACCACTTCAGGCTCTGAGAAACCGGTCAGATAGAAAAAGTCACTATCCGGGCGGAATTGAAACAGCACATCGCGATTGCGGACTTGTTCATTCGCGGTGGGAAGAATCGCAATGCTGTTCTCACCCATCATGCGCATCAACTGCTTACGACGGCGGGCAAACTCAGTGGAGTTCATGATCACCCTCAGGTTGTGCATTGATACGCAGGTCTTCAGAAATCATCATCACGCCAACACGCATGTATTCTTCGACCTCGACCAACATCTCGATCTCATCATTTGAAGCATAAGCCTCACTGACATCGAGCTGTGCAATCTCATAAAGATCACGCAATGCCTCTTGGCTTTCCTCAGAGAGCGCCGCCTGACTGTTACCGGTCAAACCAAAGCCATATAAAAAGCCCTGCGCCCAGTCGCGAATCGCGGTGCTACGCGGCAGGTTTTCGATCATTTCATCGGGCAGGAACAACTGTAGACCGAACTCCATGTCTTCGATCTGTTTTTCGGCGCCGACAAACACCTGATCAAGCTGCTCACGTGCTTCATTCGCTAACACATCATTCGCATCAAGCTCGGCATAAACCGATTGCACCCAGTGTTGCTGGGCATCATCGGCGCGCGCACTAAACAAGCCCACGGCAATACCGTGCGCCTCAGCCGCTGAAAACGGAATATTGACCCGCTGCATGGCTGCTTGGCACTGTGCAAAATCGACGGTTTCTAATTCAGACACCTAAAGGCCTCATTTTTGATGTTATCTAATGATGTCAGTTTATCACGCCAAACGATTGCTCCTTAGGCACGGGGTGGTTAAAGTGTCGAACTTATGAGCGAATCCACCGGCAATATTCAAGAACAAGACCTTCGCGCCTTAGAAATGCGCGTTGAGGAATTGATCCGTGCCTGCATTCATCTCAAAGATGAAAACAAAACCCTGCGCGCGGATGTTGAATTGCTCTCGCGTGAGCGTGACAAGCTCATCGAAAATAACGCCACAGCGCGTACCCGTGTTGAAGCGATGATCGATAAGCTGAAAAGCTTGGAGTCGGAAGGATGAGCGACAAAAAATCACTCGATGTCACCATTCTTGGTAAGCAATACCGTATTGGCTGCGAAGCTGATCACGAAGAAGCGCTTCTCAACGCAGCTCGACTGCTTGATGGTCGTATGAAAGAGATCCGCACCAACGGCAAAGTGGTTGGTACAGAGCGTATTGCGGTCATGGCGGCGTTAAATCTCGCGAACGACCTACTCAGCAACGAAAACACCTCGGCTGATGCGGCCAGTGCAGCCAATAAGCGTGTACGTCATTTGCGCGAGCGCATTGAGATCGCTCTGAATGATTCAGCTCAACTCGAGCTCTAAAACCCTAACACTCTCGCTTGTACTCCCTCGCGTTGGGCATTAGCCTTCACGTAAGCGCCCTGCTGTGTTCGACAGCAGACCAGAAAACCCCTTGAGCCGATGCTTACAGCACCTCGGGGTCGGTCTTCGGAATGCGGTGTGCATGTCCGCCATGAGCGGAAAGCCTAAAGCCCCGTGTCGGCCCCACTTGAACCTTATGGTTCAAGGCCCACGGTCTACACCGGCACAAGCGGGGCGCCTTTTTCTTTCATAGGCTCTGTATGACTGATATTCCTGCTCTTCGCCGCCAAATAAAGCAACAACGCCAAGCGTTAAGTACCGAACAACGCGTTATCGCTAATCACGCCATCTTTGAACACGTTATATCGCTACCTCAGTACCGTAATGCACAACATATAGCCGGTTACATCGGTACACGTGGCGAGATCGATGCCTTACCAATACTTGAACATGCTTATAGTTTGGGTAAGCAATGTTACTTACCAGTTTTACATCCTTTTTTTAAAGGTCGCTTATGGTTTGCACCATGGTCACCTAACACCTGCATGACACGAAATCGTTTCAACATACTTGAACCTTCATACAAACCATCAACATGCATCAAAGCACAACACTTAAACATCGTGTTAACACCTTTGTTGGCATTCGATGATCAAGGTCATCGATTGGGTATGGGGGTGGTTTTTACGATCGAAGCTTCAATTTTCGACTTTTTCGAAAAAAATTTTTTGGGCCTGAATTAATAGGATTAGGTCATCATTTTCAGCAAGTTGATGTGATTGATGTTCAACCTTGGGATGTTTCTTTAGATAGTGTGATTAGTTTTTAAGAACACATCACATAAGTTCAAAACACGTTTCACCGCATAAAAACATAGGTAAACGCAAACAGCAATCACTAACTCATTAACCTTGCTTAACTTTTTATAACTCGCTTAATTCTTTTTTAAACGTTAAGACATCGCATAAACAGCTTTAAGGTTTATCAAAAATTGCTTATGCATCAACCTACTTAGCGAAAATAAAGTGTTGCATTTGCTAGTAATTTAATTATCGTTGCATATACTTCCAATTAACTTATCAAACTCTTAACGCGTGGAGGGGAGTATGGCAGTCAAAAAGGCAGCTAAAAGAAGGTAGCTACTAAGAAAAAAGTAGCTAAAAAAGCAGCAAAGAAAGTTGCAAAACGTGCAGCTAAAAAAGTTGCTAAGAAAGTAAGCAAGAAGAAAGTCGCTAAGAAAGCTTCTAAAAAGAAGGTAGCTAAAAAAGCTTCTAAGAAGAGAGTCGCTAAGAAAGCTTCTAAAAAGAAGGTAGCGAAAAAAGCTTCAAAGAAGAAAGCTTCTAAAAAGAAGGTAGCTAAGAAAGCTGCTAAGAAGAAAGCTTCTAAGAAGAAGGCTTCTAAAAAGAAAGTCTCAAAGAAAAAGGTAGCCAAGAAGAAGGTTGCTAAGAAAAAGACTGCTAAAAAAGCAGCGAAAAAGAAAGCGACGCGTCGCCGTCGTAAGTAATCTTCTTCTTTGAAGATAGAGCCCGCACCGGTTCGCCGATGCGGGCTTTTTCATGCCTAAAATTTAGCGCTACACTGTCTATATGCCCTGTAAACACAAGCCTTTCAGCCTGATCACCCTTTTTAGCGCCTTATTGCTCAGCAGTTGCGCGACCACGCCCTATTCTCGCGCGCATCAGCACTGCGAAAACCTTGCCGATGAGGAATTTCCACTGACCAGTCGCTTTGATGTGATGCCGCGCGTTGGCGTATCACTGAGTAATGACCGATCAATGATCCAATTGGATGCTGAACATGCATGAGCGCAGTGATCGCGAGCACTTTGTACACGAATGCTTAAAGAAAGAATGTGTATATCAAACCGGCAATGAAGATTGCCGTGAGGCTAAAGCGCAATAAGGCTTATTCACCCGCCGAGGCGAACAATTTATACGCTGGATTGTTCGTTTCGTCGTGATAGGTATAGCCTAATTCACGCATGAACTTCTCAAATGCCTTTTGATCTTTACTATCGAGCTGTACACCGACCAACACACGACCATACGCCGCACCGTGGTTTCGGTAATGGAACAAACTGATGTTCCAACCGCGCGTCATACCCGATAAGAAATCGAGAAGCGCACCTGGGCGCTCAGGGAAAATAAAGCGATACAAGTGTTCATCTTTCACCGATGGCGCATGACCACCGACCATATAGCGAATATGCAGCTTAGCGGTCTCGTTTTCGGTCATATCAACCACTGCATAGCCTTTTGCTTCGAGTTTTTTGGTCAACTCTTCTCGTTCTGGCTGGCCACCACGCATCTCAACGCCACAGAACACCTGTGCATCTTTGTCATCTGCGTAACGGTAGTTAAATTCAGTAATCGAACGCTTTCCTAACAGCTTACAGAACTGCAGGAAGGCACCTGGGCGTTCAGGAATCTGTACTGCAAGCAACGCTTCACGGTTTTCACCCACTTCCAGCACGCTCTGCGACATGGCGCAGACGATCAAAGTTGATGTTTGCGCCACTGAGAATGCCTACAAGGGTTTTATCACTGCATTCACGCTCAGCAACATACTTTTTGATACCTGCCACGGCTAGAGCGCCTGCAGGCTCTGATACCGAGCGTGTGTCATCAAAGATATCTTTGATTGCCGCACAGATCTGATCGGTTGAAACCAAGATCACTTCATCAACTAAATCTTTCGCCACGCGGAAGGTCTCTTTACCTATCTGCTTAACCGCAACACCATCTGCGAACAAACCAACCTGCTTTAGCACCACACGGCGTCCTGCTTTCATCGCATCGTGGAGCGTTGGTGCATCTTCTGGCTCAACACCGATCACTTTCACGCTGGGGCGTATCTGTTTTACAAAGGCTGCGACACCAGCAATCAAGCCACCGCCGCCAACCGGCACGAAGATCGCTTCAATATCTTCAGGGTGCTGGCGTAAGATCTCCATACCCACCGTACCCTGACCGGCGATAACTTTTGGGTCATCAAACGGGTAGATAAAGGTTAGACCTTTCTCTTCAGCTAGCTTGTGCGCATATTCGTTTGCTTCATCAAATGAATCACCATGAAGTACTGCCTTTCCGCCCAGGCGACGCACGGTATCCACTTTGATGCCAGGCGTTGTGGTTGGCATCACAATGGTTGTGGCAATACCGAGCTTTTGACCCGCTAACGCCACACCTTGAGCATGATTACCTGCCGAAGCCGCAATCACACCCCGTGCTTTTTCCTCATCAGGCAAACCGACGATCTTGTTATAAGCACCGCGCAGCTTAAATGAGAATACCTGCTGTTCATCTTCGCGCTTATACAGAATGTTGTTTTTCAGGCGCGCGCCTAAGCGCACCGCAGGGGTCAAGTCAGACTCAACCGCGACATCATAAACACGGGCACGTAAGATCTCTTCTACATAGCCTTTCGGCATGGCACAGCTTCCACAAAACGTTTTTTGCATGATAAAGCACTGCGTTTAAAAAGTGTGCGTATCGCAGCTATAAAGGACGGTTAATGCTATATTTCAGCGCAACTTTTAGAACATGATGAGGTTTGCGGTATGAACCAAGACGAACTCAAACGCCAAGCAGCACTGGCTGCGATGGATTACCTGCCGGATGGCGGCATTATTGGTGTGGGCACCGGCTCAACCGTGAATCACTTTATTGATGCGCTGGCGACTATTAAAGGTCGTTTCGAAGGCGCGGCATCATCTTCTGAAGCGTCAACCGAGCGCATGAAGCAACACGGTATTCCGGTGTTGGATCTGAATAGCTGCGGAACGCTTGAGGTGTATGTGGATGGCGCTGATGAATCGAATCGTCACCTTCACCTCATCAAAGGAGGCGGTGGCGCACTCACCCGCGAAAAGATCATTGCTGCAGCTTCAAAAAGTTTGTGTGCATTGCCGATGAAAGCAAGCTAGTAGAGGTGATGGGTAAGTTCCCCTACCTGTTGAGGTTATCCCAATGGCGCGAAGCTATGTGGCGCGAGAAATCGTAAAACTTGGTGGTAATCCTGTTTTACGCGAAGGCTTTACCACTGACAACGGTAACGTGATTTTGGACGTTCATGGCCTCGAGATCATGGAACCGGTAAAGCTCGAGACTCAGCTCAATGCCATTGTTGGCGTGGTGACCAACGGCTTGTTTGCCGCACGACCAGCGGATGTATTGATTCTGGGAACCGAAAACGGACTTAAAGTGATTAAGCCTTAAAAGCTAAGATTGCCCTAAAAAGAATAAAGCCGCTTCATCGCGGCTTTTTCTTTACCCATACATTTAAGGCAATAAAAAACGGGGCCCGAAGACCCCGTTTCTAAGAACAATCTAAAAACTTTAGATTAGAACTTTTGAGACAAACCAATCAAGGTAGTGCTAGCACCACCATCTACGTCGTGGTTTACAACGTAAACTGAGGTCTTCTTGCTCAATGCGTGAGCAACTGAAACGATAGTTGCATCAGAAGCATCACCCTCTACAGAACCTAATGCTAGAGTGTTTGCACCCATGGTGTACTTAGCACCGATGAAAGTCGCGTCAGTTTCAACACCGTTAACATCCAAGTCACGCTTAGCTGCGCGAACTTCTAAATCACCCATCTTGAAAGATGCAGCGATGTTAGTAGTCTCAGTAGTGCCTTCGTCAGAACGACCAGCCATTACACTCAAGCCGTTAGCTGAGTAAGAAACCATGTACTCTTTGTCTTCAAACTTTGAAGTGCCGTTGTCTTGAGTAGTAAGACCAACTTTCAAGCCGTTGAAAGAAGGAGAAACGTACTTCAAACGCTCATCACGAGTTTGTACTGCAGTACCACCGTCGAAGTTACCTTCCAAGTCTGCGTCGTGTGCAGCATCGATGTTAACGAATGCAGCGAATACGCCTTCGTCAAAACCTTCTGAACGACCAGCAGTCAATGAACCGAAGTCACCAGACAAAGTGATTGACATGTCAGCTGTGTAGCCAGAAGTTGGACCAGCGCCAGCTACTGAGTCAGTGAACATGTGGTACTTAGCAGATGCCTTCATACCGTTACCCAAATCTTCAGACGCCTTGAATACGATGTCGTTATTGGTCAACATTTCGTCTTCAACATACTCAGCTGAAATGTAGCCAGAGATAGAAACGTCAGCGAATGCTGCTGGTGCAGCTGCTACAGCTGCGATTGATGCAGCGATGATAGTCTTTTTCATGTGGATTACTCCCGCAAAATTATTTAAAACTTTACCCAGAAAGTCTGGATGGTGTGAACTATAACAGGGAAATCCCTCGTTACAAGTCTTTTTTGCTAATTTTTGTAAAAAAGTACTACTTTTTACCTTTTTGTGTATTTTTTACAACAATAAATAGCTCTTAATTAGCTACAAACCACTCTTAACAAACTACATTAACTTTAAGTCTACTTTCCCTGAGTAAAAATACCGACACAACAAAAAAGGCCCTGAAGGGCCTTTTTCCGAAGATCCAGAAACGAATTAACGCTTCGAGAACTGTGGACGCTTACGTGCTTTGTGCAAGCCAACCTTCTTGCGCTCGACCATACGTGCATCACGGGTCAACAGACCTGCTTGGCGTAAGGTAGGACGCAAAGATTCGTCGTGCTCAACCAGTGCGCGAGCAATACCGTGGCGGATTGCGCCCGCTTGTCCCGTGTTACCACCACCAGCGACAGTCACATTCACATCCATCTTATCGAGGTTTTCAGTCAACTCGAGAGGCTGACGTACCACCATGCGAGCGGTTTCACGACCAAAGAAGTTTTCCAAGGTGCGACCATTAATAGTGATAGTGCCGTTACCTGGCGCTAGGAATACGCGCGCAGCTGAGGTCTTACGACGACCGGTTCCGTAATTTGCTTGTGTTGCCATCGTTAGTACCTCAAATATCCAGCGGCTGTGGCTGTTGTGCTTGGTGGGTGTGCTCAGGACCAACGAAGATGCGGAGCTTCTTCATCATGGTACGACCGAGTGGGGTGCGTGGCAGCATGCCGCGTACCGCAGTCTCTAAAACGCGCTCTGGCGCTTTTATCAACTGCTTTTCCAAACTGATTGACTTGAGGTTACCGATGTAACCGGTGTGATGATGGTACATCTTGTCCTTCATCTTATTACCCGTCACGGCGATTTTCTCGGCGTTAACCACAACGATGTAATCGCCGGTATCTACGTGAGGGGTGAAAATTGGCTTGTGCTTACCCTTAAGGCGGCGTGCGATCTCTGAAGCGAGACGGCCGAGGGTTTTACCTTCTGCGTCAACAACATACCAGTCGTGACGGACTTCAGCAGGCTTCGCGCTTACTGTTGTGCTCATTGGCTACTCCGGTCTTACTAACTTGCCTTTTGGGCAAGGTGTTCATGAAAAAAGGAAGCGCATAGTAGTGCTAAGCCGCTGTTATGACAAGCGTTATCTTTCTTTTAGGCAAAAAAAAGCGCGTCAAAAGGGGAGCGACGCGCTTAAGAATAACCACCAAAGGAGGATGGAGGAGTACTGACTATCTGAATCAGTATATGAGTATTTACTCATATACTTGAATATAAGTCAACTCTTATTTAAATACTCTGTACTGAAATTGCCTGAGAGTTTCGCGCGCGACCTGGGATTTAGTTTTCTGACAAGGCGAAAACGCACGGAATGAGGGAGTTTATGCCGAATAAATGACCGATTGAGTACGTTTTAAACGCCGTCAGGGAGCAAAATAACAATCGCGCAGAATTCTCATCTTAGATTTTGAGACGACTGACGACCTGCCCTTGTTGCAGATGCTTCTCAATGATCTCGTCGAGATCCTCATTATCAACGTAGGTGTACCAGGTCTCTTCCGGGTAAATCACCATCACCGGCCCTTGTTCACAGCGATCCAAACAACCTGCGTTATTGATACGCACCTTACCCTCGCCGCTAATACCGAGCTCTTTGCAACGCTGTTTTACGTAATCGCGCGCCGCTTGCGCACCACATTGCTCACACGACTGGCGCTCGCCATCGCGAAGATTGGTACAGAAAAACACATGGTGCTGGTAATAGGACATACAATTTCGCCTTTCATCTGAATGTGATCATTATATAAGAATGACTTCGTCCTCTGCCGCTGCCGCACTCAAAGAAGCTGACCGCTGCGTGAAATGTGGACTGTGCCTGCCGCACTGCCCAACTTATCAGCTGAGCTGTAACGAGAGTGAATCCCCTCGTGGACGCATTGCGCTGGTCGATGGCCTGCTACGCGGACGACTGAAACCTGATGCTGCACTTAAAGCGCATATCGACTCGTGTTTGTTATGCCGCAAGTGTGAAACGGCTTGCCCTAGCAAAGTCGACTATCACTCAGTGATTGATACTGCACGGGAACATCTTGGCGGCAGCTCTGCTTTTGCCAACCAACTTGCAAAACCAAAGCGCATGCGCCTTTTAAGCCGGTTAGCTCGTTGGTTGCCTTCGGTTCATCCTTTGTTGAAATTGAATAAAGCACTGCCTGAGGGCGGTGATCCACCTAAGGCCGGTGTGTACAGCGCCAATCGGCCTTCGATCGGCAAAGTAGGTCTACTCACCGGTTGTGCAACGTCCATTTATCAAGGCGGCACCTTGCGTGCCGCAATCAAGCTACTCAATGCGTTGGGTTATGTGGTTGTCGTGAAAGATAATGCCGGCTGTTGTGGTGCGCTGGCAAAGCACTCTGGTGATCGCGAGTTAGCAGCGCAATTGATGAACGCTAATGAAGCAGCGTTTAAACATGTTGATTCAGTAGTCAGCATCGCAACCGGTTGTTCGAGTTATCTTAAAGAAGAAGCCAACTTTGAGGCTGATGACATCATTGGCTTTTTTTGGCGAATAGCGAAACATGGTCGGAGTTATCATTTAAGCCCCTCAAAATGCATGTCGGGCTACATCGACCCTGCTCACAGAACAATGTGCTCAAAGAGCAAAAAGCACTCTACGCATTACTGTCGAGCATTCCCAGTTTAATTATTACTGAGCTGAACCCAAAAGGTAACTGTTGCGGTGCAGCCGGTGATTACATGCTTAGTCATGCCGCTGATGCGAAAAAGCTTCGCCAACCGATTTTGGATTATGCTGATCAACAGCCAATCGATGCCGTGATCAGCAGCAATGTTGGTTGCGCAATGCATATCGCTGAAGGATTGGACAATCCCTCAATTCCAGTGATTCATCCCATTATTCTTTTAGCGCAACAATTAAAATCTTATTGAACGGATTCTTTTCTGCCAGCGCATTGTCAGCATTGGTGCTCAGCATCTCATTTACGCCTATGTAAACTCGATGCTTGCGCGCCTCGCTTCCTCACTCTGACAAAAAAGCCCACCGCTCAATACGCATTTCGACACCTGTTACAAAGGTCGTTAAAATAAAACCAACTTCTGGAGTTTGTTATGTCACAGCGTCGCCACACCCCCGCCGATTTATTGGTCAATCAGTTTGATCAAGCATTGCGCACGGTATTTGGTGCGCCGTTGGTAACAGGTCGAGTAAACCCTGCTCCACAAAAACCAGAAGCTGACCTAACCGATGAGCAACGTGATCATACTTCTCGGTTGATGCGCATTAATCACACTGGCGAGGTGTGTGCCCAAGCGTTGTATCAAGGCCAAGCCTTAACCGCGAAAGATGCGAAGACGCGTGAAGCGATGGAGCAATCAGCGGCGGAAGAAAATGATCACTTAGCTTGGTGTGAACAGCGCGTTGAAGAATTAGGTGGTCGCTTAAGCTTGCTCAATCCATTGTGGTATGCCGGATCATTTGCGATTGGCGCGACTGCAGGAGCCATAGGTGATAAGTGGTCGTTAGGTTTTGTCGCCGAGACCGAAAAACAAGTTGAGAATCATCTCCAAGGTCATCTTGATGAAGTTAGTGAAGATGATCAGCGCACGCGCGCAATCCTAGAGCAAATGAAAGCCGATGAGATTGAACACGGCCAGAAAGCGATGCATCACGGTGGCGTAGATCTACCTTCGCCGATTCAAAAGATGATGCAGCTCACCTCGAAGCTGATGACCAAGAGCGTTTATCGTTTGTAACGATTAACCGTGATACTTGCGGCTCATCTCATGCACAGCTTCAACCATTGCACCGGCATGCTCCGGTGGAATCTCAGGATGAATACCGTGGCCCAAGTTAAAGACATGACCTGAGCCATTACCATAGCTTTCCAGAATATTGCCCACGCAACGACGAATCGTATCCGGTGATGCATATAAGGTGCTTGGATCTAAGTTACCTTGAAGCGCAACACGATCACCCACACGCTCACGCGCGACACCGATATCAATGGTCCAGTCCAAACCTAATGCATCTGCACCGGTATCTGCCATGGCTTCTAGCCATTGTGCGCCGCCTTTGGTAAATAAAATCACCGGGACACGACGACCATCCGCTTCACGGGTCAAACCATCAACAATGCGCTGCATATAGTTCAATGAGAATTCTTTGTAAGCGCTGGTTGTTAAAGTGCCGCCCCAAGTATCAAAGATTTGTACCGCTTGAGCACCCGCTGCAATTTGCGCATTCAGATACGCCGTAACAGAATCAGCCAACTTTTCGAGAAGCGCATGCATCAACTGTGGCTGATCAAACATCATGCCTTTTGAAAGCGCGAAGTTTTTGGTGCTACCGCCTTCAATCATGTAAGTCGCCAGCGTCCAAGGGCTACCTGAGAAACCAATCAGTGGAACACGACCATCAAGCTCTTTACGAATGGTGCGGCCCGCATCCATGACATAACCCAGATCATCTTCTGGATCAGGAATACCAATGGCATCAACATCGGTTTTATTGCGAATAGGACGTTCAAACTTTGGCCCTTCGCCTTCACCGAAGTACAGGCCTAAACCCATCGCATCTGGAATGGTCAAAATATCCGAGAACAAAATCGCTGCATCTAGCGGAAAACGATCAAGCGGCTGAATCGTGACTTCACAAGCAAGCTCTGGGTTTTTACACAGACTTAAGAAGTCGCCAGCTTTAGCACGAGGCGCACGATACTCAGGTAGATAACGACCTGCTTGGCGCATCATCCACACTGGCGTCATATCGACTGGCTCGCGTAACAGTGCGCGTAAGAAACGATCGTTTTTTAATTCAGACATCCAACTACCCAAGGTGTTTTTGTACCGCCACCTTCTTTGGGTGACTGCCGGCAGTATGTGCCGGCGAGAAAATTAGCGTGGCAGATCTGTTGTACCCATAAGGTACTTATCAACTGCGTGTGCTGCTTGGCGACCTTCACGGATAGCCCAAACAACCAATGACTGACCACGGCGCATATCGCCTGCTGAGAAGACGCCATCGATTGAAGTCTTATACGCATCTTCACCTTCAGTCGAACCGTTCACGTTACCGCGACCATCCAACTCAAGATCTAACTCTTCAATCATGCCTTTATGAACAGGATGCACAAAGCCCATTGCCAAGGTGACAAGATCTGCTTTAAGTTCAAACTCAGAACCTTCTACTTCAGACATCTGCCAACGACCGTCAGCATCTTTGTCCCAACGAACCAACGCACACTTAAGTGCTTTAACGTTGCCATTACCATCATCCACAAATGATTTGGTCACAACGTTCCACATGCGCTCACAACCTTCTTCTTGAGAAGAAGAAGTACGCAAGCTTGTTAGGCCAATCTGGCCAGGTCATGGCTTTATCTTCTTTAACGGGCGGCTTATCGAGAATCTCGATTTGCGTTACAGATGCAGCACCATGACGGTTTGAAGTACCGATACAGTCAGAACCGGTATCACCACCGCCGATAACCACAACGTGCTTACCTTCAGCAGAGATCAAATGCTCTTTTGCACCTGCCACGCCTTGAACCACTTTGCTGTTCGCACGAAGGAAGTCCATCGCAAACTCAACACCTTGGAGCTCACGGCCAGCGATTGGCAGATCACGCGGCTCTTCAGAACCGCCGGTCAACACAACTGCGTCATAATCTTGTTTAAGCTGTTTAGCTGAGATGTCTTCGCCAATAAAGGTGTTGGTATGGAACTCAACGCCTTCTGCGCGCATCTGCGCAACGCGGCGATCGATTAGCATCTTGGCTAATTTGAAATCAGGAATGCCGTAACGCAGCAAGCCGCCGATGTTGTCTTCCTTTTCATAGACCACAACCGTATGACCAGCGCGTGACAACTGCTGCGCAGCTGCCATACCTGCAGGACCTGAACCGACAACCGCAATACGCTTACCGGTTTTATGTGTTGCAACTTCAGGCTTAACCCAACCGTTTTCCCAAGCCTTATCGATGATCGCGCATTCGATCGTCTTGATAGTGACTGGCTCATCAGTGATGTTCAGCGTGCATGACTCTTGGCATGGCGCAGGACAAATACGACCAGTGAACTCAGGGAAGTTATTAGTGCTATGCAGAACGTTGATCGCTGACTCGTAATCGCTTTGATAAACTAAGTCGTTAAAGTCAGGAATGATGTTGTTAACTGGACAACCGTTATGACAAAACGGAATGCCGCAATCCATACAACGCGCACCCTGCTCGGTCAGCTCGTTATCACTTAAGGAAACAACAAACTCTTCATAGTGTTTAACGCGATCTTCCGCTGGCGCGTAGCCGCGATCTTTGCGTTCGAATTCTTTAAAACCTGTTGGCTTACCCATGGTTCTATCCTACGTAAATTAAGCTGCTGACTTGCTGTCGTTCTCGGCCATCTCGCGAAGTGCGCGACGATATTCAACCGGCATGACCTTAACGAATTTCGCTAAGTAACCATCCCAATCAGCCAAGATCTTCTCAGCAACGGCAGAGCCAGTATTTTCGAAGTGTTTAACAATGATTTGCTTCAAGCGAGTCGCATCGTGACGCGTCATATCGCCTGAGACATCAGCATTCAGATCAACGTCTTCGCTTTCGATCTTTTCGAAATCAACTTGTGCCATATTGCAACGTTGATCGAAATCACCGTCTTCATCTAAGACGTATGCCATACCACCTGACATACCTGCAGCGAAGTTACGGCCGGTCTTGCCCAACACAACAACGATGCCCCCGGTCATGTATTCACAACAGTGATCGCCAACGCCTTCAACAACAGCCGTTGCACCAGAGTTACGCACAGCGAAACGCTCACCGCCAACACCGCGGAAGTAACATTCGCCGTTAATCGCACCGAACAACACCGTGTTGCCCACGATAACGTTTTCTTCAGCTGCACCAATCTTGCTTTCAGCTGGTGGCGCGATAATCAACTTACCGCCTGACAAACCTTTACCAACGTAGTCGTTACCTTCGCCAGATAGCTTGATGGTTACGCCCTTAGCAACCCATGCACCAAATGACTGACCTGCAGTGCCTTTCGCATTGATCGTAATGGTGTCTTCCGGCAAACCTGCATGACCGTAACGCTCAGCGATACGACCCGACAACATAGTGCCGAAGGTACGGTTAACGTTTTCAACATCAACATTGATCTCAACCTTCTCGCCTTTCTCAAGCGCTGCTTGTGCTTGCTTAATCAGCTCGTTGTCGAGTGCTTTCTCAATACCGTGATCTTGTGTGCCAGACCAGTAAACAGTGTCACCTTCTGCCGCCTGTGGCTTGGTCAACAAGCGAGAGTAGTCCAAACCTTTTGCTTTCCAATGGCTGATGGCTTTACGCATATCCAATCGCTCAGATTGACCGACCATTTCATCAAAAGTGCGGA
The DNA here is from genome assembly GCA_038144195.1 of Gammaproteobacteria bacterium. GTDB lineage: Bacteria > Pseudomonadota > Gammaproteobacteria > Chromatiales > Chromatiaceae > VMDJ01. Next base: position 832,955 of record JAYQNH010000002.1, on the reverse strand, counting down.
AACCTAACTGCGCCATCAACTGACGAACTTCTTCAGCAACGAAGAAGAAGTAGTTAACCACGTGCTCTGGCTTACCGGTAAAGCGCTTACGTAATTCTGGATCTTGTGTCGCTACACCCACTGGACAGGTGTTGAGGTGACACTTACGCATCATGATGCAGCCTTCTGCAATCAATGGTGCGGTAGCAAAACCAATTTCATCCGCACCTAACAATGCTGCAATGACAACATCGCGACCAGTACGCATACCGCCGTCTGCTTGAACACAGATGCGCGAACGCAAACGATTCATCACAAGCGTTTGATGCGTTTCAGCAAGGCCGATCTCCCAAGGAGAACCTGCGTGCTTAACCGATGTTAATGGTGATGCACCGGTACCGCCGTCATAACCTGCGATGGTGACGTGATCTGCGTGAGCTTTAGAGACACCTGCGGCAACCGGTACCAACGCCAACCTCTGAAACGAGTTTGACTGAGATACGTGACTTAGGTTGCACGTTCTTCAAATCGTGGATTAGCTGCGCCAAGTCCTCGATTGAATAAATATCGTGGTGAGGCGGAGGTGAAATCAAACCTACACCTGGGGTCGAATGACGAACACGTGCAATCTGCTGGTTCACCTTGTGACCTGGCAACTGACCGCCCTCACCTGGCTTAGCGCCTTGTGCCATCTTGATCTGGATATCATCAGAGTTAACAAGGTACTCAGTGGTGACACCGAAACGACCTGAAGCTACCTGCTTAATCGCAGAACGCTCTGGGTTACGTGAACCATCGGCTAATGGATTGAAACGCTCAGGCTCTTCACCACCCTCACCGGTATTTGACTTACCACCAATCTGGTTCATCGCCACAGCAAGTGTTGAGTGTGCTTCGTAAGAAATCGAACCGAATGACATTGCACCGGTCGCAAAGCGCTTAACGATTTCTTTTGCAGGCTCAACCTCATCAAGCGAGATCGCTTTATCAGCAAAGTTAAAGTCCATCAAACCACGAAGGGTCAATAGCTTCTCGTTTTGCTCGTTGATTAGCTTTGAGTATTCAGCGTAAGTTGTCGCATCATTACCACGAACCGCGTGTTGCAACTTAGCAATGGTCTCAGGTGTCCATACGTGATTCTCACCACGAATGCGGTAGGCATAGTCGCCACCTACATCTAAGTGATGCTTGTAGATCTGTGCATTACCAAACGCATTCTCATGCCAACGCACCGCTTCAGCTGAAACCTCAGCCAAACCAATACCTTCGATACTCGTTGCGGTGCCTTCGAAGTACTTATTTACAAACTCGGTTGATAAACCAATCGCATCGAAAATCTGTGCACCACAGTATGACTGGTAGGTTGAGATACCCATCTTCGACATGACTTTGAGCATGCCTTTGCCCACGGCCTTGATGTAGTTGTAGCAAGCATCTTCGTAAGAAGGCTTACCGTCTAACTCATGACGTAAGCCTTGAATGGTTTCAAATGCCAAATAAGGGTTAATCGCTTCCGCGCCGTAACCTGCCAATGTTGCAAAGTGATGCACCTCTAGCGCAGCACCGGTCTCAACAACCAAGCCAGATGCGGTACGCAAACCCGCTTCAATCAGATGATGATGAACTGCCGATGTTGCCAACAATGCAGGGATAGCAATGTTATCTGCATCCACATCGCGGTCAGACAAAATCAGAATGTTGTAGCCCGCTTTAACGGCTGCTTCAGCATTTGCACACAAGGCCTCAAGCGCTGCAGGCATGCCTGCTTCGCCTTCAGTTGCCGCATAAGTCATGCTGACAGTCTTGGTGCGGAAAGCACCGTTACTGGTGTCTTCTAAGTTGCGGATACGCTCAAGGTCAACGTTAGTCAGAACAGGCTGCTTACATTCAAGGCGCATGTGGCCTTCGCCCTCACCCATATCCAACAAATTAGGACGTGGACCAACCAAAGAGACCAATGACATAACGATCTCTTCACGGATCGGATCGATAGGCGGATTGGTTACCTGAGCGAACAACTGCTTAAAGTAGTTCGACAAATGTTTAGGCTTTGCTGAAAGAACCGCCGGTGGGTTATCAGCACCCATTGAGCCTGTTGCTTCCATCCCGTTGATCACCATTGGGGTGAGCAACATTTTGATATCTTCTTGGGTGTAGCCAAATGCTTGCTGACGATCCAACAAAGTCGCTGCATCAGGTGCCATCACGCCAACTGCTTTTGGCAGGTCATCCAAATGAATTTGGGTTTTGTTTAGCCATTCTTGATATGGCTTAGACGTAGAAAGATCCGCTTTGATCTCAACATCATCAATGATGCGACCTTGTTCCATATCGATCAGGAACATCTTGCCTGGCTGCAAACGCCACTTCTTAACAATTTTCTCTTCAGGGATCTTCAACACGCCCATCTCTGAACCCATGACAACCAAGTCATCATCGGTGATCAAGTAACGCGCTGGACGCAAACCATTACGGTCAAGCGTTGCGCCAATCTGACGACCGTCAGTAAAGGCAACAGCTGCAGGACCATCCCATGGCTCCATCAAGGCTGCGTGATATTCGTAGAAAGCACGGCGATCATTATCCATTTGAGGATTACCCGCCCATGCTTCTGGCACCAACATCATCATCGCGTGAGCCATTGAGTAACCGCCCATCACGAGCAGCTCAAGCGCATTGTCGAAACAAGCGGTGTCTGATTGACCTTCTGGAATCAAAGGCCAAATCTTATCGAGGTCATCGCCCAAGATGTCTGACGTCATGCCTGACTTACGCGCCGCCATCCAGTTCACGTTACCGCGAACGGTGTTGATCTCACCGTTGTGCGCAATCATGCGGAACGGATGCGCCAAGTCCCATGTTGGGAACGTATTGGTTGAGAAGCGCTGGTGAACCAAAGCCAATGCTGAGGTCATGCTCTCATCGCTTAAATCTTTGTAGTACTCACCTACCTGATCTGACAGCAACATACCTTTATAAACAACGGTACGACTCGACAATGAGGTGAAGTAGAACGCATCGCCGCCTTCTAGCTTGGCATCACGTACGGTGTTTTCGATTTGCTTGCGAATAACGAACAGCTTGCACTCGAAAGCATTTTGATCCACACAGTTACTACCGCGCTGAATAAATACCTGACGTATAAATGGCTCAGTAGGTAATACGCTATAACCTAAACCACCATTATCCACGGGGACATCACGCCAACCCAACAAGGTTTGGCCTTCAGCCGCAACGAAATCTTCGATTGTCTTCTCAGCAGCAGCACGAGACTTATCTGCTTGAGGCAAGAACACCATACCGACGGCATATTCACCCTCAGCTGGCAGCTCAAAAGAAACTGACTTGCGGAAGAATGCATCTGGCATTTGCAGCAACACGCCTGCGCCGTCTCCCGCGCGTGGGTCTGCACCTACCGCACCACGGTGATGGAGACGCTCGAGAATAGTTAAGCCGTGCTGAACGATAGCGTGAGACTTCTCACCTTTAATATGCGCAACAAAACCAACACCACAGGCATCGTGTTCATTCGCTGGATCGTAAAGACCTTGCTTTGGGGGAAGGGCACCAGTCATGGCCAACCTCTTTTAGTTACTTTTAGGGCGCACTGAACCATTTTCAGTAACGCGAAAACTTTTCCACATTGGGATATTTTTCGGCGAGAACGTCTCGCCCGCGCAGGCGCCAAGCCGGCTAACCCACAGGACCGCGTAGGATAATGGAATCCTTATAGAGGTACTACCCCTTTTGGGGCGGAAATGACCGAGTTTCGGGGGATTGGCTCACTTTCCGAAGGGAAATCGCCCGGGGTGCTTAAGCGCCCAAAGTTGCTTTAAGAGCCGCCGGATCAAAATCATCGCTGATGATCGAATGGCCAATATCTTTCATCAGAACCAAACGCATCTTTCCGTCTAGAACTTTCTTGTCTACTGACATGAGGCCCATAAAATCATCCCCTGACATACTTTCTGGGGTGATACTGGCAAAGCTGCTCTTTTTAACAAATCATTGATTTTGTTGACTTTATTATCATCAATCCAACCCAGTCGACAAGACATATCTGCCGCCATGGCCATACCCGCACCCACAGCCTCACCATGCAGCCACTTGCCATAGCCCATGCCCGTCTCAATCGCATGACCAAAGGTGTGCCCCAGATTGAGCAGCGCTCGCTGGCCCGATTCTTTTTCGTCCGCCGCAACAATTTGTGCTTTATCCGCACAAGAACGACGAATCGCTTCGGCCAATAAGACCAAGTCACGAACCATCAAGGCTTCCATGTGTTCTTCGAGCCACTCGAAAAAATCAGCGTCGTTGATCAATCCATATTTAATGACCTCTGCCATCCCCGCTGAAAGCTCACGATCTGGCAAGGTATTCAAGGTCAAAGTATCTGCAATAACTGCCTGAGGCTGATGGAAGGCACCAATCATGTTTTTGCCTAGCGGGTGATTTACGCCCGTCTTGCCACCTACTGAAGAATCAACCTGTGACAACAAGGTTGTTGGCACCTGAATAAAGTTCACACCACGTTGATAACTGGCCGCCGCATAGCCAGTCATATCACCAACCACGCCCCCGCCTAGTGCAATCAAAGTGCAAGTGCGATCAAAGCGGTTCTTGAGCAGCGCTGTGTAGATCTGATTGAGCACATCCAGTGTTTTGAACTCTTCACCATCCGGAAGAATGACTTCACTGACGTTGAAATCGACCAAGGCTTTTTTCAATTGCTCTAAGTAAAGCGGCGCAACGGTCGTGTTCGACACCACCATCACACGACTACCCTTGATGTGTTGGGCAAAAAACTCTGGGTTCGAAATCAGATCGCTACCGATGTAAATGGGATAAGCGCGATCACCAAGATCAACCTGTAATGTGCAGACTAAATTCGACATGGACTTCTCAAAGTGTATTTAGGCTATTGTTTCAAAAGCGTCGGAGCGAGAAAAGCCTAAGCGATGATATCCATGATTTCGCGAGAAACGACCGCAGCTGAGCGACCTTCTGTGGAAATCGTGTAATCCGCTGTTTCTTTGTAAAGCGGCAAACGAATTTCCATCAACTCTTTAAGGCGAGCTAAAGGGTCTTCGGTTTGAATCAGAGGGCGCTTTTTATCTCGAAATGTCCGTTCGTACTGCTGCTCGGGCGTACATTCAAGAAAGAAAACGATTCCTCGAGCTGACAGGTGCTGACGGTTCTTAGGACGTAGTACCGCTCCCCCGCCCGTTGCAAGCACTTGGTTCTCGAGCTGAGTGAGATCATCAATCACCGCTTGTTCACGGTCACGAAAACCTTCTTCACCCTCAAATTCAAAGATCGTTGGGATATCAACGCCGGTGCGATCTTGGATCTCTTGATCAGAATCGATGAATTCGAAGCCAAGCTGAGCCGAGAGTGTTTTACCCACAGTGGTCTTGCCGGTGCCCATGGGCCCGATCAAAAAAATACGATTTGGTTTAGCCATGACACAGATATGCCAGAACACTTAGATTCTGGCAACTGTGAAAGGCAAATTAACAGAAGGCGACGGTGTCTGAGAGGATTTTTGGCGTGATGAAAATCAATAACTCGTTAGTTTCATCCACGATGTATTCATTTTTAAACTTGAAGCCTTAATAAGGTAGATCGCCAAAGTCGGCAACCGACTTTTCCACAATGGCATTGGTTGAAGCGGCACAACGGCGTAATTGAGAATGCGATAACGCGGCTCGTTATCGACGAGTTCTTTGCCAAATTCTAATAACTTAACCGCGGTAGAGCTGACATCCAGTCCAATATTGCTTGTCCGATTTTTCGTGAAAATTCCCATTTCTTGCTCTGAAGTCGTCTTTCGGAGACCTAATAGCCGCCTATTACCTAAATTTTGGAGCTCTTTTTCGGCAGGAATTAACTTCTTCTTTAATCGGCTGTTACCATGTGCCCTCTCTTAAGGATTGGTACTTTTCAAAGGCTCTCAAGGCATGCTCGGCACAAATGGACTCGTTCGCTGGTTTAAACGCCTCGCCATTCTTGGCATTGCGCTCTTTTTAGTGGGCGTTATTGCATCCTTTATCTTTATAGTTCCGAATTTGCCGGATACCGACGAGCTCAAATCCGTCCAGCTTCAAGTCCCGCTTAAGGTTTATAGCCGCGATGGTTTACTAATTGCTGAATATGGAGAAAAACGTCGTACGCCGTTAAAACGCGAAGAAGTCCCTGAGCAAATGGTTCAGGCGTTTTTGTCTGCCGAAGATAACGATTTTTATTCACACCCCGGCGTCGATTTCTTTGGTCTCGTTCGTGCAGGTCTCAAGCTGATCGCAACTGGCGAACGTCGCCAAGGCGGCAGCACGATCACGATGCAGGTTGCACGGAACTTTTATTTAACGCGCAAAAAAACCTACATGCGAAAGCTCTATGAGATTTTTCTTTCGTTTAAGATCGAACAAGATTTGACTAAGGATGAAATCTTAATGCTTTATCTCAATAAGATTTATCTCGGCGCACGCGCCTATGGTGTGGGTGCTGCCTCTTTGGTTTATTACGGTCGTTTGCCACATGAACTAACTTTGGCAGAGACCGCGACTATCGCAGGCCTACCGAAGGCGCCTTCTGCAAACAACCCTCTTGCGAATCCAACACGCGCTAAGCAACGCCGCAACTATGTCTTACGTCGCATGTTAGAGCTTGAGCACATCACCCAAGTACAGCATGACGAGGCAGTGGCGGCAGATGTATCAGCACGTCGTTATGCTCCGCCTGTAGAACTTGAGGCGCCTTATGTCGCAGAGATGGTCCGTGCAGAACTCGTTAATCGCTTTGGCAATGATGCCTACACATCAGGTTATAAGGTCTACACCTCCATATTGAGCAAAAACCAAGCTGCCGCCAACCTTGCCGTTCGCGATGTATTGGATGACTACTCTCTTCGTCATGGCTATCAAGGCGCTGAAACGAATGTTTCTCTTGATGGCGGCCCCTTAGCTTGGAATAGCACTCTTCGCGACACGCCTTTAGTCGGGGATCTAACGCCTGCTCTGGTCACACGTGTTGATGAGCAAAGTGCTCAGCTCTATTTAGGTAATGGCGAAATTGATTCGCTCTCTTGGGAAGGTATGAACTGGGCTCGCGCACATATCAATCAAGATGCACGTGGTCCTAAAACCTAAAGTCGCCGCTGACATTCTTAAAGAAGGTGACATCATTCGTTTAGTGCGTCATCCAAAAACAAAAACATGGCAGCTGCGACAAATCCCAAAAGCCTCTGCCGCTTTGATTTCTTTAGATGCCAAAGATGGTGCGGTTATATCCTTGGTCGGTGGTTATGACTTCTATGAAAACAAATTCAACCATGTGACCCAAGCCATCCGACAGCCAGGTTCTGGCTTTAAGCCTTTTATCTATTCAGCCGCACTTAAGAAAGGCTTCACTTCGGCAAGCTTGGTCAATGATGCTCCTGTTGTATTTGAAGATGCCGGCCTTGAAAGTTCTTGGCGCCCAGAAAATTACTCAGGCAAGTTTTTTGGCCCTACGCGCATACGTTTTGCATTGACCAAATCACGTAACCTTGTGTCGATTCGTTTGCTGCGCACCATCGGTTTAAAGCACACCTTAAACCACGTCCGTAATTTTGGTTTCGAACCTACTGAGCTACCAAACAACCTTTCACTATCGTTAGGTAGTGCTAATGTCACACCATGGCAGATGGCTAAAGGTTATGCCGTATTAGCCAACGGCGGCTTCTTGGTAGAGCCCTACTTTATCGATCGAATCGAGCAAGGCGACAAAATCATTGAAGAAGCCTCTCCGTTTATTGCTTGCGATAACTGCAATGAATCACTTGAGATGAAACTGGCACCTCGCACAATTTCTTCACAAAACCGTTTCTTGATGTACTCGATGATGCAGGACGTTATTCAGGAAGGTACTGGGCGCAAAGCAAAAGCGTTAAAGCGCAAAGATATTGCAGGCAAAACCGGCACCACCAATGATCAACGCGACGCTTGGTTTAACGGATTTAATCAATCGATCGTGACCAATATTTGGGTTGGCTTTGATGACAACGGCAAGTTAGGTCGAAATGAATTTGGTGGCAAAACGGCTTTACCAGCATGGGTCGACTATATGCGCGTTGCACTGGCAGACATCAAAGATGAGCCACCTCGTCCACCTGAAGGTGTGGTGACCGTTCGCATTGACCCTAAGACGGGCTTACGCGTACCAACGGAATTCAAAGGTGCGATGTTTGAGCACTTCCGCGAATCGGAAGTGCCAGAGTTAATGAATGCTCAAACCGCTAAGCCCGCTAAAGGCAGCACCCTCAAGCACCAAGTACTCAGAAGCCCGGCTTATTCTAATTAGCGCTTATCCATTGGCACGTAATCACGTGCCTTTTCGCCTTTATATAGCTGGCGTGGACGACCAATGCGATGCTTAGGGTCATCAAGCATTTCCATCCAATGACTTACCCAGCCAGCTGTACGGCCAATGGCAAACATAACGGTAAACATGCTTTCTGGAATCCCCAACGCACGATAAATAATGCCTGAGTAGAAATCGACATTCGGGTAGAGACCACGTTTAACGAAGTATTCATCGTTAGTCGCAATCTCTTCAAGACGCATTGCAAGCTCAAACAACGGATTGTTTTTGTCCGCTAATTTTTCGAGTACTTCGTGGCACACCTTGCGAATAATTTTTGCGCGAGGATCGTAGTTTTTATACACGCGGTGGCCAAAGCCCATTAAGCGGAATGGATCATTCTTATCTTTAGCTTTAGCGATGTACTTCTCGATGTTATCGACTGAACCAATCTCAGCCAGCATGTGCAAGACCGCTTCGTTTGCACCACCATGCGCAGGACCCCACAAAGACGCAATGCCCGCACCGATAACCGCAAACGGATTGGCGCCTGAGCTACCTGCTAGACGAACAGTTGAAGTTGATGCGTTTTGCTCATGATCTGCGTGCAAGATAAACAACAAATCAAGCGCACGCTCTGCAAGCGGATCAACAACATAATCTTCACACGGCGTTCCGAACATCATACGAAGGAAGTTGCCGGTGAAGCTTAAATCATTTCGCGGATAAAGAATCGGCAAGCCGGTATTGTGCTTATACGACACCGCTGCAATGGTTGGCATCTTAGCAATTAAGCGCAAAGCACTTAACTCACGATGCTCAGGATTCTGAATATCAACACGATCGTGATAAAACGCTGACAAAGAACTAACCACACCACTCATCATCGCCATAGGGTGCGCGTCGTGATGGAAGCCTTCGAAGAATCGCAACAATGATTCATTCATTAAGGTGTAATGCATGATGCGTTCTTGATAGTGAGATAGCTGCTCTTGAGTTGGCAGTTCACCGTGCATCAATAAATAGCTAACTTCTAAGAAAGATGACTTTTCGGCTAACTGCTCAATGGGGTAACCACGGTATTGCAAAACACCTTCGTCACCGTCGATGTAAGTGATAGAGCTATCGCAGCTGCCCGTTGACATAAAGCCTGGGTCATAGGTGAATACGCCAGCGTTTTTATACAGCGCAGTTACATCAACACAATCGGGCCCTTGAGTCCCTGAATGAATAGGAAGCTCGATAGCTTCTTGTCCTGCAATTTGAAACGTTGCTTTCTTATCTGACATCTTTTCCTCACCTGCGCTTAACGGTAAAGCGCACCTCTTTTTGGTGGATTTAAGCCTAGCAGCTGTACTGCTAAGCAAAAATGAAAGTCTTTAATAACGGCGTGTTATTTCGCTTGATAGTGCGCTGGCCACTCACCACGCGCCACACCTGAATCAATCGCAGCACGTGCAATCGCAGGAGGTAGTACATCACCCAGACGTGGATCTAATGGCTTTGGCAAAATGTATTCCGGACCAAAGCTCATTGCATCAGCACCGTACGCATCTAATACCGATTGTGGCACTGGCTCACGTGCAAGATCTTTCAATGCGTTCACTGCAGCGATATGCATCTCACGTGTTATTTTTGAAGCTCTTACATCTAATGAGCCACGGAAGATGATAGGGAAGCCCAATACGTTATTCACTTGATTTGGATAATCGGTACGACCGGTTGCCATGATCATGTCATCACGAACTTTCATCGCGACTTCAGGACGAATCTCTGGCACTGGGTTTGATAACGCCATAACCACTGGCTTAGGTGCCATAGACGCTAACATTTCTGGGCTAATCAAATCTGGGCCTGACAAACCAATGAAGACATCTGCGCCATTCATTGCTTCTTCAAGCGTGCGCTTATCGGTGTTCGCTGCAACACTCTCTTTATGTTTATTGAGATTATCGCGACCTTGATAGATCACACCTTGACGGTCGATCATCATGATCTTATCTGGGTTAGCACCCATTGCGTGTAGCAAGCGAACAGATGCAATACCGGCAGCGCCTGCACCCAAGATCACCATGGTTGCGTCGCTCAACTGCTTACCTTGCAGTTCAAGTGCATTCATCAAGCCTGCAGCGATAATAATCGCGGTGCCATGTTGGTCATCGTGGAACACTGGAATATCCAACTGCTCAACCAAGGCTTCTTCAATATCAAAACAATGTGGTGCTGCAATATCTTCTAAGTTGATACCACCAAAGGTTGGCGCAATACGGCGACAGGTATCAATGAAATCTTGATGCGACTCAGCATCGACTTCGATATCGAAACAATCAATGCCAGCAAAGTGCTTGAACAACACGCCCTTGCCTTCCATAACTGGCTTGCCTGCAAGAGAGCCAACATTACCTAGACCGAGTACTGCGGTACCGTCAGTGATAACAGCAACCAAGTTACCCTTAGCGGTGTACTTGTACGCATCTTCTGAATTCGCTGCGATCTTACGCACGGGCTCAGCAACACCAGGGGTATAAGCTAATGAAAGGTCACGTGCGGTAGCTGTAGGCTTGCTTACCTCAACACTGATCTTTCCCGGCTTGGGCTCCGAGTGATAGACCAATGCCGCTTGGTTTACCTCGAAATCTTGATCTTGACTGCTCATTCGCCAACTCCAGTGGTGCGTAATTATTTTTGGGGGCTCAGAATAACAAAAGGCGCCACATGGGCGCCTTTAAGTTTCTTCAATACTCGACGGCATATTAGCCGTTGATTATTAACGGCTGAAACGCTTATTGAAGCGATCAACGCGGCCGCTGGTGCTCGCTGATTTCTGCTGACCAGTGTAGAAAGGGTGACATGCTGAACAGACTTCCACGGTCAACGCGTCGCTAGAGATGGTTGAACGGGTGCTAAAGGTATTACCGCAGCTGCAGGTTACATTTACGTCGTTATAGTTAGGATGAATATCAGCTTTCATGTCAGTCTCCGGCCTTTTGGGCCAAATCACTTTGTTTGGTTAATGCAGCATTGGCTGCGAAAGGTCGCGTAATCTAGCCGAAGACCTTGAAAAATGCAAGCTTTGGCGGGGCAATCAGGCTGATTTGGCGGAAAAAATGATGCCCTCTCGTCTAAATTTAAATAAATCCATGCCTCAAGGCTTAAATATACCTATTTTTCAGCTAGTTAGCTCTACGCTGTCCTCCTCCGAGGTGAGTCGGTCAATCTCATCCAAACGGACACAGATTTCCGTCCCTTCATCCAAAAAACACAGATTCTCAGCCCCATTTTGGATTTTTAATGACAGATTTTGCGCTCGGGCAACAGCGCCGCTTTTCTGCTGTATCTCAATCTCACCCCCGCGCATCAACAGCAGCTCGATTTGGTCATACAGCCCGCAGGCGATCGGTTGGTAATCATTGGTCATCGCGCATCGCCTCAATATGCCAATCATCCAAACCAACGGTTAGTCGCATCTCGATAGCACAACAGCACACCTGGCAGTCCTCAATGTAGGACTGCGAACCCTCCGAGCAATCCACCTGGATTTCGAGATTTTCGCCACAGTAGGGACATTGGATATGGGTAAACTGAAGTGCTTCGCTCATGCCTGAATAATAACGCCACTTAATAACCCACGGCGAGAACCTCATGGACCCGCAACACTGGCAAGATCGTTGGACAAATAACCAAATTGGCTTTCATCAAGAATCGGTCAATGCACACTTGTCAGAATTCTGGCCAAACGCGATGCAAACTGGCGGTAAAGTCTTTGCCCCCTTATGTGGCAAAAGTGTCGATTTGTTGTGGTTGAGAGATCAGGGCTATCAAGTCGTCGGTATCGAACTGAGCCCGATCGCTGTTCGCGATTTCTTTGTTGAAAACCAACTCACTGCCACACAAAGCATGCGTAATGGATTGGAATGTTGGTCAACCGAGAGCATTGAAATCTATGTCGGTGATTTTTTTCATCTCACCTCAGCGCATTTATCTAACGTGACAGCTGTGTTTGATCGTGCTTCTTTAATTGCTTTGCCGCTCAACATGCGCAAAGACTATGCGAAACATATTCAATCGCTGTGTGTCTTTAAAGAAACGTTTTTAATCACACTCGAGTACCCAAAAGACGAAATGCAAGGTCCTCCCTTCTCTGTTCCACCCAGTGAGGTCAATGCGCTTTACGCAGACAACTATACGATTAATGTACTTAAGACCTTTGATGCTTTAGCGGAGAATCAAAATTTTATTAAGCGTGGGGTTAGTCAGCTTAACGAAACGGTGTATCACTTAGTGCCAAAAAGTTAATCGGGCTCAAAGATGGCTAATAGGTCATTAAGAAAACGATGCCCTAATGCTGTTGGTTGAATAACATCATTGCTATCAACAAGAAGGCCTAGCGTTTTTGCGTGAGCAAGTTGCGTCTCTATATCTGTAATCGACAAGCCTGTTCTTTGCTCAAAGTAGTTGGCCGGTACGCCTTGATTTAATCGACATGCATTTAACATAAACTCGATTGGCAACTCTTCTCGCGCTAATACTCGATTATTACTTATGGTGTTATCGCTAGCTAAATAGTCTTTTGGGTTACGCAAACGAGTTAAGCGATGAATCTTACCTTCGTGGCTTGTTAGCTTTGCATGTGCGCCGGCACCCACCGCTAAATAATCACCAAACTGCCAATAATTTACATTGTGTTTAGCCTGAGCGCCTTTTGCATAAGCCGACACTTCATATTGAGCATAACCTTTATCCGCTAATAATGATTGCCCGCGATCCATCATGTCAGCCAGCAAGTCATCCGAAGGCAGCTCAGGTGGCTTTTGATAAAAAAGTGTATTTGGCTCTAGGGTTAATTGATACCAAGAGATGTGCTCTGGATCTAAGCGGATCAAACCTGTTAAATCATCAATGGCTTCATCGAGTGTTTGATCTGGCAAGCCATGCATCATATCGAGATTCATATTTTCAAAGCCAGCTTTACGAGCTATCTCAACAGCAGCAATCGCTTCTTTAGATGAATGTATTCTGCCTAATGCTTTAAGCTTTTTATCATCTAGGCTTTGTACGCCAATCGAAAGTCGGTTTACCCCACTAGCTCGATAGCCTGAAAAATAGTTAGCGTCGGCTGTACCGGGATTAGCTTCTAACGTAACTTCGATATTGGATGAGAAACTCACCTTCTGACTCGCTCGATCCAAAAAATTGCCAATACTTTTATCTGAAAACAGACTTGGTGTACCGCCTCCAAAAAAAATACTGGTGAGCTCCCTGCCCTGTATGAAGTCGGCTTGATCAGCTAAGTCACTTAAAAGCTGCTGAACATACAGCTCTTCATCCATTGTATTTTTGACTTGATGTGAATTGAAATCACAGTAAGGACATTTTTGAACGCACCAAGGAATGTGCACATAAAGGCTTAGCGGGATAGCTGCCGCATCCATTGTTTATACCGCAGTTAGATTCGCATAGGCCACAACGAGCCACTTGCTGCCGACAGTTTCAAAGTTCACTTGAATACGTGCACCATTGCCCTGGCCTTCAGCATTCAGCACGACACCCTCACCAAACTTTGGATGCGTCACACGCTGACCAAGCGTAAAGCCGGTGAGTTCTTCCGCCATATTTAAGCTGCCCGCTGCTGAACTATAAGGCCGAGACACCTGTGCTCTTGCGCGCACCTCTTGAATAACTTCAGGAGGTATCTCTCTAAGAAAACGTGAAGGCAATGGATACGTATCGGATCCATGTAAACGGCGCGACTCCGCATGCGACAAGGTCAGTTGCTGCATCGCTCGTGTCATACCCACATAACAAAGGCGACGTTCTTCTTCTAAGCGCTCGGGATCGTCTGCTGACATCGAATGTGGGAACAAGCCCTCCTCAACACCACCGATAAAAACAATCGGAAACTCTAGGCCCTTTGCTGAGTGCATGGTCATCAGCTGGACAGAATCTTCATAGGCCTCTGCCTGGTTATCACCAGCCTCTAGTGCTGCATGCGCGAGAAATGCATCAAGTCCGGTAAGCTGCTCTTCATCCGGTGGCACCTCAAACTGACGCGTTGCATTAACGAGTTCTTCTAAGTTCTCTATACGATCTTGGCCTTTACCATCTCGAGATTTCTCAAAGTGTTCGCGTAACTTCGCGCGATTCAACACCTCTTCGATTTTTTCGGGCAGCTCGGAATCGTTTGTTTCAAATGCGGCTTCTTCGATGAGATTAACAAAGCCTTGTAGTGCACCAGATGCACGCGGCGTCATTCGACCGCCTTTTAATAAATCTTGTGATGCTGACCAAAGTGAGCAAGAAAAATCACGGGCATGTGCACGAATTGCTTCAATGGTCTTGCTGCCAATTCCTCGTGGCGGCTGATTAACTGCTCGCTCGAATGACGGATCATCATGACGATTTGCGACTAAACGAAGATAGGCTAAGGCATCTTTAATCTCTGCACGCTCGAAGAACTTCAAGCCGCCATAAACACGATACGGAATGCCTTGCTGAACCAGTGCTTCTTCAAATAGACGCGACTGAGCAGATGTGCGGTAAAGAATAGCAATATCTTGTCTCGCACTGCCCTGTTCTATGGATTCCCTTAAGTTGTCGATTACAAAGCGCGCTTCATCGACCTCATTAAAAGCACCATAAACACGGATATGCTCGCCATCGGCATCTTTGGTCCAAAGCTCTTTACCTAATCGTGTTGGGTTATTTGAGATAACGGCATTGGCCGCTTTTAAGATGTTGCCAGTTGATCGGTAGTTCTGTTCCAAACGCACGACTTTTGTTTCAGGGTAATGCGATTGAAACTCTTGGATGTTTTCAACACGCGCGCCGCGCCATCCATAGATAGATTGATCATCGTCGCCCACGACAAATAACTTATGTTGCTCGCCAGACAGCATATGAAGCCAAGCATATTGAATAGAGTTGGTATCCTGAAACTCATCGACCAAAACCGCGCTGAATCGCTCGCGGTAATGTTGTAAAACGTCGGGGCGATCTCGCCATAACTCATGAGCACGTAGCAGAAGCTCAGCAAAATCGACCACACCTGCACGCTGACAAGCCTGTTCATATTCACGATACAGCGCGATCATCTGGCGCTGATACGGATCTCCTGCCGCATCAAGATGATCAGCACGTCTTCCCTTCATCTTTGTTGTTATTGATAAACCACTGAACCTGTCGCGGCGGCCACTTACTGTCATCAAGGTTTAGCTCACGCACGATTCGTTTGATCATGCGGAATTGATCATCGCTATCAAGTATCTGAAAGCCTTGCGGCAAATTGGCCTCTTGCCAGTGAGCTCTCAGCAATCGGTGCGCTAGGCCATGAAAGGTACCAACCCACATGCCACCCATTGGCATGCCCAACAATGTTTCAATGCGGTGACGCATCTCACGTGCCGCTTTATTGGTAAAGGTCACCGCCAGAATTGACCATGGCGATAGCTGCTCCACCTGTAGCAGCCAGGCGATACGGTGAACGAGTACGCGGGTCTTGCCTGAACCTGCCCCAGCAAGCACTAAAGCACTACCCAAAGGTGCGGTTACCGCATCGCGTTGGGCATCATTCAAGCCATCTAAAATATGAGATACATCCATATAGCTAGTTTAACGAAACCTAGCTTCAAGGGCTGCGAGATTGTCTGATTAAAGGGTGATATCAATCCGTGGTTTTGCCGCCTCTGCGTCATCTCGATAAGGTGGACAGGGAATGGCTTGATCGCTTGGGAGACGCTCAGCTAAGAGAAGTTTTTTCACTGCGTCAGCTCGTGCCTCGCCCAACTTTTTAAATGCCTCTTCCGGCTCAGCTTTATCGACTGGCGTTACTACCCCGCATAACCTCACTTGCAGGTTTGGCGTTTTACTCAGCTTTTTCGCCAGCTCTCGCATATTCTCTGCCTGACCTTTTGATAAGACTGCCGTACCCGCTTCAAAAAAAAGCCGGCTCAAAGCTGACTTTCAACAAAGTTTTATCAAGCAAGTCTTTAACCAATAATACGGTGCCTAAGGGCTGAATATTGGATGCTGCTTGCAATGTAACCGCCTTGGTAATCACCGGCGTTAGCGCCTGGGCGATCTTAAACTCCGGATTATCAAGATCACCCTCGATAGGAACGCCGATACGTAAGATGCCATCTTTATCTTGGAGCAACTTAACCGCTAATCCTATAGGAGGCCCCTTCTTTCCCTCAATCGCAATCGCTTTAAGATCGCGCACTTCAAGCTGATTACTCATTGTCATGTGCTTATCTTTTATCACCAACGTGAAGGTATCGCTTAGTTGGCCTCGCTCAAAGTTGTGACCCATGTCATTCGAGATATAACCATCAATATGGTTAAGGACTAATCCGTTAATTTCACCTTTTGCTTTAACTGAAAGCGTACCCGCTTGATTACTGAATTCAGCGTCTAACTGAATAGGTGTGTACTTTCCAAGCGTTGCTGACAGCTGGGCTTTAGCATCAACCAACTCGCCACCCACATTTTCTGCCCTGAGCTTTTCAATGAAAAGCTCATCCCTAAACACAGGCGTAACCGCCCCATCTTCAATGGTTACTTTAAACTCTTCTAAAACTACCTGAGAGATAGCCCAAGCAAACGCTTTCTCGCCAGAAGAGCCACTGCGTACAGGGAAGCCATACCATTGGCGACTTTGATCTCTCTTTAGATCGATGTTTGCCTTTGATACATCCAAGCCTTGAATGCGAATACTTGAAGCATCTCCCACAATGTTAGATGCCGAAGCGGTGTTTACTGCTACTCCAAAAATGTCTGTTAGTAAATCTTTAACGTCTATCGTTTTTATCGAATACGCCAGCTCAGTCGGTTTCGACAGATTTTTGATCTCAGCCTCATTTAACGCCAAGGAAGACAAAGCAATTTTGACCGACGCATCGATAGTAGACTCTTTCATCTTCAGGCTGTCTACTGATAGTGAATCCTGACGGTAGCGAAGCTGAGTGCCTATTAACTCGCTTAACTTTATGCTCTGCTGCTTATAACCAACCGTATTCAGTTTCTCGATTATCAACGCATTATCAGCATCTAGGGTTACATTGGCTGCCGTAATTTGTTTTATCGATAGACCTTCAAACAATCCATGTGTTTTTAGCTGATCAACCTCGATAGCTTTTGCTTTAAATTGCCCATCGAGTATCTGCTGTATATCTGCTTCAATCGTGATGCACTTTGCACCGATCCGCAGACCTGAAGGTAAATTTGCCGACACATCATTAAGTGACAACTTCTTATCTTGGTAAGCGATCGCTTGCACACTGACGTGAGCAACGCCTTTCAAAAATGATTGGCAACAGCGTTAACTAATTGCACCCAAAGACTAAGCGCCAAAACGATTAACGCTAAGCTGAGGTAGGTGATTAATATCGCCCAGCGAACGAACCTTTCGTTTTTGATAGTGAGTGTTTTCATTTAAACCCAAATCTAAAGCGCAACGAGCTATCGGTACGTAAGATATGGCTTATTCGACAGTGACTGACTTCGCCAAGTTTCTTGGCTGGTCAACATCAGTTCCTTTCTCTAACGCTACGAAGTACGACAACAGTTGCAGTGGAATACTGTAAACAATGGGCGCAGTTGACGGACAAATGTCGTCTAACTTGAGGTCTTGATATTTATCGAGCGGGATTTTCACCTTCTTGTCACTGAACAAGAACAGCTCGCCTCCACGCGCTCTCACCTCTTGGAGATTGGATAGCACTTTTTCAAGCAACGGATCATCAGGCAGTGCGCAAACGACTGGCATGATTTCATCAACAAGCGCCAATGGGCCGTGCTTTAACTCACCTGCGGCGTAGGCCTCAGCATGAATGTATGAGATCTCTTTTAACTTTAATGCGCCTTCCATCGCAATGGGATAGAAAGTGCCGCGCCCTAAAAACAACGCATTTTGTTTATCTGCAAAGGATGACGCCATGACTTTGATTGAATCAGCGAGCTCCAGCACAACTTCAACCTGACGCGGTAAAGCATGAAGCTCTTCAACCAGGGCTTTCTCTTGCTCTTTGCTCATGCCCTGTCGACGAGCTAGCGCGATGGTTATAAGACGTAAGGCAACAAGCTGGGTTGTAAACGCTTTAGTTGATGCAACGCCAATCTCTTTACCTGCGCGAGTCATTACTGCCACATCCGATTCACGCACTAATGAGCTCTCGGGCACGTTACATACCGTCAAGCACCCTAAGTATTTGGCACCTTTACCCGCACGAAGCGCCGCGAGCGTATCTGCAGTTTCGCCTGATTGGGATACTGAGATAAACAGGGTGCCTTCGGGAACTACAACTTGGCGATAACGGTACTCACTTGCGACTTCAACGTGGCACGGAATACCAATTTCTTCTAACCAGTACTTAGCAACTAAGCCTGCGTGATAACTCGTACCACACGCAATAATGTGGATGTTTTTCGTTTTATCAAACAGCTCTGTCGCTGTATGGCCAAAGCTTTCTTCTGACAACCGACCTTTATAGATTCGGCCTTCTAATGTCTCTGCGATGACGGCTGGCTGCTCATAAATCTCTTTGAGCATGTAATGTTCATAATGACCCTTCTCTGTACTTTCAGCGCTTACCTCCGAGACTTTTTCATCACGAACGACAGCATTATTCTCGCTATCGAAGATCGCAATGTTTTTTCGGCTTATTACCGCAACATCACCCTCTTCTAAAAAGATAAAGCGCTGAGTAATCGGTAAAAGCGCAAAGACATCTGATGCAATAAGATTTTCATCATCGGCTATGCCGATGACTAAAGGGCTACCTGCGCGAGCCACTACCATGACATTGGGTTCATGTGGGCTAATCGCCGCCATGCCATAAGCACCAACTAATTCTTCACGTGCCGCTTTAACCGATGCTTCAAGCGATAGGCCACTTTTAATGTTGCGAGCTAATAGGTGCGCAATAACTTCGGTGTCTGTTTCGGATTGAAACGTATAGCCATCAGCTTTTAATGACTCGCGAAGTTCAGCATGGTTCTCAATGATGCCGTTGTGCACTACTACGACATCTTCGCCACTGCGGTGTGGGTGCGCATTACGCTCTGCTGGCACGCCATGGGTTGCCCATCGCGTATGCGCAACACCTGTGGTTCCGGTTAATGGCTGCTCTTTAATGAGATCAGCAAGCTTTGCGACCTTGCCCACTGCACGTCGATATTGAATGTTGTCACCACTTAGACTGGCAACGCCTGCTGAATCATAGCCGCGGTATTCCAGTCGACGTAATCCTTCAACAAGATCTGCTACAACATCGCGATGTGAAACCGCGCCAACAATGCCACACATAGTCTTTCGCTTACTTAGGTTGTTTCTTAGGTCGTTCCCAATTTGAAATGGTGACCTGTTTGCCGCCTGATAACGTTAGCTTGTCATCCGACGTGTCTTTTCTGATAACTGATCCTGCACCAATGGTTGCGCCCTTACCAATTGTGACAGGTGCCACTAATGCTGAGTTTGAGCCAATAAACGCATTGTCGCCTATCACCGTGGTGTGCTTATTTGCGCCATCGTAGTTACAAGTGATTGTGCCAGCGCCAATGTTCACCCCGGCGCCAATTTGGCTGTCGCCGATATAGGTGAGGTGATTCACCTTAGAGCCCAGACCAACCACGGACTTTTTGATCTCAACAAAGTTACCAATGTGTGCGCCACCGGTTAGATCTGCGCCTGGACGCAATCGCGAGAACGGACCAATCGTACAATCCGCACCCACCGTCGCGTCATCAAAAATACAATTCTCCACCACAACGGTGTTATCGCCAATGCTGACATTCCGCAGCACCACATTTGCACCAATCTTGACGTTATTACCCAAGGTCACGTTACCTTCGATAATCACATTGATATCGATCTCACAGTCCGTGCCATGCGTTAAGCTGCCACGCAAATCAAATCGATTCGGATCGCGAAGTAATACGCCTTCCGTCATTAAGCGATCAGCTTGGAGTCGCTGATAAGCGCGCTCTAGTTCTGCCAACTGAAGCTTATTATTCACGCCATCAGCTTCAAATTGATGCTCTGGCTGAGTGACGGCAATTGAAACGCCATCGTTCACCGCCATCGCTAGCAAGTCGGTTAGATAGTACTCACCCTGCGCATTGTTATTCGATAGACCATTGAGCCAACCCGATAGCTTCTCACCCGGGAGGACCATAATGCCGGTATTTACTTCTTGGATAGCGAGCTCATTAGCATTGGCATCTTTTTGTTCAACGATACGTTCAACAGCGCCTTTGTCATCACGCACGATACGACCGTAACCGCTTGGGTCATCTAAATTAATAGTGAGTAAGCCCATGCCATCACCGGCTTGCTCGAGTAATTCGCGCAAGGTCTCGGCACTTGTTAGTGGTACGTCACCATAGAGCACCAATACACGATCAGCCTCTTTGATGTGTGGCATCGCTTGCTGCACCGCATGGCCGGTACCTAATTGTTCTGCTTGTTCTGCCCAAGAAAGGTCAGCATCGGTCACCACTTCGCGCACCTGATCACCGCCGTGACCATAGACCACTACAATTTGGCTCGGATCTAATGAGCGTGCTGTATCGATTACATGTTGAACAAGTGGTTTGTGTGCCAAAGGATGAAGCACTTTCGGCATTGAAGATTTCATCCTTGTGCCTTTGCCGGCGGCCAAGATAGCGACTGCAAGGGTCATTCGTTTTCTCCCTAAAACGTTGATAATAAAAAAGGCCCTAAGTTTGCACTTAGAGCCTTTGATTCTAGCAAGAGCTGACGCGCTTTACTTTGTCTTTCTAAGACGATCAATAGCGCGTAGCTGTGCAACGGCTTCAGCTAATTCAACCTGTGCTTTCGCCAGATCCATATCAGCTGATTGATTAGCCATGGCATCTTCGGCGCGACGTTTCGCTTCTTGAGCGGCTGCCTCGTCCAAATCTGCTGCACGGATACCCGTATTTGCAAGGATAGTGACCTTAAAAGGCTGAACTTCGATCATGCCGCCAGACACATAGAAATGCTCTTGCGGCTTACCATTGCCCACATCAACGCGAACTTCACCCGCTTTCAAAGGTGAAATTAGCGGTGTATGGCGAGGTGCCACACCGATTTCACCCATCGCAGCAGGCGCATAAACCATCTCACCCTGACCAGAGTAGAGATTGCCTTCAGCACTTACGATGTCAACATGAATGGTCATTGCCATTTGTCTTCTCCAGATTCCGTTTTCACAGAACCTTGCTGTTATGCATTACTTCTTGTTTGCGTTTTCGACAGCTTCTTCGATGTCGCCACACATGTAGAACGCTTGCTCTGGCAAGTGGTCGTACTCACCATTCAAGATGCCTTTGAAGCTCGCAATGGTTTGCGCCAAGGTAACGTACTTACCAGGTGCACCAGTGAACACTTCTGCAACGAAGAATGGTTGTGACAAGAAACGCTGAATCTTACGAGCACGTTGTACAACGGTCTTATCTTCTTCAGATAATTCGTCCATACCCAAGATCGCGATGATGTCTTTCAGCTCTTTGTAGCGCTGCAATACACCTTGAACGCCACGAGCTGTGTCGTAGTGCTCATTGCCCACAACGTGTGGGTCAAGAATACGTGAGGTTGAGTCGAGTGGGTCTACCGCAGGGTAGATGCCAAGCTCAGCTACCTGACGAGACAATACCAAAGTCGCATCCAAGTGAGCGAAGGTGGTTGCTGGTGAAGGGTCAGTCAAGTCGTCCGCAGGTACATATACCGCTTGGAACGAGGTGATTGAACCTGTCTTAGTAGAGGTAATACGCTCTTGGAGTACACCCATCTCTTCTGCCAGTGTTGGCTGATAACCTACCGCAGAAGGCATACGACCTAGCAGTGCAGATACCTCGGTTCCCGCCAAGGTGTAACGGTAGATGTTGTCTACGAACATCAATACGTCACGGCCTTCGTCACGGAAGTATTCCGCCATGGTCAAACCCGTCAATGCAACACGCAAACGGTTACCTGGTGGCTCGTTCATCTGACCGTATACCAGTGATACTTTGTCGAGTACGCCACCTTCTGACATCTCGTGGTAGAAGTCGTTACCCTCACGAGTACGCTCACCTACACCTGCGAATACTGAGAAGCCTGAGTGCTCTACCGCGATGTTACGAATCAGTTCCATCAGCGTTACGGTTTTACCTACACCCGCACCACCGAACAAACCAACTTTACCGCCCTTCTGGATCGGCATGATCAAGTCGATTACTTTGATACCGGTCTCAAGAACTTCTGTCGCTGATGATTGATCCTCTAGCTTTGGCGCTTCACGGTGAATCGGCATACGCTTCTCTTCACCGATAGGACCTGCCTCGTCAACCGGCTCGCCCAAAACGTCCATGATGCGGCCTAGGGTTGCTTGACCCACTGGCACCTGGATTGGCGCGCCTGTGTTGCTAGCTTCAGCACCACGCTTCAAACCGTTAGTTGAGCCCATTGCGATAGCACGTACAACACCGTCGCCCAGCTGCTGTTGAACCTCAAGGGTCAAACCTGCTGACTCGATCTTTAACGCGTCATATACCTTTGGCATAGCTCCGCGATCAAATTGAACGTCGACCACCGCGCCGATAATTTCGACGACCTTACCCGTGCTCATTGGCGTTTCCTCTCAATCAATACATTCGCAACCGAAGCTGCGGTTAAATTTAAAATTCGTTTTAGCCTGATACCGCTGCTGCGCCACCCACGATCTCAGAGATCTCTTGGGTAATCGCCGCCTGACGCGCTTTGTTGTAAATCAACTGCAGCTCATCAATCATGTTTCCGGCGTTATCTGTTGCAGCCTTCATCGCAACCATACGTGCTGATTGCTCACATGCTGCGTTCTCTACCACCGCTTGATACGCAATTGATTCAATGTAACGAACCAACAATGCATCCAATACTTCACGAGAACCAGGCTCGTAAATGTAATCCCAGTGGTGCTTCAGCTCATCTTCATCGTCACCTGCAGCTAAAGGTACCAACTTTGAAATCGTTGGCTCCTGCGTCATGGTGTTAACGAAGGTGTTGTACGCCAAGCGGATCTCATCCACTTCGCCATTGCTGAACGCATCCAGCATTACTTTGATGGTGCCCACAAGATCTTCAACGTGTGGCTGGTCGCCTAAATGCGTTACCTGTGCCAACACTTCACCACCTACACGGCGGAAGAAGCCCAGTGCCTTATTGCCCACTAAGCAATACTTAATTTCATTGCCTGATTCACGCAGTGCTTTGATATCGCGTACCAAGCGGCGGAACAGGTTGGTATTCAAACCGCCACACAAGCCACGGTCAGACGACACAATGATGTAGCCGATCTTTTTAACTTCACGTGTTTTCATGAAGTCATGCGTGTACTCAGGGTTAGCTGAAGCGACGTGACCTACGATTTGTCGCATCTTGTCCGCGTACGGACGAGACTGACCCATGCGGTCTTGTGCTTTACGCATTTTCGCAGCAGCAACCATTTCCATTGCACGCGTAATCTTCTGCGTACTTTTTACGGAAGCGATCTTAGTGCGAATTTCTTTTGCGCCTGCCATGTGTCTCTCGCTTTAAATCGAAAAACCTAGCGACTCCTTTGAGTCGCTAGATTAAGTGCTTACCAAGTGTTGTTTGCCTTGAAGTCCTTCATGGCGTCGTGGAACTTAGCCTCAACGTCATCATTCCAGTCAGCCTTAGCATTAACATCTGCAACCAATGCTGATTGGTTAGCTGCAAGGTACTGGTGAAGAGCTGCTTCGAATGCAACAACCTTAGAGGTTTCAACATCGTCTAAGTAACCTTCGTTAGCTGCGAACAACGAGAACGCCATTTCAGCTGTATTCAAAGGACTGTATTGCGCCTGCTTCATCAATTCAGTTACACGCTTACCACGCTCCAACTGTGCACGAGTTGCCTCGTCCAAATCTGATGCAAACTGCGAGAACGCTGCTAATTCACGATATTGAGCCAATGCTAGACGAACACCGCCGCCGAGCTTCTTGATGATCTTAGTCTGTGCCGAACCACCTACACGAGATACCGACAGACCCGCGTTAATCGCAGGACGCATACCTGCTGCGAACAAATCAGACTCCAAGAAGATCTGACCGTCAGTAATCGAAATTACGTTAGTTGGTACGAACGCTGATACGTCACCAGCCTGGGTTTCAATGATAGGGAACGCGGTCAATGAACCGGTTTGGCCTTTCACTTCACCGTTGGTGAACTTTTCAACGTAGTCAGCATTTACACGAGCTGCACGCTCAAGCAAACGTGAGTGCAAATAGAAAACGTCACCTGGGTACGCTTCACGACCTGGCGGACGACGTAGCAACAATGAAACCTGACGATAAGCCCATGCCTGCTTGGTCAAGTCATCATAAATAATCATCGCGTCTTGACCGCGGTCGCGGAAGTACTCACCCATGGTACAACCAGAGTAAGGAGCGATGAATTGCATTGCTGCTGAGTCAGCTGCAGGAGCAGAAACAACAATGGTGTGTTCCATTGCGCCGTGCTCTTCAAGCTT
This sequence comes from Gammaproteobacteria bacterium, assembly GCA_038144195.1. Lineage (GTDB taxonomy): Bacteria > Pseudomonadota > Gammaproteobacteria > Chromatiales > Chromatiaceae > VMDJ01. The sequence goes on along the minus strand of JAYQNH010000002.1, from coordinate 808,128 downwards.
ACGAACCAGACCCGCAACAGTTGAGTTCTTCTGACCCACTGCAACGTAGATACACTTAATACCAGTACCTTTCTGGTTGATGATCGCATCGATCGCAATCGCTGATTTACCTACCTGACGGTCACCGATAATCAACTCACGCTGACCACGACCTACTGGAACCATCGCGTCGATCGCTTTGATACCGGTTTGAACTGGCTGGTCTACCGACTTACGGTCGATAACGCCTGGCGCTTGCTCTTCGATCGGTGCTGAAGTTGAAGCATTGATAGGACCTTTACCGTCCATTGGGTTACCCAGCGCATCAACAACGCGACCAAGTAGCTCAGGGCCAGTTGGAACTTCCAATACGCGACCGGTACATTTAACCCAGTCACCTTCAGTAATGTTTTTGTAGTCACCCAAGATATCCGCACCGACTGAATCACGCTCTAAGTTAAGCGCCAAGCCGAATACGTTGCCTGGGAATTCCAGCATTTCGTAAGACATTACGTCTGCTAGACCGTGGATACGAACAATACCGTCAGTTACAGAAACTACGGTGCCTTCGTTTTGAGCTTCAGTTGAAGCTTCGTAGTTCTCGATCTTGTTGTTGATCAGTTCGCTGATTTCAGAGGGATTCAGTTGCATGGTTGCTTACCCTGTTAAATTCCTAATTGGTTTGCCAATTGGCTGATTTGGCTTGATACAGAACCGTCGATAACCATATCGCCAGCACGGAGACGGAAGCCGCCGATTAAGCTGTTATCTTCAGTACTCGTAATGCGAACATCACGACCAAGCTTTTTCTTTAGTGCACTTGCTAGTGTTTGCTCTTGCTCAGCTGAAAGCGGGAAAGCAGTCGCGACTTCAACGTCGATCGTGCCTTCGTGACCTGCTTTAAGTTGTGCAAACGCTGCAGCGATCTCTGGCAATACTGCCAAGCGACCATTGTCAGCCAGCAACTTGATCAAGTTGTTACCTTCTGCATTCATGCTTGAACCACCGATATCCATCAGTAACTCAGCTTTTTGTGCAGCGGTCTTCTTTGGATTGTTGATCACAGTCTGCATTGCAACATCTTGAGCAACAGCACCCAAAAGGCTAAACATGTCAGCCCATTGACCAAGTGCATTAGTTTCAACCGCGCGCTGAAAAGCTGCTTCAGCGTAAGGTCGAGCGATAGTTGTAGCGTCTCCAGCCATAGGGCCTGCCTCAGATCTGTTGCGCGACAGCGTCTACGATGTCTTTGTGCGCATTAGCATCGATCTCTTTACACAAGATTTTTTCTGCACCGACAACTGCCAGTTCAGCAACTTTGCCACGCAATTGCTCACGCGCTTTGTTGGTTTCTTGCTCGATCTCTGCTTGCGCCGCAGCCAATTGACGAGAACCCTCTTCCTGGGCCTTGTTCTTGGCTTCTTCAACAATCATTGACGCCTGCTTTTCAGCATTCGCTTTGATCTCAGCTGCTTGTTGCTTAGCTTGAGCGATAGTTTCAGCAGCACGTTTCTCTGCTAATTCCTGCTCATGCGCACCGCGCTCTGCAGCTGCCAGACCATCAGCGATCTTGGCTTTACGCTCAACCATCGCTTGAACCAGCGGTGGCCATACGAAACGCATGGTGAACCATACGAATACAGCAAAGGACACGAGCTGTGCGATAAGTGTCAGGTTGATATTCATCCCGATACCTCGAGTGGACGAGTGAGTTTAAATAAGTTCGTTAATGTTTCGCTTACAGCGCAAACATTACGTACATGCCCAGACCTACAGCGATCATAGGTACCGCGTCGGTCAAGCCCATGACGATGAAGAACTGAGTACGCAGCATTGGGATCAACTCAGGTTGACGCGCAGCGCCTTCCAAGAAGCGACCACCGAGAACACCGATACCTACAGCAGCGCCTACAGCGCCAAGGCCCAGCATGATTGCAGCTGCGATGATAAGCAGAGCTTGTGCCATTTCCATGATTTTCCCCTTAGTTCAGGTAGAAGTTAAAAGTTAAGTTTTAAATTAGTGATGATCAGCGTGTGCCATATCCAGGTAAACGATGGTCAACGTCATAAAGATGAACGCTTGCAGCGTGATAACCAAGATGTGGAATACAGCCCATACGAACTGCAAGGTGCCACCGAAGATACCCATTACCCAGCCCGCGCTGTACATCAACGCGATCAAGATGAAGATCATTTCACCCGCGTACATGTTGCCGAACAAACGCAGTGACAATGAAATTGGCTTAGCAATCAGGTTGACGCCTTCAAGCACCAAGTTGATCACAGTCGTAAATGGTTTCAACAGCATGTTATTGGTTTGGAAAGGCATGCCGGTTAATTCACCAACGAAACCACCTACACCTTTAATCTTGATGCTGTAGAAAAGAATGAGGAAGAACACACCAAACGCCATCGCGAAGGTCACGTTAGGGTCGGTGCTTGGAACAATCTTCATGTAAACATGATGCGGATCAACGCCAAATGCGTAGTAACCGATCTGGCCTGCAATCCAAGGAACCAAATCCACTGGGATCAAGTCCATCAAGTTCATCAGGAAGACCCAGACAAAAATGGTCAACGCCAATGGTGCAACCATGTTGTTCTTTGAAGTGAACGAACCACGTACAGCGTCGTCAACGAAATCAACGATCATCTCAACGAAGTTTTGGAAACCGGTAGGTGTTTCAGCTGATGCTTTTTTCGCAGCACCGCGGAAGAAGATCATGGCGATAACGATCAAGCCAATCGACCACATAATTGAATCAACGTGGATTTCATTGAAGCCCATTGCTGCCGCTTCCTGCGCACTGTGCGCAAAGCCCCACTCGCCAGTCTCAGGGTTTAAACCATAAGTCCAGTTGGTCAAATGGTGTTGGATATATTGTGACGATGTAACTTCTGAACCAGCCATTTCTCTTTATTACTCTCAACGGGCGATGCGATTCGCCAGTAGCGGGGGTAATACCTGAACGATTAAGAACGCAGTAAATAATGCCACTGGCTCTAAATCATCAATTTTTTTCATCGCGATGGCGAAAACAATAACGATCGAAACAATCTTTAAAATTTCACCACCATAGAACCTTGCCACCAACTGACCCGGCTCTTTAGCGCTGTAGGGACCAAAGATCCAAAACGCAAAAACAGCGGTTCCAATGATAGTTGCAAGCCCACCGATAAAGGCATCTCTCGCATAACGAATATCGAAAACTGCTGCGACCAGCGCAACAATAACAGCAACTGAAATTTGCGCTAATAAGATGTTTTTAGCTCGACGTTCATCGAGGTTATGCATAACGTTCAACTACGGTCATGGCCAAAAAGCGGGGGCAGTATAGGGAGATGCCTGACTAAGGTCAAACTATGAGCGCATAAAAAATTCAATATAAGAGCGCCCAAACATTATGGAAATCTAATGCGCTCTTTTCGATGCCAAGATGTTGACTAAATTGAGACGCTATTTGATGTGCTCTAGGATCCCTTCAAGCTCGTCCAAGCTATTGAAACTAATCTGCAAAGTGCCCTTTCCCTTGCCGGATTGTTTCAAATCGACCTTCGCGCCCAAGCGATCGGTCAGATCATCTAATAAGCGACGGGTATCACTGTCGTAACCAGACTCTGCTTTTTTGCTCGATGCTGGCTTGGGGCTCAATAACGCCTTGACCAGAGCCTCGGTGGCACGAACCGACAACCCTTTCTTCACCACCTCATTAGCCGCTGTTCGCTGATCGGCGGCTTTCAGCGCCAACAAGGCACGCGCATGGCCCATATCCAGCTTGCGCTCATCAACCAAGGCTTTCACTTCAGGCGCCAATTCGAGCAAACGCATTAAATTGGTGACGGTGGTACGTGACTTACCCACAGCATTGGCAATTTCTTGATGGGTTAGACCAAATTCATCGAGTAAGCGATGCAATGCGACCGCTTCTTCTAAAGGATTGAGATCGTCACGCTGAATATTCTCGATCAAGGCCATCGCCATGGCGGTTTGATCGTCAACTTCTCTAATAAAAACAGGGACTTCGGCAAGCCCAGCAAGCTGAGCTGCACGCCAACGGCGTTCACCGGCAATAATTTCGTAGTTCTTGTTACCAATCGAACGCACGACAATAGGCTGAACCATGCCCTGCGCTTTGATCGAATCGGCTAATTCTTGCAGCTTATTTTCATCGAAATGTCGGCGTGGCTGATAACGACCGCGCTGTAGATACTCGACTGGCAGTGCGCTTTGGCCTTTATCGGCTTGAGCTGAGCTTGGCGCAACAGATGATTCGCCCGCTGATGTAGCTTCAGCTGACTCTGCTTTATTGGGTTTACCACCACCTAAAAGCGCGTCTAAACCGCGCGCCAATCCGCGTTTCTTAGCCATGTATTTCTGCTTTGAACCTTAATGAAGGCGAGATAACTCGCTCGCTAGCGCCATGTAACTGCTCGCGCCTCGTGAAGATTTATCATACATCATCACTGGCAAACCATGACTTGGCGATTCGGCAACACGCACATTGCGCGGGATGATGGTTCGGAAGACACGATCACCAAAATGCTCGATCAACTGCGCCGAGACATCCGTCGCAAGATTGTTACGTGGGTCATGCATAGTTCTCACAATGCCATCAATTGTCAGCTCTGGATTTGCATGTGCCTTGATTTGCTCAATCGTCACAAGCAATGAAGACAAGCCTTCTAGCGCGTAATACTCGGTTTGAATCGGAATCAACACGCCATCCGCAGCCACTAACGCATTCAAGGTGAGCATGTTTAAAGATGGCGGACAATCAATAAAGATGTAGTCGTAATCATTCGCCACAACCGCGAGTGCTTTCTTTAACTGTTGCTCGCGATTTTCCATGTCGATGAGCTCAACCTCTGCGGCGGTGAGATCACCGTTCGCCGGGAGCACATCAAACAAATTTTCCACCGCTGGCTTTTTCACCTCAGCAACACTGGCTTCACCGAGCAAAACCTCAAGCGATGACAGCTCGATATCGTGTTTATCGACACCGCATCCCATGGTCGCATTACCTTGCGGATCAAGATCAACCAACAACACACGCTTTTTCATCAGCGCTAGCGCTGCCACGGTATTGACCGTGGTTGTGGTTTTACCCACACCGCCTTTTTTGGTTAGCAACGCAAATAACTCGGGCCATTGGTGTCTCTAGTGGTGTGCTGAGGTCAGCAAATCAATTTGGCTGCACATAATAGCGGCGCGCACTCGCTCAGGACAACGACTACGTAATCACCAACAAACGACGCGCAGCATTTTCGCCCGGCACGTGTAGCTCATGTACCGCAACTTGCTTACCTTCTGGCAGCTGACTTTCATCGAGCTCATCAATGCCAGACTTCATCGCCGCCCACTGACCATTCGGTTTAAGCAAATGTTCGGTAAGGAGGATCATCAAATGCAGATCAGCAAAGGCACGCGAGGTAATGGTGTCAAATTGTTCAACTTGAGTAAGATCTTCCACGCGACCCTGAATAACGTTGGCGTTGAGCAGCTTTAACTCTGCGATCGCTTGTTGCACAAAGCGTGTCTTTTTACCGTTTGAATCGATCAATGTGACGTGCAGTTCGGGATTCACAATCGCTAGTGGAATGCCTGGCAGGCCAGCGCCACACCCAACATCCAGTAAGCCAGGGCCTTTAATGAAAGGTGCTATCGACAAGCTATCTAACAACTGACGCGAGACCATCTCTTCAGGGTTGCGCACGGCAGTGAGGTTATAGACCTTGTTCCACTTATCGACCAACGCAAGGTACTCAAGTAAAAACGCTTGTTGCTCAGCGGGTATCACGAGTCCCATTTGAGCCAACCCTTCTGCTAACTGCGGGGGCCATTGAGCGATCGCTTCGTTACGTTTGTGTCCATATTTCATACCGGTATTATCGCGGCGCCTTTCAGGCTTTGCTATGCATTTTTGCCATTCAGCTTTAAGCTGCCGCGATGAAATCAAAATCACCCGAACAGCTTTTATGGTTAATGAGCTTCGCTGCCGCATTTGGCTTTGCGTGTTGGCATACGCTGATTAATAACTTTGCTATCGAGCAAGCAGGCTTTAGTGGGATCGAGATGGGCTTTCTACAAAGCCTGCGTGAAGTGCCCGGATTTCTAGCCTTCACCACGGTTTTCCTTTTTATTGATCTTTCGCGAACAAACTTTTGCGCTACTCTCGATTGCAATCTTAGGCATAGGTGTCGCGTTAACTGGCTTCTTTCCAAGCAACCTTGGCCTGTATGTCACCACAGTGATCATGTCGGTGGGCTTTCATTATTACTACACGGTACAAAAATCGTTAGCACTGCAGTGGATTGATAAAGAGCGCGTTCCCGTTGTGTTAGGTCATCTCTCTGCCGCACGATCTTATGCATCGATCGCTGTGTTTCTTGGTATATGGCTCGCCATTGAATGGCTTGCGATTGATTATGTTTATATCTATGCCATCACCGGTATTGGCGCTATCGTTTTAGTGCTGTGGGCATGGCGTTATTTCCCATCGTTTACCCATGCGATTCCGCAACATAAAAAACTAATTCTGCGTCCGGCGTATTCTTTGTATTACGCGCTCGTATTCATGAGTGGTGCTCGTCGACAAATCTTTATTGTGTTCGCTAGCTTCTTGATGGTGGAAAAATTTGGCTTTAGTGCAGCGGATATCGCTCTGCTCTTTTTAGTGAATCACATCATTAACTCTTGGGCAGCGCCTCGAATAGGCAAACTGATTGCTAAATGGGGTGAACATAAAGCGCTGACGCTTGAGTACCTTGGTTTGATCGTGATCTTTATCTGCTATGCCTTAGTGGATAACGCAGCGATGGCAGCTACTTTATTCATCATCGATCACATCTTATTCTCTTTGGCGATCAGTATTGAAAGCTACTTTAAGCGTATTGCTGACCCACAAGACATAGCATCGACTGCCGGCGTGTCATTCACGATTAATCATATTGCTGCCGTGATCATTCCTGCGGCGTTTGGTTTTATTTGGATCGACTCGCCCGCCATCGTTTTTTATATCGGCGCAGGCATGGCGTTTATATCGCTGCTACTTGCTCAATGTATACCGGGGTCGCTGAATCAATTAGAAGCGCTTAGCCGCGGGTAAACACCCAGGTGTCGCCTTTGCTTTGTGATTTATTAAACGCATAGCCATCAACATCAAACTTCTTGATCGCTTCTGGATCTTGTAAACGATTCAACAAAATATAACGGCTCAATAAACCACGCGCTTTTTTCGCGTAGATACCAATCATTTTAAATTGGCCATCTTTACGTTCTTTGAATTGCGGCGTGATGATGCGACCTTCGACAAGCTTTGGCTTAACGGATTTAAAGTATTCATTCGATGCCAGGTTAATAACAACATCATCGCCTTGCGCTTTTAATTGTTTATTGATCGCTTGGGTGATGGTGGTATCCCAAAACTCATACAAGTTTTTACCGCGCGAATTTTCTAGTGATGTGCCCATCTCTAAGCGGTACGCCATCATTAAATCCATCGGCTTAAGCAAGCCATATAAGCCTGACAGAATACGTAGATGTTCTTGTGCGTAGGCCAAATCGTCTTCTGAAAAACTTTCGGCATCCATACCAGCATAAACATCACCTTTAAAGGCGAGTAGCGCTTGCTTTGCATTTTTCTTTGTAATCTTTGGCGTCCACTCGGCATAACGATCAAAGTTAAGTTCTGCCAAATTCATACTGAGCTTCATTAGCTCTGCAAGATCCATTGAAGAAAACTGACGTAGGCGATCAATCAATACTTGTGAGTCTTTCAAAAACTCAGGTTTAGTACTTAGCTTGCTTGCTACAGGTGTGTCGTAATCCAGTTTCTTTGCCGGTGAGATAAGAATAAGCACGGGTCTTCTCGTTTATGCAGATCGTTTTTTTAGATGTATGAGTAACAGTGATAAAGCCGCTGGCGTAATACCAGGGATACGGCCAGCTTGACCTATTGTTTGTGGACGTAAGCGCGCTAACTTTTCTGTCAGCTCAGCGGATAAGCCTTTTACTAAGGCGTAATCAATATCCTCTGGTAACGAAACTGACTCTGCGGTTTTTGACTTCTCAACTTCTGCCACTTGACGGTTGATGTAACCAGAGTACTTAGCTTGTATTTCAACTTGTTCACGCACTTGCTCTGCCCAAGGCTCTTCACTGTGCATTGGGCCGACAACCGCAAGTGAGGTCACTTTCGCGTAATCACTTTTTGGTCGCGCGATTAATTCAATAGCGCGGGTTTCTTTACGTAGCTCATCACCGAGTAATTCATGCGCTTGCTCAACACTTAAATCATTTGGTCGCACAAACGTTTCTTTAAGGCGCTGCTGTTCTTTAGCAATCGCTTCACGCTTCTCTTCAAAGAACTGCCATTGTTGATCGTCAACCAAACCTAGCTCTCGGCCTTTTTCAGTTAAACGTAGATCAGCGTTATCTTCTCGTAGCATCAAGCGATATTCAGCGCGACTTGTGAACATTCGATATGGCTCTTGCGTACCACGCGTAATCAAGTCATCAACCAACACGCCTAAATACGCTTCATCACGACGTGGACACCACGCCTCTTTGTTTTGTGCTTTAAGTGCCGCGTTTGTACCGGCCAACAAACCTTGTGCTGCCGCTTCTTCATAACCGGTCGTACCGTTGATTTGTCCCGCGAAGAACAAGGCTTCAATATGTTTCGTTTCTAATGAGGACTTCAGCTCACGCGGATCAAAAAAGTCATATTCAATAGCATAGCCAGGGCGAGTAATGCGGGCTTGCTCAAAACCTTTCATCGAGCGCACCAGCTCCCATTGCACATCAAATGGCAATGACGTTGAAATACCATTTGGATATAGCTCATTGCTAGTTAGGCTTTCTGGCTCGATAAAGATTTGATGCGACTCTTTATCAGCAAAACGCACGACCTTGTCTTCAATTGACGGACAGTATCTTGGACCCACGCCTTCAATTACGCCGGTATACATTGGCGAGCGATCCATTCCACCGTGAATGATGTCGTGCGTCTGTTGATTGGTTCGAGTGATGTGACACGGGATTTGTTGTGGGTGCCAACTGCGATCTGCCATGAACGAGAATACCGGCTCTGGGTTATCGCCTGGCTGCTCTTCCAACACACTGAAGTTAACCGAGCGCTTATCAATACGTGGCGGTGTGCCGGTTTTTAATCTTTCTACCGTAAAAGGCTGTTCACGTAGGCGCTGCGACAACGCATTTGCCGGTGGATCCCCTGCTCTGCCGCCTTGATAATTTTCTAAGCCAATATGAATTCGACCACCTAAAAAGGTACCGACGGTCAGCACCACGGTGTCTGCTCTAAACTTCAAACCCATCTGCGTGGTCACGCCAACAGCGCGACCATTTTCAACAATCAGGTCATCAACGGCTTGTTGAAACAGATCAAGATTTTCTTGTTCTTCCAGTGCAGCACGGACAGCGGCTTTATATAAAGCACGATCCGCTTGCGCACGTGTCGCGCGAACCGCAGGTCCTTTGCGCGAATTTAAGGTGCGGAATTGAATACCGCCGCAGTCTGCGGCTTTCGCCATCAAGCCGCCTAGCGCATCTACTTCACGGACCAAGTGCCCCTTACCAATACCGCCAATCGCAGGGTTACAGCTCATCGCGCCTAAGGTGTCGATGTTGTGAGAGAGCAGTAAGGTTTTTTGACCCATGCGCGCAGATGCCAAGGCCGCCTCGGTACCGGCATGACCTCCGCCTACAACAATGACTGCATAATGATCTGCGTGAAACATGGATTCGTCGCTAAAAAGTGTGAAGTTATAGTTTAAACAAGCATTTAGGTCGCGTCATGTCACAAATCGATGACAGAAACGCTGTGCTTTTTGAGGCTTTTGCTGACCGCCCACTCCTCAAGTCGATCTGCCGAGCTTGTCGCCATCAACTGCACATCCAATACCTGAGTTGAGTCCTCTAGGCTCTCACCCAAAATTTGCTTCATGCGCTGCATTACGCCTGAAGTCGGCTCATAAAAAGTTAAGGCATAGCCAAGGTGGTCTTGGATTCGGTCTTTAAGACCGATGTAGTGCGTGCAGCCTAATACGATGTGGCTCACCTTATTTTCTTTTATTTCAGCCAGTGCCGCTTCCATAAGGTTTGGCCAGCTTTCATATTGATTTTCTTCCAAGGCAGAGACCCAGCCGGCACAAGGTGATTCATAAACCCCTTTACCGTCGTATTTTGCTTTAAGTTTTTTATAGCGCTCGCTCAGCAACGTTGCTTTTGTGGCTAGCACAGCGACCTCGGTTTGTTCCGAGCGAGCCGCTGGCTTTATCGCGGGCTCAACACCAATGATGGGTAAGGCGGTTTTTGATCGCATCTCATCGATGGCGATAGCGGTTGCGGTATTACATGCCACAACGATTGCTTCAACATCTTGTGATTCAAAGTAGCTTTGGATGGCTAAACAACGCTGCTTAATCTCTTGTTCGGTTTTGTCGCCATAAGGCGCAAAAGCGTTATCTGCGAGATACAGATATTGATTATTCGGGAAGGCCTTTAGCGCTGCTTCAAGTAACGCTAAGCCGCCTATGCCTGAATCGAAGAATCCGATACGCACTATTACTTACCAATACAAAAGCCGGCGAATATCTCACCGAGTAAGTCATCAGCACTGAACTCGCCGGTAATCTCAGATAGTGCCAATTGAGCCTGGCGAAGATCTTCGGCCATCAACTCGCCAGCAAGCCCTTCATGCAATGCTGCCTTACCTGTACGGATGTGTTCTAGGGCCCGTTCAATCGCATCGATATGACGACGGCGAGCTAAGAACTCACCTTGGGTAGTTTGTTCAAGCCCCATGGTTTGTCTCAGATAAGCTTTAAGCTCAACGATACCCTCGCCTTGCTTAGCACTGACCGCAAATACTTCATTGTTCGCATCTAAGCCTATCGTGCGTCCAGTCTTATCTGCTTTGTTATGCAAGAACGTAACTGGCACATGTGATGGCAAGTTCGACTCTTTAAATGAAAGATGCTCTGGATCTGCGTCACCGTCATAAATCCACAAAATACGATCTGCTTGTGCAATTGCATCATGGGCGCGCTGAATACCAATCTGCTCAACAACATCACTACTATCGCGTAAGCCTGCAGTATCAATTAGATGTAACGGCATGCCATCAAGCTGAATCTGTTCTTTAACCACATCCCGTGTGGTTCCAGGAATGTCCGTTACGATGGCGCTTTCATTACCTACCAGCGCATTAAGCAAACTGGATTTACCCGCATTCGGGCGACCTGCTATCACTAAGGTCATACCATCGCGCATCAAGCGACCAACATTGGCTGCTACAAGTAGCGTCTCTACCTGTTCAATGAGTAACTCGACATCACCTGCAACCTTGCCATCAGACAGAAAGTCGATTTCTTCTTCTGGGAAATCAATTGCAGCCTCAACGTACATCCGTAGATGCGTCAGCGCACTCACTAAGTCATGTATGCGTTCAGAAAACTCGCCTTGCAAAGAACGTGCGGCAAGCTTTGCCGCAGCGGTCGTTTCAGCATCAATGAGATCTGCAATGGCCTCTGCTTGAGCAAGGTCAATCTTGTCATTAAGAAATGCACGCTCGGTATATTCACCAGCTTTAGCTAAGCGTGCACCACCTGCTACACATCGTTGGAGCAATCGATCTAAAACAACCGGGCCGCCATGCGCCTGAAACTCGACTACATCTTCACCGGTATAAGAATGGGGCGCTTTGAAACAAAGCAAGATGCCGTTATCGATTAACGATTCATCGTGATCTATGAAGGCGCCGTAATGTGCCATGCGCGGCTCGGGCACTTTGGACGCCACCTGCTGTGCTATGGAAAAAGATAACGAACCCGAAAGTCTAACGATACCAACGCCACCTCGACCGGGTGGCGTTATAACCGCCGCTATTGTATCGGTGTCGCGTTCACTCACGCGGTTACCTTATGCGGACTCCCCTGCTTCGATGCGCTTAGTAATCACATACTGCTGTGCAATCGATAACAGGTTGTTGAATACCCAGTACAACACCAAACCCGCTGGGAAGAAGGCAAACATCACACCGAACACTAATGGCAGATACATCATGATCTTCTGCTGCATAGGATCAGGTGGTTGAGGGTTAAGCTTTTGTTGCACAAACATCGAGACGGCCATGATCACAGGCAACACGTAATAAGGATCTTTAACTGCTAAGTCATCAATCCATAGAATCCATGGTGCTTGGCGTAACTCAACGCTCTCGAGTAGTACCCAATAAAGTGCGATAAAGAATGGGATCTGAATCAACATAGGCAAACACCCACCGAGTGGATTTACCTTTTCCTTTTTATAGATCTCCATCATCTCTTTCTGCATGCGCTGCTTGTCTTCGCCAAAGCGGTCTTTCAGCGCTTGAATACGTGGCGTTAACTTACGCATGTTCGCCATTGAGCGATAACTGGTTTCAGAAAGCTTGTAGAAAACTAACTTAATCAAAATGGTGAAGATGATGATGGTCCATCCCCAATTTTGTACAAAGTCATTAATCCATTCCAAGATCACATGCATTGGTTTAGCAATGAAAACCAACCAGCCATAATCAACGGTTAGTTCTAGTCCTTGTGCCAAAGGCTCAAGCTCGGCTTGTAGTTTTGGGCCCATGAAAAGTTGACCGCCAAAACTGGTCGTTTGACCTGGTGCAACATTTTTGGCTTGTGAGTAAGTACCCAAGACATATTGCGCACCAGCCGCTTTACTGTAGAAGTGCTGTGTTTCACCGCGATCAGGAATAAACGCGCCAAGGAAATAATGCTGAATCATCGCAACCCAGCCATCAGTCGCATCACGATCAACTTTTTGTGAAGCTAGCTCGCCGAAATCGTATTTTTGATACTTGTCGACTTGGTCATAAATTGCACCACCGGTATAGGTGTACATCAATGCGTTGCCGCTGTCAGTAGGCTCGCCACGTTTCAGCTGACGATAATCACGGCCCGCCCACTCGCTTGATGAACCGTTATTAATGATGTGCTCGAGCTTCACCGCATGCTTGCCGCGAGTAAAGGTGAAACGCTTAATAACAACCAAGCCATCTTTACTTGCCCATTGCAGATCAACGACTAAGTCATTGGCATCATCAGCCATGCGATAACTTGCCTGAGAGGCGGCAAAGGTCGATGTATGGTTTGGCGTACGCTCCGCATCTGCACCAAGTAAACCCGACTGTGCGATGAAGTAATCGCTCATCCGCTCACTCATTAAGTGGTACTTGATATCAGGCTGATCTACTGAAACCGGATACTTATTGAGTTTGGCATCGATAATTGAACCGCCTACTGAACTGATATACACATCCAACGTGTCAGTCACGACATGTACCAATTTAGGTGCCGTAGTAGGATCTAGGTTACCCATCGTTGGCATTGAAGCCTGGGGTAAGCTGGGTGCGTCATTCGTATTTGCTACAGGGACATCAGCCGCGTTGTTCATTTGCGCAACGGGCGTAGATTGTTGCTTTGGTAAAACGTAATCAGCCTGCCAAGCCTCCCACAATAATAATGAGATGAATGCCAGAGCCATGAAAAGCAGCAAACGAATATTGTCCATTGAATACAGCCTAATGATGTTGGTTGCTGTTAAAGATGGTTCGCGATTTTAAGCTACTCGTCGCCCAGTGTCATGCTTGATCAAGTTTAGAAAGCGCCTGCGCAAACAGCTGTTGTAAGGATTGCTGGAGTTCAGCGTTTGTCTTCGCACGAACCGAGTGGCGCGTCATCACAATAAAATCGATCGCCTGCTCTTCAAGTGATGGTTCTTGGCGAAAGGTTTCTCGGATTAAGCGTTTGATGCGATTTCTATCGACCGCCCTTTTTAGCTGTTTTTTCGCAATTGCTAAACCTAATCGGGAGTCAGTGCCTACAAGGCGCTTTTTTGCAAGGACCTTAAAAAACGAATCGACCGACTTCAGCGGGTTATCAAATACCCGTTGAAAGTCAGCCGATGTTAGTAAGCGTTGGTCTCGAGTGAACTGATGAGACATCAAGCCCCTCCACTCTTAAGTAGCTTAAGGAATTAAGCGAGAGCGGCCTTTAGCACGACGTGCATTCAGAATTTTGCGGCCTGATTTAGTTGCCATACGCGCACGGAAACCGTGAGTGCGAACACGCTTCAAATTACTTGGTTGAAAAGTACGTTTCATGACTGGATTCCCGTCGATAAATCATTTAATTAAAGAGGGGCCAGCATCACTAGACCCAGAAAGGCGCGTGAAGATACGGTATGCAACGGCATTTGTCAAAAGTTGTGCTTGTTATTTATGGCCTTTCCAAAGCCCCTTTCACACAGAGCTTGTTACTTTGTGGATAAATCTGTAAGTGTGTGAACACTAACTGTTAAATGCTTGTCGACATAATATTTTAATGTGGATAACTCTTCCTGTTATGGTTATTATTCGGTCCCTAAAATAACTCCAAAATCCCTTTTACACTGGACTTTAGCCATCAATATTTGGCCTGCATTAGCTGATCGATTAAGCCGAGACATCCCGGAACAACAGTTCAATACGTGGATCAGTCCCCTGCAATGTCATGAAGAACCTTTGCATCTTCGCCTTATGGCACCTAATGCCTTTGTTTTAGATTGGGTTAAAAAGAACTATCTCTCTTTGCTTCAAAGCTATCTCCAAGATGTCCCTAATCAAGAAGCAACCAAAATCACCCTTGAGATAGGCAGTTTGGCAAAAGCCATCGATCAGCCTGTTATTGCATCATCGGCGCCAGTTTCTGCAAACAAGCCAGCACCTGAGCCTGTGATTGAAGAGCCCGAAACAATCAATCTCGACTTTACGTTTGATTCCTTTGTCGAAGGTAAATCCAACCAGCTTGCTCGAGCTGCAGGTATCCAAGTTGGTGAGAACCCTGGTAAAGCCTATAACCCTTTATATATTTACGGCGGTGTAGGCCTGGGTAAAACTCACTTGATGCATGCTGTTGGTAATCTGATCAAACGTGACAATCCAGCGGCTAAAGTGCTTTATATGCACTCCGAAAGTTTTGTTGCCGAAATGGTTAAAGCATTGCAGCACAATAAGATAGATGAGTTTAAAAAACGCATGCGAAGCGTTAATGCTTTATTGATTGACGATGTGCAATTCTTCGCCGGTAAAGAGCATTCACAAGAAGAATTCTTCCATACTTTCAATGCCTTATTTGAATCACGCCAACAAATCATCCTAACTTCAGATCGTTTTCCGAAGGAAGTTGAAGGGCTTGAAGACAGACTTAAATCTCGTTTTGGCTGGGGTCTAACTGTCTCCATTGAACCACCAGATTTAGAAACTCGCGTTGCTATCTTAATGAGTAAAGCAATGCAGCTATTCCGATTAGAGCTCCCAAGTGAAGTTGCTTTTTTCATTGCGAAACATGTGCGATCAAACATTCGTGAATTAGAAGGCGCATTACGCCGTATCAATGCCAATGCGCAATTTACGGGTAGGGCAGTGACCGTTGATTTTGCCCAAGAAGCGCTCCGCGACATGATTGATGCGCAAGCTCGATTGATCACCTTAGAAAATATTCAAAAAACCGTCGCGCAATATTTCAAAATACGTGTTTCCGATTTATTGTCCAGTAAGCGCAGTCGAACTGTTGCACGACCACGCCAGATTGCCATGGCGTTAGCAAAAGAATTAACCAACCATAGTCTTCCAGAGATCGGTGAATCTTTCGGTGGGCGCGACCACACAACCGTGTTGTATGCGACGCGAAAAATTGCTGAATTACGTGAATCTGACATCCACGTAGCGGAAGATTTTAATAACCTGTTAAGAACCCTGAGTAGCTGATGTTGATAACTGTTGAACAAAATATGCAAAACCTAAAATGCATAAGTTATCCACAATTGATACACATGCTACACAGAACAATTTGAGCACTATTAATCACGATATTTTTATATTAAGTAATTGAAAAATATAGAAAATTTTTTATTTTTAGCAGTTATACCCAAGCATAAAAATAATAATAAAATTCTATAAATTACTTATTTAATTTAAAGAGAAGGGGATAAGGAAAAAATGAAAATCCAAGCGAATCGAGATGATTTGTTGAAGCCGTTGTTGATGGTCGGCAATGTGGTTGAACGACGTCAAACGCTCCCTATCTTAGCCAATATTTTGATAACAGGTAGTAACAATCGTTTGAGTATTACCGCGACAGATTTAGAGGTTGAATTAACGACTTCTGCGTCAGCGCAACTCTCAAGTGATATAGAGTTCACCTTACCAGCTAGAAAGCTTATTGATATCTGTAAAGCGCTTCCACAAGGTGCGGACATTACGCTAGATGTTGATGGTGAAAAGGTTGTTCTGAAATCGGGTCGTGGTCGTTACAGCATGGGTATGTTGGCTGCTCGTGATTACCCAACAATTGAACCTTCTGCAGCGAGTGAATCTTTTACCTGTCCGGAATCAGTCTTCAAGCGTTTAATCGATCAAACATCGTTTGCGATGGCGCAACAAGATGTTCGTTATTACCTGAACGGTTTGTTGTTTGAAATTAAATCCGGCCAATTACGGACAGTGGCAACCGATGGACATCGTTTGGCTTTGTGTGATGCTGACTTTAAAGTTTCTGTTAACAAAGATATGCAAGTCATTCTGCCTCGCAAAGCAGTTATCGAATTGAGTCGTTTGCTTACCGATAGTGATGATGAAATCACCTTTGATATCAGTAATAGTCATGTTCGAATCACCATGGGTGATACATCATTCACATCAAAGTTGATTGATGGCCGTTTCCCAGATTACGAACGCGTAATGCCTCAAGGTGAAACACATCCCATAGCTGCAGATAAAGAGATTCTGAAGCAAGCGTTGACTCGTACCTCTATTTTGTCGAATGAAAAGTACCGAGGTATTCGATTCCGTTTAACCGAAAACCTTTTACATCTTCAAGCTCACAACCCAGAGCATGATGAAGCAGAGGAAGAGGTTGAAATTCAATATACAGGTCCAGAAATGACCATTGGATTTAACGTTGGTTACTTACTGGATGTTCTTTCTGCGATTGGAACTGAGACTGTGGCATTTGCTGTTGTTGATTCCAATTCAAGTACCTTGGTAACACCAAGTGACACATCAGACTCACGTTACGTCATTATGCCAATGCGTCTGTAAGGATCGAAAACGTTGAGAAAGGGGCCTTGAGCCCCTTTTTTTCGCTATGTTGAAACGACTTGTTCTATCCAATCTAAGAAGTTTTGATGATGCAGACATTGCTCTGACATCAGGGCTCAATTTGATCGTTGGTGATAATGGATCGGGTAAGACAACATTACTAGAAGCGATTTATTTACTCTTTCGAGGTCGGAGTTTTCGACATAGAGAAATCTCACCTTTGATCAAAGATGGTCAGACGCAGTACCAACTTTTTACTGAGTTCTCAGGAAAGGGTGGAGACAACCACCGTTTGGGTTTACAGCAAGACAAGCAAAACACCCTCATCAAATTGGATGGTGAAACAGCAAAACGTCGCTCCGATATCATTCACCTTTTACCTATTGAATGGATAGGGCCAGATCCGCAAGCACTAATTACTGACGAGCCAGAAGGTAGACGAGCTTTTATCGATAATGGATTGTTTCACGTGGAACATGATTATCTATCGGTTGTTCAAAAGTACCACCGGGCGTTAGATCAGCGAAATGCCAGCCTGAAACAAAATCAGAATGCGACTACCTGGGATCAACAACTGGTCGAATATGGATCTGAAATCCAGAAAAGACGATCTCTATACATAAAGCGATTAATCACTTACATAGAAGATCAATTGAACGATTGGAATCTTGATATTGAAGTTAAATTCACATATCAACGTGGCTGGTCGGACGAGCTATCGCTTCTTGATGCGTTGAAAAAAAACTTAGAAACCGATCGAAAGCGCAAATTCACCAGTGTAGGCCCTCACAGGGCAGATTTAGTTATTAAGGCGGGAGATAAGCGTTCAAGCCGAAAACTCTCACGAGGGCAGCTTAAAATGCTCGTGGCGGCGATGCATTTAGCTCAGACGCGCTACCGAATTGACGCAGGCTTGAGTGCGGGCATTATATTAATCGATGATCTTCCAGCAGAGCTCGATGAGACAAATAAAAATCGACTTATTTCAGCCGGCAAAGATCTGTTTCCACAAATGATTATTGTGAGCTTAACTGAAGCTGAAATTCCCCAATTAAATCAGTCAGTTAACACTATTCATGTTTCACGTGGAACCGTCATAAAAAGCTGCTAAAAACACGATTTTGAGATACAATAAACCGTCTTAAACGAGAGGCCCTAAACCATGGCTGACGGCAATCAATACGATACGAGTTCCATCAAAGTTCTTAAGGGACTGGATGCCGTTAGAAAGCGCCCTGGTATGTACATTGGTGACACCGATGACGGCACCGGTTTGCACCATATGGTCTTCGAAGTTGTCGATAACTCCATCGATGAAGCGCTTGCTGGGCACTGTTTTGAAATCACCGTCATCATCCATACCGATGGCTCTGTCAGCGTGGCCGATAATGGTCGTGGTATCCCGGTAGGTATCCACGAAGAAGAAGGTCGCTCTGCAGCAGAAGTTATTTTGACCGTGCTACACGCGGGTGGAAAGTTTGACGATAATTCGTACAAAGTTTCAGGCGGTTTGCACGGAGTTGGTGTCTCAGTTGTTAATGCTTTATCGGATGAGCTCGAGCTGACCATCTATCGTGAAGGTAAAAAACACCAGCAACAATACCGTCTAGGTGATCCTCAAGAGCCACTCGCGGTGGTAGGTGATACTGATAAAACGGGCACCCGTGTTCGCTTCAAGCCAAGTAAGACCATCTTCTCTGACGTTGAATTCCACTACGAAATTCTTTCAAAGCGTTTACGTGAATTGTCTTTCCTAAACTCAGGCGTTCGTATTGCACTGAGTGATGAGCGCTCAGATAAAGCCGATGTGTTTGAGTATGAAGGCGGTATCAAAGCATTCGTTGAACACTTAAACCGTAACAAGACGCCGTTGAATCAAACGGTTTTCCATATGACATCAGAGCGAAATGATGTTGGCGTAGAGGTTTCTATGCAGTGGAACGAGTCTTACCAAGAAAACGTCTACTGCTTTACGAATAACATACCGCAACGTGATGGCGGCACACACTTAGCCGGTTTTCGTGCGGCATTGACTCGCACCTTGAATAACTACATCGAGTCTGAAGGCTTAGCTAAGAAACAAAAAGTTGCGACCTCAGGTGATGATGCACGCGAAGGATTGACCGCGATTGTTTCGGTTAAAGTGCCTGACCCAAAATTCTCATCTCAAACCAAAGACAAGCTTGTCTCGTCTGAAGTGAAATCGGTTGTTGAATCACTGGTTAATGAAAAGCTATCTGAGTTCCTCGTTGAAAATCCAGCAGAAGCGAAAAACATTGCGGGCAAAATGATTGAGGCGGCACGTGCACGAGAAGCAGCTCGTAAAGCGCGCGAAATGACACGCCGTAAAGGGGTGCTAGATGTTGCTGGATTACCAGGTAAATTAGCTGACTGTCAGGAAAAAGATCCTTCATTATCAGAGCTTTACTTGGTGGAGGGTGATTCTGCAGGCGGCTCAGCTAAGCAAGGTCGCGACCGACGAACTCAAGCAATTTTGCCACTCAAGGGCAAGATACTGAACGTTGAAAAAGCGCGTTTTGACAAAATGTTGTCTTCTGCAGAAGTTGGCACTTTGATCACCGCGTTAGGTTGCGGCATTGGACGTGAAGAGTTTGATGTAGAGAAGTTACGTTATCACCGCATCATCATCATGACCGACGCGGACGTCGATGGCGCACACATTCGTACCTTGTTGTTGACCTTCTTCTACCGCCAGATGCCAGCGTTGATTGAGCGTGGACATATTTATATTGCTCAACCACCTTTGTACAAAGTGAAGAAAGGCAAGCAAGAAACCTACATTAAAGATGATCAAGCATTGAATGCTTATCTGCTAAGAACCGCATTAGATGGTGCCCAGTTATACGTAAACCGTGGTGCGCCTGCGTTAGCTGAAAGTGGATTGGATACATTGGCGACTGACTATGTCGCGGTCTCGGCAATTCAGCGACGCTTAAGTAAACGATTTGATGATCAATTAATGCAGCACTTGTTATACATGCCGCGTGTTGATGATGCCTTGATGGCAGATGCAACGAAGTTTGATGCATGGATTGCTGATCTAGAAGGACGTCTGCAAGCTGAAGGTGGTGTATCAGATCATTACACCTTGAAGCGCATTGCTGCTGATGAAGAACATTCAGAACGATTATTGATTGAGCGTTGGACACATGGCATTGCCAATCAAAAAGAGATGCCAACCGATTTCTTCCATAGTGCTGACTATCAAAAGATTGCTGAGATGAGTGATCAGTTAATTGATTTCTTGGCAGAGGATGCTTACGTCATGCGTGGCGATAAACAGCAACCAGTGAAGAGTTTTGAAGAAGCCTTGGCTTGGTTGATGGATGAAGCAAAACGTGGCCAACATATACAACGTTATAAAGGCTTGGGTGAGATGAACCCAGAACAGCTTTGGGAAACCACAATGGACCAAAGCAATCGTCGATTGTTGCAGGTGAGCATCGAGGATGCTGTTGGCTCAGATGAAATCTTTACCACCTTAATGGGTGACCTGGTAGAGCCTCGTCGAGAGTTTATCGAGAAGAATGCTCTGATGGTCGAGAACATCGACATCTAAAACTAAGCGTTTATCCCCAAAGTTATCCACAGGCTATAAAGATAAGAGCCGTTTATTGCGCTGCAAAATGTAAGTGCTTGTAAATATAGGGCTTATTTAAGTAAGTAAGCGAACACTTACTTTATCTTTATGGCTCTTACAGCGATTCCATTTGGCCTTCAATCCAGTCTTCAACGTCTTTCATGATGGCTGAAGCTTTGCGGCCTTCCGTAGGAATGGGATTACCGACACGCACTTGAATTGTTCCAGGGTACTTCTTCACACCCCGCCTTTTCCAATAAACGCCGGCATTATGCGCGATCGGGATTACCGGTAAACCTGACTTCTCAGCCAACATAGCTCCACCTGCGCTGTACTTCTGACGCTCACCCGGCGCTGTGCGTGTCCCTTCTGGAAAAACAAAAATAAGACGGCCTTGGTCTAGTCGTTTCAGACCATCCTCAACCACCATCTTGAGTGCTTTACGACCCGCACTACGATCGATAGGAATGGAACGGGTGAAATGTAATGCCCAACCAAAAATTGGGATTTGCATTAACTCTTTCTTCAAAATCCAAGATTGATGAATCGGAAATAGGCCTCGCAGTGAAATCGTTTCCCAGGTTGATTGATGCTTGGACATGATGATGCCCGCGCCTTCATGTGGAATGTTTTCCCAACCTTCAATGTTCACATCAAGATTACATAGCCAGCGCATAGCCACAAGATTGACGCGGCCCCAAGCGGTGGCAAGCCAATCTGAATAACTCTGTGGTAACAACCAACCTAATAAAGCGATCAAGCCACCGTGGATGATCACGGAGATCACCATGAAGAGAAAGTAAATGACCGATCGAATAAAGATCATGCTTACTGCTGCGGCTGTAATAAACCGATATCAGCAACTTGTAAGAAAGCCGATTGCAACTGACCAAGCATCGCTAAACGATTAGCTTTAACGGCAGCATCATCCGCCATAACCATCACATCATCGAAGTAAGTATCAACCGGTGATCGCAAAGTCGACAATGCTTTGAGCGCATCCGAATAAGCTGACGATGCCATGGCTTGTGTGGCTGATGAGGTTGCATCTTGCATGGCTTGATGAAGAGCAGATTCAGCATCAACATCAAATAGCTTGGTATCGATTGAAGATGAAAGATCACCCTCAACTTTCTTAAGTAAGTTACTTATGCGTTTGTTTGCCGCAGCCAATGCTCAGCTTCTGGCAAGCCACGGAATTCGGTTACCGCGTTAATGCGCTGATCAAAGTCATTTAAGGTTACAGGTTTAACCGCTAGTACCGCTTCAAAAGTATCGACACTGACACCAAGGTCAGCGTACAAACCTTTTAGACGATCAAACATAAAGCCTTCAACATCATCAATGGCTGACGCTTCTGTAATGTTTCCAGCTAAATTGTTAGAGGCCTGTATGAGTAAGTCACGAATATTTAATGGCAATTGATGCTCACGAATAATACGAAGCGCGCCTAAAGCGGCACGACGTAAAGCAAAAGGATCTTTGTCGCCGGTTGGTTTCATGCCAATGCCAAAAATGCCGACAAGGGTATCGATACGTTCAGCTAGGGCAATCGCAATACCTGTTTTAGTTTGCGGTAGCTGATCACCAGAGAAGCGCGGCATATAGAATTCATCCATTGCCTGAGCAATTTCAGCATCTTCACCATCACGCTGGGCTTGATAACGACCCATGATGCCTTGCATATCACCAAATTCGTAAACCATCTCCGTCATCAGGTCACAGCGACTTAACTGGCCGGCGCGCGTTTTGCTTTCGCGACATCACCATCAATAGCCTTAGCAATATATTCAGCTAAAGCAGCAACGCGCTCACTTGTCATACATGCTGCCAAGTTGCTTTTGGAAGACAACGGTTTTTAAGCGTTCGATATGGTCTTCAAGTTTCTTCTTGCCATCTTGTTGCCAGAAGAACATCGCATCTGCCAAACGAGGACGAACAACACGCTCGTTGCCTGCTTTGATCATGGCAGGGTCTTTACTTTCAATGTTGGCAAGTGTGATGAAGTGGTTCATCAATTCGTGCTTTGCATTGAAAACAGGAAAATACTTTTGGTTACTCTTCATGGTTGAAACAAGCGCCTCATGAGGAACCTCTAAGAAACGTTCTTCAAATTCGCCAGCAACTGGAATAGGCCACTCATTCAATGCGGTGACTTCTTCTAGAAGATCGTCATCCATCTCAGCGACACCATTAAGTGAAGCAGCGGTTTCTTCAACTTGTGCTTTAACTTTTGCTTTGCGCTGATGAAAGTCTGCAATGACATAACCAGGATTTAACAATTGGTCAGCATAGGTGTCAGGTGCTTTAATCTCGATCGCATCGGGGATGGTGGAAGCGATGGCCATAACTTGTACGACCAGAGGTTGCATCGAGGATGCTGCAGTTAACTACATCGTTACCTAACAAGAAGACCAACCAATGCACAGGTCGAACAAACTGTGCTTCTGATGAGCCCCAACGCATACGCTTAGGTATGGGTAATTTATTCAGTGCGTTTTCAGCAATAGCAGGCAGTAGATCGCTCGCCGCTTGGCCTGCCTCGTGCATTTGATACGCTAGCCATTCGCCTTTAGGTGTATCAATGCGCTGAAGTTGATCAACGGTTGTGCCGCAGGATTGAGCAAAGCCTTCAGCGGCTTTAGTGGGATTGCCATCCGCATCAAATGCAGCTTTAACCGCAGGACCGCGACGCTCCACATCACGATCGGCTTGTTGGACTTCAACATCCTTAATGAATAAGGCGAGACGACGCGGTGCGGCGTAAGGCTTAACTTCACCATGTGCCAAGTTTGCTACAGCAAGGCCAGCAACAAATTCGTTCGTCAGCGCATTAGACAGCTTTCGTAATGCAACCGGTGGTAACTCTTCAGTACCGAGTTCAAACAACAAATCGGCAGTGTTAGCCATTGCTCACCTCTCCTTGAGGGTCTCTAACATCGGGAAGCCTAAACGCTCACGAGCTTCGTAATAAGATTGAGCAACTGCACGGGCCAAAGCACGTACACGCAAGATATAGCGCTGTCGTTCAGTTACCGAAATAGCATGGCGCGCATCAAGTAAGTTAAAGGCATGCGAGGCTTTTAGCACTTGCTCATAGGCTGGCAAGGGTAAGCCCGCTTCAATCAGCTTGTTTGATTCTTTCTCACATTGATCAAACAGTGCAAAGTGGAAATCCACATCGGCATGCTCAAAGTTGTAGGCGGATTGCTCAACCTCGTTTTGTAAGAAGACATCACCATAGGTCACAGGACCTTGAGGGCCGTTGGTCCAAACCAAGTCGTAAATCGATTCCACGCCCTGTAGGTACATGGCAATACGTTCGATGCCATAGGTGATCTCGCCAGTCACTGGGCGACAATCTAAACCACCGACCTGTTGGAAATAGGTGAACTGCGTCACTTCCATACCGTTAAGCCATACTTCCCAACCAAGACCCCAAGCGCCAAGCGTTGGTGACTCCCAGTTATCTTCAACAAAGCGGATGTCATGCGTCAGTGTGTCGATACCCATCATTTCCAATGAGCCAAGGTAAAGCTCTTGGATGTTTTTAGGTGATGGCTTCATCGCCACCTGGAATTGATAGTAGTGCTGTAAGCGATTTGGATTTTCGCCATAACGACCATCGGTAGGTCGACGAGATGGCTGCACATAAGCGGCATTCCATGGCTCAGGTCCAATGGAGCGTAAAAAGGTCGCGGTATGGAAGGTGCCCGCGCCCATTTCCATGTCGTATGGCTGCATGATGACGCAACCTTGCTCAGCCCAATACTGCTGAAGGGCAAAAATTAGGCCCTGAAACGTCGAAACGTCCGCTGCTTGTTTCATGATAGTTGGCTCTAAAGCGATCAAAATCGTTAAAACTCATCATTATATACGCTCTAGAAAATATCTCGCCTTACATTCGAACGTCTAAGTCACTAAAATTCGCGCATAAGATTCTGTGGCAACGATGTCACCGCGATAGGCATAAGCATGACACAACGCAAAGCACTGGCATTAATCTCTGGAGGCTTAGATTCGCTACTGGCGACTCGAGTGATTCAGGAGCAAGGCATCCATGTTGAAGGGGTAAATTTTTTTACCGGCTTTTGCGTGGAGGGCCATACCCATGCGATTCGTCAAAAAGATAAAGATAAGCCAAAGCGAAATAATGCCCTTTGGTCGGCTGAGCGGCTGGGCATCAAACTACATATCGTAGATATTGTTGAAGAATATAAAGATGTGGTTTTTAACCCGAAGCATGGCTATGGATCGAACCTAAACCCTTGTTTAGATTGCAAAATATTCATGGTTAAGAAGGCGCATGAATGGATCGAGAAGAACGATTTTGACTTCGTTATCACCGGTGAAGTGATCGGTCAGCGGCCCAAATCTCAGCGCAAAGCGACCATGCCGGTGATCCAAGAAGAATCGGGCATTCATGATCGTCTACTGCGCCCTCTGTGCGCAAAAAACTTACCTGAAACCTTGCCGGAACGAGAAGGTTGGGTGAATCGTGCCCAGCTTTATGATTTTCACGGCCGTAGTCGTAAGCCGCAGATGGCATTAGCGCAAAAATTTGGTTTCGAAGACTATGCGCAACCGGCTGGCGGCTGTTGTTTCCTCACCGATGAGCAGTATTCGGTCAAGTTGTCAGATATGTGGCAATCGCGCGGTGAAAAGCGTTATGAGCTCGACGACATCATGTTGCTAAAAGTCGGTCGTCATGTACGCCCAAAGCCAAACTTTAAATTGATCATTGCGCGCGAAGCTGGCGAAACAAAATTTATGCGTGGTTATCGCAAACAATATCCTTCGTTGGTGATCACCAGTCACGGTGGCCCATGGACCTTAATTGATGGTGAGCTGAGTGAAGATGATCTGATGCTATCAGCGCAGATTGCGGCTCGTTACAGTCAGGGTCGAGATGCAGAGCAGGTCGACTTTGATTACATCAATACCAATGGCGATGTTCGTCAGTTGTCAGTGAAGCCGATGCATCCTGATGATATCGATAAAGCGTGGGTGCTATAAAAGATGAGTGAGAAAAGCACCTTAGATTGTCAGCGTTTGTTATGTCCGATGCCGGTTATACGTGTGCAAGATCATGTTGCGACATTAAAGCCGGGCGATGTAGTTGAGGCTATTTGTACGGACCCTGGTGTAGTGAATGACATACCCGCATGGTGTCGTATTAACGGACATGAAGTGGTTGAGATTCGTGAAGACGAAGATGATTTTATTGTCGTTGTGCGAGTTGGTGAATCTGCATGAGTGAGCATTTAACAGCGCGTAAAAAAGCCACTCAACGCGTCTCGTTAGTCAGCGCGATCGTTAACATCATTTTATCAATCGTGAAGCTCGTCGTAGGCTTCATATCGAATTCTGCCGCATTAATAGCTGACGGATTGCATTCGGTCTCTGATTTGTTATCCGATGCGCTCGTATATTTCGTCGCACAACATGCGCATGAAGAGCCAGACGAACAACACCCGTATGGACATGGTCGTTTTGAAACAGCAGCGACGTTAGCACTCGGAATTTTATTGGTGCTTGTGGCCTTGGGTATTGCATGGGATTCGATGATTCACTTACTCGATGACCATGTTGAAGCACCTGGACAGATTGCCTTATGGGCCGCGGCGTTTTCGATTGTGGCGAATGAAGGTTTGTATTGGTACACCTTAGTCGTAGCTAAACAATACGACTCAGAATTATTAAAAGCTAACGCATGGCATCACCGCACAGATGCCATCTCATCGGTTGTTGTGTTGATCGGTGTTGGTGGCATGATGTTAGGCATTGCTTACCTTGATGCGATCGCTGCAATTTTAGTTGCGTTGATGATCTTAAAGATTGGTTGGTCTTTAGGTTGGGATGCGCTGCAAGAATTGGTCGACTCATCGCTTGATGCTGAATTGGTTGAGAAGGCTTACGGCATCATTAATAAGATCGACGGAGTTCGTTCAGTTCATATGTTGCGTACGCGTAGACATGGCCCCACCGCGGCAGCTGATGTGCATGTGCAAGTCAGCCCTCGATTAACGGTATCGGAAGGCCACATGATTAGTCAGGTGGTGGAAGATCAGTTAAAGCGCGCGATTAAAGATATCGAAGATGTGACAGTGCATATCGATCCAGAGGATGATGAAGAGGCGCCACCAAGCCGAAATCTGCCGTTGCGTGAAAAGGTCTTGGCCTATCTCGACCAACAATGGGCGGGTATGCTCGATGGGCATCACATCAATTTGCACTATCTGGCCGGCCGAATTGATATCGAGGTGATTTTGCCGATTGCCAACTTCAGCTCCTTGGAGCAGACCGAAGCCTTGAAGCAGCAATTACAGCAGGCGGTTTCGAACAATCCAGATTACCGCAGCGTCGCGCTTCTATATCGATAAGCACCAAATTGGTGCAGATAGAGGGCTAATCGCACTAGATTCGTGCATACGAGTCTGCGGAATAATTTAGCGGCGATTTTCCTGGTGCTTCCATAAAGTGCAGAAATTCAAAAATGATGCAAAAAACCGCTGAAAACCGTTAATAAACAGCAACTTTTGCGCTAGTCTATGCGCACTTTTCTGACCGCGATACAAAAGCGCGGCTTAAAAATTAGGTTGGCATAAAATCTGCCTTCTTAAATAAACATTTCGTCATGGCCTTTTCGATCGTCATGCACGACATCACTAACCATTATTTATAACCATTTACTGGAGAATCGAAATGGCGGCACAAGACGTCCTCAATATGATGAAGGACAACGAAGTTAAGTGGGTTGACTTCCGTTTCACTGACACCCGCGGTAAAGAACAGCACGTAACTGTTCCTGCGCATGAAATTAACGAAGATTTGTTTGCTGAAGGCAAGATGTTTGACGGTTCGTCAATCGCTGGCTGGAAAGGCATTAACGAGTCAGACATGATCTTGATGCCAGATGCTGACACTGCCGTTATGGATCTCTTCACTGATGAATCAACCATGAACTTGCGTTGTGATATCCTTGAGCCAGCAACTATGGAAGGTTACAACCGTGACCCACGTTCTGTTGCTAAGCGCGGCGAAGAGTACTTGAAGTCAACCGGTATCGCTGACACAGCATTCTTTGGTCCAGAGCCTGAGTTCTTTATCTTTGACGACGTTCGTTGGAGTTCAGATATGTCAGGTTCGATGGTGAAGATCGATTCTGAAGAAGCGGCTTGGAACACTGACCGTGTATATGCAGACGGCAACACAGGTCACCGCCCAGGCGTTAAAGGTGGTTACTTCCCAGTACCTCCAGTTGATTCATCACACGACTTGCGTGCAGCAATGTGTGGCGCGATGGAAGAGATGGGCGTACCAGTAGAAGTACATCACCACGAAGTAGCAACCGCTAACCAGTGTGAAATCGGCACACGTTTCTCAACTTTGGTTGAGCGTGCTGACTGGGTTCAAATCCAGAAGTACTGTACTTGGAATGTAGCTCACGCTTACGGCAAAACCGCTACCTTCATGCCTAAGCCAGTCGTTGGTGATAACGGTTCAGGTATGCACGTTCACCAGTCTTTGGCGAAAGATGGTAAGAACTTGTTCTCAGGTGATTTGTACGGTGGTTTGTCTGAAACTGCATTATTCTACATTGGCGGTATCATCAAGCACGCACGTGCATTGAATGCATTCACTAACTCATCAACCAACTCATACAAGCGTTTGGTTCCAGGTTTCGAAGCACCTGTAATGTTGGCTTACTCAGCACGTAACCGTTCTGCATCTATTCGTATTCCTTTCGTATCGAACCCTAAAGGTCGTCGTATCGAAGTACGTTTCCCTGATCCAACAGCGAATCCATACTTTGCATTCACCGCGATGATGATGGCTGGATTGGATGGTATCCAAAACAAGATCCACCCTGGTGATGCAGCGGATAAAGACTTGTATGACTTGGAGCCAGAAGAGGAAGCAAAAATCCCAACGGTTTGCCATAGCTTGGATCAAGCATTGGAAGCATTGGATCAAGACCGCGACTTCTTGAAAGCTGGCGGTGTATTTGATGATGACCTGATTGATGGCTTTATCGCACTGAAGATGGAAGAGGTTACTCGCATGCGAATGACTACTCATCCAATCGAATTCGATATGTACTACAGCTTGTAATACCTAATTGAATCTTCGATAGGAAAGCCCGTGGTTTCGACCGCGGGTTTTTTTATGTCTATTTGCACCAAATTGGTGCGACACATGCTAGTCTAGTCAAGGTACGCATCATTACATCGGCCGCTAGGCCCTGAAAAACCAGGATAAAGCCGGATATTGGCGTGAGCCAAGTTGGCGCACTTATTGCTGAAGTAAAACTATGGTTCTGTCGGATACCCAACACAACTCCCTTTTTGATCATCTGGCTGCTGCGATTGCGGTCTTTGATGCACGCGGTCGAGTGCGGTATTTGAATCAGCCAGCCGAAGCATTATTTGCGGTGAGCTCGAGTTACATCTTGGGTCAGCAGCTACCCTATTGGATTACCTTTGATCATCGCACCTTGGTGCAGTTATTGAACGAGCTAGCTGAGGGCGAAATCATCAGTCGTCGCGGAGTCGCTCTCAATGCGGCAGACCAAAGTGCAAAGACGATCGATTATGTCTTATCAATCTTTCATGATGATGACGAAGATGGCTTATTGGCCGTCATGGAGATGCAGCAGGTTGATCGTCAATTGCGCATTACACGAGAGAATCAACTCAACTCACAGTTACTGACCACGCGCAATTTTGTTCGTGGCTTAGCACACGAAATAAAGAACCCACTAGGTGGTTTGCGTGGCGCGGCTCAATTGCTTGCGGCAGAACTTACCGATCCTGAGTTGAGTGAATACACCGATGTGATTATTCAAGAAGCGGATCGCCTCCAAGCCTTGGTTGATCGGGTGCTTGGACCGAATAAGCGACCTAACTTTACTGAAGTCAGCATTCACCAAGTACTTGAGCGTGTGCGCTCGGTAATACTCGCGGATCCAAAAAACCGTGAGCTAAAAATTATTCGAGACTACGACCCGAGTATTCCCGAGATAGAAGGCGACTTGGATCAGTTGATTCAGTCAGTGATGAATATCGTAGGTAATGCAGCAAAAGCATTAAAAGGTGATGGCGAGATTATTTTGAAAAGTCGCGTGGTGCGTAACTTTACGATCGGTGGCGTGCTTCATCGACTGGTTGCGCAAATAGACATCATTGATAACGGCCCAGGCATACCACCTGATTTAAGTGACAGCTTGTTTTTACCGATGGTTACCTCCGGTGAAGGCATGGGCTTAGGCCTGTCCATTGCACAAAGCTTAGTTAATCAACATAAAGGTTTGATCGAGTTCCAAAGTGAACCCGGTAAAACAGTGTTTTCGATTTTGTTGCCACTTGATGTGTCATTGGCAGCAGAGCAACAGGAAGAACAACGTGTCGGAACATGACAATACAGTTTGGGTGATTGATGATGATCGCTCTATTCGATGGGTTTTAGAAAAGGCGTTTGTTAAAGCGGGCATCTCCGTGCGTAGCTTTGAAAGTGCTGAAGGCGTAATGGCCGCACTCAAGCGATTACAACCCGATGCGATCATGTCGGATGTGCGTATGCCAGGCCAAGATGGCATTGCGTTATTAGAAGAGATAAAAGAAAGCTATCCAGATCTGCCTGTCATTATCATGACAGCACACTCAGATTTAGATAGCGCGGTATCGGCCTATCACAGCGGCGCATTTGAATATTTGCCAAAGCCATTTGATATCAATGATGCGATAGAGCAAGTGCAACGTGCATGTCGTGTTAGTAAAGAAAGCCAAGGTCAGCAGCCTGAACAAAATGAACAAGTGATGGAAATCGTCGGTGAAGCACCTGCAATGCAGGAGGTGTTCCGCGCGATTGGGCGTTTAGCGCGCTCTAACATCACCGTATTAATTAATGGTGAGTCGGGTACTGGTAAAGAGCTTGTTGCGCATGCGCTGCACAAACATAGCCCACGTTCTCAAGGTCCTTTCATTGCGTTAAACATGGCCGCGATTCCTCATGACTTACTTGAGTCAGAATTGTTTGGCCATGAAAAGGGCGCCTTTACCGGTGCGCAAGCACGACGCCAAGGTCGTTTTGAACAAGCTAATGGCGGCACCCTCTTCCTTGATGAAATTGGCGACATGCCGGCTGAATTACAAACGCGTTTGCTGCGCGTTTTGTCAGACGGTGTTTTCTATCGCGTCGGTGGTCACGAAGCAGTGAAAGTTGATGTACGCATCATTGCGGCAACCCATCAGAATTTAGAAAAGCTGGTTAGTGACGGACGCTTCCGAGAAGACTTGTTCCATCGTTTAAATGTTATCCGTGTGCATGTTCCAGCATTGCGTGAACGTCGTGAAGACATTCCTCTATTAATGGATCATTTCTTAAAGCGTGCTGCAAAAGAGTTGTCCGTTGAAAAGAAAGTCTTGATGCCTAAAGCGATTGAAGATCTGCAAACCTTTGAATGGCGCGGCAACGTTCGTCAGTTGGAAAACACTGCACGTTGGTTAACCGTCATGGGTTCAGGTCGAGAGATCTTCCCGATGATTTACCCGCAGAGCTACGTGATGAAGTGACACCAAGTACAGCCCAAATCGGTTCTTGGCAAGAAGGCTTACGTCAATGGGCGCAACGTCATTTGTCAGCGGGCAAGCAGGCAATTCTTGATGATGCGATGCCTGACTTTGAAACCATCATGATCGAAACGGCGTTAGCTCATACCGGTGGTCGTAAACAGGATGCAGCGCGCTTGTTAGGTTGGGGGCGCAATACGCTGACACGAAAATTAAAAGAATTAGGCCTTGAAGAGACCTATCGCATTACGGGATAACCGTGCGCTAAACCGCTCTATTGTGTGAGCTCACCCTTTATAATGCCGCTTTGATTTTTAGAGGTGCCCGATGGATAGCACAAACATAGATCTGCCTGGTTCCAAGATTGTTAGCGTGAGCAAAGATGGCGATGACGTGCGCGTCCGTTTCGAGCCTGCTTACTTGATCAAGATAATGACCGGTTCAGTTGAGCGTACCCGTTGGTGGCAGAACGGCGATCTTGTGATCACCAATGCAGAGATTGAAGATGAGCTCCCTACACTTCCGGCAGATTGTGCTGGTGGTGATGTTGGTGAAAACGTTTATACCTATCGCGACATGGTGCCCGTGCCATTAGAAAGTGCTGGCTATGCACATTGCGCATTAAAAGTTGAGGGCAGCGATGCGTTGATTCGTGTCAGTGGAGATGGTGTGAAGTTAGAGCTCGAAGAGGTGCCGAAATATATTGAGCATATTCGTCCGAGATAATTTCCAGTCCCCATAAAAGAAGAAACCCGCCAATGGCGGGTCTTTTTTTAGGCGTTAGCCTCAGATTATGCGTGTGAACCCACAATCTGGTGAGACAACTCAACTACGCGCATGGCTTTTTCCATGTAGATCTGACGGTAGTCTTTCAACAAACCATCTTGGCTGTAGTAGTAGTCTTTTCCTGAAATGCCGCCGTCGTGTTCACGATCAATGAACTTAGCTTGCAAATCAATCATCTCAGCGATTAAAGCACTTTTCTCTGCTTTCAAAGCTTCTACGTCGCTCATAGTAAATCTCCGAACGTCGTTATCTGCTCCCAGAATTAGGAACAGATCAGGGAATATAACATAAATCGAATATTCGGAACCGCGAATTTAGCCCTGATTTAGGGTGCTTTTCTTAGCAGCCACAGCCACGGTTTGATTGGTTGCTGTTCAGCTGAAGTTTGCCAGTGAGCTCGGCCACAGAGGCAATGTTGTGACGGGTCAAATAGTCAGCGATTCCTTGATTGATCTTGGGCAAAACTAGCGGATCGTAGAAAAGAGCGGTACCAACACCAACTGCGCTAGCGCCAGCCAGTAAGAACTCGATAGCATCTTCTGCGGTGAGCACCCCACCCTGACCAATGATCGGAATGTTATGTGCTTTAGTGACTTGGTAAACCTGATGCGTCTTTAAAACCGCAACCGGTTTAATCGCAGGACCAGATAGGCCCCCTTGGTTATTTCCAATGAAAGGCTTTTGCGCTTCGATATCAATTGCCATGCCCATCAAGGTATTGATCACCGCAAAGGCATCACTACCGGCTTCGATGCATCGACGCGCATTTTCAGCGATGTCTGTTTGGTTAGGCGAGAGTTTGGTGATCAACGGCTTTTGGTCACACCACGACAAGCTTCAACCACGCGAGCGGACATGTCTGGATCGTTACCGAACGCTACCCCGCCCTCTTTGACGTTTGGACATGAGATGTTGATCTCAATCGCGTAGATGGGTGACTCATCAAATTTACCTGTGACCTCAATGTACTCATCGATGGTTGAGCCAGAGACGTTTGCGATGAAGCGTGTCTCCTCAAAGTCGAGAGTTGGCAGAATGTCGTTTACAACCTTATCAACACCAGGGTTCTGTAAGCCGATTGCATTAAGCATACCTTCAGATGTTTCATACACTCGGTGCGGCTGATTGCCCAAACGTTGTGTGCCAGTCGTGCCTTTTAAACAAACAGCACCACAATCGGTATTGGAGAAGCCTTGAATACGTGTGTACTCTTCACCAAAACCAACGCAACCTGACAGTAAAACCAGCGGGCTGGCAAAAGACATACCGCAAAATCTAAGCTCAGTCGTGAATCAGGTTTGCTCATTTAAATAGGGTCCTAGTGTGTTTCACATTGTTTTGTATCAGCCAGAAATTCCGCCGAATACCGGAAACATCATTCGTTTATGTGCCAATACGGGTAGCCATTTACATGTGGTTCATCCGCTAGGGTTTGAACTCGACGACAAACGACTACGCCGTGCGGGATTGGATTATCACGAATTTGCTAGTATGTTGCAGCACCAAAATCTTAATGATTGCTTAGCATCGATGCCAAATCAGCGTGTGTTTGCCTTATCTACACGTGGGCGTCAACGTTATGACCAGGTGAGCTATCAGGCGGGCGACATATTTTTGTTTGGACCGGAGACACGAGGTCTGCCTCAAGAGGTACTCGATAGCTTGCCGGCTGAACAGCGACTACGACTGCCCATGCTGAATGGACAGCGTAGTCTGAATCTATCGAATACTGCTGCCATCATGCTGTATGAAGCATGGCGACAGATGGATTTTCCAGAAGCGCAATAACTTAATCGCACTCCGGTTCAGCTTCGGTTTGGGTTGTTTTCGTGGTTTGCTCGACCTTGCTCAGCATCTTGTGCAAAGGCATTGGCGTTAATACTCAATAACAAAATGAGAAATGCAGAAGAAATGGCTTTCATAGTTAGCTCCATTGATGAATGTCGCTAAAGCCTAAACAGTTAAGCCAGAATAGAAGCTGAACCGAAGATCAAGCCGTGCGGTTTTTCGAAGTGATGCGATCCATCCAACAGGCAACGCCAGCCAAAACCACAGGACGGATACGCTTACGCAGTTCCGGTGGAAGTTGTTGATTGCTCAGGCAGACAAAAAGACGCTGGCCGAGCTTCATTGAAAATGTGCGGCGGATACCACGAAGCATTTCAGTACGACCAGGTTATGAAGTTCAGACCGTATATTAGAAAACTTTAATATAAAAGTCTAGCGCTATTTGATGGCGTGAGATCTAAGGAAAAAGAGTTTTTGATTGAAAGTGGTGAAAAAACTCAAATTTAGCTGCTTTCTTTACCCACATCCCTAGATAGAAGGTTTTGAACGGCTAATTTAGGATCTAAGCCCTCATAAAGTACTCTATAGGTTTGTTCGGTAATCGGCATCTCAACCTTTAGGCGTTGCGCCAGTTGCCATACCTCACGGGCGGTATTAATCCCTTCAACCTCTTGCCCTATCGAGGCTTTAGTATCAGCAACAGAGAGTCCTTTTGCTAAGGCAAGGCCCATACGACGATTACGCGATTGATTATCGGTACAGGTTAGCGTTAGGTCGCCAAGCCCAGCTAGCCCCATAAAGGTGTCATTTTTGGCACCTAAAGCACCACCAAGCCGCATAATTTCTGCTAAACCACGGGTTATTAGGGCTGAGCGTGCATTTGCGCCAAATCCAAGCCCATCAGAGATACCGGCAGCAATAGCCATCACGTTTTTACTCGCACCGCCAACTTGAACGCCAATCAGATCGTGACTGATATACGGCCTAAAGTTATCAGATCGAAGCAGTTCGGCCCATGTTTCTGCAGTTTTCGCATCATTTGAGGCCACAGTTAAGGCAGTTGGTAGTCCTTTTGCAACTTCGCCAGCGAAGCTAGGCCCAGAAACCACGGTGAAATGCGCCTGAGGAAAATGTTTCTCTGCCACATCACTGAGTAACTGCTGAGTAGCAGGATCAAAGCCCTTGGTTGCCCAAGCGAGGTTATCTAAAGATGGACGAAGATCTGCAATTTGCTGACAGACACTCGAGAAGGCGTGAGAAGGCACAACGACCAAGACTTGATCAGCCTGGCTGAGCGTATCTTGTAAGTGGGTGCTAACTTTTAGGTTATCTGGAAAGGCAATCCCAGGTAAGAACGCTTTATGTTCACGGTCTTGAGCCAAGGGGTCCATTTCCGCACTGGAGTGTCCCCAAAGGATCACCGGATGACGATGCGCCAAGGATATCGCCAAGGCCGTGCCCCATGAGCCGGCTCCAATAATGGCGATGGTCTGTTGCGCTGCCATAAGGCTTAGTGAGTTTTCTCCGCAGACTCTTTCTTTGAAGCCATTTGCTGAGCGTACATCTGCTCAAAATTAACGGGCTGCAAAGTAAATTGTGGAAAGCTGCCACGGGTAATCAGGTCACTCACCACTTCACGGGCATACGGGTAGAGCGCATTCGGTGCGCCAATACCCATCAAAGGACCGAGCTCTTCTTCACTAAAGCCTTTTGCTAAGAAAATGCCAGCTTGCTGCACTTCGACCAAAAAAGCGGTCTTATCTTCGTGCTTAGCCACCACATTCACCGTCAAAACGACCTGAATAGTATCTTCAGATAGGGCTTGGATCTCTGTTGAGAGGTCAACATTGATCTTGGGCTCCCACTCACTGATGAACACCTGAGGTGCGTTCGGCGATTCGAAAGAGATATCTTTGGTGTAGATACGTTGGATCGCGAATTGGCGATCGGTTTGTTGTTTGTCAGACATCGAAGGGTCCTACTTTATTTACGGCGCTTAACCGGAAGGTTTGCGGATTCCCACGCCATAATGCCGCCGGCTAGATT
This sequence comes from Gammaproteobacteria bacterium, assembly GCA_038144195.1. Lineage (GTDB taxonomy): Bacteria > Pseudomonadota > Gammaproteobacteria > Chromatiales > Chromatiaceae > VMDJ01. The sequence goes on along the minus strand of JAYQNH010000002.1, from coordinate 772,204 downwards.
GAACACGTGCTCAAATCCCGCTTTGCGTAATTGGCTGCAGGCTGAGCCCGAACGAGCACCGCTTTTACAGACCGCGATAATGGGGGTGTTTTTATACTTTTCTAACGCTTTCAGGTCTTTTTGCAGACTATTCAGCGGAATATTTTCAGCATTAACGATGTGGCCATCTTTCTTAAATTCAGCCATTGAGCGCACATCTAAAACAACCGCGTTGTCGTGATTGATCTTTTGTGTTGCTTCAGTTGGGCTGATGTTGAATTTGCCACCTGGGTTTGAAATCAGATTCCAAATAAGGGCCACGAGTACTGCTGTGAAAGCGCCAACTAAAATGGCGTGATTGCTCGCAAACTCAAGATATTGTTCCATGCATATGTCTCGGTTGTGATGTGAAAACGGGATGCTAAAGCATCCCGTCTTATGATTTCCACTTTTTAAGGACCGAAAGTCCCGCGGCGCTTAATCGCCAGCTTGGCAGAAGACTTGGCGCATCATACCAATCAAAGCCAAGGTACGGTTATCGCCAACCTTGTAATACACACGATTTGCATCCTTACGTGCTGACAAAATGCCTTTGTCACGCAAGATAGCCAAGTGTTGAGAGATATTACTTTGAGAGGTACCTACCTGATCAACGATATCCTGAACGCTAACTTCGTCACCGCCGAGGGTACATAGAATCTTTAGGCGAAGAGGGTGCGACATCGCTTTTAGCGAGCGAGAAGCACGATCAATGTCTGCATCTCCTTCGAGGAGAGACATGCCATCATCAAAATCGTCGTTATCTTGCATAGTGTTTGCTGCTTCGAGAGTAAAATTCACTCTTGGGACTCCTTTGTGTAAATACTTTTACTCGGTCCATCGAGCTGTTCTTATTTTTATGAACTTAATAATATCCTGAAATACCCACTTTGCAATGCGGGATAAGCATATTTTAGGGGTAAAGATTTTTTACCCCGCAAAAGAAATACTTTGGGAAGTGGCGAAAAAGTCCTGAGTTTGAGAAAATTTACTCTCGCAAATTTGGCGTGCAGCGTAGGTCTCCAATCGCACGTCAGTCGATGTAGTAGAGGAAAAGAGCAGGGCGATCTTTCGACCAGCTGAATGGGTTATGAGTAATAGAGTAAAACCAGCTGTATTGTTGATTTTAGATGGCTGGGGCATGAGCGATGACCCAAACTACAACGCCATCAAAAACGCCAACACGCCTGTATGGGATCGCTTGTGGTCTGAATATCCAACCACGGGTATTACCACCTCGGGTGCAGCGGTGGGCTTTGCCCGGTGGCCAAATGGGTAACTCAGAGGTTGGCCACTTAAACCTTGGCTCTGGCCGTGTGGTTTATCAAGACTTTACCCGTGTGAGTCGTTCGATTCGTACAGGCTCTTTCTTTACCAACCTAACCTTAGTTAATGCTGTTGATAAAGCGGTGGCAAAAGATAAGGCTGTACACATCCTTGGTTTGTTATCACCGGGTGGTGTGCATAGCCACGAAGATCATATTCATGCCGCAGTAAAGCTAGCAGTAGAGAAGGGCGTTAAGAATGTTTACGTGCATGCCTTCTTAGCTGGTCGCGACATGCCACCAAAAGCGGCCACCTCGTCTTTGTTAAAACTCCAGACAGCGTTTAATGAAATCGGTGGCGGTCGACTCGCGACGATGATCGGTCGTTACTTTGCTATGGACCGTGATAATCGATGGGATCGTATCGAGATTGCCTACGACTTGATTACCCAAGGTATCGCACAGCATGAGTTTGATGATCCGGTCGAAGCGTTAAATGCCGGTTACGAACGTAAAGAGACCGATGAGTTTTTAGCTGCGACACGATTAGGTGATGCTGTCACCTTGAATGCTGGCGATGTGGTTATCAATATGAACTACCGTTCTGACCGCGCGCGTCAGATCACTCGCCCTTTTATTGAAAAAGACTTTCAGCAATTCCAGCGAAAGGTTATGCCAAACATTGCATGTTATGTCTCGCTAACAGAGTACAACAAAGACTTTGATATCCCAGTTGCGTATCCAGGTGAGAAGCTAGCCAATACGTTTGGTGAATATATTTCAGACCTTGGTATGCGCCAGTTGCGTATCGCAGAGACAGAAAAGTATGCACACGTTACCTTCTTCTTTAATGGCGGCGTCGAAGTGCCCTATGAAGGTGAGGATCGGATCTTGGTGCCATCACCCAATGTGCCTACCTATGACATGCAGCCAGAGATGAGTGCCTACGAGGTAACGGATAAGTTAGTGGCAGCCATTGAAAGTGGTGTGTATGACGCTGTTGTTTGTAACTACGCTAACGGCGATATGGTGGGGCATACCGGCAACTACGAAGCGGCAATGAAAGCAGTCGAAGTGTTAGATGAATGTATTGGCCGAGTCATTGCAGCAGTTGAGAAGGTCGGTGGTGAAGCGTTAATCACAGCTGACCATGGTAATGCTGAGTTGATGATTGATGATGCAGCAAAGCAACCTCATACCCAACACACAACCAATCTTGTGCCTTTGATCTATGTTGGAAAGCAGTTCCCTGAGCTCAAAGTAATGGTGCCTTGTGTGATATTGCGCCGACCATACTTGAGATCATGGGATTGGAAAAACCGATTGAGATGACAGGTCACGCCTTAGTGACCCATCAACTTAGCCTCGAGAGTATTTAAGGTATGCGACTTTAAGCAGAGCGACGTGGGTTGCACTGCTAATCAGTAGCTTTACTGTTCACTTTCTATTGCTGATGCACTCAATGATAGAAAGGTAGAGCTACAAAAGCTGAAAGAAACCATTAGCGCGTTTCAACAACAAGCAGCACAAACAAAAAGCCAACACCAAAAAGAACTCGATGCATTAAAAGATGCAGATAGAGCAGTCGGTCGTTCTAAAAAAGAACTGCGTGGTATCGAGAAAAAATTACAAGGCTCAGAGCAGCGCCTTGCTCGCTTAGCAAAGCAAAAAAGTAATAAGCAAAAGCTGATGTCAGAAAATCAGTTGCTACTCGCAGAGCAAATCCGCTCAGCCCATCGTTTAGGCGAGCGCCAGTCGTTTCGTGTACTGCTTAATCAACAAGACCCTCAAGCAGTTTCTCGCACGATGAAATATTTTGAATATTTCAATTCGGCTAGATCCGGCGAAATAAGCCAAGCAGAAACGCGCATCACCGAGCTCATAAATCTTGAGAGCGAAATGGCAAAAGAGCAAGCAGGCTTATTGCCCTTACGAGAGGAGCAACGTGCTGCGATTGCCGAGCTGAATGAACAAAGAAAACATCAAGCGCGTGTCGTTTCACAATTGGATCGTCAACTAAAAGATGATCAAACAAAACTCAATAAGTTATTGGTGGATAGGCGCCAACTTGAGCAGCTGATTGATCAGTTAGCCAAGGCGGATATTAAAGATGATGGCTTACTGGCAGCTGAGCCATTCAAGAGCCGAAGGGGCAAGCTACCTTGGCCAACAAGCGGCAGATTATCTGAGCTATATGGCACAGCTAAAACAGGATCATTAACCTGGGATGGCGTAATGATCAGCACAAAAGTGGGCGCGCCTATTCGCGCAATTCATTCAGGGCGCGTAGTCTATGCGGACTGGCTGCGCGGTTTGGGCCTATTAGTCATTGTGGATCATGGCGATAACTACCTGAGCTTGTATGGCCACAATGAAACAATCAATAAATCGATAGGTGATTGGGTCGACACTAATGAGATTATTGGAGCGGCATCGAAAAGTCGTAGCGGAAGCCAAGCCGAGATGTATTTTGGAATTCGCTACAAAGGCAAACCCAGTAACCCCAAAAAGTGGTGTCAACGTGACCGAAAAGGGCGAGTAGGCTAATGAAGAAGTTACAGATAAGTGTGTTATGTGCGCTGCTGTCCATTGGGGGACAGGTCTATGCCAATGAAGCGACAGATAATCAGGACGCTAAGTCGTTACCTCTGGAGCAGTTAAAAATTTTTGCTGAGGTGTTCTCCCGCATCAAGAAAGATTACGTCGAAGAAGTTGATGACACAGAATTGTTAGAGCATGCCATCCAAGGCATGTTGAGTGGATTAGATCCGCACTCTGCGTATTTAAATAAAGATGACTTTCAAGAGTTGCGCGAAGGCACCGAAGGTCAGTTTGGTGGCTTGGGCATGGAAGTCGGCATGGAAGATGGCTTTGTCAAAGTGATTGCGCCGATTGATGACACACCGGCAAAGAAAGCGGGCATCAAGGCAGGTGATCTTATCGTGCGTATTGATGGCCAAACCGTAAAAGGCATGTCGCTAGATGAAGCAATTGGACTCTTACGTGGTGAGCCCGGCAGTGAGGTGTTGTTACATATCGTCCGTGAGACAAGTGATGGTCCATTTGAAGTCACGGTTGAGCGCGCCATCATTAAGACAGCAAGTGTGAAGTCACGCTTACTTGAGGGTGCTTATGGTTATGTGCGACTAAGTCAGTTCCAATCACGTGCCGGTAATGATGTGCGTAAAGCCCTCGACAAATTGATCAAGGAAGCTGATGAGCCTTTGCAAGGCTTGGTGCTTGATCTACGCAATAACCCAGGCGGCGTACTTACTGAAGCAGTTGAGGTTAGCGACATCTTTTTAGAGCATGGCTTAGTGGTCTATACCGAAGGACGCAATGACGATTCGCGCGTGAGCTTCGAAGCCAAGCCTGGCGATATGATCGAAGGTGCGCCCTTAATTGTATTGGTAAACGATGGTTCAGCATCGGCATCAGAGATTGTGGCAGGTGCCTTACAAGATCATTCACGTGCCATCATCATGGGCCAAAAGACCTTTGGTAAAGGCTCAGTGCAAACGATTGTTAATGTGAACGAACAAGTCGGTATCAAGTTAACCACAGCGCGTTATTTCACACCGAACGGGCGTTCAATTCAGGCTGAAGGCATAGAGCCGGATATTGTTTTACAAAAGCTTGAACTTAAAGACAGTGAAGATAAGGGCATTTCCTTATCTGAAGCTAATCTCACCGGTCATCTAGATAATCCAGATGCGGATGAAGAAGATGCCGAAGGCAAAAACAAAACATCTCTGGCGAAAAAAGATTACGCCTTGTTTGAAGCGTTAAACCTACTGAAAGGGTTGTCGGTACTTCACTAATTCGAGGTGAGCATGTCTAAAAGCGTACTAGTGATTGTTGCTAATGGGAGCGAAGAGCTGGAAGCAGTCACGGTCATTGATCTGCTGCGTCGTGCCCAAATTGAAGTCACAGTTGCTAGCTTAGATGGCAATCAAGTCACCTGTAGCCGCGGTGTTAAGTTGATCCCAGATACCAGCTTGCAGGATGTGATGCAACAGGGCTTCGATTTGATCGTGCTGCCGGGCGGCTTGCCGGGGGCGGACCATTTAGCTGATGACAAGCGTGTCATTGCTTTATTGCAGCAGCAAACAAACCAGCAGCGACTCACTGCAGCAATATGTGCCGCACCAAAAGTGTTGGTAAAAGCGGGTGTGGTGAAAGATAAAACCATCACTGGCTATCCAGGCGCGATTACCTTAAGTGAAAACGACCAAGTAACACTGACCGAGCAAGCAGTATGTGAAGATGGATTGATCGTGACCTCGCGTGGCCCAGGAACAGCGATGGATTTTGCACTGACCTTGATTGAGCGTTTAGAGGGAAAAGAGGCCCGCGATGCGGTTGAGCTTCCGTTAAAACGTTAACGTTTAAATAAGCCTGCAATCACCAGTAGGGCGCCAATACCAGCTGAGCCCGCCGTGACCCAAAGGTTATCGATCATTGGTACAAGCGGCTTATCCGCAAGATGTACTAACAAGCCCGCAACGATCAAGATGCCGCCACTGTGGAGTAATCGACCACGCAGGGCACTGTCAGCAAGTTGCTGTTTGATTTCATCAAGCTGATTAGATTGCCAATTCAGTGTCAACTCGCCATCGGCGGCTTTCTTTAACACGCGATAGGTTAGATGCGGCAGTTGAGGAAGCTCTTCAGAGAGCTGTGGCAAGCTATCTTTAATGCGACGCGCAAAGGCTTTAACGCCAACTTGTTCGGCCACCCACTTTTCCATGAACGGCTTTGCCGTTTGCCAAAGATCAAGTTGAGGATAAAGCTGGCGACCCAAACCTTCGATGTTGAGTAAGGTTTTTTGCAGCAGTACCAATTGAGGTTGCACTTCCATATTGAAGCGACGTGCCGTTTGGAAGAGGCGCAGTAAGAAATGACCAAAGGAAATTTCACTGATGGGCTTTTCCCAGATAGGTTCTGAAACCGCGCGAATAGCCGCTTCGAATTCCTCAACACTGGTATCACGAGGTACCCAGCCAGAATCAACGTGCAGCTCAGCCACCTTGCGATAATCGCGATGGAAGAAAGCGAGTAAGTTTTCAGCAAGGTAGCGTTGATCTTCTGTCGTTAGCGAGCCCATGATGCCGAAGTCGACACCAACATAGTTACCATCGTCACGAACAAAAATATTGCCCGGGTGCATGTCCGCATGGAAGAAGTTGTCGCGGAACACTTGGGTAAAGAAGATTTCAACACCGAGTGCTGATAGGCGTTCTAAATCAACACCATTCTTAATGTGTGACTCAACATCATCAACAGGGGTGCCGTAGATTCGCTCTTGAGTCATGACGCTGCTGCGGGTGTACTCCCAGTAAATCTGAGGCACATACAACATGTCAGAATTTTCAAAGTTACGACGTAGTAGGGCGCAGTTAGCCGCCTCACGCATCAGATCGAGTTCGTCGTAGATGGTCTTTTTGTATTCATCGACAACTTCGACAGGACGCAGACGCTTGGCATCAGCGGAGTAGCGTCGCGCTAAACGTGCAATGGTGAATAACAAGCGAATATCACGATCGATTGTCTTCTCGATGCCTGGACGAACAACCTTAACAACCACATCACTGCCATCTTTAAGCTTTGCGGTGTGCACCTGAGCAATCGAAGCAGAAGCTAAGGGCGTTGGATCAAAATCATCAAACAGGTTTTCGATCGTGTCTTCGAGTTGTGACTCGATCACTTGAATCGCTTTCTTGCCATCAAATGGAAGCACGCGGTCCTGCAGCTTGACCAGCTCTTCTGCAATGTCGTCTGGCAAAAGATCGCGACGTGTTGAAAGGATCTGACCAAACTTTACATAGATAGGGCCAAGCTCTTCGAGTGCGCGACGTATACGCACGCCACGCGGCGTTTGTTTTGCACGATGCGACCAATAAAAAGGCGAGAGCAAGCGCATGAAGCGGATAAAGCGAAACTTTTGCGATGACAGAACAAAGTTATCTAAGCCATGACGCATCATGACCCAAAGAATATTGATAACCCGCGCTGACTCTTTTACTGGGATCATTGCGCTAAACCTTTTACGAGAAGATTGATGCGAGCGGATAAGCGCTCCACTTCATCACGGGTTTTTTCAAGGTCAGAGACGAAGACTTCGACTTCAAAATGATGCGGCAACACACGTAATTCTTCGGTGAGATATTCACTGAGGTTGGTTTTGCCTAAAGAAGATACCTCGCCTGCAGTACCGGCCGCTTTTTTGACACGTTGTGCGACGGCATAAGCAACCGTATCACCTAGCCATTTAGAAAGATGCTCTTCCCAATCAATCGATAAGTCTGCGAGCGCTTGGCTAAAACGCTGCGCTAAGACAGTGTCACCATGCAGCTGCACATGACCTGCAAAGAGTTGGCTTGTGCTGTTTTGTTTATCGCTTGCGCGCAGTAGATCTACCGGGCTGCCTTCTATGGAAGCATCGGGCGCGTCTTCACGACGACTCGCAACCTGTAGCGCGCCGCTATGGTCCAGTGTGAAATAAAGTTTGATACCAGTGCCGCGGAGATAAATGCCAACACAGCTGCCATGCAGTCGAGCAAAGCGCGTTTGTGTTTTTGGGTCTTGTTGAATCAGCAGATTGATACTCTGCTCGATACCCTCGACAAGAAGATCACGGACGGTCACGGGACTTAGATTTTAAAGCCGCGATGAATCGCGACAATGCCGCCAGTCAGGTTATGCACATCGCAACGCTCAAAGCCGGCTGTTTCCATCATGCCTTTGAGTGTTTCTTGATCGGGGTGCATGCGAATCGATTCAGCAAGGTATTGATAACTTTCCGCATCATTCGCGACAAGCTTGCCCATCTTTGGCAGCAAGCTAAATGAGTAGGTGTCATAAAACTTTTCGAGCGGCTTATTAGTGGGCTTTGAAAACTCGAGCACTAATGCGCGACCACCGGGTTTAAGCGCACGGTACATACTGCGCAGTGCGGCATCCTTATCAGTGACGTTGCGCAGACCAAATGCAATGGTGATCAAATCTAAACTGTTATCAGAAACAGGCAGCTTTTCCGCATTGACCTGGGTGTATTGCAGATTACCTGCATGCCCGCGATCAATCATGCGATCACGACCAACATTCAACATGACGGCATTGATATCCGACATGATGACCAAGCCGTCAGGCCCAACGAGACCTGCGAAGCGATCTGCTAGATCACCGGTGCCCGAGGCGAGATCGAGAATGCGTTGACCTTTGCGCACGCCGGCAAGCTCAATCGCAAAGCGTTTCCAAAGACGATGAACACCAAATGACATCAAGTCATTCATCACATCGTATTTGTTGGCTACCGAATCAAAAACACCACGCACCATGCTCGCCTTATCATCGGCGTTGACGGTTTTGTAACCAAAGTGCGTTGTGTTTTCGTTAGCCATAGTTATGCCTGAGGTTCTTTGCGGGTGTAGCCTTTCTCTTTGAGTTCTTCGAGGTAAGCTTCCCACATCTCATCGAAAGTCTTGCCAAGATTGTACAAGGTTTCCCATGAGTAGATGCCGGTGTTGTGTTCGTCATCAAAGTGCAGCACAACCGCATAGTTGCCAACTGGCTCGATCTTATCGATGTTTACCGCTTCTTTACCTAAAGGCACTTTGCGTTGACCTGGCGCATGACCAGTCACCTCAGCAGAAGGTGAGTAAACACGAAGGTACTCAGCAGGCAACTTAAAGTTACTGCCATCATCGAAACTGATTTCGAGCACGCGCGACAAGCGGTGCATATTCAATTCGGTTGGATTTGGAACATTTAACATAGGATTTCCTGTAACGCGTTTGGGCGATGTTGCCGCTATTTTCGCGTAAGTCGGTGGATTATTTCACCTTTCGCAGAGGAGGTTGTATCAAACAGCCGCCTTACAAAATGTATTGAGATAGGTCTTCGTCATCCGACAAGGCCTCTAAGTGACGGTTCACATAATCAACATCAACCGTGATGATTTGTCCGGCGTAGGTCGGCGCCATAAAAGACACCTCTTCTAAAAGGCGCTCCATCATGGTGTGCAAACGGCGTGCACCGATATTCTCGGTTCGCTCGTTGACTTGCCAAGCGAGCTCAGCGATACGACGAATACCATCCTCAGCGAATTGAATGGTGACATTCTCCGTCGCAATCAAAGGCTTCGTATTGTTCGGTGAGTGAGGCATCGGGTTCAGTCAAGATGCGTACAAAGTCATCTGAACTGAGCGCATCAAGTTCGACTCGAATCGGCAGACGACCTTGAAGCTCAGGGATCAAGTCCGACGGCTTACTGAGATGAAATGCACCTGAGGCAATAAACAGAATGTGGTCGGTTTTCACCATGCCATGTTTGGTGCTGATAGTGCAGCCTTCAACCAAAGGCAATAGGTCTCGCTGAACACCTTCACGCGAAACATCTGCACCATGTGATTCGCTACGACTCGCAACCTTATCGATCTCATCGATAAACACGATGCCATGTTGCTCAACCAGCTCAACAGCACGTGCTTTTAGGTCTTCTTCGTTAATGCGTTTCGCCGCTTCTTCTTCAGCAAGTTGTTTGAGTGCATCTTTAATAAAGAGTTTGCGCTTTTTGGTTTTGCCACCACCGATGTTTTGGAACAGACCTTGAAGTTGATTGGTCATCTCTTCCATGCCGGGAGGTGCCATGATCTCAACACCCATCGCTGGTTGTTGAACTTCAATTTCAATTTCTTTTTCGTCTAGCTCACCATTGCGCAGCTTGATGCGAAATTTATCGCGCGTACCGCCACCAGAGCTAACACTCGGTTGCTCTTCATCCCATTGGCTGCCACGAGCCGGTGGCAATAAGACATCCAGAATGCGCTCTTCGGCAGCATCCATTGCGGCATCTTTTTGCTTTTCCATCTCGATTTCGCGAACCATCTTGACCGAGCTATCCACCAGATCACGAATGATCGAGTCGATCTCGCGACCCACATAGCCAACCTCTGTGAACTTGGTGGCTTCTACCTTAATAAAAGGGGCATTCGTCAAACGGGCTAAACGACGGGCGATCTCGGTTTTACCGATACCCGTAGGGCCGATCATCAAAATGTTCTTTGGGGTGATCTCACCGCGCAGTGATTCATCCACTTGGCTACGACGCCAACGGTTACGCAAAGCAATGGCCACAGCGCGCTTAGCCGCTTGCTGCCCAATGATGTGCTTATCAAGTTCGTGAACGATTGCTTCAGGAGTCATATCAGCCATTGCAGTCGAGCTCTTCAATTACAAGGTTGTGGTTGGTAAAGACACAGATGTCTGCCGCAATGTGCAGACCTTTCTCCACGATCTCGCGCGCAGATAGCTCGGTGTTATCCAACAGTGCGCGAGCCGCTGATTGTGCATAGCTACCGCCCGAACCGATGGCCATCAAGCTATCTTCCGGCTCAACTACATCGCCGTTACCGGTGAGAATTAACGAGGCTTCTTTATCAGCCACGAGCAACAAGGCTTCGAGGCGACGCAGCATACGATCGGTACGCCAATCTTTGGCTAGCTCAACCGCGGCACGAGTAAGGTGACCTGAGTGTTTTTCGAGTTTGGCTTCAAAGCGCTCAAACAAGGTGAAAGCATCCGAGGTGGAGCCAGCAAAGCCAGCAAGTACCTGACCTTTATATAGGCGACGCACTTTTCGCGCGTTGCCTTTCATCACGGTGTTACCGAGAGATACCTGACCGTCGCCACCAATGACTACCTTGCCATTGCGGCGAACCGACAAAATCGTTGTTGCATGCATTTCTTGCATGAGAAGCCCTGCTCTTTAAATTGGGGGGACGAGATAGTAGCGCATCACCCGATTGGGTGCCCGTGCGCTTAATCAGGCTTTTTGCGGGCGCGGGGGTGGGCTTTGTCGTAAACCTGGGCGAGGTGTTGATAATCCAGGTGGGTGTAGATTTGGGTGGTGCTGATATCGGCGTGACCTAATAGCTCCTGCACAGCACGCAGGTCTGAGGAGGATTCGAGCATATGACTGGCAAATGAGTGGCGCAGCATATGCGGGTGTACGTGACGGGGCATGCCTTGCTGAATGGCGCGAAGGCGTAACCGATCTTCAATTGTCCGCACGCTCAAGCGTGTGCCGCGCTGACTGACAAATAAGGCTGCTTCACCGGCTTTGGCGATTTGACCTCGAACACCGAGCCACGCATCGAGCGCCTCGCGGGCTAAGCGGCCAATCGGTACCCGGCGAGACTTATTACCTTTACCCACGATATCGAGCATGCCATCGCTGCTTTGTAAGCTGACAACATTCAAAGCAGCAAGCTCACTCAATCGAAGACCCGAGGAATAAAACAATTCCAAGATGGCTTTATCGCGATAGTCGATCGCCTCCTTGCAAGGAATCGCCATTAGCTGTCCGACCTGATCAACATCAAGTGTGACGGGTAGCTTACGTTCGACTTTTGGCGCGCGAATCCCTTCTGCGGGATTCACTTTGCACAAGCCTTCTCGTAATCGGTAATTAAACAAACCGCGAAGAGACGATAAACGGCGCTGCAAACTTTTAGCGCTGATGCCGCTGCGGTGCGCATGTGCCATGTACTGACGGACTTGTGCTTGTGGAACTTTTTCCCAAGGATCCGTTTTGTGTTGTGTACACCAGTTCAGGTAATCCTTCAGATCACGCTGATAGCTTTCACAGGTGCGAGGAGAGAGACGACGTTCGTAACGCAAATAATCCAAATAGGGTGTTATCGCATTGTCGTCAGAATCGCTCATGAACGTTTCGGTAAGCGCATCAAGGTCGCGCTGACCAAGTCTCCCAAGCGTTGTAAAAAGTCGATACCTTGGTGTTCGGTAAAGCGATCGGCATCATGACTACCAATTGCTAGCACGCCAACTTCATCGTTACCGCGAATTGGAATCAACGCAGCCGAGCCGGCATGGTGTGCAACGTCATCAAATAAAAAGTCGAGTTGTGCCTCGTTTAATGATGCGCAGCTGGGTTGCTGTAAGTTAATAAAGTCAGCGAATAATTTAGCGCCTAGCTCATTGCTGTTTTCGAGGGCCTCTTCGTCAAAGAGTTTGAGTTGAACAGCATCACAGTGGAACAGGTTGCGTAGCTCATCTTGTACGCCACTCACCATGTCATCAAAGTCACGCGCATTAATCAGCGTTAGCGTTAATACATGCAGGCGTTTATTCAGATCATCATTCTCGCGCGCAACCAGAATCAGGCTCTCTAATTGCTGACGGTATTGCGCCACTTGTTCGCGCAAGCTTTGTACCTGACGTTCGACTAAGGAAACTGCACTACCTGTTTCATGAGGAATGGTTAAAGAGCCAATCACATCAGGGTGACGAAACAAAAAGTCAGGGTTTGCAATTAAGTAATCAACGATCTCGCTTTCAGACATCGAAGATTGTTGCGCAAGGTTTTTATCAGCAGAACTCATAACGACAAGATTCCATCAAAGACATGAGTAGCAGGGCCGGTCATCCACACAGGTTCACCATCGCCTTGCCAACGAATAGAAAGATCACCACCGGGTAAATGCACGGTGACAGATTCATCAAGTAAGCCGCGAAGTCGACCACCGACAACCGCAGCACAAGCGCCAGTGCCACATGCCAGTGTTTCACCACTACCACGCTCATATACGCGCAAATTAATTTCGCTTGATGATTGAATTGCCATAAAGCCAACATTCACGCGACGCGGAAACGCTGCATGTGATTCGAGTGCTGGGCCTAAGGTCTCCACCTCAGCGATGGTCACATCATCAACCACAAGTACCGCATGTGGGTTGCCCATCGATACCGCATTGATCTCAACGCTTTGGCCGTTCACATCTAATGAATAAGTGATGGCTTGTGCGTCAGCATTAAAGGGTAGTTCGCTCGGCGCTAAGCGTGGCGCGCCCATATTCACTTCAACCTGCTCATCATCACGAATGGTCAGTTGAATCGGGCCTTTTGTCGTACCGACATCAATCACGGTTTTATCGGTCAGTCCTTTTAGACGAACAAAGCGCGCAAAGCAGCGCGCACCGTTGCCACATTGCTCAACCTCTGAGCCGTCGGCATTAAAGATGCGGTAGTAGAAGTCGGTGTGTGCGTCACGTGCAGGCTCAACCAATAAAATTTGATCGCAGCCAACACCAAAGCGACGATCTGCAATCGCACGGCTTTGCTCCGAGCTAAGCTCAAGCGGCTCGCGCGTGCAATCAAACACGACAAAGTCGTTACCTAAGCCATGCATTTTTGAGAAAGACAGTTGCATGTGATCAGTCTGACATAGAACGTCGATTTATGCGGGCAGAATGCTTTCGTGTGCAAAGAGCTCAGCGATGGTTTCGCGCTGACGCACCACATGCACATCGGCACCATCTACCATCACCTCTGCCACACGGGGGCGGGTGTTGTAGTTGGACGCCATGGTAAAACCATAAGCACCGGATGAGCGAACGGCTAGCAGCGCGCCTTCTTGCAAGGTCAGCTGACGATCCTTACCGAGGAAGTCGCCGGTTTCACAAATCGGACCGACCAAATCATAAAGGCCCGCATCGCCTGTTTGGTTTTCATCAACCGGGATGATTTTTTGCCACGCTTGATAAAGCGACGGACGAATCAAATCGTTCATTGCAGCATCAATCACCGCAAAGTTTTTCGCTTCACCAGGCTTTAAGAACTCAACGGTTGTGAGTAATACGCCTGCATTGGCTGCAATAGCGCGACCAGGTTCGAGAATGATCTCGTAAGGCTTATCTTTGAGCTTTTCTACCAATGCGGTGACATAAGCCGAAGGCTCGGGTGGTGTTTCTTCGTTGTAGCGAACACCTAAGCCGCCCCCTAAATCGAGGTGCTTCAGTTGAATGCCTTGTTCAGCGAGCTTGTCGACCAATGCCAGCACGCGATCAAGTGCATCTAAGAAAGGAGATAGCTCAGTCAGCTGAGAGCCGATGTGACAGTCCACGCCAACAATCTCGAGGTTGGGTAATGTCGCAGCCTTTTGATAAATCGAAAGCGCTTCGCTGATTTCGATACCAAACTTGTTTTGCTTTAAGCCGGTCGAAATATACGGATGTGTTTTGGCATCGACATCGGGATTAACGCGCAGAGAAATGCGCGCTGTTTTGCCCATCTCGCCAGCAACCGCGTTTAAGCGATCAAGCTCAGGGATGCTCTCAACGTTAAAACAGTGAATATCCACTTCAAGCGCGCGGCGCATCTCGTGTGCTTGCTTGCCGACACCTGAGAACACCACTTTTTTCGGATCGCCGCCGGCAGCAATCACACGCTCAAGTTCACCCACTGACACGATGTCGAAACCTGAACCAAGACGTGCGAGGACATTCAGCACACCCAAGTTGGAATTAGCTTTAACCGCAAAGCACACTAAGTGCGACAGACCACTGAGCGCATCGTCAAAGGCGCGCCAATGTCTTTCTAAGGTGGCACGTGAGTACACATAGCAAGGAGAGCCATGTGTTTTTGCAATATCGGTTAACGCAACGTCTTCAGCGAACAGCTGACCGTCACGGTAATTGAAGTAGTCCATGGATTATTTTTGCTCGGCAGTTTGACCAGGCTCAGGGAGCGTCAACGGACCTTTTTGACCACAGGCACCCAAGGTCAGGGCAGAGACAATAATCAGTGTCAAAAAAAGCGGCTTCATGGCATCACTCAAATTTATTAGATACGTCACAGTATAAAGGACGCAGTCGCGAAAGGTCAGTCATTGATCGCTACAATGCGCCTAAATCTTTACGAGACAACACTATGAGCCTGCACTACGACGCTCCCATCGTTATCGAACCACCTCAAGCAGCACGCCAATGCGTGATCTGGATGCATGGACTGGGCGCGGACGGCTCGGACTTTGTGCCAATCGTACCAGAGCTCGGATTACCTGCAGAGCATGCGATACGTTTTATCTTCCCGCATGCCTCGGTGATGCCTGTGACGATCAACAATGGTTATCAAATGCGCGCTTGGTACGACATTCTTGAGATGAACCTTGGGCGCAAGGTCGATGAGGCGGGTGTCGCAGAATCCTCGACATATATTTTGCGTTTGATTGACGAGCAAAAGGCGCATGGTATTCACGAGGAGAACATTGTGCTCGCTGGCTTCTCGCAGGGTGGAGTGATTGCGTTTGATGTGGCGCTGCAGATGCAAACCAAGCCCGCGGGCGTTTTGGCCTTATCGACCTATTTGATTTCAGCGCATCAAAACGGACAAGGACTCAAGGTGCTGCAATGTCATGGCACGCAAGACACCGTGGTGCCATTGAGTTTGAGTGAAGCAGCGCGTGATGAAGTGATTAATCGAGGCGCGGAGGTCACCTGGCGTACCTACCCGATGGAGCATAGTGTGCATCCGGCAGAGATCAGCGATATCGGTGCTTGGTTGGCAGAACGACTGAGCTAGTTTTTCTCAGCGGCTTGTTTTTGTTGCGCTTGCCAAAGCGCTAGCTGCTCACGGTAGACATCCCAAATGCACGGTTCACAACCGCTTTCACAACATTCGTTGTCAGCAGGTGGCTCGGGCTTTTCGAGAGGTGGTTCCATGAGCAGCGACTTTAGCGAGCAGCTTATTTGGTGCTGACAATCTTCCAAGAGCCGTCGTCTTGGCGACAGGCTGTGCCGTAGATCATCTCTTTCTGGCCGCCGATCCATGCTTCAGTGGTGTATTCACGGCAAGGCTGAATCTCTTGAGTTTCAGCAGATTTCTCAAAGAAGGTACGGGTTGGAGTCACCGCGTACTTATTGCCCGAATCTGGGTTGGTCCAAGTCGATGTTTTATTCACCGGTTGAGATTCGAGCGCTTGGTTAGCCTTCATGCGATCAACCTCATCCATGGTGCGACCGACGCTCGAGCCAAGGTGATGACCTAGAATGGTGCCCGCGATGATGGCAGCTTTTTTGACCGTTTCCGTCGCCAACTTGGCTACCGAGAAGACCGCCAGCGATAGCGCCAACAAGGCCTGCTTGTTCTTCTTTAGTGGGCTGGTTTTGACAGCCGGTGAGCACGAGAGCGCCAGAAATGAGGGCAGAAAGTGCAATTAAACGAGCTTTTTTCATCGAAAATTCCTTAAAACGTCGTGAAAACGAGATAAATAGTCAATAGCGCAGTTGTATCGGCTTTGAACCCTTAGAGTCAAATTTCAGCTGAAAGTTTGTGGCAAATCAAATTATTAGACAAACCGTTCGAGGCGGAATGGTCTCGAGCTTTACAATATTAGCTAATTTTAATATATTAGATCCACTTTATGGTGGAAGGCAAAGGCATCCCTGCCAGCGCCTAACTAGGTTTTCGAATTTTTGGAGAAAAGCATGAAAAAGTTCGCCGCTTTAACCATCGCTGCTTTGACCACATTGGCTGCATCTAACGCATCAGCTGTATTTGGTAACAACAGCTTTTTTGGTAACGACAAGTACAACGAGCCAGAGTGTTGGTACAACCCATACAACTGTAACCCTTACGAGCCGTTCGACCCACGTTTCTATTTTGAAGAAATGAAGAACATGTTCGACAACAACAACTACGGTGGTTACGGCTACCCATACGGTCAGATGCCATACGGCCAAATGCCTTACGGCGCTGCTCCACAGGGTCAGCCAGCAATGCCATACGCTCCACGTATGCCAATGCCTTACTACCCACAGGCGCCTATTGCTCCTCAAGCTCCAGCTCAAAAGTAATTTTGCGCTAGATGCAAAAAGCCCGGCTTCGGCCGGGCTTTTTTATGCATGAGTGTTTTTGTGATTATGCGCTTTGCGCCGTTTCAGCAAACGCACCAATGGTGTTTTGTGTTTCTTTAAGTACAGAAGTCAGGCCGATAAACGCGGCTGAGATATCAAACCAATCCTCAGATTGGCAAGCAGCCTCTTTCTGCGGTGCGATATAGCTGCATGGCGTGCATATTAAGCGCAGTGTTTTCAAGAATACGAACTGCCTTGAGTAGATTATCTTGGTGCTGCGTGAGGTATGCGTCGGTAAGCGTTTTATCAATCATCGATAACTCATCGATGAACACAGCAAAGATGCCATCACCTTGGAAAGTGGTGATGTGAAAGTGTTCGAGGCAGGTCTGGGCATCCCAAAAAGTATCGTCGCGCATTATTTAACTTCTTTGCGTTTATCGGTAATCGTTTGACCACCGAATCCCCAGTTATCTGTTGAATGTTCATCAATGATACACCAGGTCGCTGCTGGGTCTTTCCCAATGCGACAGCTTGCGTGACATTTAGAATCAGTGCTTTCGTTTCAGCAGAAAGGCTGATCCTCTTTGAATACATTGATGTTAACTAGCGGCATGTTTTGCTTCCGCGCGTAGACGTGCCTGTTCAATCGCAAAGCGAACTTGGTTCGGTGCAGTACCACCAATGTGATCACGCGCGGCAACAGAGCCTTCGAGTGTTAAGTAATCGAACACATCATCACCAATCGCATCGCTAAATTGTTTCAACTCATCAAGTGATAGCTCAGCGAGATCGCAGCCTTTGTCTACACAGTAAGCGACAGACTTGCCCACCACTTCATGAGCATCACGGAAAGGAATGCCTTTACGCACAAGGTAGTCTGCCAGGTCAGTCGCCGTTGCGAAGCCTTTTAGCGCAGCAGCGCGCATGCGCTCGGGGCGACAGGTGATCGCAGGGATCATGTCGGCAAATACTTTGAGTGAGCCTTTCACGTTATCAACCGCATCAAACAGTGGCTCTTTGTCTTCTTGGTTATCTTTGTTGTACGCCAACGGCTGCGACTTCATTAAGGTTAGCAGTGCCATTAGGTGGCCAAAGATGCGTCCGCTCTTGCCACGAATTAGCTCTGGCACATCCGGATTCTTTTTCTGCGGCATGATCGATGAACCCGTACAGAAGCTGTCTGACAGGGTAATGAAACCAAATTGGGCCGATGACCAAATGATCAACTCTTCACTCATGCGCGATAGGTGCATCATCAAGATACTCGCAGCTGCGGTGAACTCAATGGCGAAGTCACGATCTGACACAGCATCGAGTGAGTTACGACATGGCTCGCTAAAACCAAGCAGTTGCGCGGTGTGCTCGCGGTTGATCGGGAAAGTGGTTCCCGCCAAAGCGGCAGCACCGAGCGGCATCTGGTTAAGGCGCTTTGCGCAGTCATCAAAACGTGAAATGTCACGCTCTAGCATTTCGTACCACGCCATCATGTGGTGACCAAAGGTAATTGGCTGTGCTGTCTGCAAATGGGTAAAGCCAGGCAGGATGGTGTATGCTTCTCGCTCAGCAATATCTAATAAGCCGGCTAGTAAGCGATCGAGCTCAGCATCGATTAGGTTGAGTTCGTGGCGTAACCACAGACGCACATCGGTGGCGACTTGGTCGTTACGTGAGCGACCGGTATGCAATTTTTTACCGGCATCACCAATATCTGCGGTGAGTGCGGCTTCGATGTTCATATGCACATCTTCGAGTTGCACTGACCACTCAAACTCATCGTTCTCGACTTTTTGCAGGATGGCAGTCAGGCCAGTGATGATGGCGTTCTTCTCATCCTCGGTCAGTACACCTTGTGCTGCGAGCATCATGGCGTGAGCGATCGAGCCTTGAATATCGTAAGGCGCGAGGCGCTTATCGAACTCAACGGAGGCGGTGAAGGCTTCTACGAAGGCATCGGTAGGCTCAGAAAAACGTCCGGCCCAAAGCTTTTTGTCGCTCATGCTATGTCTCAAACGGGGTAAAACGACTCGATTATACAAGTGCTGGCGTGGCTTTGCTGCATTCAGCGCTGTGCGGAGCGATGCAATAACCGATAAAATTCCGTCATATAGCCTTAATGCCAGAAATGGCGACAGAGAAAACCATGAGCAAAGATACCCAAGCCTTTGGCGGTTACCCCTATACACGCATGCGCCGTATGCGCCGTGATGATTTTTCGCGCCGTTTGATGCGTGAGACAAATGTGACGCCAGATGACCTGATTTATCCGGTGTTTGTGCTTGAAGGTGAGAATCAGCGTGAGCCGGTGATGTCGATGCCGGGCGTTGAGCGCATGAGCATCGATCTGTTAGTAAAAGAAGCGAAACATATCGCGAGCTTGGGTGTGCCAGCGATGGCGATTTTCCCCGTGACCCCAGCAGAGGCGAAATCTGAAGATGCCACCGAGGCATATAACCAAGAGGGTTTAGCTCAGCGCGCGGTGCGTGCAGTCAAAGAGGCTGTGCCTGAACTTGGTGTGATCACTGATGTGGCGCTCGATCCGTTCACCACACATGGCCAAGATGGTCTGATTGATGCGGAAGGTTATGTACTGAATGACAAAACGGTTGAAGTGTTGGTTAAGCAAGCGTTGTCTCATGCTGCTGCAGGTGCCGATGTGGTTGCACCCTCTGACATGATGGATGGCCGTATCGGAGAGATTCGGGATGCGCTTGAATCAGAAGGGCATGTGCATACACGTATTCTGGCGTACTCAGCAAAGTATGCTTCGTCTTATTACGGGCCTTTCCGTGATGCCGTTGGTTCAGCCGCGAATTTAGGTAAGGGCAATAAGTTCACTTATCAGCAAGACCCTGCGAACACCGATGAAGCGCTGCGTGAAGTTGCGCTTGATCTTAATGAGGGCGCTGACATGGTGATGGTTAAGCCGGGCATGCCTTACTTGGATATCGTTCGTCGCGTAAAAGATCAGTTTGGTGTGCCCACGATGGTGTATCAAGTGAGTGGGGAATATGCCATGCACATGGCAGCGATCCAGAATGGCTGGCTAGATGAAAAAGCCGTGGTGATGGAATCCTTGGTGTGTATCAAACGTGCCGGTGCTGATGGCGTATTAACCTACTTTGCAAAGCGCGCCGCTGAGTGGATGAATGACTGATCGTTATGCCGTAGTTGGCAATCCTATTGCGCACTCTAAGTCGCCCCAGATTCATACCCAATTTGCGCAGCAAACAAAACAAGATTTGAGCTATGAGAAATTGCTCGGAGAGATCGGTGCGTTTAACGCAACGGTTGAGCAATTTAAAGCAGAAGGCGGCAAAGGGCTGAATGTCACAGTGCCGTTTAAAGAAGATGCTTTCGCAATGGTCGACCGGCTTGAGCCGCGCGCTCAACAAGCTGGAGCCGTCAATACGCTGTGGTTTGATGGTGACAGTATTGTGGGTGATAACACCGATGGTGTTGGCTTGGTTAGTGACTTGGGCTGTAATCACTTTTTTAATTTTGCTAACGCGCGTATTTTGCTGCTTGGCGCCGGGGCGCATCACGCGGCGTTTTATTCCCGTTGCTTGATCAACAGCCTTCGCAGATCGTTATTGCTAACCGCACGGTGAGTAAAGCAGAAGCACTAGCCAAACTAGCTAATAACGAGAAGGTTACAGCGTGTGGTTTTGATGCTTTGGCCGGTCAGCAATTTGATTTGATTATCAATGGCACCGCGGCAGGTTTGTCAGCAGAAGTACCGTCCATTCCGGATGATTGCTTAGCGAGTGGCGGCTGGACTTACGACATGATGTACAGCACCGAGCCCACAGCATTTGTGAAGTGGGGGCAGGCACATGGTGCAGCAAAAGCCCTTGATGGATTAGGTATGTTGGTTGAGCAAGCTGCAGCCGCATTTAAAATTTGGCGCGGAGTTGCGCCAGATACCGAGTCGGTGATCGCGGCGTTGCGTTAAGCCATATGGCGATTCTTTAAGCACACATAATGCGCGGCAGAATATTTCAGATACTCAAACTCTTTTTCAGTTAGCTCGCGTGAAGGCTTAGAAGGACTGCCGGTATAGAGGTGGCCGCTTTTCAAACGCTTGCCGGGTGGCACTAGCGCGCCAGCACCCAAAATCACATCATCTTCGATCACCGCTTGATCCATCACGATAGCGCCCATGCCAACCAAGACACGATTGCCAATGGTGCAGCCATGCAAAATCACACGATGACCAACCGTGACATCATTGCCAATAATGAGCGGACTGCCACCGGGCAGATATTCGCTGTCGTGGCTGTTATGCAGCATGCTGAGATCTTGAATGTTACTGCGCTCACCGATGCGAATCGCGTGCACATCGCCGCGAATCACCGTGCCGGGCCACACGCTACTGTCAGCAAAGATTTTCACATCGCCGATGACCGTACAGGTCTTATCCAGATAAGCGGAGTCAGCGATCTGCGGCTCGTGATCTTCAAAGGTTCGGATGTCTGACATGATGACCTCAGCAATAACGTGGAACTGACTATAGCAGTCAGGGTCAGAATAAGAACATGACAAACGCTGCTTTCCATCGGTGGGCATGCGAAAATTCACAGATTAAACACAAGAAAAGAAGACCTATGAATAACCCCTTATTGGATTTCTCTGGATTGCCAAAATTTTCGACGATTGAGCCGTCGCATGTTGAGCCTGCTGTTGATGAGCTACTTAAACGCAATCGCGAGCGTATCGCTGAGTTTCTTGAGTCAATTGATCAACCGACGTGGGAGAATTTCATTGAGCCAATGGATCAATGGGATGATGAGCTAGAGCGCGCATGGTCGCCGGTCTCGCATATGAACTCAGTGGTTAATTCTGATGCATTGCGTGAGGCCTATAACGCCTGTTTGCCGAAGTTGTCTGACTATGCAACCGAGATGGGTCAAAACGAAGCTTTGTATGCGATGTATAAAAAGCTGGCGGATAGTGATCAGTCGTTTGATGAAGGCCAACGTAAAGTGCTGGATAACGCATTACGCGATTTTCAATTATCGGGCATCGCACTGAGTGACGATAAGAAAGCGCGTTATAAAGAAATTACCCAAGCGTTATCTCAACTCACCAGTAAGTTTTCTGAAAATGTTTTAGATGTCACCAATGCGTGGTCAAAGGTAATCAGTGATAAGGCTGAGCTTGCGGGCTTGCCAGATTCTGCATTAGCGCTAGCGGAGCAAACGGCACAGCAACGCGAACTTGAAGGCTATATCTTTACGTTAGATTACCCATCGTTCTATCCGGTCATGACATATTGCGAAAATCGTGACCTGCGACATGAGTTCTATAAAGCATATAACACGCGCGCATCAGATCAGGGTCCACATGATCCGGCGTTTGATAACACGCAACTGATGGATCAGATCTTAGGCCTTCGTCATGAAAAAGCGCAGCTATTAGAGTTTTGATAACTATGCTGAACGCTCATTGGCGACAAAGATGGCGCATTCCACCGAGCAAGTAATGAGCTTCTTGGAGGACTTGGCAAAACAATCTAAGCCACAAGCAGAGCAAGAGCTGAGCGAGTTACGTGCGTTTGCAAATGAGCAAGGCCATGCTGATCTACAGCCATGGGATGTTGCGTTCTTTTCAGAGAAGCTTCGTCAACAGCGCTACAGCGTAAGCCAAGAAGAAGTGAAGCCTTACTTTCCAGAAACAAAAGTTGTTCCTGGCATGTTTGCAGTCGTTAGTCGTTTATATGGTGTCGAATTTGTTGAGAAAGACGGCGTTGATGTTTGGCATAAAGACGTTAAGTTTTACGAGATCAAGAATCAGCAAGGCGAGACCTTAGGTCAGTTCTATTTTGATTTGTATGCACGTCAAAATAAACGTGGTGGTGCATGGATGGATACCTGTCAGTCCCGCTTAGTTACTCCAAAACATCGTCAAATCCCTGTCGCCTATATGACGTGTAACTTCACACCACCGGTAGGTGGTAAGCCTGCGTTATTAACGCATGATGAAGTTGAAACCTTGTTCCATGAGTTTGGTCATGGTCTGCATCATATGTTGACTCAGGTCGACTATCCCGCGATTGCTGGTATTAATGGTGTCGCGTGGGATGCGGTTGAGCTGCCATCACAATTTATGGAGAACTACTGTTGGGAGCGCGAAGCATTGGATCTCATCTCTGGCCATGTCGATAGCAATGAGCCCATTCCAGAAGATCTTTATCAAAGCATGTTGGCAGCAAAGAATTTCCAATCCGCGATGATGATGGTTCGCCAACTAGAGTTCTCATTATTCGATATGCGTATCCATCAAGAATACGATGCAAACAAAGGTGGGCGCGTTGAAGAGATTCTTGCGGATGTGCGCAAGATGGTTGCAGTGATTCAGCCACCTGAGTGGCATCGCTTTGCGCAAGGTTTCACGCATATCTTTGCCGGTGGTTATGCTGCAGGTTATTACAGCTACAAATGGGCTGAGGTGTTATCTGCTGATGCCTTCTCTCGTTTTGAAGAAGAGGGCGTATTTAATCGCTCTACCGGTGAGTCTTTCTTAAAAGAAATTATTTCGCAGGGCGGCCTACGTGATGCAGATGAGTTATTCAAAGCCTTCCGCGGTCGCGAGCCATCAGTTGATGCCTTGTTGCGTCATTCGGGTATTGCCGCATGAGTGACCACCTCGAACCTGAAGAGCTCGACAAGCTGCAAAGCGCATTAGTTGAGCACATAGAAGAGTCACACAGCATGCCGTTGGATGTGGCGCACGGCTTCTTAACTGCCGTTGCGGCTCATCCTGAAGTCATTTCATTAGCCGATGCGCGCCGTCGCATTATGGGTCATCTTGAAGATATTGATGGTATTGATCCTTTACTAATTAAGTTTCAAGACCAGCTGATGCGTGATTTAGAAACCGGTGACTACGGTCCTTTGATCATGCAGTATCCGCGTGAAGACGGTAGCTATCTACCGATTCCTTACGGGTGGTGTGAAGGTTATGCCGAAGGTTTGGGTGAGCTTGATGAAAGCGCTCAGCAGAAAGCGATGGATGATCCAAAATCGAATCAATTCCTAGCCATTATCTTTGCCTTCAACCTCTATAAAGACAGCGATATGTTCGATCCACCGGATGAGGATTCGCACCGCGATATGGTGAGTAAGCTTGGAGAAGCCGCAGTTGGCCTGTATCGTTGGTGGTTGAACAAAGAGCAGAGAACCCTGCAATGACCAAATTTCTTTTTGCCATCTTGATTAGCTGCATAAGCGTCGCACAGGCGGCGTATGTGACGGATCAACTTGCTGCAGGCCTTTATAACGATAAAATCGCTTAGTGGCGATCCAATCAAAGTGATTACTACCGGGCAGCCGTTAGAAGTGCTGTCGCGTGATGGCAAAGGCGTGCAAGTTCGGTTGAGTGATAAAACCGAAGGCTGGATTAATGAAGCATATGTCAGTGATAAGAAGCCTGCCGAAGTTAAGTTACTTGAGGTGCAAGCAGAATTACGTCAGTTAAAAAACAGCAAGACATTGGCAGCTGCAAAAGATGCCGTGACTAGCTTGCCAAGCGTGCGTGAAGCTAAGTTGAAACAAGCGCTTAAAGAAGCCGAAGATAAACTGAATAGTTTTAAATCGGTTGAGGCGGAACTTAAGGTTGCTAGACAACAACAGATTGAGCTTGAAACGCTTAAAGAAAAGCTCGGTGTGATTCGCGAAGCTGTCAGTGTTGATAAAGTCGCAAAAGAAGATGTGGATCTACCGGTATGGCAACAGATGTGGTTTGCCGCACTTAGCGTCGTGATCCTATTGTTTGTTGGCATTGCGATTGGCGCTTATGTGATTGATGCGCGAATGCGAAAACGCATGGGTGGTATTCGAATTTAAAAAAGGGCGCTAAGCGCCCTTTTTTATTTCTTCAGTTTTGAGTCATCCGCATAGTCGAATGAGTCATAGTGCATATGGTCATCCGATACGCCAGCGGCTAAGAAAGCATCTCGACCTGACTTAACCATAATCGGCGGACCCGCCATATAGATATCATGATCAGCAAGATTGTTGATATCAGCTAAAACTGCTTCATGCACATAACCAGTACGACCTTCCCAATCAGCATCAGGCTCGGATAACACGGGGATGAATTTGAAATGATTGAAGCCGGCTTCCCATGTCTTTGGTAGCTCAGGCAAATACAGATCACGCTTAGAGCGCACGCCCCAATACAGTGTCATGGGACGCAAGATGCCCATATGGAAGGCGTGTTCAATCTGACCTTTCAATGGCGCAAAGCCGGTACCGCCGCCCATGAAGATCATTGGGCGCTGTGATTTCTCATCTAAAACAAAAGAGCCATGCGGTGCTTCAATGCGCAAGATGGCTTTTTCTTCCATTTGCGAGAAGGCCCAATCGGTGAACTTGCCACCATCAACGTGACGAATGTGCAGCTCAATAAACGCATCATCATGTGGCGCATTGGCAATCGAGAACGCACGATGACGACCATCGGCTAAGATAAACTCAACGTATTGTCCGGCTCTGAATTGCAGACGTTGGCCATCAGGCAGTTTAAGCAGCAGGCGAATCACATCATGTGCGAGGTGATCAATTTGATGCACGCGGCAAGGCAGCATGCGCACCTTGATTTCATCCTGTTGACCGATGGTTTTCACCTCTAAGGTGACGTCACCTTCAGGTTTACAGGCACACGGCAGGCAAATATTTGGGTTCGTGGTGTCTAGGGCAATGGGTTCGCCATTGGGGTAGCTGATCTGACCTTCAACGATGTTTGCCACACAGGCACCACAGCGACCACTGCGACAACCGTAAGGCATAGCAACGCCTTGGCGGATCGCCGAATCCAAAATGGCTTCACCGGGATTAACGGTGAACTGCTCACCACTTGGTTTTAGTGTGATCGTAAAACTCATAGAAACTCAAAGGTCAGGATGCGAGAATTTGCGCATTCTCTAAGAAAAGACTCTGGATTAAAACCTAAGGCGACCATGTTAATCGTAGGATGCGGCTATATCGGGCAGCGAATGGCCCAACAACTCATTCAAAATCATCAAGCAGTCACGGGCGTTGTGCGCAGTGAAGCTAGCCTTCATGCGCTGCAGCAATTGGGTATCAACAGCATCCAGTGTGATTTGGATCAGGCGAGTTTGCCGCAACACAGCACCCAAGATGAAACTTTGATGGTGTGTATGCCGCCACCTGCTGTGGGCACAGACGATACCCGCACAAGCCAATTGATTGAAGGATTTGCACACAGCGGTCAGCCAAAGCGTGTGGTGTATTTAAGTACGACCGGCGTGTACGGCGATTGTCATGGCGAATGGGTTGATGAGACATGGCCGGCGAAACCTGAGGTCGATCGTGCGAAACGTCGTTGGTCAGCTGAACAGCAATGGCAAGCATGGCGTGAGGACACAGGTGGCGAGTTGATCATTTTGCGTGTTGCAGGCATCTACGGACCTGACAAGTTGCCATTGATGCGCTTACGCAAAAAACTGCCGATGGTGTCAGAAGCGGATGCACCTTGGACCAATCGCATTCATGCCGATGATTTAGTCAGCGCATTACTTACCGCCGCTGAAAAAGGTGAGAGTGGTGCTGTGTATAACGCCTGCGATGGGCAGCCGGGTAATATGACCGACTACTTTAATCAGGTTGCTGATCTTGCGGGTTTGGAGCGACCCCGTATTATTTCAATGGAAGAGGCACGCACCGAATTATCGGATGGCTTGTTGTCGTATTTATCTGAGTCGCGTCGATTGAGTAATCGCAAGCTGGTTGAAGAGCTCGGTGTTACGTTCAAATACCCAACATTAGAGCAAGGCTTGCCTAACTGCTTTTAAGCTTTATCAAACCCTAGTGATTCCCACATCGCATCAACACGTGCTTTAACCTCGGCATCCATCACGATAGGGGTGCCCCATTCGCGATTCGTTTCGCCTGGCATTTTGTTTGTCGCATCCATCCCCATCTTGCCGCCAAGCCCAGAGACCGGTGAAGCAAAGTCGAGATAATCAATTGGCGTGTTTTCAACAAGCGTGGTGTCACGCACAGGATCCATACGCGTTGTCATTGCCCAGATGACATCTTTCCAATCGCGTGTATTTACATCGTCATCAACCACCACCACAAACTTGGTGTACATAAACTGACGCAAGAAAGACCAAACGCCAAACATCACGCGCTTGGCATGACCTGGGTATTGTTTCTTTATGCTGACGACCGCCATGCGATAAGAGCAACCTTCTGGCGGAAGATAGAAGTCTGTGATCTCTGGAAATTGTTTTTGCAATAAAGGAACAAAGACCTCGTTTAGTGCAACACCGAGAATGGCTGGCTCATCCGGTGGTCGGCCTGTGTAAGTACTGTGATAGATCGGCTTATCACGATGCGTGATGCGATCAATCGTGAACACAGGGAACTCATCGACTTCGTTGTAGTAACCGGTGTGATCTCCAAACGGACCTTCAGGTGCATTATCACCAGGGTGCAGATGACCCTCTAAAACAAACTCCGCCGAAGCGGGTACTTGTAGTTCATTACCGATGCATTGCGTGAGTTCAGTGCGACTGCCACGTAGCAAGCCGGCAAACGCATATTCCGAGAGCGTATCTGGCACTGGCGTTACTGCGCCTAAGATGGTTGCAGGGTCTGCACCTAACGCAACTGAGATAGGGAAGGGCTCACCTGGATGTTTCTGTTGCCAATCACGAAAATCGAGCGCGCCGCCGCGATGCGCTAACCAACGCATGATCACGCGATTCTTACCAATGACTTGCATGCGATAAATGCCAAGATTTTGGCGAGGCTTTTCTGGGCCACGTGTTATGACTAAGCCCCACGTAATTAGAGGACCTGCATCACCTGGCCAACAGGTTTGCACTGGGATGTTATTAAGATCGACATCATCACCTTCGATCACATGTTGCTGACATGCCGCGTTTTTAATTTTCTTCGGTGCCATATCGAGCACCTTTTTAAACATCGGCAATTGCTTCCAGGCGTCTTTCATACCTTTAGGTGGGCTAGGCTCTTTCAGCATTGCAAGTAGCTTGCCGATCTCACGCAGTGCTTCGACTTTGTCTTCACCCATGCCCATTGCAACACGCTTCGGCGTGCCGAATAGATTGCCCAACACAGGCGTTGATGAGCCTTTAACGTTTTCGAATAACAGCGCAGGGCCTTCCGCGCGTAACACGCGATCACAGATCTCGGTCATTTCAAGATAAGGATCAACTTCTTGTTGAATACGTTTGAGTTCACCTTGCGCTTCGAGTTGCGCAATGAAATCGCGAAGATCTTTATATTTCATAAAACTATCTGCCCGTCAGAAGTGCGCGGGTGGTGTCCGATATGTTCCGGTAAGGCGATCAAATGATCATCATGTTCAAGCGAGACCGCTTGACGATAAATGGTTAAGGCTTTTTCTGGTTCGTCCATATGCTCAAGCAATCGAGCCAACTCGCGGTAAGCGGCAACAGGGCCGTCATTACCCACGCTGGCTTCAAGATAAGCACGGGCTTTGCCCCATAATTGCGAACGCAAACAAAGTCGACCCAGACTTAGAAGCAACGTTGCATCATTAGGATATTTTTTCAGGTAAGCCTCAATCGCGCGATAAGTGCTTCGCAGCATTAGGACATTCAAGCTGACCATACAACTCAACCAGTTCGACATCCCAGCCTCGCTTAAGCGCTTGGCGTAAAAGCTCTTCGGCTTCCTGGTGGCGCTCACGTTCTTGCAAGTAACTGGCGTAGTCAGCTATCAGTGCAGGATCTTCACGTAGCGCCTTTGGCACATTGCGCCAGCGATAGCTGAGTTGCTCAGGATCGTTATCCAAAAAGCTCGCTTCTAATAATTTTTTATACGCTTTCTTTTCCAGCGACTTGAGTTGTTCAGCAGACGCAACTTTTCGCTTACGTAGCTCTGGCATTAACTCTCGTAAACGCTCCCAGTCGCCAACTTGATCGTAAAGATCCATCAGTAAGCGCAACACATAGGTATGGTTCGGTGCGACATCACGCAGGTGACGAAGAGTATCTAATGCTTGATCAAGCTGATGATCTGCCATTTGCAGTTCTGCTTGAGTGATACTGACAGCGACATCAGCTGAAGGCATATGTTTATGTGCCAGACGAATATAGCTATCACGACGCTCATGTGCGCCTTGCAGTTGTGCCGCGCGAGCAGCAGCAAGATAGTTCAATAAAGGCGTCTCTGAACGATCAGCAAATTTCACTAAACGTTTTTCAGCTTTACGCCATTGGCCTTCAGATAATTCAAGCAAGCCACGGGTCATCGCATTCTGTGCGGCACGGTTGCCACGACGTTGCGACCAATCTTTGACATCCGAGGGTAGGCGGTAGAAACGAACCAATGCGCGAATACTAAAATACATCACTGCAAAGAGCATCGCGATAATGATGAGCAATAAGACCAAGCTCATCTCGACGGTATACACACTGAAGGCCAACATCACATAACCGTTATCACGTGTTGCGATGACGCCAATGCCGGCGCCAAGCAGGATGACTAGCCAGATCTTAAGTAGACGTGTCATTGAGTCACGCTCGGCATCACGTTCATCATCGGCGGCGCGATGGGTACGCTAGGCGCAACGGGTTGCGTTGAGTTACCGGCACGTGAGAGATCTTCGGTCAGTTTGTTGCGTAACTGCAATTCATGCAGAGAGCGACTCAGATCAGGCAGGCTAGGCTTGATGTTGATCGCTTTGAGTTCATTCACTACATTCAGCATCGCTTGCGCCAACTGATGACTTGAGTCGAAGTAAGTACCGAAGCCAATTAGAAATCGTATTCAAATTATCTTGAAATAGTGATTGATCACCTTTGGCAACCGCCAAGCGAGCCCCTTCAAGTTGAAGACGAAGATTTTCGTAAAGGAAGTATTGCTGTTCTGGTGCCAGCATCGCTTGTTGCGGCTGATCATTGCGGCGCACACGAATCGTGCTTTTAAAGCCAGCAATTAAATTATCGAGCAGCGAATCCCAAGTGCGTGCTTGGACATCGGTTGTTGCGACATCAGCTGTAGGTTCACTTGTCGTGCCAAGTGTGTTCTTGGTCAGCTTGAGCTGAGGCACTTGATCAATTAATGCACCTATCTTGGCTGATAGACCCGCAACATCGGGTAGCGAGGTGCCATCAATCGTGTTGATGTCACGCGTTATCTGTTCACGAACCGCAAGCCAACCTGGATCACGCGTATCACGCAAACGTTGATCAGCCAGTAACAGCGCTTCACGTGCGGTGGCTAAATCACGTTCTAAAGAAACGCGATGACTGGCAAGGCGCAGTAGATACTCTGCTTCAGACACCATCCACTGCCCATTGTCTGAACGCAGATGCATTTTCATTTCATCGAGACGCGCAAGCAGAGCTTGTTCACGTGATTGCAGAGCATCTTGATCGGAAGCGAGTTTGGTTTGTTGCTCGGAGAGTTGAGCACGCGTTTCTTCGATGATCTTTTGTTGCTGCGCAGTGGTTTGATTAACTTGATCTACCTGATTTGCTTGCGAGCGTGCTTGTTGTTGCGTCTGTTGCAAGGCGGCAGTGAGTTGCGCTTGACGATTTTGGCTCTGTTGGAATTTCGCACTGAGTGCATTTAGCTCTTCAGCAGTGCTTTGCGTTGATTGATAGGCAAAAACTAAAGCGCCAACGGCAAGCCCTAATGCCACAAGAGTGGTGATCAACAAGAGTGGGAATTTTTTCTTCGAGGGTTGCGCTGTGCTTGGCTCAGACGCTGAGTCCATTTCAGGTCCAGATTAGGTTCTGGAGTGACATCGATGACGACGTTTTCTTTATCTTTGGGCTCGGTCATATCAGCGTCAAAACTCTACCGGATTGTCTTGCCCATAAGACTAGCAAAGGCAGTGGTCTCCGTCTTGCTCTATTGCGCTTTGAGTAGCTCGCGATTGATCTCGCAAACGGTCTTGAGTAAAGCCGCATCCGATGGCTGGTCGCTGACATAAATTGTCTCGCAACCGATCTCATCAGCATATTCAGCAATACGCTCGCTTATAACTGCTAGCGGAGTTTGCTTGAGTCGTTCAACGCCATCATCGCCGATCAGCTTACAAAGGTTTTTAAGTAGCTCGACACTGGTTACGGTGACCACATCAACCCAGCTCGACCAATTTTGAACCAGGTTGCTGGCATTTCGCTGCGGAAGTTGGCGGCGGTATGCCTCTGCATAGCTCACGCTAGCGCCACGTTCAGTCAGGGTGTCTTTGAGAAGCTCACGCCCCCCGTTGCCACGCACGATCAGGATCGTTTTGCCTTTAACCGCTTGCAGAGCCGGTAAGGCTAATAAACCTTCAGAGTTCACCTGCTCATCGGGCACTAGGGTTGCATCAAGACCACAGTCTTCCAATGCGCCAGCAGTGGCTTTACCTACTGCTGCGATCTCCAGATTAACCGGGATGTTGTTTGGAAAATGCGGGAAGGCGTAACGCACGGCATTCGCGCTAACAAAAATTAGTAGATCAATTTTTGATTAGATCGGAAAGCTGTTGCTTCAAGCCTTTCTTATCCGAAGGACCTAAGATCTCAAGAGCAGGAAAGCGCACTGGGACGTCCGTGTGCCTCTTGAATCAATTCACAAAAGGCGTCGGCTTGTGCTTCAGCGCGGGTGACCAGCACTGATAGGCCAGCTAGATCACAAGGCTTTTTGCTCATGCGTTTTCGTAAAGCTCACGCAAGATGGTGTCAGCGCCATGTGCCAGTAGCTCTTCAGCGACAACAACACCTAGCTCGGCTGCTTGTTCACGCGAGCCGCGTATCTCAGCACGAATCACTTCGCTACCGTCCACGGTGCCAACCAAGCCACGCATAAAGATCTCATCGCCCTCGAGAATGGCATGACCGCCAATCGGTACCTGACAACCGCCTTCTAAACGAGCATTCATTGCGCGTTCTGCGGCAACACGGTCAGCGGTATCTTTGTGGTGCAAAGGCGCAAGTAACGCATTCACACGTGGATCATCCGATCGACATTCAATGCCAACCGCGCCTTGGCCAATTGCTGGCAAACTGTCTTCGGTATCGAGTGCATGACGGATGCGATCGGCAAAGCCTAAGCGAATCAAACCGGCAGATGCCAAGATGATGGCATCGTATTCACCATCATCGAGTTTCTGTAGGCGAGTGTTCACATTGCCGCGTAGTGATTTGATCTCAAGATCAGGTCGACGATCACTCAGCTGACATTGGCGACGTAAACTCGAAGTGCCAACAACAGCGCCTTCTGGCAACTCATCAAGTGAAGTGAACTTGTTGCTAACAAACGCGTCGGTTGGATCTTCGCGTTCCATGATCACAGCAAGGTGCAAACCCTCTGGTAGTTCAACCGGCACATCCTTCATCGAATGCACAGCGATATCGGCATCGCCCTCTAGCATGCGAGCTTCGAGCTCTTTAACGAACAACCCTTTGCCGCCAATTTTGGCCAGAGGGGTATCAAGAATCTTGTCACCTTGAGTCGACATGCCGAGGATCTCGACCTCTAAACCGGGATGCGCAGCTTTTAGCGCGGCAGCCACGTGTTCAGCTTGCCACATGGCGAGCGGAGATTTGCGAGTTGCGATACGAATCGTTTCAGACATGTCGAGGAGGGTGCTACAAAAATAAAATCTGGCGCAATGCTACTGACTTGAGCGGCTAAAAACAAAGCCTGTCGGTCATTGTGTTAGCATCGCGGCCGCATTTTTGAGGACACACCGTGACTGAGCCCCTTATTTTTGAAGCGAATCTGGAAGATTTTGAGCAAAGCGTGATCACCGCATCCCATCAAACCCCGTTACTGGTGGACTTTTGGGCGGACTGGTGTGGTCCCTGCCATGCGGTAGCACCGGCATTGAAGTCAGTGATTGCGGATCGAGAAGGTGAGATTCGTCTCGCTAAGATCGAGGTCGACGAAGGCGAGAATATGAAGCTGGCCGGTCGTTATGCCGTGCGTGGTTTTCCAACCGTGATGTTGCTCGTGAATGGCGAAGAGGTATCACGTTTTGCTGGCGCTAAGCCTGCGCATTGGATCGATCGTTGGATCGATGAGAATCTCGTTTAAGCGTTAAGCCAATCTTTTGGCTTGAGATACACCTCGTAAAGCTCAGCTTCAGGCGTTCCCGCTTCAGGGGCATAGTCATACTTCCACGTCACCAATGGCGGCAATGACATCAAGATTGATTCGGTGCGACCACCGGTTTGCAAACCAAAGATGGTGCCGCGATCAAAGACTAAGTTGAACTCCACATAACGACCACGACGATAAAGTTGAAATCGCGTTCGCGATCACCATACGGGGTGCCTTTACGACGTTGCACAATGGGTAGATAAGCTGGCACGTAGTGATCACCCACGCTGCGCATCATCGCAAAGCTTTGTTCAAAATCATCTTCGTTTAAATCATCAAAGAACAAGCCGCCAACACCGCGTGGCTCATTGCGATGTTTTAAGTGGAAGTAGTCATCACACCATTGTTTGTATTTGTCGTAGCGATCATCACCAAAAGGTGTGCACGCATCTTTTGCTGTTTGATGCCAATGTTTTACATCGTCGATGTTGCCGTAGTAAGGCGTTAGGTCAAAGCCACCGCCAAACCACCAAACAGGTTCTTCACCAGGTTTCTCTGCAATGAAGAAACGCACATTCGCATGTGAGGTTGGCACATAAGGATTATGTGGATGAATAACTAATGACACGCCCATGGCTTGGAATGAACGACCGGCAAGCTCTGGGCGTGCAGCTGTCGCTGAGGGTGGTAAGCCATCACCATGCACATGCGAGAAGTTAACGCCGGCTTTCTCAAACACATTGCCGTTTTCTAAAACGCGTGAGCGACCACCACCGCCTTGTTCACGATCCCAAGCATCTTCAGCAAATGCTTGACCATCTTCTTCGGTCAACGCTGTACAGATGCGATCTTGTAGATCGAGAAGATAATGTTTAACGGCGTCTAAATTAGGGGTGTTACTCATAGTGACTTAGCGTAAACGCTTTCCAGTCGTAATGTCAGTGATAGGTGTCGGTTTATCGAGTTGGCCTAAAGCGCCACTCAAAATGTAATCACAGCCAGGACAGTGTTGCTGAACTTCAAACGCGCTCTTTGCAGGCGCATGCCCACTGCGATTAGCGGAAGTCGATACGATAGCGTGACCGGTTTCTTCACATAATGCCGAAGGCAATCGGGATGTGTTGTAACGCGACAAGCAATCTTGTTGTTACCGCCGTTAACCCAACGCGGTAGATCATTCGCTGCAGGCAACAAGAAGGTATGTGCGCCTGGCCATTCTTTACCAATCTTAGGTAACCACTGATCAAGATCATCAACAAACGGACGCAGCTGTTCGGCATGCGATGCGATAAGAATCAGCCCCTTGCTTTCAGGGCGTTGTTTTAATTCAAGCAGTCGCGCGACAGCATGCGCATCGAGTGGATCACAACCAAAACCGTAAACCGCTTCAGTTGGATAAGCGACGACGCCTCCTTGATGGATGATGCGTGCTGCGAGATGTGTTCGAAAACGTGACGACATACGCGCAGTACTTATTCTTCAGGAGGTGCTTCGTAAGCTTCGGCGAAGCTGCATTCCTGCTGAGGACATATCTTTTGCGTACCACTGCGTTTCGTTGTCTTAATGGTCACGATTGGCCAATGACAGGTTGGGCAGGGCTCGGCTAAGGGCATGTTCCAAGTGGCGTAGTCACACGTTGGGTATGTTGAACAAGAATAGAAAACTTTGCCGCGACGTGAGCGACGTTCCATCATCATGCCTTTCTTGCACTTAGGGCATTCGACGCCAGTGTCTTTAGGTTTTTCCAGTGGCTCGATGTGCTTACAGTCTGGATATGATGAGCAGCCAATGAACTTGCCGTAACGACCGGTCTTATAAATCAGCTCAGAGCCACACTCAGGACAATCGCGCCCAACTTTTTCAGGCTCAGGTGAATCACCATCGTCATTCAGGTTACGTGTGTAGTCACATTCAGGATAAGCGGTACAACCAATGAAGCGACCATTGCGACCTAAGCGAATCGATAATTGCTCGTTACACTTAGGACACTTTTCATCGATCTTTTCTTGCGTGACATCTGAACGTTGAACGTTCTCTTGTGTGTCTTCAATGCGGTCAATGAAGGGCTTCCAGAATTTTTCTAGGAGTGGCACCCACTCTTCCTCGCCACGTGAAACGGCATCGAGCTCATCTTCAAGTTGCGCGGTGAAGTTGTAATCAACGTACTGAGTAAAGTAGTTAGTTAAGAATTTGTTAACTACGCGACCCACATCCGTTGGATAGAAACGTTTCTTGTCAATCTCAACATATTCGCGATCTTGTAGTGTTGAGATGATTGATGCGTAAGTCGATGGACGGCCAATACCGAATTCTTCGAGCGCCTTAACCAAGCTTGCTTCTGAGAAGCGCGGTGGTGGTTCAGTGAAGTGTTGCTCAGGTCGAACTTTAAGCAATTTAACTTTTTCACCTTCAGTCAGCTCAGGCAGCATCTTTTCATCATCATCGCCTTTACTGTCATCCTTACCTTCAAGGTAGATCTGCATGAAGCCAGGAGTGGCGATGGTTGAGCCGTTTGCGCGGAAGGTGTGATTGCCCGCCGTCATGTCTGCAGCCACGGTATTGATGGTGGCATGAATCATCTGACAGGCAACGGTACGCTTCCAGATCAAGGTGTAAAGCTTGAGCTGATCTTTATCCAGATGTTTAGCGATGCTATCAGGCGTATTTAAAACCGAGGTTGGACGAATCGCTTCGTGCGCTTCCTGAGCATTCTTTGATTTAGTTTTAAATGCGCGCGCGGCTTTTGGCAGATTCTCTTTGCCATAGGTGTCGCTGATAAAACCGCGTAGCTCGCCAATTGCCTCGTCAGCTAAGTTCACCGAGTCGGTACGCATATAGGTAATCAGACCAACAGTGCCTTCACCGATATCCACACCTTCATAAAGACCTTGAGCAACACGCATCGTGCGTTGTGCGGTAAAGCCTAACTTACGTGCGGCTTCCTGTTGAAGTGTTGAGGTTGTGAAAGGTGGCGCAGGGTTACGCTTGCGCTGTTTCTTTTCAACCTTGGCAATGGTCAGCTCACCATTAGCGGCTTCATTGAAAGCTGACTCAACGGTCTTTGCGCGTTTTTCGTTGGTGATCGAAAACTGGCTGAGCTTTTCATTGTCGAAATGTGTCAGTTTGGCGTTGAAGCCTTGGCTATCTTTTTCGGTATCTGCTTCAACAGTCCAATATTCTTTTGCTTTGAATGCTTCGATCTCATCTTCGCGTTCACAGATCAAACGTAAAGCAGGGCTTTGCACGCGACCTGCAGATAAACCGCGACGAACTTTCTTCCAAAGCAGTGGCGATAGGTTAAAGCCAACAAGGTAATCGAGTGCGCGACGCGCTTGCTGTGCATTTACCAAATCCATCGAGAGCTCACGTGGATTAGCCACAGCATCTTGCACAGCTTTCTTGGTGATCTCGTTGAACACAACGCGATGCACAGTTTTGTTCTTTAGCTTCTTCTTGTCATTCAGCAGCTCATAAAGATGCCATGAAATAGCTTCACCTTCGCGGTCGGGGTCGGTCGCGAGATACAGAGATTCGGCATTCTTTAACTTAGAGATGATCGTTTTAACATGCTTGTCGTTTCGTTCGATGACTTGATACTTCATCGCGAAATGATTGTTGGGATCAACCGCACCTTCTTTAGGTACAAGATCACGCACGTGGCCATACGATGCGTAGACATCGAAACCTTTGCCGAGATATTTTTTGATCGTTTTCGCTTTTGCGGGCGATTCAACGATGACCAGATTCATAGCGATCCCAGTGTTTTTAAGACAAGAAATCGCCGGCATCAGCCGGCGTCCTATTTATACGGATATCTTTGTTTGAGGGCTCGTGTCAAGCCGAGTGGCAAATTTAGCCCCCTTAAGCGAGGCATTAATGAAGGTATGGAGGCTCGCCGTTGTAGACCAATTCTTCCATCAAAGCGAAGGCATTTTCTTGGCCTGGCTGGTTCAATAAAACGAGTAAAACTACCCACTTAACGTCATCTGTGGTCAGCTCTTCGGTCTCGATCGCCATGCAGCGCTCAATAACCAGTTCGCGGCTCATTGGGTCCAGAATGCACATTTGTTCCAGATTCATCAGCAAGCTGCGGATGTCCATGTCCATCTTCTGTTGCTCGAGATCGGTGTAAACACGGATCGCACCATTAGGCTGAGCTTCGCGATATTCGCTCAAGCTACCTTGGCACCAGGCCAGCTCGTCTAACCAATCAAAGGCTTTGTTCACCTCACCCTTTTGGAAGCCGGCGCTGATCAATTCTTCTTCTAAGGTGATCTGATCGACAGGCACAGACTGCTCGCTATCCATGTAGTTTTCATAGATGTAAACCAGAACGTCGATAAGATTTTCGTTCATGCTGAGAGTCCTTTTGAAGAGGGAAAGAGTGGCTGTGCGTCTGTTGGAAACGCTGTGATGAGGTCAGATTGTGATTTGTTCGATTGAACATTTACTGCCTTAACGTAGCCGAATGAACCGTCCACCTGATTTTGATAATACATTACCTTGCAGTTCGAGCAAGAGCAAAATCGACGAGACTTCCGCGGCATTGAAAGGGCTATTTTCAACGATCTGATCCGTGGTCACCGGATCAAATCCCATCGCATCTAAAATTGCCGCATGATCATCATCGAGCTGAGCTGAAACCTCGAGTGTTTCTGATCCCTCTGCCGGTCTTTCCGCGGGTGAGAATTTTGGCAGCAGCTCTTCAACGATGTCTTCTGCTGTTTCGACCAATTTCGCGCCCTGACGAATCAATGCATGGCAGCCACGAGCCATTGGATTATGAATAGAACCAGGGATAGCAAAGACATCACGGCCCATCTCAGATGCCAGTCGCGCAGTGATCAGTGAGCCGCTTTTCACCGCAGCTTCGACCACAAGGGTGCCGAGTGAAAGGCCTGCGATCAGGCGATTGCGTCGTGGAAAATTGCTGGGATGCGGCCCTGTGCCGGCGGATATTCGGTCAGAATTAAGCCGTTATCGGCTATCTGATGAGCGAGCTGTTTTGTGCTCGGCAGGGTAAATCCGATCAAGCCCGGTTCCCATGATGGCGATGGTGCCGCCATTAGCTGCCAAGGCGCCTTTATGTGCCGCAGCATCAATGCCTTTTGCTAAGCCGCTGGTGATCACAATGCCGTTCTTAGCTAAAAATTCGGCAAATGCGCCCGCATTCACCAAGCCGCCTTGTGTGGCGCTGCGACTGCCTACAATAGCTAGCTGAGGAAAGTTTAGAAGCTCGATATCACCACGGGTAAAGAGGGCTATTGGTGCATCGGGCATCTCACGTAAAAATGCCGGATATTGTGGCGAAAAGTAGTGAATGAGCTCATTTTCGCTTGAATTTAGCCAATTTTCGTCAGATTCAACTTGTGCTTCATCGATCCCATCCAGCCCCTTTTTGACATGCGTATCTGATGATTGGCGTAGCTGAGAAAGTAGCTCGCTGATGCTGCTCGAATTATCTAAAAAAGGTTTGAGCGTCGCGGGCCCTAGACCGGGGACGCGAATCAGCGATAGCCAATCACGGGTGTGGCTATCGCTGGCTGAAGTGGCGGGTGAAGATTGATTCATAGGCGAACAGTTTAGGGCTGTCGCAGATGATCTCCAATCTGAATTCCACGATGCGACTCCATCACAAGGGCATAACTCACCTGATCGAAGGTTTTGTACACCATCGCAAGACCAACAGATTCTTCTGGTAGCTGCAATTTAGTCTGGTCTTGTGGATCGTTAATCCGTCGACCATCACGCGATAGCGCAAAGACATCACCACGGGTCACCCCATTGGCTTGACCTCGGTCAATGATCACCGTATCCATCGAGGCGATCAGTAAGCCTGGCTTGGTAAAGCCGATCACCTCACCATCTTTGATAGACGATTTTTTAGGTTGGAAATCCATCGCGGTATCGATCTTTAGATGTGGCACCAGATAATCACCTAGCTTCACTTCACGCGGGCTTAATGTGACCAAGCCGGCGGATACATCTGCAGAGGTATCGTTGGCGCGAGCGACAATCAGCTCGCCAATTTTGATCACCGTTTGACCTAAGACCTCATCAGTATCGGCAGTTTTTAGTTGCTCAGCGGGTCGGATGATGTCGTAAATGCCGCGCGGAGTGACGTCGCCACGGATAAACACACGCTGCTCATTACCGGCTAATTGTCGTTGCGCACCGTATTTTGCAATGGATGATTTATCGCCAAGAATCAAACGCTCTGAGCTCAGGTCAACAATGCGTGGAAGTGAGTCAAAGTCGGTTTCGCTATCAACCAAAAGCCTGATTCAAGCATCGGCTTAATCGCATTCAGCGGAATGGTGCGTACCGGTTCGGCAACATCACGGATGCACATCTGTGGCGTTAAGACAACACGACCGCTCGCTTTACGCAGCTGTGGTTTGCCATTGATGTAAACCAACTCCACAACATCACCGGGATAGATCCAATGAGGATCTTCGATTTGTGGATTGATCTGCCAAATTTCTGGCCACTGCCAAGGGTGTTCTAAAAAGCGACCTGAGATATCCCATAAGGTGTCGCCTTTCACCACGGTGTAGCGTTCAGGATGGGTCGGTTTGATTTTTAGCACATCAGCTTGTGCCGCCGCCGTAAATAAAAAGATGCCCGCAGATAGCGACAAAAGTGAGCTAAAAAGAGTTTTTTTCATGGGAATTCTTCCATTTTTACTCATTGCAAATGTCTCCATGACCGGTGCTTTGAGGTATCATTTTCAGATGAGAGGCCTTTTCGGCAGACCTTGGTAGAACTAAATGGATTCTTCAGGCGTCGTAAGAGGGTCGAAATGACGCTGATTCTGGTTAAAAACAATGGCTTTACTTGATATTTTGCATTTTCCTGACCCCCGCCTTCGTGAGGTGGCCAAACCTGTTGAGCAGGTGGATGATTCGGTGAAGCAGCTCGTCGATGACATGTTTGAAACCATGTACGACGCGCCTGGTATCGGCTTAGCGGCTATTCAAGTGAATGTGCCGATGCGCGTTATCACCGTGGATATCTCAGAGGATCAAGATGAGCCGTTGGCGTTGATCAACCCAGAGATCGCCAGTAAAGACGGTATCGAAGAAATGAAAGAGGGCTGCTTATCGGTCCCTGGCGTTTTCGAGATGGTGCAACGCGCAGACAAGATCACCGTCAAATTTCTTAATCGAGATGGCGAGTCGGTGGAGATCGAAGCCGAAGGCTTATTGGCCGTTTGTATCCAACACGAGATCGATCATCTTGATGGCAAATTGTTTGTCGACTATCTCTCAACGCTTAAGCGTCAACGTATCCGCACAAAACTAGAAAAAGAAAATCGTCAACGAGCTTAACCGTTCGTTTCGCTGTTACGGGAAGCAGCCATGAGCAACGCCTTACGTATTATTTTTGCCGGCACACCGGACTTTTCTGTGTTGCCGTTTCAGGCGCTACTGAACTCAGAACATGAGGTAGTTGCGGTCTATACCCAACCTGATCGTCCGTCAGGCCGTGGTCGAAAGTTAACCCCAAGCCCAGTTAAAGCAGTGGCGGTTGATGCGGGCATCCCTGTGGAGCAGCCGATTAATTTTAAAGATGCCGCTGATGTCGAACAACTGAAAAAGTACCAAGCAGATTTGATGGTGGTAGTGGCCTATGGCTTGTTGTTACCCGAGAGTGTGCTCGAAGCACCTCGCTTAGGGTGTATCAATATCCATGCCTCATTACTGCCGCGTTGGCGTGGTGCTGCGCCGATTCAACGCGCTGTGCTTGCTGGTGATAAAGAGTCAGGCGTCGCTATCATGCAGATGGAAAAAGGCTTAGATACAGGCCCTGTTTTCTTAATGAAGCGAGTGGCGCTGGAAAAAGATGAAACCGGTGGCACCTTGCACGACAAGTTAGCCGAGCTTGGTGCAAGTGCGTTAATAAAAGCGTTGCCGATGCTTGAAGATCCAAGCTGCAACCGGCTGCCCAAAATGATGAGCTAGCGAATTACGCAAAGAAACTAGACAAGAAAGAAGCAACGATCGATTGGCAACAATCGGCTCAAGATATTGAGCGGTTAGTGCGAGCCTTTAATCCTTGGCCGGTGGCGCAAACACGTCATGAAGATGCATTTATGCGTATCTGGTCTGCTTATGCGATTAAAGGTGAGACTGCTCAGCCGGGCATGGTGATGTCGGCTTCTCGAGAGGGCATTGATGTAGCAACCGGTGATGGCTGGCTGCGCATTACGCAATTACAAATGCCGGGTAAACGTGCGATGAGTGCGCAAGATTTTATCAATGCGCAAGACATTCAAGGCGTGATCCTAGGCGATTGATGCATGGCCTCTTCACGTCGTCTTGTTATCGATAACATCCTTGCCGTAATGGATGGCCGCTCTTTAGATGCGGCGATAGAACAAAACTCAAAAGACTTACCCGAGCTTGATCGACGTTCAGTCGCGGATAGTTCATATGGCTTGGCGCGTTGGTTTAGACAGTGTCATGCGATTGTGGCTGCGCGCTTACAAAAAAACCCTTTAAAGATAAAGATCGCGATGTGCACGTTGCTCTGATGTTAGGCGTTTGGCAGCTCATGCATAGCCGCACGGCAGAGCATGCAGCGATCTCTTCAATTGTTGAACTGGTGCGTGAGCTGGATAAGCCGTGGGCAGATAAGCTCGCTAATGGCCTGCTGCGAAAAGTGCAGCGCGAGATGCAAGATGATGCATCCGAGTTAAATGCATTACTTAGAAATGACCTATCGATTGCGTATGCGCAACCTAAGTGGTTTGTGAAAGCGTTACAGAAGGCGTGGCCGGATAAGGTTGAGTCGATCTTAGCGGCTCTTCAAGAGCGTGCGCCGATGACCTTGCGCGTGAATACGCACACGCTGTCACGTGACGAGTATCTAAAAAAATTAACCACACATGACATTCAGGCAGAGCCTTTAGCTGCAGTGCCTTCTGCGCTGGTGCTGGATAAGCCTATGGGTGTGTTGCAGTTGCCAGGTTTTGAAGAAGGAACAGTCTCTGTGCAGGATGCCGGCGCACAACTTTCAGCTGAGCTGCTCGATCTACAAGCAGGCCAACGCGTTTTAGATGCGTGTGCGGCGCCTGGCGGTAAAAGCATGCATTTGGCACAGCATCAGCCAGAGATAACGCTCACTGCTTGTGATATCGATGAGCAGCGATTAGAGCGCGTGGCGCAAAATGCAGAGCGCTGTGGTGTGACATTGAGTATGCAAGTGCTGGATGCTGAAAACCCACCACAAGCCTGGCGAGATCAGCCCTTTGACCGCATCTTGTTGGATGCGCCGTGTTCGGCAACGGGTGTGATGCGACGTCATCCCGATGTGCGAATGTTGCGACGAGCGACGGATATTGAAGATCTGGCTGTTTGCCAAGCTAAAATTTTAGATTCCTTGTGGGAATGTTTGGCGTCGGGCGGTAAGCTTCTGTATGTGACCTGCTCGTTGATGCCAAAAGAGAATGAGCAACAGATTCAAGCCTTTATTGAACGTCAGCCAGGCGCAAAGGTCATACCTATCGATGCAACTTGGGGGCATCCGCGCGCAGTAGGGCGCCAGACCTTGCCCGGTGAAATGACGATGGATGGATTTTTTTATGCCTTATTGGAAAAGACCAATGCAAAGACTGCTTAGTTTCGCGCTGGTGATCTTCCTGTCTGGCGTGAGCCATGCCGATATGGCGTATGAAAACGTCAAGCTCACGGTGAGTGATGACCAGCGTCTGATGCTGAACGCTTCGATGAAAATCACCTTGTCACCTGCTGTGATCGAAGCGTTGCAAAACGGTGTGCCGATTACCTTTGAAAAACATATCCAAGTGCGCGAGCAAGACGCATGGGTATGGACAAAAGACATTGCTGAATACCGTATGCGTAGCGTCTTACGCTATCGCTTGCTCGAAAAGGTGTATGAATTAAAACGGCTTGATAGTGGTAGCGTGATAAAGCGAGCAACATTAGCTGCAGCGCTAACCCAGCTTGGTGAGATTCAATCGATGCTACTGATTGAGGTGAAAAAGCTCAGCAAGTCAGAAGCTTATAACGTCGAGCTAGATGCAAAGTTAGATATCGAGGCTTTGCCACTGCCGCTTCGCCCTAAAGCGTATATCTCATCCGATTGGTCACTCAGCGCAGAGACTTTAAAGCAGGGCTTTAAACCATGAGTGATCGCCGTCGTATAGACGTCCTTGCGATGCTCATGCTAGTGGCACTGATTTTTGGTGCGCTTTATTTAATGAGTGAAGCGGTTCAGCAAACCAGCGTCTTGGCAGACGATTGGTTTATTCCGTTGATGGTCTTTACGGCGATCGGTTTGATCACGTTGACCGGTGTAGTAGGCGTCAATCTATTCCGCCTATGGCGTGAATATCGTCGTCGTGAGCCAGGTGTTCGTTTGAATGTTCGCTTAGCGCGATTGTTTATCTTGTTGTCATTTGTGCCGGTTGCGATTGTTTATTTTTATTCATGGCAGTTCTTATCAAAAGGTGTGGATAGCTGGTTCCAGGTCTCGATTGAAGATGCGATGAATGGTGCTAATGCATTGGGTCAAACCGCACTTGATCTGCATAAAAAGGGTTGGTTAAAGATACCGAGCGTATCCTGGCGCAGCTCGATGATGCATCAGAGATGGCACTGGGCTTCGCATTAGATGAAGCGCGTTTTAAATCCGATGCGGTTGAGCTGATTGCTTATCGCTTATCGGGTGCGCCGGCAGCAACTAGTCGAGAAAACACAGAGATCGTCTCGCAGTTATTTTCGGATGAAGCCTTTGTCGCGGTTCGAGAAGGCACAAGCCAAGCGATGTTTGAGATGGGGACCGATCAACAAAGCTATATCAAGGTGCTTGCAGCAGACCCACGCCAACGTGGCGAACTGATCTTACAAGCCTTATATCCCATGCCTGATCGTTTGCAGGCATTGATCAAACAGGT
This sequence comes from Gammaproteobacteria bacterium, assembly GCA_038144195.1. Lineage (GTDB taxonomy): Bacteria > Pseudomonadota > Gammaproteobacteria > Chromatiales > Chromatiaceae > VMDJ01. The sequence continues at coordinate 728,283 of JAYQNH010000002.1, read as the reverse complement.
GCAGGGTTCGCTAGAAGAATATCGCAGCACAAGCACAACACGAGATGCGATCTTCGACATCTTCGCTGTAACGTTGGCGTTAGCTGCAGTGCTGGCAGTATTTGGTGCGATCTGGGGTGCGCTATATACCTCGCGCCAATTGGTTCGTCCGGTTAGAGATATCTCGATTGCGACAGAGAAAGTCGCTGTGGGTATGTATGACACCCAAGTGCCAATGCCTAAAGTAGATGATGAGTTGAGCTTTCTTGTTGATTCGTTTAACCAAATGACTCAAAGAATCGGCCGTGCACGTTATGCCGCCGAGATGAGTAAAAACGAATTACAGCTGCAACATAACTATCTAGAAACAGTGATGGGTGCTTTAACTACAGGCGTTATTGCTCTCGATAAGAATGGCAAGATCACAACCGCAAACCTAGCGGCAGAGATGATTTTTAGGATTACCTTTAAGTGAGTTTAAAAAACAGCTATTAACGAGTTTGGGTGAGAAAAAGCCAGTGCTTGATCCGTTTGTTGATCGCATGTGGCAATCAATACAAGGCGAAGCATTGCCTGCTAATACGCAGATCACCTTGTATCGAGAAAATGGCCATCAGACATTGTTATGTCGTCACTCTGTGTTGCCTGCCTCGTCAGCTAAAGACCAAGGCCATGTATTGGTATTCGACGATGTTACAGAGCTGGTGCATGCGCAGAAAGATGCTGCATGGGCAGAGGTTGCGCGACGTTTAGCTCATGAGATTAAAAATCCACTCACACCAATTCAGTTAGCGTCCGAGCGTTTGCGACATCACTACCTTAAAAAGATGTCTGAAGAGGAAGCGCGTGTGTTGGATCGTTCGACCACGACGATTGTTAACCAGGTAGATGCATTGAAGTCGATGGTGAATGACTTCTCTGAGTACGCGAAGCCATCAAAGATGGATAGCCGCTTGATCACGATTGATAACTTTATCGGCGATGTTTTGGCGCTTTACGAAACAGCGCAGTCGCCAGTTGTCTTTATGCCAGGCGCACAAGGCGTGAAGATCGAAGGTGACCCAGTACGTTTGCGTCAGGTGATTCATAACTTAGTTAAGAATGGGCTTGAGGCGCTTGGCGATAAAGACGGCAAAGTTCGAGTCATCACAGAGATTGGCCAATCGAAATCCAGTGGTGCAATGCGCTTTAGATTACGTATCGAAGATGACGGCACCGGTTTTGATACTGATTCCTTGGGACAGGTGTTTGAGCCTTATGTGACGAACAAACCGAAAGGCACCGGTTTGGGTTTGGCAATCGTTAAACGTATTGTGGGTGAGCATGGCGGCACCTGCCGCGCATCAAATCGCCAAGAAGGTGGTGCTAGTATTCAGATAAGCTTGCCGGTGCGTGAGCGAACCCAAGAAGTGTTAGAGGTCAGTAATTCATGAGCGCGCCTAATGTCCTTGTTGTAGATGATGAACCCGATATCCGTGAACTCGTTGGCGAGATTCTCGAAGACGAGGGTTATCGTGTCTCAACTGCCGAGAATGGTGAGCAAGCACGCCAAGCCTTACGCGATAGCAAACCGGATCTCATCTTTTTAGATATCTGGATGCCTGAACTTGATGGCATCACCTTATTAAAAGAACTCAGTGAAGATAAAGGCCTGCCATGTCCTGTGATCATGATGTCAGGACACGGCACCGTCGAGACCGCTGTTGAAGCAACACGTCTGGGCGCCTATGACTTTTTAGAAAAGCCGATCTCACTTAATCGTCTGACCACCACCGCAAAACGCGCACTTGATGCCCATCGCATGTCGATGGAAAACGAAGGTCTACGTATTAAGGTGGGTGATTTTGTTGAGCCAGTTGGCACCAGCGCGATTATCACCCGATTGCGTGAGCAAGTTCGTCGAATTGCGCAGCATGACAGTTGGGTGTTGATGACAGGTCAGCCAGGAGCGGGTCGCGAGACCTTTGCGCGTTATCTTCATCATCACAGTAGTCGTGCGAGTCAGCCATTCATCGTGTTGAATGCTTCAGGTGTGACTAAAGGCGGTTCAGCGTTTGAGCTGTTTGGTCGCGAGCAAGATGGCAAAGTGGAATACGGCAAGCTTGAGCAAGGCCGCTGGCGGCACCTTATTTTTAGATGAGATCGCAGAGCTAGAAATCTCTGCACAAGCGCAGTTAGAGGCTGCACTCGAAACCGGTGAGTTTTTACGTGTTGGTGGTGCAGCACCGGTAAAGCTCAACGCGCGCGTTGTCGCTGCAACAGCAAAAGATTTGTCGAAGCTGGTATCTGAGAACAAATTCCGTGAAGACTTGTTCTATCAGCTCAATGTTGTACCAATCAAAATTCCGTCATTGGCCGAGCGCAAAGAAGACGTACCGATGTTGTTACAAGAGGCAGTTGATCGCTTCACCATCGTTGATCGTCTACCGTTCCGTGAATTTTCATTTGCTGCACAAAACTTCCTGCGCGATTACGACTGGCCGGGCAATATCCGTGAGCTACGAAATATGGTGCAGCGTGTGTTGATCTTAGGCTCGGAAGAAGAAGTGAGCCTTAAGGAAGTACAAACCGCCTTGGGCCAAGTGCGTGCCGAAAGCACCGATGCGATGCCAGTAGGTATCAGCATGGATCAGCCCATGAAAGAAGCGCGCGAAGAATTCGAGAAGCTGTATTTAGAGCATCATTTCTCATTGGCAGAAGGTAACGTCAGCCGCATGGCACAAGCCGTAGGTATTGACCGAGCTAACCTGTACAAAAAATTGCGTGATCGCGGCATCGAGATCAAGTCGCGTTAATGACTCCGGCGATCAAGCTGCTCGAGAAGCAGGGCATAAAGCATGCCGTCCATCCCTATGATCACGACCCCAATAGCGAGGCCTATGGCCTAGAGGCCGCTGAGAAAATCGGCGTGCCTTATGCGCAGGTATTTAAGACCTTATTGGTCGCGCTAGAAGGCGATGACAAAAAGCTCGCGGTTGGCATCGTGCCGGTGGATAAGCAACTCAATCTTAAAGCGATCAGCAAAGCGCTCGGCGTTAAAAAAGTCGCTATGGCAGATCCGCAACAAGCACAGCGAGCTACTGGCTATATCGTTGGCGGTATCAGTCCGCTTGGGCAAAAGAGTCGCTTGCCAACGGTTATCGCTGAATCAGCTCAAGCTCTCAGCGAGATGTATGTCAGCGGAGGAAAGCGCGGTTTGGATATCTCATTAGCGCCGACGGATCTTGCCAAGCTACTGAATGCAAAGTTTGCCGATATATCGAGTTAAACGGTGCCATCTGAGATCGTTCAGGCGTAGAATAATCACATGACAATCATTCAACGTCTGATCACGCTATGAAGATAATTATCTTAGGCGCAGGCCAAGTCGGCACAACGGTCGCACAGAACTTGGCAAGTGAAGCAAACGACATCACTGTCGTTGACCATAACGCCGGTCTTTTGCGTGACATGCAGGACCGAATCGATATCCGCACGGTACAAGGTCAAGCCTCACATCCTGATGTCTTACGCCAAGCAGGCGCTGAAGATGCCGACATGTTGATTGCGGTCACCAACAGTGATGAAACCAACATGGTCGCGTGCCAATGTGCCGCAACTTTATTTAAAACACCCCGCAAGATTGCTCGCGTACGCGCGCCTGAGTATCTCAAGCATCCAGAGTTATTTGCCCCCGGTGCGATTCCGATCGATGTATTGATTAGCCCTGAGCAACTGGTAACAGAGTTCATCTTGCGCTTGATCGAACACCCAGGTGCATTGCAGGTGCTCGACTTTGCGGATGGTCGGGTTCGATTGGTCGCAGTTAAAGCCTATTACGGCGGCCCATTAGTGGGTCACGAGTTACGCGATCTGAATGATCATTTAAAAGGTGCAGAAGCACGCGTCGCGGCAATCTATCGTAAAGACCGAGCCATCATGCCAACCGGTCGTACAGTTATCGAAGCAGATGATGAAGTGTTCTTCTTAGCAACCGCTGAAAATATTTCAGCTGTGATGAAAGAACTGCGTCCGTGCTGAAAAACCTTTCAAGCGTTTGATCTTTGCCGGTGGCGGCAACATTGGCCGTCGTCTTGCATCCGCCTTAGAGAATGATTACCGGGTTAAATTGATCGAGCACGATAGTCGTCGCTCCAAGCGTGTTGCAGAACATCTACCAGAGACCATCGTGTTGCATGGTGATGCGGCAGATGAAAACCTACTGCTCGAAGAGAACATCGAAGATACCGATGTGTTCTGCGCGATCACCAATGATGATGAAGCGAACATCTTGTCAGCCATGTTGGCCAAACGACTGGGTGCGCGCAAAGTCATGTCGTTGATCAATCGTGCAGCTTATGTAGACCTTGTGCAGTCAGGTGCTATCGATATCGCGATCTCGCCACAACAAGCAACCATCGGCTCATTGCTCACACATGTGCGTCGTGGCGATGTGGTGATGGTGCACTCATTGCGTCGCGGTGCAGCAGAAGCGATCGAAGCGATCGCGCATGGCGATAAAAACTCATCCAAAGTGGTTGGTCGTCGCATCGATGAATTGAAGTTACCCACAGGTACGAGCATTGGTGCGATTGTGCGGGGCAATGAAGTGCTGATGGCGCATCACGATGTGGTCATTGAAGCGGAAGACCATGTGATCTTGTTCTTGATCGATAAACGCAAAGTCGTCGACGTTGAGCGCTTGTTCCAAGTGGCGGTCACCTTCTTCTAAACATGTCGTTTAAAGCCATCCAACGCATCTTAGGTATCTTGCTGACGGTCTTTAGCGTCACCATGCTGCCGCCAATTGTAGTGTCTTGGGTCTATGACGATGGCGCGATGCTCGCCTTTGCCATTGCTTTCGGTATCATCATTACCGCAGGTATGTTGATCTGGTTACCAGTAGCGAATGTGCGTCGAGAAGCACGGGTCCGCGATGGCTTTATTATTGTGGTGATGTTTTGGACCGTGTTGACCGCAACCGGTGCTTTGCCATTCATCCTATCTACCGATCCTCATCTCTCAATTACCGATGCCATCTTTGAATCAGTCTCTGGTTTAACTACAACCGGCGCAACAGTCATCACGCATCTGGATGAGCTGCCCGAGTCAATCTTGTTTTATCGCCAACAGCTTCAGTGGTTGGGCGGCATGGGTATCATCGTCTTAGCGGTCGCCGTACTGCCGATACTGGGGATCGGTGGTATGCAGCTTTATCGCGCAGAAACACCAGGTCCAATGAAGGACTCAAAGCTCACGCCTCGGATTACCGAAACCGCCAAAGCCTTGTGGATGATCTATCTGTCATTAACCGTAGCTTGTGCTTTTGCCTATTGGGTCGCCGGCATGAATACCTTTGATGCAATCGGTCATGCCTTCTCAACGGTCGCGATCGGTGGCTTCTCGACACACGATGCGAGCATGGGCTTCTTTAATAGCACCGCGATTTATTTAGTTGCGGTGGTCTTTATGTTGTTAGCAGCGGTTAACTTTTCGCTGCACTTTGTTGCCTTCCGTTCGCGAAATCCAAAAGGCTATTGGCACGATGATGAGTTCAAGTTCTATATCGTGATTCAGCTAATCGTTATCACCGTCACCATACTGGGTTTGTGGTTCACAAAAAGTTACGACAATTGGCATGACGCGTGGGTGCATGGTTTATTCCAAGCGGTATCGATAGGTACAACCGCTGGCTTTACTACCGCAGAGTTCTATAACTGGCCAGGCTTTATCGCGATCACCTTATTGTTTGCCAGTTTCGTAGGTGGCTGTGCCGGTTCAACCGGTGGCGGTATCAAAGTGATTCGTTTGTACTTGCTGATTAAGCAAGGTTTACGCGAGATCACCCGTTTGATTCACCCCAGTGCACAGATCCCGATACGTATCGGTGGCAAAGTGGTGCAATCGCGAGTCATCGAAGCGGTATGGGGTTTCTTCGCGCTGTATGTGGCGAGTTTCACCGTAATGTATCTAGCACTCGCAGCGACTGGACTTGATCTGATGACAGCCTTCAGTGCAGTTGCGGCAAGCATCAATAATCTTGGTCCAGGTTTGGGTGAGGTCGGTTTGAACTACGCCGAGATGCACGATCCGGGCAAATGGATTCTGTGCTTCGCCATGTTACTCGGTCGACTCGAGATCTTCACTTTGCTGGTATTGCTCACTCCAACATTCTGGCGCAAGTAACCCGTTATTTAACTCACTCATTCCCTGTATCCTAGGCGCATGAATACTCAGCCTCCTTTTATCCTCGTCGACGGCTCGTCGTACCTGTTCCGCGCCTATCACGCGCTACCGCCACTCACCAATTCGCACGGCGAAGCGACCGGTGCAATCGTTGGTGTACTCAATATGTTGAATAAGCTGATCGATGAATATCAGCCAGAACATATCGCAGTGGTATTTGATGCGCCGGGTAAAACGTTCCGTGACGAGATGTACAGCGAGTACAAAGCGCATCGTCCACCGATGCCTGATGATTTGCGTCAACAGATCGAACCGCTGCATCAAATCATTCAAGCGATGGGCTTGCCCTTGGTCATGATCTCCGGTGTCGAAGCCGATGACGTGATTGGCACCTTGGCGCAGCAAGCGGCAGATAAAGGCATGCCATCGCTGATATCAACTGGCGATAAAGACATGGCGCAGTTGGTTAATGATCACATCACCTTGATTAACACGATGAATGATGTCGTGATGGATCGCCAAGGCGTGATCGATAAGTTTGATGTCACACCAGAACAGATCATCGATTACTTAGCGCTGGTCGGTGATAGCGCGGATAACATTCCAGGCATTCCAAAGTGTGGTCCAAAGACCGCAGCAAAGTGGCTTGGTGAATACGAGACGATCGACAACTTAGTCGCACATGCTGAAGAGATCAAAGGCAAGATCGGTGAAAATCTGCGCGGTAATCTCGATCAACTCAAGCTCTCACGTGAGCTCACTACAATAAAGCTTGATGTTGAACTGCCAGTCACCATCGATCAGCTCAAACCAAGCGCAGCAAATACAGATGAGCTACGTAAACATTACACACGCATTGAGTCGCGTCGTTACTTGGCTACACTCGATGGCACAAAAGCTCAGAAAAATCAGCTCAACAGCCGGAAGAAAAGAAAGCTGAGAAGATCGATGCGCAATACGAAATTGTGCTCACACAAGCTGATTTTGAGTCATGGCTAGAACAGCTTAACAACGCACAGCTGTTTGCATTTGATACCGAAACGACCAGCTTGGATTACATGCAGGCCGAAGTGGTCGGCGTATCCTTTGCCATAGAAGCAGGCAAGGCAGCCTATGTGCCACTCACGCATTGTTATCCCGGTGCGCCAGAGCAATTACACCGTGATGATGTGCTCGCAGCACTAAAGCCCATCTTAGAATCAGATGCGCATAAAAAAGTCGGTCAGAAACTTAAGTACGATAAAAGCGTACTGGCTAATCACAACATCGAATTAAACGGCATCGCTTACGACACCATGCTCGAGTCGTATGTGTATAACAGCAGCGCAGGTCGTCACGATATGGACTCACTTGCCGAGCGTTATCTTGAGCTTAAGACGATTCACTTTGAAGACATCGCAGGTAAGGGTGCTAAGCAATTACGCTTTGATCAAATCGATATTGAACAAGCCGGCCCCTATGCCGCAGAAGATGCCGACATTGCCTTGCGCCTACATCAGCACTTGTGGTCAAAGGTAAAGCAAGAGCCTAGCTTGGCTAACTTAGTCACTGATCTTGAAGTGCCACTACTGTCAGTGCTCTCGCGCATCGAACGCCAAGGCGTGGTGATTGATAGCACGCAGCTCAAACAACAAAGCGCGCAGCTTGCCGAGCGATTACATCAGCTTGAGCAACAAGCCTACGAGATTGCAGGACGCAACTTCAACATGAGCTCACCAAAACAAATCGGTGAGATCTTTTTTGATGAGTTAGAGCTACCAGTTATTGCAAAGACACCAAAAGGTGCGCCATCGACAGCAGAGAATGTGCTGCAAGAACTTGCTGAGATGGGGCATGAGTTGCCCAGCGTTATCTTGGAACATCGTGGCCTTGCCAAGCTTAAGTCGACTTATACCGATAAGTTGCCAGAGATGATCGATGCGCAAACCCAACGCATTCATACCAGTTACCACCAAGCGGTTGCAGCAACCGGTCGTTTGAGTTCATCCGATCCGAATCTGCAGAACATTCCGATTCGTAGTGAAGAAGGTCGACGCATTCGTCGAGCGTTTATTCCACAAAGTGGATGGACCATGGTCGCCGCCGACTACTCACAGATTGAGCTGCGCATCATGGCGCACTTGTCTGCGGATAAAGGCCTGCTCACAGCGTTCTCTGAAGGTGCGGATATTCACCGCGCTACCGCAGCCGAAGTGTTTGCAGCAGATAATCCAGATAGCGTTACCGATGATCAACGTCGCGCGGCTAAAGCAATTAACTTTGGTTTGATCTATGGCATGTCGGCGTTTGGTTTAGCTAAACAGCTCGGCGTTGGGCGTAACGAAGCGCAGGACTATATCGGTCTGTACTTTAATCGTTACCCCGGTGTGCAGGACTATATGAATCGCACGCGCGAGCAAGCTAAAGATCAGGGTTATGTCGAAACCTTGTTTGGTCGTCGTTTGTATCTACCCGAGATCAATGCACGTAATGGTGCACGTCGTGCCGGTGCTGAACGTGCCGCGATTAACGCGCCGATGCAAGGCACAGCCGCCGACATCATCAAACGTGCGATGCTCAGAGTGGATCAGTGGTTGGTAAACGATAAGCCTGATGTGCATCTGCTGATGCAAGTGCATGACGAATTGGTGTTCGAGGTTGCGCCAAATGAAATGGATTCAGCCACAGCCAAAATTAAAAGCTTGATGGAATCAGCAGCTGACTTGAATGTGCCGCTACTTGTAGAAGTAGGAAGTGGCGCTAACTGGGAAGAGGCGCATTAAAGCTCAAACCATTGGTCTAGCTTCTCATGCGCTTCATCAACGCCCCAGCGTTTCAGTGATGAAAACAACTGAACGCTAAAGTCGAGGCTAAACTCTTTCAGTGCGGCATCAACACGCTCAAGCGAGATAGCTTGTTCTTTGCGATTGAGCTTATCCACTTTGGTGAGTAACACATGCACCGGTATCTCGATGTGGTTCGCCCATTCAAGCATTTGGATGTCGTAATCTTTTAGTGGATGACGCGAATCCATCATCAAGATCACGCCGCGTAAACATTCACGCTTTTCTAAGTAATCAGCTAACGCGCCTTGCCAATCGGCTTTGATGTCTTGCGCAACAGCGGCATAACCATAACCGGGTAGGTCAACTAAACGACGTTGATCATCAATGCGAAAGAAATTCAGTAACTGTGTGCGGCCGGGTGTACGACTGGTGCGTGCGAGTGCCGTTTGTTGGCACAGCGTATTAATCGCACTCGACTTACCGGCATTCGAACGACCGGCAAATGCAATCTCGTAACCGTTGTCTTCAGGTGATTGGGATAACTTCGCCGCGCTAGTAATAAAGCCGGCTTGAAAATAGGTCGAGTTCACTGAGCGCGATTCCACTCGCCGGATTTGCCGCCGGACTTATGCTCAAGCTGCACATCGGATATCACCATGCCGCGATCCACTGCTTTACACATATCGTAGATCGTCAGAAGAGCGACTTGCAGCGCACACAGTGCTTCCATCTCCACACCGGTTTGACCACGCGTTTCAGCACGACATGAGGCATCAACTTTATGGTTTGCCTCATCGATCTCAAACTCGATCGACACATGAGTCAGCGGGAAGTGGATGACATAAAGGTACGAGATCACTGGTCTTCTTCGACGCCATGATGCCCGCAACGCGCGCAATCCCCAGCACATCACCTTTCTTATGACCGCCTTGAGCGATCAACGCTAAGGTAGCGGCATCCATCGTGATCGAACCGCTCGCCACCGCAACACGGTGCGTGCTGTCCTTACCACCAACATCCACCATGTGGGCTTGGCCGTGGGCATCAAAGTGAGTGAGTTCGTCAGACATCAGCAGAAGCCTTAAGTAATAAGCCCCTCAATGAGGGGCTGAATGTTTAGTCGGTGTAGCGATCAATACTCGCTAGGATTTCCTTCTTGGCATCATCAACGCCTTTCCAGCCACCCATCTTGACCCATTTACCTTCTTCAAGATCTTTATAGTGCTCAAAGAAGTGAACCAAACGTGCCAAGGTTTCTTCTGGCATATCGTGTAATCCTTCATGTCCTTGTAAAGCGGTGTCAGCTTAGTGACCGGTACCGCAAGGATCTTCATATCCACGCCGCCGTCATCTTCCATATCCAACACACCCAGTGGACGACACTTGATTACCGCACCGGCTTGAACGGGCAGAGGAGCGATCACCATCACATCAACCGGGTCGCCATCGAGTGACAAGGTCTGTGGCACGTAACCGTAGTTACAAGGGTAGAACATCGCCGTACCCAAGAAGCGGTCGACAAACATCGCACCGGTAGGCTTATCAATCTCGTACTTCACAGGATCTTTACCTGCAGAGATTTCGATGATGACGTTAATTTCGTCAGGGGCCTTATCACCAGGCTGGACGCGATCTAGGATCATGGTTCTTCCTCAAAATGAATAACTTACGCGCAATCGCGTTGAACGGCGTCATTCTAGAGCATTTAGCTCAGTGGCGAAAACGCAAAGCCATTAGAAAGTTTGATAGTGCGGCTTAATCGACCCGAAAGGTCCACAGCGCGCTAGCGGTGTAGTTCCACACCAACACAATGCCGGTCACGATGATTTGCGCCGCCAGATAGTGCCAGCCAAAGCCTTCCACACCGATATACATCAGCAGCGTATTTAGCGCCAAACCAATGCTCGAAATAATCAGATAGCGTGGAGCGGTTTTGCGGTGCTTTTGTTGCGATGAAAACACATAGTGATACTTCATCAGGTAATTCACGATCGAGCTGATCGCATAGGCAATAAAAGACGCCAAGACCGCGCCAACGCCAATCAATTCGACCTGAATGGTCAGCAAGATGTACTGCAAAGCGGTGGCAATCGCACCCACGCCGGCAAAGCTGATAAAGGTCTGAATCGATAAATTACCCATACATAAAAAAGCCCGCTTTCGCGGGCTTCTTCAACTAAAGCAGCTTAGTTATACAAGTAAGAAGGGTTACCTGCGTTAGTCGCGCCCTTCGCTTGTTGTTGTGCAATGCTTGCTTGGAACTCAGCATCTTTCGCTTCGCTCACAGCAGCATCAAACTTGCCTTCCTTTGCTGCCGCTTCAGCCGCCTTGATCATCTTGCCGGTATCACGCCATTGAGCGCCTTTAGCCGCTTTGTTAGCTGCTTTAGCCGCAGAGATCGCCGCATCCGCATCCGCTTGAGAAGCCGCGAAAGATGCACCAGATAGAAGTAGAGCAGCAGCTGCTGCAACAAATAATTTTTGGATTTTCATGAAAGTCCAACTCCTAAGTTTTATTAACTCGCTACACAGTTGCCTGTGTGGTCACCGTGCCACCAACGTCACGGCAGCGTTTGACTGCCTTCTTAGGGCAGATTCGCTCGCGCTAAGGTACCATTGCCCACTGCAATATGCATCATCATTTCCAGCGATTTTGCATTCGTATATTAGAGGTAACTTATGACTGCGCTGATCACCGGCTCAATGGCTTACGACACCATCATGGTCTTCCAAGACCAATTCAAAAATCACATCCTGCCTGATCAAGTGCACATCCTGAATGTCTCTTTTTTAGTCCCAGAAATGCGCCGTAACTATGGCGGTTGTGCGGGCAACATTGCCTACAACCTGCATCTGCTCGGTGGCGAAGGTAAGCCCATGGCAACAGTCGGTAGCGACTTCCAACCGTATGCCGATTGGATGGATGCCAAAGGTGTCAGCCGTGATGGCATCACCATGGTCGAAGAAGAATTCACCGCACAAGCGTTTATCACGACCGACCAAGATGACAACCAGATCACCGCGTTCCACCCAGGCGCGATGAATCACGCTCATATTAATAAGGTAAGCGATCACGCAGGCGTGAGCTTAGGCATCGTGTCACCCGATGGTCGTCAGGGCATGATCGAGCACGCGGAACAATTCGCCGCAGCGGGCATTCCGTTTATCTTTGACCCGGGTCAAGCCATGCCGATGTTTGATGGCGCTGATCTAACGCGCTTTGCCGAGCAAGCGACGTACTGTGCGTTTAACGACTACGAAGCGAAATTGATGGAAGAGCGTACCGGCAAAACCATGGAGCAACTCGCTGAGATGGTCGAAGCGGTCATCGTTACGCGCGGTGGCGAAGGCTCTTACATCTACACTCAAGGTCAGCGACTCGAGATTCCGGTAGCTAAGCCTGAAGCCTTAGTTGACCCAACCGGTTGTGGCGATGCCTACCGTGGTGGCTTGTTATTCGGCTTAATGAAAGGCTACGACTGGGATATCACAGCACGTATTGCCTCGCTGATGGGTGCCTACAAAATCGAAAGCCAAGGTCCGCAGAATCACAGCTTTAGCATGGATGAATTTGCGGCGCGTTTTGAAACGGCCTTTGGTATGTTTCGCCACCGCGTTAAAAACTGCGCCTTTGCCGTTAAAGCCCGCTGAAAAACGCGGGCTTTTTTGTGGGCCTAATGTTTATGGCTTGATGTAAGCAAAGCCTTGGCCTTGCAGAATCGCGAGTTCAGCAACGCCACTTGGTACAACGTCTGCTTGCGAAACGTCATGCAGATCGCTTTCAAGATTGACCTTTTTACCTTTTAGCGTATTGGCGCAGACTTTAAAGCTGACACCTTGGTTACGCAGACCATCGATCTTTGCGGCCATTTGATCATTCGCATTCGCATGCTTGAACTTTGGTAAACGGCTATGTGCCTCTGGTAGGACGAGCAGTGCTAAGCCATTACCGTGTAACACCACGCGCAAGTCGAGCTTGTCAGCACCAACGGCATTGATGTGGTTTTGGATGTTACGCAAGGCGCCGCCTTGCTGCTTAGGGTTGTCGTAGTTGATGTGGTAAACGACTTTTTGTTTACCGTGGCCATCAGCTAATGTGGCTTGGCTAAAGCCAAATAGTGAATGCGATTGCCATGAAGGCTTTAATCAATGATTTCACGAAGTTCTCCTTTGGATTTTTTTGACCTACTTCTATGAGTAGTCAGAAATGAGTATAGAAGAAATTCGAGTTTGGTGAAGCTTAAATGCTGGTTGGATAACCACACAAGGTTGAGCAGCTGGTCTCGAGTAATTGCCATGCATCGTGCTCGTTGGCACCTTTCGCTGAGGCGTCTATTTTTGAACACTCGGCCATTAGTGATAACCATTGTGGTGGCTTGAGTCGTTTCAGTGCATTGCTGACCAGTGGCTTACGTTTATCCCATACCTTGGCGCGGGTCAGCGCATGATCCATGCTCAAACCTTTAGCTACATCGGTAGATAAAGACGCTAGTTGCGCCACTTCACGATGTAATGCCCACAGCACAACCGGTGGTGCGATACCTTCGCCTTTAAGGCCGGCTAATATTTTTAGGCAGCGATGTAATTCGCCACGCAGTGCGCTATCGACCAGCTCAAACACATCGTAGCGAGCGCTATCAGCAATCACTTGGAGTAGGTCTTCGGCACTTAACGGGCCGGGCTCGCGCAATAGGCTGAGCTTTTCGATCTCTTGATGGGCTGCAAGCAAATTACCTTCAACACGATCGGATAACAGTTGTGCGGCATCGGGTGTGGCGTTAAAAGCCAGCTAGCTTTAAACGATGTGCAATCCAACCGGGTAGCTGTTTAGGTTCGACCGGCCAGATCTGAATGATCGAGGCGTTTTGCTCAACCGCTTTAAACCATTTGCTGTTTTGTTGTGCGCGATCGAGCTTAGGTAGGGTGATCAGTAACAAAGTATCTTGCGGTGGATTGCTACAGTATTCGGTGAGTGCTGCGCCACCGTCACGCCCAAGCTTGCCATTTGGTATGCGCAGGTCGATGATTTTTTGTTCGGCAAACAATGACAGTGCATTGGCTTCGGCGAGTAATTGATTCCAGTCAAAGCTGGTACCGACTTCGAAGATCTCACGTTGGCTAAAGCCGGCATCACGCGCCGCTGCACGAATAGCATCACAGGCTTCGTTACGTTGCAGTGGCTCATCACCACTCACCAGATAGATCGGACTTAAGCCCTGCTTGAGTTGTGCCGGCAGTTGTTCGAGTCGAACTCGCACAGATTAGTTAATGCGTGCGAGTTGATACATCAACTGATTAACCAAATCGTGACGCATGTTGATGCGCATCTCACGCTCTTCACGTTCACGTGCGAGTGTTTCAGATTCGGTACGACCCAGTACGCGAGTAACTTTGAGTGGGCGGCTTTCAACGGTGGTATTGCTGGTTTGAACCGAGAAGTTAAAGCTTTCTTCTAATTCGTATTCGACCGCTTGGTTGCTGCTGTTCAAGGTCAGCTGACGCTCGCGTGAACGGTAGTTAGAAATGGTCAGTACGCTTTTCGCAAGGCTGCGAGTTTCAGTGATCACGCTCTTTGCGCCACGTAATTGACGTGCAAGCTCACGATACAGATCACTGTTTTTATCAACGCCCGCGATGTAGATCGGGTTATCCATGGTTAGAGTCGGTAGTGCGCCACGTAAGTGGAAGCCGCAACCGGTCAGCACGATAATCAGTAAGCTGATCCAAAGGGTGCGTGAGATGGCGTTGATGTTTTTCATAATGCTTTCCTTAATTAGCCACGATGTTGACTAATTTGCCAGGGACGACGATTACTTTACGGATGGTTGTGCCCTCGGTAAAGCGCATAACGTGCTCATCTTGCTGAGCGGCCGCTTCAATCTCGTCTTTACTTGCCTCAGGTGAGACAGAAATTTTGCTGCGCACCTTGCCGTTTACCTGCACCACGATCTCGATCGCATCTTTTTTCAGTGCTTCCGGATCAACCGCTGGCCATGCAGCAGACAGGATGTCATCACCAAAGTTAAGTGTGTTCCACAGGTGATGAGTGACGTGCGGTGCAATCGGCGTAAGCAATCGTAAGACGATGCTCAGGCCTTCGTGCAAGGTGGCAAGGTCGTCGGCATTCTTGCCGAGCTTGTTCAGTGTGTTGACCATGCTCATGCAGCTCGACACCACGGTGTTGTATTGCTGACGCTCGTAGTCGAACAAAGCTTTTTGCAGATTCTCGTGCACATCGCGACGTGCGTTTTTGTTCGCGCCAGTCTCAGGCACCTCTGCAAGATGCTCTTGGAGTTTGGCAGCTAAGTTCCACAAACGCTTTAAGAAACGATGCGCACCTTCAACACCTTCGTTTGACCATTCGAGTGATTGATCGGGTGGTGCGGTGAACATGGTGTACAAGCGAACGGTGTCAGCACCGTACTTGTCGATCAGTTCTTGAGGATCGATACCGTTGTTCTTCGACTTCGACATCTTTTCGATGCCGCCGTAGATCACCGGTTTTTTATCACCAGCATACATGCCGGATAACGGACGACCTTTGTCATCACGTTTGATGTCGATGATGTCTGCAGGGTTAAACCAATCTTTTGAGCCATCGCTGTTCTCGCGATACCAAGTCTCGGCAATCACCATGCCTTGAGTCAGTAAGCGAGTGAAGGGCTCGTCGTTATCAATCAGATCTTCATCGCGCATCAGCTTGTTAAAGAAGCGTGCGTAAAGCAGGTGAAGAATCGCGTGTTCGATACCACCGATATATTGATCGACAGGTAGCCAGTATTTGGCGCGCTCATCGAGCATCGCGTTAGTTGCATCGGGGCAACAGTAACGTGCGTAGTACCAGCTACTTTCGAAGAAGGTATCGAAGGTGTCGGTTTCACGTTTGTCACCGTTAGCCAGCTCAATGAACTCAGGCATCTTTTTCAGTGGTGAACCTGAACCATCTACGATGACATCTTCTGGCAAGGTCACTGGGAACTCGGTCGCAGCTTCAACGCTACCATCGGGCTTGTGCACCATAGGGATAGGGCAGCCCCAGTAACGTTGACGCGAGACACCCCAGTCACGCAGACGGAAGTTAACTTGTTTTGCGCCTTTGCCCTCGCGCTCTAACCATGAGGCGATTGCATCAAAAGCAGCAGCAGAGGCCATGCCGTCGAACTCACCTGAGTTAGCCAGTACGCCTTTCTCGACATAGGCCGCGGTCATCAATGCTGCAGTCAGAACCATCTGCAGTGATGATCACTTGTTTCTTTTCGATACCGTATTTTTCAGCAAATTCCCAATCGCGCTGATCATGTGCAGGCACGGCCATAACCGCGCCTGTGCCGTAGCTCATCAACACAAAGTTGGCGGCATACACAGGCATAGCTTCGCCAGTGACAGGATGGATAGCGTTGAGACCAATCGGTTGGCCTTTCTTTTCCATCGTTTCGATTTCAGCTTCGGATACGCCACCTTGCTTGCACTCTTGAATGAAGCTAGCGAGCTCATCGTTATCTTTGGCTTGCTCGAGTGCAATGGATGTTCAGCGGCAACCGCGAGATAGGTCACACCCATTAAGGTGTCGGGACGGGTGGTATAGATTTCGATGGTGTCATCGCGATCTTCGATACCGAAGTGCATCTGCACGCCTTCTGAGCGACCAATCCAGTTACGTTGTTGCGTGACGACCTGCTCAGGCCAGCCCGGTAGCTTATCCAGATCATCGAGTAGCTCTTGTGCGTAGTCGGTGATCTTTAAGAACCATTGTTCGATGTCGCGTTTTTCAACCGGTGCGCCAGAGCGCCAACCCTTGCCATCGATAACTTGCTCGTTAGCCAGAACCGTTTGGTCAACCGGGTCCCAGTTAACCGTTGCGGTTTTGCGATAGGCCAAACCTTTTTCCACCATACGGGTGAACAGCCATTGCTCCCAACGGTAGTAGTCTGCATCGCAGGTTGCCAGCTCTCGATCCCAGTCGTAACCAAAGCCTAAACGCTTTAGCTGAGCTTTCATGTACTCGATGTTTGAACGTGTCCAAGCAGCAGGTGCGGTTTTGTTTTTGATGGCAGCATTTTCAGCAGGCAGACCAAAGGCATCCCAACCCATCGGTTGAAGTACATTTTTGCCGAGCATGCGCTGATAGCGTGAGACCACATCACCGATGGTGTAGTTGCGCACGTGACCCATGTGCAGCTTGCCGCTGGGGTAGGGAAACATTGATAAGCAATAGAATTTCTCTTTGCTATCGTCTTCGGTTGCCTTGAAGGACTGTTGGTCTTCCCACTGCTGTTGCGCGGTTTGTTCGAGGGTGGATGGGTCGTACTGCTGTTCCATGTGCACACTAAAATCGGTGTAGTAAAAATAGCTTCGTAGGATACCGCAAAAGCCCCTTCAACAGGCGCCAGACTTAGCTAAACTGGGCGTATTCAGCACGTTTTTAGGGGAAGACGATGATCGAGAAAAAGTATCTATTGGGCGCACTTTTGCTGTCACAGAGCACCGCGATGGCGGGCGATACCGTGGGCGTGCGACATGTGGGCATGGAGCTGGCGCGTGATCTGGCGAATGAAGCGGTGATGCATTGCCGTGAGCAGGGCTATCAGGTGACGGCGGTGGTGGTTGATCGCGGTGCCAATGAGCGCGCGACCTTGCGCGATGATCTGGCAGCACGTTTCACTATTCAGTTAGCTGAAGATAAAGCCAATGCGGTGATCATGGCGGGCATTCCGTCTGGCGAGCTGCGCAAGAACCGCGAAGATATTCGACCTGAGCTCAACGAGGTGCCGGGTTTGCTGATGCTTGAAGGTGGCTTACCGATTATTGCTGGTGGTCAGCGCGTGGGTGCAATTGGTGTCTCAGGTGCGCCGGGTGGCGATAAAGATGCTGTTTGCGCGCAAGCCGCATTGGATAAGTTTGCTGAGCGTTTGGAGTTTGCTGACTAGAGCAAGAAGATGGTGGCCAGTCCGAGGAAGGACAGGAAGCCCACCACATCGGTCACGGTGGTCAGTAGGACTGAGCCTGCGAGCGCAGGGTCGATGCCGAGCTTTTCGAGAATCAATGGCAGCAAGGCGCCACTGAAAGCAGCGAAGAGTAAGTTGATACTGATCGCCACGCCAATCAAGGTAGCAATCGCCCAGCTGTCGAACCAGATGCCGGCGACAAAGCCAACGACTACCGCCCAGATGGCACTGTTGAGTGCGCCAACCGCGAGCTCTTTATAGAGTAGGTGACGTGCGTTTTTACTGGTGAGGTGGCCAAGTGCAATACCGCGAATCGCCAAGGTAAGCGTTTGGCTACCGGCGATACCACCCATGCTCGCAACGATCGGCATCAGTACCGCTAGTGCGACCACTTGCGAAAGCACCGCTTCGAATTGACCAATCACCCATGAAGCCAAGAACGCGGTGAGCAAGTTAATGCCAAGCCATACCGCACGGCGACGGGTTGAGTCGAGTACCGGTGCGAACATGTTCTCTTCTTCAGAGAGACCGGCCTGACTCATGAATTGGTGTTCGCCTTCGACACGGATCAAGTCGACCACGTCGTCGACCGTGATACGACCGACCAGCAATCCGTCCTCGTCGATAACCGGTGCGGAGATCAAGTCGTAGGTTTCAAATCGACGAGCAACATCTTTGGCAGATAGCTCAACCGACATTGGCTTTAGATCTAAGCTCATGATCTCAGCAACCGAATCTTCAGGATTGCCGCTCACCAATCGCCACAAAGGCAATACGCCGAGATACTTGCCGTCACGATTCACCACGAATAGTTTGTCGGTATCCCTTGGCATGTTGTCGCCAATTCGACGGGTGAAACGCATCGCGACATCAAGGGTGACAGCGGGGCGGATGGTCACCACGTCGGTGTTCATCAAACCGCCGGCGGTATCTTCTGGATAAGAAAGGACCGTTTCGAGCAAATGACGACGTTGATCGTCCATCGATAACACCAACTCACGGGTGAGCTGACGCGGCATGTCTTGTACCAAGTCAGCCAAGTCGTCGAGGTCGAGGTTGTCGTGATCGCGAGCCAATCTTCCAGGCTCATGTCTTTGGTAAGTTCGAACTGAGTACCGTCCGAGACTTCAAGCAAGGTTTCACCTGACATCTCATCGGGTAGCATGTGCCAAATGATGTCTCGTTGCTCAGGTGGCAGCGATTCAAGTAGGTGAGCGACCTCGGCAGGATTTAGCGTATTGAGAAGCTTTTGAGCAGAACGCATCGCACCTGAGTCGAGAATTTCGCGCAAACGATCGACTTGCGGATTTTCTGAGCTTTCAACGACAGCGTTCACGAGCGTGCTCATCCAAGGTGAATGGAGATGGAGCTAGTGTAACAGCGCTTTGGGTGAGCGCCTAAGACTGTGGAGACTTTATTCGCCTTCGCCGAAGTAATCGTTGATCAAATCGGTGAGTGCTTGCATGGCTTCGACTTCATCATCGCCATCGGTACGGATGGTTAGCTCGGTGCCTTTACTCGCGGCGAGCATCATTACGCCCATGATGCTTTTACCATCAACTTCTTGGCCAGCTTTATCCAAAGAGACTTTGGCACCGAAGCTGCCGGCGGTGCTGACGAATTTGGCGGCGGCGCGTGCATGCAGGCCGAGCTTGTTAATGATGGTGATGTTGGTTTCTTGCATAGAGGAAATTATAAATGTTGTGCGCAGGTCATGATGCCACGTTGACCACCTTCGGCAGCCAATTCGCATAATTCTGCAAGATCAGTATTGGGGTAGTTATACAGACGGATCAGCATCGGTAGGTTAACGCCTGAAACAATATGTACGTGGCCGGGGGCGGCAAACTTGCGCGCCAAGTTATTCGGTGTAGCACCAAAGATATCACTCAGGATGATCACGCCATCACCAGCATCTAAGTTCGCTAAGGCTTGCGAGATCTCGTGCTCGGTGCGCTCGACATCACTATCAACTGGGATGTCTAAGCAAAAGGTTTTTAACGGCGCATCACCCATGATGCGTTGAGCGCTATGCGCTAAGGCAGAGCCGATGCCAGGGTGGGTGACAATAAGAATGCCAACGCTCATGAAAGCTCTCGATGAAAGATTTGCACGTTAGGTAAAAATTCTTGGAAGTGTTTGCCTAAGCGCTTCGACCATATAAACCGAACGGTGCTGACCGCCAGTACAACCGATAGCAAAGGTTAAATAACTGCGACCTTCAAGTGCAAAGCAGGGTGTCCAGTTAGCGATCATGCTTTCGAGCTGCTTGTACATCTCTTGTACGCGCTCGTCTTTTTCTAAGAAGTCAGCAACAGGTTTGTCGCGTCCAGTCATTGGGCGCAGGTCGGGATCCCAATGTGGATTGGGTAAGCAGCGCATATCAAACATGAAGTCAGCGTTCGCTGGCATGCCGTGCTTAAAGCCGAAGGACTTGATCAACACCGACATCTCAGCTGAGTCCCGATCCGTCACGCGATCGCTAAGTAAGCGACGCAATTGATGCAGTGTGGTTTTGCTGGTGTTGATGGTTAGGTCAGCAATTTGAGTTAGCGGCGCTAGCAGTTCGCGTTCTTCATTAATGGCTGTTTCAAGATCGGTGTCGTGATCGGTCAGTGGGTGGCGACGACGTGTTTCGCTAAAGCGTTTCAACAGGATCTCGTTATCCGCTTCAAGATAGATGATCTCGACGGTCAACTTGTCGGATTTGATCGCGTCAAGTAACAGCGGCACTTTCTCAAAACTTTCGTCATGCGAGCGCGCATCAATACCGACAGCGGTATGTTTCCATTCGTAATTAGCCGATTGAATTTCTGAGGCGAGTGAAGGCAACAAGTTAAGCGGCAGGTTATCGATACAGTTGTAACCGTTATCTTCGAGTGTTGCGAGCGCCACACTTTTTCCTGCGCCTGATAGGCCAGTCACAAGAGTGAGTTTATAAACCGATGTGTCCATTATCGCCGGTATCTCTGCATAATGCGGTTATTAGGCGACTAATTAATCAGAAGGTCAATCGTCGCTTTGTTGCATGCTAGCTTCTTGGCGTTCAATCAGTAGCTGAGTGGCATCGCTGCCTTCAAGTTTAAGCAGATGATTGCGCACAGCGGCTTCGACTAAGACACCAAGGTTTCTACCTGCGGCAACCGGCAGCGTTACTTGAGCGATCTCAACGCCGAGCACTTCACGGGTGTCCTGAGACATCTCTAAACGCGGCATCGATTTGATCTCGCTTTCGTTCATCCGTTTGAGATGCACGATTAAGCGTAAGAACTTGTTTTGTTTGATGGCGTTAGCACCAAACATGGCGCGAATATTCAGCACCCCCAAACCGCGAACTTCGAGCAGATCGCGCAGCAATTCTGGACAACGACCACTGACGATCTCAGGTGCGATGCGGGTGAACTCTGGCGCGTCATCGGCGATCAAGCGACTGCCGTTGGTGATTAACTCTAGCGCTAATTCGCTTTTACCCACTGCTGCCTGACCGGTGATCAGTACACCCATGCCCAAGACTTCAAGAAAGACACCGTGCAAGGTGGTGCGATCAGAGAGGTTGAGTGAGGCGTTGTGCTGCTGGTGATCGAGCGCGACTCGCGCGGTGATCGATGAGGTAAACAGTGCGATTCCCGATTCTGTGGCACCTTGGAGCAGATCGTCGTTTGGACTGATGTCATCGGTGAGTATGACTGCACGTGTTGGGCGTTGGAACAGTTGCGTCATTGCACGTTCCATATCGCGCTCCGGCGCTTGCAGGTAGTCGCGCTCGGCTCGGCCAATCACCTGGATGTAATTGGGATGAATGAAGTTGAGCGGACCGGCGATGATGAAGCTGTTGGGATCGAGATCTTCAGCTGCTAGAGATCGATCAAGACCTGAGTCACCGGCGATGAGTTTTAAATCGAGACGCTCTTCTAAATCGCGAAATAGCTCACCAACGGTAATCGAGGTTTTATGCATCGACATGTTGTAGCAGGTCGAGCGCACCTTCTGGAGAGGCTTTTCTTAATGCATCGGCTTTGACGGCATCACCAAATAACGCGGCGAGCTTGGCCAGAATTTGTAGATGCGTATCCGGTGCATCTTCGGGCACCATCAAAGCGAAGATCAGATCGACCGGTTGTTGATCGAGCGCATCAAAGTCGACACCCTCATCGAGTCGGATAAAGGCGCCACGCGTATTTTCGATACCCGGCATGCGCGCATGCGGCAGAGCAACACCACCAGCAAGACCGGTTGAACCTAAGTCGTTCACGTTCTAACAAACGATCAAAGATGTCGTTGGCAAGTTCGGGATCATCACGAGAAAGGAGCTTTGCGGCTTGTTCAAGCACGCGCTTTTTACTTGAGGAATCGTCATTAAGGCGAATCGCATCGAGGTTTATAAAACGTTCGTCAAGCATGATGGTCTGTACTAAAAAAGTGTGGCTCTGAAGTCAGAGCCACAATGATGATCTGCGGAGTTTACTCCTCTGTTCCCGCCATTTCACGATGTCCTGCACCGCGATGACTTTGCACCTTTTCTTTGTGCTTGATGACCTGGCGGTCGAGCTTGTCGATCAGGGCATCAATCGCCGCGTACATGTCATCGTTGCTCGCATCGGCGAAGATGTCATTGCCCGACACGTGGACGGTGGCCTCGGCCTTTTGCTCATTTTTCTCTACGGTGAGGATGACGTGCACGTTCGTCACATGGTCGAAGTGTCGCTCGAGCTTGGTAATTTTTTCTTCTACGTAAGCGCGCATTGAATCGGTGATGTCGATGTGATGACCAGTGATGTTGAGTTGCATGTGCTTCTCCTTGGTTGTTGCGTCTATCTAGGCTAGACGCTTGCGTTCGTTTGATGGCGGAATGGCCATCGCTTCTCGGTATTTCGCTACGGTACGACGAGCAACCTTGATGCCTTGGTCGTCGAGGATCGCAGCGATCTTGTTATCAGATAACGGCTTCTTTGGCGTTTCTGCAGCAATTAATTTTTTGATCAATGCGCGAATGGCAGTCGAAGAGGCCTCGCCACCCTCAGCGGTGCTGACGTGGCTCGAGAAGAAGTATTTGAATTCAAAGGTGCCACGCGGGGTGTGCATGTACTTTTGCGTGGTCACACGAGAGATTGTGGATTCGTGCATTTCGACCTTTTCGGCCGACATCGCGAAGTACTAGTGGACGCATCGCCTCTTCGCCGTGGTCAAAGAAGCCTTGTTGGAACTCTAAGATGCAGTTCGCGACTTTCAATAAGGTCTCATTCCGACTCAACAGGCTGTTGATAAACCAGCGAGCCTCTTGCAGATGATTCTTTAAGGTCACGTTATCACTGGAATCGTCTGCGCGTCTAATCAAACTGGCGTAAGTCGCATTAATTTTGAGCTTCGGCATGGCCTCGTCATTCAGATTGACGAACCATTTGCCCTCGTGTTTAAACACATACACATCGGGTTCGATGTAATCCGAGCTACCGGTGGGCAGTGCGCTCGCAGGGCGAGGATTCAGTGAGCGGATCAGCAGGAGGATTTCGTTAAGTTCTTCTTCACCGATCGATAGGCCTTTCATGATGGCTTTGATGTTTTGACCGGCAAGGTCATCAAAGTGGTGTTCGAGTAACTGCAGCGCAAGCTCACGTGAATCAAATTCGTTAGAGAGCTGCTGGGTTTGAATGAGTAGCGATTCGCGGGTATCTCTTGCTGCGATGCCCGGTGGATCAAACTGTTGGATTTGGTGCAGTACTGCGATCACTTCGTCTTCTTCAACCTCAAGTGGTTGAACCGATTCGATGAGCTTCTTCGATGCTGGCGGTCAGGTAGCCATCATCATTTACGCTATCGATGATCGCTTCACCAATCTCGTGATCCGATTCTGAGAGGCGGCACATCTCAAGCTGCCAACTTAAGTGGGCATGCAATGAAAGATCAGCGCTTTGTTGTGCAATGAACTCAGCATGATCATCGGCACTTGCGGTGCTCGCGGTTTGAGTTGGCAGGCTGTCGTAGATATCTTCCCACTGAGAATCGGTTGCCATTTCATCAGGCATGCTCTCAGTTTCGAGATTCACCTCGGTTTCGTTGTTCGCATCGTTGCTTGAGATATCAGGGCGAAGCTCGTCATCAAGTGATACTTCATTACCGGCCTCCTCTTCGGTCTCGAGCATCATGTTGCTGTCGAGCGCGGCTTGAATTTCTTGGCGTAAGTCGAGTGTGGAGAGCTGCAGCAGACGGATTGCCTGTTGCAGTTGAGGGGTCATGGTGAGCTGTTGCCCAAAGCGGAGCTGTAGGGACGGCTTCATGATCTCATCAGGTTGTTATTGTTATGTGCCACCTAGCGAATCCTTCCTAGTTTCAAATTTCATGCCAATTGGCATCCTTGCTATGAAATTACAGGATAGCAGTGCTTTCCTATAAGCGGAAGTGCTCGCCGAGATAGGTGGTTCGGACTTCAGGGTTATTCAGGAGTTCGTCGGGTGAGCCATGCGCCAGAACCGCGCCATCATTCATGATGTAGCCACGCGAGCAGATACCCAGGGTTTCGCGCACATTGTGGTCAGTGATCAAGATGCCGATGCCACGCTCAGCCAAGTGCTGAATGATTCGTTGGATATCGATGACCGAGATTGGATCCACGCCGGCGAAGGGTTCGTCCAATAATAAGAATTTGGGCTCTATGGCTAACGCGCGTGCAATCTCCAAGCGCCTCCGTTCACCACCGGATAAGCTGATCGCCATATTGTCAGCTAAGTGTCCAATGCTGAACTCATGAAGTAGCTCGTCACACTTGGCTTGCTGTTGATCTTTATCCAGATCGTGACGCATCTCAAGAATCGCGAGGACATTTTGCGCAACAGTAAGTTTGCGAAAAATAGAAGGCTCCTGCGCCAGATAACTCAAGCCTTGTTGTGCGCGGGCATGCATCGGCTTGTCGGTGATGTCGTTGTTGTCTAAGCGCACGCTACCGCCATCAGGGTGCACAAGGCCAGCAATCATGTAGAAGCTAGTGGTTTTGCCCGCACCGTTAGGGCCGAGCAAGCCAACAATCTCGCCCGTATCAAGGTGTACAGAAACACCATTAACCACACTTCGACCTTTATAACGTTTAACAAGGCCTTCGGCTGAGAGTTGAGACATAACTTATTTCTTATCGTTTTGAGGCATTAAACGCATGCGCACACGCTGCTTACCTTGAGCAGCGCTGCCGCCTTTGACCACAGATTTCACACGATCATAGGTAATGCGATCACTTTCCATCATGTCGCCACCTTGATCGAGCCAAGCGTTGCCCGTCATCTGCATGTATTCACTATTCATGTCGTATTCAACTTTATCGGCTTTACCTTTAATCAGCTTCCCGTCATCAGCCGTTTGTTGAAAGCGTACTTTTCCAATAGCAACAAAACGTTGTGGATCACGACCTTGGTGAAAGACGGTTACTTTGTCGCCTTGAATGCGCAGGCTGCCTTGTCGAATATCGACATTGCCTATGTAAATGCTTGTGCCTTTGCCGTCGTTCATGTCGGCGCTGTCTGCGGTGAGATCAATCGGTTGATCTTTATCTGAGGTCAGTGCGAAAACAGGTGCGCTAAAAATCAAAAAGAGCAAAAGGAAGTTAAGGTTTTTTCGTTGCATAGTGAGCTTTTGAGTTTGATTTTAGAAGAAGTCGCATCGGTTCAGCTAACCACACCTGAGCGCCAACACCGTCAACACGGTCTCCATTACTGCTTCGCACCTTAACGCGCTCATCGGTTTCGGCATAGTCTTCATTCGGGCGAACACGCAAGTTTTTGGTGTCGACGTTCATCGATGGATTATCGGCGAAAGCTTCGCGACGCATTTTAACTTTGCCATTTAACAGAATGAGTTCGCCATCGCCAGATATCCAGCCGGTATCGCTATAAATATTCCACGGCGGTTGTGCGCCTTGATGTGCAACGATGTGCGGCGCGAGCAATTCGCTCGTGTCGTTATCTTGGTAATGTTTCAGCTCAGGCGTGTTAAGTGTGCGATGAGGTTTGCCATCTTGACCAAACGTGGTGGTTGATAAATCACGCAACATGTAATCGATGACGTGCTCTTCTTGGGTTGAGGTTTGCGCTTCGTCCTGTGATGAGCGTAATAACCAGAAGCTGATTAAGAGCAGCAATATCAGTGTGCTATTGATAATGCTCGAGCGAGACATGCTTAGCTTAGGTAGCCTTTGATCATCGGCGCTAAAGTGCCTTGAGCTTGCATGATCATTTCGCAGGCTTCGCGTGCAGCACCTTGTCCACCTTTAGATTGACTTGTCCATTTCGCGTTTTCGATTACCACAGGGTGTGCATCTGCCACTGCCATCGGCAGGCCAACTTTGGTCATCACGGGCAAGTCAATGACATCGTCACCCATGTAAGCGATGTTGTTATCGTCTATACCTAACTGTGCTTTTAGTTCTTGGTAAGCGATGCTTTTATCCGCAACACCTTGGAAGACATGCTTAACACCGAGGTTAATCATGCGTTGAGTCACTACGTTAGAGCTGCGGCCGGTGATGATCGCAATCTGCACGCCAGAGTCCTGCAGCATCTTCATGCCATGACCATCTTTGGAGTTGAACATTTTGTACTCTTCGCCACTGTCGCCGAAGAACAAGCCGCCGTTGGTTAATACGCCATCAACATCAAAGATAACTAATTTAATCTCAGCAGCTTTAGTAGATATATCACTCACAGTTGATTCCTTTACATCACGCCTGAGCGTAATAAGTCATGCATGTTGAGGGCGCCAACAAGTTTTTTGTTGTCGGTAACCAACAAGGCGTTGATTTTCTTTTCTTCCATTAAGGTCAGTGCTTCAGCTGCAAGCGTATCTTGCGGAACGCAAACGCCCCCTGCTGTCATGACATCGCGCACGTTTGCGCTTTGCAGATCCTTGCCTTGTTCAAAGCAGCGGCGTAGGTCACCGTCTGTGAAAATGCCTTTGAGTTGATCGCCATCCATGATGGCGGTCATGCCAAGACCTTTTGCGGTCATCACCATTAAGGCTTCTTTTAAAGGATCTTCAATAGAAGAGATGGGGAGACGGTCACCGCTGTGCATGATGTCACGCACGCGTAACAACAATCGTTTACCAAGGCTGCCCCCTGGATGAGACATCGCAAAATCTTCGGGGTAAAGCCGCGCGCATCAAGTAGAGCAACAGCAAGTGCATCACCCATGACTAATGCTGCTGTGGTACTTGCTGTAGGTGCGAGATCAAGTACGCACGCTTCTTTTTCAACGCCCACATCAAGGTGAACGGTAGATTCAGTTGCGAGGGTTGAGTTTGGGTTGCCGGTCAAGCTGATCAATGGTGCTTGCATGCGTTTAATCAAAGGCAGAATGGTAACGATTTCTGCTGTCTCGCCCGAGTTAGATAAAGCAATCACCACATCACCGGGGGTGATCATGCCGAGATCACCGTGGCTGGCTTCACCTGGATGAACAAAAAAAGCGGGGGTGCCGGTGCTCGCTAAGGTGGCGGCCAGTTTGCTGCCGATATGGCCGGATTTGCCCATGCCGGTAACCACCACGCGACCTTGGCAAGCGATGATGGTTTCGCACGCTTTAACGAAGTCATCGCCGAGTCGTTGCTTCAGCGCCTGAACCGCAGTCGCTTCGATATCGATGACCGATTGCGCTGTGGCGAGTAATTTTTCGTGGCTTTCTATCTTCATCGTGAATGTCCTTTAACCTGCAACATACAGCCAGATTTGGTAGGCGACAAATGTTGTGAGGAGTAATACACCTTGCCAGCGTAAAACACGGCCGCTGCCATCAGCATGACGACCCATCATCAAGATGGCCAGTGTGAGTACGAGCATGACCGGAATGTCACGCATTATCACCGCGCTCTCGACCGCGGTAGGCCCAAAAAAAGCTGGGATACTGAGTACCGCTAAACTATTAAATATGTTCGATCCGATCACATTGCCGACAGCGAGATCGTGTTCATTCTTTGCCAAGCTAGCAAGGCTTGCGGCCAGCTCAGGCAAGCTTGTGCCGATAGCCACAATGGTTAAGCCAATCACTAGATCACTGACGCCGAAGAACAGGGCGATTTCAGTTGCGCCCCAGACCATCGATTTAGAGCCAGACAGTAGCAAGGCCAAACCGATCAAAGTCCAAAAGATAGCGCGCCCGGTAGAAAGATCTTTCGGGATTTCGGCGTCATATTCTTCGGTGATCGGGTCTTGAGCACCACCTGTTGCGAGCTTAAAAGTACGCCAAAGCACAAAACCAAGACCTGCAGCCATCAGGGCGCCATCGATGGGAGATATCTCAGCGTCTATTAAAAGTGTGGCAACACCCAAGCTCACCATTAACAGGATGGGATATTCACTCTTCAACACGCGTGAGTGGTAGGTTAAAGGTGCAACAACGGCGGTCGCACCAAGTATCAGGCCGATGTTGGCGATGTTTGAACCGATTGCGTTACCAATGGCAATCCCGGGCGCGCCATCTAAGGCGGCCATCAAAGAGACCATCATTTCGGGTGCTGAAGTGCCAAAGGCAACAACGGTCAGGCCAATCACCAGTGGCGATACACCGAGATTGCGCGAAAGCCCCGCGGCGCCAGCAACAAAGCGATCAGCGCCCCATATTAAGATGAGCAGACCGAATAAAATGCCAACGCTGGCTAAGAGCATGAAATGTCTCGCGAGTTAAAAATATCGAGGCGCATTCTGCGGGATAAGCGCGAGGGAATCTAGGTCAGGTGCCGCGGGTGCGGGTTTTGCCGCATCGTAGACAGCGTTCTTTGGTGACAAGCTTGCCGGCCTTGCTATCAAATTGCGTCGTCGTATCCACAGACCATTTATGATGACCAGAGCGACACAAGGTGTTGCCTTTGTGTTTCTCACTCTGTTTGGGTTTTTTAAACGCGAGTATGTCTGCCATCCGTAGACTCTAGCGCATCTTTTAGAGTCTCGCTTGAGCGATCGACTGTTATTGGGATTTTCCGGCTGGCCGCTGAGATGGCCTGATTATTTCCCCGAGGATCTGCCTGAGGATTGGCAACTGGCTTATTACAGTAACGATGCAGATGCCTTAGTTCTGAGCGCGGATGAGCTGCATGCGATCGATACCGAGGATCTTGAGGAGTGGTGTGACGATCTTCCTGAATATTTCCGCTTTTATCTCAAAGTCGATGCGCTTGCTGATGTGAGCACGGAACATACTGAGATGTACTCGGCGAGCACCTTGGCGCATTTTTGTTGCCGGAGTTGGCTTCAAAAGCTGACCACGATCGATCTTGGGTTGCCATGAGTGATAACAGCTGGGGCGAATCCGATCAGCCACATTTGGTCTTTTTGGATTATGAACAATCAGATTTGCGGTCAATGCGAGAATTCTTTGCAAAAACTGCCGAAAGAGCTCGAGGCGTTGATCTTGAACCGAGAAGTTAGCGACCCACGAAGCCTCGCGGAGATCAAAACATTAACGCAATTACTGGGCGTAGCTTGAGCTGCGCCACCCTTATTAAGAGAATGCTTTTCTTCATATCTATTCTTTGTGCCCGCTTTTGAACGACGCTACCAGTAACAATCAGACGCCTTTAGTCCAAATTCGTGACCTTCATTTCAGTCGAGGTAATCGCAAGATTTTTGATGGGATCAATATGGATATCCCTCGTGGCAAAGTCACTGCGATTATGGGGCCGTCGGGCACGGGTAAAACAACCTTATTGAAGCTGATCGGCGGTCAGCTACAGCCTGACTCGGGTGATATTTATGTTGATGGCCAACACGTCAACACCTTGAATAATAAGGCTTTGTATCAGCTGCGTATGCGCATGGGCATGCTCTTTCAAAGTGGTGCTTTGCTGACAGATTTGACGGTTTTCGACAATGTCGCTTTCCCATTACGTGAGCACACTAAGCTGAGTGAATCGATGATTCGCAAGCTGGTGCTTTTAAAGCTAGAAGCGGTTGGCTTACGTGGTGCGCGGGATCTGATGCCATCTGAACTGTCTGGTGGTATGGCAAGACGTGTGGCGCTTGCCCGTGCAATTGCGCTCGATCCTATGATGATTATGTATGACGAGCCGTTCACCGGACAGGATCCGATTTCTATGGGCGTCTTGGTTCAGCTGATTCGTAAATTGAATGATGCAGCGCGTATCTCGAGCATCATGGTGTCACACGATGTGGCAGAGACCATGCAAATTGCTGACTGGGTTTATGTGATTTCGGAAGGCAAAGTGGTTGAGTCGGGCAGTCCTGAGCAGCTCAGATCGCAAGGTGGTGAGTGGACGCAGCAGTTCATTCAAGGCCTGCCAGATGGCCCAGTGCCTTTCCACTTTCCTGCAGATGATCTGGGAACTGATCTAGGAACTTGCCAGTGATCACACGTGTTTTAGCTCAACTCGGTGGCGTTGGCGTGAGTGCTTTATCGAGTATCGGTCGCGCACATTTGCTGATCTTGAATATGTTGGCGGGCTTGAGTGACATCATTCGTCGTCCTCGCCTGTTAATCGATCAGTTGTATTCGATTGGTGTCCTGACGATTTTGATTATCGCGGTTGCTGGCTTGTTTGTTGGCATGGTCTTGGGTCTTCAGGGTTATTACATTCTCTCGCGCTTTGGTGGTGAGACTGCCTTGGGTCTTATGGTTGCCGCCTCACTGGTGCGTGAGTTGGGTCCCGTGTTAACCGCACTGTTATTCGCGGGTCGTGCAGGTTCAGCTCTCACCGCTGAGATTGGTCTGATGAAAGCGACTGAGCAGCTATCCGGTCTTGAGATGATGGCAGTTGACCCAAAGCATCGTGTGTTATCGCCTCGCTTTTTTGCCGGTCTGATCTCAGTGCCTTTGCTTGCAGCGATGTTTAGCTGCTTGGGTATTTTCGGCGGCTGGCTTGTGGGTGGCGGCATGTTAGGTGTAGATCAGGCGGCCTTCTGGAATGGCATGCAAGGCGGCATCGACTTTAGCGATGACCTTGTCAATGGTTTTATTAAATCGGTGGTGTTTGGGCTGGTTTGCACTTGGATAGCGATCTATCAAGGTTACGACTGCATACCGACATCTGAGGGTGTGAGTCGAGCAACGACCCGCACAGTAGTACATTCATCATTGGCGGTATTGGGACTCGATTTTGTCCTGACCGCGTTAATGTTTGGTTAAGTTGACTGAGTGATTCGGGAAAAACGATGAACAAATCAAAAGTGGTAGAAATTTGGGTTGGCGGTTTTATGTTGGCCGGCATTGTGGCGTTATTCTGGCTATCGATGCAGGTGAGTAATCTTGGTACCTCCTATACCGGTGATACTTTCCATGTCACAGCGAACTTCGACAATATTGGTGGTCTAAAAACCAAAGCTCCTGTCACCATGGCGGGTGTTGAGGTGGGTCGTGTGACATCAATTGTTTATGATCCAATCTTTCCGCGCACGAGTTGGTTTGGATATCCAAACCACTTACACCGGCAAGATTCCTGAAGATACCTTTGCAAAGATTCTGACGGCGGGTTTTTGGGTGAGCAGTACATTGGCCTTGATCCAGGTGGTGCTGAAGATCCATTGAAAGAAGGTAGTGAGATCATGATCACGCAATCAGCGTTGGTACTTGAAGAAGTGATTGGTCAGTTTTTGTTTAGCAAGGCGAGTGAAGGAGCTAAATAATGCGTTTTAAGTTGTTTGCATTGGCTTTTGCGGCCTGTTTATTCACCACGTCTGTTTTTGCAGCAGATGCGCAACGATGATCCACAGCAGGTTGTTAAAGAAACTGCCAATAAAGTACTTGCAGAGGTTACGCTGAATAAGACGAATCTTGAGCAAAATCCCAAGCTGATTTATCCGCTTGTTGAGCGATTGATCGTGCCTTATTTCGATTTCACAGCGATGGCGCAGTCTGCGATGGGGCGTTTTTGGCGTAACACATCCGATGAGCAGCAGGCTCGTTTAGTGAATGAATTTAAAGAGCTGTTGGTCGGCACCTATGCGACAGCGTTGCTGGGCTATTCAGGCCAGGAGATTGAATATCCACCTATGAATGTGGAAGCAGGTTCAGATCGCGCCATGGTGCCAACTAAGATTTCTGCTGCAGGTGGTCCGCCTATTCCGGTTGATTATCGTTTAAAGCTTCGTGACAACGGCTGGATGGTCACCGATGTGGTTATCGATGGCATTAGCTTAGTGACAACCTACCGCAGCAGCTTTGCGCGTGAAATTCAGATGGGCGCTGCAAAATCGAAGGGTAAAGATCGCATGGCTTTAGGTATCGATGCTTTGATTCAGACCTTGGCGGATAAAAACAACTCAAAATGAAAAAGGCCGCGTTAACCCCTGTTGATGAGCACAATGCAACGCTAAGTGGCGTAGTGGATTTCGATACGGTGCCAGCCCTCTATGACAAGCTAATTACTTGGCTGCCAAAAGCGTTGGATGTGACATCTCATTACAGGATGTCGAGTCATGTAACAGTGCTGCTTTGGCGATGATTGTTGAGCTGAAGGCAGATGCGCTGAGATTGGGCACTTCGGTCTCCTTTGCCCACGTGCCGAAAGAGCTCGAAGACTTGGCGCATCTTTCTTGTAACGCGCTGCATCTGATCTGAGCCTTGGGTTAGCGATAAAACGCAAGAAATCCCCCTTAAAGCGCTGATTTTCTTTATCATTGCGCACTTTCTCGGCTGAAAAGCCAACACATCACAACAGAAGACGATTTGAGTGGATAAGTTAGTTATCACTGGCGGGCGTCCGTTGAACGGCGAAGTACGTATCTCCGGCGCAAAAAATGCGGCATTGCCTATTGTGGCGGCTACCTTGTTGGCGGAAACGCCGATGACGGTGACGAATGTGCCTCATCTGCAAGATATCACCACCAGCATGGAGCTTTTGTCGCAGATGGGTGTTGAGCTAACGATCGGTGAGCGGATGACTATCGAGGTGGATGCCTCGACCATCTCAAACCCGGTGGCGCCGTATGAGCTGGTTAAGACCATGCGTGCATCTATTTTGGTGCTCGGACCTTTGTTGGCACGTTGCGGTAAGGCCGATGTGTCTTTGCCGGGTGGTTGTGCGATTGGCTCGCGTCCGGTGAATTTGCACATTGATGGCCTGCGTGCGATGGGCGCCGAGATTGAGGTGAAAAACGGCATCGTGCATGCCAAAGCGGATCGTTTGAAAGGCGCGACTATTGTTTTTGAGATCGTCACCGTAACCGGTACCGAGAACTTAATGATGGCGGCCACACTCGCTGAGGGCACTACGATTCTCGAGAATGCGGCGCGTGAGCCAGAGGTTGTGGATCTTGCGAATTGCCTGATTGCAATGGGCGCAAAGATCACTGGTGCTGGCACTTCAAAGATTGTTATCGAAGGTGTTGATAAGCTTCAGGGTGCTGAGTATTCGGTGCAGCCTGATCGTATCGAGACAGGAACCTTTTTGGTTGCTGCTGCGATTACCGGTGGAAAAGTGAAAACACGCGATACTGATCCATCCTATTGGATGCGGTGCTACAAAAACTGCGTGATGCCGGTGCAGAAATCACCTCGGGTGATGACTGGATTGAGCTTGATATGCACGGTAAGCGAGCAAAGGCCGTGGATGTGCATACCGCGCCTTATCCTGCGTTCCCAACCGATATGCAGGCGCAGTTTATGGCGCTTAATTGTATTGCCGAAGGTGCTGGCGTGGTGCGTGAGACGATCTTTGAAAACCGTTTTATGCACGTGCAAGAGCTGCAGCGAATGGGCGCTAGCATTGCGGTTGAGGGTAATACCGCGATGGTGCGTGGCGTAGATAGGTTAACCGCTGCGCCAGTGATGGCGACGGATCTGCGTGCGTCGGCGAGTTTAATCATTGCTGCTCTGGCGGCAGAAGGTGAGACCCACGTTGATCGCATCTATCATGTCGATCGCGGTTATCAAAATATTGAAGAAAAGTTACAAGGACTGGGGGCGCGTATTCAGCGTTTGCCAGGTTAATGAGTATGAATTTTGAAGCGCCAATAACGATTGCCTTATCGAAAGGCCGAATCTTTAAAGACACGCTACCGTTGCTTGAGGCGGCTGGTATTCGTCCGCTCGAAGATGCGGATAAGACGCGTAAGTTAATTCTTGAAACCAATCATGAGAATGTGAAGTTAGTTTTGATTCGTGCGACGGACGTACCTACATATGTTCAATGGGGTGCGGCTGATTTTGGTGTGACTGGTAAAGACGTGTTGATGGAGCACGGCGGTGAAGGCTTATATGAGCCGCTTGATCTTCAGATCGCAAAATGTGAGATGTGGGTTGCAGGCTATCCCGATGCCGATATCACTCAGCGACGTTTACGTGTGGCAACCAAGTATGTGAAGTCAGCTCACGACTTCTTTGCCAAGCGTGGTCAGCAGTGCGAAATGATCAAGCTATACGGTTCAATGGAGCTCGCTCCGATCGTTGGTCTAGCTGACATCATTGTCGACTTGGTCGAATCGGGTAACACGCTTAAAGCGAACGGCTTAGTTCCACTGGAGTATATGTGTGACATCAGCTCACGCTTGGTCGTGAACAAGGCGTCTTGGAAAATGAAACATAACGAGTGCTTAGGCTTAGTAGATACTCTTAGCCAAGCCCTCAAGCAGAAGTAAGTGACATGGCAGATATTCGTAAGCTCAGCACCACTGATGATGATTTCGATGCGCAACTGGAACAGTTGTTAGCGTGGGAGTCTGTTTCAGACGATGCAGTCAATGATGTTGTGAAACAGGTCATTGCCGACATTCGCTCGCGTGGCGACTTAGCCTTGATGGACTTCACCAATCGTTTTGATGGTTGGGAAGCAAAAGCGCCAAGTGATTTAGCGATTCCGGTAGAGCGTTTGAAACAAGCGTGGGAAGGCCTAAGTTGCGAGCAACAACAAGCGCTGCAACATGCAGCAGATCGCGTCAAAGCCTATGCCGAACATCAAAAGATGGATAGCTGGCAGTACACCGAAGCTGATGGCACCGTCTTGGGCCAGAAGGTTACGCCGTTAGATCGCGTTGGTTTATATGTACCTGGTGGTAAAGCGGCTTACCCTTCATCGGTATTAATGAATGCCTTGCCCGCGAAAGTGGCGGGCGTTAAAGAGCTTGTCATGGTGGTGCCAACGCCACGTGGCGAAGTGAATGAACTGGTTCTTGCTGCGGCACATGTTTGTGGTGTGGATAAAGTATTTGCTGTGGGTGGTGCGCAAGCGGTTGCGGCACTCGCATACGGCACTGAATCTGTTCCGCCAGTCGACAAGATTGTTGGCCCAGGCAACATCTATGTGGCAACGGCTAAGCGCACAGTATTTGGTCAAGTGGGCATCGACATGATCGCGGGTCCATCGGAAATCTTGGTGATCTGTGATGGTCAAACAGATCCTGATTGGGTTGCGATGGACTTATTCTCACAAGCTGAGCACGATGAAGATGCACAATCGATTTTGTTGTGCCCAGATGCAGATTATTTGAAACAAGTTGAAGCCAGTATCGATAAGTTGCTGCCGACCATGCAGCGTCGAGAAATCATCGAGACTGCATTGCGTGCGCGTGGCGCTTTGATTCACTGTCGCGACATGGATGAGGCTGCCAAGGTGAGTAACTTTATTTCGCCTGAGCACTTAGAGTTGTCAGTCGCTGAAGCTGATAAGTACGTCGATAAGATCAAACATGCGGGCGCAATCTTTATGGGTCGTCACACGTGTGAATCCTTGGGCGATTACTGCGCGGGACCAAATCATGTGTTGCCAACCTCACGTACAGCACGTTTTAGCTCACCACTTGGCGTATACGATTTTCAAAAGCGCTCTAGCTTGATCATGGTGTCTGATGAAGGCTCGCAGACGCTTGGTCGCACGGCATCTATCTTGGCGCGAGGCGAAGGCCTTGAGGCACACGCTCGTTCTGCGGAATACCGCTTAAAAGATTGAGTCATGGCGAAAGATGCAAAAGCCTTAGCTGAACAATGGGTGCGCTCTGAGATACGTGCGCTCTCGGCTTATCATGTTCAAGATGCCTCAGGCTTTATCAAGTTGGACGCGATGGAGAATCCGTTCACGTGGCCAGACGCGCTGCGTGATGAATGGGCGGAGCTGATTAAGCAAACAGATGTGAATCGTTATCCTGATCCGCATGCGCAAACACTAACCAATCAAATCGCAAAGAATATGGGTGTGCCAGAAGGCATGCGCGTGATGCTTGGCAATGGTTCTGACGAGCTGATCCAAATGATCGCGATGAGCTTGTCTGGTGATAATCGTGTGGTGATGTCGGTTGAGCCAAGTTTTGTGATGTATAGCACGATCGCAACATTCTGTGACATGCAATATGTTGGCGTTAATTTAGATGCGAATGATTTCTCGCTAGACCCCCAAGTCATGTTGGCGGCGATCAAAGAACATAATCCGGCGGTTATCTTTTTAGCTTATCCAAACAACCCAACCACTAATTTGTTTGATGCTGATGGCATTAAACAAATCATCGAAGCTGCTGAGGGCTTGGTGGTGATTGATGAAGCCTATGCGCCATTCACTGATGAAAGCTTTATGCCATTGTTGGGTCAGTATCCAAATCTGGTTGTGATGCGTACGGTATCTAAAATGGGCTTGGCGGGTTTGCGCCTAGGTTTGTTGGCAGGACCTGCTGAATGGCTGAATGAATTTGATAAAGTGCGCTTGCCTTACAATATCAACGTACTGACCCAGGCGAGTGCAGATTTTGCGCTTAAGCATCAGGTAACCTTTGATGAGCAAACACAGCTGTTGCGAAAAGAACGCGATCGAGTCATCGAAGGCTTGAGTCAGCTATTAGGCGTTAAGGTGTATCCATCGGATGCCAACTTTATTTTGATGCGCACACCTGAAGGCAAAGCTAAGCCATGGTTCGAAGCGTTAAAAGCCAAAGGGATCTTGATCAAGAATCTCGATGGTGGTCATCCAATGTTGATCGATTGCTTGCGCCCAACAATCGGCACGCCAGATGAGAACGATGCCTTCTTGGCAGCAATACGTGAGATCGCGGCTTAATCCAAATTGGTAGGTCGTTCGACCACTTCTACATGCACCGTTTGTGAATCACCATCGCGAGTGAGTTCTATCTTTACATCATCACCGGGTTGAATGTCGGCAACCAAGTCGACCATTACGCGTGCCGTTGTGGCAGCAACACCGTTGACCTTCTGAATCACATCACCGGGTTTAATGCCGGCTTTATCTGCTGGACCATTGCGTAGAATTTGAGCGACTAGCAAGCCTTTCGCATCACCTAGTCCAAGTGCTTGCGCGAGCTCAGGCGTTACAGCTTGCGTGGTGGTTACACCGATCCAGCCGCGCACGACGCGGCCTTTGTCACGAATTTGTTCGAAGACCTTGTTCACCAATTGCGCTGGGATAGCAAAGCCCACACCTTCTGAGCCGCCACTTTTAGTGTAGATGGCGGTGTTAATACCAATCACATCACCATAGGGATTAATCAAGGCGCCGCCTGAGTTGCCAGGGTTGATTGCTGCATCGGTTTGAATGAAGTTGTCATAGTTGGTTAAGCCCAATGACTGACGACCCAATGCACTGACAATACCCATGGTGACCGTTTGGCCAAGACCAAAGCCGTTGCCAATAGCTAACACCACATC
The DNA here is from genome assembly GCA_038144195.1 of Gammaproteobacteria bacterium. GTDB lineage: Bacteria > Pseudomonadota > Gammaproteobacteria > Chromatiales > Chromatiaceae > VMDJ01. The sequence goes on along the minus strand of JAYQNH010000002.1, from coordinate 690,859 downwards.
ACCAATCTGAAGGTCTTGTGAGCGGCCTAATTGCGCGACGGGGAAGTCGTCACCAGAGGCTTGGAGTACAGCGAGATCAGTTTCGGGGTCGGTGCCAACTACGCGTGCTGCCATGCTGCGACCGTCGCGTAGAACCACGCGAATCTCCGAGGCGTTTTCAATCACGTGATGGTTGGTAATGATGTAACCGTTTTTATTGACGATCACACCTGAGCCTAAGTTGTTACGTTTCTCAACGCGTGGTTGCGAGAGTTCTTCGCCAAAAAAGCGACGGAACAAAGGATCAGAAAAGAAAGGATGTGCCTCGCGACGGGTGAGCGTGGTGGTGAAGATGTTCACCACAGCCGGCGCTGTTTTTTGAACTGCATCGGCATAGGACACGGGACCTTCTTGGCGCGCCAAGTTCATTACTGGTGAGGTGTACTGAGGGTCGCCGAGAAAGTCAGGTTTAAACACCAAGACCAAAAAAGCTGCCGCAAGACCGGTCGCAATCGAGGTGAACACAAAGGTGAAAGTTCGGTAGAGTCGCATTAGTGGCCGTTCCTCTGGCAATGCTTGTACTGTAAGGAGCATAGAGTACGGAATCTGATGGTCGCTGTCATGATTACCGAGGAAATGCTGATGACAACTGTTGCGGAGATAACACGTTATTGCGACGAGCTGCTGGATGCGCGCAGCTTCGATGACTATTGTCCGAATGGTTTGCAGATCGAAGCCTCCGATGAGGTCACCAAGATTGTGTCTGGCGTAACCGCAAGCGCTGAGCTGATTGATGCGGCGATCGAGCAAAAAGCGCAATTGCTGCTGGTGCATCACGGCTATTTTTGGCGCGGAGAGCCGCAACCCTTAGTCGGTATGAAGGGGCAGCGCATCGCGAAATTGATCAAAAACGGCATCAGCTTGCTGGCCTATCACTTGCCTTTGGATGCACACGCCTCATTGGGCAATAATGCGGGTTTGGGTAAAGCGCTTGTTTTGTCAGGCTCGCCAATAGACGCTAAGTCATTGATTTGGATGGCGGAAAGTAATCTCGATCTCGATCAGCTTGCGGCAAAGGTGCAACAAGCCACTCAGCGTGAACCTTTGGTGATTGGCGAAAATCGACCAATTAAACAAATTGCGTGGTGTACTGGTGCGGCCCAGGGTCAGATTCACAAGGCGCAAGCGGCCGGTGCTGATGTCTACATTAGCGGTGAAATCTCAGAATCTACCGTGCATACCGCCCGCGAAATGGGTATTGCCTATATCGCAGCAGGGCATCATGCGACTGAGCGATTTGGCGCCAGATCGCTAGGGGAGCACTTGGCGGGCCAGTTTGGTCTTGAACACCAGTTTGTCGATATCCCAAATCCGGTCTAAACCCAAACAACTTTTGGCATGGATTAGCCCTCTTTTCTTGACCCCACCTTGCCCTATATAAGAGAATCGCGACCGGATTGCGGGATTTATTAGTATTTTCGTATGAAATGATTTGCCTCAACTGCTCGCAAGCGACATAAAAATGTGAGGCTATCGGGAGTTTTCAATGAGTTCAGAAGGCGTAGACCTGAAAAAGCGCCGCTTCTTAACCGCGACAACGTCGGTTATCGGAGCGGTTGGCGCTGGTTTTGCCGCTGTCCCTTTCGTTGCTAACTGGCAGCCATCTGCGCGTGCTAAAGCCGCCGGTGCTCCAGAAGAAGCGAATCTCAGTGGTTTAGAAGAAGGTGGCTTGTTGCGTGTTAAGTGGCGCGGCAAGGTATGTTGGGTTGTTCATCGTACCGATGAAAATATTAAGGACTTGGCATCGTTAGATGGCAAATTGGCTGACCCTTCATCTGCTGTTCCACAGCAGCCTGCGTACTGCACCAATGCAACACGTGCAATCAAAGATAAGTACTTCGTGGCTATCGGCATCTGTACTCACTTGGGTTGTTCACCAACCTACCGTCCAGAAGTTGCACCAGCAGACTTAGGTGGTGATTGGAAAGGTGGTTTCTACTGCCCATGTCACGGTTCTAAATTTGATATGGCGGGTCGTGTGTATGCCGGCGTACCAGCACCAACTAACTTGGTAATCCCACCACACATGTACAAGTCTGATGACGTAATCATGATCGGTGTTGATGGAGGTGCAGCATGAGTTTCTTAAATTGGATTGATGAGCGTTTCCCACTATCAAAGGTGTGGAGCGAGCACTTAGCAGATTACTACGCACCAAAGAACTTTAACTTCTGGTACTTCTTCGGCTCGCTTGCGATGTTGATGTTGGTGAATCAGATCGTTACAGGTGTTTGGTTAGCGATGGCGTACAAGCCAGATGCAGACTTAGCGTTTGCTTCGGTCGAGTACATCATGCGTGACATGGATTACGGTTGGCTGATTCGCTATATGCACTCAACTGGCGCGTCTTTCTTCTTTATTGTTGTGTATCTGCACATGTTCCGCGGCTTGATGTACGGTTCATACCGTCAGCCACGTGAGTTGTTGTGGATCATCGGTGTGGTTATCTACGTGGTGATGATGGCAGCGGCGTTCATGGGTTACTTGTTGCCATGGGGTCAGATGTCTTACTGGGGTGCACAGGTAATCGTTAACCTGTTTGCGGCAGTTCCGTTTGGCATTGGTGAGCCATTGTCAGAGTGGATTCGTGGTGACTACGTCATCTCTGATGCAACCTTGAACCGTTTCTTTGCGCTGCACTTCTTGTTGCCATTCGTTTTGGCAGCATTGGTGTTTGTTCACATTGTAGCGTTGCACAAGGTTGGCTCTAACAACCCAGACGGTATCGAGATCAAAAAGAATAAAGATGAGAATGGCATCCCACGTGATGGCATCAAGTTCCATCCTTACTACTCAATCAAAGACGTGTTTGGTATTGGTGTGTTCTTAATCTTCTTTACCGCGGTTATCTTCTTCGCGCCAGAGATGGGTGGCTACTTCATTGAAGCACCTAACTTTGAGCCAGCGAATCCATTGAAGACGCCTGAGCACATTGCGCCGGTTTGGTATTTCACACCGTTCTACGCCATGTTGCGTGCGGTTCCGCCAATGTTTGGTTCTCAGTTCCCAGGCGTATTGGTGATGTTTGGTTCAATTGCGTTGTTCTTCATCCTGCCATGGTTGGATCGCAGCCCAGTTAAATCAATCCGTTACAAAGGCCCAATCTTTAAGACTGCGTTGGCAATCTTTGTTGTGACCTTCGTCTTCCTTGGTTACTTGGGTGTCGTGGCTTCTACTGAGATGATCTTAGGTGTGGAAGCGTCTATTTGGGCGCCAATTTTCACAGCGATCTATTTCGCCTTCTTCTTGTTGATGCCTATCTACTCGAAGTTGGATAAAACCAAGCCAGTACCAGAGAGGGTAACGTCATGAAAAAGCTGATTGCAGTTGCAGCTCTGGCGCTGTTACCTCTGACCTCTTTTGCAGGTGGTGGTGCAGCTGTCCAACTTGAAGATGCAAATATCGACCTGACAAACCACGCTGCGATTCAGCGTGGTGCTAAGTACTTCACTAACTACTGTATGGGCTGTCACTCAGCTCAGTACGTGCGTTATCAGTTGATGAAGGAAGTGGGTTTGACGAAGAAGAAATCAAAGACAACCTGATGTTTGATAAGAGCAAAAAGGTTGGTGATTTGATGACTATCGCATTGCATCCAGATGATGCGGGTAAGTGGTTTGGTGCGCCTGCGCCAGACTTAACGTTGGAAGCGCGTCTTCGTAAAGGTCCAGATTGGATTTACAGCTATCTGAAAGGTTTCTACTCAGATCCTTCACGTCCAATGGGTGTGAACAACACTGTGTTTAAGAACGTGGGCATGCCTAACGTTTTGTGGGAACTCGAAGGTATTAAAGAAGCGGTTTACCGTTACGACGTGGCGCACAATGGTCTCGCTGTAGAAAGCTTTGATAACAAAGCGGATGCAGAAGCAGCTGCAGCAAAGTACGGTGAAGGCTACAAGGTAGAAAAGCACGTTGAGTCACTCAAGATGGTTAAGCCAGGTCAGATGTCTGCTGCTGAGTTCGACCAAGTGGCACGCGATCTTTCTACTTATCTGGTTTACATCGCAGAGCCTAATAAGCTGGAGCGTCAGCAGATGGGTTTGTGGGTCATCTTGTTCCTCTCGATCTTCACCGTCATCGCTTATATGACGAAGAAAGAGTGGTGGAAGGACGTCCACTAAGCGAGTAATCGCAAGGCTTAGCGCGGCGTTAGCGCTGTAGTAGAAGCCAAAAGGCGCGCAGTTTGATATACTGTGCGCCTTTTTTTATGAGTCTAGACAGAAGCTTATGTCCGCATTGGGCAAAGCTTGCAAGGAGTAACAATGGCTGAAGCTGCGAATCGACGTACCGTGATGACCCTTTTTTCTGACCCGGTCAGTATTCACAGCCATCGTATCCGTCTGGTCCTCTCTGAGAAAAACGTTACCTGTGAGATCGAAGATGTGGATCCAACCGCGATGCCGGAAGATCTACTTGATCTCAATCCATACGGTACCGTACCTACATTGGTCGATCGTGACTTGGCATTGTTTGATACCCGTGTGATGTGTGAATACATTGATGAGCGTTTCCCACATCCGCCATTGCTACCAGTAGATCCAGTCACTCGTGCAAATATCCGTCAGTACATGAGTCGTATCGAAAGTGATTGGTACCCAATGGCTGAAGATATTTTGGCCTGTGGTAAGGCGGCTACGAAAGCGCGTAAAGAATTGAAAGAAGCCCTCACTGCTTCAGCGCCAATCTTTGCGGCTAGCCCATTCTTTATGAGTGAAGAGTACACCTTGGTTGATGCGACCTTGGCTCCACTGTTGTGGCGTTTAGATGTTCTCGGTATCGAATTGACTGGTGCAGCAAGCAAGCAAGTACTGACCTACGCGGCGACGATGTTTAAGCGCGCGGGTTTCATTAAGAGCCTTACCGAAGGAGAACGCGAGATGCGCGGCAAGAAATAAGCCGATGACTTCCAATCGCCCATATCTCATTCGAGCATTGTATGAGTGGCTGGTCGATAACGATCAGACCCCTTATATCCTCGTTGACGCCATGCATGAAGATGCACAGGTGCCAACACAGTTTGTGGATGATGGCCGTATTGTGCTGAATATCAGTCCCAGTGCGGTGATGGATCTTGAGTTAGGTAATGAGTTCATTAGCTTTAACGCGCGCTTTGGCGGTAAAGCGCAACAGATCTTTGTGCCACCCGATGCCGTATTGGGTATTTATTCCAAAGAGAATGGCGAAGGCATGCTCTTTCCGAGCGATGGCGAAGTTTATGAAGAGGTTGAGTTCATTGATGACGATGATCAGCCAGAGCCGCCTGATGATCCAACGCCACCTCGCGGCAAGCCTGCGCTAAAAATCGTTAAGTGATTAGTTGATTGAGACGGCTGTCTCTTGGCTAGGCGAGTCGATGTGGTAGGTCGCTAAGCGATTACCTTGTAAAACTAACGAGCCAGTTCTGCGCTCAGTACCTTCAATGGTGTAGTCAAAACGATAGGTACGCTTTAAGCGTAAACCTTCGCGTGGCCAGCTAAGGCCCAGGCGACGCAGTGCGACGGTTTCATCAAGTAACTGCACATCATGCTTTAAGCAGAGGCGAGAGGTGAGCTGGACGGCGAGTTCATGGCTGCGAGTGCTGTCAAACCAAAGCCAAATCAGAAAGGCGATAAAGAGAAATGGTGTGATATCGACAAGCTGCATCTAGGTGCGCTTAAAGATCAGATCCCAAACACCATGACCCAAGCGAATACCCCGTTGTTCAAATTTAGTTAAAGGGCGTTCTTCAGGGCGTTCAACAAAATCATTTGCTGCAGTGTTGCTAAACAAATCAGCTGATTCATTGAGAACCTCAAGCATATGCTCGGCATAAGGTTCCCAGTCGGTTGCTGCATGGAAGAAACCATCGGCGGCTAACTTGTTATGCAGCAGTTCTAAGAAGCTAAGTTGCACAATGCGGCGCTTATGGTGTTTCTTTTTATGCCAAGGGTCAGGAAAGAAAAGATACAGGCCGCGTAATGAATGATCCGGCACCATATCGCGCAGTACTTCAATCGCATCATGCTGGCAGACACGTACGTTAGTGCATTCAAATTCTTCTAGACGCATTAAGAGGTGACCAACACCAGGGCCATGCACCTCAATGCCAAGATAATTTCGATCAGGATTTTGCCGCGCCATCTCGGCCAGTGATTCACCGTTACCAAAACCTATCTCAATATGCACAGGATTCTCGTTACCAAACACCACCGACCAATCGAGTGGCTTGGCGGCGTAATCAATACCGAGTGTTGGCCAGAATAATTCGAATGCGCGTTCTTGCCCTTTGGTCAGTCGACCTTGGCGCAACACAAAGCTGCGAATCGCACGTTGGCGTTTATCGTCGTTAACCGGTGCAGACATAATTTAGTCGAAGAACAAACCATCAACCGGTGATGAGGCTGAAGCAAAACGTTTAGCAGGCATACGGCCGGCTAAGAAAGCTTCGCGACCTGCCTGGATAGCTTTCATCATGGCTGAGGCCATCAAAACAGGTTTTTGAGCAGCAGCAATTGCGGTATTCATCAAAACACCATCACAGCCTAGCTCCATGGCAACAGCAGCATCCGATGCAGTACCACCGCCGGCATCTACCAGTACGGGTACCTTTGCGTTCTCGACAATGGTCATGATGTTGAGTTTGTTACGCACGCCGAGGCCAGAGCCAATCGGTGCAGCAAGCGGCATCACGGCAACACACCCCATCGCTTCAAGTTCACGAGCAATGATTGGATCATCGTTGGTGTAAACCATGATCTTAAAGCCATCAGCTATGAGCTCTTCTGCAGCCTTCATGGTTTGCATAACATCAGGGAACAATGTTTTCTCATCACCCAAGACTTCTAGCTTAACCAGGTCATGTCCATCAAGTAGTTCACGCGCGAGCTTACAGGTACGCACAGCGGTTTTTGCATCGTAGCAACCGGCGGTGTTTGGTAAGTAAGTGAACTCAGACGGTGGTAAGACTTCAAGAATGTTCGGTTCATCCGCATTCTGACCAAGGTTGGTGCGACGTACAGCGATGGTCACGATCTCAGCGCCGCTCGCATCAATCGCTTCACGTGTTTCGGACATATCTTTGTACTTGCCGGTACCTACGAGAAGACGTGAGGTAAAGGTGCGACCTGCAATGGTCAAAGTATCTGTTAGATCAGTCATGGATTAACCACCGCCGATAGCTTGAACAATCTCAACACGATCGCCTTCATTCAGTTGGCAATCAGCATGCTCACTGCGTGGCACAAGCTCATCATTCACTTCGATAGCAATGCGTTTGCCGGTGAGCGCTAGAGCGTCAATCAAGCTAGCGAGCGAACTGTTATCTGCAAGCGAATGGGTTTTGCCGTTGAGAGAAATGTTCATATATGTAAGAAATTTGTTAAAGGCGCATTTTACCCTAGCAGGGCCGTTAACTCAGTAAGCAAGCGCTGCTTTTAGTTGCTTGGCGAGCTGTTCTGCCGACTCGCCATGCGATGCGGTAGAGAGAATCTTGCCCTCACGGCCGACAAAGTAAATCTTCGAACTGTGGTCCATGGTGTATTTCATTGCGGAGTCTTCCATTGCTACTTTGGCGTAGATCACCAGATACCGTTTTGCGATTGCTTTCAGATTCTCTGCATCTGTTGAAGCACCAATAAAAGACGGGTGGAAATATTTCGCATATTCGTCAGCTTTTGTTGGCGTGTCGCGCTCAGGATCGATGCTGATAAAGAGTGGTTGGATTTGCGCCATCTCATCATGTGACAAGCTGCGTAACGCCATGCTTAGTCCACTGAGCGCAGTAATACAGACATCAGGGCAGGCCGCAAAACCAAAATAGATCGGAACGATTTTGTCGCGGAAATCTTCCAGCTTCACATCGCCGTTAGCGCTTTGCACAGCAAAGTCACCGCCGAGGTGTTCGTAACCGGTTACCGTTTTTGTTGGGGCATGCCCAGCAAGATGCCGAGCGCGATGCTGATAACAGCCACAAGGATGATTGGAAGTTGTTTCATGGTCAGCTTTGATTGCGATTTGAATGAAGATCAACCTACCATACTTGATGGCTGTAAATCCGATAAGCAAAGTGGACTTTTCGCAACGTGTTCTAGATTGGTTCGACCTGTATGGGCGAAAGAATTTGCCGTGGCAGCAATCGGTCTCGTCGTATCGCACTTGGGTATCCGAGATCATGTTGCAGCAAACCCAAGTCAGCACTGTGATTCCTTATTTTGAGAAGTTCATGCAGCGATTCCCGACGGTATGCGATCTGGCGAATGCGCCAATTGATGATGTGCTGCATCACTGGTCGGGTCTTGGGTATTACGCACGTGCACGTAACCTTCATAAAACAGCGCAAGAGGTCTGCACTGAGATGGCAGGCGAGTTTCCACAAGATTCAATTGAGCTAGAGAGCCTGCCCGGTATTGGTCGATCAACGGCTGGTGCAATCGCAAGTTTGTCGATGAATCTGCGAGCACCGATTTTAGATGGCAATGTGAAACGTGTTTTAGCGCGCTTTGCTGCGATTGATGGATGGCCGGGGCAAGCGAAGGTTCTGAGTCAGTTATGGGAGCTTGCTGAGCGCTACACACCTGACCGGCGCGTGGCTGAATACACTCAGGCAATGATGGATCTTGGCGCAACCCTATGCACGCGTTCAAAACCCCAATGTGATGCCTGTCCACTGAGTGATGCGTGTTTAGCTTATGCTCAAAATGATTGGCAACGATATCCGGGAAAAAACCGAAAAAGGCCTTGCCGGTGAGAACGGCGCATTGGTTGGTGCTGAGTAATGAGCAAGGTGAGGTGTTGCTCCATCAGCGACCACCTACGGGAATCTGGGGTGGGCTATGGGGCTTTCCTGAGCTGCCTGAAGATCAAACCATCGATGCGTTCTGTCGTAATCGATTTGGTCTTGAAGTGAGTCTGGGTGAGAAGCTGCCGGTAAGGCGTCACACCTTTAGCCACTTTCATTTAGATATTCATCCCCAGCAATTACTGCTGCGCAAACGCGGTTGCGTGGTCTTTGAGGCAAATGATCTGGTTTGGTATAACACACACCGCCCCGATGCTCTGGGGTTGGCGGCGCCGGTTGCGCGTCTGCTCGATGAACTGACGTAGGAGATTCTCATGGGTGCAATGGTGAATTGCGTAAAAATGAAGCGCGAGCTGGAAGGCTTAGAAAAACCACCGTATCCAGGTGATCTGGGTCAGCGTGTTTTTGAGAATGTTTCTAAAGAGGGCTGGGCAGAGTGGTTGAAGCATCAAACCATGCTGCTGAATGAATATCGCTTAAGTCCGATCGACCCAAAAGCGCGTAAATTTCTTGAAGAGCAGATGGACAAGTTCTTTTTTGGCGATGGCGGCGAGACCCCACCAGAATTCAAGCCAGAATAAGGGTTTTAGCTTGACGTAGCCCTGTCATGTCGCTTTAATACGCGCCTCTTGGCGGTCACGTCTAGGCAATATGCCCGGGTAGCTCAGTTGGTAGAGCAGAGGATTGAAAATCCTCGTGTCGGTGGTTCGATTCCGCCCCCGGGCACCATACAAAACAAAGCCGAGCTTCGTGCTCGGCTTTTTTGTGCCTGCCGATTTGAGCTTATGCCCTCATAAAGTTCCTTAGCTCTTTGGGTTTCTATTGTGATGTACATTACGCATTACTAATACACCGCTTTGGCTTTTACTGCGCTGTTGCGTCTTTTTGCACAGTGTCACTGCCAGAGAGGCTAAAAACCTATCGGGCATAGCCCATGCCTGGTGACAAAAACTAACCGAAGGATACTTAGTAATGATCAAGCCAATTGGTTCTGACGAGCTACAACCACGCTTCGTTTATGACGTTGCACAACATGATGCATTGAGCAAAGAAGCAGAGTCACTGCCTTCAGTGATTATCAGCTCACAAGCTGCCGGTAACGCAGTCATGATGGGTGCGGGTTACTTCAACCCTCTGAAAGGTTTCATGAACGTTGCAGATGCAATGGGCGCAGCTGAAAAGATGACCCTTAGCGATGGTTCATTCTTCCCAGTGCCTGTGATGTGTTTGCTTGAGAATGCGGATGCGATCGGCGATGCAAAACGTATTGCTTTGCGTGATCCTAACGTTGATGGCAACCCAGTGTTAGCTGTAATGGATGTTGAAGCGATCGAAGAAGTCTCTGCGGAGCAGATGGCGATCATGACCGACAAAGTATATCGCACTGATGATTCTGAGCACCCAGGTGTTGCAGCATTCAACTCACAAGGTCGTACGGCTGTTTCCGGTCCAATCCAAGTATTGAACTTCAGCTACTTCCAAACTGAATTCCCAGATACTTTCCGTACCGCAGTTGAGATTCGTAATGAAATCGCTGAGCGCGGCTGGAAGAAGGTTGTTGCATTCCAAACCCGTAACCCAATGCACTTAGCTCACGAAGAGTTGTGTCACATGGCAATGGATCGTTTGGGTTGTGACGGTTTGGTTATCCACATGTTGTTGGGTAAGTTGAAGAAGGGTGATATTCCTGCGCCAGTTCGTGATGCTGCGATTCGTAAGATGGTTGAATTGTACTTCCCACCCAACAGCGCAATGGTCACTGGTTACGGTTTCGATATGCTGTATGCAGGTCCACGTGAAGCAGTACTTCACGCTTACTTCCGTCAGAATATGGGCGCGACTCACTTCATCATTGGTCGTGACCACGCAGGAGTTGGCGATTACTATGGCGCATTCGATGCACAAACCATCTTTAAAGATGAAGTACCTGCAGGCGCAATGGAGATCGAGATCTTCGAAGCTGACCACACTGCATGGTCTAAAAAGTTGAATAAAGTGGTGATGATGCGTGAAGCACCAGATCACGAGAAAGATGACTTCGTATTGCTATCAGGTACTAAGGTGCGTGAGATGTTGGGTGACGGCATTGCGCCACCAAAAGAGTTTTCGCGTCCTGAAGTGGCTCAAATTTTGATTGAGTACTATCAAAGCTTGTAAGAGCTGAGGCTCAAGCGAGTAATAAAAAAGGCGTGCTTAGCACGCCTTTTTTTGTGTCTCTTACTTAGCGAATTAAGTCGCTAAGCGAAGCTTGATTAAGGCTTCTTAGGAGTCTCGTATGGCTTTTCCTTTTGGAACTCAACCCAAGTGGTTTCGTAACCAACAAAGAATTGGCCTGGGGTGATTTCTTTCTGAGTAGTTGTTACCCACTTAGTTTCACCAGTCGGTACTTTTGGACGAGTAAATGTGCCACCGCTCATAATCGTTATCCTCTATGGTTGTTGTTGGAAGGAAAGTAACAAAGCGTCAGCCCCTTCCAGAAAAAACTGACTGTTAATCTTTGCGTGTGTAGTGAGCGTTTTTAGGGATCACATGGCGCACGCCGCCTTGGCGATTCTCAACATCACCGGTGTAACGCGGGATGATGTGAACGTGGACATGAAAAATACTCTGTCCAGCCGCTGGTCCAACATTCACGCCAATGTTGTAGCCATCAGGTGAAAACTCTTGATCCAGCAATGTCTTTTCTTCAGTGATCAGTGTCATGATAGCACTGACTTCTTCAGGATTTAAATCGAAGAAGCTCGCCACATGGCGCTTAGGGATCACCAATGTGTGGCCTGGGCTTACCGCATAACTATCTCGAGCACTGTAGGCATGTTCGTTTTGTAGCGATACGCCACGAGGGTCTTTGCAGAATAGGCAAGGGTTGTTGGGGTCTCGTTTTTTAGCTACTTCTTCGGAGGCCACAGCAAGCTCGCTTAACTACTTCTTTAAACACAAGTTTAGCTCTAAAACCTTTAGAACTAAACGCTGTAAATCTATCACTGTTTCCGAATATTACCTAGTCGCCTTATAGGTTTGTTCTATAGCGATTTTTTAAACCCACATTGCAGAATCTTATGATTAAGGATGAGATTGCTGCTGATAAGAAATAAAAATTGCTCCATTTTTTGAGGAAATGTAAGGGTTTTGTCGGGATCTAGAAGAATATTACCGAAGTTTTATATACAAAACAGCGCTTTAGGTGATGCGGATTGTCTGCATAGATTTTTTATATGACCCTGAATATATATCTGAGGTGACGCTTTGACTTGATGGGGCTATTCTCGCTGGGCTAAAAAATTTAGTGAGGTTTAATAATAATGTTTTCAAGCAATCCATTTGATTTCCTAGCGGGATCATTCATTACAAATGATGTGATGCAGGCGTATCTCATCCTTATGGTTATTTTTGTCGCTGGCGGCACCATTCTTCACGTTGCTAAAAAGCAAAGTGCACGTTATTTCTCTGAAATGGCCGCTTCGCACCGCGCTAACGCTAAGCGTTCAGTAGGCGCTGGTGAGAAAATGGGTATTGCAGCAGGCATCTTGGTTAACGAAGTCGCTCTTGCTGGCGAGTTCTGCAACAAAGAGCGTCAAGCTTCACACTTCCTGAGCATGTGGGGTTTCATCCTTTACTGTATCGGTAACGTTGTTTTGATCTTCGGTGATGCAACAAGCGCGATGGGCGCAAATTTGTGGCACTGGGGTGCGTTGATGTTGGTCGTTGGTGGTGCATGGTTCTGGTTCCGTATCCGTGTTGACGTTTCTGCAGAAGGTACTAAGTGGTACAAGCTTGTAGAAGCTGACATCTTCATTGTTTCCTTGATGCTAACCGCATTGTTCGGTTTGATCTGGTCATCACAAGCAGCTGGTCAAACTCTGGGCATGAACACCGCAACATTGTTCTTTGTCCTATTCGCGATTTCGAACACTGTATTGTTCGCTAGCGTCTTCTGGTCTAAGTTTTCACACATGTTCTTTAAGCCTGCAGCGGCTTTCCAGAAGAAGGTATCTAAGGCAGATGGTTCTAATCTGAATTTGCCTGCTGAGTATGATCTTGCAGATCCTGCAACTCATGCTCGTTACCCTGACCTGCCGTTGTACATGGGTACTAACCCGCCAAACATGGGTAAAGGTATTCGTGCTCGCGCAGCGAAGAATTACTAAGAACTTATAAGAATTACAGAGAGAGAAAATCATGCCTACTTTTGTATATATGACTCGATGTGATGGTTGTGGCCAGTGTGTTGATATCTGTCCATCAGACATCATGCACATCGACAAAGGCCTCCGCCGTGCTTACAACATTGAACCAAGCATGTGTTGGGAATGTTACTCGTGCGTTAAAGCGTGTCCTCACAACGCGATCGACGTTCGTGGTTACGCAGACTTCGCTCCATTAGGCCACTCAGTTCGTGTAAACCGCGACGAAGAGAAGGGCATTATTTCATGGCGCATTAAGTTCCGTAATGGCAAGAAAGATATGGACCTATTGGCTCCAATCACTACAGTGCCATGGGGTTCTGGTCAGCCTGAGCTGAAGAATGTTCCAGCACCTGCAAACGACCACGTTGCAAGTCAGCATTTGTACAATGAGCCAAAGTACATCCGTATGGATGAAAACGGCGTACATACTCTGGAATCAAACGGTCTAGAGATTAAAGAAGGAGTTCAGTACTAATGGGCTACAAAACTATCATTGAAGACGATATCGATATTCTCGTTGCAGGCGCAGGCCTCGGCGGTACCGGTGCAGCTTTCGAAGCTCGCTACTGGGGTCAGAATAAAAAGATCGTTATCGCAGAAAAAGCAAACATCGACCGTTCTGGTGCTGTAGCACAGGGTCTGTATGCAATTAACTGTTACATGGGTACTCGTTTCGGCGAGAATAACCCAGAAGATCACGTTCGTTACGCACGTATCGACTTGATGGGCATGGTTCGTGAGGACTTGGCGTTCGATATGGCACGCCACGTTGACTCAGCAGTACACCAATTCGAAGAATGGGGTCTGCCAATCATGATCAACGAGAAGAAAGATAAAGTTGGCGGTAAGCACCCATACATGCGTGAAGGCCGTTGGCAGATCATGATCCACGGTGAGTCGTACAAGCCAATCGTTGCTGAAGCTGCACGTAAATCTGCAGACAAAATCTTCAATCGTATCTGTGTAACACACTTGTTGATGGACGAAGCTAAAGAGAACCGCGTAGCGGGAGCTGTTGGCTTCAACGTACGTACCGGTAACTACCACGTATTCAAGTCTAAGACTGTTGTATGTGGCGCTGGTGGTGCTTCTAACATCTTTAAGCCACGTTCAGTGGGTGAAGGCGCAGGTCGTGTTTGGTACGCACCTTGGTCTTCAGGTTCAGCTTACGGTTTGATGATTGAAGCTGGCGCGAAGATGACCCAGATGGAAAACCGTATCGTATTGGCACGTTTCAAAGACGGTTACGGCCCTGTAGGTGCATACTTCTTGCACCTTAAGACTTACACTCAAAACGCTTACGGCGATGAGTACGAGTCAAAGTGGTTCCCAGCACTTCAAGAGATGGTTGGTAAAGAATACTTGGACCCAGAAGTGTCACACCGTACACACCGTCCAATCCCAACCTGTTTGCGTAACCACGCAATCATCAATGAGGTGAACGCAGGTCGCGGTCCAATTCACATGGTTACCATGGAAGCGTTCCAAGACCCACACTTGGAAGAGATTGGTTGGCACAACTTCCTGGGTATGACCGTAGGTCAGGCAGTACTTTGGGCAGCTACTGACGTAGACCCTAAGTATGAAAACCCTGAGTTGACTACTTCTGAGCCATACGTAATGGGTTCACACGCTACTGGTTGTGGCGCGTGGTGTTCAGGTCCTGAAGACGTATCTCCTGATGAGTACTTCTGGGGCTACAACCGTATGACGACTGTTGAAGGTCTATTTGGTGCAGGTGACGCTGTTGGTGGTACTCCACACGCATTCTCATCTGGTTCATTCACCGAGGGTCGTTTGGCAGCTAAGGCAGCTTGTAAGTACATCGACGATGGTAAGGCAGAAGGTATCAAGGTGTCTGATGCACAGATCCAGCGCCGTAAGGAAGAGATCTACAAGCCAATGGAAACTTACACTGTTGGCCGTAACGAGATCGTAGCGGGTTCTGTTAACCCTAACTACATCAACCCTCGTCAAGGTCTTGACCGTCTACAGAAGTTGATGGACGAGTACTGTGGTGGCTTTGGTGTTAACTACATGACTAACGACAAGTTGTTGAAGATCGGTCTGAAGAAGATGGCGATCTTGGGCGAAGACTTGGAGAAAGTTGCAGCTTCTGACGTTCACGAATTGCTTCGTGCATGGGAATTGAAGCACCGCTTCCTGACTTCAGAGTCTGTGTTCCATCACACCTTGTTCCGTAAGGAAACTCGTTGGCCTGGTTACTACTACCGTGGTGACGCGATGAAGTTGGACGACCAAAACTGGCACGTTCTGACTGTTTCTCGTCGTGATCCTAAGACCGGTGAGTACACTATGGAGAAAGCTCCTCTGTACCACTTGGTTGGTGACGTAGAGAAGAAGCCAGCTGAAGAGCATTAATATACTGCGCCGGACTTGAATTATTCAGGTCCGGCCATATATTGCTTATTAAAGGACTAACATGTTCTGTGTTGGTCCTTTTTTTATCCCTAAAACAAACCTTCGCAGTACTGTGAGAGAGAGAATTACCGATGAACATTCTTGAATTATCAGATGAAGAAATTTTGGCAGCCGCAGATCCAATGTGGGCGGATTTGGTCAAATATTCGAATGAGCAGAATTACGGTGCATTCACCCGTCATTTTTCTAGCACCTTTATCAAGGGCGCTAACGAAGTCGAGATGGGCAAGCAGTTCGCACGTAGCGATTTAGCGAAGAACCTTTCAGAAGATACCGAGTACCTGGGCATGATCCGTCGCGGTGATTACGTCACTGTGATGTACAAGGTAATTCACAAAGAGAACAAAGGTGAGTGGCTAGGCCGTCTAGTGCTGGGCTACGAGAAAGATAAAATCCGCATTTTTGGCGCGACCTTGTTCTAAGGAAGAGACTGATGTCAGATACGATTGAAGACGGTAAGTTTGTTGAATTGAATTATCGCGTGGTCGACGTAAAGACCGGCGATACCTTGGTCACCGTAGATTACCCATTGGGCTATGTTCATGGCGTCAATGACGTGATGGCAGAGGCAGTGACCAAAGAGCTATACGGTAAAAAAGCCGGCGATACGATCGAAGTCGATATCGATATGACGGCTGTGTATGGCGAGCGTGATGAGTCATTGGTGTTTACTGATCACATCGAGAATGTGCCAGAAGAATATCGCGAGATCGGCACCACCATCACTATGGAAAACGAAAAGGGTGAGATGAAAAGTTTCATCGTGACCCGTTTTGACGACAAGACACTAACCGTTGATGGCAACAACCCATTGTGTGGTCGCGAAGTGCGCTTCGTGCTTGAGGTGTTGGGCCTCCGTGAAGCCACGGATGAAGAGATTGATTTGGGTGGCGCAGTTGATGCTAATCCAACACTTGATCAAATTCTTGAGCGCGCGGAATGAGCTATTCCAACGCGTACATTATTTATCCGATTAACCGAGCACTTGAAAAATCAGTTGCTGGGGCGATTGGTTTGCTGCCAGAGAGTATGGCGGTTTCAGTTGCGCGTGATGGCAGTGTCACTATTGCGGACATTTTTTTTCATGCACGTGGCAACTACGAACAAAAGACCTTCAATGCCAATATTCTTGAGCCTTTGAGTGAAGCAATTGAAGCAACAATTTCTGATCAGCTTAAAGCAGACGATGCTTTATCCTGGGCGGATAAACAAAACCGTTTAGGTAATGTGTGTGCGGCTTTAGGTCAAAAGATGTTTAGCGTTGAGCATTACGAGAAAGCGCTAACCTGTTTTGATCAGGCGTTAACAGTATATAGCCAAGAAGAAACACCCGACGAATGGGCGTTAACCCAATATAACATTGGTACCGCTAAGCAGGCACTGGGTCGCCAAGAGAGCTTGGGAAAAGTGCTGAATGAAGCGGTTGATGCGTATATCAATGCGTTATTAGTTTGGAATAAACAAGATAACCTTGAAGAGTGGATGCTCACCATGCATCAGCTTGGCGTGACTTACCATCAGCATGGTTTGGCGCTTAAGGGTAATCGCACCTTCCAAAAGGCGGTGGTTGCGCATAAGAATGCTTTGTCCGCTTTAAATGCTGATGACTATGCGTTGGAACTGACGGCTACGCACAACAATCGCGCTGCTGTTTTGCAGCATTTGGCTGAGTCTGAAAATAATGCTGATCGCGTTGAAGAAGCGTTGCGCGCTTATGAGAAAGGTCTTGCTGTGTGTATGGAGCAGCAGTTGCCATTCCATATAGCTGTGATGATTCGAATTAATAAAGCGACAGCACAACTTGTCTTAGCTGAGATGACAAAAAATGCAGCTTTGGCTGAAGAGGTTGCAGATGAGTATGAGTTAATTCTCGAATGCTTCCCGCATGCGCTGCAGCCTTTGTCTAAAAAGCATTGTCAGGCACAAGAAGAAATCGCGAGAAAGTTAGCTGAAGAGCTAGCCGCTTAAAAAAGAAAAGGCGCGTTAAACGCGCCTTTTTTATATCCGCTCAGAAAGCTCGTATTCTACGTTTATAAAGGCGCCTATCTCAGAGCAAAACTTCACAATTCGTGAACCAAAACCAACCTCTGGCACATTTTCATCTTTATCAACTGACAGAGTAATAACAACACCTACGCGTGGTGAGAGGTTAAGGTTTTTGCAAATCTCGATAATCTTCTCTTTTGAAGGTTCAATCTTTTTTAACAAGTCATCATCAATCAGCTTAAACATATCAACCTCTTGTTCATCGGAGTTGATCGTTTTAGTTGAGAACTCCCAAGAGCTCAATGCAGGCTTATCAAGACTGCCGCGAGTGCCTGCGTCATTGATGGCTGTAGGCTCAAGTCGAATGATTTCTGTCACTTGCGCTGGGTTGAAGTGATAACCGTAGATGCCAAAGTAAGCGCGTCCAATATTCGCAGCCACAATAAACTCCTCGTGGGTGAAATTTAAAAGCGAAGTATAACGGACAGCCTGCTCCACAGAACGATTCGCGCGTCCGAAACAGGCTTATTGTTCAAGAATCCACTTCAATGCAGTGTCGAGATCGGTTTTGTTAAATCCAGTGTGCCCGCGATCAGTAAAGTCGTAGAAACGTTTTGGTGCTTGCGCTTGCTCGACGAGCTCTTTGCCAAGCTCAAAAGGAATCACGCGGTCATCACGGCTATGCAATATCGCTAATGGTTCGGTGACCTGAGGTAGTTTCGAGAGTGAGTCAAAGGGGTGTTTGAGTAAGAGCTCAATAGGCATCCACGGATAATCTCGCTTTCGCCATCTCGATAATACTGGTGTAGGGCGCGCCAAGCATCACGCCTTTGAGTTGGCGATGGGCTGCCATTTCAATTGCCACGCCACTACCCAGTGATTCTCCATAAAGCACGATAGACGAATCAGGAATACCTTGTTGGTTGAGCCAATCAATCACTGCTTGAGCATCGGCGTACAGGCCAGTTTCAGATGGCTTGCCAGGGTTATTGCCATATCCTCGCCAGCTGAAGATCAAAAAGCCACGCTCGGTATCACGAAAATTGTCGATATGTCTTTTGCGGGTACTCAGATTGCCAGCATTGCCATGCAGCATGACAACGGTAATGGCATCTGCATGTCTGGGGGCTAAACCAAGCCTGTAGCGATAAAGTATCGGTTTACGGGAATTCGGTATTCGGTAGCTTCAGGAAATATCGCATTTTTATCTGTTACCTGAGAGTCAGGCTTAAAAAGCAGGGACTCTTGAGCAAAGAATAGGGCGGCACAAACGCTAGATAAACAACAAGGCTTAGTGTGAGTAGCTTTTTAACAAAGGCAAACATCAAATAATTTCGAGCATCACCATCACGCCGATCTTATCCACTATTTTTTTATCACTGAGCTCATCGGTTGCTTGATCAATACTAAAAAATGATTCACCCAAGGCTTCGGCTAATTGACCAATGGATGCAGATCGGTGCTCTTCCAGATGCTTGATAATGAGTTCATGCAGTTCGTCGTCAAGCATTATTGAGGTTGTCTTGGCACGGTAGGCTGCGTCGGTTGAGATAGCGGATTTGGCATACGCGGCATCATCTCATCAATCAATCGACGAGTTTTTGCACTCCACACGAGATAGTTCTTTTCACGCAGATACGCTTTGCTGGAAATGTAATTAAGAACATTGCGTAGACGTACAAACTGCACAACCGAATCAATGCGCAGTATCTCTTTTCCTCTTTCATCAAAGAACAAAATAGAAGGCGCATAAAAAGCCCGAGTTCTTTTGCCCAGTCTTTTGCTGTTGTCGCTTTGCCGTTTGGGGTAACAACTGGAATATCACTCCACATATCCAGTTGCACAGAATCAAAGTAATGCTCCATGCGGCGTTGAATCTGCTGTTTACGGAGTGGATCTGTATGCAAAATATCGCAGGCGTGACAATTACCTTGTTCAAAGAACACCGCGAGTGGACGTGAGCCAGGAATAACGCTTCGGTCTAAATGGTACGGAGGTTTTTCAAAAAAGGATTCTTCAACCATATCCTCTGCTTCGAAACGTAACGTTGAATCACCGCGTGCCAGATAATCTGGAAAAGACTCGATCAGATAATGCTCATCAGCAACATATTCGAGTGCCGCTCTAAATTGATATGCAGGATAGTAACCGCGTAAACGCAGTGCGATGTTGCCGTTAGGTTGATAGAAAACTAAAGAGTGTGTGAAGTTGGTATCAAGACTGATCGAGTAATCTCGCTCACTCATAATTTGCCCGTTAGGCGTGGTTAACTCCTCAGGGCTCCAGATATCTAAAGGAACAATGTCAAAATGTTCGCGCGTATATTTAACGATGTCCGGTAGCCTGAAGTTGGTTTCCATCAATTTCTTACAATAGGCGCAACGCTTTTGTCCAAAGTATGTCACCAGAACTTTGTCATTCTTATTCGCTTCTGCGAGGTCTTCATCTAGCTCAAGGAAGTTTTGCTTAAACCACTCTGGATAAACCACTAGGTCACTGGTCGGAGCGTCATCAAAAATAAAATCATCGCCCGCAGCCAGCGCCATGCTCACAGGCAGTGAGAGCACAAAAAGGAAAATTAGCGAGACGATTTTGTTCAACATTTCAGGGTGTTAGGTTTTTTCTTTTTATCCTTCTAAGTGTTCGCTAGAGTGTGCCTAATTGCAAGTGAGGTAGATCAAGTGTTGGATTGGGATTCGATAGATACAGTATTGCTCGATATGGACGGCACTTTGCTGGATCTACATTTTGATAACCATTTCTGGCTTGAATTTGTGCCGCATAAATATGCCGAACTTAAGGGGATTAGCCTTGAGGAGGCCAAGGCTGACTGTACGGCTCAAACTTCAGCGGTTGCAGGTACCCTCGACTGGTATTGCTTAGATTATTGGTCAGATCGACTCGGGCTAGATATCCCGGAGTTGAAAGAGGAGGTCGCTCATCTGATCAATGTACTGCCAGACGTGACCGAATTCCTCGATGCTTTGGCTGCTCGGGGTAAACGTCGTGTGTTGGTCACCAATGCGCACCGTAAGTCGCTCGATCTAAAAATGCGAAAAACGCATCTTGATCAGCATCTCGATCGTTTAATCAGCTCACATGATTTTGGTCAGCCCAAGGAGATGGATGAATTTTGGCCTGCCTTGCAGAAAATTGAGCCGTTTGATCCCCAGCGAACGCTCTTTGTTGATGATTCATTGCATGTTCTGAAGTCTGCAGAGCGCTATGGCATTGCAAATATCGTGGCTATTACGTTCCCAGATTCCCAGCAAGAAAAGCGACAAGTCACTGATTTTATTCCGGTTGAAGGGTTCTCGGAGCTGCTTCCCGGGCTGCTAAAGGTCTAAATTAATCCTTTATTAGCATTTAATTAATAAGCTAATGCTTATATACTATGCGTCTGAAGATTTTTCCGATGTGGTTGCTCAAGGAACCGCTTGTGGCATCGACAAAGGAGTCCATCACATGAATATGAAGCCGGGTCAAACCATTACCCATTTCCTAATCGAAGAGCAGCGCCAAATCGAAGGTGCGACCGGTGAGTTCTCAGAGCTCGTCAGTGACGTTGTAACCGCCTGTAAGGTGATTTCAAACCTTGTTAATAAAGGTGAGCTAATCGGCGTACTTGGTTCTGCAGGCAGCGAGAACGTTCAGGGTGAGACACAGAAGAAACTCGATATCCTGACTAATGAAGTGTTCATTGAGGCAAACGAGTGGTCGGGTAATTTGGCGGCAATGGCTTCAGAAGAGATGGATGACATCTACATGATTCCGAAGCAGTACCCACGTGGTAAGTACTTGCTCACCTTCGATCCGCTAGATGGTTCTTCAAACACTGACGTTAACGTATCGGTGGGTACCATTTTCTCAATCTTGCGTTGTGATGGTGAAGAAGGCACATGTGATAAAGAAGGTGCATTCTTGCAGCCAGGCACTAAGCAGGTTGCAGCAGGTTATGCCTTATATGGCCCATCAACCATGTTGGTGCTGACTACCGGTCACGGCGTTAATGGCTTTACCCTAGACATGAACATTGGTGAGTTCATCCTGACTCATCCAAACATGCAGATCCCAGAAGATACACGTGAGTTTGCAGTGAATATGTCGAACATGCGTCATTGGGAAAAGCCTGTTCAGCGTTATGTCGAAGAATGTTTGGCTGGTAAGACAGGTTCACGTGGTGAAGACTTCAACATGCGTTGGATTGCTTCAATGGTGGCAGAGGTTCACCGTATTCTTACTCGTGGCGGTATCTTCATGTACCCAATCGATCAGAAAATGAAAGATAACGGTACTGAAGGTAAGTTGCGTTTGTTGTATGAAGCAAACCCAATGTCGATGATTGTTGAGCAAGCCGGTGGTGCATCAAGCACAGGTTATGAGCGCATCATGGACCTTAAGCCTAAGTCACTACACCAGCGTGTGCCTGTGATCTTGGGCTCTAAGAATGAAGTTGAGCGTTTGGTGTCATACCACGCTGAATAAGTTCGTAAGAACGAAAAAAGCCCGGCATTGCCGGGCTTTTTTATGCGTGGTCGCTTAGCTTAAGCCGCAGGCTTATCGCCACGCGGTTTGTTGTGATGGCGACGCTTTTGACCATTACCTTTACCGCCAGAGCGATTGTTATTGCGTGGTGGACGAGGCTTGCGCTCCATTTTTACCTTACTACCCGGATCGATTTCAGCGATTAGCTCACCGGTTACAGGCTCCACTGGGATCTTATGACCGATGTAGTCTTCGATATCAGGTAGTGAGAATGCATAGGTCTCACAAACAAATGAGATGGCATCACCTTCAGCACCTGCGCGAGCGGTACGACCAATACGGTGAACATAGTCTTCACGATCGTCCGGTAGATCGTAGTTGTACACATGACTGACGCCATCAATGTGCAATCCACGTGCAGCAACGTCAGTGGCAACTAAAACAGATAATTCATTGGCTGCAAATTCTTTGAGCAAGCGCTCACGTTTCTTCTGTGGCACATCACCTGACAGGATGGCTGATTTAAAGCCATTGCCTTCAAGGAAGCCCCAGACGTTTTCGGCTTGGCGCTTGGTGTTTACAAACACAATGCTGCGAGCTTCACCAACTTTGCGCATCAAACCAATCAGCAGGTTAACCTTCTCGTCGTTAGCTACCATGTAGCCAACTTCACGAATCGCCTTAGCCGTTACCTGCTCAGATTCAATTGTCACCTTGGTTGGGTTGTTCATGTGCTCGTAAGCGAGCTCAAGTACACGATAAGACAAGGTCGCTGAGAACAGCATGCTGGTGCGAACTGCGGGTTGAGGGCAGCGACGTAATAAATAACGAATATCTTTAATGAAGCCGAGATCGAACATGCGATCCGCTTCATCCATAACCAAAACTTGCAGTGCGCGAAGATCAAAGACGTGCTGCTTGAAGTAATCAATCAAGCGACCTGGCGTGCCAATCAGGATATCCACGCCATCTTGCTCAATTTGATTGCGCTGTTTCTCATAGCCGGTACCACCATAAACCACCGCCACTTTGTGCTCGGTGTGTTTGGTGACCACTTCGGCATCCTTACCAATCTGAATAGCCAGTTCGCGAGTAGGGGCAAGAATCATCACTCGAGGTTGATTGATCTTGCGATTCTCGGCGGCTGGACGCTCAGCGAGTAGCTGTAATGTCGCGACCAAAAAGGCGAGGGTCTTGCCGGTGCCGGTTTGTGCTTGGCCAGCGATATCTTCGCCATTCAGGATGTGAGGAAGGGTCGCTTCTTGAATCGGGGTGCAGTATTCAAAGCCGGCTTCTTGTAGGCCTTGGAGCACATTTTCAGGTAGTGAAAAGCTGTCGAAACGGGTTTCTGTTAGGTGTTTTTTACTCATGGGGGCGAAGCATACCGGAAATCAGTGCTTTGCAGCGCTCAGGGGCTTGAAAATAAATGACTTATGAGCTCAAATAACGTTATCAGTTGTCGAAATTGGCATTCCAACGCCAATCCATGCGAGCGAATAGGCCGCCTCGACATCCCCTTTAAAAAAATTGGAGAAACTCTAGTGAGTGACAAAATCGTTCATGTGACCGATGACACTTTTGATGCAGAAGTCTTACAGTCGTCTTTACCTGTTTTAGTTGATTACTGGGCAGACTGGTGTGGTCCATGCAAAATGATCGCTCCGATCCTCGATGAGATTGCTGACGAATATGACGGCAAAGTGAAGATCGCAAAGCTAAATATTGATGAGAGCCCAAAGACGCCACCTAACTATGGCATCCGTGGTATTCCAACTCTTAATGTTGTTCAAAGGCGGCGACGTCGAAGCAACTAAAGTGGGTGCAGTCTCAAAGTCACAATTGACCGCGTTCATTGATAGTAACCTCTAACATTTCATCAGCCCCTCATGAGGGGCTGATTTCATTTTCAACTTTTTTATACCGCACCTGATCTGTTTATCTAACAGACCCGCCTCTTAAATTTCTTACAAAGGCCAACTATGAATCTTACTGAATTGAAAAGAATGCCCGTTCCAGAACTGCAAGCACTCGCTGAGTGTATGGGTATCGAGGATATGGGTCGTTCGCGTAAGCAGGATCTGATCTTTGCCATCTTGAAGGCACACGCCAAGAAAGGTGAAGACATCGGTGGTGATGGTGTTCTTGAGATTCTGCAGGATGGTTTTGGTTTCTTGCGTTCAGGTGAGCAATCTTACCTAGCGGGTCCGGACGATATTTATGTATCGCCAAGTCAGATCCGCCGTTTTGGTCTGCGCACTGGTGACACCATCGTCGGTAAGATTCGTCCGCCAAAAGACAACGAGCGTTACTTTGCCTTGTTGAAAGTTGATGAGATCAACTACGACACGCCAGAAAATGCAAAGAACAAAGTGTTGTTTGAAAACTTCACGCCTTTGTTTGCGAATAAGAAATTTAACCTTGAGATGGGTAACGGCAGTAGTGAAGACATTACTGCGCGTACGATCGAATTGGTTTCGCCGATTGGTAAAGGTCAGCGTGGTTTGATCGTTGCGCCACCAAAAGCGGGTAAGACAATGTTGATTCAAAACATTGCGCAAAGCATCGCAATGAATCATCCAGAGTGTTACTTGATTGTTTTGTTGATCGACGAGCGTCCTGAAGAAGTTACCGAGATGGCGCGCTCTGTTCGCGGCGAAGTGATTTCATCGACCTTTGATGAGCCAGCAGCACGTCACGTACAGGTTGCTGAGATGGTTATCGAAAAAGCGAAGCGTCTCGTTGAGCACAAGCGTGATGTTGTCATTTTGCTCGACTCAATTACTCGTTTGGCACGTGCGTATAACACCGTTATTCCATCATCAGGCAAGGTGTTGACCGGTGGTGTGGATGCCAACGCATTACAAAAACCAAAGCGTTTCTTTGGTGCGGCACGTAATGTTGAAGAAGGTGGTTCATTAACCATTATCGCAACGGCATTGGTTGAAACCGGTTCTCGTATGGATGACGTTATCTACGAAGAATTCAAAGGTACCGGCAACATGGAAGTGCACTTGGATCGTCGTATTGCAGAGAAGCGCATCTTCCCTGCGATCCATATCAATCGTTCAGGCACGCGTCGTGAAGAGCTATTGATTGGCGAGAAAGATCTGCAGAAGAGCTGGATCCTACGCAAGATTCTGCATCCTATGGATGAGTTGGCTGCAATGGAATTCTTGTACGACAAGCTCAAAGCAACCAAAACCAATGGTGAATTCTTCGACGCAATGAAGTCGAAGTAATTTGCCTTTATCGCGATGTTGATAAAACCGACTGTCGCGATGATCTTGGCCGCAGGGCGTGGTGAGCGCATGCGGCCATTAACGGATCACACTCCAAAACCCCTGCTAACGGTTCACGATAAGCCGCTGATTGTTTGGCATATAGAGCGATTAAAAAAGGCAGGCATTACTCAGCTAGTGATTAATCATGCGCATCTCGGTGAGCAGATTGAGCATGCGCTCGGTGATGGTTTGTCGTTTGGCGTAAGTATTGCGTATTCTCCAGAAGAAACCGCATTAGAAACCGGTGGCGGGATTGCACGTGCTTTGCCTTTACTAGGCGAGCAGCCCTTCTTAGTGGTGAATGGTGATGTGTGGACGGATATCGATTACTCAGCACTTGCGCTTGATGAAGATGATTTAGCGCATCTCGTGCTGGTGAGTAATCCTAGCCATAACCCAAAGGGTGACTTTGCATTAACCAATGGTCGAGTCGCAGCTGAGGGTGTGGATAAATTGACCTTTAGTGGCATCGGGCTTTATCAGCCACAAATGTTTGCTAGGTCAGTCGGAAGAGCGTTTTCCTTTGGCGCCTTTACTGCGGAACGCCATGTCACAGAACAAGGTCGGTGGGCATCATCATCAAGGTATCTGGACGGATGTAGGCACGCCTGAGCGTCTTGCAGAGATTAACGCGAGCTCTTTATAGCCTCGAGTACGCCATCCCAAAAAGCGAGTCGCGCATTAACTGCCTGATCTGCTGCTGCAATAGCCTCATCTTTATCATTGTCTGATTGGCATAAGCCATTAAGTAAGCGCAAAGACAGAGGTGCGTGGAAATCTTCATCCAAGTGGATATGACGATTCAGATACCAATGGAATATCGGTGCCTGAGCTTCGGTTACACCTGTCTTTGAAAGTATCGAGCGGAACATGCACGGAATGATGTGTTCACGCCCTAGTGCTAATGCAGCCGCTACCTGATGAGGCTTATCTGCCTCGATGAAGCTAAAGGTCAAACCTGTGAACTTGGCAGAGGGTGTTGGAATGTCCGGTAATGATAGAGCTGATTGAATACCCTTGCTCGGAAGCTTGGAAATAAAACTCTCGATAACCGATGTGTCCGCACCGATTTCTTTCATCGCCTGTTGGTATAACTCAAAGTGGCTGGTAAAGCCTTTGCCATCAGGACGTTCATCACTTTCTTCTTAGAGCACCAGTTCGTTGATAAAGCGCCGGACGTCGGGATCGCCTTGTGGCATCCAAGGGTAAATGGTTGGTGCGACACGCGATTGCAGATATTTGATCAGCGACATGAAGTCCCACACCGAATAGACGTGGTGCTGCATGAAGATCTGTAAATCCTCAAGATTTGATACTGCGTCGTAAATCGGATGATTTTCGAGCTGAGTCTTAAAGTGAGCAATGGTGTCTTGGCTGATCACGTAAGTTTTCCTAAATACATTTCACTAAGAATACTGAAATAGCGGCACTAATACCGCAAATTGGGACGGTATTTGTGCAAGATCAATCGATGTGGTTTCAAACGATATGATGCCCAACAAATTTACTCATATTGTCCAAAATCTTAGCGCCACGTCTAAACCCTAGACCACAAGCCTCATAGGCGTAAAACACACCTGCTTGATATGCGTTTCCATCGTTATCAACCGGAAGCTCTTCGTAGACCTGATAGATGGAAGGGTGATGAGCATATTCACCCTGTGTTTCAGTGATCAAGGCGCCTGAAGCATCAGTGATGCGAGTATTTTGACCTTCACGTCCAAATAACTTCTTTTCGACTTGAGCGATACCGTCGAGTGGTTCAAAGCTTGCAGATAGCAAATAGGGTGAATTAGGAAAAAGTTCACTGAGAATAGGTAATAAGCCTTTACTTTGAAACAAGTAGGGTATAGGCCGGGATTTACAATGCTGGTGCTGTTCAGCTGGCTAAAACTTTGGAAGATGGAAATAAGTTCAGGTTCATCTGAAGCGATATCTTCCCAAGGAAATAACTTAAACCAAAAATCAGCGCGTTGTTGGTCACGATTAAACACACCCTGATTTTCTAAGAAGCCAGCTTCATCTAAGAAACAAAGTCAGTGAAAAGACCGGCTTCGTGAGCAACGTGTTGAAGGTAGCGAACGGTGCGTTCATCTTCATCAAGCCCAGCGATACTGGAGAAAAGGAACTTTTCAGATTTGTAGCTGGTAGCAAAGTCAGATTGATCCTTTGTAATCAAACGACGAAAATTATCTTTAAGCATTTCATGGATATTATTGAACTGCGCGCTTTCATCCATTTCATTAGCTTTCAGCAATGCCCATTGCAAGATGGCCGTTTCGTATAAAGAGGTGGGTGTATCAGCATTGAATTCAATTAATTTGAATCGGCTTGCCATCGAGTCCACCAGCAAGATCAAATCGTCCATAAAGGTGCCAATCATCGCGATCCCAGCTGTCTTCAATTAAAGGAATCAGTGCCGGGTCTATACCTAACTCGGCATATCGTTTCTCACTGATGACATGTTCGGCAGCTTCGACAAAAAGGTCGTATAACGCGTTACTGGCATCGTAAAAAGCTTGTGCCTCGGTTTCGCTAACATTGACTAATTCGGGAACAAGATAAGAACTACCATCGGTATCGGTGTGCCATGTCATACCGATATCTTCGAGTACCGTTTGTGGGATTGCTTGAACTTTAGTTGTAGTAACCATTAGCCACCAAAACTAAAGTTGCGATTACTTCTCGATGATGAGTCGCTACGGTTACCGAAAAATCCACTGCGTGCACGGTTAGTATTCCTCGAGAGTTAAGGATGTTGCAGGTCGTGAAGATTGGTACTTCGATTGATTGGTTCTGAAGTTTTTATTACCCATGAGTGCATTAGCCATCATCCCACCAATAAGTGCACCCGCGGCTGCGGAGAGAAGAACTTCGCCAAGCGATAAGCCGCTAGTCATTTGCGCCCCGTCTTGCGCAAGACGCGATGTCCCTGCCTCTACTTTTCGAGCTTCTTCTTCAGCAATGGCTTTTAATTCAGCTTCGCTCAAAAACGCTCTATTCCATTGCTATCTCGCAATATCGCGCGCGTGGCTCCCGACGTGGGGTATTGTTCAATTACGTTATAGGTATCAGGATTACTACCTGTCTGCTCAATCACCATGAACATGTTTTCATTGCCAATGTTTTGCATATCGTTAGGCGGACTAACTTGCTCGCAACCACTGAGGCTGCCGATAACCGTCATGCCTAATGCGCCGGCAATTGATAAAGAGAGTGCTTTTTTAATGTGTTTCATGAGAATTCATTGCATCTTTTAAGTGAAGATATATTGTAACGAGCTGAAAGAGTCGTAGCGGGGCTGACGGCCGTGAAATTTGTCTGGTTATTGATTTAGCTGGTACCACCATTGCCCAATCCATTCATGCAGCAATGCGTCAGTCGAACTGATGTGCACACTTTCAGGGACAAAGGCTTTCCAGGTGGGCAGATGATCTTGAGGGAAGGGGTAGCGTGCGAGATAACCAAAAGGGGCGCCAATAGCATTTACGCCAGCGCTTTCTGCCGATTGAAGGGCGCGTGGCATATGGTAAGCATGGGTCACGATCACTACGCGTTGATAGCCAAGGCGCTCGATGATCGGTTTGCTGAACTGAAGGTTTTCTAGGGTGTTCGTTGCACGGTCTTCAATCGCAATCGGTTGAATGCCAACCACGTCCTGTAACCATCGAGCGGCACTGCGAGCTTCATGGGTTTGGCCTTGATATACAACGCCACCGGTCACAATGATAGGTAAGCCGGTCTCGCGATGAAGTCGGGCGGCGTAGCTGGCGCGTTGCATGGTGGCTGCATTCACACGTGCAGCACCGTTGAGTTCAGGATTGCTGCCCGTGTTGCCACCTGTGAGCAATAAGATTGCTTGAGGTTTGAACTCGCTAAGCTGCTCGTTAGTCAGCGGAGGAATCGTTTCGAGCTTTTCACCTAGCCATTGAACAGTCGCTGGTATCGATGAGGCATATAACAAAGCAAAACTACTGATAATTGATAGTTTGCCAATCCAACGTTTATAAAAAACGATGCCGAATAGTCCCAAGAGTAAAAAAGGGACGGGTAATTCGAGCATGAGTTTGAGCAAAGGCTTGATTGCCTTGAGTAGCTCAACAAAATCCACAGCTTAGCTACCGAGTAATGGGTTAGCTTGAAGGTCGGCGTGGTAGGACGAGCGCACCATTGGGCCGCTCGCTACATTTGAGAAGCCCATCGATTCACCTAGCACACGGAGTTCATCAAACTCTTCTGGGGTGTAGTAACGCTTAACGGGCAGGTGGTCACGACTTGGTTGAAGGTATTGTCCAAGCGTCAGCATGTCGCAGCCATGATCACGAAGATCTTGCATGACGGCTTTAACTTCATCCATCTCTTCACCAAGGCCTAGCATGATGCCAGACTTGGTAGGCACCTCAGGATGCTGAGCTTTGAACTGCTTGAGTAGAGTCTAATGACCATTGGTAATCAGCGCCAGGGCGAGCTTGCTTGTATAATCGTGGCACCGTCTCTAGGTTGTGATTGAACACATCAGGTGGCGCAACAGCCATCTCTTCTAGAGCAACGTCCATGCGTCCGCGAAAATCAGGCACTAAGACTTCAATCGTTGTTTGTGGTGATAAACGACGTGTCTCTGAGATACACGAAGCAAAGTGTGCAGCACCGCCATCACGTAGATCATCACGATCCACCGAGGTCACTACGACATACTTTAATGACATGTCCGCAATGGCTTCAGCGAGATGCTTGGGTTCTTGTTCATCGAGTGGCTGGGGCTTGCCATGTGCCACATCACAGAATGGACAGCGACGCGTACAGATGTCACCCATGATCATGAAGGTGGCGGTACCGTGACTAAAGCACTCGCCTAGGTTTGGGCACTGACCTTCTTCGCAGACCGAACTTAATTTGCGATCACGCAAAATACGTTTGATGCGTGACACTTCAGGGCCTGATGGTAGCTTGGCGCGAATCCAGCTGGGTTTACGTAAGAGCTCATCTGTCTTTTCGACTTTCACAGGAATGCGGCTCACTTTGTCATGACCGCGTTGGTGTGTTTCGGGTGTGGCGCGTGAAGGCGCGTTGAGCTCTTTTTCTGACATGGCGGCAGTTTAGCGGTTTCTACGCTCGAGAAAACAAAAGAGTTTTAATGTTTATTCCACGACTTTCGCTTGGTGATTGATGCGAGAGCATAGCTGCTCAAGGATGGCCTTAGCGGCTTGATTGAAAGACAGAGATAAGCCCAATTCTGCCCCTTGAGTGACGGCTAGACCTTGGTAGCCACAGGGGTTGATCTGCTGGAAGGGCGAGAGGTCCATATCGAGGTTAAAAGACAGCCCGTGATAGGTGAAACCACGTTTTACGCGTAACCCAAGTGCTGCGATCTTTGCTTCATCGACATAGACGCCTGGCGCGTCACGGCGTGATTCTGCATCGATATTGTGCTCGGCGAGCATCGCAATGATGCTGTCCTCAATCGCAGTGACGAGGCCGCGAATACCCATACCGGTCTCACGAAGGTTGAGGAGCAAGTAAATCACCACCTGACCAGGACCGTGGTAGGTGACTTGGCCGCCACGGTCACTTTGCACCACGGGTATCTCACTCACCGCTAGAAGGTGCTCAGGCTTACCCGCTTGGCCTTGAGTAAACACAGGCGGATGCTCAACGACCCAGGCTTCAGATGTAGAGCCTTGCTCACGTGATTCGGTGAACTGCTGCATGGCGTGCCAAGTTGGCTCGTACTCAACTCGCCCAAGATGTTTAACGAGCAGGGTATGCGCCTCACTCACAGACGCATCAAGACCTTTTCGTGAGACGTTAGCTCGTCATAGATGCAATCGAGATGCTCTTTGCTTTGCGCTTCGATCGTCACCCGAACAGAAACGTATTTACCGTTTTTGCTCGCAACACATTCGATACGATCATGATCTATCTTGTGACAATGTTTGCTTAAAATTTCCACCACGACATCTTTGAATAAACCATCATCTAAGCCCATGGCTTTGACTTGGTAGTCGCAGGGAAAAACAAATCCTTCTGGTTCTTGTTCGTCAGTCATCAGCGCTAGTTTATTCCATGCCAAGTAACTGATAGATGAAGTCAAGGAAGCGACGCCATAAGCTACCTTTTTCAACTTGTGCTAATGCAACTAATGATCGAGTGGTGATAACATCATTGCCTAACATCACAGTCACGTTGCCCAATGAGTCGCCTTTATTGATAGGCGCTTCAAGCTTGGCTTTTACTTCAAGGGTTGGCTTAAGGTTGTCATAATCGCGACGCGGGATCGTCACATAAACATCTTCACCAATACCTAATGCTAAGGTTTTTTGATCACCAAACCAGACGCGGTTTTCAGTGAGTTTTTGACCAGCTTCATATAAACGATGTGTTTCATAGAAGCGTGAGCCAAACGCTAAAAAGATTGGCTTTCTTTAATGCGGGCTTTGGCACTTTCAGTACCCATCACCACAGCAATCAAACGCATCTGATCGTATTTAGCCGATGAGACTAAGCAGAAGCCCGCAGCTTCAGTGTGGCCAGTTTTTACGCCATCAACAGCTTTATTGCGCCATAACAAGTTATTACGGTTGTACTGCTTGATTTCGTTGTAGGTAAATTGCTTTTCCGCATACATCGGATAAAAGTCAGGATAGTCGCGAATTGTTGCTTCGGTCACTTTGACGATGTCACGTGGGGTTGTGTAATGGTCAGGATGTGGCAGGCCCGTAGAGTTAACAAAGTTGGTGCTTGTCATGCCGAGCTGTGCAGAGTGTGCATTCATCAATCCTGCAAACGCATCTTCACTACCCGCAATATGTTCTGCCAGTGCAACTGCTGAATCGTTACCTGATTGAATAATCAAACCGCGCAGTAGGTCTTCAACAGAGACATCCGAGTTCACTTTGACAAACATGCGTGAGCCTTCGGTCTTCCAAGCTTTCTCACTGATGTGCACCATGTCGCTAAGTTTGAGTTTGCCTTTTGCAATCTCTTCAAACACGACATGCGCTGTCATGATCTTAGTTAGGCTGGCAGGCTCTAAGCGTTGATCAGCATTCTTTTCAACTAAAATTTTGCCACTGTGCATTTCCATCAAAAGATAACCAGAGGCATTAAGCTCTGGCGCTTCTGGCACAACAGCCTGTGCGGTAGAGATTAAGAAGAGCGAAAGTAAAAGCGTGCGGAACAGTTGCATAAAAGGGACCTGTTTTCGTTTGTTTTTCAATGGTTGCTAGTTTACGTGCTTCTGCCAATAGATGCGCTACCGAAGCAGCAATTGGATGTTATAAATATTTAAAGGCTCAAGCTCGGCAGTGACTTGGTCTGCGATTTCAACAGAAGCAAGGGGGCCGACTTGAACGCGATGAATCACGCCATTGGCAGTTTCAGCAGATTCAAGTCGCACTGGGCGATTTAGATGGGTTTTGAGTCGCGCTTGAAGATCGTTGAGCGTTCTCAAGATCACCAAAAGCACCAACCTGAAGATAGAGGCGGGTCGATTTGCTGACTTTTGCATGCTTACTCGCAGCTTTTTGGCTCGCTTCTGGGTTTCGTGGATCAATGGCACGCACTTCAACCAGCGCAGTACCTTTTCCAAGCATACCGAGTCGGCTGGCGGCCGAGTAAGACAGGTCAATGATGCGGTTACCATGGAATGGACCACGGTCATTGGCACGCACCACCACCGTTCGATCATTTTCTAGGTTGGTGACGCGCAAATAAGTCGGAAGCGGCAGGGTTTTGTGTGCTGCTGTCATTGCGTACATATCGTAACGCTCACCCATTGAGGTTTTGTTGCCATGGAATTTATTGCCATACCATGAGGCCACGCCTTCTTCGACATAACCTTTCGCTGAACGTAGTGGGGTGTAGTGCTTACCTAAAACCTTATACGGGCGAAGACTGTAAGGATAAATACGCTCAACTTTAGGTACAGCGTCGGGCACATGGCTCATGTCTGGCAGGCCGCTTGGGGCACTGTCACTCTCGTCAAAGATAGAGGGCATTGAAGGCAAGCCAAAGCTACAACCTCCGAGTGCAGAAACTAACGCGAGTAGTGCGCTAGCTCTCAGCCAATGCCGCATTTCAACGACCCATGCGTTGGCGAATGGCTTCGCTTAGCTGGAAAACAGCCATCGCATAGAGTGGGCTGTGGTTATATCGCGTGATTGCGTAAAAGTTTGGTGAAGCAACCCAATATTCATTGCCATCATTAGACTCCATTTCGAGAAGGGCAACTTTGGCATCTTTATCTAAGGAGCTACCTAAGATAATGCCTTTATTGATTAAAGCGTTTACGTTCAAGCTGGGCTTTGTAACCAGCTTTGATTTCTTTATCGAAACCCTTTTTTTGCCCCAGTGACAAGCTGTGCAACAGGTTCACCTGCTTTCCAGTTATGACGTTTGAAGTAGTTCGCCACACTGCCAATGACATCGGCATTGTTTTCCCAGATGTCGCGTTTACCATCTTTATCAAAGTCCACTGCATAAGCACGGAAGCTTGAAGAAATAAATTGTGGTCGGCCCATCGCGCCGGCATAAGAGCCAAGAGGCACAGTCGGCGACACGCCTTCTTCACGTGCTAGCTGGAGAAACTCTTCAAGTTCGCTACGGAAAAACTTGGCGCGTGGTGGATAGTGAAAACCGAGGGTGTAGAGCGAGTCGAGTACTGAGTATTTACCAGTAATGCGGCCGTAATAGGGTTCGACACCAACGATGGCAGTGATGATTTGCGCTGGGACGCCATACGTCTTTTCTGCCTGCTCAAGAATGGCTCGGTTTTCTTTCCAAAACTTCATGCCACCTTTAATGCGTTTATCCGTGATGAAGATTTTTCGGTATTGACCCCAGTTCAATCGTTTTTCAGCCGGGCGTGACATCGCATCGATAATGGATTGCTGTTTCTTTGCCTGACCGAGCAATGTGCTGATTTCAGCGGCATCAAATTGATGCTCCTTCACCATCTTATCGATGAAGGCTTGTTCGTCTGAGTTGGCAAAAGCAGCGCCACTTAAAAGAGCGCCTGTGAGAAGTAATGTTGTCAGTTGTTTTTTCATCGCGGTAGTAATTTGCGGTGTGTGTGAATAGACATCAGGATACCGAAGCCGGCCATTAAGGTCACCAAGGAGGTTCCCCCGTATGAGACAAGCGGCAGCGGCACCCCAACAACGGGTAGGAGACCTGAAACCATGCCAGTGTTTACGAAAAGATAAACGAAGAACACTAAGATCAGCGAGCCAGCGAGAAGGCGACCAAAGGTTTCTTGAGCTTGAGAGGCGATATAAAGGCCTCGCAAAATCACAAAGAGATAGAGTAAGAGTAAAAGCAGCACGCCGACTAATCCAAATTCTTCAGATAACACCGCAAAAATAAAATCGGTATGACGCTCAGGTAAAAATCGAGCTGAGATTGCGTGCCGTTGAACCAGCCTTTGCCAAATAAACCGCCAGAGCCAATCGCAATTTTTGATTGAATGATGTGATAGCCCGAGCCAAGGGGATCTTTTTCGGGGTCTAAAAAAGTGAGTACCCGTAGCTTTTGATAGTTATGCATATTCATCCACACTACCGGTGCTGCAGCAGCGGCAAGACCAAACAAGGTGATGATGAATCGCCAGCTAATCCCCGCGAGGAAAAGCGCAAAAATACCCGCACTACCTACTAATAAGGAGGTGCCAAGGTCGGGTTGCTTTGCGATCAAGCCAACAGGGATAGCAATCAAGATAAAGGTGAGCGCGATGGTTTTGAGCTTCGGTGGCAGAGGTTGTTTAGCTAAATACCAAGCAATCATTAAAGGTACCGCAAGCTTGACCATTTCAGAGGGCTGGAATTTGAACACGCCAAGGTTCAACCAGCGTTGTGCCCTTGCCGATATCACCAAACAACAACACGCCAATCAATAACAAAACACCTAAGCCATAGACCCAGGGCGCCCAACGTTGCAGTGTATTTGGATTGATTTGCGCAACAATCACCATGACAAAAAAAGCTAAGCCAAAGCGAATCAATTGACGATTGATTTGACCAAGATCTCCACCGGAGGCTGAGTACAAAATACCAAGGCCAAAAACACATAAGGCGAGAATGCCAAGCAGTAGTGGCAGATCGATATGCAAGTGCGCAAGGCTACCTTGACGTTTATTTGGATTGCTTGGCGTGAGGTCGCGACTAAAGCCCATGTTTATTCTTCACCCAAGATGAAACCCGCAGGTATCTTGGTCGACTGATTCAGTGACATGCCAAGTTTAGGAAGCAGGTAGGCATCCATCAGCTTTCTTGAGATTGGTGCCGCAGTTGAGCCACCATGACCACCGTTTTCAACGATTACAGCAACTGCGATCTGTGGTGCGTCAGCCGGCGCATAGGCAACGAAAAGAGCATGGTCGCGAAACTTCTTTGCGATTTTTTCTTCGTCGTATTCTTCGTTCTTGTTTTACCGAGAAAACCTTGAGCGGTACCTGTTTTCCCCGCAATACGATAAAGCGGGGTGCGAATACGTTTCGCGGTGCCGCGTTTTCCTTCGGTGACATTTACCATCGCGTCATGCACTTCAGTCCAGTTACGCTTATTGACCAACGCTAACCGGGAGGTGTTCGGTATCAATTGTTAGCTCGCTATTGTTTTTAGCGTCGGCCATGTTTTTCACTAAGCGAGGGGTTAAACGATCACCATTGTTCGCAAATGCCGCCGTCGCTGTAACCAGTTGAAGTGGCGAGGTTAAGAAATAGCCTTGCCCGATACCCATGATAACTGTCTCGCCGGCATACCAAGGTTGATTACGTGCAGCGCGTTTCCACTCCCGCGAAGGCAAGATGCCGCTTGCTTCACCAATCAAATCAATGCCGGTCTTTTCACCAAAGCCAAACTGTTCAAGATACTTGCTCAGCGAATCTACGCCCATGTCTGAAG
Organism: Gammaproteobacteria bacterium; assembly: GCA_038144195.1. Classification (GTDB taxonomy): domain Bacteria; phylum Pseudomonadota; class Gammaproteobacteria; order Chromatiales; family Chromatiaceae; genus VMDJ01. The sequence continues at coordinate 654,763 of JAYQNH010000002.1, read as the reverse complement.
CGAGCTTGTAGTAGTAAACGTCACATGATTGTGTAATCGCCCCTTTAAGATCCATTGGGCCATGACCGGTTTTTTTCCAGTCACGATACTTGTGTGAATGATTGGGTAATTTGAAGTGACCCGGGCAGTAAATATTGTCGTGATAATGAATGCTACCTGTCTCTAAACCAGCAAGTCCAACAAACGGTTTTACAGTTGAACCAGGTGGATAAACTCCTTTGAGCGCCCGATCATAAAGCGGACGGTTTTCATCTTGTTGATATGCGCTGTAATCCTTGGTGCTAATGCCTTCAACAAAAAGATTTGGATCAAAACTTGGGTTACTGGCCATCGCGAGAATGCCGCCGTCAATCACATCCATTGCAATTACAGCACCATTAAACTCACCGAGTGAATCGATAGCAATTTTTTGTAAATCAATATCGAGATGTAAATGAATATCTTGGCCATTAACGGGTGCATCTTGCTTAACAACGCGTGCAATACGACCAACCGAGTTCACCTCGACCTGTTGATTTCCTACAGTGCCATGCAAGGTGTCTTCATAAGAGCGTTCAAGGCCGATCTTACCGACGTGTGATGTGCCGGAATAATTTGCTTCATCCAGCTTTTCAAGATCTTTAAGACTGATGCGACCTACATAGCCAAGCACGTGAGCTGAGATATCGCCGTAGGGGTACTCGCGTAAAAGATGGGCGTGTACGCCAACGCCTGGAAAGCGATGTGATTCAACCGAAAATTTTGCCGCATCTTCGTCCGAAAGGTTGACGCGTATCGGTAAGCTTTCAAAGCGACGTGAGCGCTTGCGTAAAGAGTGGAAGCGATCAATGTCGCGCTCAGATAATGTAATTAAATTCGAAAGTTGATCAATGGTTTGATCGAGATTCGGCACTTGCTCAGGAATAATTTCAAGATTGTAAGCGGGTCGATTATTGGCGAGTAAGCGCCCCTTGCGGTCATAGATAAGGCCGCGAACCGGTGGTATTGGCTCAAGTTTTAACCGGTTATCTTGTGAAAGTGTTTTGAAATGCGAATGTTCTTCAACTTGCAGTTGGTACAAGCGACCTGCGATGACGCATAAAGCAATAAATACAATGCCGGCTGCAATAACAGCTCGACTAAAAAACTGACGTTGTTCTTGATGGTGATTACTGATGCGCATCTTGGCGGATTAGCGCACGCGCATGTGGCGTCGTGTTTTGCGTAATAGGAAAAAGATGGATGGCCAAAGTGCTGCGCCTATTAACGGCGTTAGCCAGAAATCATTTTGGGTTGTTATGCCAAGTGTCATGCCGATAGCTATAAAACTCACAGCCTTTTGTATAAGCAGTAAGCCTATAACCGCAAAAGCCTGCTTGGAAAAAGGAAAGGTCCTTAAGCGCGCATGGCCTTGATGAGCAATAAACGTGATAAGTGACAGGCTAAATGCATTTTCGCCCATAGTTGTACCGGTTAAGACATCTAGCAAAAGGCCAAACAAGAAGCCATGGCCGACGCTAATACGCTGAGGAAGCGCTATAGCCCAGTAGATTAAAAACAGTGCTAGCCACTGAGGGCGATAGACTTCAATTGTCCGTTGGAATAGGCACAATAGTTAAAAGCATTGCAGCCAGTAAACTTAGCCAAATAACCCAAATGCGATTTTGGTCTTGCGCCATCTTAATTGCTCGCTGCGTTCTGATCGTTGCGCCAAACCAGCAAGACTTGTCGGCTACGTTCTAAATAAGCAGTTGGTGTTGCACTGACTTGTGCAAAGCCTGAATTGGTGTCGCGATTAATCGAGCTGATGCTCGCAACTGGATAACCGGCAGGAAACTTTCCTCCTAAACCCAGAAGTCACCAAAACATCACCCACTTCGATATCACTGTGTGAGGGTAGGTGAGGTAAGTCAAGTGAGCCAATTTTGCCAGTGCCAATTGCGATGCTTCTTTCGCCGGTTCTAACAATCTCAATAGGAATAGAGTGAGTCGCATCACTAATCAGAAGTACGGTTGAGCTTAAAGGTGTGACTTGAATGACTTGACCCATCACAGCATCCGCATCAAGCACGGCTTGACCAACAAAAACGCCTGATGCAGAACCTTTGTTAATTCTGACTTGATGGCGATAAGGATCAAGATCAACCGAAATGATTTCTGCGATCAGGATGCGGTCATCTACTTTGAGGGAAGCGTCTAAAAGATTACGTAAACGCGTGTTCTCCGCTTGGAGTGATTCAAACTTTTGCAGTCGTGCAAGTAAACGAAGATTTTCTTCTTTGAGAGATGCGTTACTGCTTTGTAGCTGCTCACGAGTGCTTGCAGCATCACTTAACCAGTTGCCCGCGGTCTTAGGAAAATCTGCAATAAGATACAGCGGATGAAGGACAACAGTGAGGCTGTCTCTTAAGTACTGCAGTTGATGGAAACGAAAATCCATCACCATCAAAACCAACGATGCGATCAGAGCCATCACGAGTCGGATTGGCTGTGATGGACCCTGTGCAAAAATGGGCTTAATGGTTTATCTCCTGTAAAACAACCTTAAGAAATTAGTCGACAGTAAAAGAGTCGCTACCGCTTTCATCGATTAACTCAAGGCACGACCGCCACCACGAGCCACACAAGTCAGTGGATCTTCTGCAACGATAACCGGTAGGCCTGTTTGTTCTTCTAACAAACGATCAAGATCACGAAGTAAGGCGCCACCACCAGTTAACACGATACCGCGTTCGGCAACGTCAGCACCGAGCTCGGGTGGGGTTTGCTCAAGCGCTTTCTTCACCGCATCAACGATGCCCGCTAATGGCTCACTGAGTGCCTCAAGAATTTCATTAGAGTTCAAGGTGAAGCTGCGAGGAATACCTTCAGCAAGGTTGCGACCTTTAACTTCTAGCTCCAAAACTTCATCCATCGGATAGGCTGAACCGATTTTCTTTTTGATGCGCTCAGCGGTTGCTTCACCAATCAGCGTGCCATAGCTGCGACGCACGTAGTTGATGATCGCTTCGTCAAACTTGTCACCACCGATGCGCACTGACGCTGAGTAAACAATACCATTCAACGAAATGATTGCGACTTCAGAGGTGCCGCCACCGATATCTAGGACCATTGAGCCTTGAGCTTCGTCAACAGGAAGACCAGCACCAATCGCAGCAGCCATTGGCTCTTCAATTAGATAAACCTCACGAGCACCAGCGCCAGCTGCTGATTCTTTAATCGCACGACGCTCAACCGATGTTGCACCACAAGGCACACAGATCAAAACGCGTGGACTTGGGCGTAAAAGCTTTGCTTCGTGAACCTTGTTTATAAAGTACTGAAGCATTTTTTCGGTCACTGTGAAGTCAGCAATAACGCCGTCTTTCATCGGACGAATAGCGGTGATGTTCTCAGGTGTACGACCCAACATGCGCTTAGCCGCATGACCAACTGCTGCAACCGATTTATTGCCACCGCGGCCACGATCTTGTCGAATTGCGACGACCGATGGCTCATTCAAAACGATGCCTTTATCGCGGGCATAAATCAGCGTATTTGCTGTTCCGAGGTCAATTGAAAGATCGTTTGAGAAAAGGCCGCGAAGACGCTTAAACAACATAGTTTTCCATCCAAGGTTTGGTTTCTGACGAGATTGGGCAGAAACGGCTATTTCCAGTGTCTTAGGGCACTGTTGATTTAGCTCGCTAATCTACAAGCGAATGGCCTTTGCAGCAAGCTTTTCAGGGGTAAATGCTGCCAGTTTGCGGCTGTTTATGGTAATTTCCCATCCCTTTCCAAAATCCTATTTTCTGAGGCAAACGCATGTCGTTAACTTCTGATGATGTGGCAAAAATCGCGCACCTTGCTCGTCTGGCTGTGGAGCCTGCCGAAGCTGAGGCGTTGAGCGGTGATTTGTCGAATATCCTAGACCTGGTGGCGCAAATGGAGTCGGTCGATACCGACGCGGTGGAGCCGATGGCGCACCCATTAGAAATGAGCCAGCGTTTGCGCCTCGATGAGGTAACCGAAACTGATCAGCGCGAGCTTTACCAAAGTAATGCACCAGAAGCAGAGAAAGGTCTGTTCCTTGTGCCTAAGGTAATCGAGTGAGGTCATGACAATGCATACCAAGACGCTAGCGCAATTGTCAGCAGGCCTAAAAGCCGGTGAATACTCAAGTGTTGAGCTCACGCAGCACTTTTTATCGCGTATTGAGCAATTCGATTCGACGCTCAACAGTTTTATTACCGTCACTCCAGAGCAAGCGCTTGAACAGGCGAAAGCTGCCGATGCACGCCGTGCAGCGGGTGACGCCTCTGATTTGACCGGTATCCCGATCGCGCACAAAGATATTTTCTGTACTCAAGGTGTTCGCACTAGCTGTGCATCAAAGATGTTGGATAACTTTATTTCACCTTACGATGCGACCGTGGTGACAAAATTGGCCGAGGCGGGTGTGGTCTGTGTCGGTAAAACCAACATGGACGAGTTCGCGATGGGTTCATCGAACGAGACCAGCTACTTCGGTCCAGTGCGCAACCCATGGAATACCGACTGTGTGCCTGGTGGTTCGTCAGGTGGTTCGGCGGCAGCCATGTCAGCCAGCCTAGCGGCGGCAGTTACGGGTACCGATACTGGCGGTTCGATTCGCCAGCCAGCAGCATTGACCGGCATTACCGGTCTTAAGCCTACCTACGGCCGTGTATCTCGCTACGGCATGATCGCGTTTGCTTCGTCGCTTGACCAAGCAGGTCCTATGACCAAAACCGCCGAAGATGCCGCGATGATGCTGCAAGCGATGGCAGGTTTTGATGTGAAGGACTCAACCAGTGCGGATCGTCCAGTTGATGATTATGTCAGTGGCTTGAATAACCCTATCGCCGGCCTGAAGGTGGGCGTTGTTAAAGAATTCATGACCGGCGATTTGGATAGCGGTATTGCAGCGTCGACTCAGGCAATGATTAATGAGTTGAAACGTCAAGGCGCTGAGATCGTTGAAGTTAGCTTGCCGAATGCGCACCTCTCTGTGCCGGCTTACTACGTTGTAGCACCTGCCGAGTGTTCATCAAACTTATCGCGTTTTGATGGCGTACGTTTCGGCCATCGTTGCGACAACCCTAAAGACCTAACCGATCTTTATGAGCGTTCACGTTCAGAAGGCTTTGGTTCAGAAGTTAAGCGACGCATCATGATCGGCGCTTATGCTTTGTCTGCGGGTTTCTATGATGCTTACTACATCAAAGCGCAGAAGATTCGCCAGTTGATTGCAAATGATTTTGCAGAAGCTTTTAAGCAGTGTGATGTCATTGTGAGCCCAACAGCACCAGATACAGCGTTTAAGTTAGGTGCAAAGACCGATGATCCCGTATCGATGTACCTGCAAGACATCTACACCATTGCGGTGAACTTAGCGGGCTTGCCTGGAATGTCGATCCCTGCACAGCATGCGAATGGTATGCCTGTGGGTTTCCAGCTGGTGGGTAACTTGTTTGATGAAGCACGACTACTCAATGTCGCGCATCAGATACAGCAGGTAACTGATTGGCACTTAGCAACACCGGAGGGCTTCTAAGATGAAATGGGAAGTCGTCATTGGTTTAGAGATCCATACGCAGCTTGCGACCAACTCTAAAATTTTCTCAGGCTCATCAACCGCCTTTGGTGCTGAGCCTAATACGCAAGCCAACCTCGTTGACTTAGGTATGCCAGGTGTCTTGCCGGTGTTGAATAAGCGTGCGGTGGAGTTCGCAGTACGTTTCGGTACAGCGATTAATGCGCATGTTGCTAAAAAGTCGATCTTTGAGCGTAAGAATTATTTCTATCCTGATTTGCCTAAGGGTTATCAAATCAGTCAGGCGCAGCTACCAATCGTAGGTGTGGGTCAGGTTGAGATCGTGATGGAAGACGGTGAGACCAAAACAGTTGGCGTGACACGTGCGCACCTTGAGGAAGATGCGGGCAAGTCATTGCACGAAGAATTCCCAGATCAAACCGGTATCGATTTGAACCGTGCGGGAACGCCGTTGCTTGAGATCGTTTCTGAGCCGGATATGCGTTCAGCGAAAGAAGCGGTGGCATATGCACGCAAATCCACCAGATTGTGACCTACATTGGTATCTGTGACGGCAACATGCAGGAAGGTTCTTTCCGTTGTGATGCCAACGTCTCGATTCGTCCAATGGGTGAAGAGAAGCTGGGTACGCGTACCGAGCTGAAAAACATCAACTCGTTCCGCTTCCTTGAAAAAGCGATCAACTACGAGATCGAGCGCCAGATCGATGTCATCGAAGATGGCGGCAAGATTGTTCAAGAGACACGTCTCTACGATGCCAACAAGGATGAGACGCGTTCTATGCGCTCGAAAGAAGAAGCGAATGACTATCGTTACTTCCCAGATCCAGATTTGTTGCCAGTTGAAATCGACGACACCTTTATTCAGCAAGTCACAGCAGACATGCCAGAGCTGCCGGATGTACGACGTGCACGTTTCGAAAGCGAATACGGCTTACCAGCCTATGACGCTAACGTGCTGACAAGTTCACGCGTGAATGCAGACTTCTTTGAAACCGTGGCTAAAGCCTGTGGTGATGCCAAGCTTGCGGCTAACTGGGTGATGGGTGAGTTTGCCGCAGCGTTAAATAAAGCAGATCTTGAGATTGAGCAAAGTCCGGTTAATGCAGATGCTTTAGCTGGCTTGTTAAGTCGCATCACGGATAACACCATCTCCGGCAAGATCGCCAAGCAGGTCTTCGAAGCGATGTGGGCAGGCGAAGGTTCGGCTGATGAGGTGATCGAAGCAAAAGGTCTTAAGCAGATTACCGACACCGGCGCGATTGAAGCGCTCGTGGATGAGGTGCTTGCTGCGAATCCTGAGCAGGTTGAAAACTATAAGAATGCTGAGCCGGATAAGCGACCTAAGATGATTGGCTTCTTTGTTGGCCAAATTATGAAGAAGTCACAAGGTAAGGCAAATCCACAACAGGTTAATCAGCTACTCGCTGATAAGTTGGGTTAAGACTCTTTGGTTGCCATTGCAACGGTGTAAGTTTGTCCTTGCTTCACCTTGCAATGGTTGCCGAATACTTCTTCAAAAGCACGTTCGATAAAACGACGTAGTCCGCTAATCACGACCACATAGAAACGACCGCCTGGTTCAAGGCGCTCTTTGATGTCATAAAAGAACAGGTAGTAATGTTCCTTCGATGTCTTCGCAGGAAGGTTGGTAACTGCCAAGCTGAAGTTTTGTTTTGGGGTGTGCTTTAAGCCATCACTCAACATCGCATTAGCATTGCTGATGTTATTGCGTTTGCAGTTAGCATTCGCATATTCAATCGCAACAAAATCTTTATCCACCATTAGCACACTACCTTGGGGTGCTGACTTGGCGATGCTCATGCCAATTGGCCCATAGCCACAGCCCAAGTCGATAGCGGTATCGTCTGGCTTAACATCCATGTGCTTGAGTAAGAGTTGTGTACCTTCGTCTATGGCGCGTGGTGAAAACAATCCCCAAGTCGTATGAAAGGTAAATTCATGTTCCATGAGGGTGTCTTTGAACACGATGTCCTGACGTAGCTTATTCAGATCAAGAGGTTCTTTTGCTTTCTTAGCCATGTTGTTTTCGCCACTCCGCTATGTGCGGTAGGTGTTGTTCAAATTTTTCAAAACGGTGATTGCCACCTTGCTCAACAATCACATCAAAGTCCGCATAGTAGGCGGCAGCCTTTCGGTAGTCGAGAGTTTCATCACCGGTTTGCAGTAACACAAGAGATAGCGCTCATCAGATGAAAAGTCATTTGGCGATACTGTTGTTGCAAAACTTCAAGGTAATCTTGCGTGACTTCAAAAAGATTGCCATGACAATCTTCATGCTCACCGAGGTAATCATTCAGCAAGCTATGCGGCGCGACAGCAGGATTAATTAACACGCTGGGGATGATTTTCGACTGATTGAATATGCGTCGCTAAATGCCCGCCGAGTGATGAGCCAATCAGTAAATCAATTGGATGCGCATTAATTATGGCGGTTAAAGCATCTGCAGCATCTTTAGGATGGTTAGGTAGATCGGGGGCGAGGACTTCATTGTTACCAAAGTAATCAATCAATGCTTGCGACTTCTGACCTAAGCCGCAACTGCGAAAGCCATGAATAAAAAGAATCATGGATTACCGCAAACAGGACACTTAGGATCTTTAACAAGCTTTAATGATCGCCACTGATGATAAAGACCATCAAAGACTTGAAGCTGGCCTTGAAGCGATTCGCCGCAACCCGCAATCACTTTGATCGCTTCTAGTGCTTGAATGCTGCCAATAATGCCAACAAGTGGCGATATCACGCCGTTCTCGCTACAGCGCATTGGTGCTTCAACGCCTTCGCCGTAAAGGCAGTGATAACACGCTTGATCAGGTTGAGAATGAAACACGCTGATCTGACCTTCCCAGCGAATGGCTGCACCAGAAACAAGCGGTGTTTGATGTTGATAACACGAACGATTAACAGCGAAGCGCGTATCAAAGTTGTCGCAGCAATCGATCACGATATCGACTTCAGCAATCTTTTGATCTAACTCCTCATCGCTTAAGCGGCGATTGATCGCATGAACAACAACATCGCTATTCAATCGCGCAAGGCGCGCTTTAGCTGAAGTCACCTTATCTTGGCCAACAGTTGAGGTGTCATGCACGATCTGTCGTTGCAGATTGGTCATATCTACTTGGTCATCATCCACAAGAGTAAGCTGGCCGAAACCCGCTGCAGTGAGGTACATGGAAACCGGTGAGCCGAGACCGCCTAGTCCTATGATTAAGGCATGTGCATCACGCAATTTTTGTTGGCCTTCAATATCCAACTCAGAGAGCATGATTTGTCGGCTATAGCGGAGGAGGTCGTCGTCGTTCATTCCCTAAGTGTACTTCTAATCACTCATGAATAGGATGCAACATTTGTCTTAAAGATAGATAGCGACGACGCCAGTGAGAGGGGCGAGCATCTTTACAGCCGTGCTCACGTTGTTGGTATTGCTTCACAAACAGCTTAGAGGCGCAGTTGCTTTCTCCGCGGCCACAGCCAAGATTGCGGCGCTGATTTTCTTCGGTGTAGTGAATCAAGGCGCGACGCATGCGTTGCAGCAAGCTGTTATCGAGATGAAAGCCTCGATCGACAAGCAGGGCCTCAATCGCTTCTAAGGTGACGCTATCTAAGGAGTAATAAACGGTGATCTGATGATCATTGCTGTGTTCGACAAGATCGATGCCATCCAAACCTTCTAAGCAAAGCAGAGGCAGTACCGGCTTGGTTTTCATCCGGGTGCAGAACGCAAAAAGAAATATCGCGTTTTCGGTTTAGATTGTCGGGTTTGTGCAACATTGTGCCTCCCGAATAGTCGACTATTTGAGTGTCGACCTCGAATACCCATGGGTCAAGTAGGTATTTTCCCTAGGGTGACTCGGTCACGGTCCTCAATGTCCTGATGCGTTTCGATGTCGATGTAACCAGCTTTTGCCATCAAACTACGAACCGCTTCGGCTTGTTGATAGCCATGCTCCAGCAACAGGTAGCCGTCTTTTTTCAGGTGCTTAAGTGCTTGTTGTACGAGTCGTCGAATATCATCCAATCCGTCTTGGCCTGAAGTGAGCGCACCAGCTGGCTCAAAGCGAAGGTCACCTTGTTGCAGATGAGGATCATCCGATTCGATATACGGTGGGTTACTAATCACTAAGTCGTAACGATCGTTGATAGCATCAAACCAAGCAGATTCTTTAAAGCTCAATGCCAGCTCAAGCGTCGTAGCGTTTTCTTTGGCCACGGCTAAAGTCTTTGGATTGATGTCAGTGGCGGTGATGCGCCAACTAGGGCACTCATTCGCGAGCGATAAAGCTATCGCACCGGTGCCTGTGCCAAGGTCAATTACATCACAGGGCTTTTCGACATTTTTTAAGGTGAGTGCGGTCTCAACTAGCAACTCGGTGTCCGCACGTGGGGTTAAGGTGTCGGGCGTGACCTTTAAGCGTAGTGACCAAAAGTCTCGGTAGCCGGTTATATAGGCTATCGGCGTGCCGCTTTTACGTTCTTCAATGAGTGCATTGAAAGCAGTCAGTGTGGCGCCATCAAGCACTTTATCTGGCCATGTAAATAACCAGGTGCGAGAAACGTTCAGTGCATAGGCGAGCAGAACTTGGCTATCGAGTCGAGCATCATCAGATTCGCTCAGTTGCTCCGTTGCCCAATCGAGTGCTTCGCTAACAGTACTCATGAATTCTCATTTAATGAGGCGAGTAGCTCAGCTTGATACTCATGCATCAGTGGCTCAACAACTTGGTCAGCATGTCCCATCAAGATTTCATCTAACTTATATAACGTGAGATTGATGCGATGATCGGTCACGCGATTCTGCGGAAAGTTATAAGTACGAATACGTTCTGAGCGATCACCGCTGCCAACTTGTAACTTGCGAGCTGCTGATTCAGCTTGATGCACCTCAGCATCTGCAGCTGCTTTTAGCTTTGAGGCTAATAGCGACATCGCACGCGCTTTGTTCTTGTGCTGTGAGCGCTCATCTTGGCACTCCACAACTACGCCGGTTGGTAGGTGAGTCAAACGCACCGCTGAGTCGGTCTTATTAACGTGCTGACCACCCGCGCCAGAGGCGCGATAGGTATCGATGCGCAGATCTGCTGCATTGATTTCAATCTCGGCTGCTTCATCCGCTTCGGGCAGAATCGCTACTGTACAGGCCGAGGTATGTACACGACCCTGTGATTCAGTTTCGGGTACACGTTCTACGCGATGTGCGCCGGATTCAAATTTCAGATGCGAATAAACACCTTGGCCAATGATCCGCGCGACAACTTCTTTATAACCACCATGCTCACCAACGCTCTCGCTAATGATTTCAGTACGCCAACCTTTGATCTCGGCATAACGACTGTACATGCGCAGCAAGTCACCGGAGAACAGTGCCGCTTCTGCGCCACCGGTGCCGGCGCGAATCTCTAAGAAGATATTTTTATCGTCATTAGGGTCTTTCGGTAGCAGTAGCTTTTGAAGCTCAGGTAATAGGTTCTCGAGATTCTCTTTCGCTTCATCAAGACTTTCTTCAGCGAGCTCTGCCATCTCAGGGTCAGACATCATCTCTTCAGCCGCTTCAATTTCTTGCTCATAGCCAACATACTTTCGATACGCAGACACAATGGGATCGAGCTGAGCATACTCTTGGCTCAATGATCGAAATTGATTGTTGTCGTTCTGGGTTTCGGGTTCTGCGAGCAACGCAGTGATTTCACCGAAGCGCTCCGAGATCGTCTCGAGCTTGCGACGAATACTGTCTTTCATGATGGAAGCTAATCTGATTTTTTATTGGCAGGGAGTTGAAACAACGTCGAAGCTGCTTCCAAAATATCATGCTGACCTGCGCTGCCAGCGGCACGTAGTTGCTGGCAAGGTGCATGAAGCAAACGATTGGTTAAGGTGCGAGCAAGATATTGCGCTGCCTCTTCTGGGTCTTTGCCTGATTCCAACATACGCAATGTTTTTTCGAGAACTTCATCACGCGCAGCTTCTGCGGTTGAACGGAAGTCCTGGATCAAATCAATCGCATCAAGTGAGCCTAACCAATCACGGAACTCACCGACTTGAAAACCAATGATCTCGCGCGCTTGTTCAGCCGCTTCTTGGCGAGACTTTAAATTCTCTTGAATAACTTCTTGCAGGTCATCAACCGTGTAGAGATAAACGTCACGCAAGTTGCTCACTTCAGGTTCGATGTCACGCGGTACTGCGATATCCACCATGAAGATTGGCTTATTGCGACGTGCCTTCAATGCGCGCTCAACTGTACCTTTACCTAAAATCGGTAGTGGGCTTGCGGTTGATGCGATCACGATGTCTGCTTTAGGTAACTGAGTAGATAGCTCAGTTATCGATGCAGGTGTGGCATCAAACTGTTCAGCTAGATCTTTTGCGCGAGACACTGTGCGGTTGGCGATGATCAGATGACCAATACCGAGTTGATGTAAATGACGTGCAGCAAGCTCAACAGTTTCTCCAGCGCCAATCAGTAACGCAGTTTGTTTTGATAGATCAGTAAAAATCTGACGCGCTAAGCTAACCGCAGCAAAAGCGACAGACACTGGGCTATCGCCAATTGCAGTATCCGTGCGCACTTGTTTGGCGGTGTTAAACGCATGTTGGAATAAACGCTCAAGAATCTTGCCGGTGTGACCTGCGGTAGATGCGGTGTGATACGCATCTTTAACTTGGCCAAGAATTTGTGGCTCACCCAAGATCAACGAATCCAAACCACTTGATACACAAAGCAAGTGCGATACCGCATCATCAACTAAATGTTGATAAAGGTAATTAGAGATATCGCTTAAGGCGAGACCATGAAAATCACCCATCCATTCACGAACACCTTGAATCGCATCCTCTTCCGCAGAGCAATACAGCTCGGTACGGTTACAAGTCGATAGGATGACGGCTTCGTGTACGCCAGGCTGTTCGCGCAAGCTGCGAAGAGCGCCCACCACGATGTCTGGGCCAAATGTCAGGCGCTCGCGGATCGCAACAGGTGCGGTCTTATGATTGAGGCCAACAGCAAACAACGACATCTTAAAAACAGCTCCACGCACAGGCGATGGGTCGAAAAGGGCGGAAATTTTGATTTATCAAGGGCTTGAATGCAAGTTTGGCATAAGCTGTTCAGCTCATCCATGCTTGTTTTTAAGGCAATTCATGCTGCTAGGGCAGGGTGATCAGCTACTCTATAGCGGTGAAGTTAATCCCCATTTTTTCTGTTGTTCTCGGTGCGTCTTATTTGCTCAGCGCATGCCAAAGCGTGCCTGATAAAACGGTTGTGGCAGATGCGCCGGTTTTTGCCGAGCCTGAACGAGCCGAGCTCGTTTTCACTGGTGAGACTCTATATGATGCTTTGGTCGCTGAGGTGGGCGCACGACAGGGATTCTTTGACGAATCTTTGCCTAAGTACCAAACGCTAAGTACAACCTTTGACGAGCCGCACTTTGCCGAGCGAGCTGCGCGTATTGCGACCTTTAAAAGCCGCTGGTCTGAGGCGCTCAGTTCAGCCAAACGTTGGGTTGAGTTGGCGCCGAATCATGTTCAAGCACTTCAGTTGTTGGGTACCTTGCATGTGAGAGATGGTAATGCAGAGTTAGCGGTGCCCCAATTTGATGCGATGGTGAAGTTGCTCAATGCCAAGCAAGAAGATGGTTTGTTAGCGATGGTTGCAGCACTGAATGGTGAGAAAGATGCAGCAGCTCTTCAGGTCATTAGCGAGGTAGCTAAAAATTATCCGGCAACCAGTGCGGCTTTATATGCGCTTGGATTGGCGCATGTCTCGCACCGTGACTATCAAGCTGCAGAAAATTATTTACAGCAAGCCATTGATCAAGACCCTGATGCGAATGAAGCGCGTGTGTTGTTAGCGCGTGTACTTGGTGCAACCGATCGCAAACAGCAAGCAGAAATGATCGTAAAAGCCGGTCTTAAGCGTGACGCAAATAATGTGTCGCTACAGCTCAGTTATGCACGACTGCTCATTTCGCAAGAACGCTTTGATGAATCCCTAGACGCTTTTGGTAAAGCGCATGAGATGGCGCCAGGTCGAGCTGATGTAACTTATGCTTATGCCATGCTCGCCACACAAGAGAGCAAGTGGCCCTTGGCGCAAACTCTTTGGCAGACCTTGCGAAACGATCCAAAGCATCAACATGAAGCAACGTTCTTTTTAGCGCAAATCGAAGAACAGCTAGGCAATGATGACCTAGCCGCAGGCTTGTACCGAGCTGTGAGTGAAGGTGAGCATCAAACCGATGCCTTGTTACGTTTAAGTGTGGTGTTGCTGCAACAAGAGAAAGGTGATGAAGCCCTGAAGGTGTTGGCTGAGCTGCGACAAAAGCTATCACCTGTGCCGGCACGTTTATTTAACGCCGAAGCGCAGATCATGCGTCAGTTGGATAAAGCAGACGATGAGATAGAGGCAGTTTATTTACAAGGTTTAGAGCAACACCCAACCAATAAAGACCTGCTGTTTAACTATGGTCTGTTTATCAGCGATTCAGATGACGTTGAAAAAATGGATCGCACCTTCAAAAAGTTACTCGATCTCTATCCCGGCGATCCTGATGCACTCAACGGATGGGGCTACTCACTTGTTGTTAAAGGTATACGTTTACAAGAAGCGCGTACGTATATTGAAGAAGCGGTAAAGCAATCACCGGAGAATCCAGCGATCGTCGATAGCATGGGATGGGTCACCTATAAGTTAGGTGATCCCGAAGCAGCACTGCCATGGTTGGAGAAGGCCTACAAGATTGCTGCCGATGGTGAGATTGGTGCGCACATTGTTGAGGTGCTTGCGGAGCTTGGGCGTTTAGATGAAGCTAAAACCTTTTATGCCAACGTGGTCGCTGAGTTTCCTGACCACGAGCTAGTTAAAGCCATCGGTCAGAAGTTGTGGCCCCAATGAGTGATTGGTCTAACGGCTGGCCGGCGCCAGCTAAGCTCAACCTGTTATTACGCATCACCGGTCGTCGCGATGATGGTTATCACCTCTTACAAATCGTGTTTCAGTTTGTACAGCAAGCCGACCTGATTGATTTTCGTGTGCGAGACGATGGCAAGATTCATCGAGTCACCGAGCTCGAGGGCGTACCCGCAGAAAGTGACTTGGTGGTTAAAGCAGCTCGATTACTTCAGCAACGAGCTCAGTCCAGTAAAGGCGTAGACATCCGCGTGCACAAACAACTGCCAATGGGTGGTGGTTTGGGTGGTGGTAGCTCAGATGCCGCCACGGTGCTGCTTGCGCTTAATCATCTCTGGGGCTGTGACCTATCTAATGGTGAGCTTGCGCAGCTCGGTTTGCAGCTGGGGGCGGATGTGCCGGTCTTTGTGCAAGGTCAGGCGACGTGGGCTGAGGGTGTGGGGAGAAATTCACCCCGATTGAGCTGCCTGAGCCGTGGTATCTAGTGCTCGTGCCAGCGGTATCTATTTCAACCGCCGAAGTTTTTTCCCATCCTGATTTGACAAGGGATTCCTCGCAAATCACAATACGCGCCTTTCTTGACGGCGAACGGTCAAATGATTGCCTGAACGTGGTTAAGAAGACGTCACCAGAGGTGTCACAAGCTATTGATTGGCTTGATAATTTCTCTGAAGCGCGACTCACCGGAACCGGCGCCTGTATCTTCGCCGAATTCGACTCTGAGGATGCTGCTCGAGAGGTTTGGCAGAAATTGCCAAAAACCTCACCGGTTTCGTCACAAAAGGCTGCAATGTTTCTCCTTTAATGGGGCGTCTGGCCAACAGTTAATTGGGGTGTCGCCAAGCGGTAAGGCATCGGACTTTGACTCCGACATGCGTAGGTTCGAATCCTGCCACCCCAGCCATATTGAACTGCGAAAGCAGTCACCGAATTGGGACGACTCAAAAGTCGTAGCGCAGCGCGCTTTAACAGCGCGACCTTGCAGCGCCGATGTGATCCATCGCTAGCGCGCAGAGAACTGCCTCCCTCATTTTTGGCAAGAAGCTGTGAAAACAGTGGATGGAAGTCGTCATTGGCGGCTTTTTTTATCTGTGAACTGCATGGGAGAAAGACATGCCTGCAACCGGCATGATGGTGTTTTCGGGAAATGCTCACCCGGAATTATCAAGCGAGATCGCAGACTATCTCGGACTTCCTTTGGGCAAAGCCGTCGTCGGGCAGTTCAGTGACGGCGAAAGCATGGTTGAGATCCAAGAGAACGTGCGTGGTCGCGATGTCTTTGTGGTGCAACCAACTTCAGAGCCAACCAATGACAATTTGATGGAATTGTTGGTGATGATCGACGCATTGCGTTGGGCGTCAGCTGGCCGCATCACAGCGGTTATTCCTTACTTCGGTTATGCGCGCCAAGATCGTCGACCACGATCAGCACGTGTACCTATCACTGCTCGACTGGCTGCGAAAATGATCAGCGCCGCGGGTTGTGACCGTGTGCTGACCATGGATCTGCACGCTGACCAAATTCAGGGATTCTTTGATATCCCCGTGGACAACGTCTACGCCTCACCTATTTTATTGGGTGATATCTGGCGCCAGCGTTACGACGACCTAATGGTTGTCTCGCCGGACGTGGGTGGTGTGGTTCGTGCACGTGCAATTGCTAAGCGATTGGATGATGCGGAACTGGCGATCATCGACAAGCGTCGTCCTAAAGCGAATGTTGCTCAGGTTATGAATATCATTGGTGATGTTGAAGGCCGCAGCTGTGTCTTGGTAGACGACATGGTCGATACTGCAGGCACCTTGTGTAAAGCGGCAGCTGCATTGAAAGAACATGGTGCTAAGCGTGTCGTGGCCTACTCAACACACGCCGTGTTGTCAGGCACTGCGATCGAGAACATCAACGGCTCTGAACTCGATGAGTTGGTTGTTGCTGGCACGATCCCACTTAAGCCAAATGCGAAGGACTGCACAAAAATACGTCAGTTATCGATTGCCGGCTTGCTCGCTGAGACGATGCGCCGCATCAGTAACGAAGAATCGGTTAGCTCCTTATTCATTGACTAAGGTCTAGCCACAACCGCGAGTTCGCTCGCATTAGAGGCCTCTCTCATCACGTCTGGTCGAGGACGAGAGAGGTTTTGTTTTATCAACAATTGGAGTTGAGTTATGAAAGAAAACTTTGAAATCGTAGCCACAACTCGTGACGTACAAGGTAAAGGTTCGAGCCGCCGCCTACGTCATGAGGGTTTGGTTCCAGGCATCATCTACGGCGGTGACGCTGAACCAACTATGTTCGCTACTAACCACAATGAGCTGTTGCTGCACTTGGAGCACGAGTCGTTCTACACCCACATTCTGACTTTGAAGTTGGACGGTAAAGAAGAGACTGTTGTACTGAAAGATTTGTAGCGTCACCCAGCTAAGCCATTCATCCTGCACTTGGACCTGCTTCGCGTATCGAAGAAAGACAAGATCAAGATGACTGTACCTTTCCACTTCGTTAATGAAGAGACTTGTCACGGCATCAAGATGCAAGGTGGCGCAGCCTCTCACTTGATGAACGACGTTGAAATCATCTGTGCAGCGCAAGACCTGCCTGAGTACATCGAAGTTGATATGGCTAACTTGGAAATGGATCAAACCATCCACTTGTCAGAAATCACTCTGCCTAAAGGCGTTGAGATCGTTGCACTCACCCACGGTGAAGAGCACGACACTGGCGTTGTATCTATTCACAAGCCTAAAGTTCAGGCAGTTGAAGAAGATGCACCTACAGCAGAAGGTGATACAGCTGAAGAAGAGAAGAAAGAAGACTAATCTTCATTCTCTTATGCAAAACGGCGGCCTTGTGCCGCCGTTTTTGTTTTAGGATATCGACATGGCAGACACACTCATACGTTGCATTGTTGGCTTGGGTAACCCAGGCGCAAAACATGAAGCAGACCGACATAACGTTGGCTTCTGGTTGGTGGATCGTCTTGCGCGTCGTTATGGCGGATCACTGCGACCTGAAACCAAGTTCCAAGGTGAGTTTGTCAAAGTAAATACGGAAGCCGGTGATTGCTTCTTGCTCAAGCCCACCACCTTTATGAATGCGAGCGGTCGCTCAGTGAGTGCCTTGGCTAAGTTCTACAAGATCGATGTTAGCGAAATGTTAGTCGTACATGACGAGCTCGATATGGAGCCAGGGGTTGTGCGTCTAAAAACCGGAGGCGGTCATGGCGGCCATAATGGTCTGCGTGATATCAGCAGTG
Source organism: Gammaproteobacteria bacterium (assembly GCA_038144195.1). Classification (GTDB taxonomy): domain Bacteria; phylum Pseudomonadota; class Gammaproteobacteria; order Chromatiales; family Chromatiaceae; genus VMDJ01. Next base: position 637,041 of record JAYQNH010000002.1, on the reverse strand, counting down.
CGCTAAGTAAAGACTTTCATCGTGCGCGTGTGGGTATTGGTCATCCGGGGCATAAAGATGCGGTGGCGGGATATGTGTTGAGTCGCCCAAATAAAGTCGATCAAGAGAAAATTGACCAAGGTCTCGATGAATTAGAGCGTGTGATCAGCGATGTGCTTAAAGGCGATCTGCAAGGCGCAATGCGCGAGCTACACAGTCGTACCTAAAAACCTAGCAATAAAAAAGGCGCCTTGCGGCGCCTTTTTTGTTTTTGCTAAACGCGAGGTTTAGTCATTCGGTTTAAACACATACTTTGGCTTGAACCAGTAGACCAATAGCGGAATCAGCACCAAAGCGGTGACCATATCAATGATCAGTGCTTCGCCGATGAATACACCTAAGCCCCACGTGTTCGCAAGGTCGGTACCGACCAGTGGGATGAAGCTACCGAGCAATACGATAATCGACTCAATAACCGCCGAACCGGTGGTGTTCTGTGTGTTACGCAGAGCTTGTAACCAGTTGTTACCGGTTGCTGCCATCTCTTCACGTAAGCGCGAGATCATGTAGATGCCGTAATCCACACCCAAGCCCATCGCAATCGATAGGGTAACGAGTAAGTGGAACGCCAAGTTGCCGGACCAGTTCTCAACCGAGGTGAAGTAACCGCCTAAGCCGTACTGCGCCATCAAAGTGATCAACAAGGTGAATACCAAGATGCCTGAGACAAGGAATGAGCGGAACATTAACGCCGCAATCAAGAAGATGGCTAACGCGGTTTGCAATGGGCTGATCAACCAGTTATCCATTGCCACTTCACGTGTAGCTTCGGTTGCACCTAAGAAGCCACCAATCCCTGGCTTCACGTAGCCTTCACCATCAAGCGACAGCTCATTAGTGTCGCCTGAGGTGTCCGCATTACGTAGACCAAAGTTAACCTTCGAGAAGCCTGGATCATTCTTGTGCTCTTCGATGATAGTTTTGGATATCCATAGTCACTTCGTGTGTCTCACGCGGATCCATCGTATTGATAAAGCCAAGTACAACACCTTCGTTCCATTCGTTTTCACCTTTAGTCTTAACGAACGATTCCATATCACCGTCAGAGGTCATCGCTTGTAACAAGCCGTTGTACATCTGAACGATTTCTTTCGGACTGCGATCGTCATCAGGATCGATACTGGTCAAGTACTCACGATTCGGAACCGCAAGGTCACGAATCTTGGGTTGCTGACCTGGCTCGGTCACGAGCAGATAGTTCACCAAACGGATGTACTGAGTGTACGAGCCGGTGTAACCCACATACGGGTGAGCACGTAGCCAGTTTTCAAACTTCTCAACATCAGTGTGTAGTTCGATATCGTTGAACACGCCTTGTGCACCACATGCTTCAGCATCCCAACATGCCAATTCTTTCTTCGCTGTTGCGCAGGCTGCAATTTTTGTCTCACCCTTCATATCGAAGATGGCATCAGGGAAGTACTGCGTTGTACACGGTGCTGCATTCGGCTCTTTACCTCGCAATGGGATAGAGACCGAGATAACACCTGGCATAACATTGTTTAGCTCAACCAGATCTTTCCATGTCTGCGAGCTACCTTTAAAGGCTGCACGCGCATAGTTAATGCCTTTCTCAACGCCCGGCATGATGTCGCTTTCTTGCTCAAGCTTTACTTGATCTTCAGGGATGCCTTTGTAGTTGAACAGGTTGGTATAGTGAGTAGATACCGCCAACACGCCAATCACTGCAGCAATCGGAACCCACTTCATTGGGCCAGCAATCACTTTGGTGACAAAGCCACCCACTGACTTCTCCCAGCCATGACCATCAGAATGCAAACACAACTCTTGGCTCGGTGGGAACTTGCTCATCAACAACGGAATCAGTGTTGTGGTGGTGAGCAACAAGGTCAGCATGCCGAACATGCCGAAGTAGGCGTATGCCTTATAGAATGAGATGTCGACTGATGCCAAGGTCGCAAAGCCTACCATGTCGGTCACGATCGATAAGGTCGCCGGAATGATGGTCGAGGCAATCGCGGCTTTCGCTGCCTGATCACAATCGCCACCTTTTGCATGTTCAAACAAGAACCGTCGTGTGACTTGCACCGAGTGACCGATACCAATCGCTAACAACAGCATCGGGCGTCAGTACCATCATGGTGGTTAGCTTGAACGCTGAGAAGCCCATGAGACCTAAGGTCATTGCGATGGTCATGAATACGCCGATCAATGGGAAGATCGCGCCACGCCAGTTACGGAACTCCATCCATAACACAGCCACAACAATGGCGATCGAGATAACAAACAACCACCACTTGTTAACCAAGTCTTGCAACATCCACGCAAGGAAGTAGGGCTCGCCCGCAACCAATAACTCGATACGGTCATCCTCACCGTACTCGTCCATCATGTCGCGAACTTCTTTAACCCAAGGCAGGTAAATCGACTTAACGTCATCTGAGTAGTCAGCAATCACGTAAGCCGCTTTCGCAATACAGTGATCTTTGTCGTAATCCTCGTAGGCACAACGGTTACCGTCTTTGTCCCACATCGAGACTAGCATTGGCGCCATCACGGGATTGTTCTTAACGCCTTCACGTAAGAACGCGAGTTGCTCTTTCGCAACCGCAGGGTCATCACTAATACCTTCGGTTGGGATCAAGCGCTTCATGATCAGGCCGTTTTCATCAACGCCCATGTACTTGATCTTTTGTGCCGCGATATCAATAAAATTCGCAGGGTTCGACGTTGGTAAGCGACTTCGAGCTTGCGATGGATCTCTTGGATCTTATTGATAAACCATGGTTGCCAGATATCGCCTTCTTTTACCTTGAGGGCAAACACCATCAAGTTACCCATACCAAAGTTTTGCTCGGCATACGCATTGGTGGCAACGTAACGGTTGCTGGGTGGAAGGAGGGTATCCGGATCATTTCGGATATCGAGATTCTTGATCTGCAGTGCAGAGAGCACCGTAGCGACCAAGAGCAGTAGCATGATCGGCCAGCGGAACTTCATTACAAAGTTGGCATAACCTTCGGCAAACTTATTATGTTGGCTCATACTTTTTTCCTAAAGCGTAGAGATAAAAAAAGCGGCGCGGTGTGACCCAGCGCCGCTTGATTGTGTGGTTAAACACTCATTGAGAATCACTGCGAACAAGTACTTCAAACCAATTTGAACGTTTGATGCATTTTCAAACTGACCAAACATGGTGTTTTCGTCACCCCAGTACTTGTTGTACTCAAGCGGTGCCTATTAGCTTGGTCATTAATGAGTACTCAACGTCAAAGCGATTCCACTTGCCGCCACCTTCTTCATAGATGAAGATGTTGTTCCAACGACCTTCACCTGACTCACCAAATGGCTTTGAAAAGAATAAAAGAGAATAAAATTTTTATTTTTCTCAGCTTTATTGAAGCCATTGGTAAGCATGTGGTTGGCATGTCGGCGGTATAAACGCCACAGTCGTTCAGCTTTTGATAGGCTGTATTAACTGGATCAAGAGGATTACTAGCGTAAGTGGCAACAAGTTGTTATCAATATAGTCAAGGTTTCTGAACTTGAATAAATTGACCGCTTACCATCAAATCCGTCAAAGCATTGTGTCAGCACCTAAAACGTATTTAAATTTATCTGCTTTTTCCATCGAGAGGGCTTTTGACAAGTCGCCTATCGCAAGGAGCATATTGTCAACTACGGGTTGAAAGTGTCCTTCTGGTATACAATTCTCCTCTCAATACAACAGGTCCTAGTGTTTCTGTGTCTAACGTATAGTCAAAGGAAGCTCCAAGGTTATGACCTCTCTTAACTGTTTCGAGTAAATCTCAAGTTGTGCCGTTATTGTTAGTATTAGCCTGGTAAGTTGTAGGATCGAAAGCACCGTAATATTGACCGGCTGTGTTTCTTAAGAGTACACCAGGTAAACACTGAGCTATGCCTGCTGAGATTTGCGCTCTGGTACGACTGCTAGTTGCATCTATGGCGCCGAGAGCAGTTGTACCTGCACGAACAACACTAAGTTCTTCTCCAGTAACACTATCATGCCAACTTAAGATTGACTTGAGGATTGTGATCATAGCCATAAAAGTAGTTAACTGAATAATTAAGGCCGTTAGCGGTGGTGTTTCTGAAACGAAACCTATGTTTGACGATGAATCTCTGGGATAGTCTCTAACGTAACTAGTTTGAGCACTGGTTCCAGCAATGCCATAGTACTGTTGACCGTTTGATTGGCCATAGGTTCCAAATAACAGAGCTCCTGCTGATGGGGCAGATTTATTACCATTTACATCTAAATCCATTAACATTACTTGACCTGCAAACGTGTTAAAGGTGGCGAAGTGCTAGTGGCATGTGCTCATATGCTGAACTTCTATTTGAAGAAGTTTGCCACTTGTAGCATTCCACCCAGTATTAAATACTGACATCTGGCCAAGAGACGTATCTGTAACCGGCATCAAGTTAGTGCCAAATAAGTTTGCATTAGCATCGTTGCCTGAGCAAGTGGCGTCAAACCCACATTGTGCAAAAAAGTTCAATGTTTGAGGGCCGGTCAGTCAAATGTGCCGGCGCTTCCATTGAGTTGGAATGTTGCGAAATCAGCATTAGTCAAAGCTGGACCTGCTGGGTTCATTGAAAAAGACATGTCGGTGAAACCGTCCACAGTAAATCCTGCAAAGGGTAGAAGGCCTTGATAGGCGGTTAGGCCAAGACCAGCAAAAGCGGTATTAAAGGTATTAGATAAAAGTGCGGTACCGTTTGTAAATGTTTGCGCAACTTCTGCAAGTGCTGGCGTTACGTTTGTAAAACCATTGACTTGGCCACTGATTGCATCAACGCCTTTCATAACAAAGGGGTGTCCAGCATCACCATTTGAGTTTAAACCAGCAATTTTGTGTTCTTTATTCTGTGCAACTATTACTTGAACATTGCCACCATTGTCTAAATATTTCTCAGCATTGATCATCCAAATTGGAACTCGAGCATCAGCCATTGTGTTTTGGTTAAACTCTGACCAGTCTGTTGGGTTAATAATGTCTAGCAGCTTGATTCCGTCTGCGGTTCCCCAGACTATTTGTTGTTTACCAATACGAGCATCCCAATCGCCGATAGTGGTATCTACATAGAGCTCACGAAGAAAATCTTTTTGAGTGTTTGATTCATTGACCGTCATAAATCGATAGCTTTTAGTCACGTACGACTTGGAGTTCGCCGTGCCACGAAGAACCATTCTCTAAGGTGTCATTTAAGAAGATTTTTACAGTGTTCTCGAACTTAAAAACGCCTTTCCCATCGCCACCTGTTGCTGAAAACATGTCAGTGTCTTCACCAGTACGTAATCCGTCTTTAACCATCCAAGCGGTTTCATTTTTAAGAACAACTGACGTTTCAAGTTCTGCATGTGCAGCACCTGCAGTTAGGGTTGCTGCAATCGTCAGTGCTAAATGTTGTTTCTTAAACATGTGTTTTCTCCAACTCATGTGTGATTGTTTGGTTGGGGGTGATTGCTCACCCCTTTTAATTTTTTGTTATTAGATTATCGCTTGATCTTGCGCAAGGTGCGCTCTGACCACCAGTTGTCGTCGTATGACGCGTTAACTGCATTCACGTTTGATGGGATAACCGCCCATGTCTCGTGACCGGTCTCAAGGGTTTTGCCGTACCAGTAGCCCCAGCCGATTGCACGAGGGTCATCGCTACCACCAAGTTTTACCCAATCACGATCGATCACTTTGATCTGCTTGCCGTCTTTGAAGTATTCAGTGCGGTAGTCACCAAAGGTCTTTGCATCGATGTAGCTCACACGATGGTCGTACCACCAGTTTTCAAACTTGGTTGTGCTTTTAACTTTGTAAACGTCTTTGCCTTTTGGTGCGCATGAACCTTCATTCGGTACACCTTGTGCATAACGACCTTTGTCGTCATCAGTCAGTGCCATGAAGCCTAAGCAGCTACCAAAGGTTTCTTTACCGAGTAACTCGTGGGTTTCATTTTCTGGCTTACGCAATACCACGTCGCCGAAGGTGAAGTCTGAACCGCCCCATGACTCATCGTGGCCTGGTTGTGCGAAACGACGGATCTTACGCAGTGCTGGCAACCAGATCATGTATGACTGTGATTTGCCGTCTTCGACATAGTCGGTGATCAACATGCCGGTACCTTTCAACTTACCAGAGCGGAAGATCGCTAAGTCTTGTGCGTTGGTAACCCCGTCGTTGTAATCGTTGTTGAGGTAACGCTCGAGAGTGTTGGTAGTTGGTGCGCTGCCTGCAGATTTGCTCAGCAGTACAGTGATGTCTTTACGACCCTTGCGTGTAATCGCGTAGTTTTTGAAACCGTAGAAATGGTTCACGTAGTAAACCTGATCGACGATCGCGTTCGCATCGGTTAACTCACCGGATGGGTAAGCAAGGTTTTTAGAAACGGCTGCAGAGGCAGTACCGATGGTTGCTACAGACATGGCCGCAGCAAGCGCAACACGCTTGAGCATTAGAGACTTCATTTTGTTTCCTCTAGTGGTAAAAGGGGTGGGCACTTTGGGTGCCTTGTTATTATTTAATGGAAAGCGATATACGTCTTAGACAACTTTCAATTAATTACATGAATAATATAGGGTAAACCCGTTTAAAAGAATCAGATAAATCTGATATCAGCACTAAAAATTATAATGGTCGGTACAAAATTATTTATGGGAATGTAATTCCTATTTTCGGATCATTGGAATCCATCAAATTCGGTTGAAGTGGCTTGTCTGACACCCGAGCTAAGCCGTTGAAAAAAGGCGAGGTCAGTTGTTGACAATGCCTTGACCTTCCAAGAGAATACCGCCTCTTTTTCGGAGGGGTTCCCGAGCGGCCAAAGGGATCAGACTGTAAATCTGACGGCTCAGCCTTCGGAGGTTCGAATCCTCCCCTCCACCATAAAGAACTTGATGTTTTGTAGTAAAAACAACAGGTTGCAGTGAGAATCTGTAGGGCGCGCGTGGAACCGCGACCGGGCTTTTTGCCTTAACAATGTGTGACGCTAAGCATAGCGAACTGAGCCTGCGCGGGTGTAGTTCAATGGTAGAACTTCAGCCTTCCAAGCTGACTATGTGGGTTCGATTCCCATCACCCGCTCCATTTTTGGGCGATGGGGCTACGAAAATGTCACCTAAGGTTACGCCCAGATAGCTCAGTTGGTAGAGCACACCCTTGGTAAGGGTGAGGTCGGCAGTTCAAATCTGCTTCTGGGCTCCAGTTTTGGTTGCCGTTTACTGTTTAAACAGTGTGCGGCTCTTTTGATAAACATCTAAATAGAGAACGAGAAGATGTCTAAAGAGAAGTTTGAACGTAAGAAACCGCACGTTAACGTTGGCACCATTGGTCACGTTGACCACGGTAAAACCACGCTGACCGCAGCGATCTGTACACACCAGGCAGCAAAGTTTGGTGGCGAGCAGAAAGCCTACGACCAGATCGATAACGCTCCAGAAGAGCGCGAGCGTGGTATCACCATCGCAACCGCACACGTTGAGTACGAAACTGAAGCTCGTCACTACGCACACGTAGACTGCCCAGGGCACGCTGACTATGTAAAGAACATGATCACCGGTGCGGCGCAGATGGACGGCGCAATCCTTGTTTGTTCAGCCGCTGATGGCCCAATGCCACAGACTCGTGAGCACATCTTGTTGTCACGCCAGGTTGGCGTTCCATACATCCTTGTTTACATGAACAAGGCTGACATGGTTGACGACGAAGAGTTGTTGGAGCTGGTAGAAATGGAAATCCGTGAGTTGTTGGACTCATACGACTTCCCAGGTGACGACACCCCAATCATCAAAGGTTCTGCACTGAAAGCCTTGGAAGGTGACACTTCTGAGATCGGTGGACCTTCAATCGACGCATTGATGGATGCGTTGGATTCATATATTCCAGAGCCTGAGCGTGCAATCGATGGCGCATTCATAATGCCAATCGAAGACGTATTCTCAATCTCAGGTCGTGGTACCGTAGTAACCGGTCGTATCGAGCGCGGCGTTGTAAACGTTGGCGACGAGATCGAAATCGTTGGTATCAAAGAGACCGCTAAGACCACTTGTACGGGCGTTGAGATGTTCCGTAAGTTGTTGGACCAGGGTGTTGCTGGCGACAACGTAGGTGTTCTATTGCGTGGTACTAAGCGTGAGGAAGTTGAGCGTGGCCAAGTCTTGGCGAAGCCAGGTTCAATCAACCCACACACTCACTTCGAAGCTGAAGTGTACGTACTGGGCAAAGATGAAGGTGGTCGTCATACGCCATTCTTCAACGGCTACCGTCCACAATTCTATTTCCGTACCACTGACGTGACTGGCGCATGTGAATTGCCATCAGGTGTTGAGATGGTTATGCCTGGCGACAACGTCCAGATGACCGTTAAGTTGATCAACCCGATTGCAATGGACGAAGGTCTACGCTTCGCTATCCGTGAAGGTGGTCGTACCGTTGGCGCCGGTGTGGTTGCCAAGATTATCGAGTAATCGATAGGTACAAAAAAGGTCGACGAGCCGCCCTCAAAAGGGGTCGGCTCGTTCGTGTTTTCTAGGCCAATAGCTCAATTGGTAGAGCAGCGGTTTCCAAAACCGCAGGTCGGGGGTTCGAGTCCCTCTTGGCCTGCCACTTTCGGCAGATAAATGAGTACAGAAGTAAGCAACGAAGCGTCATCGCCATTGGATACAGTCAAACTCGCACTCTCGTTCGCGATGTTGGCTGGTGGTATCTATGGCTTTTACTACTTTGAAGCACAGCCAACCTATATCCGCTTGTTGGGTTTGTTGGCAGTAGTTGCAGCTGCTGTATTTGTTGCAGTTCAGACCAATAAGGGTCGCGCAATTTGGCGCTTTAGCACCGATGCGCGTACTGAGGTCCGTAAGGTTGTTTGGCCTACCCGCCAAGAGACTTTGCAAACGTTGCTGATTATTGGCATTGCGGTGTTGTTAACGGCACTTTTCTTGTGGGCAGTTGATTCGTTGCTGTTCATGTTGGTTCGTTATGCAACAGGGCAGGGTTAATCATGTCTAAACGCTGGTATGTAGTGCACGCGTACTCGGGCTTTGAAGCAACGGTAAAGCGTTCGCTTGAAGAGCGTATCGAGCGCGCAGGCGTACAAGAATTGTTTGGTGACATTTTGGTGCCAACGGAAGAAGTGGTTGAGATGCGCGGTGGTACGCAGCGTCGCAGCGAGCGTAAGTTCTTCCCTGGCTATGTCTTGGTTCAAATGGATATGACCGATGAGGCATGGCACTTGGTGAAAGATGTGCCAAAGGTTATGGGCTTTATCGGCGGTACAGGTGACCGTCCAGCGCCGATCACTGATCGTGAAGCTGACCAGATCTTGAATCGTATGCAAGACGGTGTTGATAAGCCAAAGCCAAAGGTGTTGTTCGAGCCGGGCGAGATTGTCCGCGTGACCGATGGTCCGTTCAACGACTTCAATGGCTCGGTGGAAGAAGTGGATTACGAAAAGAGTCGCCTGAAGGTGTCTGTTTCGATCTTCGGTCGTTCTACCCCAGTCGATCTGGAATTTGGTCAGGTCGAGAAAAGCTAATTTTTCGTGTCGCTTAGGCGGCACATAAACCGGGGAGGTCAGGTGAAAGTCCTGATCGCTATTACCCAAACAGAGGTGCTTTATGGCAAAGAAAATCGACGCTTATATTAAGCTTCAGGTGCCGGCTCAGTCGGCTAACCCTTCACCTCCTGTTGGTCCTGCTTTGGGTCAGCACGGCGTGAACATCATGGAGTTCTGTAAGGCGTTTAACGCCCAAACTCAGGATGTAGAAAAAGATCTTCCAGTACCAGTGGTTATCACTGTGTACAACGATAAGTCTTTTACTTTCGTTACTAAAACAACTCCAGCTGCAATCCTTTTGAAGAAGGCTGCCGGTCTTAAGAGCGGTTCTGGCCGTCCTAATACCGAGAAGGTCGGTACTGTGACTCGTGCACAGCTCGAAGAAATTGCTAAGACCAAAGATGCTGATTTGACTGCAGCAGATATGGACGCAGCGGTACGCACCATTGCGGGTACTGCGCGCAGCATGGGTTTGAATGTTGAGGGTGTTGAGTAATGGCTAAGCTATCTAAGCGCCAAAAGGCAATTAACGAGAAAGTTGAAGAAGGCAAGCAATACGGTGTTGATGAAGCATTCGCATTGTTGAATGAGCTGTCTACAACTAAGTTCAAAGAGAGCGTTGACGTATCTATTAACTTAGGCGTTGATCCTCGTAAATCTGATCAGGTTGTTCGTGGTTCTGCGATCCTTCCTGCAGGTACCGGTAAAGACGTACGTGTTGCGGTATTCACCCAAGGTGATAACGCTGAAGCGGCTAAGGCTGCAGGTGCAGACATCGTTGGTATGGATGACCTGGCTGAAGACGTTAAGAAAGGCATGATGGATTTCGACGTGGTTATCGCGTCTCCAGATGCAATGCGTGTTGTTGGTGCGCTCGGTACTATCCTTGGACCACGTGGTTTGATGCCTAACCCTAAGGTTGGCACCGTAACTGCTGATGTGGCGACTGCGGTATCTAACGCTAAGTCAGGCCAAGCACGTTTCCGTACTGATAAGTCAGGCATCGTTCATGCATCAATCGGCAAAGTTGGTTTTGAGCCAGCGGCGTTAACTGAGAATTTGGAAGCGTTGTTGAACGAGTTGAAAAAGCTGAAGCCTAGCTCAGCGAAGGGTGTGTACCTGAAGAAGATCACTGTGTCTTCAACTATGGGTCCAGGCCTAACAGTAGACCAAGCTTCCCTGAAGCTGGCCTAAGAATTCGAGAGCGCAAGCTCTCAACAAGAACTTTGTGGGCGCGGACTTCGGTCCTCGCTATCAAAGACCGTAGGTGTCCTCGGGCTTAATTTCCTACGCAGATAGGCGCTCCGCGAAACGGAATACTCCGCTAGCGGTGCACCGACCATTTAACAACAGGTGTTGTTGATTGTTTAACGGGAACGAAAGTTCTCAGGTGTTTAACGGGAAGAAATTCCCGCGTTATGGGAGGTGACGACTTTGGCACTCAATTTCGAGCAAAAACAAGCCATCGTCGCCGAAGTTGCTGAAGTAGCAAATGGTGCTTTCTCTGCAGTTGCAGCTGAGTATCGTGGCTTAACAGTAGGTGAGCTAACTGAGTTGCGTGTGAATGCACGTAACCAAGGCGTTTACTTGCGTGTAGTCAAGAACACTCTAGCGAAGCGTGCAGTTGAAGGAACTGAGTTTGAATGTATCGCAGACGGCCTTACTGGTCCTCTGATCCTTGCGTTCTCTCAGGAAGATCCAGGTGCTGCTGGCCGTGTGATCAAGGACTTTGCAAAGGGTCACGACAAGTTGAAAGTAACCATGCTTGCCATCGGTGGTAAGAAGTTGGATGCATCTCAACTCGACGTACTCGCGAAGATGCCTACTTACGATCAGGCTGTTTCAATGTTGATGTCGGTGATGCAAGCACCGATCACTAAGTTGGCACAGACTCTGAACGAAGTTCCTGGCAAATTGGTCCGCACAGTTGCAGCAATTCGCGACGCGAAGGAAGCCTAAGAAGGCGGCCTTTGGTAATCCCTTTTTGTTTTTTTAATTTTTATTTTTTTGGAGTGACACGATGTCTAAAGAAGATATCTTAGAAGCGATTGCGAACATGTCTGTAATGGATGTTGTTGAGTTAATCGAAGCAATGGAAGAGAAGTTTGGTGTAAGCGCAGCAGCAGCAGTTGCAGTAGCAGCACCAGGCGCTGGTGATGCAGGCGCTGCAGCAGAAGAAAAGACTGAGTTCGACGTAGTCTTGACTGGCGCTGGCGCTAACAAAGTTGCAGTTATTAAAGCTGTACGTGGCATCACTGGTCTTGGCTTGAAAGAAGCTAAGGACGCAGTTGAAGGTGCACCGACTACCGTAAAGGAAGGCGCATCAAAAGCTGACGCTGAAGAAGCTAAGAAGCAGCTAGAAGAAGCTGGCGCATCTGTAGAGCTCAAGTAACCCTTGGGTTTTATAAGCGTCATCAGACGATCAGGCTGGCGGTCTTTTGACCGTCGGCCTTTTCCCGTTTCTGCGGGATTGGATGTTTTCAAGGAGATCGCACTGGGCGATTTGCTTGAAAATTTCCATACACAACAGGTCTGAGTAATCAGGTTTGGGTGGCTTTCAAAAGAAGCTGCATCATTTAGCGAAGAAGATGAGGGAAGGCGAACATGGCCTATTCGTTCACCGAGAAGAAGCGTATTCGTAAAGACTTCGGCAAGCGTTCGAGCATTCTAGAAGTGCCGTTCTTGCTGGCGACTCAAATTGAGTCTTACCGTGCATTCCTACAGGCTGATACGCCTATTGCTGATCGTATTAATAACGGTTTGCATGCTGCGTTCCAGTCAGTTTTCCCAATTGTCAGTTACTCTGGCAGTGCGGCATTGGAGTATGTGAGCTACCGCTTAGGCGAGCCAACTTTCGATGAGCGTGAGTGTCAGTTGCGCGGCGCAACCTTTGCAGCGCCTTTGCGCGTGATGGTTCGCTTGGTCATCTACGATAAAGATGCACCAGCTGGCTCTAAGTCAATTAAAGAAGTGAAGGACCAAGAGATCTACATGGGTGAATTGCCACTCATGACTGATAACGGCACCTTCATCATCAACGGAACTGAGCGTGTTATCGTTTCTCAGTTGCACCGTTCACCTGGCGTGTTCTTCGATCACGATAAAGGTAAGACGCACTCTTCAGGTAAGTTGCTGTTCTCAGCGCGCGTGATTCCTTACCGTGGTTCTTGGTTGGACTTCGAGTTTGACCCTAAAGACCAAGTCTTCGTTCGTATCGACCGTCGCCGTAAGCTGCCTGCAACTATCTTGTTGCGCGCTTTGGGTTACGAGACAGAAGAGATCTTGGATATCTTCTTTGAGAACGACACCTTCACCTTCCAGAAAGATGGTTTGCAGTTGGCGCTCGTGCCTTCACGTTTGCGTGGTGAGACTGCAGCATTTGCGATCAAGTCGGGTCGCAAAGTGCTTGTTGAAGAAGGTAAGCGTATTACGGCTAAGCACATCCGTGATTTGGAAGCGGCTGGCATTGATAAGTTGGATGTCGACAAGGAGTACCTCATTGGTAAGACCTTGGCGCACAACATTATCGATACTGATACCGGGGAGTTGATTGCTAATGCAAACGACGAAATCACTGAAGAGTTGATGAACACCTTGTTCGAGAAGGGCGTGAAAGAGATTCGTACTCTGTTCACTAACGACTTGGATCACGGTCCATACATCTCTGACACCTTGCGTACTGACCCAACCTCTAACGCGCTTGAAGCGATGGTTGAGATCTACCGCATGATGCGTCCTGGTGAGCCACCAACAAAAGATGCTGCACAGAACTTGTTCCATAACTTGTTCTTCACTGACGAGCGTTATGACTTGTCTGCAGTAGGTCGTATGAAGTTCAACCGTCGTCTTGGCCGTGAAGAAGCTGAAGGCGCGGGCATCTTGTATGACCACAAGTATTTCTCTGCACGCGATGACGAAGAGTCAGTTGCGGCAGTTAAAACCTACGGCGAAGCGTCTGACATCCTTGAAGTGATGAAGACCTTGGTTGCAATTCGTGATGGTAACGGTGTTGTCGACGATATCGACCACTTGGGTAACCGTCGCGTGCGTTGCGTAGGTGAGATGGCTGAAAACCAATTCCGTGTTGGTCTTGTGCGTGTTGAGCGTGCGGTTAAAGAGCGTCTGACGTTGGCGGAAGCTGAAGGTTTGATGCCTCAAGAGATGATCAATGCGAAGCCTGTTTCTGCTGCAATCAAAGAGTTCTTTGGTTCATCACAACTTTCGCAGTTCATGGACCAAAACAACCCATTATCAGAAGTCACGCACAAGCGTCGTGTTTCTGCATTAGGCCCAGGCGGCTTGGCGCGTGAGCGTGCAGGCTTCGAGGTTCGTGACGTACACCCAACGCACTACGGTCGCGTATGTCCTATCGAAACTCCTGAAGGTCCAAACATCGGTTTGATCAACTCATTGGCGGTTTACGCACGTACGAATAAGTACGGCTTCTTAGAAACCCCATACGTAAAAGTTGAAAACGGCAAAGTAACTGACCAAGTCGATTACTTGTCAGCGATCGAAGAAGGCCGTTACGTGATCGCTCAGGCGAACGCGAACCTTGATGGTAAAGGTAAGTTTGTTGATGACTTGATCTCATGTCGTCACCAGAACGAATTCACCTTGTCTGCGCCAGATGCAATTGAGTATATGGACGTCTCTCCAAAGCAGATCGTAACTGTGGCGGCGTCAATCATTCCGTTCTTGGAGCACGACGACGCGAACCGTGCATTGATGGGTGCAAACATGCAACGTCAAGCGGTTCCAACACTGCGTGCTGAAAAGCCATTGGTTGGTACCGGTATGGAGCGTACGGTTGCTGTCGACTCAGGTGTAACCGTTGTTGCTAAGCGTGGCGGTGTTATCGAGTCAGTTGACGCAGCACGTATCGTTGTTCGTGTTAATGATGATGAGACCAAAGCGGGCGAGCCAGGTGTAGATATCTACAACCTGACTAAGTACACCCGTTCTAACCAGAATACCTGTATTAACCAGCGTCCATTGGTTCATGTTGGAAACACTGTGTCACGTGGCGACGTTATGGCTGACGGCCCTTCAACCGATATGGGTGAATTGGCATTGGGTCAGAACATGCGTATCGCGTTCATGCCTTGGAACGGTTACAACTTCGAAGACTCGATCTTAGTGTCTGAAGAAGTGGTTAAAGAAGATCGTTTCACCACTATCCACGTTGAAGAAATCGTGTGTATGGCGCGTGATACCAAGCTAGACCTGAAGAGATCACTGGCGATATTCCAAACGTTGGTGAAGCAGCTCTCGCGAAGCTTGATGAGTCAGGCATCGTTTACGTTGGCGCCGAAGTTAACGAAGGCGACATCTTGGTCGGTAAAGTAACCCCTAAGGGTGAAACTCAGCTGACTCCTGAAGAGAAATTGCTGCGTGCAATCTTCGGTGAGAAAGCGTCTGACGTTAAAGATACTTCGACCCGTGTTTCAACTAAGACGGCTGGTACTGTTATCGACGTTCGTGTCTTCACCCGTGATGGTGTTGAGAAAGATGCACGTGCGTTGCAGATTGAAGAAGCTGAATTGGCAAGCGTTCGTAAGGACTTTGATGATCAGTTACGTATCATGGAAGAAGACACCTTTGCGCGTGTTGAAACCATGTTGCTCGGCAAGCAGATGGTCGATGGCTCTAAGGTCACCAAAGGTCAGCTTGAAGAAACTAAGCGTGATGAATGGTTGAAGATTCGTTTGAAGAACGAAGAAGCGGCATCACAACTCGAAGCGATCGCAAAGCAAGTTGAAGATCTACGTACTGATTTCCGTACTCGTTACGAAGAGAAGAAGCGCAAGCTCACTGCAGGTGATGACTTAGCACCTGGCGTCTTGAAGATGGTTAAGGTTTACGTTGCGGTTAAGCGTCGTATCCAACCAGGTGACAAGATGGCGGGTCGTCACGGTAACAAGGGTGTTATCTCTCGTATCGTGCCTGTAGAAGATATGCCATTCGACGAAAACGGTCGTCCAGTTCAAATCGTATTGAACCCACTGGGTGTACCTTCTCGTATGAATATCGGTCAGGTTCTCGAAACTCACTTAGGTTTCGCAGCCAAAGGTATCGGTGAGCGCATTGGTCAGATGTTAGATGACCAAGCGAAAGCAAAAGATATGCGTGACTTCTTGGATAAGGTTTACAACAACAGTGGTAAGCAAGAAGACCTGAAGTCATTCACTGACGAAGAGTTGTTCGAAATGGCGAACAACCTGCGTGGCGGTGTGCCAATGGCAACTCCGGTATTCGACGGTGCGCATGAAGACGAAATTCGTTACATGCTGGACTTGGCGGGTGCAGATGCAGACGGTCAATGTCAGTTGTACGACGGTCGTACTGGTGATGACTTCGAGCGTCGCGTAACGGTGGGTTACATGTACATGATCAAGTTGAACCACTTGGTTGATGACAAGATGCACGCACGTTCAACTGGTCCATATAGTTTGGTTACGCAGCAGCCTCTGGGTGGTAAAGCTCAGTTTGGTGGTCAGCGCTTCGGTGAGATGGAAGTGTGGGCACTTGAGGCATACGGCGCGGCTTACACCTTGCAGGAAATGCTGACGGTTAAGTCGGACGACGTAAATGGTCGTACCCGTATGTACAAGAACATTGTTGACGGCGATCACCGTATGGAAGCAGGCATGCCTGAATCATTCAACGTATTGGTCAAGGAGATTCGTTCCTTGGGCATCAACATTGAGCTGGAGCAAGACTAATGAAAGATCTATTACAGATTCTGAAACAGCAGGGTCAGGTCGAGGAATTTGATTCAATCCGCATTGGCCTTTCATCTCCAGACATGATCCGTTCATGGTCTTTTGGTGAAGTTAAGAAGCCTGAGACTATCAACTACCGTACCTACAAGCCTGAGCGCGAAGGTTTGTTCTGCGCCAAGATCTTTGGCCCAGTCAGTGACTACGAATGTTTGTGTGGTAAGTACAAGCGTTTGAAGCACCGGGGTGTTGTGTGTGAGAAGTGTGGTGTTGAAGTTACTTTGGCGAAGGTTCGTCGTGAGCGTATGGCGCACATCGAATTGGCATCGCCAGTGGCACACATCTGGTTCTTGAAATCACTGCCATCACGTATCGGTTTGTTGTTGGATATGACATTGCGCGATATCGAGCGCGTTTTGTACTTCGAAAGCTATGTGGTTGTTGATCCTGGTATGACGCCTTTGGAGCGTTTCCAGTTATTGAACGACGACCAGTATCTTGAAGCTATCGAAGAGAACGGTGACGAGTTTGACGCACGCATGGGTGCAGAAGCGGTTTACGAATTGCTGCGCACCTTAGATATGCCGAAAGAAATCGAGCGTATGCGTGAAGACATCCAAAACACCAACTCTGAGACCAAGATCAAAAAGATCGCTAAGCGTCTTAAGTTGCTTGAGTCATTAGATGCCTCAGGCAACCGTCCTGAGTGGATGATCCTCACTGTATTGCCAGTATTACCACCAGAGCTACGTCCGCTTGTTCCATTGGATGGCGGTCGTTTTGCGACCTCTGACTTGAACGATTTGTATCGTCGCGTCATTAACCGTAACAACCGTTTGAAGCGTTTGTTGGATCTATCAGCACCAGACATCATCGTGCGTAACGAAAAACGCATGCTGCAGGAGTCTGTTGATGCCTTGTTAGATAACGGTCGTCGCGGTCGTGCGATCACAGGTACCAACAAGCGCCCATTGAAGTCGCTAGCTGACATGATCAAGGGTAAGCAGGGTCGCTTCCGTCAGAACTTGCTCGGTAAGCGTGTTGACTACTCAGGTCGTTCGGTAATCGTTGTAGGTCCTACGCTGAAATTGCATCAGTGTGGTCTGCCGAAGAAGATGGCGCTTGAGCTATTTAAACCATTCATTTTCTCCAAGCTGCAATTCCGTGGTTTGGCGACCACCATTAAGGCAGCTAAGAAGCTGGTTGATCGTGGTTCACCAGAGGTGTGGATATCTTGGAAGAGGTTATCCGTGAGCACCCTGTTATGTTGAACCGTGCGCCAACGCTTCACCGTTTGGGTATCCAAGCGTTTGAGCCTGTCTTGGTTGAAGGTAAAGCAATTAACTTGCACCCACTCGTATGTACTGCGTTCAACGCGGACTTCGACGGTGACCAGATGGCGGTTCACGTTCCACTATCAATCGAAGCGCAGCTAGAAGCGCGTACTTTGATGATGGCGTCAAACAACGTGTTGTCACCTGCTAACGGTGACCCTGTTATCGTTCCTTCGCAAGACGTTGTCTTGGGTCTGTACTACATGACTCGTGATCGCGTTAACGCAAAAGGTGAAGGCATGGCGTTCTCAGGCGTGACCGAAGCGGCACGTGCTTATGAGACTGGCATGGCGGATCTACATGCACGCGTTAAGGTGCGTTTGACTCACGTTGTCACCGATGAAAATAAAGAGCAGATCGAGCAAACCTCTGTGGTGGATACCACCGTAGGTCGTGCGATCTTGTGGAGCATTATTCCTAAGGGCTTGTCATTCGACTTGGTTAACCAACCAATGAAGAAAAAGGCGATCTCTCAGTTGGTAAATGCCAGCTACCGTCAGTTGGGTCTGAAGAAGACCGTCGTATTTGCTGACCAATTGATGTACTTGGGCTTCTCGCAAGCAGCGAAAGCGGGTGCTTCAATCGGTTTGGATGACATGGTTATCCCAGATGCGAAAGCGAAGATTCTCGCGGCTGCTGAAATAGAAGTTAAAGATATTCAAAACCAATACTCATCTGGTCTTGTTACCAATGGTGAGCGTTACAACAAGGTTGTCGATATCTGGTCTCACACCAACGACCAAATTGCGCGCGCAATGATGGACAAGTTGGGTAAAGAGGAAGTCGTTAACAAAGACGGCGAGAAAGAAGAGCAAGACTCTTTCAACTCTATTTATATGATGGCTGACTCTGGTGCTCGTGGTAGTGCCGCTCAGATTCGTCAGCTAGCAGGTATGCGTGGTTTGATGGCGAAGCCAGACGGCTCAATCATCGAAACGCCAATCACCGCAAACTTCCGTGAAGGCTTGAACGTACTTCAGTACTTCATCTCAACTCACGGTGCGCGTAAAGGTTTGGCGGATACCGCACTGAAGACTGTAAACTCTGGTTACTTGACCCGTCGTTTGGTTGACGTTGCACAAGACTTGGTTATCACTGAAGACGATTGTGGTACCGAAGAAGGCTTGTTGATGCAGCCAATCATCGAGGGTGGTGACGTTGTTAAACCATTGCGTGAGCGTATCTTGGGTCGTGTAACTGCACAGGCAGTGACTGCACCTAACTCAGATGAAGTAGTTGTTGAAGCGGGCGTATTGCTTGATGAAAACACGGTTGATGAGTTGGAAGCAGCGGGCGTTGACCAAGTGATCGTACGTTCTGCGATTACTTGTAAGACTCGTCAAGGTATCTGTTCTAAGTGTTACGGCCGTGATTTGGCACGTGGCCATCAGGTGAACAAAGGCGAGGCTGTCGGTGTTATCGCGGCTCAGTCAATCGGTGAGCCTGGTACTCAGTTGACCATGCGTACCTTCCACATTGGTGGTGCGGCATCGCGTGCAGCAGCAGTTAACAGCATTGAGCCTAAGAACTCAGGTACTGTAAAACTGTTCAACATCAAAACAATCGAAAACGCAGCGGGCAAGCTGGTTGCGGTATCGCGTTCTGGTGAGGTGATCATCGTTGATGACATCGGCCGTGAGCGCGAGCGTTACAAGTTGCCATACGGTGCGGAACTGCAGGTACGTGACGGTGATGCGGCGAACGGTGGCCAAGTTGTGGCTAACTGGGATCCACACACTCACCCAATCATCACTGAGATGGCGGGTACTTTGCGCTTCATCGACTTTATCGAAGGCGTGACTGTTCAGAAGCAAACTGACGACATCACTGGCTTGTCTTCAATCGTGGTTATCGATGCGAAGCAACGTCCAAGTGCGGGTAAAGACTTGCGTCCAATGATCAAATTGGTTGATGCAAAGGGTAACGACGTCAACATCGCGGGCACTAACTTGCCAGCGAACTACTTCTTGCCAGGCGGTGCGTTGGTTAACGTAACCGACGGTGCAGATGTAAATGTTGGTGACGTACTGGCACGTATTCCTCAAGAATCCTCTAAGACCCGTGACATCACCGGTGGTCTACCTCGCGTTGCGGACTTGTTCGAAGCGCGTAAGCCGAAAGAGCCTGCGATTTTGGCGGAAGAGACCGGTACGGTTAGCTTCGGTAAAGACACCAAAGGTAAGCAGCGTTTGATCATCACCAACTCTGAAGGTGAGCAGAACGAATTGCTGATTCCTAAGTGGCGTCACGTAAACGTGTTCGAAGGTGAGCACGTAGAGCGTGGCGAAGTGATCGCTGATGGCGAGTTGAGCCCACATGACATCCTGCGTTTGCGTGGTGTTACCGATTTGGCGGAATACTTGGTTAAAGAGATCCAAGACGTTTACCGTCTGCAAGGTGTAGGCATCAACGACAAGCACATCGAGGTCATCATCCGTCAGATGTTGCGTAAGGTTGAGATCACCAACGGAGGTGAAACTACCTTCTTGCGCGGTGAGACAGCTGAGCGTGCACGCGTTCTGGAAGCGAATGAAAAAGCGACCGAAGAGAACAAGCACACCGCTCAGTGGGAGCCTATGTTGCTGGGTATTACCAAAGCATCTTTGGCGACCGAGTCGTTCATTTCGGCGGCATCTTTCCAAGAAACCACTCGTGTATTGACGGAAGCGGCAGTTGGCGGCTGTAAAGATACCCTGAATGGCTTGAAAGAAAACGTCATCGTGGGTCGCTTGATCCCTGCGGGTACTGGTTTGGCGTACCACAAAGAACGCAAAGAGCAGCGTTGGATCGAGGTTGATGGTCCTGTTGAGATGGCTACCGCGGAAGTGGAAGAGGCAATCGCAGCAGCATTGAACACCTCTGACGACGAGTAATTTTCCCTGCTAGGCCAGTTGGTTGTTGACAGTCAGCTGGCCGAAGCATAGAATTTGCCCTCCTTTGAACGGGTCGACCTGCGTCGACCTGTTTTTTCTGCGAGCTAAGTTCGCGTAAAGATTAATAAAATTTGGGTTTTCGCGGGTTTCCGCACTGCTCAAATTAACTATGGTCCGAAAATGGGTCGATAACGGAAATAAGTACATGGCGACAATTAACCAATTAGTACGCAAGCCACGTCAGCGTAAGCCTGAAAAGAGCAATGTGCCGGCGTTGGAAGCATGTCCACAAAAGCGTGGTGTATGTACTCGTGTGTACACCACAACCCCTAAAAAGCCTAACTCTGCACTACGTAAAGTAGCGCGTGTTCGTTTGACCAACGGTTTTGAAGTTTCTTCATACATCGGTGGTGAAGGTCACAACCTTCAAGAACACAGCGTTGTTTTGATCCGTGGTGGTCGTGTTAAGGACTTACCAGGTGTTCGTTACCACGTTGTCCGTGGTGCGTTGGATACCTCAGGTGTTGATAAGCGTCGTCAGGGTCGTTCTAAGTACGGTGCGAAGCGTCCTAAGGGCTAATCGTTCCAATTAAACAGTTTACTAGTATCTCCGGCTGTGTGCCGAGACACGAGAGAAGAGAAAAATGCCAAGAAGAAGAGTTGCCGCCAAGCGTGAAATCCTGCCAGATCCTAAGTTTGGATCGCTGGTTCTCGCTAAGTTCATCAACATGGTTATGGTTGATGGTAAGAAGTCAGTTGCAGAGCGCATTTTGTATGGCGCACTCGATATGGCTCAAGAAAAGCGTGGCGCTGAGCCAATGGAGCTATTGGAAACTGCGTTGGAAAACGTGCGTCCATTGGTCGAGGTAAAGGGTCGCCGCGTTGGTGGTGCGACTTATCAGGTTCCAGTTGAAGTTCGTCCTGCGCGCCGTAACGCGTTGGCAATGCGTTGGTTGATTGAAGCTGCACGTAAGCGCAGTGAAAAGACCATGGCTGCTCGCCTAGCGGGTGAGTTGATGGACGCATCAGAACAGAAAGGCAGCGCAGTTAAGAAGAAGGAAGACACGCACCGCATGGCGGAAGCGAACAAGGCCTTCTCTCATTTCCGCTGGTAAGAATTTTGTGCTCGCTTTAATGCGGGCACAGTTATTTGAGGTGTAAACGTGGCGCGCAGTACGCCCATCGAACGTTATCGCAACATCGGCATCATGGCTCACATCGATGCGGGTAAGACGACAACAACCGAGCGTGTACTGTATTACACTGGTGTTTCTCACAAGATTGGTGAGGTTCACGACGGCGCTGCAACCATGGACTGGATGGAGCAGGAGCAAGAACGAGGTATCACGATCACCTCGGCTGCAACGACCTGTTTCTGGTCTGGCATGGCGCAACAATTTGATCAGCACCGTATCAATATCATTGATACCCCTGGTCACGTTGACTTCACGATTGAAGTTGAGCGTTCGTTGCGAGTGTTGGACGGCGCGGTATTCGTATTGTGTGCAGTGGGTGGTGTTGAGCCTCAGTCTGAGACTGTATGGCGTCAAGCTAACAAGTATCGTGTGCCACGTATGGCGTTCGTTAACAAGATGGACCGTATGGGGGCAGACTTCTTCCGCGTTGCGCAGCAACTGGAAGATCGCTTAGGCGCAACCGCAGTACCTGTGATGTTGCCCATCGGTAGCGAGGAATCGTTCGCCGGTGTCATTGACCTAGTGAAGATGAAAGCGGTTTACTGGGAAGAAGAAAACATGGGGATGCGTTTTGAGTATCGCGAGGTACCAGAAGATCTCCAAGACGTTAGCGAAGAATATCGCGAACGTATGGTGGAAGCTGCGGCTGAAGCTAATGATGAGCTGATGGATGCTTACTTGGAATCAGGTGAGTTATCTGAAGACCAGGTTATTGAGGGTTTGCGTCAGCGCACATTGAAATTGGAAATCGTACCGATGTGTGTCGGTTCGGCGTTCAAAAACAAAGGTGTGCAGGCGATGCTCGATAAGGTTGTTGAGTTGTTACCAGCTCCGACCGAAGTGCCAGCGATTCGAGGTTTACTCGATGACGGTGAAAGCGAGGCAGAGCGCCACTCGACGGATGATGAACCATTCGCCGCCTTGGCCTTTAAGATCGCGACCGACCCTTACGTCGGTACATTGACATTCATTCGAGTTTACTCGGGGGTGTTGAAGTCTGGAGATTCGGTCTACAACCCGATCAAAGGACAAAAAGAGCGCATTGGTCGTTTGCTGCAAATGCATTCGAACTCTCGCGAAGAGATTAAAGAGGTTCGTGCTGGTGACATTTGTGCAGCAGTCGGACTGAAAGATGTCACCACAGGCGAAACCCTGTGTGATGTTGCGAACAAGATCACGCTTGAGCGTATGGAGTTCCCAGAACCGGTTATCTCGGTTGCGGTTGAACCCAAGACGAAAGCGGATCAGGAAAAGATGGGTGTCGCGCTAGGTAAGCTAGCTCAAGAAGATCCATCGTTCCGTGTGAACACGGACGCTGAAACCGGCCAGACCATTATTTCGGGTATGGGCGAGCTGCATCTCGACATTATTGTCGATCGAATGAAGCGTGAGTTCAGCATCGACGCGAACGTCGGTAAGCCACAAGTGGCCTATCGTGAAACGATTCGCAGCTCTGTAAAGAGCGAAGGAAAGTTTGTACGTCAATCAGGCGGTAAAGGTCAGTATGGCCACGTTTGGTTGAAGGTCGAACCATTGACGAATTCAGAACAAACCTTCGAGTTCGTCAACGAAGTTGTTGGTGGTGTTGTTCCTAAGGACTTTATCCCGGCAGTAGAGAAGGGTGTCGAGCAAGCAATGGAAGGCGGTGTTCTCGCTGGCTATCCATTGATGAATGTGAAGGTCACGCTTTTCGATGGTTCGTATCACGACGTCGATTCAAACGAACAGGCATTTAGAATTGCCGGTTCGATGGCTCTACGCCAAGGTTGTTTAGATGCACAACCCGCGCTGTTAGAGCCGCTGATGAAAGTTGAGGTCCTGACCCCAGAAGAAAATATGGGCGATGTGATCGGCGACCTAAACTCTCGTCGCGGGGTGATCTCCGGAATGGAAGATGGCCCAGCCGGGAAGGTTGTAAAGGCGCAAGTGCCGCTAGCTGAAATGTTTGGCTACGCGACTGACTTACGCGGAGCAACACAAGGTCGAGCAAGTTACAGCATGGAATTTGAAAAGTACCAAGAGGTACCTGCGGCGGTTGCAGACGCAATCATCAACAGATTCTAAGCGTAAAAAGTAAACAATTTGGTATTCACTCCGCAAAGATTCACGGAATCAGTTAAGGGGCAAGACTATGTCTAAAGAGAAGTTTGAACGTAAGAAACCGCACGTTAACGTTGGCACCATTGGTCACGTTGACCACGGTAAAACCACGCTGACCGCAGCGATCTGTACACACCAGGCAGCAAAGTTTGGTGGCGAGCAGAAAGCCTACGACCAGATCGATAACGCTCCAGAAGAGCGCGAGCGTGGTATCACCATCGCAACCGCACACGTTGAGTACGAAACTGAAGGTCGTCACTACGCACACGTAGACTGCCCAGGGCACGCTGACTATGTAAAGAACATGATCACCGGTGCGGCGCAGATGGACGGCGCAATCCTTGTTTGTTCAGCCGCTGATGGCCCAATGCCACAGACTCGTGAGCACATCTTGTTGTCACGCCAGGTTGGCGTTCCATACATCCTTGTATACATGAACAAGGCTGACATGGTTGACGACGAAGAGTTGTTGGAGCTGGTAGAAATGGAAATCCGTGAGTTGTTGGACTCATACGACTTCCCAGGTGACGACACCCCAATCATCAAAGGTTCTGCACTGAAAGCCTTGGAAGGTGACACTTCTGAGATCGGTGGACCTTCAATCGACGCATTGATGGATGCGTTGGATTCATATATTCCAGAGCCTGAGCGTGCAATCGATGGCGCCTTCATCATGCCAATCGAAGACGTATTCTCAATCTCAGGTCGCGGTACCGTAGTAACCGGTCGTATCGAGCGCGGCGTTGTAAACGTTGGCGACGAGATCGAAATCGTTGGTATCAAAGAGACCGCTAAGACCACTTGTACGGGCGTTGAGATGTTCCGTAAGTTGTTGGACCAGGGTGTTGCTGGCGACAACGTAGGTGTTCTATTGCGTGGTACTAAGCGTGAAGAAGTTGAGCGTGGCCAAGTATTGGCGAAGCCAGGTTCAATCAACCCACACACTCACTTCGAAGCTGAAGTGTACGTACTGGGCAAAGACGAAGGTGGTCGTCATACGCCGTTCTTCAACGGTTACCGTCCACAATTCTATTTCCGTACCACTGACGTGACTGGCGCATGTGAATTGCCATCAGGTGTTGAAATGGTTATGCCTGGCGACAACGTCCAGATGACCGTTAAGTTGATCAACCCGATTGCAATGGACGAAGGTCTACGCTTCGCTATCCGTGAAGGTGGTCGTACCGTTGGCGCCGGTGTGGTTGCCAAGATTATTGAGTGATTTAAGCAATGAGTAATCAACGTATTCGTATTCGTCTGAAGTCATTTGATCATCGTTTGATTGATCAATCTGCAGGTGAAATTGTTGAGACCGCTAAGCGCACTGGTGCGCAGGTTCTCGGTCCAATTCCACTGCCGACTAAGAAAGAGCGTTACACCGTATTGATCTCTCCGCACGTTAATAAAGATGCGCGTGATCAGTATGAGATTCGTACCCATAAGCGTTTGATGGATATCGTCGACCCGACTGATAAAACCGTTGATGCACTTATGAAGTTGGACTTGGCTGCTGGCGTTGACGTCCAGATCAAGCTGAACTGAGGTTAAGTAGAAATGGCTATTGGTATCGTAGGTCGTAAAGCGGGCATGACTCGCATCTTCTCTGAAGATGGTGTGTCTACTCCTGTGACCGTTATCGAAGTCGAGCCGAACCGTGTGACTAAAGTCGCTAGTGATGAGACTGATGGTTATTCATCAATCCAAGTGACTACCGGTTCTAAAAAGGCTTCACGAGTAAACAAGCCGGAAGCAGGCCACTATGCAAAAGCTAACGCTGAAGCAGGTCGTGGTTTGTGGGAATTCCGTCTGGATGATCACGAAGGTGATGCGCCAGAATTGGGTGGCACTGTTGATGTAAACATCTTTGAAGCAGGTCAGAAAGTTGACGTGCGTGGTGTGAGCAAAGGTAAAGGTTTCCAAGGTGGTATTAAGCGTCACAACTTCCGTGGCCAAGACAATACTCACGGCAACTCACTGTCTCACCGTGCGCCTGGTTCAATTGGACAGTGTCAAACACCTGGTCGTGTATTCAAAGGTAAGAAGATGGCTGGTCATATGGGTGCGCGTAACACCTGTACCCAGAACATCGAAGTAGTTCGTGTGGATGCTGAGCGCAATCTGCTGTTGGTTAAGGGTGCTGTTCCTGGTGCTCGCGGCGGCAATGTGATCGTAACTCCAGCGATCAAGATGAAGAACAAGGGGTAAGCCATGGATCTGAATGTACAAGGTGGAGCTTCCGTCTCAGTATCAGATGCAGTTTTCGGTGTTGATTTTAAAGAAGCACTGATTCACCAAGTGGTAACCGCATTTATGAACGCTGGTCGTTCAGGTACTAAAGCACAGAAGACTCGTTCTGAAGTTGCTGGCACGACCAAAAAGTCTAAGCGTCAGAAGGGTGGCGGTGCTCGTCACGGTGCACTAACTGCGCCTATCTTCATTGGTGGTGGTGTAACTTTCGCAGCGAAGCCACGTAGCTACGCGCAGAAAGTTAACCGCAAGATGTACCAAGGTGCATTGCGTTCAATTCTTTCTGAGTTGGTCCGTCAAGAGCGTTTGGTTGTTGTTAGCGATATCTCTATCTCTGCGCCTAAGACCAAAGATTTGGTTGCTAAGTTGGCTGAGTTGGATGTTTCTGAAGCTTTGATCGTGACTGAAGGGATGGATGAGAACTTGCTGTTGGCTGCACGCAATCTTTACAAGATTGGCACTTGCACCGTAGCTGAGGTTGATCCTGTTTCATTGATCGGTTTCGACAAAGTCGTCATCACTGCTGGCGCATTGAAGATGCTTGAGGAGAAATTGGCATGAATAAAGAACGTTTGTTGAAAGTTCTGCTCGGCCCAGTTGTCTCTGAAAAGAGCGTGAGCGCTGCAGAATCGGGTAACCAGTTCGCTTTTAAAGTTGCTACTGACGCAACTAAACCTGAAATCAAAGCAGCTGTTGAAATGTTGTTTGAAGTCAACGTTGAAAAGATTCAGGTACTGAACGTAAAGGGCAAAACTAAGCGTTTTGGTCAGCGTTTCTGTAAGCGTGCTGATTGGAAAAAGGCCTATGTTCGCTTAGCGTCAGGTCAAGACATCAACTTCGCAGAGGGCGCGTAAGCGTCTCGCAAGGTATAGCGGATTAAGATCATGGCTATTGCTAAATCAAAACCGACTTCACCGGGCCAACGTCACGTTGTTCGAGTGAAGAGTGAAGGCTTGCACAAGGGTGGCCCTCTACGCGCTCTTGTTGACAAGAAAAGTAAATCAGGTGGTCGTAACCACGCTGGTCGTATCACTACCCGTCATAAAGGTGGTGGTCACAAGCAGCGTTATCGCATCATCGACTTCAAGCGCAATAAAGACGGCGTTGTAGGTACTGTTGAACGTATTGAATACGATCCAAACCGCACCGCTAACATAGCGCTAGTGAAGTATGAAGACGGTGAATATCGTTACATCATCGCACCTAAAGGTGTGAAAGCTGGCGACACCGTTCAATCAGGCAACGAAGCGCCTATCGCAGTCGGTAACTGCATGACACTACGCAACATGCCAATCGGTTCTGTTGTTCACTGTGTCGAAATGAAGATCGGTAAGGGTGCTCAAATTGCACGCTCTGCTGGTACTTCAGCGCAGATGATCGCTCGTGATGGCGACTACGCAACTCTACGTTTGCGTTCTGGTGAAATGCGTAAGATCCATTGTGATTGCCGCGCAACTCTTGGTGAGGTTTCAAACACAGAGCACAACCTACAGAAGTTGGGTAAAGCAGGTGCGCAACGTTGGCGCGGTGTTCGTCCTACCGTTCGCGGTGTGGCGATGAACCCAGTGGATCACCCACACGGTGGTGGTGAAGGTCGTACTTCGGGCGGTCGTCATCCTGTATCACCATGGGGTGTACCTACTAAGGGTAAGAAGACACGCTCTAACAAGCGTACCGATAAGTTCATTGTTCGCGACCGTCGTCGCAAGTAATAGGTGGAGTAGAAAGGTATGCCTCGTTCAATCCGTAAAGGTCCTTTTATCGATCTCCATCTTGCGAAGAAGGTGGAAACGGCACGTGCTAACAATGATCGTAAGCCGATCAAAACTTGGTCTCGCCGTTCGATGATCAGCCCAGATATGGTTGGTCTGACGATCGCTGTACATAACGGCAAACAGCATGTTCCAGTTCTTGTGAACGAACAGATGGTTGGCCACAAGCTTGGTGAATTTGCATTGACACGTAACTACCGTGGTCACGATGCGGATAAGAAGACCAAGAAGTAATAGGAGAGAGAAATGCAAGCTTTAGCAAAACTGCGCTTCGCGCGTCTCTCTGCACAGAAAGGCCGTTTGGTTGCTGACCAAATTCGCGGTCTTCCTGTAGAGCAGGCGCTAAATACACTTCTTTTAGCAAGAAGAAGGGCGCTGCATTGATGAAGAAAGTACTGGATTCTGCAATTGCTAACGCAGAAAACAATGAAGGTGCTGACATCGATGAATTGAAAGTTAAGACTGTCTGTGTAGACGAAGGCCCAACAATGAAGCGTCTTCGTGCACGTGCTAAAGGTCGCGGTACTCGCATCCTTAAGCGCACCAGTCACATTACCGTCACTGTGGCGGATGAGTAAGCGGAATAGTTATGGGCCAGAAAGTACATCCAAATGGTATTCGTCTCGGCATCGTGTCGGACTGGACTTCAAAGTGGTACGCAGACAGCAAAGACTATGCTGATTTGTTGAACACCGACTTGGAAGTTCGTGACTTCTTGAAAGAGAAGCTGAAGCAGGCGTCAGTTAGCCGTATTCAGATCGACCGTCCAGCGAAGAATGCTCACATCACTATTCACACTGCTCGCCCAGGTTTGGTGATCGGTAAGAAAGGTGAAGATATCGACGCTTTGCGTAAAGAAGTTTCAGGTCGCATGGGTATCCCAGTGCATATCAGCATTGAAGAGATCCGCAAGCCTGAGCTTGATGCGCAGTTAGTATCAGAAGGAATCGCTCAGCAGCTCGAGCGCCGCATCATGTTCCGTCGTGCGATGAAGCGCGCGGTACAAAATGCAATGCGTCTTGGTGCTGAAGGTGTGAAGGTAAATATCGCAGGACGTTTGAACGGCGCTGAGATCGCTCGTAGCGAGTGGTACCGTGAAGGTCGTGTGCCTCTTCACACATTGCGTGCTGACATTGATTACGGTTTTGCTGAAGCGCTAACCACCTACGGGATCATTGGTATTAAGACCTGGATCTTCAAGGGTGAGGTTTACGGCGACAATCGCAACAACGCTGTTGAAGCGGATGCGAAAGAAGGCAAAGCTGCGGGTAAGAAGGGTTAAGACATGCTGCAGCCAAAACGTACAAAGTTTCGTAAACAACACAAAGGTCGTAACCGCGGTCTTGCACAAAGCGGCAACAAAGTTAGCTTTGGTGAGTTCGGTCTGAAAGCAACTGCGCGTGGTCGCATGACTGCACGTCAGATTGAAGCGGGTCGTCGTACTATCACTCGTACGGTAAAGCGTGGCGGTAAGCTGTGGATTCGTGTATTCCCAGACAAGCCGATCACTAAGAAGCCTCTTGAGGTTCGTATGGGTAAAGGTAAGGGTAACGTTGAATACTGGGTAGCGCAGATTCAGCCAGGTCGCATGATTTATGAGATCGAAGGCGTTTCTGAAGAGTTGGCTCGTCAAGCATTTGGCTTGGCATCAGCAAAGCTTCCATTCAGCACCACATTTGTTAAACGGATGGTTCTCTGATGAAAGCAAGTGAACTAGTAGGTAAGTCTCAAGCTGAATTGCGTGAGACATTAGAAGAGTTGCTCAAAGAGCAATTTAATCTGCGCATGCAGTCTGGTACCGGTCAGTTGGCTCGTCCACACCTGGTAAAAGAGGTTCGCCGTAACATTGCACGCGTTAAAACTCAAATTAACGCACAGCGTCAGGCAGGTGAAGCATGAGTAAGCAGGAAACTGTAGATAACCGCACCCTGCAGGGTCGCGTTGTTAGTGACAAGATGGACAAGACCATCACCGTTCTTATCGAGCGTCGTGTTAAGCACCCGATCTACGGTAAGTTCGTTCGTCGTTCAACCAAAGTGCACGCGCACGATGCGAACAACGAATGCCAGATCGGTGACGTAGTGGTTGTTGAGCAGTGCCGTCCACTGTCAAAAACTAAAACTTGGAAGTTCACCAAATTGGTTGAGCGTCCAAACTAAGTTAACGAATTTAAGATTTATATTGGGGTAGTGTCATGATCCAGATGCAATCAATGCTGGATGTTGCTGACAACAGCGGAGCGAAACGCGTTCAGTGCATCAAAGTACTGGGTGGCTCGCACCGTCGTTACGCCGGAATTGGTGATGTCATCAAAGTATCTATTAAAGATGCTCTTCCGCGCGGCAAGGTCAAAAAAGGTGATGTGTACAACGCAGTTGTTGTTCGTACACGTAAAGGTGTTCGTCGTGCAGACGGTTCTTTGATCCGTTTCGACGGTAATGCGGCAGTGTTGTTGAATAGCAACTTGGCGCCTATCGGTACGCGTATCTTCGGCCCTGTGACTCGTGAGCTTCGTGGCGAACGATTCATGAAGATCGTGTCACTGGCTCCAGAAGTACTGTGAGGTAATTGACATGGCAGCACGTATTCGTAAAGGCGACGATGTCATCGTTCTTGCTGGTAAAGATAAAGGCAAGCGCGGCACTGTTTTATCAGTGGCAGATGACCGAGTAGTCGTAGAAAACATTAACTTGGCTAAGAAGCACACCAAGCCAAACCCAAATGCGGGTGAGCCTGGTGGCATCGTTGATAAAGAAATGCCGATGGATATTTCTAACGTAGCCTTGTTTAACCCTGCAACCGATAAAGGCGATCGCGTAGGTTTTAAGATCCTAGACGATGGTCGTAAGGTTCGCGTATTTAAGTCTAACGGCGAAGTCGTTGACGTTTGAGGTTGGATCGATGTCTCGTTTACAAGATCACTACAAAAATACAGTCGTACCAGCGCTAGTCGAGAAATTTGGCTACAAGAGCGTTATGGAAGTACCGCGCATTGAGAAGATCACTCTGAACATGGGTGTCGGTGAAGCGGTAGGCGACAAAAAGAATATGGAATTCGCAGTTAACGACATGCAAGCGATTGCAGGTCAAAAGGTTATCGTGACTAAAGCACGCAAATCAGTTGCTGGCTTTAAGATTCGTGATGGCTGGCCTATCGGTTGTAAAGTTACTTTGCGTCGTGAGCGCATGTACGAATTCTTGGATCGTCTGGTATCTATCGCATTGCCACGTGTACGTGACTTCCGCGGTGTATCAGCTAAATCTTTCGACGGCCGTGGCAATTACAGCATGGGCGTGAAAGAGCAGATTATCTTCCCAGAAATTGAATACGATAAAGTTGACGCAATTCGCGGTATGGATATCACCATCACCACATCTGCGCGTACTGACGAAGAAGGCCGTGCCTTACTCGACAGCTTCAACTTCCCGTTCAAATAATCGGACAGGATTATGGCAAAGAAGAGCATGTGGGCCCGTGAGGCCAAGCGTTCAAAAGCAGCCAACAAGTTCGCTGACAAGCGCGCTGAGTTGAAAGCAATCATTAATGACCGCAGCAAATCACCTGAAGAGATTGATGTTGCTGTGGCAGCACTGCAGATACTGCCTCGTGATGCGAGCCCAAGCCGTCAGCAACGTCGCTGCCGTGTTTCAGGTCGTCCACACGCGGTTTACCGCAAATTTGGCCTTTGCCGTAATAAGTTGCGTGAAGCAGCGATGCGCGGCGAAGTTCCAGGCCTAAAAAGGCAAGCTGGTAAGCCAGTTAGCTGCAAAAAGGGCTAGATTTACTGGCCTGACTTGTATAGAATTCGCGGCTCCCTAAATTGGGGGCCGTGTTTTATTCATCCGGGTATCGCACTACTACGATAGTGGCTGACCTAAAGGAGACTCGAAAATGAGTATGTCGGATCCGATTGCGGACATGTTGACTCGCATCCGCAACGGCCAGGCGGCAAATAAGTCGTCTGTGCGTATGCCAGCTTCTAAAAAGAAGTCGGCTATTGCCAAGGTCTTGAAAGACGAAGGCTATATTATTGATTTCGCTGAAGTCGAAATGGATGGCAAGCCTGCCATTGAAGTTGCGCTGAAATATTTCCAGGGCGCACCTGTTATCGACTTTATCAAGCGTGTTAGCCGCCCAGGTCTACGTATCTATAAAGGTCGCGATGAGCTTCCTCGTGTACGTGGTGGTTTGGGTATCGCTATTGTTTCTACTTCTAAAGGCGTAATGACAGACCGTGAAGCGCGCAAGCAAGGTCACGGCGGCGAAGTCATCGCGTACGTTGCATAAGGAGTATAGACATGTCACGAATCGCAAAAGCGCCTATTAATCTGCCAAAGGGCACTGACATCACCATCAATGGCCAACACGTTGCTGTTAAAGGTGGCAAAGGTTCTTTGGAATTGAATGTTCATGAGTTAGCGACTGTTTCTGTTGATGGCGACGTTGTCACAGTAACTCCAGCTGAAGAGTCAAAGTCTGGTTGGGCTATGGCTGGCACCATGCGTTCTTTGGTTAACAACATGGTGGTTGGTTGTTCTGAAGGCTTCACCAAGAAGCTGCAACTGATCGGTGTTGGTTACCGTGCGCAAGCAAAAGGTAACACCCTTAGTCTGAACCTTGGTTTCTCTCATCCGGTTGATTACCCAGTGCCTGCAGGCATCACTGTTGAAACACCTTCTCAAACTGAGATTGTTGTAACTGGCAGCGATAAGCAGGTTGTTGGCCAGGTAGCATCTGAAATCCGCGCATACCGTCCACCAGAGCCTTATAAAGGTAAGGGTGTTCGTTACGCTGATGAGCATGTTGTCCGTAAAGAAGCTAAGAAGAAATAAGGGTTAGTACGATGGATAAGAAAACATCTCGTTTACGTCGTGCAACTCGTGCACGTGCAAAAATCCGTGAGTTGGGTGAAAACCGGTTAACGGTTCATCGCACCCCTCGTCACATCTACGCTCAAATCATTGCGCCTAATGGTGCTGAAGTGATTGCAACAGCATCAACGGTCGATAGGGCTCTAGCAGCTGAGATCACTGGTCACAATGGCAACATTGCAGCGGCTACCGTTGTAGGAAAAGCAATTGCTGAGCGTGCAAAAGCAAAAGGTATCGAGCGCGTTGCGTTTGATCGTTCTGGTTTCCGTTATCACGGTCGCGTAAAAGCTTTGGCTGATGCAGCGCGTGAAGCCGGTCTTGAGTTCTAAGGAGTCGAATAATGGCAAATTATGAAAACAAGCCAGCTGGCGACGACATGATTGAAAAGCTTATTGGTGTAAACCGTGTAGCTAAAGTTGTTAAAGGTGGTCGTGTATTCAGTTTCGCAGCAATGGTTGTTGTTGGCGATGGTAATGGCCGCGTAGGTTACGGTACTGGTAAATCAAAGGAAGTTCCTTTGGCAGTACAAAAAGCGATGGAGCAAGCTCGTCGCAACATGGTTTCTGTGAAGTTGAAGAACGGTACCGTTCAATATCCGCTTTACGGTCGTCATGGCGCAGCTCGCGTTTACATGCAACCAGCTTCTGAAGGTACCGGTATCATCGCCGGAGGTGCAATGCGTGCATTGTTCGAAGCAGTTGGCGTACACAACGTACTGGCAAAAGTAATGGGTACTAACAACCCAATGAACGTTGTCCGTGCAACCATCAATGGTCTTAAGCAGATGAACGATGCAGAGCAAGTTGCAGCGAAGCGCGGCAAGACTGTTGAAGAGATTCTGGGGTAATCATCATGTCTGATAAGAAGATGATGAAAGTTAAGTTGGTGCGCAGCAAATTCGGTCGCGTGAAAGGTCATATCGACTGTGTTCACGGTTTGGGGCTGCGTCGCATGCACCAGGTAGTTGAAGTAGAAGACACACCAGCCACTCGCGGCATGGTGAACAAGGTCTACTACATGGTTCAAGTAGTTGAGGAAGCTTAAGATGCGTCTGAACTCTATTAAACCAGCAGAAGGTTCTAAGCCATCTCGCAAGCGCGTCGGTCGTGGTATCGGTAGCGGCTTGGGTAAGACTTGTGGCCGTGGTCACAAAGGTCAAAAGTCTCGCTCTAACAGCTGGACTTCAATTGGCTTTGAAGGCGGTCAAATGCCTTTGCAGCGTCGTCTTCCAAAGGTTGGCTTTAAGTCAGTTATTGGTCGTTCGACTGCAGAAGTTCGTTTAAGCGAGCTGGCAAAAGTTGAAGGTGACGTTGTAGATATGGAAGCGTTGTGGAACGCAAACGTACTACCTCGTTCAATGACTCGCGCAAAGATTATGTTGTCGGGTGAAGTGACTCGTGCGGTTACTGTTAAAGGTATCCGTGTTACCAAAGGCGCTAAAGCAGCTATCGAAGCAGCTGGCGGCAAGGTAGAAGACTAAGGAATTTATATGGCACGCGGCCAGGCCCTGGAGCATCAATGGGGAACTTGTCCGAATTACGTCAGCGTTTGCTGTTCGTACTTGGGGCACTGATCGTTTACCGAATCGGTACATTTATACCGGTTCCGGGCATCGATCCAGCTGCGTTAGCTGCTTTGTTTGAGCAGCAGCAAGGCACCATCCTTGACATGTTTAACATGTTCTCAGGTGGCGCATTGAGCCGAGCGAGTTTGTTCGCACTGGGCATCATGCCGTACATCTCTGCATCAATTATCGTGCAGCTGATGACCGCAGTGATTCCTCAGTTAGAACAACTGAAAAAAGAGGGTGAGGCAGGTCGTCGTAAGATTACCCAATACACCCGCTACGGCACCTTGGGCCTAGCGACTTTCCAAGCGATCGGTATTTCGATGGCTTTGCAAGGTCAGTTTGGCGAAGGTTTGGTTGTGACTGAAGGCCCTGGTTTTGTCTTCACTGCAACTGTGTCGCTAGTCACTGGAACGATGTTCTTGATGTGGTTAGGTGAGCAAATTACTGAGCGTGGCTTAGGTAACGGTATCTCTCTAATCATCTTTGCGGGCATCATTGCTGGTTTGCCATCTGCCTTTGGTGCGATTGTTGAACTGGTAAGCAACGGCGAGATGAATGCGCTGTTTGCATTGTTCCTTTTTGTTATGGCAATTGCTGTAACAGGCTTTGTGGTTTTCGTGGAGCGCGGACAACGCCGCATCACGGTGAATTACGCAAAGCGTCAGCAAGGTCGCAAGATGTTCGCTGCTCAAAGCAGTCACTTGCCACTAAAGCTGAACATGGCGGGTGTAATCCCACCAATTTTTGCGTCGAGCATAATTTTGTTCCCAACCACGCTAGCGCAGTGGGCGGGTAACACAGACGATATGCGTTGGTTGCAGGACATTATTGCGATGGTGTCTCCAGGCGAACCAATTTATATGGCTCTGTATGCTGCCGCGATTATGTTTTTCTGCTTCTTTTATACCGCGTTGGTATTTAACTCGCAGGAAACTGCAGACAATTTGAAGCGTTCAGGTGCGTTCATCCCAGGCATTCGTCCTGGTGACCAAACTGCTCGCTACATCGATCAGGTGATGTCTCGACTGACCCTGGTAGGTGCGATCTACATTACTTTGGTTTGTTTAATTCCAGAGTTCTTGATCGTAGGTTGGAACGTACCGTTCTACTTTGGTGGTACTTCGCTGTTGATCGTTGTGGTCGTAGTGATGGACTTCATGGCTCAAATACAGGCTCACATTATGTCGAACCAGTACGAAGGCTTAATGAAGAAAGCGAATTTGAAAAATACAGGTGGCATGGGATCACTACGTTGATCCAACCACTTAGTGGAGAACTAAGATGAAAGTTAGAGCTTCAGTTAAAAAAATGTGTCGAAACTGCAAAGTTATCAAGCGCAACGGTGTTGTGCGCGTAATTTGCTCAGACCCACGCCATAAGCAGCGTCAGGGTTAAGCGCAGTTTCGGCGTTGAAAACTCAATTAGGTTTTGTTAAAGTCGCGCGCTTTCGCGTGGCCGCCGCCGAACGAATTTAGGAGATTCATTCATGGCTCGTATTGCTGGTGTCAACATTCCTGATCGCAAGCACATTGTGATCGGATTGCAGTCGATCTTCGGTATCGGCGCAACTCGTGCAAAAGAAATTCTTTCTGCTGCAGGGATTGCGGGTGACCGTAAGGTTATGGATTTGAGCGAAGAAGAGCTCGAGACCCTGCGTACTGAGATTGCCAAGTTCTCTGTAGAGGGTGACTTGCGTCGTGAAGTTTCAATGAACATCAAGCGTTTGATGGACCTCGGTTGTAACCGCGGTATCCGTCACCGTCGTGGCTTACCGCTACGCGGCCAACGTACTAAGACCAATGCGCGTACTCGCAAAGGTCCTCGTAAACCAATCAAGCGTTAATTCGGCTTATTTATAGGAACAGCAGATGGCTAAGTCGACCCGTAAAAAAGTTAAAAAGGTTGTTACCGATGGTGTGGCACACATCCACGCATCTTTTAACAATACTATCGTTACTATCACCGACCGTCAGGGCAATGCACTAGCATGGGCAACTGCGGGTGGTTCAGGTTTCCGTGGTTCTCGTAAGAGCACGCCTTTCGCAGCACAGGTCGCAGCTGACCGCGCAGGCGAGATGGCTAAAGAATACGGTCTGAAGAACTTAGACGTTAACGTAAAGGGCCCAGGTCCTGGTCGTGAATCTGCTGTACGTGGTTTGAATAACTGTGGTTTCAAAATCACAAGCATCAACGACGTTACCCCTATTCCTCATAACGGCTGTCGCCCGCCTAAAAAGCGTCGCGTATAACTGGAGTTAGAAAATGGCACGTTACTTAGGTCCAAAATGTAAATTGATGCGTCGCGAAGGAACCGATTTGTTCCTGAAGAGCCGCATGCGTTCTGTAGACACAAAATGCAACATGGAGAAGAAGCCTGGTCAGGGTGGTGATCGCCGTGGTCGTTTGTCAGATTACGGTCTGCAGCTTCGTGAAAAGCAAAAAGTTCGCCGTTTGTACGGCATCCTTGAGCGTCAGTTCCGCAACTACTATGCAGAAGCTGATCGTGTAAAAGGCCCAACAGGTGAAAACCTACTGCGTTTGTTGGAAGCACGTTTAGACAACGTTGTTTACCGTATGGGCTTTGGCGCAACTCGTGCAGAAGCACGTCAGTTAGTTAGCCACAAGGCAGTAGAAGTTAACGGTAAGGGTGTCAACATCCCTTCATACAACGTTAAGCCAGAAGACGTGATCACCATTCGTGAGAAGTCTAAAGGTCAAGAGCGCATTAAGTGCTCATTGGCTTTGGCAGAGCAGTACGGTGCACCAGAGTGGATCGAGATCGACTCTAACGCGATGAAAGGTACGTTCAAGCGCAACCCAGATCGCACCGAGTTGCCAGCAGAAATTAATGAGCAGCTGATCGTCGAATTGTATTCGAAGTAATCTGTTTAACGTTTAAACGAACACTAAAGAGGGGTGAGTATGGCGGGTTCCGTCACTGAGTTCTTAAGTCCTAACATCGTTAATGTTGAGACTGTTAAAGAGCGTACCCAAGCTAAAGTTGCACTTGAGCCTCTAGAGCGTGGTTTTGGCCACACTTTAGGTAACGCATTGCGTCGCATCCTGTTGTCTTCGATGCCAGGCTGTGCAATTACTGAAGCAGAGATCGAAGGCGTTGTGCATGAGTACAGTGCAATCGAGGGCGTACAAGAAGACGTTCTTGAGATCCTGTTGAACTTGAAAGAAGTTGCGATCCAAATGGAAGATCGTGACGAAGCAACATTGACCTGTGATGTTAAAGGTCCTGCGACTGTGACTGCAGCTGACATTCAGTTGACTCACGGCGTTGAGATCGCAAATCCTGAGTTGGTGATTGCGCACTTGACCGATAAAGGTCACTTGAACATGACCCTGCGCGTTGAGCGTGGTCGCGGCTACGAGCCAGCGAGCAACCGTGAAAGCGCAGCAGGTGATGACCGTCCAATCGGCCGTTTGCAGTTAGATGCGAGCTTCAGCCCAGTACGTCGTGTTGCGTACTCAGTTGAAAACGCGCGTGTTGAGCAGCGTACTGACTTGGATCGTTTGGTTATCGATATTGAAACTAACGGTACCCTGGATGCGGAGGATTCAATCCGCCGTGCAGCAACCATTCTGCAGCATCAGTTGGTAGCGTTTGTCGATCTGGATCAAACCCCAGAGCCTAAGAGCAATGAGCCTTCGGCACCTGAGATTGATCCAATTCTGGTACGCCCAGTTGATGATCTTGAGCTGACCGTTCGTTCCGCGAACTGCTTGAAGGCTGAGAACATCTTCTTGATCGGCGATCTGATTCAGCGCACCGAGGTTGAGCTGTTGAAGACTCCGAACTTGGGTAAAAAGTCTCTCACCGAGATCAAAGACGTATTGGCTACTCGTGGCTTGTCGTTGGGTGCTCGTCTTGAGAACTGGCCACCAGAAAACTTAAGAATTGATGGCACGCTGATTGAAGCGTTCCGTGTTGATGTAACTATATTGTAGGAAGTCGACCCATGCGTCACCGCAAATCAGGACGGCAGTTAAACCGTAACAGCTCACACCGTAAGGCTATGTTCCGTAACATGGCTGTATCGATGTTCGATCATGAATTGATCAAGACCACTTTACCTAAGGCTAAAGAATTACGTCGTGTGGTTGAGCCACTCGTCACTTTGGCTAAAGAAGATAGCGTTGCTAACCGTCGCTTAGCATTCTCACGTTTGCGTGATGATGCAGTGGTAGCAAAGTTGTTCTCTGAGATTGGCCCTCGCTACAAAGAGCGTTCAGGTGGTTACCTGCGCATTTTGAAGTGTGGCTACCGCCCAGGCGACAAAGCACCTATGGCTTACGTTGAGATGGTTGACCGTCCAGAAGTCGAGGAAGTCGAAGAGGCTGTAGAAGCAGAATAAGATTCGCTTTGAAAAAAGTTAAAAAGCCGGGCTATGCCCGGCTTTTTTTTGCCATTGGACTTGGCGCATGAACAGAGATGCCCCGATCTTTTTGTATACCGACTACGGCCATAACGGACCGTATGTGGGTTTGCTGCACGCTGTCGCGACTGAGCACGCAGGTCCAATCTATGACCTGCAGCATGATGCACCTCGCTTTAAGCCTTATGAGGCAGGTGTCTTGTTACAAGCGCTTGTGCCGAGTCTGCCAGAAGGCAGCATTATCGTATCGGTGATTGATCCTACGGTCGGTTCAAAGCGAGAAGGTGTCGCGGTCTCGTGTGACGGTAACTTCTTTATTGGTCCTGATAACGGCCTGTTGTGTAGCTTTATTGATCGTGCGGATAAGGTGTATCGCTTGCCGCCGGTAGATGATGATGTGCCAGCCAGTTTCCACGGTCGTGATTGGTTTATGCCAATGGCCATGCACTGGGCTAAAAACCCTCGTCCGGGTTGGCAGCGATTATTCCCCGCGGATGTGGTGCGTTGTGATGCTGTGCCGAGCGTGCTCGTTATCTATATTGATGACTTTGGTAACGTGATGACTGATATGACGACCCAGCGATTTAAGCAGGGCGGTCAATTTGTTCACGAGGGTAAAGCGATTCCGCAGGTGCGCACCTTTAATGATGTGCCTGCAGGTGACTTCTTGAGCTACCGCAACTCACTCGGCCTGATTGAGATTGCGATCAATCAAGGCAACGCAGCTCAAGCCATGGCTGTATCGATCGGTGATGTCTTAACGCTTGCCGAGTAACGGTTTTAAGAAACGACCAGTGTGTGACACTTTTTCCTTGGCGATATCGCTAGGTGTTCCCTTGGCAATGATCTGACCACCACGGCTGCCGCCTTCAGGGCCCAAATCGATAATCCAATCTGCGGTTTTGATGACATCCAGGTTGTGTTCGATCACCACAACAGAGTTGCCGCGATCGCGTAATGAATGGAGTACGCTGAGCAATTGCTTTACGTCATGGAAGTGCAGACCGGTTGTTGGCTCGTCCAGAATATACAGCGTGTTACCCGTGTCTCGTTTAGAGAGTTCACGCGATAGTTTGACGCGTTGTGCTTCACCGCCTGACAAGGTGGTCGCGTTCTGACCTAAGGTGATGTAACTCAAACCCACATCCATGAGTGTCTGCAGTTTGCGTTTCAAAGCAGGTACGGCTTCAAAGAAGCTCAGTGCATCTTCAACCGTAAGTTCTAACACGTCGTTAATCGATTTACCTTTGTACTGTATCTCGAGCGTTTCGCGGTTATAGCGTTTTCCTTTGCACACATCACATTGCACATACACATCCGGTAGGAAGTGCATTTCAACCTTGATCACACCGTCACCTGCGCAAGCTTCGCAGCGACCACCTTTAACGTTAAAGCTAAAGCGACCGGGGTTATAACCTCGAGAGCGTGATTCAGGCACGCCAGCGAATAACTCCCGAATCGGTGTGAACAAGCCGGTGTAGGTAGCTGGGTTTGAGCGAGGTGTGCGACCAATCGGTGATTGATCGATATCGACGACCTTGTCAAAGTGCTCAAGACCAGTGATGTCATCATGCGGTGCGATATCTTGATTGGCGCGATTCAGATTATTTGCGGCGATCGGATAAAGGGTGTCGTTGATCAGTGTCGATTTGCCTGAGCCCGATACACCAGTTACGCAAGTGAATAAGCCGGCAGGTATTTCTAAAGTGACATCTTTTAGATTGTTGCCGCGAGCGCCGGTAATTTTGAGCACGCGTTTTTTATCGTAAGGCGTGAGCTCGCTCGGTATGGTGATACTTTCTTTGCCGCTAAGGTAATGGCCGGTAATTGAATCAGGATTGTTCGCAATATCATCAGGCGTTCCTTGTGCAATGATCTTGCCGCCATGGATGCCAGCACCCGGGCCAATGTCCACCACGTGATCTGAGCTACGTATCGCATCCTCATCGTGTTCAACAACAATAACCGTGTTACCTAAGTCGCGTAGATAGGTCAGGGTATTAAGTAAGCGCTCGTTATCGCGTTGGTGTAGGCCGATAGAGAAGTTCATCGAGAACATACATAACGCCGACAAGGCCTGCACCAATTTGGCTTGCTAAGCGGATGCGTAGTGCTTCGCCACCTGAGAGCGTTTCTGCGCTGCGATCTAAGGTGAGGTAATTCAAACCAACGTTGACTAAGAACTGCAAGCGTTCGCGAATCTCTTTCACGATCTTGCTCGCAATCTCACCACGCTTACCCGGCAGATTAAGCGCTTCGAAGAAGTTCAAGCTTTGATCAATGGCCATGCCAGTTACATCGGGTAGACGTTGTTGATCAACGAAGACATGACGTGCCGCTTCATTAAGACGCGTACCTTGGCAATCAGGACAGGCTTGATGCGATAAGTAACGAGAGAGCTCTTCACGTACCGCATTGGATTCGGTCTCACGGTAGCGACGCTTCATATTGTTAAGTACGCCTTCAAACGGTTGTAACTTTTTCACTGTTTTGCCGCGTGGATCGAGCTGAACGAATTCGATCGCTTCAAGACCGCTACCGTTCAGAATGATCTTTTGGGTTTTCTTATCAAGCTCTTCCCAAGGGGTCTCAGGATCAAAGCCATAATGCTTACCGAGTGATCGGATGATCGCGAAGTAGTAGGCGTTACGACGATCCCAACCGCGCACCGCACCACCGGCGAGTGATAGCTCTGGTGAGGTAATCACTTTGCTTGCGTCAAAGAACTGTTCAACACCTAAGCCATCGCAGGTTTCGCAGGCGCCCGCTGGGTTGTTAAATGAGAACATGCGTGGCTCAAGCTCTTCGATCGAGTAGCCGCAGTGAGGACAGGCAAAATTCGCTGAGAACAAAAGCTCTGGCTTGTCTTCATCCATCCAAGCGATACGCGCAGTTCCCTCGGTTAAGCGCAGCGCAGTCTCAAATGACTCAGTAAGACGCAGACGTAAATCTTCACGTACTTTAAAGCGGTCAATCACTACTTCAATCGTATGCTTCTCATGTAGCTCAAGCTCGGGTGGCTGATCGAGCTCATAGATATCGCCATCAATCCGAGCACGTAAATAACCTTGCGCATAAAGCTCGCTAAGTAACTTTTTATATTCACCTTTACGATCGGTGATTACCGGTGCGAGCAGCATCAACTTACTGCCCTCTTCAAGGTTCAACACTTGATCAACCATCTGGCTGATGGTTTGTGCCTCGAGTGGTTCATCATGCTCAGGGCAGCGAGGTGTGCCAACACGAGCAAATAACAAACGCAGATAGTCGTAAATCTCGGTAATGGTACCGACGGTTGAGCGTGGGTTATGTGAAGTGGTTTTTTGCTCAATTGAAATCGCTGGAGAGAGTCCTTCGATGTGATCCACATCGGGCTTTTCCATCATCGAAAGGAACTGGCGCGCATAAGCAGAGAGTGACTCGACGTAGCGACGCTGACCCTCTGCATAAATCGTATCGAAGGCAAGCGATGACTTACCTGAGCCGGACAGGCCGGTGATCACGATGAGTTTGTCGCGCGGCAAATCAACGCTGATGTCTTTCAGGTTGTGAGTGCGAGCGCCGCGAATATGTATCGTGTCCATGAGTTACTGCCGGTCAAAAAATCGAACCCAATATTTTAGGCGAGAGGGGCAGCTAACACGAGTCCGATTCACCTTTTCCGGGGTTGGGCTGCCATGTTCATTGGGGTGAATTGATCAGAGCTTTTGTGGGCTGATCTGGGTACTATTGAAAGGTTTATTCGCGGAGTTTTTCTTGAGCAGTTTTAAGAACAACAAAATGACCTCAGCCGAGCGGCGCGCTGTCATTGGCTTGGCCGGTATCTATGGGTCACGCATGTTGGGTTTGTTCCTGATTTTGCCGGTCTTTGCGATCTTTGCCGAAACCCTTGAGGGGGCGACTCCGTGGCTAGCGGGTCTTGCGGTGGGTATCTATGGATTAACTCAGGCCTTGCTGCAGCTGCCGTTTGGATTCTTGTCAGATCGGATAGGTCGCAAGCCAGTGATCATCGGTGGCCTGATTTTGTTTGCGCTCGGTAGCGTGATCGCGGCGATGTCGACAGATATCTTCTGGATCATCGTTGGCCGTGCTGTGCAGGGTAGTGGTGCCATTGCTGCAGCTGTGATGGCTTTGGCGTCTGATCTTACTCGTGAAGAACAGCGAACCAAGTCCATGGCGCTGATCGGCATGAGTATCGGCTCAGCATTTTTGCTCGCCATGATTTTTGGACCGATGATCAGTAGCTCGATTGGTGTCAGCGGTATCTTTTGGCTGACAGCCTTATTGGCACTGATGGGTATGTTCATCATCCTGTTTGTTGTGCCGTCTCCTCAAACCAGTCGCACCCGCCGCGATGCGGTGCCGTTGCCGCAAATGGTGGGTCAGGTTTTACGTAATCCCGATTTAGTGCGTTTAGATGTGGGTATCTTTTCGCTGCACCTAGTTCTTACGGCCGTATTTTTGGTCATTCCCTTAGCGCTACGTGATGCAGGCTTGCCGCTGACCGAGCACACCTGGGTTTACCTGCCCGTGATGATCATTTCGATTTTATCTATGGTTCCGTTCATCATCCTTTCGGAGAAGAAGCGTCAGCTAAAACCGATCTTCTTAGGTGCGATTACCGTTCTGATTGGTACGCATTTGGTGATGGCACAACTACCGCCCTCTGAGAATGCATGGTTCATCACGCTGATCGTTTTCTTCACGGCCTTTAATTTGCTCGAAGCGACGCTCCCGTCGCTGGTATCGAAAACCTCTCCAGCCGATGCCAAGGGAACGGCGATGGGTGTGTATTCGACCTCACAATTCGCGGGTGCCTTTTTCGGTGGCCTGATCGGCGGCTGGGCGCATCAGCAGTTGGGTAATGCTGGGGTATTTGAATTCGCAGCGGTGATCTGCCTGATCTGGCTCGTGATGGGTTCGGGCATGCGCAAACCGAGCCATACCACCAGTCAGGTGCGAACTGTTCAGCTGGACTCTGAGGCAGCCGCTAACGAGCTCGCAGCGCAGCTTGAGGGCGTTGCTGGAGTGGAAGAGGCTGTGGTCATCTACAGTGATGGAGTGGCCTATCTGAAGGTAGATAAACAGCGTCTGGATAGCGCCAGATTGGATGCAATTGTGGGCGCGACGGCGTAGACTGCGTAGAACAAATTTATCGACGTTTTTAGCGTCAATCTGGGGAGAACACATGGCGAGTCGCGGTATCAACAAAGTCATTTTGGTAGGTAACTTGGGGCAAGACCCAGAGGTTAAATACATGCCGAATGGCAATGCTGTGTGCAACATCACGGTTGCTACCTCTGAGTCATGGAAAGATAAAAACTCGGGTGAAATGCAAGAGCGTACCGAGTGGCACCGCGTGGTATTTTTTCGCCGCTTAGCTGAGATTGCAGGCGAGTACCTAAAGAAAGGTTCACAGGTTTATCTTGAAGGCCGTTTGCAAACGCGTAAGTGGCAAGACCAACAAGGTCAAGACCGTTACACCACTGAGATCGTTGCGGACAACATGCAGATGTTAGGCGGCGGTGGTCGTAGTGGTGGTAGTGCAGAATTTGGTGGTGGCCAATCGAAAGACGGCTCGCAATCAGCGCCTGCACCAGCATCTATGGATAACGGTTATACCGACGAAGATATTCCGTTCTAATAAAACGATATCGAGAAGAAGCCCGGCTAAGCCGGGCTTTTTTTATGCGAGTGAGTTATGCGCAGGAGGTCAACGTAGAAGAGACAAATAAACTGCCGGCGTAATATTGATAGAGCACAAAAGCGCCCGCAGCGAGTGCGGCTCC
The DNA here is from genome assembly GCA_038144195.1 of Gammaproteobacteria bacterium. Classification (GTDB taxonomy): domain Bacteria; phylum Pseudomonadota; class Gammaproteobacteria; order Chromatiales; family Chromatiaceae; genus VMDJ01. The sequence continues at coordinate 592,608 of JAYQNH010000002.1, read as the reverse complement.
CAATAACACCAGGCTAAGCGCTATCCATCGAGGCGTGGGCTTATCCATCATGCTCATTACATTGATGTGCTTCTTCTTTGATCGGTAAGTTCACTGCAGCAGCAAATAAAGCTAATCCAATCGCAATGAACCAAGCGAGATCATAAGAACCATTTAGGTCGTAGATTGATCCACCAAGCCAACCACCTAAAAAAGCGCCCACTTGATGTGACAAGAAAACAATTCCACCGAGCATCGCCATGTGTTCGACACCAAAGAGTGAAGCCACTATGCCATTGGTTAATGGAACGGTACTTAACCACAGAAGCCCCATCATGGCGGCGAAGAGATAGACGGTGATTTCCGATAAAGGCATGACAAGTAAAAAGACGATCGCAATCATTCGGCTAAAGTAGATCGCAGAAAGTAGCTTAGGTTTGGCATAACGAGCCACCAAGGACGCCGGCGAAGTATGAACCAAAGATATTGAACAGTCCGATCAATGCTAAAGCAATCGAGCCCGACATAGCGCTTAAGCCATGACTTGTTAAGTAGCCGGGTAAATGTGTCGCGATAAACAACACGTGAAAGCCACAGACAAAAAATCCTAAGCAAAGTAATTGAAAGGCGCGAGAGTTCAGGGCGCTTTTTAAAACAAAGCGAGTTGAGTTGGTGACATTCGTTGGGTTGGATACATTGTTTTTTGATGCGCTAAAAATGAACGATAGAGGCAAGATGAATAAGCTCAACGCACAAAGGATCATTAAGCTATAGCTCCAGCCTTGATAATCGAGAAGCACAAAAGACAATGGCAACAAAACAAATTGACCTAAAGAGCCCACTGACATCGACACGCCAAGCGCGAAAGAACGTTTTTCTGCAGGTACCACTCGGCTTATCGCGCCAAAAATTACAGGGACAGTGGTGCCGGCTAATCCAATACCAATCAACAAGCCGGAAGAGATTATGAGCATCGTAGAGGAATGACCCGTCGCCATACCCAGTAGGCCGAGGGCATACAGTAAGCCCCCCATCAACATGACTGGCTTGGCACCTAATTTGTCAGCATAGTGACCAACAATGGGTTGAGATAAGCCCCAGATTAAATTTTGTAGCGCAATGGCAAACCCAAAGGTTTCGCGACCCCAGCCATTATCGATCGACATAGGTACCAGGAAGACACCAAAGGCATGACGTATACCCAAAGTGATCGCAAGCATGAGCGAGCCAGCAGTCAGGATCCAAAAAGCCTTTTGGTTCAGCGCGTTATTCATGATGAAGAAGACTCAAAATTGAAAGGTCATTAACAGCGAAAGGCGAATGAGCGTCAAGAAAATAAACAAGCTACAGGTATACCAGATTATTAGTATTTATTGATATGCAACTGTTTGTTGAATAAACAGATTGTGGTCGATACATTCGATATCAACCTAATGTCATAACTGAGTCCCTAATCAATTATGAAGTCACCTCGCTGGCATCACCGAACACTGATACTGCTATTGGCATGTTTGCTGACTGCGAGTGTTTTTGCTGCGACTCAGAAGAAGCTGCCGCATTGGCAAAATCCTAAATACATCGAACATGCCTTCCTAGATATCGCTATGCGTGGCGAGTACGAGCAAGTTCGTCCATTGATTCGTAAATGGCATCAGCCATTGCGTGTTTGGGTTAACAGCACATCGGGTGATGAAGAAGAACAACGCTGGTTGATTGCGATGCATTTTCATCATCTCAGTGAGATCACCAATCTGCCGGTGCACTTTGTACCAAATAAAGAACAAGCCAACGTGAAGATTTTCTTTTCAGGTAATGAAGATCTTTATCCTACGGTTGCACATGAGCTTTCGCCTGAGCGTTTGAACTATATGGATGACGCTGTTTGCATGGGCAGCATTCGATTCAATCGATGGTCAGAGATTATCGGTGGTACCGTTGTTATCCCTGTTGAACGCGCACAATCTAAAGGTCGCTTTGTCCCTTGCATCGTAGAAGAGTTATCACAGATGCTGGGTTTGATTAATGATTCACATTTCGCTTATCCAACCGTGTTCAGTGATCGCACCTCAGATGAGTTTTTAACCGGCTTGGATTACGTTCTACTGCGATTGCTCTATCTTCCTGAAGTGCACGCAGGTATGACGATGCAGAAAGCGATGCCTATCTTGCGTGAACGTTTACGTGTTTGGGAAAGAAATGGCACCATTGCTCAGGCGCAAAAATCGATTCAACGTGGCCGCTTGTATGCCTTACTGAATGAATCGAGTGAGTTAGTTACTCAGTAATACCCGCGGCTTCCGCAAGGGTTTGGAAATCTTCCACAGATAATGTTTCAGCTCGAGAAGATGGGTTAATACCTAAAGCTTCAATCGCGTCACCTTCTAAAATTCCTTTCAGGTTGTTTCGCAGTGTTTTACGACGCTGCTCAAAACACTGTTTAACAATCTTGGCAAAAGCTGCGTGATGCGTGATCACGATTTGATCATCTGGCTTAGGGACTAATCGAACAATACTTGAGTCGACTTTTGGGGGCGGATCAAAAGCACCCGGACCAATATCAAATAGATGAGTCACATCACAATACGCTTGAAGCATCACGGATAAGCGACCGTAGGTTTTAGAACCTGGGCCAGCAGCCATCCGATCAACAACTTCTTTCTGCAACATAAAGTGCATGTCTTTAATCGCAGCGCGTGATTCAAGTACGTGAAATAGAATCGGTGTTGAGATGTTATAGGGTAGATTGCCAACTAAACGCAGAGGACGTTCATCATGACGCAGCGTACCGAAATCAAACTTCAGTGCGTCCGCATTAGTGAGATTAACTTTGCCTACCGGAGAGCAGGTTCGTTCAACGATAGGAATCAAATCGCGATCGACCTCAATCGCATCCATTTCGCCGACAAGACGCAATAATGGGATCGTTAACGCAGCTTGGCCGGGACCAATTTCGACCATGTGATCGCCAGCTTGTGGATCAATCACATCAACGATGCGCTGGATAACGCTCGCGTCATGTAAAAAGTTTTGGCCGAAGCGTTTTTTGGCGCGATGAGACACTGAGATTTTTTCGTTAAGAATGAATAGCCATTATGAAGCAACTAGCTTTTGCGTTTAAGTACTAGATAAACACCCAGCACTGTAATACCAACACCTAATAGCGCTTCCAGTGTGAATTGCTCATCAAATAACAGCCAAGCTTCGAGAGCTGTGGTGGGTGGCACGAGATAAAAGTAGCTAGCCACTTTCGATGATTCGCCTTCACGAATCATGAATAGCAGCAACAAGATGGCGCTCACAGATAAACCAAGCACCAACCAAGCTAGCGACAAGATTAACGGTAGCTGCCAATCGACCTCACCGGTTTCGAATTGCCAGGTCAGCAAGCCCATGACTATCGCAGTCGCCAGATATTGATAGAAAGAGCCGCTGAGTAGATCGGTGCCGGCGCCAAAGTGTTTTTGATAGAGGGTGCCAAGTGAGATGGCGAACAAAGCAACGAACACCGCAAGCAGTGCCCAAGGGTCGATGGTGCTAAAGCCAAGTCGACCGTTGCCATCTAACACAATGGTGATGCCCGCAATGCCGAGCACAAGACCAAGCCACTGGAGGCTGCGTAATTGCTCTTTTCCGCTCCCCCAAGTGATCAGGGCGGTCAGTAGGGGTTGCAGCCCCACGATGAGTGCTGTTAGGCCGGCGGGCATGTCGAGTTTGATCGCGGCAAAGACCCCGCCGAGATAGCCCGCATGAATCAAAAGGCCGACGACTAGCTGGTATCCTTTCTGAGACAGGGTGAGTGGTTTGGCGCTGAACAGGCGAATCAGGAGCGCGAAAGCAGCTAGATTGAGCAACATGCGATAGAACAGTACATTAAAGGGCTCGATATACGGCAGGGCGTATTTGGCGCCAATAAAGCCGGTGCTCCACAACAGCACAAATAGCAGGGGCACAAGGGCGATCAGGCGAGGATGGAGCGTGCGTGGCATTAATGAATTCTGGCTAGATTTCGCCACAATATAGGCTGTGCGATGTGCGGATAAAACATTGTTGGCTATCTTTTTTTGATGACATAGACAGATCACCGCAAGTAGCTATTCATTAATTGAACAAAACAGCTACAGTTAAACTTATCTCTCAAAGGTTTTATGAATGACTGTCTCCCGATAACAGGCTCCTAGGTTCTACCTTGAAGGTTTATCCCCGAGAAATCGGGGATTTTTTTTAGCTGTAAATTTTTAAATATCCATCAGATTCAAGATTTGAGAGAAATCTTAGTTTTTATTTAGACATTGCTATGACCTAGTCAATATTTCTCAAAAAGATTAAAGATTTTAAAAAAGGTGAACTCATTTTTTGTAGAAATTAGGTTTTGTAAGGGCTTAAAGCACGATAGAAACCCGTTCAAAATATATCAATAGATACTAAATTAGATTTATTTTATGACTATATGCGGACAAATCTATAGCTTTGTTCAGGAAAATAAATCGAATATTAGACAAAAAATACACGAATTTGTATTTAACTCCTAGGAGCTGGAATCGCCTTCGTTTGAATCAGAAAGTTCCGCAGCTTTTAGAGACAGGTGTTGGCGATCCCAGTTTGTTCATGAATAACAACATCCTTGGAGGATTAATTATGACCCTGAAATGGCTAAAGAAGCTAGTGCCGGTAGGCATGCTAGCGACATTGTCATCAACGGCGTCAGCAGCTGCGAATTTGCAGTCAGATGACTTCGTTGGTATTTCGTTTTGGCTTATCTCGATGGCTCTTATGGCATCAACGGTTTTCTTTTTATGGGAAACCCAGTCGGTAAGCGGTAAGTGGAAAACGTCTCTTGTTGTATCTGCGCTTGTGACGTTTATAGCTGCTGTCCACTATTTCTATATGCGAGACGTTTGGATTGCGACTGGTGAAACCCCAACAGTGTATCGATACATTGACTGGTTACTCACCGTACCGTTACTGATGATCGAGTTCTTCTTGATTTTACGTGCGATCGGTACCCCATCTGGCGGTATTTTCTGGCGCTTACTCATCGGTACATTGGTCATGTTGGTTCCTGGTTTCATGGGCGAAGCAGGCTATATGGACGTAACACTCGGATTTGTTATTGGCATGTTGGGTTGGTTCTACATCCTCTACGAAATCTTTGCAGGTGAGGCAGGCAAGATGGCGGCTGATAAAGCATCGCCGGCCGTACAAAGTGCCTACTCAACAATGCGTTGGATTGTAACGATTGGTTGGGCTATCTACCCATTGGGTTATGTGTTGGGTTACTTCGTATACGTTGATGATGGTGGTGCAACCACACAAGCGGCAAGCGAAGCCCTCAATATTGTTTACAACCTAGCTGACGTTGTTAACAAGATCGCATTTGGTCTGTTGATTTGGTACGCAGCAACAGCAAGCAGCAAGGATGAGCAGCCTGCTTAATTAAACTTCGAGCTCATGGATGAGCTCATTTCCTATTTAAGAGGTCTGTAATGAAACAAGAAAAACTACAGATTGATGACGATCTCGGACTTGTAGAGATTAGTCTTGGCAGTTATGGCGCTGGCCCTTTAGCAACAGAGTTATCTCTAAGTGAAGCGCTGATATACCACTTGGCATCAGGTGGAAGTCGCACAAGAGCAAGAATCGCTTTGCAGTGTGCAAATGAGGCTGGGCTAAGAGAAAACACAAAATTATCTATAGCAACTGCATGCGAATTATTACACCAAGCATCTCTACTTCACGATGATGTTATGGATAAGGATGAAAAGAGACGTAATGGTGAATCGGTATGGTCTCTTTATGGATCGTCATCGGCAATTTGTTTAGGCGATGAGTTGATCGCTAGCGCGTTTGCTGAGTTAGGCAATATCGAATCAGAAGATATGCCTAATTTATCCAAAATGATTTGCTGTTTACATTTAGCTATTAGTCGTTCGGCTGCTGGTCAGTCCTTAGATTGTCAACTAAGTGAATCACTTGAAACTAACTTAGATATGTATGAGCGAGCTACTAGTCATAAAAGCGGGCCACTTTTGGCACTGCCAATTGAGCTTGTCATGATGGTGAAAAATGAAAAACAACAACATTTCTCTTGCATGAAGGGTGTTGCTTCTGCCTTTGGTATTGCATACCAACTTATTGATGATTTCGAAGATAGAGAAATTGATAAGGACGCTCAATTAAATGGTTACTGGGTAATACGTGAGTTTGTCAGTTCAGACGAGGAAGCTGTCAGTATTCTTAATCAGCGTTATCAATGGTATTGCAGAGTAATAGAAAGAGGATTGGCCTGTTTGCCATCCTATACGCAGGGAGCTGTAAAGTTTTTTTTGAATGCCCTTGATAATAAAAAACAATTGGTAGGCGTCTAATGACAAAGGCCCTAGTCATTGGTGCTGGTTTTGGTGGAATTGCTTCAGCATTGCGCCTCGCATATCGTGGCCATGAGGTCAAAGTCATTGAGAAGCTTGATTGTCCTGGAGGGCGAGCTCAAGTGTTTACTAAAAATGGATTTAAGCATGATGCTGGTCCCACTGTAATCACAGCCCCGTTTTTATTTGATGAATTATTTGAGCTCTTCGGGAAAAAAAGAGAAGACTATCTAGATTTTCAACCACTAACGCCTTGGTATCGTTTTAACTTCTCAGATGGAACGAATTTCGATTATGGCGGTTCTATCGAAGACACTCTTGATGAGATCAGAAAAATAGAACCAAAAGACTGTGATGGCTATCTGTCCTTACTCAATAAATCTAAGGCTATTTACAAAGTTGGTTTTGAGCAATTAGCTGCGCATCCTTTCCATAATGTTATTGAAATGGTTAAGCAGCTCCCTTTATCTGGCAAAGCTTCGTGGAGATCAATCGGTTTGGCAGTTAGTAACAAACCATTTATCAAACCCAAAGCTTCAACAAGCGTTTTCAATTCAACCTTTATTAGTTGGCGGGTCTCCATTTGATACCACTAGTATTTACGGCTTGATTCATTTTTTAGAAAGAAAATACGGCATTTATTTTGCAAAGGGCGGTACGGGAGCTTTAGTCAATGGGTTGGTGCGGTTAGCCCAAGAGCAGGGAGTGCAATTTGAATACGGTAAAGAAATTGACCATATAAGCACTTCGCATAAAAATTATATCCGTGCGAGACACGGGTGGTCAGCATCACTTAGCTGATAATTTTGTTTTTAATGGAGACCCGCTATATCTCTTCAAAAAAATGTTGCCGAGTCATTCGGTGAAGCTATCAACCAAGATAAAACGAGACCAAGCTAAGTTGTCTATGGGGCTATATGTGCTTTATTTTGGTACAAAACGAAAGTATGACGATATCGCACATCATACGATTGTTATGGGCGATAGTTACAAAGAACTTTTAGATGACATCTTCCATAGAAAGAAACTCAATGAGGATGTTTCTTTGTATTTACATAGGCCGACTGCAACAGATGACAGTTTTGCCCCCGAGGGTATGGATAGTTTCTATGTTCTTTGCCCAGTTCCCAATAATCAAAGTGGCATCGATTGGGCTGTTGAGGAACCAAAGTTAAGAGAAAGGGTCCTGTCAGTGCTTGAGCAAAGATTATTACCTGGGCTCAGTGATGTCATAGATTCACCATTTTCAATGACACCCGATAACTTTGAAAATGACTACCTTAGTTACCAGGGTGCAGGTTTCTCAATTGCCCCGTTATTTACTCAATCAGCATGGTTTAGATTTCATAATAAAGCTGAAGGCTTTGAGAATTTATATTTGACAGGTGCTGGGACGCATCCAGGCGCTGGATTACCAGGAGTTGTGTCATCTGCAAAAGTGGTGGAGAAGTTAGTCGGTGATGCAGCTCAATTTAAGAGGGCTGGCTGATGTCAACACAAGTACTTGCGAAGCATGGCGTCACATTTAATTTTGCTGGAAGATTTCTCTCAAGAGACCAGCTACTTGATGCAGCGAAGCTTTATGCATTGTGTCGTCAGGTAGATGATATTGCAGACGAAACTGATGATGCTTCGTTAGCCCGTAGTCAATTACAAGCTGTTCATGCAGCCATTACTAATTCGGCTGAGGTCCCTTATCTAAACGATAATCCAAGGCTGGTTTTATCAAAGAGGGCATTATTCACCTTTGAACATCTTTTGGAGGGTGTGATTCAAGATACCTATCCGGTTTCAGTACAGACGATCACAGAACTCATTAATTATTGTTACAAGGTAGCGGGGTCTGTAGGGCTGATGATGTGTGACGTGCTCAATGTTGATGACAAAAGAGCCTATGCTCATGCTGTTTCACTCGGTATTGGTATGCAATTAACGAATATCTGTCGTGATGTGGTTGAGGATGCAAATAATCAACGTGTTTATTTACCCAAAGAGTTAATAGGTGATGTGTCATGTGAGCAAGTTACCAATCCAGATGATACTTTAAAGTTAGTGTTACAAGAGGCTGTTTCTGAGTTACTTGAAATCGCTGACCATCATTATCGCTATGCATATGAAGGACTTGTTTTTCTTCCTTTTAGGGCGAGGGTGGCTATTCTTTTTGCTGGTCAGGCATACCGTGAAATAGGTAACAAACTTAAACATACAAGTCACCTCGATCTTTGGGATGGCCGAGTGACAACATCTCGTTTTGAGAAAATTTTTGTAGCTTCTGCATCGTTAATTAAATTTGGTGTGTCGAAAGGCTTCTACCATTATCAACCGAAGAAACAACCCAGTGTTTTGATGCGTTGTATAAGCCATTATTGGCGGGAATTATGAGTGCTTGGGTCCATATTATTGGTGCCGGACCTGCTGGTTTGTCGCTAGCAAAGCATCTTGCTTCTTTTCCAAAATTACCAGGTGATGTTGTTGTTAGTGATCCGAATCGATATGGGATAGACAAAAAGCGCTATGCATTTTGGTTTCAGGAAAAAGAGAGAAAGCTTTTAAATCCCTCACATATCTGGTCATCCTGGACTATGTCCTCAAGCACTAACGAGAAACGCCATAAAGGTAAGCGATATCACTATGGCCATATTAGCGGTCAGGCATTTCGGCGTGATTGTGAGGCAGATATCTATGCACATGGGCAAATTCTTCTTGATGAAGAATCTATAAATGCTCAGCCTGATGCTATGTTTGTGTTCGATAGTCGTCCGATTTCTCAGGATGACTTTTGGATAAAGCAGTGTTTCTCGGGTGTATTGCTTCAGACGGAAAAGCCGCATGGTTTTTTTGATGTGCAGTTAATGTCGGATATTGAGGCGTTTGAAACAGGTGTCAACTTCAGATACATGCTGCCATTGGGGCCTCGTGATCTTCTGATTGAATACACGGACTTCACAAGTGGTGCTCCTCGGCTAGATCATTTGAAAGAGCAAGCACAGGACTGGATTCAACATAAGCTGAAGGTGCCGCATTGGGTTGTTGATACTGAAGAAGCTGTTATTCCTATGGGCTTTAATCGTCCGGCTGAAAGTTTCGGTATCCCAATTGGTATAAGGGGTGATGCTGGACGGGCCTCTACCGGGTATTCGTTTCGACAAAACATAATTTGGGCAAAGAAAGCTGCTTCTCGCTTACTTTTAAAAGGTAAGCCAATGGCTGTTCCCCGGTCCCTACGTGAAGACTGGATGGATAAAAAGTTATTGTGGTTAATTAAAGAGAGGCCTGATTTAGTCCCATCTGTTTTTATACAATTGGCATCTCGACTAAAAGGAGATCAATTTGCAGCTTTCATGACGGAGAACACTCTTACAGATGCGTTTAGAGTGATTATGTCCTCGCCTAAGGGAGCTTTTCTGCGAGCGCTATTTGGTGGTTCATCTTGGAAATAGTCCTATACCTTTCGCTCGCGGCGATTATGTTGTTTGGTGTGCCGCATGGAGCATTTGATCCAATTATTGCGGACAGGCTGGGGTGGTTAAGCAGTTCAAGACGACTTGTGATGTTTTACCTAGGCTATCTATTAGTTGTTGTTTTATTGTTTTTTACTTGGCCAATCTTTCCCATGATGTCGTTATTGGGGTTTCTCTTGGTCTCTGTTTACCATTTTTCACAAGACTTTAAGGTGCGTAGTGTCCTGAGTCGACTTTCGTATGGAACGCTTATTCTGACGATGCCTGTTGTATTGCATTCTCTCAGGGTTGAAGAGTTATTTGATTATTTGCTTTTGGTCAATCTTCTAAGCCGTTAATTGCGACCATGATGTTTGCTTTCGCTATTTCGTTTTTTCGTGTTGCTCTTTTCTTTTAAGCGCTACTCTAAAAAGCAATTAATCGAATTATCCGCTATCGTTTTAGTGGGCCTGCCACTTGATCCATTAGTTTACTTTGCACTTTTCTTTTGTTTATTGCACAGCCCAAGGCACATCAAACATGAATGGATTATGTTGCCAATTCACAAGCAGAGGGTGTCGCTGGTGATTGGCGCTGGTGTGATTTTCGCAACCTATATATTGGCCGTCATTGCAGCAAACCATCTCAACTTATCCTTATTAGATGTGACTGGCTTTTTCACGATTGTGTTTATTGGGTTAGCAGCATTGACCTATCCACATATGCTCCTAGTAGAAATTGCAAGATATAAGAGGGTTTATGGATAGAAAGCTTGCACATGTAGATATCGCATCTAAGCAGGCGTGGGCCGCTAGTGATTTTGATTTAGTTCGCTTTCCGCCACTCAGCGCTACCCGGTGTCAATTTCAGCGATGTTGATATCTCAGCTTCAATGTTTGGTATCCCGTTGACGGCTCCTATCTATGTCAGCTCTATGACTGGAGGTACCAGAGTTAGCTCTGATATTAATCAACGAATTGCTGAAGCTATTGGAGAGTTAGGGCTCGCTATGGGGGTCGGATCTCAACGTATTTCTTGTGAACAGGGGCAGCGTCAAGGTCTAGGGCTAGAGTTACGTCGTTTAGCAGGTTCGCAACCAATATTGGCTAATTTTGGCGCAGCAAATATTCCTAAAGACCCTCGTCGGTTGATTGATGAACTCATATCTCAAGTTGACGCTAATGCAATTTTTATTCATCTGAATTCCCTTCAAGAAGCGTTACAACTAGCAGGCGACACGGATTGGGTAAATGTTGAAGATAATTTGGCATATTTTATCGAATGCTCACCGGTCCCTGTGATTGTTAAAGAGGTAGGGTTTGGTATAGATATAAAAACAGCTATTAAACTCAATGAAGTGGGTGTTCATGCCATTGATGTCGCAGGACACGGTGGCACGCGTTTTGATGCCATCGAAGTTCAGATGAATGTTCAAGCTGAAGCGCAATGTGGTGTTGATACTTTTTAAAAACTGGGGGCAATCAACAATAGAGTGTTTGCAAGAAATCAAAACTGAGCTGCCTAGTGTTGAGGTTTGGGCATCAGGTGGCATTAGAAATGGTCTTGATATGGCAAAGTCGATTGCATTGGGTGCTCGTTATTGCGGTGTTGCTGGTGCAATTCTACGTTCTGCAATGATCTCTACTGATCAGACGATAATTACACTGACAAGGTATATAAATGAGCTCAAGCTAACATGCTTTGCATGTGGTGCTGATACGTTAGAAAACTTAACGAACAAACTTCGTTCTTAAACGCATTCGTTTGTAAATTTTTGTTAATCACTAGGTACGAAAAGTTTCAAATATTTGATTTAAGACTTATAGCGAATTGTAAGATTCTTAGATTTGCCCCTCTATGGCTGTATTCTTTTTTGCTCACGATAAAATATCACCTAAAACAAGGGCTTAATAGGCAGAAGCTCGTGCATTTAGAATAGGCTCGGCGTAGAATCACGACCCCTTACAAATCAAGCCGGGACGGGCATGGCAGGCAAAGTTTTTATTAAGACCTTCGGGTGTCAGATGAATGAGTACGACTCGCAGAAAATGCGTGATGTGCTGCATGAGTCACATGGCCTTGAAGAGACAGATCAAGCGGAAGACGCGGATGTCTTGCTGCTGAACACCTGCTCGATCCGTGAAAAGGCCCAAGAAAAGGTTTTTTCATTACTTGGCCAATGGCGCCCTTGGAAAGAAAAGAATCCAAACCTGATCATCGGTGTTGGCGGTTGTGTGGCCAGCCAAGAGGGCGATGCGATCCGTCAGCGTGCGCCTTATGTTGATTTGGTGTTTGGCCCACAAACTTTGCACCGTTTGCCCGAGATGCTGAATGCTGCCAAAGCTAATGAGCCGGTAGTGGATATCAGCTTCCCCGAAATCGAAAAGTTTGATCGATTGCCAGAGCCGCGTTCAGAAGGTCCAACTGCTTTTGTGTCGATCATGGAAGGTTGTTCTAAGTACTGTACTTTCTGTGTTGTGCCTTATACCCGTGGTACCGAGATCAGTCGTCCGTTTGATGATGTGATCACCGAGGTGGCGCAGCTCGCCGCACAAGGTGTGCGTGAAGTAAATCTGCTCGGTCAAAACGTGAATGCATATCGCGGTCAGATGGAAGATGGCGAGATCGCAGATCTTGCGTTGTTGATTCGTTATGTTGCGGCCATTGAAGGTATCGAGCGTATTCGTTACACCACTTCACATCCGGTGGAGTTCTCAGATTCTTTGATCGAAGCCTATGCCGATGTGCCTGAGCTTGTTGATCACTTGCACCTGCCAGTACAGTCAGGCTCTGACCGTATCTTGATGCAGATGAAGCGCGGTCACAGTGCATTTGAGTACAAACAAAAAATTAAAAAGCTGCGCGAGATTCGTCCGAACATGAGCATGTCATCGGACTTCATTATTGGTTTCCCAGGTGAAACCGATGCGGACTTTGAACACACCATGGGTTTGATTGAAGAGATTGGTTTCGATCATTCATTCAGCTTTATTTATAGTCGCCGTCCGGGTACCCCTGCTGCGGAGCTACCAGATGATGTGCCGCATGATGTAAAACAAGCTCGCTTAGCGCGTTTGCAGCATGTGATTAATAACAGCACGCAGCAGATCTCCCGTGAGATGGTCGGTACCGTGCAGCGTATTTTGGTAGATCGTCCATCACGTAAAGACGAGTCTGAAATGTCAGGCCGTACCGAAAATAATCGCGTGGTGAATTTCAAAGGTCCTGCGTCGTTGATTGGCGAGTTTGTTGATGTGCGGATTACTGAAGCCTTTACTAATTCATTACGCGGTGAGCTTGTGACTGAAAAGGTAGCTGCTGCCCAATGAGTGCTGCAGAACAAACTGTCGAGTTCTTACTCGAACCTGAAGATAACCAACGCTTACGTAATGTCTGTGGTCAGCTAGATGAAAATCTGCGCCAGATTGAACGTCGCATGGGCGTTGAAATCAGTAATCGCGGTAACTTCTTTAAAGTCGAAGGCGCGCCGGGTTCGGTAGATGCTGTTGCTGAGATCTTGCGTGATCTTTACGAGCTCAGCGAAAAAGAGGTAATCACCCCAGCTAATGTCCATCTGCATCTGCAAGAGTCAGGTATGGATGATGTGCCTGCGCATGAGCCAGAAGTGCCAGAGACGATGATAAAGACGCGTCGCGGTATGGTGCGTCCTCGTGGCGGCTCGCAAGCGGTGTATGTGAACCGTGTCATGACACATGACATCAACTTCGGTATTGGTCCTGCGGGTACCGGTAAAACCTATTTGGCGGTTGCTTGTGCAGTTGATGCGCTTGAGCGTGATCAGATTCGCCGTATTTTGTTGGTGCGTCCTGCGGTTGAAGCGGGGAGCGTTTAGGTTTCTTGCCGGGTGATCTTTCACAAAAAATCGATCCATATCTACGCCCTTTATATGACGCACTTTACGAGATGCTTGGCTTTGAGCGCGTGAATAAATTGATCGAGCGTAATGTGATTGAAGTGGCGCCATTAGCCTACATGCGCGGACGTACGTTGAACGAAGCGTTCATTATTTTGGATGAAGCGCAGAACACTACGCCTGAGCAAATGAAGATGTTCCTTACGCGTTTGGGATTTGGCTCCACCGCGGTGATTACCGGTGACGTAACGCAAATCGACTTGCCGCGTGGTACGCGTTCAGGTCTTAAGCAAGCGATGGACATTCTGCAGGATGTTGATGGCTTGAGCTTTACCTTCTTCAACTCAAAAGATGTGGTGCGCCACTCGCTAGTACAGAAAGTTGTGCAGGCGTATGACAAGTTTGAGCGTAATCAAGAGAAGAAAGACGCATGAGTCTGGATGTCGACGTACAGTTTGGGATCGAGGGCGAAGATATACCGCCTGCGTCAGCGTTCCGTATTTGGGCCCAAGCTGCGATGGAAGACGATGATCAGACCTCGAGTTTAGCGATTCGTGTGGTCGATGCGGCTGAGAGCCAAGAGCTTAACCGCACCTATCGTGACAACGACAAACCTACCAATGTGTTGTCATTTCTTTTCGATTTACCCCCTGAGATTGAAGAATCTCATTTGGGTGATTTGGCCATCTGTGCTGAAGTAGTTGCTGAGGAAGCTCAGGAGCAAGGAAACCCTAGCGGCTCATTGGGCGCATATGGTGGTACATGGTGTTTTACATCTTCGTGGTTTCGATCACATGGAAGATGCAGACGCTGACATCATGGAAGAAAAGGAGCGCGTTATCCTAGATAGCTTAGGTATCTCTGATCCCTATGCTGGCTGAAAAACGCACGTGTTTAACTATGCATAAGATTTTATGAACGACGACGGACGATCTAGTCGCGGCTCATTTGCCGCGCGTTTAATGGAACGCTTGTTCCAGAACTCAAGCAATGAGCCGGAAAATAAACAACAACTTGTCGAACTCCTTCGCCAAGCTAAAAACCGTGCCTTATTTAATACCGATGCATTAAGCATGATGGAAGGTGTCTTGCAGGTTTCTGATCTGCAGGTCCGTGACATCATGATTCCACGTGCGCAGATGGAAGTTATCGGTCGCGATGATGCGCTCAGTGATATCTTGCCTGTATTGGTGGATAGCTCACACTCTCGCTATCCAGTGATTGGTGAAGATCGTGCCGAAGTGGTGGGTACTTTGCTGGCAAAAGATTTGCTGCAGTACTTTGCTGATGGCTCGAAGAAATTTAAATTGCGCGACATCATTCGTTCGGCGGTCTTTGTGCCTGAATCTAAGCGATTGGATGTGTTGTTGCGTGAGTTCCGCGCGAGCCGAAATCATATGGCGATTGTCGTTGATGAATATGGCGCAGCCGCAGGTCTGGTTACCATTGAAGATGTGCTTGAGCAGATTGTTGGTGAGATTGAGGACGAATACGATTTTGATGAAGGTGCATTCATCATGCGTCGTGCTGAAAATAACTACACCGTTAAAGCGCACACCACCATCGAAGACTTTAACGAATACTTCAACATCGAGATCGATGATGAAGATTTCGACACCATTGGTGGTCTTGTGTTGCACGCCTTAGGTCATATGCCAGTGCGTGGTGAGCATGTCGAAGCTGAAGGTTTTCGCTTTGAAATCTTGGGTGCAGACTCACGCAAGATTCGATTGCTTGCGATCAGTAAGCTCGACCCCGCGATTACGACAGAGGGTAAGGCGGATAACGCCTAACACCTTTCGATGTTAATACAGTTACTGACGATTGTATTTGCCGCAGCGGCAGGTGCGTCGTTGGTGCTGTCCTACGCGCCTTTTGGCTACTGGTTCGTCCAATTCCCTGCGTTAATCATTTTGCTGGTGATGATTGTGCAAAGTCGATCTGCCAAGCAGGCAGCTTGGATCGGTTGGTCTTGGGGTTTTGGTTTATTTGTAACAGGCGTGTTTTGGCTACGCATTAGCATCAGTCAGTTCGGCGGGATGACTGAGAGCTTGGCGATTGGTGCTACGCTTTTATTCGTTGCATTTATTGCCTTGTATATCGCGTTATTAGCATGGTTGGTGCGTCGTTTTATTCACGTTACCTCACCGCTTAGCTGGATGCTGTTCGTGCCTTCTTTATGGTTTCTGTTGGAGCTAGCACGTGGGTGGGTGCTTACCGGTTTTCCATGGCTCTCACTTGGCTATGCGCACAGTGATTCGCCGTTAAGCTCGTTAATGCCTGTGATCGGTGTGCATGGTGTGAGCTGGGTCGTGATGTTTTTGATTGCCTGCTTATTTGCCGCTAAACGTTGGTATGCATGGTTGAGCTTAATCGGCATGCTGTTGTTGATTAGCTTTATCCCCAAACAATGGACGCAGCCGACTGGTGTTGAGACCACTGTCGCGGTTGTACAAGGAAATGTGCCGCAACGATTGAAGTGGCGAGCAAACCTCTTTGATCAATGGCTAGCGCATTACGAATCATTAAGTGCCGCTGCACCTGAAGCGCAGGTGGTGATTTGGCCAGAAACGGCGATCTCCGGTTTTGAGCAAGAGTTGTCGCCTGAAATAGAACGCTTAGATGCGCTGTTCAAACAACAAGATCAAAGCTTTGTTACTGGCATTGTGGCGGGTGATCGGCAAGGTGCGTATTACAACGCGATGATTACGCGTGGTGATGCGGCTCGGGGAGAGTACTACAAACATCATCTGGTGCCGTTTGGTGAGTTCATGCCGTTGAAGCAACTGATTGGACCTTTGGTGAGCTGGCTGCGTATTCCTGTCTCTGATTTCTCTACTGGTGCAGCTGAGCAGTCGTTGCTCGAGCTAAAAGGCCAACAAGTCGGTGTGAATATTTGTTACGAAGACGCCTTCGCTCGTGAGGTATTAAAGGCCTTGCCCGATGCCGATTGGCTACTCAATGCGAGTAATGATGCGTGGTTTGGTGATTCACTCGCGCCAAATCAACATCTGCAAATTGCACGTGCTCGGGCTGCCGAGGCAGGGCGCTATTTGGTCAGAGCGACCAATACCGGCATTTCGGCGGTGATCGATCAGCGTGGCAAACTGGTGGCGACTATTCCGCAATTCGGAGCTGATGTTATGCAAGCAAAAGTGCCGAGTTATCAAGGAGTAACCCCTTATGTGTTGTTAAGTAATTGGCCGTTGATGCTTATTAGCTTGTTGGCGCTTGGATGGGTGTGGTTGCAGCTGAGATGGCACTCACGAGATCCATTGGGTACAGTGCGTTTCTGACATAACGCCACTTCGGGAGTAGCACATGGCGCGTGAAATTATTTCGACTGATCAAGCACCGGCAGCGATTGGTACCTATTCTCAGGCAGTAAAGGTGGGTAACACTGTTTATCTATCAGGTCAGATCCCATTGGTGCCAGAAACCATGGAAATGATCGAAGGCGACATCGAAGCGCAAATCCGTCGTGTGTTCGATAACTTGTCTGCGGTTGCAGCGGCTGCAGGTGGAAGTCTGGCGGATATCGCTAAGCTAAATATCTTCCTAACTGATTTGGGCAACTTTGCCAAAGTGAATGAGGTGATGGCTGAATACTTTCAGCAGCCTTACCCTGCGAGAGCGGCTGTCGAGGTGGCAGGGTTGCCACGTAATGCCGGCGTAGAAATGGATGGTGTGATGGAACTTGCTTAATTAGTAGTAGTCATCAGTAAAGGAATGTAAAAGGATACTGTAATGAAAAAACTTCTCGGCTTGCTTCTTATGGGTTTGTTGCCCTTGGGTGCTTTTGCAGAAGATGCGAAGAAAGAGATCCCAACCTTTGGTGATTGGGCAAAGCAATGTGAAAAAGAGGGTGACAAGGAGATGTGCTACATCTTCCAAAACGTTAACAGTAAAGATAATGGCCAGATGCTGATGCAAGTGCGTGTTGGTTTTGTGCCGGATAATAAAGAGCCAATCTTTATCGCTACCGTGCCGCTGGGCGCGCTATTGATGCCGGGTGCTGCGTTATTGGTCGATGAAAAGATTGCGCCAGTGAAGCTGCCTTATTTGGCCTGTGGTCGCCAAGGCTGTACGACAGTAGGTCAGCCACTAAACACTGATGTGGTTGAAGCGATGCAAAAAGGTGAGCGTGCGCAAGTGCGTGTGGCCTTGATGAATCAAAAGATTCTGCCTTTGCCTATTTCGTTAAAAGGTTTTACTCGCGCCTATAACTCAATCGCGCCTTAACTTCCGCTCACGGTGACAACGATTGAACGTTGATGGCCGTGATAACGATGCTCGTATAAAAACAAACCCTGCCAAGTGCCCAAGGCTAATCGTCCTTGGGTAACCGGTAGGGTTTGATCCATTTTGGTCAGTATCGAGCGAATGTGTGCCGCCATATCATCAGCACCTTCAATGCTATGACGATAACGTGGGTGACCATCTTGCACTTCGCGGGCTAGCCAATCCTCAAGGTCGGCGCGCACATCGGGATCGGCATTTTCACAAATGATTAATGAAGCCGAGGTGTGCTTAACAAACACATGACATAAGCCGGTTTGAACGCCGCTGTTTTTTTACCACGTCCTGAATCTGTTGAGAGATATTCTGCGTGCCGCGACCGGATGTCTTAATGTGAAACGCTTCTTGATACATGATTGTGTCTTGTTGCTGGTTTAGTGCTTGCGTATGCTCGCTGTATGTCTGATCAAACCGATAGCTTAGCGCGAATCCCTGTCACTGCCTTGCGTGGTGTTGGACCTAAGGGTGCTGAGCGTTTGGCTAAGCTGGGTGTGCACTCCGTACAAGATGTGTTGTTCCATCTACCGTTCCGTTATCAAGATCGTACCAAGATTGTGCCGGTTGGTTCATTGCGTCCGGGTGATCAAGCGGTGATTGATGTCACAGTGGATCACGCAGATATTCGATTTGGCAAAAGACGTTCGTTACTTGTGCAGGTGTCAGATGGCACAGGCTCGATGATTCTGCGTTTCTTTCATTTCACGGCTGCGCAAAAGTCTGCGCTTGCACGCGGTGTGAGATTGCGTTGTTTTGGCGAGGTACGTAACGGACCGCAACACTATGAGTTGGTGCATCCTGAATATCAGCGCGTTGCGGATGATGAGTCGATTACTGTCGAGCAAGCGTTAACGCCGATCTACCCAACGACGGAAGGGTTTCATCAGCTCAGTTGGCGCGACTTGATTGCTCAGGCACTACTGCGTTTAGGCAAAGAAGGTGCTTTAGATGAACTGCTGCCATCAGGTTTATTGTCATCGTTTGATTTGCCTACTTTGTCAGATGCGATTCGTTTATTGCATCGACCGCCGCCTGAGCTTGCGAAGCCGTTGATGTCAGAAGAAGGGCATCCAGCACAACATCGTTTAGCTTTTGAAGAGTTGCTCGCACATCAATTAAGTATGCGATTGATGCGCGATGCGCATCGACAACAAACCGCGCCTGTATTTGATCAAGCGATTTTTGAATTACCTAAGGCGCAGCAACTGCTTGCTGCTCTAGCCTTTGAGTTAACCGGTGCGCAACGCCGTGTGATCAGTGAGATTGCAAAAGATACGGAGCAGTCTTATCCCATGTTGCGCTTAGTACAGGGTGATGTGGGTAGCGGAAAAACCATTGTTGCGGCGATCGCTGCCTTGCAGGCGATTGAGGCAGGTTATCAGGTTGCCTTGATGGCTCCGACTGAGATTCTTGCGGAACAGCATCGAGTTAACTTTGAAAACTGGTTTAGCGCATTGGGTGTTGAGGTTGGTTGGTTAAGTGGGCGCTTAAAAGGTAAGAAACGCGAAGCGATGATGCAGCAGGTGAGTCAGGGCGAGTTATCCATGGTGGTCGGGACGCATGCCTTATTCCAAGAGAGTGTCGAGTTTGCCAACTTGGGTTTGGTGATTGTGGATGAGCAACATCGCTTTGGTGTGCATCAACGTTTGGCGCTGCGCTCCAAAGGTAAATCAGTCACGCCACATCAATTGATCATGACCGCTACGCCAATTCCAAGAACCTTGGCGATGACAGCTTATGCTGATCTTGATCTGTCAGTGATTGATGAACTACCACCCGGACGTAAGCCGATTAAAACGGTCTTGGTGTCAGAGCAACGGCAAGCTGAGGTGATTGAGCGTGTGCGCCTTGCGTGTGAGTCCGGTCGACAAGCTTACTGGGTATGTGCACTTTGATTGAAGAGTCAGAGTTGCTCCAGGCGCAAGCGGCAGAACAAACCGCAGAGATGCTTACCGAAGCGTTAGCGCCTCTGAAGGTGGGGTTAGTGCATGGTCGAATGAAGGCACCTGAAAAAGCTGAGGTGATGCAGCAGTTCAAATCATGTGTGTTGCATTTGCTCGTTGCTACCACGGTGATTGAGGTGGGGGTGGATGTGCCGAATGCCTCACTCATGGTGATGGCGAATGCTGAGCGCTTAGGTCTGTCGCAGTTACACCAGTTGCGCGGACGTGTTGGTCGAGGTGCGCAAGATAGTTATTGTGTCCTGCTTTATCACCCGCCGTTAGGTGCCGTGGCACGAGAGCGTCTTGAGATCATGCGACAAACCAATGACGGTTTTGTGATCGCACAAAAGGATTTGGAGATTCGTGGTCCAGGTGAAGTCTTAGGGACGCGCCAGACCGGCGAGGTGCAATTTCGATTGGCAGATCTCATGCGCGATCAGCATTGGATTGAGCCGGTACAAAAAGCGGCGGATCAATTGATTGCTGAAAAGTCAGAGCATATTCAGCCGCTGATTCATCGTTGGATTGGCGAGAAACAAAACTACTCAGCGGTGTAGTGCTATCGGCTGTGCGATAATGCGCATCGATTTTTTACATTGAGCCTTCAATGTCTCGACGCCTTTCTTTTGATCATAACGAACCTCGATGGATGCGCTTAACTGCACAGAGTCGTCTTGTCTTGCCGCAAGAGGTGGCTGCTTGGTTAAAAGAATCAGGTTCGCTAACCAAGGCCGTTGTGAATGCTTGTGATGGTCGCTTCAATCTGCAGTTACGCGGACAACGCTGGGGAAGAGGTTATGCCTCAGAGCGTGAGCTGTTAGGTATGCGTCAAGGTGCACATGGTTTGATTCGTGAGGTTGAACTCCGTTGCGGCGGAAGCGCATGGGTCTTTGCCCGTACCTTGATCCCGGCATCGAGTTTTCGTGGACGAGCTAAACGTTTAGCACGATTACGTAATAAGCCATTAGGTGCGGTGTTGTTTGCAGATAAATCAACGCAACGCGTGTTGTCTGAGGTTGCGCGGATAACACCACGGCATGCCTTGTATCATGCGGCAACGGCTAACCTCGTGGATAAACCGTCAGAGATTTGGGGGCGTCGTGCGATCTATCGTTATGCTCAGCAACCGATCTTAGTGAACGAAATCTTTTTACCTGCGATTCCGGAGCGTTAAGTGTCTGATCAAATGCCTCGCTACAATGGCCTGCCGCCAAAAGCACTGCCTTGGGCGACGCGCTTTCGTTTGTATGGGCAGCTGATTCGTGCGGATCGTCCGATCGGTATCTATCTGTTGTTATGGCCTGCGCTGTGGGCGCTATGGATTGCAGGAAATGGCCAACCGACTTGGTGGGTGGTATTAATTTTTGTTTTGGGTACGGCGTTGATGCGTTCAGCTGGTTGCGCAATCAATGATTATGCCGATCGACATATTGATGGTGAGGTTGAGCGCACGGCAGGTCGTCCTTTAGCGACTGGCATGGTGACACCCAAAGAAGCACTGGGTGTGTTTGTCGTGCTTTGCTTGTTGGCTTTTGTGTTGGTGTTGTTTCTCAATGGCCTGACGATTGCGAACTCCTTTGTCGCTGTTGCACTTGCCGCTATCTATCCTTTTATGAAGCGTTACACGCATCTGCCGCAGGTTGTGTTAGGTATGGCGTTTGGTTGGGCTGTGCCGATGGCATTTACTGCACTGCAATCTCAGATTCCATTGGTTGCTTGGGTGTTGTTTAGCGCAACCGTTATTTGGGCGGTGATCTACGACACCATGTATGCAATGGTTGATCGTGAAGATGATCTTAAGATCGGTGTTAAATCGACCGCGATTTTGTTTGGACGTTACGATCGACTGATTATTGGATTGTTGCAGTGCAGCATGATTGCTTTGCTGATCTGGGTTGGTGAGCTGGCCGGGCGTGGTTTTGCTTGGGATATCGGTGTAGCGGTTGCTGCCGGTTTGTTCCTTTTTCAGCAGTATTTAATTAAAGATCGTGATCGTAAGTTATGTTTTCGCGGATTTTTAAATAACAATTTGGTCGGCTTATTGCTGTTTATCGCGCTATTTATTGACTATTTGCAGACACCTATCGCTTAAGTTGTTGCTTTTCAAGGCGTTAACTGGCGACTGCTAACGAAATGCGGCTTTTACACATTTGTCTGCTTGATTTATTCGGGCATGCCCTGTAAAAAACCGCGGCTTAATCAAAAACAATGGAGATGCCAATGGCTGTTGAATTGCCAGATGGTTATAAACCGAAGCTAAAAGAGGAATACATGAATCCTCTGCAGCTCGAATACTTCCGTCAAAAGCTTACCGCTTGGCGTGAAGAGTTGATGCAAGAAGCACAAGAGACTCTGGATAATTTGCGCGACAAGTCACACCAAGAAGTGGGTGATGAAGCTGACCGTGCAAACCGCGAAAGCGAACATGGCTTAGAGCTACGCACGCGTGACCGTTACCGCAAACTGATTCGTAAGATCGAGCAAGCACTTGAGCGTATCGATGATGGTTCTTACGGTTACTGTGAAGATACTGGTGAAGAGATCGGTATCAAGCGTTTAGAAGCTCGCCCTGTTGCGACGCTGACGATCGATGCGCAAGAGCGTCGTGAAATGAAAGAAAAGGTCCTCGCGGATCGCTAATCTTTATCATTGGGTCGTGGTGTTCTTGCCACGGCCCAAATGATCACCTCTTTAACTCCCGCCTTTTTTAATACCCCTGCGGCTGCACGTGCGGTTGCGGTTGTTGTTACCACATCATCAATTAAACCAACGCTTCTTACTTTGATCTGCTTGATCGGTATAAAACACCTTGCGCATCGCGCTGAGTCTTTCTTTGCGCTTGAGTTGGATTTGTTGAGTCTCGCTGTTGTGTCGTTTTAAAAGATCATATGCCACGGGAATCTGTAGCCGTTGGCTCAGCAAGCGGCGAGTTCAGCACTTTGATTGAATCCGCGTTCTTGAAGTCGCGCTGGGCTTAATGGCATAGGGATGAGCAAATCAGGTTTGCTGAAGGGAAGGGCGCTGCTCAACCATTCTGCGAGAATGCGTCCTTTATTCAGATCGCCGTTGTATTTGAACTGATGAATCAGTTGATCAATTCGTGGGGCATACCGACCCGCGACAAAGGTGCGATCAAACTCAGGTGGGTGGCTGAGGCATTCGCCGCATCGCGTATTGTTTGTCGCGAGCTCTATGCCGCAGCAATGGCACTGGGGCTTGTTGCTCTGCAGGTTATCGCTGCAGCGATGGCAAAAGGCAGCATGATGTGGGATCTGGGTGAGGCAAAGCGAGCAATTCTGCATTGTCTAAAATTGACCACTTGTCTACTAGTGAAATTAAGCTCGGTTGACAGTGTTTTTGCCATCTCTACACTGCATTTTTTCGCCAAGGTGAGCGGTATGGAATCACGAAAAGAACCCACCATTATTAAAGCCAAATCTGTGCGCTTTGCTGCCATGCAGCTGGATATCGGAAACATCGTCAGCATGTTGATACCAATGCCGCTGGCTGTGTTTTGGTTTGGCGGTTCCATCCTGATCTATGCCTTGCATCGTCACCATCCTGATCCGCGCGTGGGCCAGTTCACCCAGTGGGCGGCTTATCGTTTTTATGCCGTGATGGGGGTGATCGTGCCGGTGGGTACCTTTTTCCCAGGTGATGGTTGGATGCCATGGTTAATCGCGTGGGCGATTGGCGTAGTGATCATTGTGCCTTGGTCTATTTGGTCATTGATCCGGGTAAAGAATACCGATTGGAAAGATATTGAAGTTCCTGCAGAGGACGAGGAGTTCGACGGTGTTGAAGACTGAGATTCGCCATGATTGGAGTTTGGATGAGATCCAAGCATTGTTCGCAATGCCGTTTAACGATCTTATTTACACAGCGCAGCAGATTCATCGCGAACACTTCGATCCGAATGAGATCCAAGTTAGCACCTTGCTCTCGATTAAAACCGGTGCGTGTCCGGAAGACTGCGGTTACTGCTCTCAAAGTGCCAAGCATGACACTGAGCTTGAGCGCGAAAAGTTATTGCCCCTTGATGAAGTGATTGCGGCGGCATCAGAGGCTAAAAGCAAAGGCGCCAGTCGTTTTTGTATGGGCGCTGCATGGCGCAATCCAACCGATAAGAACCTCGACAAGGTAATCGACATGATTACTGCGGTTCGAGGCTTAGGTATGCAGACCTGCGTTACCTTGGGTATGTTGACTGAGCCGCAAGCAGAACGTTTACGTGATGCTGGTTTGGATTACTACAACCATAACCTCGATACCTCGCCGGAGTTCTACGGCAACGTGATTACTACGCGTACCTACCAAGATCGTCTAGATACGCTGAAGTATGAACGTGATGCCGGTATCAATGTGTGTTCGGGCGGTATCTTGGGTATGGGTGAAACACCAAAAGATCGTGCACGTATGTTGCAAGAGTTAGCCAACATGCCAATGCATCCTCAGTCTGTGCCGATCAATATGTTGGTTCAGGTAGAAGGCACGCCGCTTTACGGTGCTGATGGCATCGATGCGATTGAGTTTGTTCGCTCGATTGCGGTAGCACGCATCATGATGCCTGAAAGTTATGTGCGTTTATCTGCCGGTCGTACTGAGATGAGTGATGAGATGCAGGCCTTATGTTTCTTGGCCGGTGCTAACTCGATGTTCTACGGCGAGCGTTTGTTGACTACAGATAACCCAGAAGCCGATCACGATCACAAGCTCTTTGATCGTTTGGGTATGCAAATGGAAAGTGCGCCGTTAGAGACTGATCAGAAAGCCTGCTGTGGTGGCTAATGTCTTGGTTGGACGATTTATCGACGGAGCTGCAAAGCCGTCGTGATCAAGGCTTGTATCGGCAATGTCGTGTTGTCGATGGCAAACAGTCTGTCGAGTTGATGGTTGATGGCGAGAAGATGCTCGCCTTTTGCTCGAATGATTATTTGGGTTTAGCTGCTGACCCACGCTTAGCTGATGCAGCGACTCAGGCGATTAAGAATGCGGGCGTTGGTGCCGGTGCGGCGCATCTGATCAGCGGCCATATGCGCGCACATCACGATGCTGAATTAGCACTTGCCGAGTGGTTGGGATATGAACGCGTTCTGTTGTTCTCAACCGGATACATGGCAAACCTTGGTGTGATTGCTTCGCTGTTATCGGCTAATGACTGTGTCATCAAGATAAATGGAATCATGCCTCATTAATCGATGCGGCAAAGTTAAGTGGCGCACACTTAAAACGTTATCAACACGCGGACATGGCATCGCTTGAGCGTCAGTTAACTACCGAGACAGAGCGCAAGCTGATTGCGACCGATTCGGTCTTCAGTATGGATGGTGATGTTGCGCCGTTAACTCAGATGGTTGCCTTGTCTCAGCAATATGCTGCACCAATCATGGTAGATGAGGCCCATGGTATTGGTGTTTAGGTGAACAAGGTCGTGGCGCTGTTCATGCGGCAGGGTTAAACGCGAATGATGTGCCTATCTTGATGGGCACTTTGGGTAAAGCATTTGGGGTTACTGGTGCTTTTGTTGCCGCAAGCCATGATGTGATCGAGATGTTGATTCAATCAGCACGTAGCTACATCTATACCACCGCGCTGCCTTCAGCGATGGCATCCACAGTGCAAGCAAGTTTAGAGATTGTGCGTGAAGAACAATGGCGTCGTAATCAGCTGCAAGCGTTGGTAAAACAGTTTCGTGACGGTGCGCAGTCATTGGGTTTGTCATTGATGCCATCAATCACGCCGATACAACCGGTAGTGCTAGGTGATGCGCATCGTGCGTTGGCGTGGTCTCAGCGCTTACGTGAATTAGGTTTATGGGTGCCAGCAATACGTCCGCCAACCGTGCCTCTAGATACAGCGCGTTTACGCTTTACGTTTTCTGCAGCACATAGTGCAGCACATGTTGATCGTGCGTTAGAGTCCTTGGCGGTGTGTCAGCGAGAGTTGGCATGAGCTTAAGTGTGCAGCAGCTGGGATCTGGCCCTGAATTGACCCTGCTTACATGGTTGGGGAATGAATGCAGCGGTATGGACTTCGATCACGCCAGCTTTAGCCGCGAACTTTCATCTCAATCTCATCGAGCTGCCAGGTCATGGTGAAAGTGATGCTTTGCCAGAGGCGGATTTAGATCAATGGATCGACACCGTGTTAGAGGTTGCTCCAGTAAAAAGTCACTATATGGGTTGGTCATTGGGTGGGCTGTTATCTCAAGCAATAGCGCTTAAAGCGCCAGAGCGTGTCGATGTTGTGGGCTTGGTGGGTTCTACACCGAGTTTTGTGCAGCGAGATGGCTGGCGCGATGCGATGCCGCAATCAACGTTTGATCAATTCGCGAATGCATTGGCGGATGATGCGACATCTACCTTAAAGCGCTTTTTGGGTCTTCAAGTGAAGGGGCTTGCAGATGCGCGTGTCATCTTGCGTGATATTGAGCAGGCTTTGGCAACGCGCCCTGCGGCAAGCGATGCAGGTCTTCAGCAAGGTCTGGCGATTTTATTAAACACCGATTTGCGTGAGCACATACATGGTTTGCAAGGTTCATATTGGCTGTTTGGTGAGCGCGATACATTAGTGCCCAGTGGTGCGGCGGATGCCGTTGCGCAGTTGTGTCCTTCAGCGAAGATAACCACGATCGCTAAGTCGGGTCATGCGCCGATGTTGTCGCATGCGGATGAGTTTCTTGCGTGGGTGTTACAAACCTATGGCTAATCCAGTTGCTATTGATAAACGCACAGCGCGTACACAATTTAGTCGCGCGGCAGCTGTCTATGATGATGTGGCCGTGCTGCAACATGAGATCGCTGAGCGATTGATTCAGCGCCTTGATTACATTGTGTGCGAGCCAAAAGTCATTTTGGATATCGGTTGTGGAACGGGTCGTGCCATTGATGCGTTGATGAAGCGTTATCCAAAAGCCAAAGTCATCGCGTTAGATTTTTCATTACCAATGCTAAAGAAGAGTGCTAAACGCGGTCGTTGGTTAAAACGTCCAGCCTGTTTATGCGCAGATATGGATCACTTGCCGCTTGCAGCAAACAGTGTGGATTTGGTTTTTTCCAGTTCGGCATTTCAATGGACGTCAGATGTCTCTGCAGTATTTAAAGAAATACAACGCGTGATCAAGCCGCAAGGTTTATTGATGTTTTCATCCTTTGGTCCAGATACCTTGAAAGAGTTACGCGAAGCCTGGTCGCAAGTGGATGGGTTGCCGCACGTTCATCATTTTCTGGATATGCATGACTATGGTGATGCATTAGTCGGTGCGCAGTTTATGGATCCCGTGATGGACCGTGAGGATATGACGCTGACCTATGAATCAGTTGAGCGTTTGTTAAAAGACCTGAAACAAGCGGGTGTGACTAATGCAGATACGCAACGAAGAAAAGGCTTGTTAGGTAAAGATCGACTTCAGCAATTAAAAGCAGCGTATGAAATATATCGATGTGATGAGCGATTGCCGTTGAGTTATGAAGTGATATACGGGCATGCGTGGGGCGCAGTGCAACAGAAACAAGAGGGTGTTGTGATGGTGTCGCCTGAGAGTTTGCGAAAGTCATGAGCGGCATCTTTGTTACAGGTACAGATACAGACTGTGGAAAAACCACTGTCTCCGTTGCGTAACTCAATGCTTTACGCGAGCAGGGTAGGTCAGTCGCGCCCCTTAAGCCTATTGCAGCGGGTGCTGAGCAGGTTAATGGTCAATGGCAAAACGATGATGCTTTGCGATTGATGCGGGCGGCAGATTGTTCGCTGCCATATGAGGCTGTGAATCCCTATTGTTTTCAGCAACCGATATCACCGCATCTCTCTCGAGAAGGGCAGGTGATTGATATGCAGCGTTTGTTGGCGCAATCAAATGTCTTACAAGCTGAGCATGATTTGGTTTTGGTGGAAGGTGCAGGGGGTTGGCTGGTTCCGTTGGATGAGCAAATGGATGTGGCGGATTTGGCTCTGCAGTTACAGCTGCCGGTATTGCTTGTGGTGGGCTTGCGCTTGGGTTGTTTGAATCATGCACGGTTAACTGAAAAAGCGATTTTGAGTAGCGATGTGCCTTATTTGGGTTGGATCGGATCGGTGATAGATCCAAATATGTTGGCTTTAGATCAGAACATCGCAACTCTAGAGGAAAAACTGGCAGGTACTTGCCTTGGGGTCTTGTCCAACGGTGCGTCCGAGATTGACTTTAGACAGGGTGTGGACATCAGTATGTGGTGTTCATAGCAGAAGCTAAACAAAAGTAGGAAAACGACTACATTCAATTAGTTAATTAGAATATTGGAATATTTTTTTATAAAAAAACTTTGTAGATGAGCACAAAGTTATTTAATTGCTCTGCCCGTAACGCCTAGATAATCTCCACACTCAATAATTTGTTGGGACTGAAGTTTGTTCCTGTTCTTAAGCTGAGCTGTACGAGCTGAGACCAACAAAAACAATAATAAAGAGTCTAGCTTAGCAGCTGCGTTGTTATGGTTATTACTGAAATAGCGCCAAACCATCTCGAGGGAAGCATCCTTGTGCAACCCAATCAGTCGATGAACTGGCGAGAAACAAAATGGTTTTTACTTGCTACTGCCGTGATTCTCGGAGGAATCGCTGCGGCCTTTGCATTTCAAGGCTTTTGGATGATTCTTCCATTTGCAGGTATTGAACTTGCGGCCTTGGCGTATTGTTCTTTGCGAGTGATTAAAGCTTCGCGACGTTGTCAGTTAATCACCTTCACTGAAGATGAGGTGATTGTTGAAAAGGACAGCGTCGATGTGGCACAGGCGGAGGTCCTGAGTCACGCTTTGCGATCCCACGTTGTTGGGCGCGCATTGAGATAGAGAAACGCATCGGATGGTATCCGTTGGCAGTCAACATCACCGCTTCGGGTAAGCGAGTTGAGGTTGGTGAGTTTCTCGCAGAAGAAGAAAAACAAGATTTAGCCAAACAAATGAAAAGTTTGTTGGCATAACGAACACTAAAAACCTAGGGGGAGACAGTGAGAGCATTAAAGAATTGGCTCGTTGCAGTCGTAGGAGCTACCGGACTTAGCACTGGTTCAGCTTTCGCAGACTACGCACTGAACATGCGTGAGGGTGTTACAGCCACCAGTCAGGCAAACTATGAAATCCACATGATCATCTTTTGGGTGTGTGTGGCAATCGGTATCGTGGTCTTTGGTGCCATGATTTACTCAATGATTGTTCACCGTAAATCCAAAGGTGCAGTCGCAGCTCATTTCCATGAAAGTACGTTGATGGAAATTGTTTGGACAGTAATTCCAATCGTTATCCTCATCAGCATGGCGATCCCAGCAACTAAAACGCTACTTGCGATGGAAGATACGTCTAACGCAGACATGACCATCAAAGTAACCGGCGTTCAGTGGAAGTGGAAATACGATTACGTCGACGGCGCTGCTGAAGGTGTATCAATCATCAGTTCTCTCCATCCTGATCACAACGAAGCACGTCTACTCAAGACCGGTCAGACCACTGAAAGCCTACGAGCTCAGTTTGGTGATCAGTACTTGCTTGATGTTGATAACCCTTTGGTTATTCCAACAGGCCAAAAGATTCGTTTCTTGCTAACCGCTGCAGATGTTATCCACGCGTGGTGGGTGCCTGATTTGGGCTGGAAAAAAGACGCTATTCCTGGTTTCGTAAACGAAGCATGGACCAAAGTTGACAAGCCAGGTGTTTATCGTGGTCAGTGTGCTGAGCTTTGCGGTAAGGACCACGGTTTCATGCCTATCGTGGTGGTTGCTAAAGATCCTGCGGATTACGCTAAATGGGTTGAGTCTCAGAAAGGCGCAGCAGCGGATGCGGTGGCAGCAGCTGATCGTGTTTGGATGAAAGAAGAACTTATCGCTAAAGGCGAGAAGGTTTACAACACCAACTGTGCAGCGTGTCACCAAGCGAATGGCGCGGGCCTTCCTGGTGCATTTCCAGCGATTGCGGGTAGTGCAATTGCAAATGGAGCAGCAGCAGCTCACGTAGACACAGTAATGAACGGTCGTGCAGGTACTGCAATGGCCGCTTACAAAAGCATTTTGAACGATGTCGACATGGCAGCCGTACTGACTTACCAACGCGCAAGCTGGGGTAACAATGGTTCGGTGATTCAGCCTGCTGATATCAAAGCAATACGTTAAGACTTAAGAGGGTACAGCTATGAGTCACGAAGCAACTCACGACGGTCATGACGATCACGGCCCTGCTAAAGGCCTGATGCGTTGGGTGACAACAACCAACCATAAAGACATAGGTACCCTGTACCTGTTGTTTGCACTGGTGATGTTCTTCATTGGTGGTGCAATGGCGATGGTGATCCGTGCGGAATTGTTCCAGCCGGGTCTTCAGGTGGTTGATCCACAATTCTTTAACTCGATGACTACAGTTCACGCTTTGGTCATGATCTTTGGTGCGGTCATGCCAGCCTTCACAGGCTTGGCAAACTGGCTGATCCCAATGCAGATTGGTGCGCCAGATATGGCGCTGCCACGAATGAATAACTTCTCATTCTGGATTTTGCCATTTGCGTTTAGCTTGCTGCTGTCTACCTTCTTCATGGAAGGCGGCGGTCCTGCAGGTGGCTGGACTATCTATCCACCATTGTCATTGCAGATGGGTGATGGTTTCCCATTCATGATCTTCGCGATTCACTTAGCGGGTATCAGCTCGATCATGGGCGCTATCAATGTTGTGGTAACCATCCTTAACATGCGTGCACCAGGCATGACATTGATGAAGATGCCATTGTTCGTCTGGACTTGGTTGATCACAGCGTATTTGTTGATTGCAACCATGCCTGTATTGGCGGGTGCGGTCACTATGTTGTTAACTGATAAGTTCGCAGCGACTAGCTTCTTTAGTGCGGCTGGCGGCGGTGACCCAGTGATGTATCAGCACATCTTCTGGTTCTTTGGTCACCCAGAGGTTTACATCCTGATCCTGCCTGCATTTGGTATCGTGTCAGCGATTATTCCTACCTTTGCTCGTAAACCCTTGTTTGGCTATAGCTCAATGGTTTATGCAACAGCATCAATCGCATTCTTGTCATTCATCGTATGGGCTCACCACATGTTTACAGTGGGGATGCCGGTGGTCGGTGAACTATTCTTTATGTATGCGACCATGATGATTGCGGTGCCAACCGGTGTAAAAGTCTTTAACTGGGTATCCACCATGTGGAAAGGCTCGATGACATTTGAAACACCAATGCTGTTTGCGATTGGTTTCATCATGATGTTTACCATTGGTGGTTTCTCTGGTTTGATGTTGGCAATTGCGCCTGCTGACTTCCAGTATCACGACACCTACTTTGTTGTAGCTCACTTCCATTATGTATTGGTGACCGGCGCGGTTTACTCAATCATGGCAGCAGCGTATTACTGGCTTCCTAAGTGGACCGGTAACATGTACGACGAAACCTTGGGTAAGTGGCACTTCTGGATTTCAACAATCTCAGTAAACGTATTGTTCTTCCCACAACACTTCTTGGGCTTGGCCGGTATGCCACGTCATATCCCAGACTACGCAGTTCAATTTGCAGACTGGAATATGATTTCGTCTATTGGTGGTTTTGTATTCGGTCTTTCTCAATTGATGTTTGTTTGGGTGATCTACAAAGCTGTCAAAGGCGGAGAAAGCATCTGATCAAGTTTGGGAAGGTGCGACAGGCTTGGAGTTTGAACAACTTCCTTCTCCAGCGCCGTACCACAGCTTCAACGAAGCGCCAGTAATTAAGTAATGATGTATGCGCCCTCTTGTAGGGCGCGTTTTACTGGAAGACCTCATGACAAAAGATGTTGGTAAATCAAATGTAAAAATGGCACTGACGCTCGGTCTTGTTGCAGTGGCCTTTTTTGTGTCAGGTATTTACATGATGATTTCTAAGGCGGGCGCATAAGCGTGGAGAAAGCAAAGAATCAACGTTCATTCTTCAAAATGGCCAGTGTGGCTGTGATGATGTTTGGCTTTGGTTATTTGTTGGTGCCTTTGTATGACATCTTTTGTGAGTTGACGGGCTTAAACGGTAAGACGGGTGTGATAACTGAGTCAGAAATCGCTGCACAGTATCAGCCAGATAAAAACCGTTTAGTCACAGTGCAGTTCGTTGCGAACAACGCGAGCGATATGCCATGGGACTTTAAGCCTTTGGTCACGACTATGCAGGTAACGCCTGGGCAGTTAACAGCAGCTCAGTTTGTTGCTAGTAACACAACACATACTGTAATGACGGGGCAGGCAGTGCCTAGCGTATCGCCAACGAAAGCGAGCCGTTATTTCAATAAAACAGAATGCTTTTGTTTTGAGAAGCAATCTTTGGCGGCGGGGGAGTCCAAAGAAATGCCATTGCGCTTCGTGGTTGATCCACGCTTGCCTGATGACGTGAAAACATTGACCTTGGCTTACACCTTGTTTGATGTCTCAAATAAAACAGCAGCTAACTAATTTTGATGGCCGTTTTGACGCTCATCTAATAAGAAAACTATAAGGGGGAAAAATGTCATATTCAGCGGATAGTTATTACGTCCCACATGCCAGTCATTGGCCAATCGTGGCAAGCGTTTCATTAACCACCAGCGTGGTTGGTGCAGCAATGTGGTTTAACGGATCAGGAAGTGGTCCTATGGTCATGTTGATTGGTTTAGCCATGACGTTGTTCATGATGTACGGATGGTTCGGCACCACTGTGCGTGAAAGTTTGAAGGGCATGTATAACGAGCAAGTCGATCGTTCATTCCGTCAAGGCATGATGTGGTTCATCTTCTCTGAGGTGATGTTCTTTGCGGCCTTCTTTGGCGCCTTGTTCTACGCGCGAGTTCTATCAGTGCCATGGTTATTGGGTGAAGATGTATCAACGCACTTAACCTTGTGGTCTGGCTTCACTGAAGCATGGCCTACTAACGGTCCGAACAATATCGGTGGCGAGTTCCAGACAATGGGTGCATGGGGTATTCCGGCTATCAACACTTTGTTGTTGTTAACCTCGGGTGTGACGCTGACGATTTCACACTGGGCATTGAAAGCGGGTGATAAAAGTAAGACGGTACTTTGGCTGGCGGCTACGGTTGCGCTGGGTGCGATCTTCCTAGGCTTCCAAGCGTACGAGTACATCCACGCTTACGGTGACCTCAACCTAACATTGGGTTCGGGCATCTATGGTTCAACCTTCTACATGTTGACCGGTTTCCACGGTTTCCACGTAACGATTGGTACGGTGATGCTGTTCGTGATTATGTTACGTGCGAACAAAGCTCACTTTACTCACGAAAACCATTTTGCTTTCGAAGCCGTCGCTTGGTATTGGCACTTCGTTGACGTGGTGTGGTTGGGATTGTTCATCTTCGTTTACGTACTGTAAGGAAGAAAAAGAAACGATTAGCGTAGCGGTACCGCGCTAATCAAAAACAAGAGCGAGGCCGCTATGCGACCTCGCTCTTTTGCTTATTGAGCTGGTGGCTGTGGGTACAAGCCATGTAACTGAATAACATCAGTCGCACCCAAGATCATCAATAAGATGAATAAGCTGAGCGATAAGCCAACACGGAAGGTGAGGGCTTTAACCATACGGTTTGAGTCGCCGCCTTTATCTTTAACGAGATAAACCAGGCTTGAGCCAAGTGCGATGACGATGGCGACAAAAATTACGAGGACTGCCATTTTCGTAAGCATGAGGGGTCTCCAAGGTTGTGCATTAACCGATGATTAATGCGGTTACTGATTGTAAACTGCGCGAGATTATAGCAATAGAAACAGGTATTTATGGTGATTCGATTCAACAACTGGATATTTATACCGCGCTTGATTCCAAGCGTGGTGTTCGTGTTGTTGATGATTTTGTTACTCAGCCTAGGTAATTGGCAGCTTGGACGCTCTGTCGAAAAGCAGACACTAATCCAAGATCGTGTTGCTCAAAGTGAGGCAACTGAGCTGGTGCTAAACAGTAAATTGGTTGATGTTGAGCAGCAGCGTTTCCGTCCTGCGCGAGTCGAAGGATATTTTGACCAAGGACGCCAATGGTTATTGGACAACCGCGTGCGCAATGGTCAGTCTGGCTACCATGTGTTTACCGTTTTTAATGCGATCGATGGGCAAAGTCTTTTAGTCAATCGCGGTTGGGTTTCAATAGGTGGTGACCGATCGAGTTTGCCATTTCTGCCAGTGCCAACTGCAAAGGTAGAAGTGATTGGTCATCTCGACCGGCCTGAGTCTGTTGGTTTGCGTATGGATCAACCTGAAGGGCTGCAAAATGATCAACTTACCGTTATGCAGTATGTGGATGTTGCAGAGATCGCTCAGCGACTGGGCATCGATTTGCTGCCGTATTCATTGGTGTTAAGTGAAGATCAGCCGGGCTCGCTAGCATTTGATTGGATGCCGGTTGAAGAGATCACGCCGGAGAAACATGTTGGTTATGCCGTGCAGTGGTTTGGTTTGGCGACGGCCTTGTTAATCATTTATTTGGGCGTGAATACGAAACGCGCATCGCGTCATCACGAAGAGGGGTTAGATTCGTGAAAAACTTATCAAAATCACAGCGTCAGCTGCTTGCGTTGTTTGCCATCTTTTTATTACCGCCAGTCTCGGCTTACATTGCTTGGAAGTATGTTGGCGAACATGGCGTGACTGTAACAACCAATAATGGCCAATTCATCTCTCCAGCACGTCCTTTGCAATACGATGTTTTGGGTGAAAAAGCTGGAGCCACTCAAAGGACGGTGGACTTATGTTGTGCTTGCGCCTCAGGGTTGTGAGAAGCAGTGTCAGGATCAACTGTATCTAACTCGTCAGCTACGCATTGCGATCAACAAAGACTTCGAGCGCGTGCGTCGCGTGGTGTTTGAGCCAAGTGGGGCATTAAGTGAGACGCTGAAAGCGGAGCATCAGGATTTATTGGAACTGGGAGCGTTACCAGAGACTTACCAGGCGGCGTTTCAGGGCGATAAATTTAATCATGTCGGCGAACAAATTTTTCTGATCGATCCTTTGGGTAATTTGATGATGTACTACGACTCATCAGTCAACTTTAGAGGCATGCTCAAAGATCTTCAGAAGCTGTTGAAGATCTCTCAGGTAGGTTAAGCCATGCGTTACGCAACCTTTATCAAGTTCAGCATCGTATTCACCCTGTGTGTGATCATCATGGGTGCTTGGACGCGTCTTGCGGATGCTGGTTTAGGTTGTCCTGATTGGCCGGGTTGTTACGGTGAGTGGATCGTTCCACATGCTGAAGAAGCAGTGGATGAGAAACATTATTTAGAGCAACGACCACTCGAGCCGCATAAGGGCTGGCTCGAGATGATCCATCGATATGTCGCTGGCACCTTGGGGCTTTTAATCTTAGCGATTACGGTGTGGTCTTGGCGCCGCCGTTCAAGCGATCCAAATCAGCCCGTGTTGCTTGCCTACCTTATTGTTGGCGTTGTTATATTCCAAGCCGCTTTGGGTATGTGGACAGTAACCCTGTTGCTTAAACCGCTGGTGGTGATGGGGCATTTGCTGGGTGGTTTTACAACGCTCTCTTTATTGTTCTTGTTACTGCTTATCGCGACTGATCGGCGATCAACCATTGTTAATCCTTCATTTAAACCTTGGGCGATGCTTGGTTTGATTATTTTGATCATGCAGATAGCCCTGGGTGGTTGGACAAGTACAAACTATGCAGCGCTAGCTTGTACTGACTTCCCGACCTGTCATGGTGTCTGGATGCCAGAAACCGATTTCTCAGAAGCCTTTGTGATGTGGCGCGGTATTGGTGTGAATTATGAGTTTGGTGTGTTAGAGCACCCGGCGCGTACAGGCAATTCATTTAACCCATCGCATTGGCGCATTGATTACCTTCGTCTATCTACTAGGCTTAGCGGTAGCAATGATTAAACAAGGTGGCATGCTGGCTTCAGCCTCTAAGGTGATGTTGGTGTTGTTATTCACCCAAGTTGCATTGGGCATCAGCAATGTTGTGTTCCATTTGCCACTCACTGTTGCGGTGTTGCATAACTTGGTTGCGGCATTGCTTCTTCTTTCCGTTATTTATGTGAATTACGTGTTATGGCGACGTCAGTACTAAACGAATCAAAACGCGTCTGCTGGCGCGATTATCTTGAGCTATGTAAACCTAAGGTTGTTGCGCTCATCGTCTTTACGGCAATCGTTGGCATGTTGTTGGCGGTGCCTGGCTTGCCACCTTTAGATGCAGTGATCTTCGGTACCTTGGGTATTGGTTTGGCTTCAGGTTCTGCTGCAGCGATTAATCATGTGGTGGATCAAAAGATTGATGCCATCATGGGTCGTACGCACAATCGTCCGATACCGCAGGGCGCGATGAAGTCGCGTGATGCACTGATCTTTGCCTTAGCGATTGGCGCTATTTCAATGGCGATTCTGATTATGTGGGTGAATGTGCTCACGGCCGCGTTAACCTTTTTCTCACTTATCGGCTATGCAGTGATTTACACCATGTATCTCAAGCGTGCGACACCACAAAACATTGTTATTGGTGGAGCTGCCGGTGCTGCGCCACCGTTATTAGGTTGGACGGCTGTTACTGGCAGTGTTGATCCAGGTGCTTTGCTGTTGTTCTTGATTATCTTTACTTGGACGCCACCGCATTTCTGGGCTTTGGCGATTCATCGTGCGGATGACTACAAAAAAGTTGGTATGCCAATGTTGCCGGTCACCCATGGTAAGGATTACACCCGCCTGCAGATCCTGCTTTACACAGTTCTGCTGTTTGTTGTGACCTTGTTGCCGTTCAGTTATGGCATGAGTGGTTGGTTGTACCTGGTGGGTGCCGTTGCATTGAACTTGATGTTCATGGTCTATGCGGTGCGCTTATATCGTGATGACAATGAGAAGCTCCCAATGAAGACCTTTGGCTTCTCCATCGTGTATTTGATGATCCTGTTTGCCTTATTGCTGGTCGATCACTACGTTCCACTATTTATGAATTAAATTCCTATTTGGTGCTGCCGATAAGGGGCGCCAAGTTCATTACTCCACAGTGATGTGGCAAGAGACGACAGGATGTCCTTCATTTCATTTGTAATCCCTGCTCAAAACGAAGCGCGCTTTATTCAGCGTGATTTGCGTTCTATTCATGCCTTTTTAAATGGTCGTCAGGATTACGAAATCATCGTTGTTGATAATGCCTCTACCGATGAGACTTCGGCTTTAGCTGCGGCAGAAGGCGCTCAGGTGATTTCAGTCCCTTATAAAACCACGCCAGCCAAGGTGCGCAACATCGGTGTCGCTCAGGCAAAAGGTGATGTGCTGGTCTTTTTAGATGGTGATATTTACTTAACAGATCAATGGATTGATCGTTTTGAATCACTGCTGCCTGAAATTAGAGCCAATAAGTTGGTGACGGGTTCGACTTTAGATGTTGATCCTGAGGCAAGTTGGATTGCCAAAGCATGGTTTGGTCCTTTGTTTGAAAGACAAGATGTATTTGTGAATGGCGGTCATTTGATGATGTCGCGCAGCTTGTTTGACCAGATTGGTGGATTTGATGAAACGCTTGAAACAGGCGAGGACACCGAAATCTGTCTACGGGCTCAAAACGGAGCAATGATTCGCTGTGATAAAAATTAACGCTGTGCATATGGGTTACCCAAATGATTTGGGACATTTTTTTCGTCGCGAGCGTTGGCATCGGAAAGGTAATTTTCAAAGCTGGAAGCAGATCACCTCATCGAAGATTCCAGCGTTAGTATTGCTTCATGCACTGAGCTTTTTTGTGGTGTTACTAATGCCGATAGTCACAGGTGAGTGGCGCTGGCTGTTGGTGTATCCGGTTGTTGCTTTGACGCTTAGTTTTGCCGGAGCGTTTAAGTGGCTCGGTGGATTTGCGCCCAATTTTCTCGCTTGTATGTTTCTTTCTTGGTGGTACCTGACCGCTCGAGCTTTTTCTTTCTCCGATGTTTTTTGGCTGAAGATCCGTCAAAAAATCAGATAAGTCTATTAATTGATTAATAAACAGTAACTTAGCGGTTTCTGACGCGATCTTGAATGACTTTTGTCGCGCTATATCACCATTGACTAATAAACCTATATTCCCTACCATTTCGAACCCTTGTTATTAATGGGGTAGGCATAGCAAAATGTTCAATGTTTTGGCTTAGGTCAAAAACTTTATCTTAAGTGCAGGGCAGAATACCGGTGCTTAAAGTGGAAGAGCTTTCCACTAAAAGTCATATCGACGGTGATTTTTAGGGAAAGTTCATAAAGAAATCGACTAGGTTGGGGTTAATCCTATGGCTCATGGTGCAGTCGCTGCGGATACGCAGTACAACTACGACATTATTAAGAAGTTCGCGATCATGTCTCTGGTGTGGGGTGTACTTGGCATGTCTGCCGGTACCTACATTGCGGCTGAATTGGCGTTCCCATTCTTAAACTTTGATATCGCGCAGATTACTTTGGTCGTCTTCGCCCAGTGCATACCACGCTAGTTATCTTCGGTTTTGGTGGTAGTGCATTGTTCGCAACCTCTTACTACATCGTGCAGCGTACCTGCCAAACACCACTTATCTCTAAGGGCTTAGCTGAGTTCACTTTCTGGGGTTGGCAAGGCGGCATCTTGTTGGGTGTCTTGGGCTTACATGAACGGTATTACCGATGGTAAAGAGTATGCGGAGTTCCCTTGGTATCTTGATATCGCGATTGCCGTTGTTTGGGTTGCTTACTTCATTGTATTCGTGGGCACTTTGCGTCGCCGCTCACAACCGCACATTTACGTTGCTAACTGGTTCTTCCTGGCCTTTATTTTGGCAACTGCGATTCTGCACATTGGTCGTAACATTGCAGTTCCTGTTGGCCTGTTTAATACCTCTGCTTATGGTGTTTACTCAGGCGTTCAAGATGCGATGGTGCAATGGTGGTATGGCCACAATGCAGTAGGTTTCTTCTTGACTGCTGCCTTCTTGGGCATGATGTATTACTTCGTTCCTAAGCAAGCGGGTCGTCCTATTTATTCTTACCGATTGTCGATCATCCACTTCTGGGCGCTTGGCTTTATGTACATGTGGGTAGGCGGTCACCACCTTCACTGGACTGCATTGCCAGACTGGACCTCATCATTGGCAGCGGCATTCTCTATCTTATTGTTGCTTCCATCTTGGGGCGGCATGATCAACGGCATCATGACCCTGTCGGGTGCTTGGGATAAGTTACGAACTGACCCAATTATGTTGTTCATGATCACAGCATTATCTTTCTACGGTATGTCGACCTTTGAAGGTCCAATGATGTCATTGAAGTCGGTTAACGCTTTGTCGCACTACACTGACTGGACTATCGGCCACGTACACTCAGGCGCATTGGGCTGGGTTGCGATGATTACCTTCGGTTCTTTCTATCACTTGATCCCTCGTCTTTGGGAAACGCGTATTTGGAGCCAGAGCCTGATTTACGTTCATTTCTGGTTGGCGACTATCGGTATCGTGCTTTACATCGCTGCGATGTGGGTATCAGGTATCGGTCAAGGTTTGATGCTGCGTGCCTTCGATGATTACGGCAACTTGGCATATACCTTCGTTGAAACTGTAACCTTTATGCATTGGCCGCTTGTGGTTCGTATGTTGGGCGGAATGTTCTTTGTGACAGGTATTTTGACCATGGTGTTCAACGTGTACATGACTATTCGTACTGCTAAGCAAGAGCAGGCTGCTATCGAAGCGAAGATCGCTGCGAAGATGGCTAAGGCCTAATTGAGGTAACTAACGATGAAATTTAGTCACGAAAGTATCGAAATTAACTCTGGCTTGATGCTTGTGCTGACGCTTTTGGCGATCAGCATTGGTGGTCTGGTTGAGATTGCACCTTTGTACTACATCAAAGACACCATCGAAAAAGTTGATGGCGTACGCCCATATACTCCGCTTGAGCAGCGTGGTCGTGACATTTATGTGCGTGAAGGTTGTTACACCTGTCACTCGCAAATGATCCGCCCATTCCGCGACGAAGATATGCGTTACGGTCATTATTCATTAGCAGCAGAGTCTCAGTACGATCACCCATTCCAGTGGGGGTCTAAGCGTACTGGTCCAGATTTGGCGCGTGTTGGCGGTAAATACTCTAATGCATGGCAAACCCAGCATTTGAACAATCCTCGTGATGTTGTGCCTGAGTCAATCATGCCAAGCTACCCATGGTTGTTGAAAAATGATTTGGACTACTCTGATATTGATGCGCGTATGCGTGCATTAAGAACAGTCGGTGTGCCTTACTCAACAAATGATGAAGAGTACGCAGCAAACGTAGAAAAGTTTGGTGATGAAGTTGCTGAAATGTTGGATATCAACAAAGCAGAGAAAAACCTTTTAGCTCAAGCTCAATCGCAAAACTGGGATGGTGATAACACTAGATTGACTGAAATGGATGCAATGGTGGCTTACCTTCAGGTACTAGGCACGATGGTGGACTTCTCGAAATACGATGAAGGCTACTTTGCTGAGTTCCGTTAATTTAGAGTTAAAACGCGTATTAGGTCTGATACATGTTTGAGTGGTTGTCATCAATGGAAAACACGAAGCCTTTGGCGCTAGTGATTTTCTTTGTGACTTTCGTAGGAATCTTGTTCTATGTGTTCACCGGCAAAAACGGAGTGAACGTTTAGAGTCTTATAAAGACATTCCATTTCTCGAAGATGAGCAGAGAGATAAGTTAAATAAAAAGGATCAAGACAATGGCTGATCAGTCGCAAAATAAAGCGGTACAAACAACCGGTCACGCGTGGGACGGTGACCTGCAGGAATTCAACAATCCGTTGCCAACTTGGTGGTTGTGGGCTTTCTACGCAAGCTGTGTGTTCACGGTTGTTTATTGGATCCTCTATCCGGCATGGCCAATTGGTGATACCTATACCAAAGGTATTGCAACCACGACCTTCCAAAACTCAAAAGGTGAAGAAGTCACCATGGGTTGGAATACACGTGCAGAATTCATTAAAGACATGCAATCTGGAACAGAGGCGATGAAGCAGGCGGAATACTTAAAGAAAATTTCTGCTGCATCATATGATGAGATTGTTAACGATCCAGATATGACAGCATTTACTCAGTCGCTTGCAAAAGTATTGTTCGCAGATAACTGTGCAGCATGTCATGGTGTCGGTGGCCAGCCTGCAATAGTCGGCTTGTATCCAAACTTACGTGATGATGCATGGTTATGGGGTGGCAAGTTGAGCCAAATCCAACACGCAATCGTTGCTGGTCGTAATGGTTACATGCCTACGTTTGGTGAAGTGTTATCAAACGAAAAAATTGATCAAGTCGCTAACTACGTGATGACTTTGTCAGGCCTTGATGCGGATGCTGCGAAAGCGTCAGCAGGTAAAGCGATCTTCCAAGGTGATGAAGGTGGTTGTTACTACTGCCATACATCAGCGGGCACCGGCATGTACTCACAAGGTGCGGCTAACCTAACTGATGCAGTTTGGACGGTAGCTAATGTACCTGGCGCTGAAACCAATAAAGACAAAATCGCAGTTATCAGCAAAGTGATCAAAGATGGTATTCAACGCAAAATGCCAGCATGGTCTGAGCGCTTGAGCGAAACTGAAATTAAGTTGTTGACCGTTTACGTTCACGGCTTAGGCGGCGGTCAGTAATCAGATCCCGCTGAGTGCCCTTGGGTGCTAAAACAATTTAACAGGGGGCGTTCGCGCCCCTTTGTTATTTTTATATTAGGTTAATAGAGAAATCCTCATGTCAGGTGAATTGCCCGATCTATATCAAAAGCGCCAATCGATCTTTCCTCGATCGGTTACTGGTCGCTTTCGTAATCTTAAGTGGGTAATTCTTGCGGTCGCTTACGGCATGTATTTTTTGTTGCCCTGGATGCGATGGGAACGAGAGGCGGGTCCTGATCAAGCGATTCTGTTTGATATCGTCGGACGCAAGTTTTACCTATTTGATTTAGTGGTCTACCCGCAAGACATCTTCTGGCTCGCAGGTCTCTTAATGATCGGCGCTTACCTGATGTTCTTTGTCACAGGCCTGGCTGGCCGTGTATTTTGTGGCTACTTCTGTTTCCAAACACTTTGGACAGATGTCTTTATCTTTATAGAGCGTCTTGTGCAAGGTGAGCGTCCAGCGCGTATTCGTTTAGAAAAGCAGTCTTGGAATGCAGAAAAGATTTTCAAATTAGGTTTGACGCATCTGCTTTGGTTGTTTGTCGCGTTACTGACCGGTTTAACTTTCACTATCTATTGGGGAAATGCGCCTGAGTTAGTCATGGATCTGGCGACAGGTAAAGCGCCTTTCCCAGCATATGCAACCACACTGTTCTTAATGTCGACGACCTATGTGATGGCAGGTTGGGCGCGTGAGCAGGTGTGTACCTACATGTGTCCTTATGCGCGCTTCCAGTCGGTGATGTTCGATCGTGATACCTTAATTGTGTCTTACGATCAAAAGCGTGGTGAGGGTGATAACGGTCGCGCCAAGCTAGGTAAAGAAAACAAAACCCCTGAGGAGCGTTCAGCTTTAGGTCAGGGTGACTGTATCGATTGTGGTTATTGTGTTCAGGTATGTCCAACCGGTATCGATATTCGTAATGGACTTCAGATTCAGTGTATTTCGTGCGCTTTATGTGTTGATGCGTGTGACACCATTATGGATAAGATGGGTTGGCAGCGTGGACTGGTGGGTTACTCATCACAACGTGTTGAAGAAGGTGGTGATAAAGCACATTTCTTACGCCCTAAGGTGATTGGTTACTTCACTATCTTGATAGCCGCTATGGGTCTGTTGGTGTGGAGTGTGACGCAGCAAGCGCCGTTTGATGTCGGCGTGAGCCAGGTACGTCAGCCTTTGTTTGTAAAACTATCAGACGGCCGCATTCAGAATAGTTACGAGATAAAAGTGAATAACAAAACCGGTAAAAGCCTGACGCTGACTTTCTCGGTTGAAGATCTGCCGGGTGCTGAGCTCGACATGGGTAAGTTCCAAACAATTGAGCTGCGACCAGAGCAACGTTTACGCCTGATGGCTCGTATTAATCTCGCGCCGCAAAAGTTTGATGGTAAAAGCCGCCATATCGATTTTGTCGCAACGCCAAAGAACATTTCTTTACAGCCTGTTGAGCACGAAAGTGTGTTCTACATTCCTGGTCGATAATCATGGGTGCATCTGAACTATTAACCGGCATCGGTACCGGTGTTCTCGCAGAGCTTGTTCTGTACGTTGTCTTAACGCGCTTATTCAAGCTGCAAGCGAAAGCCGCACCGATGGCGATTGCGCTGGTTGCGATACTTGTCTATGTGCCATACGCCATCATTACTTGGCCGGGTGCGGATGTGTTCGCAATTAACTTGGCGATCTTTTTAACTTTAGCTTATGGCTTGGGTTTGATTGGTTCTCAAGCAGGTAAAGGTTGGCATTGGGCACCTGCGTTGATCGTTACCTTCTTTGTTGGCGTGGTAGTGATCAACATCATCTTTGTAGCAGTAGCCGATCGCGGTATCACAGGTTTGTTTGCCAAGTTATTACCTAAACCACAAAGTGCTCAAGTG
This sequence comes from Gammaproteobacteria bacterium, assembly GCA_038144195.1. GTDB lineage: Bacteria > Pseudomonadota > Gammaproteobacteria > Chromatiales > Chromatiaceae > VMDJ01. The sequence goes on along the minus strand of JAYQNH010000002.1, from coordinate 549,206 downwards.
GCGGATTCAAAATTTCCTGGTGTTGTGTCACACGACTACCAAGAAAAAGAAGCGCTATATAACCAGTACCTAAAACAAGTTGAAGAGCAGTATGCGCGTGGGTGGAAAGTACGTTATGGCTGGGTCGGCAAACCTTTAGCAAATCAGCCAGCGAAGTTCCGTGTAAAAATTCAAGATAAAGAGGCAAGCCCGTTTTAGGTGCAAACTATTAAAGGACAGTTCTTGCGCACATCGAATAGTCAAGATGATGTGAGCTTTGAGATGCAGGAATTAGGGCAAGGTGACTACGGTGTTGCCGTGACTTTGGTAGAGCATGGCTTATGGAATCTTGTTCTGCATGCGAAGAAGGGTGATGACCTGCACGAGGTTCGTGCTAGCACTTCCATCGCTTCGGCAAAGTAGTAAGCTAAGCTCGTGACTGACGAGACCCAGCAAGACTGTTTTCATTGCGGCTTACCCGTACCGCCAACGGCTAGCTATCCGGTAACAATAGATGGCAGCTCGCATAATCTGTGCTGCCATGGTTGTCAGGCAGTCGCTCAAGCGATTGTCGATGGTGGTCTAACCTCTTTTTATCATCATCGCGAAACACCAAGTGCTCGTCCTGAAGATTTGATTCCCGAAGCACTTGCTCGATTTGAGCTTTATGACCAACCAAGTGTTCAAGCCGGTTTTGTTAGCAGTGATGACAGTTCGCATAAAACCGCCTCTTTGATTCTCGAAGGCATTACCTGTGCGGCCTGTGTTTGGTTGAATGAAAAGCATGTGCGCGCCTTGCTTGGCGTGTTGGAGTTTCGTGTTAACTACACCACGCATCGTGCACATCTTCGTTGGGATAGTGATCAGCTCAAACTGTCGGATGTACTCAAGGCGATCAGCGAGATTGGCTATGTAGCGCATCCTTTTGATCCAGGTCGCCAAGAACAACTCCAAAAGAAAGAAAAGTCGACTGCACTGCGTAAGCTATTTACCGCTGGCTTAGGTGCGATGCAGGTCATGATGTTGGCCATCTCGATGTATGCCGCCGATGCGGATGACATGAGCGCTGAACTGCGTGATTTTATGCGTTGGGTTAGCTTGGTTATTACATTGCCTGTGGTTATTTATGCCGCAGGTGGTTTCTTTACTAAAGCGTGGCGAGATTTGTCGCGTAAGCAACTGAGCATGGAAGTGCCGGTATCGATTGCGATTGGTGGCCCATTTGGCGCGAGCGTGTGGCACACCTACCAAGGTGTGGGTGAGATCTACTTCGATTCGGTGTGTATGTTGACATTCTTGTTGCTGTCCAGTCGTTACCTTGAAATGGGTGCGCGACATAAAGCCGGTCAGTCGGCTGAGGCGCTGGTAAAACTGCTACCTGCCACCGCAACGCGTATCCAAGCAGATGGTAGTTATCAGGTTATTCCAGTCGCTGATCTGCTTCCTGGCGATCGTGTGTTGATTCGTCCGGGTGAAGCGGTACCAGCGGATGGCGTTGTAGTGAATGGTGTGAGTTCTGTTGATGAGTCTTTGCTCACCGGTGAGAGTTTGCCGTGTCGCCGCGAAGCAGGTGATCCCTTGGTTGGCGGCAGCTTGAATGTTGAAAGTCCGCTTGAGATGGAAGTTCAGCTCGTAGGCGAGTCGACCTTGGTCTCGGGCATTGTACGATTACTCGATCGTGCGCAGAGCGAGAAGCCTCAGATGGCACAGTTTGCAGATCATATCGCGGCTTATTTTGTTGCCGGCTTGTTGATGATTGCGACCTTGGTCGCGGGCTTTTGGTTGATGCATGAACCGTCACGAGCTTTTGAGATCACACTCGCTGTGCTGGTGGTGACTTGTCCTTGTGCCTTGTCGCTTGCGACACCAACAGCGGTAACCGCTGCGATTGGCTCACTCACCAAGTTTGGTTTGCTCAGCACGCGCGGACATGTGCTTGAAACGCTCGCCGCAGCCGATGTGTTTGTGTTTGATAAAACCGGCACGCTCACCAAAGGGGCTTTGGTGCTCAGTGACACTAAACGACTGGCGGATAAATCAGAGGATGAGCTCACTCAACTTGCAGGCTACCTTGGCGGCGGCTTCTGAGCACCCAGTATCGAAAGTTCTCGCGTTGCAGAGTTCGGAGAAATATTCGGCACAACAGCTTAATGCGATTCCTGGTGAGGGTATCGAAGGTCAAATCAACGGGTTGATCTATCGCTTAGGTCGTTCGACTTTCGTGGCGCAGCTTAGCGGTGCGACTATTCCGGATGAGTCAGATCTGAGAGGTACCGTGGTCTATCTGGGGAGTACCGATGGCTTGCTCGCTCAATTTGTTCTCAGTGATCAGCTGCGCAGCGATGCGGTTGAAGCAGTGGCGCAGTTGGCTGAGCTGGGCTGTCAGATTCGGATTCTCAGTGGCGATCAGCAGGCAGCGGTAGATGAGATGGCGGCACAGCTCAATGTCACTCAGGCAAGCGGTGGTCTGCGTCCGGCGGATAAGCTGGTAGCCGTTCAAGCGCTCCAGGCTGAAGGGCATCGTGTGGTGATGGTCGGCGACGGAGTGAATGACGCGCCCGTGCTCGCCGCAGCGGATGTTTCTATCGCAATGGGACAGGGAGCGCAGCTTGCGCATGCCACAGCGGATATGGTCGCGCTGTCTGAAAAATTGCATATGCTTCCGCAGGCTGTTGAAAAATCGAGAGAAACTCGATCAATCATCCGTCAGAACCTGTTTTGGGCGCTCGGATATAACGTGGCGGCCGTACCGCTAGCGGCGATGGGGCTGGTGCCACCTTGGGGCGCTGCGATTGGCATGTCGTTGAGTTCCTTGGTGGTTGTAGTTAATGCACTTCGCTTGAGATAAGTCATTTGCATCTCTTCGTGATTGGAGTATATTAACAAACACTGAAATACTCGGACGGCTGATGGATATCCTGTATCTCCTCATTCCTATCGCACTTGGCATGATGTTAATTGCGGCCGTAATATTTCTCTGGACTGTCAAAAGTGGTCAGTACGACGACTTAGAGGGCCCAGCGCATCGGATCCTGATGGATGACGATGACCCTATGATTCCTCGGAAGAAAAATCTTGAGGAGATCGAGGATGGCGATGACCCCAAGGATCAACGCACGCAGTAAAGCTCAATTAACCGAGATGCAAAAGTACCGCATCGTTTTAGGAGAAAGACATGTTTAGTTTCCAAGGTTTTGCGATGACATTCGTTGTAGCGCTGATTGCGTTCTCTTGGTTCAGCTTCTTGTCAGTGATCGTCGCTGGCTAATTTGCGAATCAAAAGATTAAAAGACCGGCAATCGCCGGTTTTTTTATGTCTGTTTTCGGGCCATTTGCGCGACGGGTAAATATTTTTCGAAATAAGTATTGACATTTAAGCAAATACTAATATACTTATCTTCATCAGCTAGCCAACTATCTGGTTAGCACAAAACTTTTAAACAAATTTTTAAGGATTTTTACAATGAAAAAGATCATCGCAATCGCAGCAATCATCGCTTCAGCTCAAGCTTCAGCGTTCTTCGACAACAGCAACGGTTCAATGAACGGTGCTAACAACGCAAACGGCGACTTCTTGGGCAACGGTTCAGGTGAAGGTGAAGCTACTTTCTCAATGAACTTCTCTGGTAAAGGCCGCACTGCAGGCGACTTCAAAGGTAACGGTTCTACCGACACTAACGGTACTGCTTACGGTTACGAGTCTCCTTACTACGCAGCTCCAGTTGCTCCAGTAGCTAAGTAATTCAGTTTTACTGAATGACTCATAAAAGAACCCCGCTTCGGTGGGGTTTTTTATGGGTAGATTTTATGAGGCTCACTTTGGGTAGTCCTCATACGGATTTAATGCATTCTCACAGTTATCGATTAGGTCGTTAAACCGCTCTTCACCAGCATGAATGGTAACAGTGAGATCTTTTTCGTTACCTGATTCATAGCTAATACCAAGCTTGTCCATTTACTCAGAACATTCTTTCCAAGGCCTCAACTGTGGCAAAAGTCACTTTCTTCATCGTTTTCTCCCTGAAACGAGTCATTTACTTATGATTTTGAAAGGTTTTTATAAGCCTAGACGATTTTGAAGAAATTTCAATAATTTCTGACTTGCTTTGCTTTTTCGCAACGCATTAATACCCGATCTCAAAGATAACTTCATAAGCGCCATCATGGTTGGTGAGCATGTATTTGTGTCTTCGGCAATACGTTGAGTGACTTGGGTTGTTGTTGATTTCACCGGGCTTATTGTTATCAATGAACTCCTGATTGGACGAATGCGATGCAACTCAATTTAGAAACAAAAGACTTTCACCTAGACCATGTGACCTGTGTTCCGGTTATGCAAGTTGGTCATTACAACATGATCGGTTGCAGAATGTATCGACCGCTTAGTGGAGTCTTTTATGTCAGATAATCAAGATCTTAAAGACCGCAATCTTGAAAGTCGCAATGACGTATCCCTTTCGTAATCGGCTCCGCCTTTGATTACGTTTTGCGCCACCACCTTGGGGTAGTGGCGCATTTTTAGGGAATGATGACGCCTTTGATGACATGCAAAATACCATTTCTAAGTTTGATATCAGCACGTTCGATCATTGATATCTGAAAGGGATATTTTATTGCCCGCCAGAGTCGTCAAGGTTTTTCCTTCAATTAGGTCCTTCGAGGTATATGCCCCTTTACAACGTGAGCTTTCAGTGATGGAGCTTAGTAAGTCTGGATTACTTGTCACAGCTTCTTTTTGTTCAGTTGTTAATGAATCAAAAGCGGCATTATTAGGTGCAAAAACAGTGAATGGACCTTCTGTAGAGAGTGTGTTGATTAAGTCTGCTTGTGTCAGTGCTCCGAGCAATGCTGAGAGTCCTGGAGATTGAGTAATAAAGTCAGCTATGCCGGCTCTAGGTGCATAACGGTTATCGTGATGACGATAACTCTTATGGTGTGGGTGATAAGTTTGTGTTTGCATATGTGTGGATGGCTTTTTGAATGACCGTGATGATAGGCATTGGCGTTTGAAACGCTAAAAAAAAGGGTGGAAGAAGCGATGAGGACTGCTAATTTTTTCAAGGGTTTCTCCATTTGTAGTTATCAGATTGTTGTGTATTCTTTTTATAAAAATTTCAACATCTGAAAACCATAAATTACGTGAAAAAAATCCATGAACTTATGTCTTAGATTTAGCTGATTATTGGTCACTATGTAAAGCCGATAGATGCGGTACTAATAATCATGATGAACGCGCTACTTGTCCGATATGCCGGTATCTCTTTGCCCATGGCTTTTTTGGGTCTGCCTTTGTATGTCTATGTGCCAATCACTTATGCGGAAATATCGGCCATTGGGCTAACAACCACGGGAATCGTTATTTTTATTGCGCGATTGTTTGATGTGGTTACCGATCCTTTGATGGGATGGTTGCAAGATAGGTTCCGTGATTACTTTTCACCCAAGTATTGGATGATGTTATCGATCCCCATTCTCATTGCTGGCGTGTTTTATCTTTTTAATCCCAAACCCGATAGCTCACTGGGTTACCTGGCAATGGCGGTGACAGCCACATACTTAGGTTGGACGATGTTGAATATTCCTTATTTAGCATTGGGTTCCGAAATTGGTAGGAATACTCAAATGCGTCGCAAGGTCGCTTTGTGGCGAGAGTCTGGTGTTCTATTAGGTGGTCTACTTGCGCTTGTTACTGTGGCGTTATTGTCTGATTCGCCTTTAGAAGCGATGTCACAACTCTTTATCGTGCTTTTGCTACTAACTGCAATGTTAATTGTCACGATGCCAAATAAACCGATCAGTACTCAATCGGCATCCTCTTTATCAAGCTGGGCGTTATTACGAAATTCCATTGGTCTTAAGCCGCTGCTAGGTTTGCATTTTATAAATGCATTAGCTGCCGGAATTCCAGCAACTTTATTCATTGTGTTCGCAGAAGAAATCGTGGCCGTGACTGATGCCGAAATGGGAATTTTGCTATTAACTTACTTTTTATCTGGGCTGCTTACCCTGCCATTATGGAATTGGATTGTACAACGTGTAGGTGTGATTTCAACTTGGCGTTTATCTCTTTTGCTCGCGATTGTTGGATTTATTCCAGTGTTTATCCTTGGTCAAGAAGACCTGATGTTGTACTGGTGGGTCTGTGTGATAACTGGAGCGAGCTTAGGCGCGGATATGGCATTACCTTCCTCTTTGTTAGCCAAGGTGTTGCAAGATCATTCTAAAGCAATCGGGCTTATCTCAAGAGGCATCCGGTTTTGGTCTATGGGGCATGACGGGTAAGTTAGCCTTGGCGGCTGCTGTGGGTATCAGTTTTCCATTGTTGGATATTGCGACTGATCTTCAGGCCAGAGAGGGTGCGTTGATAATGCTCTATGCCGCTATTCCAATATTTTTAAAGTTTATTGTCTGGATGTTTTTATTAAAGTTGGGTTTAGATGATCAGGAGGAAAAAGATGAAACAGTTCACGCGTAGTTGGGTTGCTTATTTTTGTAGTGTTGCTACTTCAGGGCTGTGCCTCTACGACCATCGATCAATTTAAAGAAAACCAACCGAAGCTAGACCTCTTTCAATACTTTTCTGGTAAGACAAAAGCGTGGGGATTTTTTCAACTCATTACAGGTGAAATGAAGCAGCAGTTTACGGTCGATATCATCGGTGAGGTTAAAGGTGATGAGCTAACGTTGACCGAAGACTTTGTTTATTCAGATGGAAAAACATCACAACGTATCTGGCGGATAAAGCGCTTGGCAGAAGGTGTGTATGAAGGTTCCGCGTCTGATGTTGTCGGTGTGGCTAAAGGTTTGTCAGCAGGTAATGCGCTGAACTGGTCTTATGTTTTGCGTGCGCCTTACGACGGTTCAACTATTGATCTGACGTTTGATGATTGGATTTTTTTACAGCCGGATGATGTGTTGATCAACAAAGCAACGGTAAAAAAGTTTGGCTTTACGATTGGTGAAGTCACATTGGCCTTTAAGAAGTGATCTTATGAAAAGCTGTTTTTTGTTTCTTGGGTTTTTCTTGTCATTACCGGGGGCGCATGCGGCAACCATGACGTCATCTTCATTAGTCGCTGAGGCGCGTGCGTGTTATTGGGGTTTTATTAAGTTGTATAACGCGGCCTATTTTCGCGATGAACAGGGTGTTGAATGTGTACAGCTAGATTATTTGCGTGAGTTTTCTAATGATGAATTGGCTGAAGCAACAAATGAAGTCTTTACTAACGTGCATGGTGATGCACTCTACAGTCAGTATCAATCACGACTAGATCAATTGAATGATGCGTATGCAGCGATTCGAGAGGGCGATCAATATAGCTTTTGTGTCTCAGAAGAAGGTGGTCGTTTGATACGTGAAAATACGCTTGTGATTCAGTTTGATGATCCTGAGTTTTCCCGTTTGGTTTTTAAGCTTTGGGTTAGTGACTATTCTGCTGATAATAAAGTTGAGTGGAATTTTTCAACTTGCTGAGATTTTGGACATAAAAAAACCGGCTTGCGCCGGTTCCTTTGTTTTTGTCGAAGCGATTAGGCTGCCAGCGCAGTACGTAGCTTCTTCATCGCTGCATTCTCGATCTGGCGGATGCGCTCAGCTGAGACGCCATATTCATCCGCAAGGTCATGCAAGGTTTCCTTGTTATCAGTCAGCCAGCGACGCTCCAGGATGTCACGGCTACGCTCGTCTAACTCAGCAATAGCATTGGCTAGGGCTGTTTGTTGCTGCTGTTCAGTATCTTCAGCTTCAATTTGTGCTGCAGGCTCATGACGCATGTCGGTGAGGTAGGCAGCAGGTGCAAAGCTTGCTGCTTCTTCATCGTCATCTGGTGCTTCAAACGCAACATCATGGTTGCTCATTCGAGCTTCCATTTCGACAACGGTTTCTGGTTTAACGCCTAAGTCTTGCGCAACACCTTCGATCTCTTCTTGAGAGAACCAGCCCAAACGCTTTTTAGAGCTACGTAAGTTGAAGAACAATTTACGTTGAGCTTTGGTTGTTGCCACTTTAACGATGCGCCAGTTGCGAATAATGAACTCGTGCATCTCGGCTTTAATCCAATGTACCGCGAATGACACAAGGCGTACGCCCATGTCAGGATCGAAACGGCGAACCGCTTTCATCAGACCCACAGTGCCTTCTTGAACTAAGTCGTTTTGAGATAGGCCATAACCACTGTAACCACGAGCGATACGCACGACAAAACGAAGGTGAGACATAACCAGTTCGCGCGCAGCTTCGAGGTTTTGTTCATCACGCAATTGCAGGGCAAGCTCGCGCTCGCGCTCGGCTGTCAGCATGGGCAATTGGAACGCAGCACTTACGTACGCTTCCATACTGCCTGTTGGCAGGGTTTGCGGCATTGCTAGAGCAGTTGTCATGGTGTTATTTCCTTCTTTCATGGCTATAGATTAGCACTCTCGGCATATGAGTGCCAAGTCGTCAAAAAGTTCCATAAGTTAAGGTTTTTCGGTAATTTTCCTAGTCAGGCTGGATCATCCGGAGATGGCGAGTCAGGGCGAGTAAGGCGCCACCAAGCCCAAGCAGTGGGCTGCCAAAGAAAACCAGTAAAAATGCCTCACCAGAGAGCCAGTCGAGGGCGAAATTGCTGTTGTAGAGACCGCTGATCTGCTCCACCGGGCCAGACAGCAGCCACAAGGCAATGATACTCATGATCAGTGCGGTAATGCCACCGAGAAGGCCGTACCAGAGCCCCTCATAGAGGAAAGGTCGACGAATGAAGCGGTCGGTCGCGCCAACCAGTTTCATGATCTCAATCTCGCTGTGACGGTGCTGTACCTCAAGACGGATGGTGTTGCCCACAATGAGCAATACGCCAGCACCTAACAATGCGGCAAGAACGAGTACACCGCGGATAAACAAATCAGTGATCGCTTCGAGGCGTTGTACCCATTCTAAATCAAGCTGAGCGGAATCGACCTCTCGAAATGTCTTTAGTTGACTGAGTAGCTGCTTGGCAGCCATCGGTGTGCTGCTCGCCTCATTGGGGGTGATCACGATCACGTTGGGAAGCGGGTTGTCTTTGAGTAGATCTAGGGCGGCGCCAAAGCCTGAGCGCTCTTTGAACTCTTCCAGTGCCTGTGCCTTGGTGATCAGTTGCGTGTTGGCCACACTATCGAAGGCGGCCACGCGTTGCTCTATCTCTTTGGCTTGAGTGTCATCGATATCGGTTTTTAAGGAATAGAGAAATACTCGATGCGCCTTGCCATTCATCCGATAAGCCGCGCACGTTATCGATCATTACGTACAGAGTGGTAGGGAGTGCAATCGCAATCGCAATAACCGCTAGGGTCATGACGTTGCTCAGTGGATTTAACAGTAAACGACCGAGCGCAGTGACCGCTGTTTGCGCATGGCGCAGCGCCCAGATGCTGATGAAGTTCGATTTCTCGTTGCGCTTGGCTGACTTCATTTGCGTGCCCAACCATCTGCCACGATGCGGCCTTTGTCGAGTTTGATGATGCGTTGCGACATGCTGAGGATGAGTGCGATGTCGTGCGTTGCGATAAGTAATGTCACGCCCACTCGATTGAATTCCATGAACAGCTCCATGATTTCTTTGGAGAGTTCAGGGTCCAGGTTGCCTGTTGGCTCGTCGGCAAGTAGTACCTTTGGCTTACTCAACACAGCGCGAGCGATACCCACGCGTTGTTGCTCACCGCCGGAGAGGGTTAAGGGCATGCTGCGTTCTTTGTGCAGAAGACCTACCTTGTCTAAGGCTGCACTGACACGGCGCTTGATTTCATTAGGGCTAGCGCCAGCAACGACTAAGGGTAAAGCGACATTGTCGAATACGGTGCGATCGTGCAGCAGGCGGTGATCTTGGAAGATCATGCCGACATCGCGACGGTGATAAGGTATCTGACTATTGCTGAGCTTATTCAGGTTGCGATCGTTTACCCAGACTTGCCCGCGTGTTGGACGCTCTAAGCAACCAATCAAACGAAGCAGAGTGCTTTTACCCGCGCCTGAGTGGCCGGTGAGGAATGCCATTTTCCCAGTGTCGATAAAGAAGCTGGTATCGCTCAGACCTTCTTGTCCTGTGGCATAGCGCTTAGCAACGTTGTCGAAAAGGATCATACTTATTTTTCAAACAAGGCTTTAACAAACTCTTCTGCATCGAAAGGACGAAGGTCATCAATACCTTCACCAACACCAATGAAGCGAATCGGCACGCCAACGCGTTCAGCGATCGCAAACACGATGCCACCTTTCGCTGTGCCATCGAGCTTGCTCAAGGTAATGCCGGTAAGGCCTACGGCTTTGAAAAACTGTTCGGCTTGGTTGACCGCGTTTTGGCCCGTGCCCGCATCAACGACGAGCATTACTTCGTGAGGGGCATCTTCATCGAGCTTCTTCATCACGCGCGCAATCTTTGAGAGCTCATCCATTAGGTTGTCTTTGGTATGAAGACGACCTGCGGTATCGGCGATCAGTACATCCATGCCGCGAGCTTGAGCCGCTTGTAAGGCATCAAAAATTACCGAGGCGGAATCGGCTCCTGTCGCCTGTGCGATAACCGGAATGTTATTGCGCTCACCCCAGGTCTGAAGTTGCTCAACTGCGGCCGCGCGGAAGGTATCACCCGCGGCTAGCATGACTTTCTGGCCGTCGTTTTGCAGTTTTTTGGCCAGCTTACCAATGGTGGTGGTTTTGCCGGCGCCATTAATGCCAACCATCAAAATGACCTGAGGCTTACCTGGCTGAGGCTCGACCACGGGGCATTCGCATTGCTTAAGAATCTCTACTAGCTGCGCTTGGAGAACCTCGCTCAGTGCGGCAGGATCTGAGAGTGTTTTGCGTTTTACGCGATCGGTGAGGTCGTTGATGATGCGCTGTGTGGTGTCGACACCCACGTCAGCAGTTAGTAGTAAGGTTTCGAGCTCTTCGAGTAGATCGTCGTCGATCTTCTTTTTGCCGAGCACCAGATCAGCCAGTCCATCGCTGAAAGTGCTGCGGCTGCGAGCCAGTCCGTGCTTGAGTCGCTCGAAGAAGCCGGGTTGTGCGGTGTCTTGTTCAGCGCTCGGTTCGTTCTGTTTTTTCTTACCAAATCCAAACATGGGGGTTCCGAGTTGGGAACTGTTTACGTCAACAATTCCTCTAATCAGTTGCGTCACTCATGGGGTTCCGAAAGAATGCTGAGATTGCAGTCGATGCGGGAGTGCTTTTGTTGAGCGCATCCTATCATCGCTACCCTAGGGCGTCGCTGTCCGATACGGGATATCGCAGAGAAAGGAGGTTTGATTTCCCATATTTTACCAGTTTAGTGCTAGCGTTTACGTTTTTAGGCACTGCACAAGCAAATGTGACCGAGGCAACGTTATATAACGGCATGAAAGTGTTGGTGAAACGTGATGCACGTGCACCGATCGCGGTATCGATGGTGTGGTATCGCATCGGCGGGAGTTATGAAGAGCCAGGTTCAACCGGCTTGTCACATGTGCTTGAACACATGATGTTCCGTGGCACCAAAAACACCGAGCCAGGTGAGTTCTCGCGCACAATCTCTGCCCTTGGCGGCAGTGAGAATGCGTTCACAAGTCGTGATTACACCGCTTACTTTGAAACACTGGCCGTTGAGCATCTGGATAAAGCGCTCGAGCTCGAAGCAGATCGCATGCGCAATATGACGCTTAATAACGATGAGTTTGTGCGTGAGCTTGAGGTTGTGAAAGAGGAGCGTCGTCTGCGTACTGACGATAAGCCAACAGGCTTGTTGTACGAGCAGTTAATGTCGACGGCCTATCGTGCATCGTCTTATCAAAACCCAGTGATTGGCTGGATGAACGATCTTGATCAAATGAAGGTTGAGGATCTCAAGCGTTGGTATGACATGTGGTATCAGCCAAACAATGCAACCTTGGTTGTTGTTGGTGATGTTGAAGGTGCTGATGTTGTTGCGATGGCGAAAAAATATTTCGGTTCGATTCCGCGTGGTGATGTACCTCAACTTAAGGAAACGCCCGAGCCACCTCAGCGCGGTTTAACGCGTGTGAATGTGTCTGTGCCTGCCAAACAGCCTTACCTGTTGATGGGTTACAAGGTGCCAGTGATTGGCAGTGGCGCAGAAGAATGGGAGCCGTATGCGCTCGCGGTGTTATCAAGCATTTTGGATGGCGGTGATAGCGCGCGTCTTACTAGCGAGATGGTGCGTGAGCAAAAGCTCGCTGCGTCTGCAGGTGCGTCTTACGATGCTTATTCGCGTCTGCCGAGTTTGTTTTTGATGGATGGCGTGCCAAACGAGGACGTCAATCTTGATCAGATCGAGCAAGCTTTGCTTGAGCAAGTAAAGCGTTTGCATGATGCACCCATCTCAAGTGATGAGCTTAAGCGTGTTGTCACTCAAGCGGTGGCTCAAAAAGTTTTTGCTGCGGATTCGTTTATGTCACAAGCGATGGAATTGGGCAGCTTAGATTCGATTGGCTTGGATTGGCGCTTGGTGAATGTCGAGATCGAGAATCTGAAGAAGGTGACGCCTGAGCAAGTTCAAGCGGTGGCTAAGAAGTATCTGGTCGAGAAGAACTTAACCATTGCACGCCTTGATCCAGAGCAAACAGGAGCGCAGCAATGAAAAAGCTAATCACTCTTTTTGCATTATCGGTTTTGCTTTCTCAGTAAATGCGTTGGCGGTGCCTAAAATTCAAACCTGGACCAGTGAAACGGGTGCCAAGGTAATGTTTGTGCCAGCGGATAGTTTGCCAATGGTGGATGTGCGCGTGGTGTTTGATGCGGGTGGTGCGCGTGATGGCGATCTTCCGGGTTTAGCTACCTTTACCAATGCGCTGCTAACTGAAGGTGCTGGGTGAGCTTGATGCAGCGGCCTTTGCTGAAAATATCGAAAGCCGCGGCATTCAGATTGGTAACGACTCTTTACGTGATATGGCATGGCTGACCTTGCGATCACTGACTGAGCCTGATGTGTTGTCGGTTGGTTTAACGCGCTTATCAGAAGCGTTAGCCAAGCCTCGCTTTGATCAAGATGCGATCGAGCGAATTCGTGATCAGATGCATGCAGTGTTGCGTCAGCAAGAGCAGTCGCCCAGTGATATTGCGAGTCGTGAGTTCTATGCGACCTTGTTTGCAGGTCATCCTTATGGGGTGCCGACTGAAGGCACAAAAGCATCAGTAGATAAGATAAATCTCGATGCGATTAAAGCCTTCCACAAAAAATATTACGTTGCTAAAAATGCCGTGATCTCTATTGTGGGTGCGCAAACACGTGAGCAAGCAGAACAGATCGCCAATCAAGTGACGCGTGATCTACCGCAAGGTGAGAAAGCATCTTTGATTGCGATGCCAACACAGATAAAGCCAGTGGATAAAAAGATTGATTACGACTCATCTCAGTCGCATGTCTATCTCGGTATGTTGGGTATGTCGCGACATGATCCTGATTACATTCCCTTGTATGTTGGAAACCAGGTGTTAGGTGGCGGCTCGCTTGTTTCATTGCTTGGCGAAGAGGTGCGTAACAAGCGCGGGTTGTCTTACAGTGTCTATAGCTATTTCAGTACCTCACGTCAGCCTGGCCCTTTTGTGATGGTGGCACAAACAAAGAATACGCAAGTCAAAGAAGCTGCTGATGTGATGAAGCAGACCTTGGCGACATTTGCGAATGAATCCTTGACTGAAGAGTTGCTCAAAGACGCAAAGCAAAACATCGTGTTTGGCTTTCCTATGCAGATTGCTAATAACAGCAAAATGGTCGGTTACATCAGCATGATTGGTTTTTACGATATGCCAATCGATTGGCTAGAGCGTTTGCCGCAATTGGTAAATGAAGTCACATCAGATGAAGTGAAAGATGCTTTTAATCGACGTGTGAAGGTTGAGAATTTATCGACTGTGGTTGTTGGTGGCTAAGGCGTGGCTCGACAACGTAACCAGTTACGTATCACTGGGGGTGAGTTTAGCAGTCGCCGACTGCACTTCCCTGATGCTAAAGGATTAAGGCCGACGGCTGATCGTGTGCGTGAGACCTTGTTTAACTGGTTGCAGGGCGAGCTTGCCGGTGCGAAAGCGCTCGATCTTTATGCGGGAAGTGGCGCGCTTGGTTTTGAGGCGCTTTCTCGCGGTGCAGCTCACGTCACCTTTGTTGAGAAGGCGCGTAATGTCGCTGATCAGATGCGTGAAAATATCGAGCTACTGAATTGCCAAAGCAAAGCCAGTGTCGTGAATGCGGCTGCAGAGCGTTTTTTGAGTCAGGCTGAATCCGCGTTTGATGTGGTGTTTCTTGATCCGCCGTTTGCAGATGGTCTTCTTGGAAAAGCTATCCAAACATTGAAGAAAAGGCGTTGCTGAGCCCGCAAGCTTGGGTCTATCTCGAGCAAGATAGTGCACATGATTGGCCTGATATGCCTGAAAACTGGGCAATTCACCGTGAAGGTGACGCCGGACAGGCGTCATTTCGTTTGATTAAACTCAATGGTTGAGCGCGCTCAGACAAGGTAGAATCGCGCGCTGAATAACGTTTGGGTGATTCTTTGTGAAGCACATTGCTGTTTATCCTGGAACCTTTGATCCGATCACTAATGGTCATACCGACCTGGTGGCGCGTGCTTCGCGTCTGTTCGGCAAGGTGATCTTGGCGGTTGCTCGCGATACGGCAAAGAAAACCGTGTGTGATTTTGATCAGCGAGTGGCTTTGGCGAAGGTTGCTGTTAGCGAGTTCGAGAATGTCGAGGTCGTGCCTTTTGAAGGTCTCTTGGTGAACTTCTGCCGAGATCAAAAAGCTACAGTGTTGCTACGGGGTTTACGTGCGGTCTCGGACTTCGAATATGAATTTCAGCTGGCAGGTATGAACCGTCGTTTAGCCCCGGATGTCGAAACTATGTTTTTGACACCGTCTGAACAGTTCGCGTTTATTTCATCGACCTTAGTGCGTGAAATCGCACGATTGGGTGGTGATGTGTCAGAATTTGTTCATCCAGAAGTTAACGCGGCATTGAAAGCAATACGCTTGCTGCCTCGCGAAGACTAAGTTGTAAAAGTTTTAGGAGTAACTCATGTCTTTAATGATTACTGACGAATGCATTAACTGTGATGTGTGTGAGCCAGAATGCCCAAATGGTGCTATCTATCAGGGTGATGAAATCTACGAGATCGATCCTGATTTGTGTACTGAGTGTGTAGGTCACTATGAAACCTCTCAGTGTGTTGAGGTCTGTCCGGTTGACTGTATCCCGCTAGACCCTAACCACGAAGAAACGCAGGAAGAGCTCATGGCGAAATATGAGCGCATTACTGCGGCAGGCTAAATGACAGCCTTTTCTCAATTGTTACGAAAGGCTCCTCTCTGGGGCCTTTTGTGTTTTTGGATTGCGTCACCACATGCAGCAAATAAACCCGATGCTGATGCCGTTGCGAGTGCGCATCCTTTAGCGACTGCAGCCGGTATTGCGGTACTTCAGTCAGGCGGTAATGCGTTTGATGCGGCCGTTGCAGTCAGTGCGGTGCTTGGCGTTGTTGAGCCGTATGGATCAGGCTTAGGCGGTGGTGGCTTCTGGTTGTTGCATGAGGCAAAGACCGGCAAGCAGGTCATGGTCGATGGACGTGAAGTCGCACCGTTAAAAGCGCATCGCGATATGTATCTCGATCGCCGTGGTAATCCGTTACCTGCGGCAAGTATTGATGGTCCGCTTGCGGCAGGCATTCCAGGGACGCCAAAAGCCCTCGCGCATATCGCAAAGACCTATGGGCGCTTACCGCTAGCGGTTACCTTGGCGCCAGCGATTCGTTTGGCTGATGAAGGTTTTTCTGTTGATGATATGTATCGTCGTTACGCCGGTTTTCGTCAGCAAGCGTTATTGAAGTCACCTGCTGCAACGCAACAGTTCTTGTTAAACGGTGAAGTGCCACCAAAAGGTTATCTGCTTAAGCAACCTGATTTAGCCAACACCTTAAAGCTTTTCGCTGAGCAGGGTGAGCAAGGCTTTTATCAAGGTGAGCTTTGCGCAACGTTTAGTTGCCGGTGTGCAAAAGTACGGTGGTATTTGGACGCTTGAGGATCTGGCTAGGTACGACATCGTAGAGCGTGATCCAATCACCTTTAACTTTAATGATTATCAATTCACTACTGCAGCATTACCGTCATCAGGTGGAGTGGTGCTCGCGCAAATCTTTAACATGCTTGCGCAATTTAATTGGGATCAACTCGATTCTGCTCAAAGAGTCCATCTGCTCACTGAGCTCATGCGTCGAGCATACAAAGATCGTGCGCTCTATCTTGGTGATAGCGATCAGGTGGATGTGCCAGTTAAGCAGCTCACCAGTGTTGAGTATGCCAAGCAGCTTGCGAAAGATATTGATCTGCAGATGGCGAGCGTGAGTCAGGATTTACCGCAGATCAAAATAAAAGAAGGCATGGATACCAGTCATTTCTCGATCATCGATCGCGAAGGTAATCGCGTTGCTGCAACGATGAGTGTTAACTATCCCTTCGGTGCCTGTTATGTCGTCCCGGGTACGGGTGTGGTGCTGAATGATGAGATGGATGATTTTTCCATTAAGCCAGGTGTGCCGAATGCGTATGGTTTGGTTGGTAATCAGCAGAATGCGATTGCGCCAGGTAAACGCATGCTTTCAAGTATGACGCCAACCTTTATTGAAAACGATAAGCGTGTGGCGATTTTGGGTACGCCAGGTGGCTCGCGGATTATCAGTATGGTGATGATAGGTGCCTTACAAGCAATGCAAGGTGCGCCGGTAGAGCAGTGGGTTGGGCGTGCGCGTTTTCATCATCAGTACCTGCCTGATAGTTTGCAGTATGAACCGGATGCATTGAGTGAGCAGACGCTCGAGGCGTTATCGGCGATGGGGCATCAGTTAAAGCCGGTGGATGATAACTACGGCAAACATGCAAGCGATTGCGTGGGACAAGGTTGCGAATAAAGTCTCTGTGGCGTCTGATCCGCGAGGGATAGGCGCAGCTGTTGCAGTAAAAGCTGAGCAATAAAAAACGCCGCCCTGATAAATATCAAGGAGCGGCGTTATCTTTAAGTGCTTAGCATTAAGGCTTTAGCGTACCATCAGTTAACTTACCTTTCTGTGAAGCATAGAAAGCAGCGATGTCTTTCATATCTTGATCAGAGAGTGCCGCTGCCATGCCTTGCATGATCGCGTTCTGACGTGAGCCATCTTTGTATGATTTCAGTGAGTGGTAAAGATAGTCCTCATGTTGGCCACCTAGGTTTGGGTTTCATGGGTGCTGTCGCAACACCATCAACACCGTGACAACCTGCACAAGCTGCCGCTTTGTCTTTACCTGCAGAAGCATTGCCGCCTGCTGAAACGCTCGCGCTCAAAACAGTGAGTGCACATAGTGTAAGAATCTTTTTCATGTCGAACCCCTTATTGACCTTGTGCCTGCCAGAACGCACCGATATCCGCCATATCTTCATCACTCATGCTTTGAGCTTGAATGTTCATGGTGGCGTGTTTGCGCTGGCCATCGCGGTAGGCTTGAAGCGCTGCAACAATATAGTCCGCGTTTTGACCTGCTATGCGAGGCACATGGTAAGTTGGGTAGACGTTGTTGTAGCTAGATACTGCATGGCATCCGAGACAAGCTTCAGATTTCACACGTCCGGCGTTTGGATTGCCGGCAGCTTGAGCAAGGCCGCTAACTAACACTGCGCCTGCTAATGCCATTTTTAGGTACGACATTGATTTCTCCTTTAGTGAATGTATTGGCGATATGGTTACCGCTCTATTTATATTGGGTGATTGTAGAGAGGGCGTGGTTGTGGCTGCGACTAACTAATTTTTATGCAGGATATTAATAACGCTTTGTCTTAACGCTGGCACTGAGGACAGTAGGCGCTCGTACGCTGTCCCAAAAGCTTGTGTTTTAGGGTGCTGCCGCAGGATTTGCACTCTTCGCCGCTGCGTCCATAGACCCAAAGCTCTTGCTGAAAATAGCCCGGCGAGCCATCTTGCTGCTGGAAGTCTCGCAAGGTGGTGCCGCCGCGCTTGATCGCATATCGCAGGATTTCGACGATATGTCTGTGCAGCTCTTCGATTCGCGCTTTGCTGATGCGCTTGGCCGCACGTGCTGGATGGATGCCTGAGAGAAATAGCGATTCGGTGGCGTAGATGTTGCCAACCCCAACCACCACCTTGTTATCCATGATGACCTGCTTGATCGCCGCGGTGCGTTTTTGTGTCTGTTTGAACAGATAGTCAGCGGTGAATTCAGGATTTAAGGGTTCTGGTCCAAGATGGCTTATCAGGCTGTGTGAGGCCGGATCCTCTGTGGTCCAAAGCACCGCGCCAAACTTACGTGGATCGCGTAGGCGCAGGGCGATATCCCCCATGACCAGTTCGAAATGATCATGTTTTGCTGCAGGAGTATTGCTTGGTAAAACACGCAAGCTACCTGACATGCCGAGGTGCAGTATCAGGGTGCCGGTGTCACAACGAATCAGTAGGTATTTAGCACGACGACTGACCTCATGAATCGTCTGACCTTTGAGAAACTCCAGCTTTGGGATAGGCCAGCGCAGCTTTGGCGCACGCGCAACGCTGCCGGTGATCACTTGACCGGTGATGTGTGGGGCAATGCCGCGGCGGCTGGTTTCGACTTCAGGTAATTCAGGCATAGCGCATGGTAATGCCAGTTCGTAGGCAAAAGAAAACCCGCCGAAGCGGGTTTTTCTTTATGAGGCTCTGAACAGAGAGGCTTACTTAATTTTTGCCTCTTTGTACATGACGTGTTGGCGAACAACAGGATCAAACTTTTTGATCTCCATCTTGCCAGTCATGGTGCGCTTGTTCTTAGTAGTGGTGTAGAAGTGACCAGTACCAGCGCTTGAGTTCAGACGAATCTTTTCACGTACAGCTTTAGCCATGATCTACTCCTTATACCTTTTCGCCACGTGCGCGCAATTCTTCAAGAACGGTGTCTAGACCCTTCTTATCAATGATGCGCATACCTGCGGTAGAAACACGCAGACGAACGAATTTTTGCTCAGCTTCCGACCAAAAACGATGGAAGTGTAAGTTTGGCAGGAAACGACGACGCGTTTTACGGTGTGAGTGAGAAACGTTGTTACCGCTCACTGGTCGCTTGCCTGTTACTTGGCAGACTTTTGACATGGTTAAAGCCTCAATTTTAAACCGATTAACAATACAGCCCGAGCCTGTGCCCGTGCAGAAAGGCGCGTATTTATAGCAGAAGGTCCTATGTCGAGCAAGAAAAAGCGTGAAATTTAGATAAATCCACGCTCGGCAAGCGAGCAAAATGCATTTTTCCCCACGACCAAGTGGTCGAGCAGCTTCACATCGAGCATGTCGAGCGCATTTTTCAGCGATTTGGTCAGTTCGATATCGGCCTGACTGGGCGTAGTATCACCTGAAGGATGGTTATGCGCCAAGATGATTCGGGCGGCATTGTGGTGCATCACGCGACGGATGAGCTCGCGTGGGTGAACCGAGGTGTGATCGATGGTGCCGTGAAAGAGCTCTTCGAAGGCCAAAATGTGGTGCTTGGTGTCCAGAAACAAAGCACCGAAGACCTCAGCAGGGCGATCACCGAGTTCGGCCATCAGAAAGTTCGCAGCATCAGCTGCTTTGGTGATGGTTTGGCCCTGTGATAGCCCGTCAGCGTGGACACGACGCGACATCTCCATCACCGCTTGCAGTTGAGTATATTTCGCTTCACCCATGCCCATATCCTCACAAAAGTCTTAATGAGAGGCTTTGAGTAGATGTGACAAGCTACCGAACTGTTGAAGTAGCTGGCGAGCAAGATCGACCGCGCTGATGTTGCGTGTGCCGGTGCGTAAAAAGATGGCTAACAGTTCAGCGTCGCTTAGTGATTTAGGGCCTTGCTTGATTAACCGTTCACGCGGTCTTTCTTGGCTCGGCCAGTCTTTGATACTCACAGTGGATTTCCTCTACAAACTGAGCGAATCGGATACACTAGCTGCGTGAATGCAATAGTTAGCGAACACTATCAACTCAGAGGTCGTCAAATAGTGCTCGGCATAACGGCCGGAGTGGCTGCGTATAAAGCAGCGGAACTCGCTCGCCTGTTGGTTAAGCAGGGTGCATTGGTGCAAGTGGTAATGACGCCATCGGCACATGAATTTATCGGTGCGATGACAATGCAAGCCATCACGGGGCGTCCTGTGCGTGATCTGCTGTTTGATGCGGACGCAGAAGCGGCAATGGGACATATCGAATTGGCGCGTTGGGCTGATGCGATGGTGATTGCACCTGCCACGGCTGACTTCATGGCAAAGCTTGCGATGGGTGCGGCTGATAATTTGTTGCTAACGATTAGTTTGGCAACTCAAGCGCCGGTGTTGATTGCGCCTGCGATGAACGAAAAGATGTGGGCGCATCCAGCGACACAAGAAAATCAAAATAAATTAACCGCTCAAGGCGTCAAGCTAATTGGTCCTGCGGTTGGTGAACAAGCGTGTGGTGATGTGGGCCCTGGACGCATGGATGAGCCAGCGGAGATTCTTGCTGCGGCGGGACAATTATTTGAGCTTGGGCCTTTGTCGGGTAAACGCGTGATGATTACCACAGGCCCAACACGAGAGCCGATTGATGCGGTGCGTTATCTGAGTAATCGTAGCTCGGGCAAGATGGGTTATGCCTTGGCAAATGCGGCACGCCTTGCTGGAGCAGAGGTTATGTTGATATCGGGTCCTGTCAGTCTTGAGGCACCGGAAGGTTGTGCTCTTACAGACGTGAGCTCGGCTGATGAGATGTATGGCGCGGTGATGAATCAACTCGATGGTGTGGATATCTTCATCGCAGCAGCGGCTGTAGCGGATTACCGTGCTGAATATGTCGCGGATAAAAAGATTAAAAAGACTGAAGACACCCTAACCGTGAACTTGGTTAAGAATCCGGATATTTTGCGAGAGGTTGCAGCCAATGCGCAGCGACCTTTCTGTGTGGGCTTTGCTGCAGAGACAAATGATCTTGAGCAATACGCCACTGACAAACTAAACGATAAGCAGCTCGATATGATTGCGGCCAATTGGGTCGGCGATCAACAAGGTTTTGATACTGAAGACAATGCGTTGTTGGTGATCTGGCCAGAAGGTCAAACACAATTACCGCAACAGCCAAAGCGCGAGCTAGCTAAACAACTGATGACATTAATTGAAGAGCACTACCATGCAAAAACTACAACTCAAAGTTCTTGATCCTCGAATTGGTAACGAGTTTCCATTACCTGCTTACGCCACTGATGGTTCAGCGGGAATGGATTTGCGTGCGATGCTTGATGCGCCATTGGATTTAGCGCCAGGTAAAACTGAACTGATTCCGACCGGTATCGCGATTCATATCGGTGATCCAGACTTAGCGGCAGTGATTTTGCCGCGCTCTGGTTTGGGTCATAAGCACGGCATTGTGTTGGGTAACTTGGTCGGTTTGATCGATTCGGATTATCAAGGTCAGTTGTTTGTGTCTTGTTGGAACCGTGGCCAAGAGAACTTCCGCGTTGAGGTAGGTGAGCGCATTGCACAGCTGATGTTGATGCCAGTGGTGCGTGCAGAGTTTGAAGTAGTTGATTCGTTTGATGAGAGCGAGCGTGGCGCGGGTGGTTTTGGTCACTCGGGTCGTCAATAAACAAAGAGAGAATACACATGCGTTTAGATGCAAAAGCTGCCGGTAACGTAGCCCTCGTTTTATCCGAGGCGTTGCCATACATTCAGCGGTTTAGTGGTCGCACTATCGTCATTAAGTACGGCGGCAATGCGATGGAAGATGAATCACTTAAAGCCGGTTTCGCGCGTGACATCGTGATGATGAAAACCGTCGGTATCAATCCAGTGATTGTGCATGGCGGTGGTCCGCAAATTGGTGACCTGCTGAAACGTTTAGGTAAACAGAGCGAGTTCATTCAGGGCATGCGTGTTACTGATACTGAAACCATGGATGTGGTTGAGATGGTGTTAGGCGGCTCGGTGAATAAAGAGATCGTTAACTTGATTAATCGTCATGGTGGTCGTGCGGTCGGTTTGACGGGAAAAGACGGTGATCTGATCCGCGCCAAGAAGCTGATATTGAAATCTGCAGAGGCGGAAAACACTCCTTCAGAGATTATCGATATCGGTCATGTCGGTGAGGTACAAAGCATTGATGCCTCGGTGGTCGATATGTTGGTTCAGGGTGACTTTATTCCTGTGATTGCGCCCATTGGTGTGGGCGCTGATGGTCATTCGTACAACATCAACGCTGACTTGGTTGCCGGTAAGGTGGCTGAGGTGTTGAAAGCAGAAAAGTTAATTCTGTTAACTAACATCCAAGGCTTGCTCGATAAAGAAGGTAAGTTGCTAACCGGTCTTACGACTACTGATGTGGATGCCTTGATTGCAGATGGCACCATTCATGGCGGTATGTTGCCGAAGATTGCTTGTGCATTAGATTCGGTTAAAGGCGGTGTTAAGTCTGCGCACATTATCGATGGCCGTGTGCCACATGCGGTAATGGTTGAGCTGTTTACAGATGCAGGTATCGGTACGCTGATTCACTAAGTTATGCCACGTCCTTCGCGCAAAAACTTGATTCTCGAAACGCTTGCGAAAGAGTTAGAGACGAATCCGGGTGATCGCATCACCACGGCAGGTTTGGCGCGTGCAGTGGGTGTGTCTGAAGCGGCGCTGTATCGTCACTTTGCGAGTAAGGCGCGCATGTTTGAGGGCCTGATCGTCTTTGCAGAAGAAGAAGTCTTTGCGCGTGTGAATCGTATTCTTGAAGATGAAAAAAATACGGTCTCACGTTGTGCCAAGGTGCTCTACCTAGTTTTAGCTTTCGCAGATAACAATGCGGGCATCACGCGTGTCTTACTTGGTGATGTCTTGGTAGGTGAGCGTGAGCGATTGCTTGAGCGTGTGGCTCAATTTTTGAACGCTTAGAACTTCAATTGCGTCAGATCTTGCGTGAAGCAGCGATGCGCAATGATTGTGAATTGCGTGTGAATGCCGAAGCTGCTGCAAGCTTATTGGCTGCGTATGTTGATGGTCGCCTTCATCTCTTCCAACGCTCAGGGTTTAAAACGCTAACCGTCGATTCTTGGGAAGACGATTGGAAAATGCTGCAAGCAGCAGTATTTGCATAATTCGCTCGTGCTTGAGCATCTCATTCTTTTTATTGCTTCGTTAATTGCCAACACCTTCTCGGCGCTTGCTGGAGGTGGTGCGGGTCTGTTGCAGCTACCTATCTTACTGTTCCTGGGGCTTGCCTTCGGTACCGCGTTAGCGACGCATAAAGTGGCGACAGTGGCTTTGGGTGTTGGTGCGACATTGCGTCATCTTAAAGAGGGTGCGCTAGAGCGTCGCTTTGTTTTGTTCATATTGGCAACAGGCTTGCCCGGTGTGGTTATTGGTGCGGCGGTTATTCTTCAAGTGCCGGATGTTTGGGCACGATTCTTATTAGGAGTTCTAACGATTGGATTAGCGATCTATTCCTTCTTCAAAAAATCATTGGGTCAAACGGCGCAGCCAAACCATCGTGAAGGATTGGGCTTGTTAATCGGTGGTGTAGGTTTATTTCTGATCGGATTCCTGAATGGCTCATTGACCTCAGGTACCGGCTTATTTGTCACCTTGTGGTTAGTTCGTTGGTTTGGCGCGGACTATAAACAAGCGGTGGCGTACACCCTGGTATTGGTTGGATTGTTTTGGAATGGCACCGGTGCGCTAACCCTTGGCATGATGGGCGATATCCGTTGGGATTGGTTGCCTGCTTTGTTACTCGGTTCGGTTATGGGTGGCTATTTGGGCGCGCATTGGGCAATCGCAGCAGGTAATCGCGGCATCAAGATTGCGTTTGAGGTGCTGACCTTATTGGTCGGCATCAAGCTGTTATTTGATGCCTATGTGATGTCGTTTTAAATACGCTTTGGCATTTCCAAAGTACGACGATTATTTTCAATCGTGGCTTTAATCTTTGGCTCAAGTTGTTCGCGCGTTATCTCACCCATGTGGCGTAGAACGATCTTTCCGTCAGGTTCAGCGATCACCGTGAATGGAAGTGCTTGATAACGATTACCTAAGTCGAGAGATAAGGTGGTTGCGGTGATGTCGCCGACGAGAGAGGGATAGTTAAGTCCATAGGTCTCGCCAAATTGTTTAACGGCTTCTTCTTCGTCAATCGCGATGCCAACAAACTTCACATTTTCTTTTTCGTATTTCTCTTGTAACTCGACAAACAGCGGCATTTCTTTGCGACATGGCGGACACCATGTGGCCCAGAAATTAAGCACGATAATGTTGTCAGCCCACTCAGTGCTGTGACGTATTTCGCCAGTTGTGTCGATGTAGTTGAAAGCGGGTAGGTGGCTTATTCACGCTTGGGTGCGGGTAGCTTGCTAGCGATTTCTTTTTCGTTAACTCGATCCAGATATTTGAGGCCGGCTCCAACGCCAGCGCCAATCAATAAGCCGGATACTGCAATGGCTATAAATTGACGTGGTTTCATTAATTTACCTGAGAGATTCTCTTTACTAGTTGTTCTGCGGTTAGGTTGCCGATCAGTCGTAGGTCACGACGTTCTTCACCTTTGCTATTCCAGAAGTATAAAGCAGGTGGCGCCGGCATATTGAGATGTTCGGTTAGTGCTTTGTCGTTGTCATCCATACGAGTGATGTCAGCCTGAAGTAATACAAAGTTGCTCAATGCAGCTTTGACTTTTGGATCAGGGAAGATTTCTTGCTCCATGGTCTTACAGTAAGTACACCAGTCAGCATAAAAATCGAGCATCACTGATTTGCCTTCAGCGCTGGCTTGCTTAACTGCCTGGTTGAGCTCATCGATGGTTTTAACGCGGGTGAACGCGGCATGCTCTTCGGATGTACCGCCATGGACACTGATCACACCTTTAAGTGGCTGCATCGTGTCTTTGCTGCCTGCGGCAACACCAATCACAAACGCGGCACCATAAAGCAGGATGAATAAACCGAGTCCTTTAAAGAGTTTTGCCCAGCCGGTGGTGTCATCGCTTTGCGCTTTGAGTGCGCCCATGTAAATCGCGGTGACGATCAATAGCGCGCCCCACATCAACATGATCACTTCTGTTGCGATATAGGTTGGGCTGAGGCGCTCAAGGAAGCTCACCGCTAGTGCCAACATGATCACACCGCCGGTGGCTTTCACTGTATCCATCCAAGTGCCTGCGCGTGGCAACAATGCGCCACCGCCTGAGCCCATCAGGAGCAGTGGTAAGCCCATGCCAGTACCGAAGACCCAAAGGTAGATAAAGCCTAAGGTCCAATCTTGCGATTGAGCTGCAAAGGCAAGTACTGCCAAGAGAACAGGGCCGCCACAAGACCAACGATCAATGCTGACAGCACGCCCATTAAGACAACGCCGATAAGGCTGCCACCTTTTTGATTGTTACTCAGATCATTAAGTCGAGACTGAATCGCTGATGGCATTTGGATTTGGTAGAAGCCAAACATCGACAGCGCTAAGCCAACGAATAAGATCGCAGACGGTATGAGAACCCAAGGTGTCTGCAAACTACTTTGAATGCCTAACTCTTTACCTACGACGGCCATCACAGCACCGAGAACACCAAAGGTGATCGCAATACCTTGGGTATATGCCAGCGATAAGTTAAACGAACGCAGTGGTGTGATCTTTTCGCCTTGACCCATGATTAACGATGTCAGGATAGGGATCATTGGGTACATGCACGCGGTGAACGCAACCAACACACCAAAGCCAAGACTTAACGCGAGCGCAAACAGTGGTGATGCTGATTGCAGATCGGTGAGGAGTTGGTCTTGTTCGTTAACTACAACATCTTTGCGTTGGCTCAGCCGATGGAGCTAACGGCTGCTTGTGCTTTTGCACCTGCAGAAGCAGGAAGTGCAACCTTAAAAGTTTTGCTTTGAGGTGGATAACAGATGCCACGATCAGCACAGCCTTGATAGCCCAACTTAACCGTCAACTCTGTGGCGTTGGTGTTGGTGCGGATCAGTGGAATCTCAAGATCGATCGCATTGTGATAAACCGGTACATCACCAATGGTGCCATCCGGCTTAATAGAATCTTTTTTGATGTCAGGTTTTGGCCAGCTGTATTGACCTAAGGCAACGCCATCACCTTCGATGTTGACACGAACTTTGTCTTGATAGAGATAGGTGCCTTCAGCAATGGTCCAGTTCACATTCAGCCAGTCGCCTGATGGGCTATCAGCACTTACAACAAAGGCTTGCTCAGGATCGAGGATGTCATCCTCCATCGCATTAAGACCTAAGGAGCTGCCGAGTGCGCTTAATTCAGCGAGTGGATCAAAACCTGAACCACCAGTAGGTGCAGCTTGTGATGCACTGGCTTTGATAGCACGAGGTTGGTCAGCTGATGGTGAGACAGCAACTAATAGCGAACGTGTTTGTGGTGGATAGCAGATGCCTTTATCAGCACAGCCTTGTGAGCGCGTCTTTAAGTTAAAGCTATCAAGGTCTGCAGGAAAACTTTCGATCGGTACATCGATGCTCACTTTGTTGCGATAGATCTCCACCTTGCCAAAGATTGGGTCATCTTTAGTGATGGATGCAGGCAGAGATTCATTGCCAAGCGTTACGCCAGCATCATCTGAACCAAACTTAAATTTCGATTGGTAAAGGTAATAGCCGTCGGCAATCTCCCAGGTTACACGCACTGTTTCCGGTGATACCGCCACAGCCGTTACGGCAAAGGCTTGATCCGGCGTGAGGAAGTCTTCTTCAGCAATCGCAATCTGAGTGAATGCGAAGAAGGCAAAGATGCTCGTTAGCAGTCTTTTGTACATGTTGAGATCCAATCTAAGTAGGCCGGTAATCCTTCTGCCACATCAATGGCGAGAATCTCCGGCACCTCGTAAGGGTGTTGTTCTTCTATCCACGTCTGTAACGCCGGATAAAGCGCTTGCGTGGTTTTGATCAATAATTGTACTTCTTTCGCTGACTCAATCGTTGATTTCCAACAATAAAAGGAACGTATTCCCGGTATGACATTGACGCACGCAGCCAGTTCACTCGCCACCAAGTCTTTGGCGAACTTCTCGACATCCTCGGTGTCACTCAAGGTAGTTAAAACGATTAACGGTTTTTCTGACATGATGGGCTTAGGGTTATTGTGATGGCTGTTGCGTTTAGATTAGCAAGCTAACGATCTGAGGTGTGGTTTTGAATCCTTTAGCCATTTTGTTGTTTTTATTTGTTTTTGCCCCGCTCGCCGAGCTTTATGTGCTGATTGAGGTGGGTAGCGAGATTGGCGCCCTGCCAACGATTTTGCTGTCGATTTTCACCGCGATTTTGGGTGCAAGTTTGGTCCGTCTGCAGGGGTTCTCTGTATTGATGCGGGCTCGCGGCATGATGGCGCGGGGTGAGGCACCAGCCATCGAGATGATGGAAGGCATGGCGCTCGCCATTACCGGTTTTGCGCTGTTGCTGCCTGGATTTATCACCGATGCGATCGGCTTTTTGCTGCTGATTACGCCGATTCGTCGCGCGTTGATCATTAAAGGTCTGTTGCGCGGTGGTGTTATGCGACCGGCCTCAGGTGCGCAATCGCACACACATCAGCACATTGAAATTGAGGGTGAGTTCCGTCGCGAAGATCGCCCTAATGATCGTTTCTAAGGGGGAAACATGAGCGATTCATTCATTGCCTATCAGGTAACAAAAACCGATGAAGGGCAGAGCTTGGCAAAGACGAATTTGACCGATGCCGATTTGATGGATGGTGATGTCACCATCGATGTTGAGTGGTCAACGCTTAATTATAAAGATGGCCTTGCCCTGACCGGTGCTTCGCCGGTGATTCGACAGTTCCCGTTGATTCCGGGAATTGATTTTTCGGGTACTGTGACGAGCTCAGGCCATGTCAATTTCTCACCAGGTGATGAGGTGGTGCTGAACGGTTTTGGTGTGGGTGAGGCTCACAATGGTGGCTATGCCGGTCGTGCCCGCGTTTCAGGTGATTGGCTGGTAAAGCTTCCAGCTGGTTTGACCACGCGTGATGCGATGGCGGTGGGCACAGCGGGTTACACTGCGGCGTTATGTGTGATGGCGCTGCAAGATCATGGCATCAAGCCATCTGACGGTAAGATTTTGGTCACCGGTGCGGCAGGTGGTGTGGGCTCTGTTGCGACAGCGTTGCTCGCAAACCTCGGTTACGAGGTGGTTGCGGTAACTGGTCGTCCGGAGCAATCGGACTTCTTGAACTCATTAGGTGCGAGCGATATCGCGGCACGAGGTGATTTTGCTGATAAGGCGCGTCCTTTGGCGAAAGAGCTTTGGGCAGGGGCGGTCGATGTGGCCGGCGGTAACACCTTGGCCAATGTGATTAGCCAAATTAAGCGCCACGGCGCGGTCTCTGCCTGCGGCTTGGCGGAATCCATGTCGTTGCCTACCTCAGTGGCGCCATTTATTCTGCGTGGTGTAACCCTTTATGGAATCGACTCTGTGATGGCACCAATGGCTCAGCGTGAGCGTGCTTGGGATCTGATCGTTAAGCACCTTCCGCTCGATTTGCTGCATAGCTTGACCGAAGAAGTGGGCTTTGATGAGCTGCCGGATTTGGGCAAAAAGATCCTCGAAGGCCTGGTCCGCGGTCGCGTGGTGGTTAAAATTCCAAGCTAATTCAATCAATTAGTTTATTTTTCAGGCAGATTTCGCACCCTGAACTTTTTTTCGGGGTGCTGCCCTTGACTTCTCAACCTTCGCCCATACTATTAGCACTCCATTGATGTGAGTGCTAATGGGTAGTGCTCACGATTTTTGTCATTTCCATCAGGAGTTTGATGCATATGAATATCCGTCCATTGCACGACCGCGTTGTTATCCGTCGTAAGGCCGAAGAGACCACTAGCCCGGGCGGCATCGTTCTGCCAGATGCGGCAACTGAGAAGCCAGTTCAAGGCGAAGTTATCGCAGTTGGTAACGGCAAAGTGACTGACAGCGGTGAGGTTCGTCCTCTCGACGTGAAAGTCGGCGACATCGTTATGTTCGGCAAGTTCTCAGGTACCGAAGTTAAGATCGGTGGCGAAGAAGTGCTGGTCATGCGCGAAGAAGACATCATGGGTGTGATCGAAGGCTAATGCCGGTCACAGTCAATCAAGAAAAGAATTTAGGAAGTAAAAATGGCTGCTAAAGAAGTTAAGTTTGGTGATGACGCGCGTAAGCGCATGCTGAAAGGCGTGAACATTTTGGCTGACGCGGTTAAAGCAACACTGGGCCCAAAAGGTCGTAACGTTGTTTTAGAAAAGTCGTTCGGTGCACCTACCATTACTAAAGACGGTGTAACTGTAGCGAAAGAGATCGAACTAAAAGACAAGTTCGAGAACATGGGCGCACAGATGGTTAAAGAAGTTTCTTCTCAAACCAACGACGTGGCCGGTGACGGTACAACTACCGCTACCGTACTGGCACAAGCGATGGTTCGTGAGGGCATGAAAGCAGTTGCTGCTGGCATGAACCCAATGGATCTTAAGCGCGGCATGGACAAAGCTGTTGTTGCTGCAGTTGAGCACTTGAAGTCAATGTCAGTGCCGTGTTCTGACACTAAAGCGATCGCTCAGGTAGGTACTATCTCTGCGAACTCTGATGAGAGCGTTGGTGAGATCATTGCTGAAGCAATGGAGCGTGTTGGTAAAGAAGGCGTTATCACTGTTGAAGAAGGTTCAGGTCTCGATAACGAGTTGGACGTTGTAGAAGGTATGCAGTTCGACCGTGGTTATTTGTCGCCTTACTTCATCAACAACCAAGAAGCACAGATGGTTGATTTAGAAGAGCCATTCGTTCTTATCCACGACAAGAAAATCGCAAACATCCGTGACTTGCTCCCAGCGTTGGAAGCAGTAGCGAAAGCCGGTCGTCCTTTGATGATCATCGCTGAAGATGTTGAAGGCGAAGCGTTGGCAACTTTGGTTGTTAACAACATGCGCGGCATCGTTAAGGTGGCTGCAGTTAAAGCACCTGGTTTCGGTGATCGTCGTAAAGCGATGTTGCAAGACATCGCGGTATTGACTGGCGGCACAGTAATCTCTGAAGAAGTTGGCTTGACCCTTGAGAAAGTCACTCTGAACGAACTGGGTACCGCTAAGCGCATCCAGATCAACAAGGAAGAGACTACTGTTATCGACGGCGCTGGTACCGAAGGTGATATCAAAGCACGTTGTGAGCAGATCAAAACTCAAATCGAAGCAACTACCTCTGATTACGATCGTGAGAAGTTGCAAGAGCGTCTAGCGAAGTTGGCTGGCGGTGTTGCAGTAATCAAAGTGGGTGCTGCGACCGAAGTTGAGATGAAAGAGAAGAAAGACCGTGTTGACGATGCATTGCACGCAACGCGTGCAGCGGTAGAAGAAGGTATCGTTGCAGGTGGTGGTGTTGCATTGGTTCGCGCACAAGCAGCGGTTGCTGGCTTGGAAGGTGCGAATCCTGATCAAAACGTTGGTATCCAGATTGCACGTCGTGCAATGGAAGAGCCTTTGCGTCAGATCGTGGCTAACTCAGGTGATGAGCCATCAGTTGTACTTAACGCTGTGGTTCAATCTTCAGGTAACCAAGGCTACAACGCAGCAACTGGTGAGTACATCGACATGGTTGAGGCGGGTATTCTTGATCCAACTAAAGTGACTCGTTCTGCGCTGCAGAATGCAGCGTCTATCGCGACTCTGATGATCACAACCGAGTGTATGGTTGCAGATGAGCCACAAGACGATGCTCTAGCAATGCCTGCTGGTGGCGACATGGGCGGCATGGGTGGCATGGGCGGCATGATGTAAATCAGCCTCCTTTGTGAGCTAAGAAACCCGCAGCCTATGCTGCGGGTTTTTTTATGCCTGAGATAAAGCCTTACTCGATGAATATCACTTGAGATGCGCGTCGCTTTAGCTGATAGTCAAGTCAGTTCATAGGATTCGCGATGACCTCTCAAGCAATCACAAATTGGCAGGATGCACTCGGCGATCGAAGCTCGCCGTTTGATCAAGCGCAGCTTGAACAGGTGTTTGCGTGGTCTGACTTTTTAGCGACGCGTTTTGCGCGTGATACCGATTGGATTCTACAGACGGACTTTTCAACGCAATGGTCTGAAGGTGATATCACTCAGGCATTGAATGATTCGCTCATTGATGTAGCTGATGAAGCTGATTTAGCTCATCGCCTACTAGTATTTCGTAACCGTCAAATGACGCGCATTATCTGGCGCGATCTCACGCAGCAAGCTGACCTCGATGAAACCTTATCGGCGCTGTCTGAGCTTGCCGATGCGTGCATTGCTCAAGCGCTAGATCATTTGATGGCTTGGGCTGTTGCAAAAGATGGCGTGCCGCGAGATGAAGAGGGTAATGAGCAACATCTCGTTGTGCTTGGCATGGGTAAGTTAGGTGCGCGCGAGCTCAATCTTTCCTCTGATATCGATCTGATTTTTTGTTTCCCAGATCACGGTCAAACCGACAGCGCCCGCCCCTTAGCGAATGAAGCATTCTTTGTGCGTCTGGGGCGTCAACTCATTCAGGTGCTTAATAACAACACGGCAGATGGATTCGTTTTCCGTGTGGATATGCGTTTGCGACCTTTTGGTGAGTCTGGGCCTTTAGTCGTCAGTTTTGATTCGCTTGAGAATTATCTCTTTGGCCAAGCGCGTGAGTGGGAGCGTTATGCGATGGTCAAGGCGCGTCCTTTGACGGGTCTACCTGAAGATAAAGCACTTGTTGAAAAGATGATCTCGGCGTTTGTTTATCGTCGCTATATCGACTTTGGTGTGATTGAGGCGATACGCGATATGAAGCGCATGATTGAGAAAGATCTGAAGCGCAAAGGTCAGGACGCCAACGTTAAGTTAGGGTTGGGCGGTATTCGAGAGGTCGAGTTTATCGGTCAAGCTTTCCAGCTGGTGCGCGGTGGTCGTGATAAAGGATTGCAGATTCGCCCTATTCAGCAGGTGCTTCGACATTTACAAGAAGTTGGATTGATTCCGGCATATGCCGTTGAGCAATTGCTCGATGCCTATGTCTTCTTGCGCAAGGTTGAAAATCGTTTGCAGGCGTATCGTGATGAGCAAACCCATCATCTGCCAAAAGATGAGGCGCGAAGACAGGAGCTCGCTCGCAGCATGGGATTCGAGTCATGGGATGGTTTCTTAGAAAAACTCGATCGTCATCGCCATCATGTACACGAGCAATTTGAGCAGGTGTTTGATGCGCCACAATCTGAATCTAAAAATGATTCGGCATTGGTCGCAACTTGGCAAGACGAATTGACAACTGAGCAAGCCATTGAGCTGTTAGTTAAAAGCGAAATCGTGGATGCAGAACAGGTTGTAAACCAATTAATGACCTTAAAGCATTCCTCCTTGGTTGCCACCTTGTCATCGTCTGCAAAGCGAAAGCTAGATCGATTAATGCCATTGATGTTGGCGGCATTAGATGAAAATCCTCTCGATACTTAGAGCGAATCATTCCTTTGCTCGAAGCGATTGTACGTCGCGCCGCTTATATGGATCTACTGATTGAGAATCCCCTAGCGCTGAGTCAGTTAATGAAGCTGTTATCCGAGAGTGTCTGGATAGCAACCCAATTAGTGAAACAGCCGGTTCTTCTTGATGAGCTGATCGATCCGCGTCGCTTATATCAGCCGGCAAGTCGTGATGAGCTCGCTGATGAGTTAAACACCATTTTGAACTCAGTGGATGAAGGTGATCTTGAGCAAGAGATGGAGCGGATGCGTCAGTTTGCTTCGGGTAATCGCTTGAGAGTTGCAGCAGCGGATGTCGCGGATGCGATACAGATCAATGTGGTGAGTGATCATCTGACCGAAATCGCTGAAGTTATTTTGCGGGGTTGTGAGTCGATTGCTTGGCGAGATTTAGTTGCTAAGCATGGTGAGCCAAGCGAACGCCAAGGCGAGGAAGATAGTTTTGCGGTGATTGGTTACGGCAAGCTTGGTGGTATTGAGCTTGGTTACGGCTCAGATCTGGATCTGGTTTTCTTGCATGGCTGCACCAAGGGTTCAGCGTCCACATCCGGTGAGAAGGCGCTGTCGAATGAGACCTTCTATGCGCGCCTAGGCCAAAAAGTGATCCATTTGCTCACCACGCGAACACCGGCAGGTCAGCTCTACGAGGCAGATATGCGTCTGCGTCCGAATGGAAATTCAGGTTTGTTGGTCAGTCCGTTGAGTACCTTTGAGCATTATCAAAAGAATGATGCTTGGACCTGGGAGCATCAGGCGCTGATTCGGGCAAGAGCGGTGTCGGGTGATCCTGCGGTCGTGCAGCGTTTCAATGAGATTCGCCATGAGGTGTTATGCCAACCGCGAGATGAAGAGAAGCTTCGCGCCGAGGTCGCCGAGATGCGCCAGAAAATGCGAGGGCAGCTAGATAAAAGCGATGCTGAGTGGTTTGACCTTAAGCAAGGTGTTGGCGGCTTGGTGGATATTGAGTTCTTGGTGCAGTTCTCGGTGCTTCGCTGGGCGAATCAGCATCCTGAGCTCACCCAGTGGACGGATAACGCTCGACTTTTAGAGTTACTCGATTTACTGCATGAGCAGGCTGAGCGCTTATTTGGCCTTTATCGGGTTCTTATTTTCAGGATCTCCATCTAACTGATTTGACATTTCAATAATCTTAATTATTTATAGGCGGCTACCCACATATTGTCACTGGTTGGTAAGCGCCATTTATTTGGTCTTCTCTAAGCATTCTAGAGATCGGTGTAAAGTAATTGACTGGTCAGGATGCGCGCCTGGCCAGCCAGCTTTTCGTAATTTGTCCATTCAAAAAGGGTCTCTTTGGCAAAAGCGTCATGCTCTAAAAATGATCTTAAATGGATTACATTAAAAAAAGCCGGAGCAAATTTCTTAGTACCGTTGATTCCTGCCTCCGCTGAGCTGGCAAACAGCGTTAGCTTGTTTAAAAGGTTGGCGATGAAGAGCCACTTTTTTGAATCGATCACCTGGACCACAGCCAATATCTAGCAGGATCCCGATTTTTCGATTTCGCGTCGTTTCCCCCTCAAAAAAAGACGCCTTAGCTTTTTTAATCCATTAACAAAGTCCTTTCGACGCTTAGATTTTCTCCCATGAGCTTCATCAAAAAGCGATTGTAGAATAAATCATCGCTCTGAACATTTAACAACATTCCATGAATTTTCAGTAAATACATGATAATTTCTATCGCATCGCTAAATCAAATTGAATTAGATTTTACGAGCTCTGAATATGTGCGATTGCAGATTAGTTCGCCCATTTCTCAACAGTTTTTGGAGTACTAACGATGCAGACCATGGCAGATCGCGACGGAGTGATTTGGCTCGACGGTGAGATGGTGGATTGGCGTGAGGCGAAGACCCACGTGCTAACCCATACGCTTCACTATGGCATGGGTGTATTTGAAGGTGTCCGTGCGTATAAGACCGATAAAGGTCCTGCGATTTTCCGTTTAGAAGATCACACCAAACGCTTGTTTGAGTCGGCGCATATCTTGGGCATGAAGATGCCTTATGATCAAGCGACCATCAATGAAGCGCACAAGGCTGTTGTTCGCGATAACAAGTTGAATTCTGCTTACTTCCGCCCTATGTGTTTTTATGGCTCAGAAGGTATGGGCTTGCGGGCAGACAATCTGCAAACACACGTGATGGTTGCAGCATGGGAATGGGGTTCTTACCTTGGTGAAGAGAACATGAAGAAGGGTATTCGTATTCGTGTGTCTTCATTTACTCGTCACCACGTCAATGTGACCATGTGTCATGCGAAAGCGAATGGTAACTACATGAACTCGATGATGGCGCTTAAAGAAGCGTTGGATACCGGTTACGACGAAGCTTTGCTATTAGATGCGAATGGCTTTGTTATGGAAGGTTCGGGTGAGAATATCTTCTTGGTTCGCGATGGTAAGTTGCACACGCCTGACCTGACATCGGCTTTAGATGGCATTACTCGTAAGACCATCATGCAATTGGCGCGTGAATCAGGTTACGAAATTGTTGAGCGTCGTATCACTCGAGACGAAGTTTATATTGCGGATGAAGCCTTCTTCACCGGTACAGCTGCTGAAGTAACGCCGATTCGCGAGATCGATGGTCGCCAGATCGGTTGTGGTTCGCGTGGCCCGATTACTGAAGAGCTACAAACTAAATATTTCGATGTGGTTTACGGCCGCAGTGAAAAGCATCAAGACTGGTTAACTTACGTTTAAGGATTTTGTGATGTCTGAGCAAAAACAACCATCAGTCATCCAGGTCACTAAAGACCAATTACCACTGAGTTGCCCGCCGGCTAATGCGGGCGTGCATGAATTGCATCCACGCGTATTTTTGCCTATTGAAAAGACAGGCGAGGCAACGTGCCCTTATTGTGGTGCGAAATATAAGTTAGCTGACTGACTTTTTAGAAAACTCTCTTTGGGATTTATATAAATGTTAAGCGAATCTAGTATTTTAATTACAGGTGGAACAGGTTCGTTTGGCCACACTTTTATTCCTATGACATTGGCTAAATACAACCCAAAAAGATTGGTTGTATTTTCTCGAGATGAGATGAAGCAATGGGAGATGGCCAAACTGTTTGAAGGGGATGATCGAGTACGTTTTTTTATCGGAGATGTTAGGGATAAAGAGCGCCTGCATCGCGCCTTAAATGGCATTGACTATGTGGTGCATGCCGCAGCCACAAAGATTGTGCCTACTGCTGAATACAATCCATTTGAATGCGTTAAGACCAATGTAAACGGCGCTATGAATCTTGTCGATGCGTGTATTGATCAGGGTGTTAAGCGAGTAGTAGCACTTTCAACAGATAAAGCAAGTAGCCCGGCAAATTTATACGGCGCAACGAAGTTGGCATCGGATAAGTTATTTATTGCGGGCAACTCATATGCGGGTTCCGAAGACACTCGCTTTGCGGTTGTACGCTACGGTAACGTTATGGGTTCTCGCGGTTCAGTGATCCCCTTTTTTCTGACTCAAAAGGAAAAGGAAGTCTTCCAATAACAGATGAGCGTATGACGCGCTTTATGATCACCCTAGAACAAGGTGTTGAGTTGGTTTGGCACGCCTTTGACGACATGATGGGTGGCGAAATTTACGTTAAAAAAATTCCATCAATGAAGGTGACGGATGTTGCGCTCGCCGTTGATTCAGATGCGAAACATGAAATTATTGGCATTCGCCCTGGTGAAAAACTGCATGAGGAGATGATTAGTCCAGAAGATTCGGCGCACACTTATTCTTATCGAGGTCATTATAAAATCCTGCCGGCTATTCATAATTGGAGTCGCGATCCTGCGCGAATTGCTGGCGGCGAGTTGGTTCCAGAGGGATTTAGTTACACATCTGACAACAATAAAGAATGGATGAGTAAAGAAACGTTAAAGTTGTGGATCTCAGATAACGCTGAGAAAATCGGAAAAATCTAATGATCCCTTATGGGCGTCAAGATATAACTGAAGAAGATATTGATGCAGTTGTTCATGTCTTACGGTCTGACTTCTTAACCCAAGGGCCGGTAGTTCCACAATTTGAAGAAGCAGTGAGAGTGCATGTGGGTGCTAAACATGCAGTTGCAGTGAATAGTGCAACCTCTGCTTTGCACGTTGCATGTTTGGCGCTTGGCCTTGGGCCAGGAGATTGGCTTTGGACATCTCCAATTACATTCGTAGCTTCAGCTAACTGTGGCCTTTATTGTGGTGCAAAGATCGATTTCGTAGATATAGATTCGCGCACTTATAACCTCTCTCCATTAGCGCTTGAAGAGAAGTTGCTAGCGGCTGAAAAAGAAGGAAGGCTACCGAAGGTCTTGGTTGCGGTACATTTATGCGGCCAGTCATGTGAAATGGAATCAATACATGCTCTTTGTCAAAAATATAATGTAAAAATTATTGAAGATGCCTCTCACGCAATAGGTGGTAAGTACAAAGGACAATTTATTGGTAATTGTCGTTATAGCGATGTAACTGTATTTAGCTTCCACCCTGTCAAGATTATTACGACAGGTGAGGGGGGAATGGCTCTCACAAATGATGTGGTACTCGCAGAAAAAATGACTCTTTTGCGCAGTCATGGGATTACTCGTGACGATAAATTGATGACTAAGGAAACAGAAGGTCCTTGGTATTACCAACAGGTAGACTTGGGTTTCAATTATCGTATGACAGATATTCAAGCGGCCTTAGGTTTGAGTCAAATTAGTCGTTTAAGCGAATTTGTTTGTAAAAGACATGAGTTAGCCAACAGGTACAATAACAAATTAAACCAACTCCCGGTCATTACGCCTTTTCAAGGCCAAGATAATTTTTCTTCTTATCATCTTTATGTGATCCGTCTTCAACTAAAAAAGATAACTAAAACGCATCTAGAAATTTTCAATCTATTACGTGAAAACGATATAGGCGTGAA
Organism: Gammaproteobacteria bacterium; assembly: GCA_038144195.1. Lineage (GTDB taxonomy): Bacteria > Pseudomonadota > Gammaproteobacteria > Chromatiales > Chromatiaceae > VMDJ01. The sequence goes on along the minus strand of JAYQNH010000002.1, from coordinate 511,855 downwards.
TCTCCACTACATACCTGTTTATAAGCAACCATATTATGAGGCGATGGGTTTTTCTGAAAATGAATTTCCTGAGTCAAAATCCTATTACTCTGAAGCGATTAGTTTGCCTATCTATCCAGGGCTGACTTCTAGTCAGCAAGATAAAGTTATCGAAGTTTTATCTTTAGCAGCGGATGTAAGGTTTTTATAGGAATGAATGTAGCAATAATTCCTGCTCGAGGTGGTAGTAAAAGAATACCCAGAAAAAACATAAAGCCGTTTATGGGCAAGCCTATAATTCAATGGTCAATTGAGGCCGCTCAACAGAGCGGGTGCTTCGATAAAATAATTGTTAGTACTGATGATGATGAGATTGCTGAAGTTGCACAAAGAAATGGTGCTGAAGTTCCTTTTATGCGACCGCATGAGCTGGCAAATGACTTTGCTGAAACCATTCCAGTTATTGCCCATGCTATAAAATGGCTTTCTTGCAATAACATACTTATTGATGCAGCTTGTTGTATTTACCCTACTGCGCCTTTAATACAAAAAGAAGATTTAATATCGGGGATGAATGCATTACAGGCCAAAAATGTTAACTATGCTTTTGCTGCAGTTAAATTTAATTACCCTATTCAACGTGCATTCCGAATTAATGAGCTAGGCGGTATTGAACTACTGAATGAATCGGCTAGAAATGCCAGGTCTCAAGATTTAGAAGATTCATGGCATGACGCGGGTCAGTTTTATTGGGGAAAAAGAGCTTCTTGGATTGATGAGCTACCTATTTTTGGATCTGAATCAATTCCGATTCCTATCCCAAGTATTCGAGCACAAGATATTGATACGGTAGAGGACTGGCTCACTGCAGAATTCAAATTCAAGTTTTTGAGAGAAAATAAATTATGCTAACTTATTGTAATAAATGTTTGATGCCATCAACAAAGCCTGATTTGCGCCTAGATGATAATGGTGTTTGTAATGCATGCGGGGCGTATAAAAATAGAAAAGAGGTTGATTGGAAAGCAAGGCGAAAAGAGCTGGAAGCTATCTTGGGGCAATATAAGAATTCGGATGCATCAAATTATGATTGCATTGTTCCCGTTTCAGGTGGAAAGGATAGTACCTATCAAGTGGTGCAAATTCTAAATTTGGGTTTGAATCCATTGTGTGTTGTCGCGTCTACTTGCGACTTAACAGATGTTGGTAGAAGTAACATTGAAAATATCAAAAGTCTTGGTGTGGACATGTTTGAATTCTCACCGAATCCGGTTGTAAGAGCGAAGCTTAATAGAATAGGTCTTGAACAAGTTGGAGATATTTCTTGGCCTGAGCATGTTGGTATTTTTACGATACCTGTTAGAGCGGCTGTTCAATTTAATGTCCCATTAATAATTTGGGGAGAAAACTCTCAGAATGAATATGGTGGCCCTGCTGCTGCAGCTGAAAATAATGTTCTCGATAGGAGTTGGCTGGAAGAATTTGGTGGACTTTTGGGTCTCAGGGTAAGTGATTTAGTTGATTTTAATGGCATAACAAAATCCGATCTTTTGCCTTACACATACCCAACAGACGAGGAGCTCAAGAGGGTTGGTGTAACTGGACTCTTTCTTGGTCACTACTTGCCATGGGATGGCTTATCAAATGTTTTGGTAGCGCAGGCTTATGGTTTCGAGGTCTCTCCCAGGGCAACATTGGGCTCAATGGTTGGATATGAAAATTTAGATAATTATCAAACGGCGATACATGAATATTTCAAGTTTTTAAAATTTGGTTTTGGTCGGGCTACAGATCATGCTTGTCTGCATATACGACGTGGCAGGATTTCGAGGGATATGGGCTTAGAAATAGTAAAGCGAAATGACGGTAAGTTTCCTTGGGAATATCTTGGTAAATCACTTGAAGATATTTTAGAGCCGTTGAGTCTTACTGTGGATGAGTTTATTAAGATCTGTGACAAATTTACAAACAAGAAGATCTTCAAGCGCGATTCTACTGGCGCGTAAATTAAAGATAACCGCGGAAACCTAACTAAAGTTAACTACGATAATGGCCAATCAAATGAAGATAGGGATCATTGACTACGGTGTAGGTAATTTGGGCTCTGTATATGAGGCCTTAGATGAACTTGGTGTTGACCCATGTCTGGTTGATAGACCCTCAGATATACATTCTGTCGACAAGCTTGTTCTACCTGGAGTTGGAGGGTTTAAATCTTGCAAAACCTTGTTAGATGATTTTGGTTGGACTAGGGCTATTCAAGAAGAAGTATTGGGTTTTAATAAGCCAATTCTTGGTATCTGCTTAGGCATGCAACTACTTGCAAGTTTTGGGGCAGAAGGTGCGGCTGAAGACGAATTTACAGAAGGTTTGGATTTAATACCCGGAAAGGTGGTTAATTTAGAAGTCCTAGGTTGTAAGGAAAGAGTTCCACATGTCGGATGGGATGATGTTACCCCATGCGTTTCTTCACATAATTTAATGCGTGGAATACCAGATGGAACAGATTTCTACTTTGTACATAGCTATGCTTTTATCCCAGATAATCCTGATGTTATATCTGCCAGTTGCTATTACGGAAGCGTGGATATCGCCGCTGCTGTTAGTCAGCAAAATATTTGTGGAACACAATTCCACCCCGAAAAAGTTCAAAAGCAGGCTATAAGCTGCTGCAAAATTTTATCGACGGTAATCAATGTTAAAGACTAGAGTAATACCAACCTTGCTTTGGAAAGATTTTGGCCTAGTTAAAGGCGTTGCTTTCGATAGCTGGCGGAGGGTGGGCTCTGTATTGCCAGCAATCAAGGTTTATAACCAGAGAGAAGTGGATGAATTGATATTGGTTGACATTGTTGGCCACTTAAATGACCTTGATCCCGATTATGAATCCATACAAGATTTTAGTCGTGAATGTCATGTGCCATTGACTGTTGGCGGCGGCATAAGAAATGCTGCACAAGTACAAAAGTTATTTAGATCTGGTGCGGATAAAGTAAGTTTGAATACTTGTCTTTATAGCGCTCCTGAAGTGTTGGAGGAAGTGGCAAAACGCCATGGCTCGCAATGTGTCGTAGGAAGTGTAGATGTAGCACTTATGGCAGGCAAATGGATTTGCTTCAGCAATGCTGGTAAACATAATACTGGGCGCGAATTAGTACAATGGGCAAAGGAGCTTGAGTCTAGAGGTGCGGGTGAATTGCTAGTTACCTCTATAGGTCGTGATGGAACCATGGAGGGTTATGATTTAGACATGGTAAAAGCAGTAGTTGAAGCGGTGAATATACCTGTTATCGCATCGGGTGGGGCTGGTTCTTATATGCACATGGTTGATGTTGTAAAAGAGGCTGGAGCGTCTGCAGTGGCTGCAGCAAGTATTTACCATTTTACAGAGCTAACACCTGCGGGAGTAAAAGATGCATTCAAGGCGGCAAATATTCCGGTAAGGATGCCATTTCGGATAAGTTGATGCGCTTTGCTATCCGTACAGATGCGTCTTTGACCATAGGATCAGGGCATGTAATGCGATGCCTTGCCCTCGCACATGCTTTATCTGAGTTGGGTAATGAAGTGGTCTTTATCTGTAAAGAACACGATTCAAACTTAATTAATAAGATAATTGATTCAGGCTATGAGGTTAAAGCGCTTCCTTTAGCCTCAGCTAATAAGCTGGATTCACCACATTTGTATGCTGAATGGCTGGGTGGCACTCAAGAAGATGATTCAGTAAAAACAATAGCGGCAATTAAATCCGTAGATGTCGATTGGATGATTGTTGATCACTATGCAATTGATGAGTGTTGGCATAAAAAAATCCGACCACATGTTAAACGCATTTTTGTGATCGATGATCTTGGTGATCGGAAACACGATTGCGATATTTTGTTGGACCAGAATTTAGGTGTTACTAAAGAAAAATATCAAGAAATGGTGCGCAAGGATTGTGAGCTTTTATTGGGGCCTAAATACGCATTGCTTCGTCATGAGTTCGCGCAGTGGCGTGAGAAAAGCCTTGAAAGAAGAGGGCAGGTTATTAAGCCTAAATCAATTTTAGTCTCGCTTGGTGGAGTTGACCCAGAGAACATTACAACTTATTTAATAAACGAGTTATCGAAAGTCTCTGCTCTTGCTGATTCAGAAGTTAATGTAGTGTTAGGTAGTCAGTCGCCGCATATTAAAGCCGTTGAAATGGCGGCAAAAAAAATCTAGCCTAAAGATTAATATTCATGTTGACACCAAGCGTATGGCAGAATTAATGAGTCAGGCGGATTTGGCGATTGGTGCTAGTGGATCTTCCTCTTGGGAGCGTTGTGCTCTTGGATTGCCAACTATTAATTATGTGATTGCAGATAATCAGAAGCCAATTGCTAAGGAATTAGCTAAAAATGGCGCATCAATTACGATTCAGTCCACTAAGGATTTGTCAGATGCTGTGGGTAAGATAAAAGAGTCCCTGAATGCTTTCTCGCTGGCCTCAGCAAAATTAGTAGATGGCATGGGAGTCTCAAGAGTTATAAATAGTATGTTGTTTAAGCTTTTTATTATTTTGACTAATGACTTTAACTTGACGGCTATAGATCTGACCACATTACCTAGGGAAAAAAAATTTAGAGGTTCTGGAGGCAAGAAATCACCCTGATGTAAGAGCTAATATGTTTAATAAGAATATAATTTCATATCAAGAGCACTTTGCTTTTGTAGAAAACTTATTAACCGACACCACATCGCGTCATTTTTTGGTGAGTCAAGATGAGAAATTTGTTGGTGTTGTTAACTTGAAAGATATTGACTGGATTAATAAAAGCGCCTCTTTTGGCATTTACGCTAACCTCTTGAAAAAGGTGACTATGGCAGGTGAGAAGCTAATGGTTTCGGCAGATTTCATTATTAAGAAAATGGGGTTGAGCTCGATTTCGCTTGTGGTTGATTCTAGGAACCATATGGCAAAAGGCTTATATGAAAGATGGGGCTATGAGATTGTTGGAAATAAAGAAGTTAATGGTCTGCAATATATAAATTACGAGAAAAGATACGTATGAAAGATATCTTTATAAACGGTAGGCCAATTGGTATTGAGCATGCTCCTTATATTATAGCGGAGATGTCTGCTAATCATAATGGTATCCTTCAGCGGGCATTAGATACGATCAGTGAAGCTAAAGCGCGTGGGGCAGATGCAATAAAGTTACAAACGTATACTGCTGATACCATGACTATTGACTGTGATTCAGAAGATTTCATAATTCGTGGTGGGCTGTGGGATGGTTACAAGCTGTATGATCTTTATAAAGAAGCACAGACGCCTTTTGAGTGGCATAAGGCCATGTTTGATCACGCGAGAGATATTGGCATAACGTGTTTATCTACACCGTTTGATGAGACAGCCGTTAATCTATTAGAAGATTTAAATGCGCCTGCATATAAGATAGCGTCATTCGAGGCGACGGACTTGCCACTGATCAAATATGTGGCATCAACTAAGAAGCCAATGATTATGTCTACTGGCATGGCTAACTTAGAAGAGATTGAAGAAATGGTTCAGGCGGCTCGAGATGGTGGCTGCGAAGAAATGATTGTTCTTCATTGTATAAGTAGTTATCCAGCACCCATTGATCAATCAAACCTGCTAACCATTCCTGATCTTAGAGGGCGGTTGGGTGTGCATGTAGGCTTATCTGATCATACGATAACGAATACAGCATCGATTGTTGCTACAGCACTTGGCGCAGTGCTAATCGAAAAGCATTTCATTATGGATAGAAATGAAAAAGGACCTGATTCTTCGTTTTCCATAGAGCCAGATGAGCTTGAGAAATTAGTTAAACAAACAAAGGATGCATCCCTATCACTTGGAGAACCTGGCTACGATAGAAAGCCAGCAGAGGAAGCTAATATCAAATTTAGACGCTCTCTTTATTTTGTAAAAGATTTGGTAAAGGGTCAGCTTATTACTGATGACTGTATAAGACGGATAAGGCCTGGATATGGTTTGCAACCAAAATTTATATCCGATGTGTTAGGTAAGCGTATAAATAAAAATATAAAAGCAAATACCCCGGTTTGCTTGGATGATGTGTTTTAGAGGATTTTATTAGCATGGAGAAAAAAACAATCATTCTTACCATTGAAATTGGAGATCGCGAACTTGTACCCAAGACTTTGTTGGCTTTAGAGTTGGTTAAGCAAGGATTTAGGGTATACATGGGTAGTTTTCGGGCAATTCATGAAATACACAAAAAGATTAATTCATGTGTTTTTTTTCATAAAAGTTCATATCGTTCGAGAATCAGGAAGTATAAAAAATATGGGTGCAGTTGTTGCAATTCTTGATGAAGAATTGGGGCCAGCGATTGTACCGAGTAGAATGAAGGGTCTGTGCGAAGATAGATGTAAAGCAATTAATCATGAGGATTACGATTACATATTTACCTTGGGTGAGGGTTATAGAAAAAGAATATCTGAGCTACCCAATGTTAAAGGAATAAAAATTTTGCCGTACGGATGGCCGAGAATAGACTTGTGGCGCAGAGAATTTAAAGGTATCTATGAACAGAGATTGAATAGCATAAAGGACTTTTATGGTAATTATCTATTATTTATTTCTAGTTTTGGAATTACCACCAAGTCTGCCTTTGAGTATCAATTATCCGTCTGTCCTGAAAGTGAAGTCGAAACTGTTAAGAGATCTTATGAGGCTTATAAAAGTTATGTGTCTTTATTGAAAAGATTGGCCGAACATTATGATGGCAAAATAATTATAAGACCGCATACATCAGAAAGCATTGAAGACTGGAAGAAAATATTTCATGAGTTTGATAATGTGGAAGTATTGCGTGAAGGTGACGTCACTCCTTGGCTTTTAGGTGCTTTTGGTGTTTTAACATATCGTTCCACTGTAGCTATTCAGGCGGCGTTGAATGATATTCCAGTGGTGCAATATCAAATTAACCATGTAGATGAAAAAAATGGTGCTGTGTATAGAGTTTCTAATTGCGCCGAGACTTTTGAAGATGTTTTGAATTATCTTGGATTAAAAAACGGGGCATCAACTTTTAGAGAGGCTAATGTGGCTACTGTTGATGAGTTGCTTAAAGATGAAATTGCGTCTCTGGCGGGATGTTTTAGTGCTTCAAAGATAGCTGAGGAATTAAGTTTAATACCTTTAATACCACAGCAAGAAATAAAGATCTCATTATTGATGAAAAGAGCCAGTAAGTTATGGTCTCGATTTAAATATTTTGAGTACAAGCTTAAAAAGAAGTTATTTCCCGTGCATATGTCAATAAGAGTGAGTCGATTTGAGAAGTTGCCAAACGGTGTAAATAGAAATGAGATATCTCAATATATTAAATCAATCTCCCCAATAATTGGATTAGAGGATAAGCCCATTAAATGCACTCAAGTGATGAATGATTTGGTTTCAGTGGAAATTGTATAAATCACTTTCGTCATTATTAAATATCTAGGCAATTTTCTGAGCGATAGAAAAATGTTGTTTGATGCACCCTGTGGCTTCTTGGTTTTAATCCAATAATATCTAAGTGTTTGAAACCTAATTCTTTTCCAATGTTATAAGCATCTTTATATTTATCTCTGCTTGAGTCATCAAGAATCACAACCCCGTCATCTTTCAGGTGATCAAAGCAATTTGAAAAACATTTAACACGCTCTCTGCCATCTACAACGATCAAATTATATTTTTTATCCCCTCTATTGATTGCCTCTGAGTAGGCAGGGTGGCCATAAGCCTGATATATAATTTCTGCATTAGAGGGAACCTGTGTTTTGATAAGCTCATACCATGATTTATCGTACTCAATTGATGTAACGGTTGAGCATTTATCTGCAAAGTATAGTGTGGAGAACCCACTACCCCACTCAAATAAATCATGATCTTGTTTAAGTCTTTTGTTAAGAAAGTCTACAGTGGCGTAATTCATCCATGGTATCGGCTTCCCACTCGAGTCAACAGGCTTTCTAGAGATATAGCTGCTTATCCAACCAGTTGAGCGCAAAGCAGATGAGCGAGAAAAAAGAAATCGTTGCCATATAACCAAAGGCAAGCTGATTGTTCTAAAATTTCTTGTAATTTTGAAGTCATAACAAATGTTCTTTAGCGCTGTTATTTATGGGGGTAAGTTATGGATTAAATTTTAGCCGATGCCGTAAAGCAGCATCTTTAGTTTTTGTTTTACAGTTAAGTAAGGTTTTATGGTCAATACAAGCTGTTTTTTTATAGGACTGCTGAGATTTGAAGCATGCCTGAGTAGTCTAATGGCGTGCCTATTCAATATTCGTAGTTCCAAATGAATGGTTATACTGGCATAAAGAGTTATGAGTTTTTGGGCTATATCATCTGGATTGTTGATATCTATATTTGTTTCGGGTTCTTTTGGGCAATATTTGCGTAGAAAAAGTCAGTTACTGCGCCAACACTGTAAATAGTTTGTCTATGCGCATTGTTATTGGAGGATATTTGTTCAGAGTGTCGACGATATAGTAATAGATCTTGTGAAATGTTATCAATTCGTCCGACTTCAGATAGCCGTAGCCATAAATCATAGTCTAGAGAGTTTTTGAACTTCTCTCGGTAACCCCCAATATTCTTCAATACTGCAGTTCGAATCATGCTTGAGGGGTGGCACATGCAGTTACGAGTCTTAAGTATGTTTTGTATATTCTGCCATCCTTGAGCGGCCTTTCTGCGCCGGAGCCGTCTGTTATTTTCGTCTATAAGATATACATCAGATCCTACAGCGGTTAAATCAGGGTTAGCTTTTAAGTAGTCGTACTGAATTTGTAACCGGTTAGGAAGGCATACGTCATCCGCATCTAGACGAGCCACCAAGGGCGCTGTTATCGCATCCAGTCCGATATTGGCTGCTGCTGCCACGCCTTGATGTTTGCCCTTGAGCGAAATAATGCGTGAATCAATCTCGCTATAGTGTTGGATTATCTGAGGCGTCTTATCTGTGGACATATCATCCACAATAAGCAATCTCCAATCTGAGAACGACTGGCTAATGACACTTTCAATGGTTTGCTCAAGAAGCGCTCACCGTTGTAAACGGTAACCAGTACATCAATGGCGGAGGAGCCACTCATTGTGGGTTCTCATCGGCAACCCAAAGTTGTTGTAACCAGGAGCAGGAGCGAGTGTGTCGGGTAAAACTGCCATCAAAGCCTTCAACAGCTTCTTCCATTTTTGGATTTCCGTGAAAGCACATGACTCGAGTAGAAGCGGGTAGTTTAGGCTCTAAAAAATAATTAAGCGGTGGGATTCGCATGGCATCGCGTTTGAAACTAGAGATCCATTCACCTGGGAAGTATTCAAAGTCACCTTTAGCTTGGCTGATGGATGAGGTGTATTTTTGCTCTGAATATTTCGAGTTACGGATCAGACTGGCGGTATCGGTAGCAAAGTCGTTATATAAGTAATTATGTAAGTTAGGATCAAAACGAAATACAGAGCCGTGCCCATCAGGTCTTCCGCGTCTTGCGCCTAGCCAGTCGTGACGCATGCAGACTTTACCAGGGGCAAAGTCAATGAGGTTGTCCAATGGTCCTGTGATGACCACGTCTAAATCAAAACCCAATATAGGGCCTTCCTCTCAGGGATTAACCCGGGTTTAAACAGGCTGATTTTGCCAAAGGCGCCTTTGCGTTTGCTTTCTTTAAGTGTTTCTTTGACGGTATGCGAAAAGGGCTCTTCCGCTAATGGAAGAATCTTAACTTTGTCAGTAATACCTTTTGCATCATCTGTCATGCAGTAAAAATTAAATGGGCGAGAGAGGAACTTCTCAACACCTGCATAAAGCCTGTTGACATAGTATGCGGGGTATTTGGTGCCCCATTTGATGCAAATAATGTTGGCTTTACTCATGAGGTCCCTGTTTCTTCATCGAATTCATGGTTGTTTATTAAGTTTGCGTAATACCCATTTATTGCCAAGAGGGATTCATGTGTTCCGTCTTCCACAATCTGTCCTTCGTTAAGCACCAGGATTCTTTCAGCACTCTGAATGGTTGAGAGGCGGTGCGCAATAATGATCGTGGTGCGACCAGTTCTTAATTGTTCTAGTGCATTCTTAACGATTGCTTCTGATTTGTTATCGAGTGCTGAGGTAGCCTCATCAAGGATAAGTATGGGTGTGTTTGCGTAGATGGCTCGTGCAATCGCTAAACGTTGACGTTGCCCACCAGATAGGCGAACGCCATTTTCACCAATGATAGTGTCAATCCCTTCTGGCATCGATTCAATAAATTCTGTTGCCCCAGCCGTCTGAGCTGCGTGTTCAATGTCTTTTCGGTCCTGAGCTTCACCATAGGCGATGTTGTTAGCAACAGAATCATTGAAAAGCACGACATCCTGGCTGACATAGGAAATTTGATTTCTTAGCGAAGTAAGAGACCATGTGTTGAGGTCTATACCGTCAAGGCATATTGCGCCCGTACTGGATGAATAAATTCTTGGGATAAGGTTGGCGAAGGTTGTTTTTCCACTGCCTGACGCTCCGACAAGCGCGACGGTTGATTGAGGTGCAATAGTAAGATTTATTGGACCAAGGGCATTTTTATTTGTGTTTGGATATTTAAGAGTAACGTTTTTAAAAGTGATTTCTCCATCAGCTATTTCTTTTGCGAACGTACCTAAGTCTTCTTCTGAGCTTTGATCTAACAGTTCAAATACGCTTTCTGCTGCAGCGAGTCCGCGCTGTAATGGATCATTCACTTTTGTTAATCGTTTTATAGGAGAAAAAAGGAGTCCTAGGGCGGCGAAAAAGGCGACAAATTCACCAACAGATAAAGGGTCTGTTTTTGTTGTACCTAAATAAACAACAAGTGCCAAAACGATAGCGCCTGCAAGTTCAACGATTGGTACTCCAATTGAGGCTGCGACAGCGTGTTTAAATTGATGGTGTTTTATATTTTTGGCCGTTTGGCCAAAACGATGGCTTTCGTACTTTTGTCCACCAAAGATTTTAATGACTTTATGTGCCTTTATGGATTCCTCAAGGATATGTGTCATCTCTCCAAAAAAGAGTTGTAACTGGCGATTTAGTATTCGAATTCTTTTACCAATAAGATGAGCTACCGCGGTGATGATAGGTATCAAGACCAGTATAAAAATGCTCAATTTCCAGTCAAGCCAGAATAGGTAGGCCACAAGTGCTATTACGGTGACTGTGTCTTTAACTAAAACGGTTAGAACTTGGGTACCGGCTTGAGTGACTTGTGTAACGTCATATACCAGTTTGGAAATGAGTTTCCCGGAGATGTTTCGGTCATAAAAAGTAGTGGGAAGACTCATTAGTCTTTGAAACATCTGTTGGCGCAAATCGAGAACTAATTGAGTGGAAATTTTTGTGAAGGTTATTTGGCTGATGATGCTAAATAACCCCCTAAAACTGAAAAGAATAACGATGCCCAAAGGCGCCCAGAAAAGGTAGCTTGGATCTTTATCAACAAATGTTCCATCCAAAAGAGGCTTTAAGCCCGCGGGGATCCCTGCTTCGGTCGCTCCAAGCAAAATCATGGCTAAGATGCCAACAAGAAAATAGCCCTTGTAGGGCAGTATTTGCTTTAGTAGGCGCTTGTAGGTTTCTGAGCTACTAGGTAAGGCATTACTCATTCTTTTGATTGTACAGGGTTTAAATAAGTAAAAATAAATTAAACAGATTTATAAGGTGATTCTTGACCGTCAGCTTGAGTTCTAAAACGACGATGTATCCAGTTGTACTGTTCGGGAGATTCCGTGGCCCAACGAGTAAAAATTGAGTTTATTCGATCGGTGTCTTTTTTGTCTGAGGATGGAAAATCTTGAAGGGGTGACTCAAAGCTAAGCCTGTAGCCCTTTGGGGTTCGTTTCAAATAAAAAGGAATGACCTTTGAATTCGTTATGGCTGCGAACCGCGAAGTGGCAGAGTTTGTGGCGGCGGGAACGTTAAAAAAAGGACTAAAAACGGTGCCTTTACCTGAAAAATTCTGATCAGGCGCGAACCAGATGCCTTGGTGTTTCTTTAATGCTGAGATCATGTGTTTAACATCGCGCTTTGAGATGATGCCAAGAGAGTATCGAGACCTATATTTCTCGTAGTGGTATTGCATGACTTCATTCTTATGCGGTCTATACATGGCATAACTTTCAGCATGTTGTCCCAAGAGGCGAGCAGATAACTCTAAAGATGAGAAGTGAGCCGTTAGAAATATTGTTCCATTGGATGGATTTAAGTGCTCAAGACCTGATGTTTTAATTTGCAGTGATTTAATGCGCTTGTCAGACCACCACCAAGCTATAGCGACCTCCATGAGTCCTTTGCCCATAGATTTAAAATTCTCGATGAGTAGTTGAGAGCGCTCTGTGTCTGACTTTTGCGGAAAACAGAGTTTGAGGTTTATTTCCGCAATCCTTTTGCGCGAGCGCATGGTTGATAAAGCGAGTAGGCCAATGAGTGACCCGGTTGCCATCATGATTTGATAGGGCAAAAGACTTAAGAGCCTGAGAAGAATAATGCCGGCCCAAGTAGGGTAGGTTCTCGGATGGAGGGGGCGCTTCATGTATTAAATTGTATTTCTTAGAGTGAATTATCGCTAGCTACAAAAGTTCTATGTTTGGGTAAAATAGCCTCTTATGAGGTTTTTCTACTCCATTGTCTTGTTTCTCATGCTGCCCTTTGTGCTGTTACGCCTGTTGTGGCGTTCACGCCTTGCGCCAGCTTATCGCGAGCGATGGGATGAGCGTTTTGGCAAAGTGCGTGGCCCATACAAGCAGAGCGGTCTTTGGGTGCATGCGGTTTCGGTTGGTGAGGTATTGGCTGTTGCGCCTTTGGTAAGACATCTCATCCAAAATCAACCAAGCTTGCATATTCATATTACGACCACCACTCCAACCGGATCTGCGCAGGTACAACGATTATTTGGTGTTGAAGTGAGCCACAGTTATGCGCCTTACGATATTCCGCTTTTTTTGATGCGATTTCTCGATACCTTGCGCCCCAAAGCAATGCTGATGGTCGAAACTGAGGTGTGGCCTAACTTATTGCACTATGCGCGTGAGCGCGAAGTGACAACCTTGTTAGCGAATGCACGTTTGTCAGCTCGATCACTGAGGCGTTATCAGCGAGTAGAAAGCTTCGCGCTGGCCGTGTTTGCCCAAATCGATCATGTCGCCGCGCAAACGGAAGCTGATGCTGATCGCTTACGTATGATTGGCGTTAACCCTGGGGCGATTCACGTTACCGGCAGTATTAAGTTTGATGTGGATGTGCCTGCGAGTGTTTTAGAGCAATCTGAGGTGATGCGCCGCATGTGGTCTGGTCGTCCAGTATGGGTGGCCGGTAGTACGCATGATGGTGAGGAGTCGGTGATTCTTGAGGCGCATCAACAGTTGATTAAAGAAGTTCCAGATGCCTTGTTGATTCTGGTGCCGCGACATCCTGAGCGTTTTGATGCGGTTGGCTCATTGGCTGAGCGCTATGACTTTGAGGTTTCACGTCGCAGCCTGCATGATCCTGTCACTGAGAAAACACAGGTTTATCTTGGTGACACCATGGGTGAGCTGAATGTGCTGATTGGTGCTGTTAATGTGGCCTTTATTGGCGGCAGCTTTGCCAAGATTGGTGGCCACAATGTGTTAGAAGCCGCGGCACAAGGTATTCCCGTGATTGTGGGGCCACATACCTTTAATTTTGAATTAATCACTCGTCAGCTGATCCAAATTGGTGGTGCTGAGCGCGTCTACAACGCCGATGAGTTAGCCGCGCTGCTTCAGGCTTGGTTAACCGATGCGGCAGCCCGTGTTGAAGTGGGTGAGGCAGGGCAGAAGCTTGTTGCCGATAACCGTGGCGCGCTGGATAAGCTCGAAAAACTTGTTGAGAAAATCATCGCCTAGTAAGTAGGCATGTTGCGATCAACTTGCAATGCCCATTGATCAATCCCGCCATTCAGGTTGACCACATTCTCAAAACCATAATGATCTAAAAATCGACACACTTGTCGGCTACGAATGCCGTGATGGCAGATGATCACCATCTCTTCTGTTTTATCCCAGTACTTCATCATAGCGGGAATGCTTTGCATGGGGAACAGCTCGCTGTTATCAAGATGGCAGGTGTCATATTCCCATTGCTCGCGCACATCAATTAGGCGAGGAGAATTCTCTGCGAGATACTCAGCAAGCTGTGTGGCGGAAAACTCGCGCACTTTAGAAAGAGAAAGTGGCTTTAGTGGGTGCGTTATGCAGAGCGGGGATCAAAGTGTCAGCTAATTGAATGCTGCGAAGTTCACCATCAGCTTGGCGGCAGGTCAGCATCGCATGCATCACAGGATAAGTACCTTCAATTGTGAACATACGACCGGTTTCGCTGAGGTGATCCTTCAATGCATCAAAGCCATTAGGTAGTGAGCCGGTAACTGCGATCACTTCATAATGATTTTTATGCAGGGCAGCATTGAAGATGTCTTCATTAACAACCGTTACACCATAACTCGATAAGCGCGCTTGTGCGCTAGCGGCGATCTCAGGATTGATTTCATAGCTGGTCACTTCGCCACCCATGTGAGCCATGCAAGCTGCGGTGTAACCCGAACCAGTACCAATATGTAGCACCTTGTCACCTGGCTTTATGTTTAAGGCCTGAAGCATTGCGCCCTCTTGGATCGGCTTCATCATCAGCTCGCCATCTTGAAGTGGCACATGTGTGTCGGTGAAAGCCAAGTCGACATATTCTGCGGCCACGAATTCTTCACGCGGGATGCTGTTCATGGCATCTAAAACGCGATCATCCAGCACCTCACAAGGGCGGATTTGTTGCTCAATCATGTTGGCGCGGGCGAGATCAGAAGCGATTGGGTCCATCAGATTTCCAGGGCTTTTTGTTGTGATTATGGGCTGACAGCCTAAAAGTTCTCCCTCAAAGAGGCAAGCGGGTTCATTTGATGTGGAAATTGCCTAATTTGATGGCTTTCCCCAGTGTTTGCGGTTGAATCGGGAGGTCAAAATCGCGTAACGTGAAGCCCTGACAAGCTAGGGGGCGCCAGCAGGCTGAGAAGTACCCTTGAACCTGATCCAGCTAATACTGGCGGAGGGAAGTGGCGTCGACATTCCGTCAAGGCACCGATCCCCCGCGTGGAGAATGAGATGAGTGCCATCCCAGAAGATTTTATTAAGAAGACTGCCGAGCTCTCGGAAGAAGTCACCCGTCCATTCCCAAACTCGACCAAAGTGTTCGTGCAAGGTTCGCGACCTGATGTCCGTGTGCCGATGCGTGAAATCGCGCAAGCTGCTACGCCAGCGAGCTTTGGTGAGGAAGAAAATCCACCGATTACCGTGTATGACACCTCAGGACCTTTTACTGACCCTGAAAAGCAGATCGATTTGCTAAAGGGTATGCCCGACGTGCGTACCCCGTGGATTGAAGACCGAGCTGACACGGAATTATTGGCGGGACCAACCTCGGAGTACGGCACAGAGCGTCAAAATGATCCAAAGCTTGCGCATCTACGTTTTGAGCATATCCGCGCACCGCGTCGTGCTATCGCAGGTAAGAACGTCAGCCAGATGCACTATGCGCGTCAGGGCATCATCACCCCAGAGATGGAATACGTGGCGATTCGCGAGAACGCAAAGCTCGATGAGATCCGTAAAGATCCGCGTTACAAAAAGTTGCTCAAACAACATCCGGGTGAAAATTTTGGCGCCAATCTGCCTGAAGAGATCACGCCAGAGTTTGTGCGCAAAGAGATTGCCGAAGGTCGCGCGATCATTCCGGCAAACATCAATCACCCAGAGCTCGAGCCAATGATCATTGGTCGTAACTTCCGCGTGAAGATCAACACCAATATTGGTAACTCAGCCGTGACGTCTTCTATCGAAGAAGAAGTTGAAAAGATGGCTTGGTCAGCGCGTTGGGGTGGCGATACCTTGATGGACTTGTCGACCGGTAAAAACATTCACGAGACTCGCGAATGGATTTTGCGTAACGCACCCATGCCGATTGGCACCGTGCCGATTTACCAAGCATTGGAAAAGGTGAATGGCAAAGCTGAAGACCTCACCTGGGAGATTTTTAAAGACACTTTGATCGAGCAAGCCGAGCAGGGTGTCGATTACTTCACCATTCATGCTGGCGTGCTGTTGCGCTATGTGCCCCTGACTGCCGATCGTGTGACCGGCATCGTTTCGCGCGGTGGTTCTATCATGGCGAAATGGTGTTTAGCGCATCATGAAGAAAACTTCCTTTATACCCATTTCGAAGAGATCTGCGAGATCATGAAGGCCTATGACGTCTCCTTCTCTTTGGGTGATGGCTTACGTCCAGGTTCGATTGCAGATGCAAACGATGCTGCGCAATTCGGTGAACTTGAGACCCTGGGTGAGCTTACTAAGATTGCATGGGAGCATGATGTTCAAGTGATGATCGAAGGCCCAGGTCACGTGCCGATGCAGATGATCAAAGAAAACATGGATAAAGAGCTGCGCGATTGTTTCGAGGCACCGTTCTACACCTTAGGCCCACTGACCACGGATATAGCACCTGGTTATGACCACATTACCTCGGGCATCGGGGCGGCGAATATCGGTTGGTATGGCTGTGCCATGTTGTGTTACGTCACACCAAAAGAGCACTTGGGTCTCCCAAATAAAGCGGACGTTAGAGAAGGCATCATTACCTACAAGTTAGCAGCGCATGCCGCAGACTTAGCAAAAGGTTTACCGGGTGCGCAGGTGCGCGATAACGCGCTATCTAAGGCACGCTTTGAGTTCCGTTGGGAAGATCAGTTCAACCTAGGCCTCGACCCTGAAAAGGCGCGTGAATTCCACGATGAAACCTTGCCGAAAGATTCGGCCAAGGTCGCGCACTTCTGTTCGATGTGTGGACCGCACTTCTGTTCGATGAAGATCACGCAGGATGTTCGTGAATACGCTAAGCAGAATAAGTTCAAAGACATCAATGTGGCAGTTGAGGAAGGCATGAAAGAAAAAGCCGAGCAGTTTAAAAATGCTGGGGCTGAGATCTACAAGCCGGTGTAAAAATTAAGCCCCTCACTGAGGGGCTTTTTTAATGCCTAAATCAGGTTTAATTAGTCTTCAGGATGCACGTAGTGCTTCCAGAAGTAAGCAATGTAAAACACGGTCATTGCGATCACGCCAACTACCGTGAGTAGTGAAGTGATGCCCACCCAGTCATTCAATAAGCGTGCAAATAGATCCATAACGGCCTCCTGTTTGTCTATGGCTCCACAGTAAGCTCATTGATGTCCTCGGTTATTGATCGTGATCAATTTATATTTCGCAGTAAAAATATCGCTGCAAGATTCTTGATACAGATCAAGTTAAGGGGGAGAGATGTCTAAACCAACCGTCGCGCAAGCGAGTCCATGTATTGTTGAGCTAGAAGAAGGTAAAGAATACTGGTGGTGTACCTGTGGCTTATCAAAGTCACAGCCGTTCTGTGATGGCTCACATCAAGGCACTGATTTCCAGCCGATGGCCTTTGTTGCAGATAAGTCAGGTAAGCGTGGTTTATGTGCCTGTAAGCAAACGCAAAATCCACCGTATTGTGATGGCGCGCATAAGGATGTTGATGAGTAATGTTCGCTGCATTCAAATCACTTTTTGAGGTTGCAGCTGAAGCTCCGCCAACGGAGTCTCAGATTCAAAGTGCTGCGGCCTTATTGCTGATTGAAGTAGCGAAAGCAGATCAATCAATTGAGCAAGATGAGCTGCAGCGGATTCAAGAGGTGTTGTCTGAGCAGTGGTCATTATCAAGTTCGGAATTAGATCAGCTGATTAACGAGGCGACCGAAACGGCAAAGTGGAATGCCTCACTGCATGAGCATGTTGAGTTAGTGAATGCGCATTTCTCGCAAGCGCAAAAGTATCAGTTGGTGTTAGGGCTTATGGCGCGTCGCTTGCGCAGATCAGGTGATCCATCATCACGAAGAGCATTTGGTTAGGCGTGTGGCAGAGCTCTTGCATGTCTCACATAAAGACTTTATTCGCAGTAAGCACGAAGCCTTAGAAAATTAATCGTGATTAACGATTAAGGTAATCAAACGTTTTGGGCCATGAATGCCGTATGCAAGCGTTTGTTCAATATCAGCTGTTTTAGAAGGACCTGAAATCAATAACAGATTAGTTGGCATCTCTGACCAATCCTCTGCACTCATTAATTCGGCAAAGTTTTCATAAAGACGATTGGCATCCAAGATCGCTACATGAGCTGGTGGTACTAATGACATCAGTCGTGGTTCTTGAGGGGTTGGCTTCAGAATCAAAGTGCCACTCTCCGCGAGACCTGCATGAGAGGTCGTAATCGATACATCAATCTGCTCGAATAAATCTGGCTTCCATGATTCGATCGGTTTGTCGTAATGACTGATCGCTTTAGCGTTTTTAAGCTCGCTTGCTTGATCGGCAAGCTCGCCCGTACCAACCAATAGATGAGCGTCTTTAAAGTGCTTATCCATCCAATCGATCCAACTGCCTTTGAGTAAAACGACTTCACCACGCACGGCTTGTTGCTTCTCAGTAAACGACTTAATGCGCTGAGCTTTACTTAACCCAAGAGGCTTTTGATACATCGGTGCTTTTGCTTGAGGTGTCAGCTCGTGGTGACGCAAACGGTTAAAAATGTGTGCGCGTGAATCAGTCATTGGCAATGCCTGCTGATTTTGCGAGCTCATGCAGTGTGCGTTTTGCTGGGGTTGGGCGAGTGCGATAGTGCGTCCAAGCGCCTAGCTTATTTGGGAATCAATCCGCTTAGGCGAGTGCCTGCCCAGCTAATGAATTTGTGTAAAGCCGGTGAGCTATAGCTCATTGACCAAAGCTTCCAAATCCAAGCCTCTGATGCGTGACGTAATGTACCTTTGCCAGAAACAGTGGAGGCCTCTTGGTTGTTAACTGATTCGGCACGTAAACGATTGATGATCTTAGGTAGCGGTATCTTGACTGGGCATACTTCGCCCACAAGCTCCACAAAGCGAACACGCTGAAGTCAGGCTGCCAGCTTTATCCAAACCTAAACGTTGTGGCTCGAGCGCTAAACCAATCGGGCCGGGATAGACCGAACCATAGGCATGACCACCAACGTGCACATATACAGGGCAGTGGTTCATGCAGGCACCGCAGCGAATGCAGCGCAAGGTGTCGAGTAGTTCATCATCCCATCGAATACGCGAGCGGCCGTTATCAAGCAGGACCAGATGCACAGCTTTCGGTCCATCTAGCTCACCTTCCTGACGAGGGCGGCTAATCATATTGAAGTATGTCGTGATGGGTTGCCCGGTGGCTGACTTTGTTAGTATCTCGAGCAGTGGGGGAATGTCGGTCAGTTTGTCGATGACTTTTTCGATACCGGTGATCGCAATGTGTAGCTCAGGCGCCGTAGTACTTAAGCGGCCATTACCTTCGTTCTCTACGAGACATAAAGTACCTGTTTCAGCCACGGCAAAGTTAACACCCGAAATGCCGGCGTCGGCTTTAGCAAATTTCTCGCGCAGAATGAATCGCGCGGTTTCTGTTAGCTCATCGATGTTTTCGGTGTAAGGCAACTCTGGGTGGAAGTTTTGAAATAGTTCGGCAACTTCTACTCGGTTCTTATGAATCGCCGGAGCAACAATGTGAGAGGGCGGTTCTTTGGCGAGTTGAATAATGTATTCACCCAGATCCGATTCGATAACTTCAATACCTTGTTCTTGAAGATAGTGATTGAGCTCGGTTTCTTCCGAGACCATTGACTTGCCTTTGACCACTGTTTTGGCATTAGCAGCTTTCAGAATGTCAGCAATGATGCCGTTGGCTTCTTCAGGATTGGCAGCCCAATGCACTTGAATACCATTCTCAGTGAGTTTGGCTTCTAATTTTTCTAAAAGGTCGGCTTGGTTTTGTAGCGAGTAACTGCGAATACTTTGAACTTGCTCGCGCAAAGCTTGTAGCTGCGCTTCATCAGGAAACTGTTCAGCACGACGTTGACGAATACCATCCATCGCAGAGCGGAAGTTCTGACGAAGCTGCGCATTATGAAGCGCTTCATCAATACGTTGTTCAAAAGCCTGCTGCTGATTCATGAGGTGCGCTCCAACAAGAACTCAGCAATATGCTGACCTTTTAAATCATGCTGTTGTTTTTCCGCATAGCCGGTAATGTTCATCAAACAGCCGCAGTCTTGGCTGATGACTGACTTAGCAGATGTGGCACAGATAGCTTGCGTTTTAGCTTCAACCATCGCGCCTGAGATATCCGGTTGCTTGACGGCAAAGGTGCCGCCAAAACCGCAGCATTCTGTGGGGCGTTGATGACGTTCAACCGTCACCTCGTTGAGCTGAGCAAGAAGCTTATCGGTGGATGACGCAACATTCATTTCACGTTGCGCAGAACAGGAATGATGAACAGCGATATATGTCGGCTCACCTTTATCCTGTAACTCGATCTGCAAGGTGTTGACTAAGAAGTCAGCAAACTCAACAACACGCGCAGCGACTTCACAGGCTTGTCTGGTGATCAGGCTGTCCTTCAAAAAGCTCAGGCCAGTGATGTAGCATCATGCCACCGCAAGAGGCCGATGGCACAACAATCGGAATTTCTTCTTTAAAAAGATTGAGCTGACTGCGCGCCACCTTTAGCGCTTCATCACGATACCCGCTATTGAAAGCAGGCTGACCACAGCAGGATTGGTTCTGTGGAAAGATGACTTCCAGTCCTTCGCGCTGCAGCAGGGTGATCGCTGCCATACCCGCATTGGGGTACAACATATCGATCAGGCAAGTGCCAAAAAAATAGACGCGAGAAGGTTTACTCATTTAAGAAGTGTAGCCCTTATTGTGGCTGTCCACCTTGCAGCATCTTCAGGACAAACGCATTCACCTCGTTGCCATCAATTATGCCGTCATGGTTACTGTCGATGTAAACGAAGCGTTGCATCGACGGAGTTAGAAACTCTTTGCGGGTTACTTGGCCGTCTTGATTGCGATCGTAGTGATTAAAGAAGCTACCTGCGACCATTTGCTCGCCAGTCATTTGTGCAAAGCTGCCACTATTTAAAAAAATGAGTAGAGCGATAGATAGAATCTTTTTCATGGAAGCTCCTAGGGTAGTTTTAAGCTATGTCGACAGCGTGAAAATGCTGGTTGGATAGCGTTAAGTAATGCGTTGATTTGCTCAGCGTTTAAATCACTGGATGAGATGAGCTTGGTTGATGTCCTGTGCCAATGCTTGCATGGCCTGATTAAGCGCTTTGGTTTCGACATGCTCAGGTGTCTGAACAGAAACAGAGCTCACTCTTCACCTCGACAACTGCAGAGCGAGGAATGGCTTTATTCGTGCCAGATGACGCAAGTGCCGCCATGATTGGCGAAACCTTGATGTAGTTCTCGTCTTTAAAGACAAACTCGGCGCCAATTGGAAGTTGAGAAAATTTCATCGTCTGAGTTTATCGCGCCTGAGAAAGCTCGGTATCATGTTATTTAATGATTTGCAGAGAGATATATTATGGCCAGCGGACGTCTTGATCGTTGGGTTAGTCAAACGACGGAACTTAGTCGAAAAGAAGCGGGCATTTTGATCCGTCGTGGAGAGATCCGGGTTAACGGCGAGGTGGTCAAAAAAGCGGCTGCGCAAATTCCTGATGGCGCTGAGGTATTCTGGGGTGACGAGCTATTGGACGTTGCGCCACCCATCTACCTGATGATGCATAAGCCGGCAGGTTTGGTGTGCGCCAATCGAGATGGCTTGTATTCCACGGTAATTGATTTGCTACCACCTGAATGGTCGAGAGATGTGCATATCGTGGGGCGCTTGGATCTCGATACCACCGGTTTGCTGCTGATGACTGACGATGGTGATTGGTCGCATCGTGTTTCTTCACCGCGCAGAGCTGTCGGTAAGGTGTATGAGGTGGGTTTGACAGATCCTCTGGTGCCTTCTGCGGAAAAAGTCTTTTCTGATGGCATCAAGCTTGATGGTGAGGAGAAGCTCACACGTCCGGCTGTTCTTCAGCGTGTAGATGATCAACAGGTCACAGTGACCTTATTCGAAGGCCGCTATCACCAGGTAAAGCGTATGTTTGCCGCCTTGGGTAATAAGGTTGAGACCTTGCATCGAAGCCAGATTGGTCAGCTACACCTTGATGCTGATTTAAAACCGGGTGCATGGCGTGAGCTAACACCCGATGAAATCGAATTGGCGACACAGTCTCTTAAGGGTACCGATGCAGACTAAGCTAGCTTTCCTTTTTGTCGCGTTGGTGTTGATTGCCGGTGGGCTGACGCGATGGTGGTTAGCACCAGAAGAGGTGATGAGCACCGAGGTGCGCTGTGAGCTGTCGCAGGGTCGTTGTCAGATCACCACAGCTGAGGGTGATATTTCAGTCTCTGTGACACCTGCCCCATCGGCGTGATGAGCGAGCACCAGATTCAGGTGAGCAGTAAGAGCGGATTCTTTGCCCCAGAGGCCCTTGAGGTGACTGGGTTGGAGATGGAAATGGGGCTGACGCGGGCTGAGTTTCGTTCAGTTAGCGTTCAGGCAAGCTCGGCTACTCTAATACTACCGATATGCACCCAAAATGAGATGCATTGGCAGTTTTTGCTTAAAGGGCAGTTAAATGGGCAGCCAACAGCATATCGATGGATGCTGACGACGCAGCGTTAAGCCGTTGCGACTGAATCTGTGCTCTGATATAAATCAGAACACAAAAAAAGAATTCGTCTTGATTAAGGCAAATGCTTGCTTGACAAGCTCTTAGGAGAAATCAAAAATGAAAAAAATCGTAATGTCAGTTGCTGTATTAGCAATGGTTGCAGGTTTCGGCTCAGCGGTTGCAGGTGATGCAGCAGCAGGTAAAGCTAAATTTGCAGTATGTTCAGGTTGCCACGGCGCATCAGGTGCTGGTAATGCAGCATTAGGTTACCCAAAATTGCTGGTCAAAGCGCTGCTGATATCGCTGGCAAATTGAACGGCTACAAATCTGGTGCAATTTCAAATGCGACTATGCAGGCGATGACTGCTGGTTTGTCTGCTGCTGACATCGATAACATTGCAGCATACGTAGGAACTATGAAGTAATTCATAGACTTAGCGTAAAAAAACGCCCCAAGGGGCGTTTTTTTTGCTTTCTTTGAACTAAATCAGTTCAATTCGGAAAAATTTTTCGCAAGAGAATCAGAGTTTCCTTATAATCACGACCTGATTTCACTCCGAAAACATTAGTTGTTCCTGGGTATTAGATATGAAAAACATCCTATTGATTGCTTCTTTGGTTTCTTTCGCATTTGCGGGTTCTGCGTTAGCAGCAGGTGATGCAGCTAGCGGTAAAGAAAAATCTGCGACTTGTGCAGGTTGTCACGGTATGGACGGCAATGCCGCTGCACCGACTTTCCCTAAAATCGCCGGTCAAGGTGAAGGTTATTTGTATAAGCAGTTGATGGAATTCAAAAACGGTAAGCGCGCTAACGCAACAATGATGGCAATGGTTGCTGCATTGAGCGAGCAAGACATGATGGATTTGGCTGCGTTCTACGCAAGTCAAACCGGTAATCAGGTCAAGGCGGCTGAAGATCAAGTTGAGCTTGGTCAGGCAATCTACCGTGCAGGTAATGAAGGTTCTGGTGTAGCAGCATGTGCAGCATGTCACGGTCCTACCGGTGCAGGTAACCCACAAGCGCGCTTCCCCAAGTTGTCAGGTCAGCATGCGGATTACACAGTGGCGCAATTGAAGTTATTCGCTAAAGGTGAGCGTGCTAACGATGCGGGTTCAATGATGCGTGTTGTGGCGAGCAAGATGAGCGAAGCGGAGATGAATGCGGTAGCGCAGTACATTCAAGGCTTACGTTAATCGGAAGATTTGAAAAAGCCCCGTCTCTGACGGGGCTTTTTTTTGCCTGTCATTCAGGTGTTATTCAGTCACTAGATGGTTAAACTCGTTACATGGAACTTGGCAGTCGATGCTGTCTCTAAAAAGTACAAAAAAAGTTTAAGGAGCAAAGCGTGAGAGCATTTAAATTATTCGGATTAGCTGCCATGTTGATCGTTTCAACGGCATTATCAGCAATGACCTTCGAAGAAGGTAAACATTACGAGCAACTTTCACCTCAGCCACCTCAAGGCAAGGTGGGCGATAAGATTGAGGTGCTTGAGTTCTTTATGTTTAGTTGCCCACATTGCTACAACTTTGAGCCACACGTTGCGAAGTGGAAAAAGTCTAAAGCGGCTGATGTTGAATTCATCAAAGTGCCAGCGATGTTTGGTCGTCATACCAATATGCATGGCTAAGCGTTTTACGCACTCGAATCGATGGGTGAGTTAGATCGTATTCATGATGCATTTTTCCACGAGATCCATGAGAACCGTAATGGCATGAAGACGCGTGAAGATCTTGATGCCTTCCTTGCGAGAGAAGGCGTGGATATGAAGGCGTTTGACGCTGCGATGAAATCATTCGCTGTGGCATCTAAGAGCAATCGTGCAGCGAGCTTAATGCGTCGTTATGGCATCAATGGAGTTCCTTCATTGGTGGTTGATGGTCGTTATAAGAGTGGTCGAGGCCATACCTTTGAGAGCATGTTAGAGATGACCGACATGCTGACCGATAAAGTACGCGACGCTCGTAAAGCGCAGTAAATGACTACAGACGCAGCTTCTTTGGTGCCCGGGCAGAAGCTGCGTCTGCTTAGCTATAACATTCAAGCGGGCATCGAAACCAATCGTTATCGACACTATGTTACGCGTGGCTGGAGGCATGTCTTGCCACACCGTGGTCGCGTGGTGAATCTACAAGCGATCGCAAAGATACTGACTGAATATGATGTGATTGGATTACAAGAAGTCGATTCAGGGAAGTCTGCGTACTGGCTTTCTTGATATGACCGAATATCTTGCACGTCAGTCTGGGCATCATTATTGGTACCGACAAGTGAATCGCGATATCGGGATGTTGGCGCAAAACAGCAATGGCTTGATTAGTCGCATTCAGCCTAGTCAAGTGAGCAATCATCGGCTGCCACCCGGTAATGGTCGCGGCGCCATGCTGATGGAATTTGGCACGGGCCGTAATGCCTTACGAATCTGCAGTATGCATTTGGCCTTGTCGCGTCGTCAGCGTCAGCGACAGCTCGATTTCATTAGTGAGCTCACACGGGATTCCGCTAATTTAATTGTGATGGGTGATCTCAATGCAGGATGCGACTCGCGTGAAGTGCGCGGTTTTATCGAAAGTAATGCATTGAGCTCACCAGCATGTAGTCAGCCGACCTTTCCCAGTTGGGCGCCGATCCGACGGATTGATCACATCTTGGTATCGAATAATTTACAGGTCGAGAATGCAGAAGTGGTGGATTACCCCTTGAGTGATCATTTGCCGATCAGTATCGACGTGATTGTGCCGGATGGTCTTTACGATTGAGCGTTTGTTGCGCCTGCCCAGGCATGCCGCCATTCAAAACCGGTTTTCTCTTTAAGCAAAGCCATCAATTTGTCACTGGGTGTGGCTTCGCTTGGGAAGACATTACGTAACTCGATAAAACAACGGCCAATGGCGGCTTGTTGGCGCCAATCATATTCGGCAGGAGAAAAGGACTCGCCGCATTTTCCACACTGATGGCTTGGTGTATCAAGCATCAATGACCACTCATTAACGCGTGCACGACAATGAGGGCATCGAGGTTTGGTCGTATTTTTACCTGTCAGGACCAAAGGGATGGTTGAGCTTGCATGCAACGCGACATGGCAAAACGCGGTATCGGTCTCATTCTCGGGCTCGAACTTGAGATAAGGCGAACAACCGGCATAGATAACGTGTTGCGCAAACCCATCGCCAGCGCGATAGCTATGCAGTAAAGGGTTTTGGTTGATGGGTTCTGCCACCATGTTGAGCGATTCGAGAACCTCGAGCATCTGGGGATATCGCAGCTATCGCTGATCGACATGGGTGAGATAAATAAGCTACCTGACATAAGTTTGGTGAGAATGATCTAATACGCAAATGAAAAGGATACTGATGGCGCTAGTGCGTTTCTATCAATTATTTATCAGCCCGGTGCTCGGCAGTAGCTGCCGTTACTATCCTACCTGCTCGTCATACATGATGCAGGCGCTTGAGACATGGGGGCCGATCAAAGGGCTCTGGATGGGATTGAAGCGAATTGGGCGTTGTCACCCTTGGGCGGAAGGTGGTGTTGATCCTGTACCACCTCGTGAGGGCTGTGGTTGCCATGAGGATGACAACCACAAACACTCTTAAGTTTTAGCGCATCTGCTCAAGCGCAGCGATACGATCTTCAAGTCGAGGATGACTTGAGAACAGCTTCTGCAATCCACCGCTACTGATACCAAAGGCAGCCATTTCATCTGGCAAGGCTTCAGTGTGTGCTTGTTGTAAACGCTTCAATGCCGAAATCATTTTGTCTGTACCGGCGAGGTTGGCGCCGCCTTCATCAGCACGGTATTCACGACGACGTGAGAACCACATCACGATAGCGGATGCCAGGAAGCTCAACACAACCTGAGCGATCAGTGAGGTGATGAAAAAGCCGATGCCATGGCCGCGCTCGTTTTTCAAAATCACACGATCAACGAAGTGACCAATTACTCGAGAAAGTAAAACAACAAAGGTATTTACCACGCCTTGTACTAAAGCAAGTGTGACCATGTCGCCATTTGCAACGTGACTGACTTCGTGAGCAAGTACCGCTTCGACTTCATCTTTATTCATTTGTTGCAGCAAGCCTGTCGAAACAGCAACAAGTGCATCGTTACGATTCCAACCTGTTGCAAAAGCATTCGCTGGACCTTCGAAGATGCCGACCTCTGGCATTCCGATACCAGCGTCTTTAGCTTGTTTAGCCACGGTATCAACTAGCCAACGCTCATCAGCTGTTGATGGCTGTTCAATAAGGTGAACACCCATGCCGCGTTTGGCCATACCTTTCGACATGAATAGCGAAATGATCGAACCGCTGAAGCCGATGATTGCCGAATACACCAATAGAGCATTTAGGTTGAGATCGACACCGTTTTGCGCCAGTAAGCCGTCAAAGCCAAGCAGACTAAAGGTAATGCTAATGACCACCAAAATGGCGGCATTCGTCAGTAAGAACAACAAGATACGCACGAGGAATCTCCTAAAAATTTGATAACGATAATGTGGGGTGTCTTGGTCGTTTAATCAAGAGGCATTGCACAGGGGTATTTGGCACGTCATAGTCTATACACCCAGAGTTTAGAATAGATGCCATGCGTTACAACACGACCACTGAACAACCGATGACGGTGTATTCCGAAGCTGAAAGTTTGCATTTTATGCTGAACTTTACAGTCTTTCTTGCGCTGATTATTGGCGTGATCTTGTGGTTCTTAGGTCGCCATGGTCGGGTGTTATGGCTACAGGTTTGGAGTGCGGGTTTGGTGCTCAGTAGTGTGGCTTATCTATTGGCTGCGATATTCGGCTATGTGCGTTAGTCGTAGCGCACTTCGAGAATTTCAAACTCGGCTTCACCTTCGGGTAAGTGCACTTTAATCACCTCGTCGATCTCACGCTTCATTAATGCTTTGGCCATGGGTGAGTCCATGCTGATCCAGTTTTTCTCTGGACTAAACTCGTCAGGACCGACAATACGATAGGTGATCTCGATATCTTGCAGGCTCAGTAGGGTGACGTAAGCACCAAAGAAGACTTGATCGCAGTTACTTGGCTTTTGGTCGACCACTTTGAGGTTAGGTAAGCGAGTTTGTAGATAACGAATGCGACGATCCATCTCGCGTAACTGTTTTTTGCGATAGATGTATTCAGCATTCTCTGAGCGATCACCTTCTGCCGCCGCCGCGGATAAAATTTTCACCACCTCACGCGTCGCTTTGCCCATAAGGCTTTTTCTTCAGCGCGTAATGCCTCGTACCCGTCTTTGGTGATGTAGGGTGATTTAGGTTCGCTGGGTGGTCGATAACGCCCCATTAAAACTGATCAGTTTTCAGCATCACTAAAGTACATGCTTCAAACCAGTCGATATTCGCTGCATCTAAAGCGCTTTGCAGTGGATCTGATTCAGTTCCGGGATTGAAGATCACGCGACCTGGCTTTAACGAGACAATCGAGTCGATATGTTCTACCAGTCTGTCAGTACCAACGTAGAGGGTCAGGGTGTCGACAGCCTCTGTGATATCACCGAGCTGATGGGTGACCGGAAGGCCATCGATCTCTGGAAACTTGGGATGAACAGGTGTGACGCGATGTCCATGTTGAGTGAGTAAACGTTGTGCCTGATTGGCATAACGTGCGGGTTTTGGGCTAGCGCCAAAAATAACAACGTGCTGAGTGCTCATGGCCCGAATCATAGCAGCGCGGTCTGCTGAATCACGAGCAAAAAAACCGCCAAAGGGGGCGATGGCGGTCAGTCAGTTCGTTCGAGATATGGATTTGTTCACATCGGAGGAGAGAGTCCGAACTGTGAGAACGACTATAGAGAAACTTACGCGAGCGCTGTTTGATCTAGCGCAAAAGACGGTGGTTTAGTCGGCTTGGTATACCAGATGGCCGTTGAAAACGGTGTGGGTGACCTTGCCTTTGAATTCCCAGCCTAGGAAAGGCGAGTTTTTACCCGCGCTGAGCATGGTCTGTGAGGTCAATGACCAGTGCGCTTCTGGATCAAAGATACAGATATCGGCTGGTAGGCCTTCGGCGAGTCGACCATAAGGTAGGTTTAAGAGATCTGCCGGTCCGCAGGTGATGCGCGCTAAGGCGTCGCTCAATGGCATTACACCTTCATCGACCAAGCGTAAGGTGAGTGCTAAGAGTGTTTCTAGTCCAGAGAGACCGGGTTGTGACTCCGGGAAAGGTGCTTCTTTCGCATCAGGCTCGTGCGGTTGGTGATCAGAGCAGATAGCGGCAATGGTGCCATCGGCAACGGCGCGACGTAGGGCATCGCGGTCTTGCAAGGTGCGCAGCGGTGGCTCGAGATGGCACTGAGCATCAAAACCATCGATATCTTGTTCGGTGAGGTGCAGCTGATGAGCAGCCACATCGGCACTCAAGTCGATCTTTGCTTTTTTCGCCTCTCTTATCATGCGTGCAGAGGTACCTGCTGACAGAGTACAGAAGTGAATCCGAGCGCCGGTGTGTTCAGCTAGGGCTAAATCACGAGCGACGGCCACGGTTTCGGCGGCACTAGGAACACCAGGTAGACCTAAGCGAGTCGCGACAGCGCCTTCGTGAGCACAACCGCCAGCTTTGAGGTGAGGGTCTTCAGGATGTAAGAAGACAATCATGTCGAAGGTCGAGGCATATTCAAGCGCGCGACGTTCAACCAGCGTGTTAGCTAGTGGACGGCGAGCGTTACTCACAGCCACGCAACCTGAGTTACGCAATGTTGCCATGCTTGCGAGCTGTTTGCCTTCGAGACCTTGAGTCATCGCGGCTGCTGTGAGTACACGTGCTTGGCAGAGTTTACGTGCCATGCGATGAATAAATTCGATATCCGCTGGGCTATCAATGCAAGGCTCGGTGTCTGGTGTGCAGATCAGAGTGGTGATGCCACCTTTAGCGGCAGCCAGCGTTTCACTGGCGAGCGTGCCTTTGGCGGTATGACCTGGCTCGCGCAAATGTGCTGCCATGTCCACAAGCCCTGGGCAGACAATCTTGCCAGTAGCATCGATGGTTTGATCAGCCGAGAAGTCGCTTGGTGTATCACCAATCGCGATCAGCGTTTCGTCTTTGATATGCAGGTTAAGTGTGGCATCGGTATTCGATGCAGGGTCAATAACACGTCCGCCGATGATGCTGATATTCATGACTCATCTCCGGCGCTTGGATGTTTTTGCATACACATCGACATGATCGCCATGCGTACGCCAATGCCGTAACTCACCTGCTCGAGAATGACCGAGCGAGGGCCGTCAGCAACTTCCGAATCGATTTCGACACCGCGATTGATCGGACCTGGATGCATCACGATAGCATCTGGTTTTGCACAGGCGAGTCGCTCATTGGTCAGACCATAGAGCTGAAAGTATTCTTCTTCGCTTGGTAGTAAAGCGCCATCCATACGTTCTTTTTGTAGGCGCAGCATGATCACTACATCAACATCGCGTAGACCTTCTTCTAGGTCGTGATAGACATGTACGCCAAGTGCGCGTGCATCGGTTGGAATCAGTGTGCGAGGACCGACAACGCGGACTTCAGTAACACCAAGCGTGTTCAGTGCAAGGATCTGTGAGCGTGCAACGCGCGAGTGCAAGATGTCGCCAACAATCGCAACGCGAAGCGGAGTGAAGTCACCCTTGTGTTTGCGAATGGTGAACATATCCAACATCGCTTGGGTTGGGTGCGCGTGACGTCCATCACCTGCATTAATCACTGAGATGCCTGGCGCTGCATGTTCTGCAATGAAGTGAGCTGCGCCTGAGGCATTGTGACGTACCACAAACATCTCGCTATGCATCGCTTCGAGATTACGCAAGGTGTCGAGTAGCGTTTCACCTTTTGATGTCGCTGAGGTGCTGATGTTGAAGTTGAGTACGTCAGCAGAGGTCGCTTCGCTGCCAACTCAAAGGTTGTGCGCGTGCGTGTGCTGTTCTCAAAAACAGGTTCGTGATGATGCGGCCGCGTAGTGCAGGCACCTTCTTAATTGGACGACCGGGGAGTACTGCGAATGACTCGGCAGTATCAAGAATCTGGGTGAGAATGTTTTTGTTAAGACCGTCAATAGTCAGAAAGTGACGGAGGCTTCCGTCGTCATTGAGCTGAATATTCTGCGTCTGACTGGCCATTGGTGCGCGATTGTAGCAGGGTCTTTTTAGTTCGTGGGCTTTTCTGTGCGGCGTTTTTTACTTTTATTAACGGTTAGGGTTAAAGGCGAAGGGCCTTCCAAGCGGATATGTTCGTCTTTTTCCAGAGGTGGCTGCAGGCCAACAATGCTGGGTTCGATTGGTAGTTGGCGACCGTTACGTTCAATCAGTGTGGCTAACAGAATCGACTTAGGACGACCAAAATCGAAGATCTCATTCATCGCAGCACGAATGGTGCGACCGGTTTGTAAGACGTCATCAACCAAGATGATGTGTTGATTCTCGATGTCGAAATCAATGGTCGAAGGTTTGACCAATGGATTAACGCCACTCTTGGTGAAGTCATCGCGATAAAAATTGATATCGAGCAAGCCTAAAGGCTGAGATAGACCTAAACGTTGATGAAGTTGTTTAGCAATCCAAGCACCGCCGGTATGAA
This sequence comes from Gammaproteobacteria bacterium, assembly GCA_038144195.1. GTDB lineage: Bacteria > Pseudomonadota > Gammaproteobacteria > Chromatiales > Chromatiaceae > VMDJ01. Next base: position 480,669 of record JAYQNH010000002.1, on the reverse strand, counting down.
TACCGATCATGGCAGGATCTTCAATGCCATTTTTTGCTAGTCGCTCTTTCAGCATACGCGCCATACCATCGATGATATTCAGGATGGCATCTTCATTCATGAATATGCGTTGTTCAGTCATCTTAGGTGTCCTAAGTCGTTATGTGCTCATCATAGCAAGGGCATGCGTTATCGGTAGGATTATTCAGGGTAGGTGCGCAGCCAGGTTTCGAGAATAAGCTTGGCGGCATAGGCATCAACTTTGGTGGCGTCTTTGTGTGCCTCGATACCCAAATCGACCCACGCTTCGCGCGTGGTCAGACGCTCATCCATAAGATGAACCGGTAGATGAAAGCGTCCATTTAATTGCCGTGCAAACTTTTTAGCGGGCTCTGCGTTATTAGCTTCCTTATCGGTCATCTCATAAGGGTGACCAACAATCAAAGCATCCGGCTGCCACTCTTTAATAAGCTTTTCGATGCCATCCCAATCGGGTTTGTTTTTCACACGACTTAAGGTGGTGAGTGGGTTTGCGCTTTGGGTGAGTGTTTGACCAACAGCGATACCAATCTTGTGGCTGCCGTAGTCGAAGCCAAGCAAGGTGCTCATGCGTGACCGGCTTGTCCGCTGATTTGATTAATGTCCACGCCGACCATTTTGGCGGCAGCTTCCCAGCGGCGATCGTTTGGCATTTCAAACAATATGTCGTTATTCGCAGGACTTGTCAGCCAAGCATTATTTAACACCTCATCTTCGAGTTGTCCTGGACTCCATCCAGCATAGCCGAGTGCGATCAAGCTATGCGTTGGGCCTTTGCCTTGCGCCATGTCTTCAAGAATGTCACGCGAAGTGGTAATGAAAAGATCATCGGTGATCTTCATGGTGGAGTCATAAGAATGACCACCATCATGCAGAATAAAACCGCGTTGCTCTTGCACCGGTCCGCCGATATGCACCATCTGATCTTTCTTAGCTTGCGCTGAGCTTTCGATCTCCATCTGCTCATACACTTCATCCAGTGCAATATCAGTTTTGCGATTGATCACAATCCCCATCGCGCCTTCGTCATTGTGCTCACAGATCAGCGTTACCGTCTTGGCGAAGTTGGGATCTTCCATGCTCGGCATGGCGATCAATAGGTGATTGGTGAGATTCAGCTTTTCCATAAAGACAGTATCGCCAAGTTCGCAGCGATGCTCCAGTCAGATGTTCTAAGTTATTGAACGCGTTGACTACCGCGGCGGAATTGGAAGGTACGAGTGATGTCTAAGATGTCGATATCGGCGCGAATGTCTGCCGGGAAAGCGGCGTAGGGTGCAGCCAATTTGACGCTACGAACGGCAGCATCATCAAGAATCTTTTTACCCGATGAGCGAAGTATTTTGACCATCTCTAGTGAGCCATTAGCGTGAACTGCAACGTGCAACAGAACGGTGCCATAGAGTTTGTCGCGTCGCGCCTGGTCTGGATAGTTAAGGTTACCGACACGTTCGATCTTTTTACGCCAGCCGCTAAGGTACTGTGCAAAGCGATGTTCTTTGGTGCTTGCACTAATGACTTTGCGACGCTGATGCTGAGATAGGCTGCGATCTTTTTGTCCGATCTGTTCGGTAAGTTGTGCAATCTGTTGCTGCGCCATCGAAATCATCTGTGGCAGTGGTGTGCTCGGTATGGATTCAAACTGCGCGAGATTATTCGCCATGCGTAGTTTATTGGTTGATTCTTGTTGCTGCAGCACGGCGGTGTTATCGGCAGCCTGTTGTTCGGTTTGTTCTTCGTGTTTTTGCGGCGAAGATGATGCCGCAGTGGGTTCGATCTCTTGTAGTTGATCGTCGCCTTGTATATCGCTACCACCTTTATTATTAACTTGAGCGAGCAGCTTGGCTTGCTCATCGTTTTCTAGATTACGATCACGAATCAAAGTGATATCGAGGGTGCGTTGCGCTTGTTGTGTTGTTGGATCTGCAACATCAAACGAAACCGTTGCAACAACCAACAAGTGCGCTGTGACTGCCGCGATCAAGGCCATGCTGAGATGCTCATGCTGAAGGATGAATGATCGCAGGATGGCTGTCATGGTTAGAGTGGTTTGCTTATTAATATCTCAGCAGGTTGGCGTTGCAGTTTGACGCGATCGCGCATCTTTGGGTTCATGTGAACACGATTGTTTTCGTCAATCAGCATCACATACTTAATGCCCATCTGCTGTGCGACACGATGCCAGTCCTGTGGGCCAGCAATAAACAGAGCAGTTGCCGCCGCGTCAGCGGTGGTCGGCATCTGGATGAATAACCGTCACTGAACGAGTACCAACAGCGGGTTTGCCGGTACGTGGGTCGAGTATGTGATGGAAGAACTTACCATCCCAAGTGAAGTTGCGTTGGTAGTTACCTGAGGTGAACACAGCTTCGTTATCGATAACTGGAATTAAAGCGAATACACCGCCGCCATCGGGATCGCGCACAGGGATGCGCCATGGTGTTCCATCACGTGAGCCAATCGCACGAAGATCGCTGCCGGCGCGAACAACAGCATTATGAATGCCCATTTCTTGTAGGCGACGGATCGCTTGGTCGATGCCATAGCCACGACCGACTGCACCAAAGTCCAGTTGAACCGCAGGGTTGATGGATTGCAAACGGAATCCGTTTACCGAGATATCTTTCACGCTCGGCTTCATATCAACCAATGCTTGAATGTCTTCATCCGACGGTGGTTCATGCGCTTCTGGATGTGATTGATGAAAGCCCCAAAGGTCAATCAACTTGCCAATCGCAGGATCAAACAAATAATCACTTTGAGAGGCCAATGTTTGGCTTGCTTGTAATAAAGGCAATACAGAAGGAGGCGCCGAGAATTCAACACCTTCAGCAAACAAACCATTCATGCGAACCACTGGGCCTGGCTCCCATGCATGCCAAGCGTAATGCATGACATTGAAGTCGTTCTGTAAAGCTTCTTGTGCTTGTTTAGCGACCTGTTTCTCGGCACCAACGATCTGAAGGTCCATGAAGGTGCCAAAGGCAAGAATGCGAAAATGTTGTGCAGGTAATGGTTGAGAACAACCGCTTACAAAGGCACTGATGATGGTCGCTGCTAATAGGGCGCACCATGATTTTCGGGAGAGAATGCTCATACTGCGAGTTTCTGCTCTATGTTGTCTAAAAGTTGTCCTGCGATATCCAGATCAAAGGCTTTATCGAGTTCACGAATGCAGGTTGGGCTCGTGATATTGATTTCAGTGAGGTAGTTACCAATCACATCGAGGCCGGCAAATAAAATGCCGTTCTCGCGAAGCCAAGGGCCGACAGTGTCGACGATGCGTCGTTCGCTGTCATTGATCTCGTGGGGTACGCCTGTACCACCGGCAGCGAGATTACCACGAGTTTCGCCTTGAGATGGAATTCGTGCGAGCACATAAGGCACAGCTTCACCATCGATGACCAACACACGATTATCTCCCGCGGTAATTTCCGGGATAAATTTTTGCGCCATCGTGAATTGCGTTTGATGTTGGGTGAGGGTTTCGATAACGACACTACGGTTAGGATCATCTGCACGTAAACGGAAGATTGAGCTGCCGCCCATACCGTCGAGTGGTTTGAGAATCACATCGCCGTGGGTGTCGATGAAGTGCTTGAGCATGTCGGAATCGCGGGTTACGCAGTGCGGCGGACATAAATCGGGGAAACGGGTTGCTGCCAATTTCTCATTGGCATTACGTAATGCGCGAGTGTGATTGACCACAATACAACCTTGTTCGGCGGCTTGATCGAGAAGATAGGTAGCGTAGATGTACTCCATATCGAAAGGAGGATCTTTACGCATCAAGATCACATTGAAATCGGTGAGTGGTTTTTGCTCGGTATTGCCCAGTTCAAACCAATGCGAGGCATCATCAAAAACACTTAATGATCTTGAGCCTACCCGTGCAATGCCATCGCTGAGTGAGAGGTCGTTGAGCTCAGCATAGTGCATGTTCCATCCGCGTGCTTGCGCAGCAAGCAGCATCGCGAAGCTACTGTCTTTAGCAATCTTGATGTGTGTGATCGGGTCCATGATCACCAGAACTGAGGTTGGCATAGCAGCACCTATAAACTAGATGCGGTGATTTTAGCGGAAGTCGCCCCAAAGCGTTTGAATCGCCGCGAGTGCGGCTAACGGTGCGGTTTCGGTGCGTAATACGCGAGGGCCCATGCGTCCAGCAGCAAAGTTGTGTTGCATGGCTAGATCACGCTCAGCTTCAGATAAGCCACCTTCAGGTCCCACCAATAAAGTCAGCGAGTCTTGCGGCGCAGGAAGTGAGGCCAGACTGTGTTCGGCGCGATGATCCAGCATCAAGCCATTACCGGAAAAGCGACTCAGCCAATCTGGAAGATTAGAGGTTCAGCGATAGTGGGTAGCAGTGCGCGACCTGACTGCTCGCAGGCATGTCGAATGACGCCCTGCCAGTGATCTAAACGCGACTGCTGGCGATCACCCTTGAGTTGCACCATGCAGCGCTCGGTGAACAAGGGTTGAAAGTGACTCACGCCAAGCTCAACCGCTTTTTGGATGCTGAAGTCCATTCGCTCACCACGTGAAATACCCATTGCGAGAGTGATCTGCAATGCTGCAGGTGCTTCTTTGCGAAGGTGTTCAAAAAGGGTAGCTTGAGCGGCTTTTTTATCCGCAACATGGAGTGTGGCGAGAAATTCTTCACCACGTTGGTCAAACAGGATGATCTCGGCATCGCCTTTTAAACGCAAAACCTGAACAAGATGTTTAGAGCCATTCTCATCTAATGCCACAAGCTGCCCAACCTGATTGAGCAGCTCAGTGGAATAGATGCGCGGGCGTCTCATGCTTACAGGCCGAGGTTGTCCCACAAGGCAAGCGTTGGTGCCGTTTGATTCATGGTGTAGAAGTGTAAGCCTGGCGCATCTTGCTCAAGCAGTTCAGCACAAAGCTGAGTTACGACTTCTACACCAAATGCACGAATGCTATCGACATCATCAAGATAGCTTTCTAAGCGCTTAGCAATCCAACGTGGAATCTCAGCGCCACAAGCATCAGAGAAACGCTTGAGGTTGCTGTAGTTCGTAATCGGCATGATGCCCGGCACGATAGGAATCTCGATACCCATAGCTGAAGTTTCATCTACAAAACGTTTATAAGCATCAACGTTATAAAAGTATTGAGTGATCGCAGAGTTTGCGCCGGCATCAACTTTGCGTTTGAAATTATTCAAATCAGCAGCAAAGTTAGCCGCTTGTGGATGCATCTCAGGATAAGCCGCCACTTCAATGTGAAAGTGATCGTTAAAGTGCTCACGAATCAATGCCACTAAATCATTGGCGTGCGTAAGTTCACTATCGATTAAGCCGGTGCCTGATGGCCGATCACCACGAAGGGCAACCACGCGATTAATACCTTGATCAACGTAACGCTGCAGAATCTCTAGGGTTTCAGTAACTGAGTTACCAATGCAGGTGAGATGCGGCGCAGTGTCAATTGATTGCTCACGCAACCAGTCGACTGTCGCAAAGGTATTGTTTTGGGTTGAGCCGCCGGCGCCATACGTGCAAGAGAAGAAGGCCGGATTACGTGTTTGTAATTCGGTGACGGTCGCTTGCAGGTTGGTCATGCCTTTTTCCGTTTTAGGCGGAAAAAGCTCAAAGCTGTACGCTTTTGTCATTTCCAGTGTCCTGTAACAGGCGGCCTCATCACAAGGACAAGGCCGCAAAGCAGCTTAGTAGCGGTAGTGCTCTGGCTTGTATGGGCCTTCTACCGGTACACCAATGTAGTCCGCTTGCTCTTTTGACAGTTCAGTCAAGTGAGCACCGATCTTCGCTAAGTGTAGACGAGCCACTTCTTCGTCGAGCTTCTTCGGCAGGATGTATACGCCAACAGGGTATTTATCTGGCTTGGTGAAGATTTCAATTTGCGCCAACACTTGGTTGGTGAAAGACGCTGACATAACAAAGCTTGGGTGACCTGTTGCACAGCCTAGGTTTACTAAGCGACCTTCAGCCAACATGATGATGCGCTTACCATCAGGGAAGATGATGTGATCAACCTGTGGCTTGATATTTTCCCACTTATATTGATCAAGACTTGCGATATCAATTTCGTTATCAAAGTGACCGATGTTACAAACGATTGCTTGATCTTTCATCGCTGCCATGTGGTCATGACAAATGATGTTTTTGTTGCCGGTAGTGGTAACAAAGATGTCGGCGAGGGGTGCAGCTTCATCAAGCGTCACTACACGGTAGCCTTCCATCGCAGCTTGCAATGCACAGATTGGATCGATCTCAGTGATCCAAACAGTTGCGCCTAAGCCGCGAAGCGATTGTGCGGAACCTTTACCAACGTCACCGTAACCACATACCACGGCGATCTTGCCAGCGATCATCACGTCGGTTGCACGCTTAATGCCGTCAACCAATGACTCACGACAGCCATAGAGATTGTCGAACTTTGATTTAGTAACCGAGTCGTTAACGTTCATGCCTGGGAACAACAAAGTGCCGGCTTTAAACATGTCGTATAAACGGTGAACGCCTGTGGTGGTCTCTTCGGTAACACCTTTAATCGATGCTGCCATTTTCTTGTAACGATCGGGCTCTTCATTCAATGAACGCTTAAGTACATTCAGAATGACCTTCCATTCTTCAGAGTCGCCAGCTGATGGCTCAGGCACGCCCGCATCAGCATACTCAACACCTTTGTGAACGAGCAGGGTAGCGTCGCCACCATCGTCAAGAATCATGTTAGCGATTTCGCCATTTGGCCAGTTGAGTACTTGCTCAGTACACCACCAGTACTCTTCCAAGGTTTCACCTTTCCATGCGTAAACAGGAATACCAGCAGCAGCGATTGCAGCAGCGGCGTGATCTTGGGTTGAGAAAATGTTGCATGAACACCAACGAACCTGTGCGCCGAGCTCAACAAGCGTCTCGATCAAAACAGCGGTTTGGATGGTCATGTGTAATGAACCGGTGATACGTGCGCCGGTCAGTGGCTTGTCTTTACCGTATTTCTCGCGCAGCGCCATCAGGCCTGGCATTTCAGTTTCAGCAATCGCGATTTCTTTGCGACCCCAGTCTGCCAGTGACATGTCGGCAACTTTATAGTCGGTGAACTCACTCATGGTTAATCTCCTAATCAATCAGAGTGAGCGTCGTTGGGTTCGCTGTATTCGCTCTCGAGCCTGGCCTTAAAAAAAGGGTCGCAACGCTCCTCAAGAGGAAATTGTCTGTTGTTTCCAACAAAAAAGAGTCCGCAGTGTAATGACTACGGGCTCTGATTTCCACCGCTAACCTGTGTGGTTGCGGTTAAAGGTCTGGGTTTTATAAACCTGCTGCGTCGCGTAATGCGTCAGCTTTGTCGGTCATTTCCCAAGTGAAACCTTCATTCTCACGACCGAAGTGACCGTATGCTGCGGTCTTGCGGTATTTGATCTGCTTAGCATTCAGCAGGTCGAGCATTTTCAAAATGCCATATGGGCGAAGATCGAAGTGCTCACGAACCAGCTCGGTGATGCGCTCATCACTGATTTTGCCGGTACCAAAGGTGTCGATCATGATCGAGGTTGGCTCAGCAACACCAATTGCGTATGACACTTGGATCTCACAACGATCAGCAAGACCAGCTGCAACGATATTCTTGGCAACATAGCGACCAGCGTAAGCCGCTGAGCGGTCAACTTTAGATGGATCTTTACCAGAGAAAGCACCACCGCCGTGACGTGCAGCGCCGCCGTAGGTATCAACGATGATCTTACGACCGGTTAAACCGGCATCACCCATTGGACCACCAATAACAAAGTTGCCGGTTGGGTTGATGTGGAATTTGGTATTCGCGGTTAACAAACCGGTTGGTTCAAGTACTGGCTTGATCACTTCTTCCATGATCGCTTCACGCAAGGTCTCACCAGCAAACTCTTCAGCATGCTGAGTCGACAAGACAACCGCATCAATCGATACCGGTTTGCCGTCTTTATAGTGGAAGCTGACCTGTGATTTTGCGTCAGGGCGCAACAATGGCAGGGTGCCGTTATTACGACACTCTGACTGACGCTCTACCAAGCGGTGTGCGTACTGAATCGGTGCAGGCATTAAGACGTCGGTTTCGTTGGTTGCGTAACCAAACATGATGCCTTGGTCGCCAGCGCCTTGATCTTCAGGCTTAGGCGCGGTCAACACCTTGATTGATGTCAGGTGATTGCACGCCAACGGCGATCATTGCTGCGCAGGTGTTGCCATCAAAGCCTTTAGCTGAGTCGTCATAACCAATCTCATTGATGGTTTGACGCATGATGTGTTCGTAATCGGGCTTAGCTGTTGTGGTGATTTCACCCGCAATTAAACAAAGACCTGTTTTGAAAACAGTCTCACACGCAACGCGTGCATGGGGATCTTCGATCAGGATTGCATCCAAAATGGCATCCGATACCTGATCTGCCATTTTGTCTGGGTGACCTTCAGAGACTGATTCTGAAGTGAAAATAAATTCATTAGCCATCGAGCTAAAACTCCTTCGATTGTATTCAGTGCTCCCTCTTGGGGGGGGCTAGAAGGGCGCGAGTATACCCTTATTGAGAGTTGGATAGGCATTTGTCAGAATGCCAGCGCATTTGAAAGCTTAATGATGGAGTTTTAATCATGGTCTCGTTGCAGCCCCCAGTATGTGATTTTGGACAACCGGTTATCGACTTTGCCTTGCCTGGCGTCGATGGCAAAACATGGCACATGCAAGACTGTATGGGTGAGAACGGACTGTTGGTCATGTTCATCTGCAATCACTGTCCCTATGTGAAAGCCATACTTGATCGCTTAGTGCGGGATACGCGCGAACTCAAAGCGTTAGGCATTAATAGCGTCGCGATCATGTCAAATGATCCAACCGATTACGCTGAAGATTCATTTGAGAATATGCAGGCGATTGCTCAGCAGATGGATTTCCCGTTCCCCTACTTATTAGATGAGTCTCAGGCCGTTGCAAAAGCTTATGGTGCTGTGTGTACGCCAGATTTCTTTGGCTATAACCGTTCAGGTGAGTTGCAATATCGAGGTCGCTTGGATGAGAGCCGCAAAGAGGCAGCTGATCCCAATGTCCGTCGTGACCTGTTTGAGGCGATGAAAGAGGTCGCTGAGACCCAAAAAGGACCCGCTGAACAGTTCTCGAGCATGGGATGTTCGATTAAATGGATCAAAGAGTAGTTTTTCTGGGGATTTATCTTCCCTATAAAATCAATTACTTGTACGCATAAATTTAAATTTTATGGGTATATTTGAATATTCCTTACTTCCTATCTTGCCCCGTATAAGACACCTGAGCGAGAATGCCCATCGCTTTTGCTAAGTCTGCCCCTCGTTGCAGACTCCCTAGCACTGATCGCTAGGTGCAATTGAAGAATTCAATTCTTGCTGGGTTTTCACCTTTCAAGACCACAACTTTTAAACATTAGATCAGGAGAGACTTATGTCCTCACGCAGAGAGCTTGCCAACGCCATTCGCGCGTTATCTATGGATGCTGTTCAAAAAGCTAACTCAGGTCACCCGGGTGCCCCAATGGGCATGGCGGATATTGCTGAGGTGCTCTGGAACGATCACATGAAGTACAACCCAACTAACGCCAAGTGGGCTGACCGTGACCGTTTCGTTCTTTCGAATGGCCACGGCTCGATGCTGATTTACTCATTGCTGCATTTAACTGGCTTCAATCTGACCATCGATGACATCAAAGACTTCCGTCAGTTGCACTCTAAGACAGCAGGTCACCCTGAGTACGGTTACGCAGACGGTATCGAAACAACCACTGGTCCTTTGGGTCAGGGCATCACTAATGCTGTGGGTATGGCGATTGCTGAGCGCACTTTGGCAGCTCAGTTCAATAAGCCAGGTCATGAGATCGTTGATCACAACACCTACGTATTCTTAGGTGATGGTTGTTTGATGGAAGGTTTATCGCACGAGTCATGTGCGATGGCCGGTACGTTAGGCCTAGGCAAACTGATTGCTTTCTGGGACGACAATGACATCTCTATCGATGGTCATATTGGTGATTGGATGGAAGTTGGCGTACCTGCTCGCTTCAAGTCATATAACTGGCACGTGATTGCTGATGTTGATGGTCACGATGCGGATGCAATCAACAAAGCTATCGCAGAAGCGAAGTCAGTAACTGATAAGCCTTCAATGATTTGTTGTAAGACCACCATCGGTTTTGGTTCACCTAATAAAGCAGGTGGCCATGACTGTCACGGCGCACCTTTAGGTGATGATGAGATCGCACTGACTCGTAAAGAGTTGGGTTGGACTGCAGCGCCATTCGAAATTCCAGCAGACGTTTACGCGGGTTGGGATCACAAAGAGCAGGGTGCTAAAGACGAAGCAGCATGGAATGAAAAATTTGCGGCTTATAAAGCGGCATTCCCTGCAGAGGCGGCTGAATTTGAGCGTCGTGTGGCGGGTGAGTTGCCTGGCAACTTCGAAGTTGAGATGGATAAGTTCATCGCGCAAACCCAAGCGGACATGCCAAACATTGCATCACGTAAAGCGTCACAAAACGCGATTGAAGTACTGGGTCCATTGTTGCCAGAGATGTTCGGTGGTTCAGCTGACCTTACCGGTTCTAACCTGACTAACTGGTCAGGCACTGTCAAAGTGAATAAAGAAAACGCGAACGGTAACTACCTGTCTTGGGGTGTTCGTGAATTCGGTATGGCGCACATGATGAACGGTATGGTTCTTCACGGTGGCTTTAAAGTTTACGGTGGCACCTTCTTCATGTTCATGGAGTTCATGCGTAACGCTTTGCGTATGTCTGCGTTGATGAAGATCGGCACTATCTATGTTTACACTCACGACTCAATTGGTCTGGGTGAAGACGGCCCAACTCACCAGCCAGTTGAGCAACTCTCAACCATGCGTGTTATCCCAGGTTTTGAAACTTGGCGTGCGTGTGATGCTGTTGAGTCTGCGGTTTCTTGGAAGATGGCTATGTTGCGTGGCAATGCACCAACTGGTTTGGTGTTCTCGCGTCAGAACCTCACCCCAATGGAGCGTACTGCAGAGCAAGTTAAGAACATCGAGAAGGGCGGTTACGTCTTGAAAGATTGTGATGGCGATGCGGACATTATTTTCATTGCAACTGGCTCTGAGGTTTCTTTGGCGGTTGATGCGGCAGCAGCAATGGATGCAAAAGTACGTGTGGTTTCAATGCCATCAACTTGTGCATTCGATAAGCAAGATCAAGCTTACAAAGATTCAGTTCTTACCCCAGGTGTTAAGCGCGTAGCAATCGAAGCTGGTGTTGATCAGTCTTGGTACAAGTACGTAGGTCTTGATGGCGGCATCGTAGCTATGAAGAGCTTCGGTGAATCAGCACCTGCTGGCGAACTATTTAAAGAGTTTGGTTTCACTGTAGACAACGTAGTGGCTACAGCGAAAAGCGTTTTAGGTTAATCGATTTAATTTAGAAAAGGCCGGTATCAATCGGCCAATAATTAGGAGTTAGTAAATGGCTATTAAAGTAGGTATTAACGGTTTCGGTCGTATCGGTCGTATGGCGTTCCGTGCAATTGCACAAGATTTCTCAAACGACATCGAAGTTGTCGGTATCAACGACTTGTTGGATGCAGACTACTTGGCATACATGCTGAAGTACGACTCAGTTCACGGTAACTTCAAAGGTGATGTAGCTGTAGACGGTAACAACTTGGTTGTTAACGGTAAAACCATTCGTTTGACTGCTGAGCGTGATCCTTCAGATCTTGCTTGGGGTGACATCAATGTTGATTTGGTGCTTGAGTGTACTGGCTTCTTCTTGACTGAAGAGACTTGTCAGAAGCACATCGATGCAGGCGCAAAGAAAGTTGTTATGTCAGCACCTTCTAAAGATACAACACCAATGTTTGTATACGGTGTTAACCACGAGAAGTACGCAGGCCAGAACATCGTTTCAGCAGCGTCTTGTACCACTAACTGCTTGGCACCAATCGCTAAGGTTCTTAACGATAACTGGGGTATCAAGCGTGGCTTGATGTCAACTGTTCACGCAGCGACTGCTACTCAAAAGACTGTTGACGGTCCTTCAATGAAAGACTGGCGCGGCGGCCGCGGTATTTTGGAAAACATCATTCCATCATCTACCGGCGCAGCTAAAGCAGTAGGCGTTGTATTGCCAGAGTTGAACGGTAAGTTGACTGGTATGGCATTCCGCGTACCAACCTCAGACGTATCTGTTGTTGACCTGACTGTTGAGTTGGATAAGCCAGCTAAGTACGAAGAAATCTGTAAAGCAATGAAAGCAGCGTCAGAAACTGCAGGTATCGGTGACACCTTGTCATACACCGATGAGAAAGTTGTTTCTACTGACTTCCGTGGCTGTGGCTACTCATCAATCTTTGATGCAGAAGCAGGTATCGCACTGGATGAGACCTTCGTTAAGGTTGTTTCTTGGTACGACAACGAGTACGGCTACACCTGCAACATGTTGCGTTTCGCACGTCACGTTGCTGGCTAATAGCTAAAGAGATGTGGCTGATCACTTTGGTGATCAGCCATTCTTCTTAAAAGCCTTTTGGACACAGGCAGTGTGTCCTGAATGTTTTTAAATCATTAAATTTTAGGAGTTCAACATGGCTTTCATTAAGCTGACCGATCTCGATCTAGCGGGTAAGCGCGTGCTTATTCGTTCAGACCTTAACGTCCCTGTTAAAGATGGCAAAGTGACCTCTGATGCACGTATTACGGCGTCTATGCCAACTATTGAGCATTGTGCAAAAGCAGGCGCAAAGGTCATGGTGATGTCTCACCGTGGTCGTCCAGAAGAAGGTAAAGCAGATGAGGAGAACTCATTGGCACCTATCGCGGCAGATATGTCAGCGAAAATGGGTAAAGACGTTCGTTTAATTAAAGACTACCTAAACGGTGGTTTTGATGTGGCTGATGGCGAAGTGGTTCTTTTGGAAAACGTGCGTTTCAACGCTGGTGAAAAGAAAGACGACGAGACCTTGTCAAAGCAATACGCTGCTTTGTGTGACGTTTACGTGATGGATGCATTTGGTACAGCGCACCGTGCACAGGCATCAACACATGGTGCAGGTAAGTTTGCGCCAGTGGCTTGTGCGGGTATTTTGTTATCTGATGAATTGGACAACTTGGCTAAGGCATTGGCTGAGCCAGCGCGTCCAATGGTCGCTATCGTTGGTGGTTCAAAAGTCTCTACCAAACTAACTGTGTTGGAAGCTTTGTCAGAAAAGGTTGACCAGCTAGTTGTTGGTGGTGGTATCGCAAACACCTTCTTGAAAGCGATGGGTAACAACGTTGGTAAATCACTTTGTGAAGATGATTTGGTTGATACCGCAAAAGGCTTTGGTTGAAAAGATGTCTGCACGTGGTGCGATCATTCCCATCGCGACTGATGTTGTGTGCGGTAAAGAGTTCAGCGAAACCGCTGAAGCAACCTTGAAAGCTGCAGGTGATGTGGCTGACGACGACATGATTTTTGATATCGGCCCAGATTCAGCGAAAGAGTTGGCTGACATCATCGCTAACGCAGGCACTGTAGTTTGGAACGGTCCTGTTGGTGTATTTGAATTTGATCAATTCGGTGAAGGTACTAAGACAGTATCGATGGCGATTGCGAATTCAAAAGCATTCTCATTAGCCGGTGGTGGTGACACCATCGCAGCGATCCAAAAATATGACATCTATGATCAGGTGTCTTACATCTCAACCGCAGGTGGTGCTTTCTTGGAATACCTTGAAGGTAAAACACTGCCAGCTGTTGCTATGTTGGAAGAAGCTGCAAAATAAAAATTTTTAGGGGTGGCGCGAGCTGCCCCTAATTACTCGTTCACCATGGGGTGGGCGTGTCGCGAGAGAAAGTTTGTCTCGCAAGTAGGAAATTAAATGCCAAGACGTACGAAAATTGTTGCGACCCTAGGGCCGGCAACAGATGACCCAAAAACACTCGACGAGATTATTGCCGCCGGTGTCGACGTTGTTCGTTTGAACATGTCGCACGGAAGTTATGAAGAGCATCAGCGACGTGCGGAATGGGTGCGTGATCGCGCGCGAGCGAGTGGTCGACAAGTTGGTGTGCTGATTGACCTTCAGGGTCCAAAGATTCGTATCGCACGCTTTGAAAATGATGAAATCAAATTAGCAATCGGTGACAAATTCATCATAGATACCGCTTGGGATAAAGAGAAAGGTAATCAAGAGCGCGTTGGCACAGGTTACTCAACGCTGCATGAAGAATGCTCACGTGGCGACACGCTGTTACTTAATGATGGTTTGATCGTTTTGTGGGTAGAAGAGATTGCCGGCTCTGAGATTCGTTGCCAGGTCAAACTGGGTGGCAAGCTATCGAATAACAAAGGTATCAACAAGCAAGGTGGTGGTTTATCTGCGCCTGCGTTGACCGATAAAGATTTGGAAGACATCAAGTTTGCAGCATCAATTGAAGCTGATTATTTGGCGGTGTCTTTTGTTCAAACAGGCGATGATTGTCGTCGTGCGCGAGATCTGCTGCGCGAGGCCGGTGGCCAAGGTGGCATTGTTGCGAAGGTTGAGCGTGCAGAAGCGCTGAACCATATCGACGATATTATTAATGCGTCCGATGTGATCATGGTGGCACGTGGTGACTTGGGTGTTGAGATTGGTGATGCGGAATTGCCTGCAGCACAAAAGATGTTGATCAGTCGCGCTCGTCAAATGAACTGTGTGGTGATTACCGCAACACAAATGATGGAGTCGATGATTGAGAATCCGATTCCAACTCGTGCAGAGGTTTTCGACGTCGCTAACGCTGTTATCGATGGTACCGATGCGATCATGTTGTCAGCAGAGTCGGCTGCCGGTAAGTATCCGGTCGAAGCGGTTGAGGCGATGAATCGCGTGTGTATCGAAGCGGAGAAACAAAGCTCTGCACGTCGTTCTGATCACCGTTTGCATACGCACTTTGAGCAGATCGATGAGTCGATTGCGATGGCAACGATGTACACCGCTAACCACTTGGGCGTGGCAGCGATTGCGGCTTTGACCGAATCGGGCGCAACGACCAAATGGATGTCGCGTATTTCATCGGGTATCCCGATTTATGCGATGACCTCACGCGTATCGTCGCGTCGCAAGGTGACCTTGTACCGTGGTGTTTACCCGGTGAGCTTTGCACTTGAGGCAGGTATCGATTCGCAACAGGCGAATGTGGAAATTATCGAAGAGTTGCAACGTCGTGGCGCAGTGCGTGATGGCGATATGGTGATCATCACCAAGGGCGACTTGAATGGTATTGCTGGTGGCACCAACGTGATGAAAGTCATCCGTGTTGGTGATCATCAGGTGAAGTAAATTTTTTTAAATTCAAACGGAAACGTTTAACACTTAGGAGATTTAACATGGCTTTGATTACTCTACGCCAATTGTTGGACCACGCTGCTGAGAACAACTACGGTTTGCCAGCGTTTAACGTAAACAACATGGAGCAAGTCCACGCGATCATGGAAGCTGCAGATGCAGTTAACAGCCCAGTGATTCTGCAGGGTTCTGCTGGTGCGCGTTCTTACGCGGGCGAGCCATTCTTGCGTCACTTGATCTCTGCAGCGATCGAAATGTACCCACACATTCCTGTTTGTATGCACCAAGACCACGGCGCATCTCCAGCGATCTGTACCCGTTCTATTCAGTCTGGCTTTAGCTCAGTCATGATGGACGGCTCTTTGATGTCTGACGGTAAGACTCCAGCATCTTATGAGTACAACGTGGATGTGACTAAGCAGGTGGTTGATATCGCTCACGCTGCTGGTGTTTCAGTTGAAGGTGAGTTGGGTTGCTTAGGTTCTTTGGAAACCGGTGAAATGGGCGAAGAAGACGGCCACGGTGCAGAAGGCAAGCTGGACATGGATATGCTGTTGACCAGCGTTGAAGAGGCGGCTGACTTTGTTGAGAAGACTGGCGTTGACGCATTGGCGATCGCAATCGGTACTTCACACGGCGCTTACAAGTTCACTAAAGAGCCAGATGGCGAGATCTTGCGTATCGACCGCATCAAAGAGATCCACGCTCGCATTCCTAACACTCACTTGGTTATGCACGGTTCTTCTTCAGTGCCTCAAGATTGGCTCGAAATCATCAACAACTACGGTGGTGATATGGGTCAAACCTACGGTGTACCAGTTGGTGAAATCGTTGAAGGCATTAAGTCAGGTGTTCGTAAAGTTAACATCGATACTGACTTGCGTATGGCATCTACCGGTTCTATCCGTAAGCACTTGAATGACAACCCAAGCAACTTTGATCCACGTAAGTTCTTGAAAGAGTCAACTAAAGCAATGACTGAGATCTGTAAGGCTCGTTATCAGTCATTTGGCTCAGAGGGCATGGCAGATAAGATTTCTGCTAAGTCACTTGAGACTATGCAGGGCTTCTACGGCCTGTAATTCGATCTTGGTCGATGAAAAAGCGCTCTTCGGAGCGCTTTTTTTATGTCCTTCGTTCTGTCATAAGCCAGAAATCGTTATCCTATCAGCTCTAAATTTTTAGTTTTGAGATTCATGATGAAGATTGCTGTCGCAGGTACAGGTTATGTAGGCCTTTCAAATGCGGTGTTATTAGCGCAGCATCATGAAGTTGTTGCCTCGATATCGTTCCAGAGAAAGTTGAGCTGATTAATCAGCGTAAATCGCCCATCGTCGATGCAGAGATCGAAGATTTCTTGGCGAATCGTGAGCTGAATCTCAAAGCGACAACGGATAAGCAAGAGGCTTTCACGGGTGCTGAATATGTCGTGATTGCCACGCCTACTGATTATGACCCAGTGACGAATTACTTTAATACCGGATCGGTTGAAGCGGTTATTCGAGATGTGAAGAGCGTAAACCCTGATGCGGTGATGATAATCAAATCAACGATCCCCGTGGGCTATACACAAAAACTCATCGATAGTACCGAGTGTAAGAATCTTATCTTTTCGCCAGAATTTTTGCGGGAAGGTAAAGCCCTGTATGACAACCTGTATCCATCACGCATCATTGTGGGTGAGCGATCAGATCGCGCAAAAAAGTTTGCTGATTTGTTGGTTGAGGGTGCGATCAAGAAAGATATCGATGTCTTACTCACTGTCCCAACTGAAGCGGAAGCGATGAAGGTGTTTGGTATTAGCTATCTTGCGATGCGTGTGGCGTACTTTAATGAGCTCGATACCTATGCTGCAGTGCATGGTTTAGATAGTCGTCAGATTATCGAGGGTGTAGGGCTAGATCCACGCATTGGCTCTCATTACAACAACCCAAGCTTTGGTTATGGCGGCTACTGCTTGCCAAAAGATACCAAGCAGCTTCGCGCTAATTACAGTGATGTGCCACAGAACTTGATCCAAGCGATTGTGGACTCAAACACCACGCGCAAAGATTTTGTTGCCGATAGCATCATCGCGAGACAGCCAAAGATTGTGGGTGTTTATCGCCTGATTATGAAGTCAGGATCGGATAACTTCCGTGTATCGTCTATCCAAGGCGTGATGAAGCGCATCAAAGCAAAAGGTATTGAAGTTGTCGTTTATGAGCCAGTGCTCACAGAAGATGAATTCTTTAATTCTCGAGTGATAAAAGATCTCGAAGAATTCAAAAAGATAAGTGATGTGATCATTGCGAATCGTAAGAGTTATGAGCTTGCTGATGTTGATGCGAAGATCTATACCCGCGATTTGTTCGGTAACGATTCTTAAAAA
Source organism: Gammaproteobacteria bacterium (assembly GCA_038144195.1). Classification (GTDB taxonomy): domain Bacteria; phylum Pseudomonadota; class Gammaproteobacteria; order Chromatiales; family Chromatiaceae; genus VMDJ01. The sequence continues at coordinate 462,965 of JAYQNH010000002.1, read as the reverse complement.
TTACCACCAAGCTGAGGCGCTTCAGCGTTTAGTAGCTTCTCAAGTTGTTGTGATAGGTCAGCAAGATAACCATCCCAATAACTGCGTTCTTCAAACCAAGGGAAAGCTCTTGGGAAAGCCGGATCTTGCCAGCGTTGAGTAAGCCAAGCGGTGTAGTGGAGTTGGCGAAGGCTTCTCAATCCTTCGATAAGTCGTAACTCACGTCGATCAAATTGATGAAAGGTTTCATAGCCTTCAAGCAGCGTTTGCCATTGAATGAGCTTTTCATGATCATCACCCGTGATTAGCATCCAGAGATCCTGTATCGCTGGGGCCATTAGCGCAGTCGTCCATGTCGACAAAGTGTGGGCCCGCATCTGTCCAAAGGATATTCCCGGGATGGCAGTCACCATGCAGTCGAATTGAGGTGGGTTTTATCTCGTCAAACAGTGCATCGCAGGTATCAATGAGTTGTGTGCTGATCGACTCATAGCCCTGTTTATATTCCATAGGGCAGTGATCGGATTGCAGAACAGCTTGTTGAGCATCACGCCCTAATCGTTGAACCGATATATTTGGTCGATGCGCAAAGGGGGCTTCGCTGCCGAGCTTATGAATACGACCTAATAGCCTGCCAATCCATTCCAATTGATCTAGGTTATCGAGGTCAGGTGACCGACCACCGCGACAAGGGAAGAGGGCGAAACGAAATCCTTCATGTTCCAAAAGGCTATGATCGTTATACCGTAGAGGTGCAATAACCGGTATGTCGTTATCGCTTAAGGCTTGGCTGAATTCATGCTCTTCCAGAATGGTGTCGTTCGACCAACGGCCAGGGCGATAAAACTTCGCGACTATTCCTGGGTGTTCATCAATGCCTATTTGAATAACGCGATTCTCGTAGCTGTTTAGCTCGAGCATTTGACCGCTTGTGATCAGCCCGGTTGTCTCAACTGCTTCGAGAATTAACTCAGGGCTGAGCCGATCGTATGGATGCTCATCCATGCTTTAGTAATTTGCTAAAACGCTTCACATCAAAGCCATCGATCCGCTCTCCATTGATCACGGTGACAGGCACACCGCGAGCGCCGAGTTTGGAAAATTCCTTAAAGGCTCGCTGATTCTTCTGGATGTCGAATTCCTGAAAGCGGAAGTTTTGATCCTGAAGCCAGCGTTTGAGTTGCTTGCAGTGGGTGCACTGTGAGGTGCTGTAGACGGTGATGCGAGGTGTTTTACCGGCCATCTTATTTGCCAGTCAGTAAACGCTCAGCTTCGCGATATTTTTCTGCCGTCTTATCAATGATTTCTTGAGGCAGCTCTGGACCTGGGGCTTTTTTATTCCAATCAAGCGTCTCTAAATAGTCACGTACGAACTGTTTATCAAAACTTGGTGGGCTGATGCCGGGTTGATATTGATCTGCTGGCCAGAAGCGAGAGGAGTCAGGCGTCAGTACTTCATCGATTAAGGTTAGCTGACCTTCTTCATTAAGACCAAATTCAAACTTCGTGTCTGCGATGATGATGCCTTTGGTGCGCGCATAGTCAGCACACTCTTGATAGATGCGCAGGGTGGCATCGCGTACCTGCTCAGCAATCTCTGCGCCCAATAGATTCTTAGTGGCTTCGAAGTCGATGTTTTCATCATGCTCACCAACCGCTGCTTTGGTCGATGGCGTGAAGATAGGCTCTGGTAGTTTGTCAGCTAGCTGCAGACCACTTGGCAGCTCGATGCCGCATACACTGCCATTGGCTTGATAGTCTTTCCAACCTGAACCAATGATGTAGCCGCGCACAATCGCTTCCACCGGTAGCGCTTTCAACTTGCGTACTACCATCACGCGATCACCAAGCCAGTTGCAAGTTTCCTCGTTGGTAATGACATCCTCAACTTTCAGCGAGGTGCGTTGATTTGGCAGGATGTTTTGCGTGCGATCAAACCAAAAGTTAGCCACACGTGTCAGGACTTCGCCTTTGCCGGGGATTGCTTGCGGCAAGATTACATCGAACGCTGACAAACGATCGCTGGTGATAATCAACATGTGTTGATCATCGACATCATAGATGTCGCGCACCTTGCCGCGATGCAGCATCTTGAAGTCAGGGAGCTTGGTTTCGTAGACAGCCGACATGGCAATTTCCGCAAAAGAATAAAACGCAAATTATAGTGTTTTCAGCTCGAAGATGGCATCGTTAACGCCCCTGAAAGGATGGCTAAATGACAGATCAAACACTCACGCCTTTTATGCAGAAGTTTCGCGGTGGTTTTACCTCGGCATTGCGTTGGCATCATCTCGATTCGCTTTGGCAAACGCTTAAAGCCTCAGACGGACAGTGGTACATCTATGCCATTGGTGAGGAGCCGCCAACTCAGGTGAGTGATAAAGAGGCGCTGCATCGTTTTATCGATGAGGTTGATCAGCTGCTTCGCGCGGAGCATGAGGAAGATTATTGCGGCATTGTCTATGCGGATAACTTGGCTGATCCGAGCATCGTGAAAATTTACGATCCGAATAATTTGGGCGTCTCATGTGGTTTCAGTGACAATCCGCCTTTGCCGGGTTGGGTGCTGAGTCAGCTGCCACCAGAGGATATTCCGGCAAATGCGCCAGTTCCAAAGAATCGTCGTGGTTGGTGGCAGCGCTTATTAGGCTAATTCCGGCTAAGAGTCCGTACGAAGTCTACGTAAAAGCCCTATTTTTATTGGTTATAATTTAGCTTTAGTTTTAAAAGCGAAGTGTCTTCGCGCAGGATTTCTATGAGCACGTCAGAGCAGCAGACCCAGCTAACCCAAGCCGTTATGGGCCTTTTGGATGAATGGCAGTTGGGTGTCGATGAGATGCAACAGTTACTGTTGTTGCCAAGCAATGTGCGTGCGCGTGCCTTCCAGAAATTCCGTGAAGGTCACGAGGCGTTCCCTGATGACGAAAATACCTTGCGCCGTGCGAATTACTTGTTACGCATTGCCGATGCGCTAAGAACGACCTATCCGCGTAACCCGAAGATGGCAGGTCAGTGGGTGAAGATGCGTCATCGTCGCTTTAGAAACCGCACCCCGCTGCAAATGATCTTTGAGGGTGGCGAGATGGGCTTGGTGGCCGTTTTGTCTGAGCTTGATTGCACCTTCTCGTGGGATATGACCGGCTCTAAGGCAACTACTTACACGCCTCAGTAGTGATGAAGAGCGATCAGCTCTGGTCACGGGTGCCTGATTGGGTGAACTTCATAGCGCAAGATAAAAGCGGTGCTTGGTGGGGCTTTGAAGTTGAGCCGTTGCCAGCCTCAGATTTTTGGTATGAGAACGAAGTGGGTCGTTATGTGTCTATTTTGAGAGCGGCTGAAAATGCGCAATGGCGTGAGACCTTGAGTCGTCGAAAATAGATATTCAACAATATCAGCTACTTAAGATATTGAGTTTTTCACAGGTAGGATAAAATTAATTTTTAGACAATTTAGCTAAAATATCTAAAAAAATTGATTTGAATATATATGTAAGCTGTTGTTTTTGTTGTTTATTAGAAGAAAATTATATAAAGTAGCCCGATTCCTTCAAGATGACTAAGTCCTTGATTTGTTGTTTTACCCACAAAGTTATCCACAGGATGGTACTTATTCTTGTCGTCGCTTTTAGTGGTGTCCACGCAGTCCCATTAACGACATTTGAAGTGTTGAACCAACAAGCACAGTCAGGTGATGTGTGGGCAATGTTGAATGTGGGCGCAGCTTTCGACAATGGCACCTTTGGGCAACAGGTCGATCCTAAGAAAGCGGTTTTTGGTATCGCCAAGCCGCTGAGAAGGGGCTGGCTAAGGCACAATTTGCCTTAGCTCATAGTTACGCCACGGGAAATGGCTTAAAGCAAAACTATACCGAGGCGCTACCTTGGATGCATCAAGCTGCGGTGCAAGGCGAGGTCAATGCCATGTATCTGTTAGGTGTGATGCACGCTGAAGGGTTGGGTACCGCTATCGATGTTACACAGGCAAAAAGCTGGTTAGAAAAAGCGGCTGCCCAAGAACACCTCGATGCCGCTGACTATCTGAAAAAATTACAATAAATCAGCAACTTCTTATATACCCGCTGGGGGTGCATCGGTATAATCGCGCGCCTTAATTCCCCTCAATCGGACTAATCTTGTGATTCAGAATCTGCGCAATATCGCCATCATCGCTCACGTTGACCATGGCAAAACCACCCTTGTTGATGAGCTGCTCAAGCAGTCAGGTACCTTGGGGGAGCGTTTCGGTGAGGTTGAGCGAGTCATGGACTCGAACGATCAGGAAAAAGAGCGCGGAATTACCATTCTTTCTAAGAACACCGCGATTAACTGGAACGACTATCGCATCAACATCGTCGACACCCCAGGACACGCCGACTTCGGTGGTGAGGTGGAGCGTGTGCTTTCGATGGTCGACTCGGTGTGTTTGCTGGTTGATGCGCAAGAAGGCCCAATGCCACAAACGCGTTTTGTAACGCAAAAGGCATTTGCTCACGGTCTGCGTCCGATTGTTGTTGTAAACAAAATTGATAAGCCAGGTGCACGCCCTGATTGGGTTATCGATCAGGTGTTTGAGTTATTCGACAACCTTGGCGCTACTGATGAGCAGTTGGACTTTCCCCATTGTGTATGCCTCAGCAATCAATGGTTATGCCTCGCTAGATGATTCTGTTCGCGAAGGTGATATGACACCTTTGTTTGAAGCGATTGTTGAGCATTGTCCTGTACCTGATGTTGATCCGGAAGGTCCATTGCAGATGCAGGTGTCTAACCTCGATTACAACAGCTATGTCGGTGCGATTGCGGTCGGTCGTGTTAAGCGCGGCAAGATCAAGCCTAATCAACAAGTGACGGTTATCAAACACGATGGTCGTGAGATGAAAGCCAAGATTGGTTTGGTTTATGGCTATATGGGTCTCCAGCGCCACGAAGTGCCTGAAGCGACAGCGGGTGACATCATTGCGATTACCGGTATCGAGGCGCCAAACGTTTCGGATGTGATTTGTCATCCTGAGAATGTCGAGCCAATGCCAAAGTTGGCGGTCGATGAGCCAACCGTTTCGATGACTTTCCAAGTCAACGCATCACCCTTTGCGGGCAAGGAAGGTAAGTACCTGACTTCGCGTCAGATCAAAGATCGTTTAGAGCGTGAATTGATTCACAACGTGGCATTGCGTGTTGAAGAGGGTAGTGACCCTGAAAAATTCAAAGTCTCAGGCCGTGGTGAGTTACACCTATCGGTACTGATCGAAAATATGCGTCGCGAAGGTTTTGAGCTAGCAGTATCGCGTCCAGAGGTTATCTTCCGCGAGATTGATGGTGAAGTTTGTGAGCCTTACGAACAAGTGACTATTGATATCGAAGATCAACACCAAGGCGCCATTATGGAAACCTTGGGTGAGCGTCGTGGTGATATGAAAGACATGGTGCCAGATGGTAAGGGCCGTGTGCGTTTGGACTACATTATGCCGTCACGTGGTTTGATCGGTTTCCAAACCGACTTCATGACCATGACCTCAGGTACAGGTTTGCTTTATCACGTGTTTGATCACTACGGTCCTGCGCAATCTTCAGGTATTGCTGGACGTCAAAACGGCGTGATGATTTCAAACGGTCAGGGTAAAGCGCTGGGTTATGCATTGTTTAACCTGCAAGAGCGTGGTCGCTTATTCTCATCACACGGTGATGAGGTTTACGAGGGCCAGATCGTCGGTATTCACTCGCGTTCAAACGACTTGGTGGTTAATCCGCTTAAGGGTAAGCAGCTAACCAATGTGCGTGCATCGGGTAAAGATGATGCGATCGCTTTGGTTCCACCAATTCCAGTCACCTTGGAAATGGCGCTCGAATTCATCGAGGATGACGAGCTCGTCGAGATCACGCCAAAGTCTGTACGTATTCGTAAGAAGTTCCTGAAAGAGCACGAGCGTAAACGTTCTAGCCGCTCTTGAAGTCTTAATGATCGGTCTGATTCAACGCGTTAAACATGCCAGTGTGGCTGTGGATGGTGAGATAATCGGTCAGATCGATCAGGGCCTACTGGCCCTAGTTGGCGTGCAGAAACACGACGACAAGGCGTCAGCGGATAAATTACTCAAGCGCATGCTTGAGCTACCGCGTGTTCGCAGACGCTGAAGACAAAATGAACCTGAGTCTGTCGGATATCGGTGGCGGGCTTCTCTTGGTCTCGCAATTTACCCTGGCAGCAGATACGCAAAAAGGTGCTCGCCCGAGCTTTTCTTCAGCGGCAACTCCTGATCTTGGTCGTGAGCTCTTCGAGCACGTGGTTAATCAGGCGAGAACTCAGCATCCTGTCGTCGAGACCGGCCGTTTTGGCGCAGATATGCAGGTGAGCTTGCTGAATGATGGTCCGGTGACCTTTTGGCTTGAGACCTAGTCTGACAAGGTCTGCGCTTTGTCATAAAATACCGCCTTAATAATTTTCCCCGACATATCGCAGGAGAGCTGCATGTCACGTACGGCAAGCATTGAGCGCAATACGCTAGAAACCCAAATCACCGTCAGCGTGAATTTGGATGGTACTGGCCAAGCAAAATTTGATACCGGTGTGCCCTTCCTGGAGCACATGATGGATCAGATTGCTCGTCACGGTTTGATTGACCTTGAGATCACCGCCAAGGGTGACTTGCACATCGATGCGCACCACACGGTTGAAGATATCGGCATCACCTTAGGTCAAGCCTTTGCGAAAGCCGTGGGCGATAAGAAAGGTATTCGTCGTTATGGCCATGCTTATGTGCCACTCGATGAGGCTTTGTCACGCGTTGTGTTGGACCTATCAGGTCGTCCCGGTATCGAGTTCAATGTGGACTTTGTGCGCGGCATGATTGGTGAGTTCGATGTCGATCTGTTCCATGAGTTCTTCCAAGGCTTTATTAACCATGCCTTGGTGACGCTGCACGTTGATAACCTGCGCGGCCACAATGCTCACCACCAGGCTGAGACCGTGTTCAAAGCGTTTGGTCGTGCATTGCGTATGGCGCTTGAAGTGGATCCACGCATGGGTGAAGTCATTCCATCGACAAAAGGCAGTCTCTAAGACTCGCTGCTCAGAAGGACTTAAGCATGTCGCAAACAATTGCCGTGATTGATTACGGCATGGGAAATCTTCGCTCTGTTTCTAAAGCGATTGAATATGTTGCATCCGATGCGACAGTGATTGTTTCGTCGGATGCTAACGCGATCGCGAATGCCGATCGTGTGGTTTTCCCAGGTCAAGGTGCTGCACGTGATTGCATGGCGGCGATTCGTGAACGCAATCTTGAACGTGTGATCAAGCAAGCAGCGGCAGAGAAGCCCTTTTTAGGTATCTGCATGGGTTTGCAGGTGTTGATGACCCATTCTGAAGAGAATGGCGGCACAGACTTGCTGAATATTTATCAGGGTGATGTCAAACGCTTCCACGCCAACATGCCTGGCGATAATGGCTTGCCATTAAAAGTGCCACAGATGGGTTGGAGTTGTGTTGATCAGCGTATCGAGCATCCGCTTTGGGCATCGATTGATGATGGTGAACGTTTTTATTACGTGCATAGCTATCGTGTGGTGCCACTTGATCCAACATTAACCGCAGCGACCACCGATTATGGTGTGCGCTACACCTCAGCGATTGCAAACGACAATGTGTTTGCGGTGCAGTTTCATCCTGAGAAAAGTGCAGATGCCGGTCTGCAATTGTTACGTAATTTTGTGCAGTGGAAGCCTTGAGCGCCACGGTGAGTTAAACGATGTTATTGATTCCAGCGATTGATTTAAAAGACGGTAAATGTGTACGCCTGCGCCAAGGTCGTATGGATGACGACACGGTTTTTTCAGATCAACCCATCGATATGGCAAAACGCTGGGTTGATGAAGGTGGTCGTCGATTACACCTTGTCGATTTGAATGGCGCGTTTGCCGGTGAGCCAGTGAATGGCGAGGCGATATCAACGATTTGTGCGGCGTATAAAGATGTGCCAATTCAAGTCGGTGGTGGTATTCGAGATGAGGCAACAATTGAGCGCTATCTTGCGATGGGTGTGGACTACTGCATCATCGGCACTCAAGCGGTTAAAGATCCTGCGTTTGTTGCTCGCGCATGCAAAGCTTTTCCGGGACACATCATTGTTGGCCTGGATGCTAAAGATGGCATGGTGGCGATCAATGGTTGGGCTGAGGTTACTGATCACAATGTGGTCGATCTGGCGAAACAATTTGAAAATGATGGTGTGTCATCCATCGTTTATACCGACATCGGCCGTGATGGCATGATGCAAGGTGTGAATGTCGAAGCAACTACGGCATTAGCGGAAGCGATTAGTATTTCAGTGATTGCCTCTGGCGGCATTACTAATTTAGATGACATTCGTAACTTGTGTGCAGCGCCAACTAATAACATTACTGGTGCTATTACAGGTCGTGCGATTTACGAAGGCACCTTAGATCTCGCTGAAGCACAACAGTTAGCTGACCAGTTGAGTGCCTGATCATGGGTTTAGCGAAACGCATTATTCCTTGTTTAGATGTTGATAACGGTCGCGTTGTTAAAGGCGTGCAGTTTGTCGATATTCGCGATGCTGGTGATCCGGTTGAAGTGGCGCGTCGTTATAACCAAGAAGGCGCGGATGAAATCACATTCTTAGATATCACTGCGACTTCGGATAATCGCGATACCATTGTGCATGTGGTTGAGCAAGTCGCATCAGAGGTATTCATCCCGCTGACTGTGGGTGGTGGTATTCGTAAGCCCGATGATGTGCTGACTATGTTGAATGCCGGTGCGGATAAGGTTTCGATTAACTCAGCTGCGGTATTCAATCCTGAGTTTGTAAAAGAAGTGACCGATCGTTTTGGCTCGCAATGTATTGTGGTTGCGATTGATGCCAAACGTGTTGATGACCACTGGGAAATCTTTACCCACGGGGGGCGTAAGCCGACCGGTATCGATGCCATCGAGTGGGCGGCCAAGATGACCGAGTATGGTGCAGGCGAGATCTTGCTCACCAGTATGGATCGCGATGGCACCAAGATTGGTTTTGATAACGAATTGGTTCGTGCAGTTGCGGAAGCGGTATCGATTCCTGTGATTGCTTCAGGTGGTGTGGGGGAGTTGCAGCACCTGGTTGATGGCGTGAAAAAAGGTGGCGCGGATGCGGTGCTTGCAGCGTCGATTTTCCACTTTGCGGAATACACCGTGGGTGAAGCCAAGCGCTTCATGGCGGATCAAGGTATCGAGGTGAGATTATGAGTGATGTGCTCAACCGATTGGCTGAGGTGCTTGAAGAGCGTAAATCAGCTGAGGCTGACAGTTCGTATGTAGCGTCTTTGTATGCCAAAGGCCTTGATGCCATCTTGAAAAAGATTGGTGAAGAGGCGACCGAGACGGTGATGGCGGCAAAAGATGGCGCTAAAGATAAAATCGTGTACGAAACCGCTGACCTGTGGTTTCACAGCATGGTCTTACTGGCGCAGCAGGGGCTTTCGCCACAGGATGTCCTAGAAGAACTCGATCGTCGTTTTGGATTATCCGGTCACGACGAGAAAGCCGCCCGAAAAGACTAAATGTCGGTATGATTCGACAACTAACGCTGCGGCACAGCAGCGATTCAAAGAAGTGAGGAAAATAAAATGGGTTTTGGTGGAATCAGTATTTGGCAGCTGCTAATTATTTTGGCCATCGTTTTGGTCCTGTTTGGTACTAAGCGTCTGCGTAACATCGGTAGCGATCTTGGTGGTGCTTTCAAAGGCTTTAAGAGCGCGATGAAAGATGAAAAGAAAGATGAATCTGAGAAGCTTGAGAAAGCGGATGAGAAAGTCATCGACGGCGAAACTGTTCGCGAAGAAAACAAAGACAATACCAAGTAATTTTTCTGAGTCTTTGTCATGACTGAGGTTGGTTTTTTCGAAATCATCCTGATCGGCATTATTGCGCTGATTGTGATTGGTCCCGAGCGTTTACCCGGCTTAGCCCGTACTGCAGGTATGTGGGTGGGTCGTGCGCGTCGCATGGTGAGCAATGTTAAAAAAGATATCGAAAAAGAAATTGAAGCTGATGAGTTAAAGAAAACGCTTGCTGAGCTTGAGGATGCTTCATCAACCAGCTCTTTCCAAGAAATCATCGACGACACGAAGAAAGATTTTGCCGATGTCAAAAAAGATATGACGATCGAAGAAACAGATGAGACAAAGCCGGCAACACCGGAAGATAAAGCCACTGCTGGCGGCAATTCGCCGTAATCCATGAGCAATCTAGAAGAACAACCACTGATTTCGCATCTGCTTGAGTTGCGTACTCGCGTTACCCGTATGGTGATCGCGATCCTAGTGCTATTGGTTGTGTTCTTCCCTTTCGGTAACGATATCTACATCTTTGTTGCAGCACCTTTGATGGATGTTATGCCTGAAGGCACATCAATGATTGCAACGCAGGTGGCGTCGCCATTCTTAACTCCGTTTAAGTTAGCGCTAGTCACGGCAGTTTTTGTCGCAATGCCTTATCTGTTGCATCAACTCTGGTCATTCATTGCGCCAGGTTTGTATCAGCATGAAAAACGTTTGGCACTTCCCTTGTTGGCTTCAAGCGTTATCTTGTTTTATGCCGGTGCATCCTTTGCGTATTTTGTGGTGTTTCCTCTGGTCTTTGCGTTCCTCACAAGCGTGGCGCCAGAAGGTGTTGCGGTTGCAACGGACATCACGGCGTATTTAGATTTTGTCTTAACGCTCTTCTTTGCTTTTGGCATCTCATTTGAAGTGCCGATTGCCACAATCTTGCTTGTATTGGCAGGTATGACCACGCCAGATAAGTTGGCGCAGAAGCGTCCATTTGTCGTGGTGGGTGCTTTTGTTATCGGCATGCTGCTCACGCCACCTGATGTCATTTCACAAACCTTATTGGCGGTGCCTATTTGGTTACTGTTTGAGGTGGGTATCTTCTTTTCCCGTTTATTGAAGAGAAAGCCAAAAGCGTCGGATGAAGAAAAAAGTATCGGTGGTGCCTTAACGACAACTGGTGCAGCAGCGGCTTCAGGTAGCAGTGAGGCTAAGCAAGAAGTCTACGAAGGTGAGTATGAGGATGATGACGATGAGTACCGTCCTCTCACTGATGAAGAGATGGAAGCTGAACTCGACGCCATGGACGACGACGAGGATGACGAGTCCGAAGATGATGATGATAAGGTCGACGAAACTGAACCAACTGAGCTTGAAGCTGTAGATGGCGAAGAAAAGCCTTTCGAAGTACCAACCGATTTCGTTCCAGATGCGGTCGACAACAAACTCGAGTGGATCATGACGATGCGTGAAGAAGGCCGTTTACGGGAAGCGCGTAAATTGCTCTATGAAGTGCTCGCAGAGGGTAATGAAACCCAGAAGAAAGTCGCGCGCAATATTCTCGATCAGTTCGACACCTGATTCTGCCCGGGTTTTCACACCCAATTAATCTAATGAAATTTTCCCGTTGAGTCGATCTAAGCTCTTGTTATTCCAAACAAGAGTGATAACTGATGTTGGCAAGACTGTTCCTTTTTCTGTTCTTATCTCCAGCGGCATTTGGCTTAAGTAATCAGCTGGAAAATCATCCATCACCATATTTAGCGTTACACGGCAGTGATCCTGTGGCTTGGCAGGATTGGAATGCAAAGGTGCTCGAAAAAGCTCAAGCTGACGACAAGCTCATTCTTATATCGAGTGGTTATTTTGCCTGTCACTGGTGTCATGTGATGCAAAAGGAGAGCTTTAAAGACAAGGAAATTGCTGCCTTGATGAACAAGCATTACATACCAGTAAAGCTCGATCGTGAATTGCACAGCGCGTTGGATGACTACTTGATGGATTACACCGAGCGTACCAATGGTCAAGCAGGATGGCCGCTAACGGTCTTTCTGACACCTGAAGGGTATCCACTCATCGGTTCTACCTATATGCAGCCGGATCAATTTCAGCAGGTGCTGCAGAAGCTTCAACTTACCTGGGATAGCGAGCGTGATAAAACGCGTGAGTTAGCTAGACGCGCGACCTTGGCGCTAAGTGCTAATGCACAAAACTCTGCTGAGCCTGCAATGAACTTCCCTCAGATCGCTCAGCGTTATTTACAGCAGATCATGATGGTGGCTGATCCTCTAGCAGGTGGCATCGGTCATGAAAGCAAGTTCCCTTTAGAAGCCCAATTACTCGCGGTACTGACCCTGCGTGCCAGTTTGCCGATTGAGGTGCCTGGTCTGGATCAATGGGTTGAACTCACCTTGGATAACATGGCGAAGTTCGGTATGCGTGATCATATTAAAGAAGGCTTCTTTCGTTATACCGTTGACCCGTCATGGGAAGTGCCTCACTTTGAAAAGATGCTCTATAACCAAGCTCAGTTAGCGCGAGTCTATCTCATGGCAGGTCAGATCTATGGTCGAGAAGACTATCTGGGTATGGCACGGTTGACCTTGGATTTTTCGAGCTCGGACATGCGTGAGAAAAAAGGACAATACATCTCGAGCCTATCTGCGATCGATGAGAATGATATCGAAGGTGGAAGTTATCTCTGGACAGATGAAGAGTTGCTCGCGCAGTTAGGTAAAGAGGATGCGGAGCTGGCGAAAGCTTATTGGTCGATGCAAGGCTTTGCAGCCTTACCGGCGGGCTTCTTGCCGATGCAAGGTGAAAGTGTTGCGGTATTAGCAGAGAAAAGCGGAGTGACGGAGGCGCAAATGTTTGAGCGTCTCGCTCAGATTAAAAGTACCTTGCTACAACGCCGCGCAACACGCATGCCGCCACGCGATGAAAAGGTCCTCGCGGCTTGGAATGGCCTAATGCTCGGAAGCTTGGCCTTAGCGGCGCAACAATTCCCTCAATCCGACTATGCATCACAGGCGAGTGAATTGGCGTATAGCTTACGTGATCGTTTGTGGCAAAACGGTCGACTCTGGCGTTCTGAAGAAGCAGGACAAGCGGTGGGTCAAACCGGACTGGATGACTATGCGTACTTGATCCAAGGCTTGGACTATCTTTCGTATATTTCTTCAGATCCGGTATTGATTGAATGGCGAGACCAACTCACACAGCAGGCATGGCAACGTTTTTACGGTGCGTCGGGTTGGCGTAAAACGGATCAGCAGTTGCTTCCTGGTTTAGGTGCGACGCCGGCACATGCAGATGCCTCGTTGATCTCAGCCTCAGCCACCTTGATTCGCGTGAGTCTACGTTCAGCAGACCCACAGATTCGTGAGATGGCGATTGAGGCCGCTCAGCGTGCTCGCCAAATTACTCAGGCGGAGCCTTACACATATGTCAGTCACTTATTGGCGCTCGGGGAAATCCCACCCTCTGTGCAGTGATTCAGGTGGTTTTTCGCCTATACTGACGGCTCGTAATTCGAGAGCACCCATGATTGATCCGTTTGGTCGTGCAGTCACTTATCTGCGCGTCTCCGTCACTGACCGTTGTAACTATCGTTGCAACTACTGTATGGCAGAAGATATGACCTTCTTGCCACGTAAAGACTTGCTGACGCTCGAGGAGCTTCAGCGTATCTGCTCGGTGTTTATTGGATTGGGTGTGCAGAAGCTGCGGATCACCGGCGGTGAGCCTTTGGTGCGTCGAGATATTCTCTCCTTATTTGAACACCTGGGTGCGCAATTGGGTTCGGGTCTTGAAGAACTTACCTTGACGACGAATGGCGCATTGCTCGATAAATTTTCAAAGCCCCTGAAAGATCTCGGCGTTAAGCGTGTGAACGTTTCTCTTGATACCTTGGATAAAACTAAGTTCGAAGAGCTGACGCGTCTCGGTAAATACGATGATGTGATGCGCGGAATTGATGCGGCTGTTGATGCGGGTCTTAAGGTCAAGATCAATGCGGTTGCGTTAAAAGGTATTAACGATTCTGAGCTGGATCAGCTGCTCGCATGGTGTGGTGAGCGTGGTTTTGATTTGAGCGTGATTGAATCCATGCCAATGGGTGATATCGGTCAGCTTCGTGATGATCATTTTTGGTCTTTGGAAGACGCGAAGGCAGATATCGAGAAGCGTTGGACGCTGACACCAAGCGATTATCAAACCGGTGGCCCATCTCGATACCACAACATTGCGCAAACCGGTCAACGTATTGGTTTCATTGCGCCTTACAGTCATAACTTTTGTGAGTCATGTAACCGTGTTCGATTGACCTGTACTGGTGTGCTTTATCTTTGCTTGGGTCAAGATGATTCGGTTGATCTACGTGCGCCGCTACGAGAAGGCGCAAGCGACCAAGAGTTACGTGACATTATTCTCAAGGCAATGGAGCGCAAGCCTAAGGGGCATGACTTTGATCACACCCGTTTGGCAGATGGCGCACAGGTTGTACGCTTTATGAATACCACTGGCGGTTAGGTTTCTAGAAAGCAATTATATTTGCACAGAAAATCAACTGGGTTTTGTCATTTCAAGCGTTCTTCTAACATGCTCTAATTCTGCCCCTAAGAATTAATTGGCTGAGGATTGGCATGGCAGGAACACAGCAGGGCGGAATTAATGCCCCTTTTGAGATGATGACCGTCTACGTATGGGAGCATCTAAAGAAGCAAGCTGGTAAATACGAATTAAATTGGATCCATTACTACAACGATGGTGATCTTTTTGCGCACCTGACTTTCTTGAATGGCTCTCAGCTTTATCACGTCGGCTATTTGAACGAGCAAGGCGAGATGTTCCAGGATGAGGTGACTAATCCTGAATCAGTTGAAGGTTTGGCAGAGCAAACGGGCGGTAAGGCCTGTTTCATGCGACTGCGTGTATTGAAGGATCGAGTAGAGGTAGTGGATAAAGGTTGGGGGCTAACCGATTGCTCAGATATGCGTATTCCAATGGATCCAGATGCCATCAGTAATGATCAGCCAGTCGAATTATCGGATCTGGAACTCACCGATGTTGGCGGTAATATTCTTCAAGCGAAGCTTGAAGAGATGGGCTACAAGGTGACTTTTCGAATGCGCTGGGTGAATTGGATGGTAATCTCACGCAACGAGAACAATGAACGAGTGGTGTTTGCAGTCGAGCGAAACCGTCGAGAGCCGCCAATGAAGCCGGCAGATTTTGATCAAGATACCTCGTGGCAAGATGAATTTACCGCCAATCATTTTGTCAGCATGGCTCTGGCAAGCGAGCATGATCCCTTTGATCCTGAGGCAAAAGAGGGTGTGCCGTTATATCGCGGCCAAGGCGTTCATTCAGTGATTGTCTGGCCTGATGCCATGAAATCCTAAAAGCCCTTGCTTTTATCCGGATATGGTCTACCTTAACCAATAGGATGGTGGTTGAAGTGATGGTCTCATCAGTGCAACCTCCTAAAAGACTGGCCCCACCAAGGTGGGGCATTTTTTTGCGCTAAATTTACCCAGCGGCCATATCTGCGCCACAACATTGTGGGCTTTTGATCTTGCCATCACACTGCGGACACTTAGAAATCTCAACTTCTGAGCCATCATCAAGGGTCAGGGTGTCATTTACCAGCTCAACATTGCACTTAGCGCAGGTTGCGTTGACTGCCATGCCGCAAACATTACAAGAATATGTAGACATAATTTTCTCCTCCTAAACGAAAGATAGATGAAAACACAAAAACCACTATCAATAAAATAATGGGGTTTTATGACTTTATAGGAATAAATGGGCTTATCAAAACCATGTTTTCTAAAGGTAATCTCTATTTTAAGAAAAAAGCACTTAATAAAACGGATACCTATCAGAATCAATCCCAAGCGCTAAAAGTGCAGTGGCTTTATGAGTGACAAGCCACTCATAAAGCATGCTGAACTTAAATTACCCGTAGAAAATTGGTTCGTAGTTGGTATCCAAGAAGGCCTGGAACTCTGCCAGTGACGTCACAGTAGTGTCACTGTAGGCATCTTTGGTGCCAATAATGAAGGTCCCTTCAGTTGCCCCAGTCTTACCAGTAACAGTAAGTGTAAGCTCGTCAGTCTGGTTTACATCAGTGAACAAAGCATCAAAAGTGTCATTCTTATCCCATCCATTACCAAGGTCATCCCAGTAAATACCATCTCCACTTGCAAAGTTTGATATTTCAATCAAAAAGTCTGCTGAGAGAATATCGCCATCGGATAAACCATAATCAGTAGCGACGAAGACATAGTCACCATCATCGACATCAATTGTGGCAGCGCTCGGGGTGGCAGGGTCACCATTTCCTTCAGCTTCAATCCAATTAAAGCTCGCCGCCATTTCATCGGTATCAATCATTTTCACTGAGGTAGATGCATTATCAAGAGCACCAGGATCTACAGTTGAGAAATTAATGGTTGTACTGTCAGAAATGCCTGCAGTATCGACAGAGCCTTCACTATCAGTGAATGCACCGGCATCAATTTCAATGTGATAATTATTATTAAAATCAAGATGATCAGGTAATGATATCTGAATTAATTTTCCAGAAACCGTTACGGCGTCAGATGTTACATCGATCACAAAGTCATTGGTGGCATCTTCTCCGTGTAAACCAGTTCCACCATCATTGACTACTGAGATGTTACCTGAGCCTTTAACAACATCACCAACGGTTTCAGCAGTCAAGATAATGTCGCTCGTTACATCAAAGTTAGTGGCATCATCAATAGCACTAGAGATTGTCGCCCCTATATTTCCGTCCTGATTAAGGTCTAATCCAGTTGATGCTTCTTTGTTCAACAGTTCAGCGAGTGTCAACGAAGTTTTATCACCAGCAACGCCATTCGCATCGAATACTTCTTCGATCCATTTTGACCCACTCACACTGTAAACGCTAAATGAGTCATCACCATTATCAACGAGTCCTTTTGGGTCGCCCTTAAAGCCAGTGAATGGCTTTGTGCCCTTAAGCAACAAAATTGGGTTGAAATCAGAAGAGCCATCAAGTTTTCCGTCTTCATCAGCAATGACATAACCACCAGCCTTTGTTTTATAAAGCGCCAAGCCATCAGTATCACTACTTAGGTTAGTTAGAGCAGGGGTGTAGACTGAGTCACCAATGATGTTGCCACCAGTAAGATCCACATCATAGATAGCTTCTAAGTTCAGCACTTGAACTAACTCTAATTTTATACTTTCACCGGCGGAGCCATCGGAATTAAAGCGTTGTTCAACCCACTTGGCATCAGTTTGAACACCAAGTGCAGACATAATACTGGAGGTGAGCTGGTTACCCGTACTTACAGTAAATACACCTACTGAGCCGTCGGCTTCATACTCAAGAAGCCCTTTAATATCACCTTTCCATTTAGTGAACGCTTTACCACTACTGTTTGTGAGTAAAGTTGGTGTAGATAAATCATGTCCTTCATCAAGTGTATTGATATCGAGAACATACTCACCAGAGAGGGTTTTATAGAGACCTTTGGCATTGCCTGTAGCTAATACGTCATCAACTGGATCGCCGATATCGCCATCTTGATTTAAGTCGAGACCAAAATTAGCTTCTAATGCTAATACCTCGGCAAGGGTTAGACTACTAGAGGTACTTGCATTGCCATTGTTATAGAACTTTTGTTCTACCCACTTGGTGCCATTCTTACTGACAACACCAAAGCCAGAGAAGCCATAGTCAATTAAGCCTAGCGGATCACCTTTGAAGGTGGTCCATGGCTTTGTGCCTTTCATTAGCAGAATTGGGTCAGTTGAGGAGGAGCCATCAAGTGTTCCGTTTGTATCTGCTATAACGTAGCCGCCCGAAGTGGTTTTGAACAAGCTAACACTTGCTTTATCAGTTCTAACGATTGAGTTGTCACTATTGTTATATGCGATATCCATTGAGGTATCGTAAGTAACATCTGCAAATTGGATGTGCTGAATATTTGAAAGCGTATCGGTGCCATCCTGACCTACATTATCAGTAATGATAAACGAGCCATCGTAATCAATTGAGTAATCGGACATGTTGCCGCTATACACAGCTGTATTAGAGCCGCCAGAACCATCAATCAGGTCATTACCTTTACCGCCCTCCAGAACATTATCCAGATCGTTGCCGGTGATGGTGTCATTGCCGTCACCTCCGATAGCGTTCTCAATCTCGGCGCTAAACGCAATGGAAACATTATCCTGACCAAGATAGATCGAAGAGTCGAAAGTCGATATTAAATAATCTTTAACACCATCCTTTTGAGCGTCACTGAGGGTAACGCCATTAAAGTTAGCGTTATCAATCATTGTCTGTGCCAAAGCTTCTTCGGTTGTCACACCAATTGATGAGAATGATCCTGGTGCTAGATTAATGATGGAGTCAGTGGTTTCTGCACTAGCATCTAAGGTGTCATTGCCATCTGAATCAACAATGGTGATAAAGCCATTTATATTTGCGGTATAGGTTGTATCGTCAGTATTGGTATCTGTTGATACGCCATATAAGTGTTCTACTGCTGCTACGTCATAAAGCATTGGGGTGACAGGTCCCATGGCTGCATAGCTCCAGCTGTAGCTGTAAGCGCCATTGCCGTAATCAGTGAAGGTTAAATCTACAGGTATATAGATATTATCCCCAGCGGTATAAGACATGATTGAGTAGCGATTATTGTCTTCTGATGAAGGCAGTGTGACGCCACTTTCAAATGGGTGCTTTAAGCCAATAGCATGACCAAACTCGTGTAAAAGTGTTTGGTAACCATATGAGCCTTCGGTAAGGGTCTGGTTTCCTGTGTAACCAGACACATTGCCACTATCAAACCAAGAGTCGCCTCCTATCGAGCTAGTAGAAGGATAGAAAGCAAACGCCGCAGCACGGTCTGTTGGATCAGGCGTGCTTTGATTAAGTGGCATTGAATCTGAATAAGCAATTCGAATGTCACCCACTGTATTTGGTGAGCCAGCTGTCTCTGTCACTTGAGCAAAGTCTAGAGCTGAAGCGGCAT
Source organism: Gammaproteobacteria bacterium (assembly GCA_038144195.1). Classification (GTDB taxonomy): domain Bacteria; phylum Pseudomonadota; class Gammaproteobacteria; order Chromatiales; family Chromatiaceae; genus VMDJ01. Next base: position 444,128 of record JAYQNH010000002.1, on the reverse strand, counting down.
CCCAGGCATCAAAGGCTAGCGCTACTGATGCTGAATCAGTAATTGCAGCGACACTGTCGTCATATTCAGCGGTACTGTAGTACGAATCATCGTAACCCACTGCTCCAGTGTAAAGAGACCAAGTAAGATCTTCGCCATTCGTATCCCACTTGTAACCGCCAATCAGTGAATCAACGGCAACAGTGCCGTCACCAATGACAGATACGCTTGCTGATCCGGCAGTATTTGACGTTGCATTTGCCATTTGCATTAGCGATGAAAGCGTTGATTCATCTAGAGAGCTATCAAATTCACTAGCAGTGGTAATTTCGTCCATGCTTACAATACGCAGACCATTCTGAGTGGCTGTTTGATAGAACTGTTGAGCAACAGACAAAGCTGCGGTTTCAGCATCATTAACTACTGTTGACTGATCGTTAGAACGTGTCGAAATTGCTGGGGCAGGGGCTAGAATAGTTTCTGCATCATCAAGAGTGAATGCAATAATGCCTGAATCGCTAGCCTTTAATGTGCCGCTATATGAATCGGTTCCATCAGTAGCAGACCAAGTGATAGCACTTGTATCAGTTGCATCTATGGTTAGGCCACATGTGGTTCCATCAGGGGTAACTAGCTGAAGCTGGTTATCGTCAAGAGCTGTAAAGGTGCCTGTTACCTCAAACACTTGATCTTCACCGCCTAGCATAAAGGTTAATGTACCAAGTAGGTTTGATTCAGTTGATGTTATCCAGACGCCATCAGTGTTGACAGTGGTGTTAGTCAAAGCATGAGTGCTTGCGTCACCTACGGTGGTATCAACAGTATCACCAATAGTTGGAGTGGTATCACGACTCAGGTCGATATCAAACAGCGCTTCTTTGTTGAGTAGCTCGGTATAAGTGAGCTTGATGCTATCGCCGGCAACGCCTGCGTCAGTGAACTGTTGCTCAATCCAAGTGGCTTCCGCATCAGTGCCTGTGCCATCTTTACTGAAAACACTGAAGCTTCCGTCATCATGCTCCACTAGGCTCTTGAGTTCACCTTTCCATTTAGCAAAGGCTTTGCCTGAGCTGTCTTGGAGTAGAACCGCATCATCTGCAAAGTACTTAAGAGTTGCATCAGTTGGATCAACCGTATCGGCATCAATGATGTACTCGCCAGAGAGCGACTTGTAGACGTTGTAGCCATCGCCCTCGGCTTCAATCGAAACAGCAGGATCACCTTTAACGCCGTCTTGGTCTAGATCTAAGTCATGAGTGGCTTCTTTGGCTAGAACTTCGGTTAACGTTAACGTGGTGGCAGTGCCAGAAACACCATGCTGATCGAATGCCTGTTCATTCCATTTGCCCGAGGTGCTATCAACACTTAAGACGCCATAGCCGGTGATGTTGCCGTCAGTATCGGTGTACGCAATTAGACCCTTAGGATCGCCCTTGAATGCACTAAATGGCTTGGTGCCTTTCATGAGCAACATAGGGTCGGTACTAGATGTACCATCTAATGTACCGCTGGCATCAGCGAGAACATAGCCACCTGTAGCGGTCTTGAAGAGGGTGTAGCCTTCATCTTCATTGGTCAAAGCATGAGTGCTTGCATCACCTACGCTGGTGTCAAGAGCATCACCGGTGGTGCCATCAAGATTCAGGTCGATATCAAACAGCGCTTCTTTGTTGAGTAGCTCGGTATAAGTGAGCTTATTGCTATCGCCGGCAACGCCTACGCTAGTGAACTGTTGCTCAACCCAAGTAGCGTCTGCATCATCGCCTGAGCCATCTTTACTGAAGACGCCAAAGCTGCCGTCTGAGTACTTGAGTAGTCCCTTCGTAGTACCTTTCCATTTGTCAAAGGCTTTATCTGAGCTATCTTTGAGTAACAACACATTGCCAGTGAAATTGTCGTTGGCGGTAACCGAATTGGCATCGATCAAGAACTCACCAGAGAGCGACTTGTAGACGTTGTAGTCATCGCCCTCGGCTTCAATCGAAATAGCAGGGTCGCCAACTAAGGTATCGCCATTAAGATCTACGTTGTAAGTGACTTCTTTAACGAGTATTTCAGTGAAGGTCAACGAAGTAGCAGTGCCAGAAACACCGTACTGGTCAAATACTTGCTCAGACCACTTTGCATCGACATCATCGCCAGTGCCATCTTTACAGATCACACCAAACGAATTGGTATAGGCAATTAAGCCCTTAGGGTCACCCTTGAAGCCGTCAAATACCTTTGTGCCTTTCATAAGCAACATAGGGTCGGTATTGGTACTTGATGTGGCATCTAATGTGCCGCTGGCATCAGCGAGGACATAGCCACCTGTAACGGTCTTGAAGAGGGTGTAGCCTCCATCTTCATTGGTCAAAGCATGAGTGCTTGCGTCACCTACGGTGGTATCAACAGTATCACCAATAGTTGGAGTGGTATCACGACTCAGGTCGATATCAAACAGCGCTTCTTTGTTGAGTAGCTCGGTATAAGTGAGCTTGATGCTATCGCCGGCAACGCCTGCGTCAGTGAACTGTTGCTCAATCCAAGTGGCTTCCGCATCAGTGCCTGTGCCATCTTTACTGAAAACACTGAAGCTTCCGTCATCATGCTCCACTAGGCTCTTGAGTTCACCTTTCCATTTAGCAAAGGCTTTGCCTGAGCTGTCTTGGAGTAGAACCGCATCATCTGCAAAGTACTTAAGAGTTGCATCAGTTGGATCAACCGTATCGGCATCAATGATGTACTCGCCAGAGAGCGACTTGTAGACGTTGTAGCCATCGCCCTCGGCTTCAATCGAAACAGCAGGATCACCTTTAACGCCGTCTTGGTCTAGATCTAAGTCATGAGTGGCTTCTTTGGCTAGAACTTCGGTTAACGTTAACGTGGTGGCAGTGCCAGAAACACCATGCTGATCGAATGCCTGTTCATTCCATTTGCCCGAGGTGCTATCAACACTTAAGACGCCATAGCCGGTGATGTTGCCGTCAGTATCGGTGTACGCAATTAGACCCTTAGGATCGCCCTTGAATGCACTGAATGGCTTGGTGCCTTTCATGAGCAACATAGGGTCGGTACTAGATGTACCATCTAATGTACCGCTGGCATCAGCGAGAACATAGCCACCTGTAGCGGTCTTGAAGAGGGTGTAGCCTTCATCTTCATTGGTCAAAGCATGAGTGCTTGCATCACCTACGCTGGTGTCAAGAGCATCACCGGTGGTGCCATCAAGATTCAGGACGATATCAAACAGCGCTTCTTTGTAGAGTAGCTCGGTATAAGTGAGATTATTGCTATCGCCGGCAACACCTACGCTAGTGAACTGTTGCTCAACCCAAGTAGCGTCTGCATCATCGCCTGAGCCATCTTTACTGAAGACGCCAAAGCTGCCGTCTGAGTACTTGAGTAGTCCCTTCGTAGTACCTTTCCATTTGTCAAAGGCTTTATCTGAGCTATCTTTGAGTAACAACACATTGCCAGTGAAATTGTCGTTGGCGGTAACCGAATTGGCATCGATCAAGAACTCACCAGAGAGCGACTTGTAGACGTTGTAGTCATCGCCCTCGGCTTCAATCGAAATAGCAGGGTCGCCAACTAAGGTATCGCCATTAAGATCTACGTTGTAAGTGACTTCTTTAACGAGTATTTCAGTGAAGGTCAACGAAGTAGCAGTGCCAGAAACACCGTACTGGTCAAATACTTGCTCAGACCACTTTGCATCGACATCATCGCCAGTGCCATCTTTACAGATCACACCAAACGAATTGGTATAGGCAATTAAGCCCTTTAGGGTCACCCTTGAAGCCGTCAAATACCTTTGTGCCTTTCATAAGCAACATAGGGTCGGTATTGGTACTTGATGTGGCATCTAATGTGCCGCTGGCATCAGCGAGGACATAGCCACCTGTAACGGTCTTGAAGAGGGTGTAGCCTCCATCTTCATTGGTCAAAGCATGAGTGCTTGCGTCACCTACGGTGGTATCAACAGTATCACCAATAGTTGGAGTGGTATCACGACTCAGGTCGATATCAAACAGCGCTTCTTTGTTGAGTAGCTCGGTATAAGTGAGCTTGATGCTATCGCCGGCAACGCCTGCGTCAGTGAACTGTTGCTCAATCCAAGTGGCTTCCGCATCAGTGCCTGTGCCATCTTTACTGAAAACACTGAAGCTTCCGTCATCATGCTCCACTAGGCTCTTGAGTTCACCTTTCCATTTAGCAAAGGCTTTGCCTGAGCTGTCTTGGAGTAGAACCGCATCATCTGCAAAGTACTTAAGAGTTGCATCAGTTGGATCAACCGTATCGGCATCAATGATGTACTCGCCAGAGAGCGACTTGTAGACGTTGTAGCCATCGCCCTCGGCTTCAATCGAAACAGCAGGATCACCTTTAACGCCGTCTTGGTCTAGATCTAAGTCATGAGTGGCTTCTTTGGCTAGAACTTCGGTTAACGTTAACGTGGTGGCAGTGCCAGAAACACCATGCTGATCGAATGCCTGTTCATTCCATTTGCCCGAGGTGCTATCAACACTTAAGACGCCATAGCCGGTGATGTTGCCGTCAGTATCGGTGTACGCAATTAGACCCTTAGGATCGCCCTTGAATGCACTAAATGGCTTGGTGCCTTTCATGAGCAACATAGGGTCGGTACTAGATGTACCATCTAATGTACCGCTGGCATCAGCGAGAACATAGCCACCTGTAGCGGTCTTGAAGAGGGTGTAGCCTTCATCTTCATTGGTCAAAGCATGAGTGCTTGCATCACCTATGCTGGTGTCAAGAGCATCACCGGTGGTGCCATCAAGATTCAGGTCGATATCAAACAGCGCTTCTTTGTTGAGTAGCTCGGTATAAGTGAGCTTATTGCTATCGCCGGCAACACCGCCTGCAATAGTCAGCTCAAAGGTGTCGGTGGTTGAAGTGCTATCTGCTGTTACGGTTGCTGTTACGGTAACCTCAAGTACATCAAAATCAAAGTTGCCGAGTGTACTGGTAAAGGTTTTAGTGCTTGGATCAAACGTTAACCCAGTAGGTAGCGCAGTCCCATCAGAAAGCGTTGCGGTGTAGGTAACACCACTGGTAACCCCATCGTCATAAACAAATTCAAACGTTTCAGGGCTGAACTGTTGCTCAATCCAAGAGGCTTCCGCATCAGTACCGGTGCCATCTTTACTGAAAACACTGAAGGTTCCATCATCGTGCTTAACTAAGCTCTTGAGTTCACCTTTCCATTTAGAAAAGGCTTTTGCCTGTGCTGTCTTTCAACAGCAAAGGTGATGATAGGTCATGGGCAACATCTAAGCCTGTAATGTCGACCAAATATTCACCAGAAAGCGACTCGTAAACATTGTGGTCATCACCAAGGGCTTGAATGCTAACAACAGGATCGCCAATATCGCCATCTGCATTGAGATCCACACCATGAGTTGATTCCAGAGCTAAAATCTCAGTTAGCGTTTTGCTTGAGTAGTCCCCAGCTTCACCATTAGAACTAAATTGATATTCGTACCACTTGCTGGAATCTGTGGTTATTAGGCTGAACCCAGAATCGGTTTCAAATAAGCCACTTAGCGTGCCTTTATATTTGCTAAACGCCTTGCCACCATCCATTAACAGCAGTGGGTCAAACTGTGAGTCTGTGCCAATGAGGCCTGATAAGCCGGTGTCTGCGATAATGTACGCATCGGTCTCTGTTTTATAAAGACTTAAACCCGATTCAGCTGGAGACCGTTCTTGGGTGTCAATCGCAAAATGGGTGACAGCAGTTGCATCACCTTCATAGGTGCCTGAAATCGAATCAGTTAATGTGACTTTGTCAGAACCTACTGTGATATCCATAACATGAACAACATCAGTGTTGTTCATGAAAAGGAGATGTCCATCATCAGAAATATTGATATTTGTGATGTCGGTATTATCAGTGATGCTGAGCGTAGTAAAGTCGACGCCAGAGACATTAGAGGTTAACGATAACCCTGGTACCTCAGGGTCAAGTTCACTAAAGCTTATGGGTTCATCAGTCTCAAAATTAATTGAGGTTATAACGCCGCCGCTTATTTCAGCAGTTAATTCTTTGCTGTAGGTCGCTGCCCAAGTACCACTCTCTGAATCTACAGTAGTAATGGCTAACGCGTAATTGAAATCGTTAGGCAGTTGAAGCGTTAAATCCGCATTGCTCCAATCGGTACCTGAAATAGTGTAAGTATCGTGATCAGCGGTGTCGGTACTGCTATTTTTGAATGTAAGTGTGGCGTTACCAGCTGATGATTCGCTCCATATACCTTGAGGTAAGCGAGAGTCGATCACAAAATGGGTGATGCCCGCTGTAATGTCACTCGCATCGCTCAAATCATATGAGCCCGAAAGTTCAACTTCATCTGTATCGGGATGTGATGCGGTCCAGGTTAAGTTATCTTCGTCTAATACGAGGTCGTAATCTGTACCTCAAAAGCTAAAACCAAGTTATCTAAATCGGTTAATAAGCCTTCAACTTCATACACTTTTTGTGCATTTGACGAGTCGGTGAAGGTCAATGAGCCAATCTTAGAATTGGCTGTGTCAAGATTGGTTAGCCAGACGCCATCGGCATTAATTGAGCTGTTGGTCAGCTCATTATCGCTCGTAATGGTGTCGCTGATATCCCCATCTAAATCGATATCAAGATCGTAATGGCTTTCCTTGTTAAGGATTTGAGTCAGCGTATATTCAACGGGAGCTATGGCTAAATCGTCAGCGTCTTTAATGGTTTCGCCATTAGCACTGAACCTCTGTTCGAACCAATCATCGTCGTCTTTGCTGAAAACACCATAACCTGTAATTTGGTCAGTCTCAGAACGGTAGACCATTAGGCTTTTAGCGGTTCCTTCAAGCTCAGGGAAAGCGTACTCGCCATCATGCAGAATGAATGGGTCAATAAAATTGTCGCTGGTACTGAGATTGCTCTCAGAAATGACATAGTTACCGTAAGGCGTTTTATAAAGATCTAAATCGTTACCGTTTGCGACAGTGCTTGTGGGATTTAGCGTGTATTGACCCCAGTCAGACGTAGCGACTGTGATGCCACCTTGATCATCAGTGGTTGTTACGACGGTTCTGAAATAAGAGTTAACTAAGCTTAAGTCGGTAGTTGAGGCAGTGTAAGACGCCTCAGTTTCTCCGGATAAGTCTGTCCATGCCACAATGTCGCTGGAAGACTTAAACTCAAAGATGGTAGAACTGCCATCACTTAGTGTGCCAACGTCACCACTTGATCCTACGTGAGCCCAGATTAGTTCATCTAGACCATCTACAGTGAATTTACCATCTAATCCTTCATCAAAAGTACCATCGCTTGCTTCTGTGAAGGTGCCTGTTATAACAAGACTAACACTGTTATTAGAGCTGTCCTGTTTAAGGGATAAGTGCTCAAGGACGGTAGTACCATCACTCTTCAAAAACTCAACGCTGGCATCATCAAGAAGATTAATTGTCGTTACGTCAGCCAAGAAGCTAGGTAGATCCGAGCCGCTAATCGTAGCGGTCGATGCAATGTAATTAGTGCTATCAGTGTCTACATTGAAAGACGCGGTAACTGTATTTGTTCCGTCATCAAAAACAACTGTGGCTAATTCGCCATTACTAAAGGTTGCATCAAATGCGTCAAGGAAATTAGCTGACCAGCTGCCATCAGAGGCCAGCGTCATCTCGTATTCAACAGCATCGCTATCAGACAGAGTGAAACTCTCAATAGTTGATAGTGGGTTTGTAGACGTCTGCCATTGGTAAGTTGTTGCGGTAATATCACCATCAACGTCAGATGCGCTGACGCCAGTTGTAACAGTGGCGCCCTCAGCAAGCTGTCCAGTTTGTGTGAAGACGATCGAAGCTTCGTCTTCTATTGGATTAATAGTGAGCGATATTGTTGCTGATGCTGAATCAGCAGTCCCGTCATTGGCAATATACGTAAAACTGTCATCGCCATAATAATCATCATTAGGTGTATAGGTGAACGTACCATCGTTATTAATGATTACGCTGCCATGTGCTGGCGCTTGGCCAACTTCATAGGTAATGTCGTTACCAACGGAGATTCGCTGACCATAAATGCCGTAACCAGAGCCGTCTTGACCATCAGAGCTCCATGTAACCAGTACGCTACCATCAGCAAGGGGGCAATATCAGATAATCTTAGATTGCCAGTACCCGTGCCAATGGAGATTTCATCACCAATTTTTTCGCCGTCAGAATCGAAACGTTGAGCATTGATATCAAACAGACTGTCATCAGTACCATCGGTTGACCATGCAACGATAAAACCGCCATCTACTAGCGCAGCAATACTTGGTTCAATTTGATCACCTAGGGCGCTGGTATTAATGACAAACTCAGAGCCACTAGCATCGCCATTGGCTGCATATAATTGTCCGTAAATACCGTTATCAGAAGTATCCTGTCCCTCAGAAACCCAGGCGACTAAGAACGAACCATCAGACAAGCCGGTAACAATTGGTTGGGTTTGATTGTCAGAAGTATGTGTATTGATGGCGAACTCAGAACCAACAGTATTACCATCTACGTCAAAGCGTTGGCCATAGATATCAGTATCTGATGAACTTCCAGACTCCCATGTAACAATGAAGTCACCATCCGCTAGGGCTGTGACAGAAGGTTTTTGTTGATTGCCAGTGGTTGTGGTGTTGATGAGGAACTCATCGTCAACTGCTTTTCCTTCCAGAGTGAAAATCTTGCCATAGACGCCTGTACCTTCACCGTCTTGGCCGTTTGATTGCCAAGTAACAATAAAGGTTTCATCAGATAGATTGGTTACACTGGAATTTTTCTGGGCACCATCAGTTTCCGTATTGATTTGGAATTCAACGCCAGACTTAGAGCCATCGGCAGCAAATCGTTGACCGTAAACGCCGAGATCAGACTCATCTTGAAGCATTGATTGCCAAGTAACAACAAATAAGCCATCAATTAGCGCTGAAACACTTGGCGCTAGCTGTGCGTTACTGGTTGTAGAGTTGACCTGGAACTCGCTACCAGCAGGACTATTATCTGCATTGAAACGTTGACCAAAAATGCCATCATCATTTCCATCTTGACTATCAGAGGTCCAGACAACGACATAAGAGCCATCTGAAAAAGATGCAACGGAAGAATTGATTTGATGACTAGTGGTTTCGGTGTTGATTTTAAATTCACTACTGCTGGTAAATGGCGTAGTAAATACAGACTGATCATCATCTGTTGCTAACGGTAACTTACCGTGTATAGCGCGCTCTTCACTCGTGGTGTAGCTGTCATCAGTGACAACAGATACGTCGTTAGTGTTTGTTACAGCTAAAGTAAAGGTGCTAGAGATAGAGCTCGAGCCAGAGTCGGTTGCTGTGACCTTGATATCGATCTCGCCAACATCACCGTTCTCTGGTGTGCCACTGAAGGTTTGCGTGTCAGCGTCAAAGCTTAACCATGTAGGCAGAGGGTTGTCGTCAGCCAACGTTGCTGAATAGGTGAAAGTGTCACCTACATCTACATCAGCAAAGGTATTACTTGGAACGGTGAAATTGAAAGCGCCGTCCTCTGCAACAGTTTGATCAGCAATAGCGGTTGATAATGTTGGATCATCGTTTGTGTTGTTAATAGTCAGGTCGAATATATCGCTGACCGATGCACCTGTTGCATCTGTGGCAGTGACTTTTAATGAGATGGTTTCAACATCTCCATTTTCAGGCGTACCGCTGAAGGTTTTGGTGCTCGTGTCAAAAATTAACCAAGTGGGTAATAGGCCACCATCCGCGAGAGTTGCGCTATACGTCAGACTTTCGTTGTCGTCATTATCAAAATCTACATCATCAAATATGCTGTCAGGTACTTCAAAACTAAAGGCGCTATCTTCATCTGTTGTTTGATCAGTAATTTCATCGGCTACAACAGGTGTGTCGTTGGTATTAGTAACAGATAGAGTAAACGTGTCACTAACCGATGAGCCAGCTGAGTCGGTATGTGTGACTTTAACGTCAATATCACCCACATCACCGTTTTCTGGTGTACCCGTAAATGTTTGAGTGTCAGGATCGAAGCTTAACCAACTCGGTAACGCGCTATCGCTGTCATCATCAAGGGTGGCTGTATAAGTTGCAGTATCGCCAGCATCAACATCAGCAAATGTATTAGCGGGAACCGTAAAGTTTATTGCGCTATCTTCAGCAACGGTTTGGTCAGTAATTTCATTGTCTACTGTAGGGGCATCATTTGTGTTGGTTGTAGTGAGAGTGAAATTGGTACTGACAGACAAGCCTGCTGAGTCAGTGGCTGTGACCTTAATATCAATTGAACCAACCTGGTCATTTTCAGGTGTGCCGCTGAACGTTTGTGTTCCAGCATCAAAGCTTAACCAAGAAGGCAGGTTGCTGTTATCTGCAAGTGTTGCTGAATATGTCAGTGCGTCACCGGCATCTATATCACCAAATGTATCACTAGGCACTGTGAAGCTAAGCGCGCTATCTTCAGAAATGTTTTGACTATCAATGATATTCGTTACAGTAGGAGTATCATTGACATTAGCCACACTAATAGTGAACGACTGAGTCACTACCGATCCGGTAGAGTCAGTAGCGGTAAGAACAATATCGTGATCACCAACTTCATCATTTGTTGGACGACCCCAAAGTCGGCCTGTGGTTGCGTCGAAGGTAAGCCAATCAGGTTTAGTGGTCGCCGCGAGTGTTAACGTATCACCTTGGTCTACATCGTTTGCTGCAAAGGTATAGCTATAAAGATTGTCTTGTGTCGCTGAAGTGATCTCGGTAGAGGTGATTGTTGGATCATCATTAGTGTTTGAGACTGTTATATTAAATGTATCGCTGGCAGTGAAGGATCCGAGACCATCATCAGTAGCAGTCACAGTGATTTCTAATTCGCCAACATCATCTTTGCTAGGCGTGCCGCTAAAAGTGGTTCCATCAAATGAAAGCCAAGAAACAGTGTCTAGACTGTCACCATTAGATAGGGTCGCCGTGTATGTTAGTGTGTCAAATGCATCAACATCACTGAAGGTGTCACTAGGTAGCTCGAAACTAAAGTCAGTATCTTCATCAACTGTTTGATCGACAAGCACATTATCTAAAACAGGTGCATCGTTCGTATTAGTTACAGCGAGGGTGAAAGTGCTTGAGATAGAGGAAGAGCCACTGTCAGTAGCGGTAACTTTGACATCTATGTTACCAACATCACCATTCTCTGGTGTACCACTAAAGGTTTGAGTGTCAGCATCAAATATAAGCCAAGTTGGTAGTGAGCTGTCATCATCAAGCGTTGCGGTATAGATAAAGGCGTCGTCTACATCGACATCAGCGAATGTATTCGTCGGAACGGTGAAATTGAAAGCGCTGTCTTCGGCAACAGTTTGATCAGCAATTGCGTTTGCTAATGTTGGGTCGTCATTGGTGTTGCTAACTGTTAGTTCAAAAATATCACTTGCAGTTGCTCCATCTGCATCAGTAGCGATAACTTTAACTTCAAGGATTGCAACATCGTCATTGCCAGGTGTGCCGCTGAAAGTTTTTGTGCCTGCATTAAAACTTAACCAAGAAGGTAATGGGTCACCATTCGCTAGTGTTGCGCTATAAGTTAGGGTTTCGTTTTCGTCGTTATCAAAATCTACGTCGTCAAAAGTATCGTCGGGCACCTCAAAACTAAAGGTGCTGTCTTCATCAACGCTTTGATCTGTAATCTCGGTATCTACAACAGGTGCGTCGTTGGTGTTGGTAACTGATAAGGTGAACGTGTCACTAACCGATGAGCTAGCTGAGTCAGTGAGTGTGACTTTGACGTCAATATCACCCACGTCACCATTCTTGGGCACACCTCTGAAGGTCTGTGTTTCAGTATCAAAGTTTAACCAATCAGGTAGTGGGTCATCATTCGCTAGCGTTGCGGTATAGGTTAGTGTGTCGTTTGCATCAACATCTTCAAATGTGTCGTCTGGTATTTTGTATTCAAAGGCAGTCGAATCAAACGTGAGTCGTTGACCGTAAATGCCGTCGCCTGATCCGTCTTGATTAGCGGATACCCAAGTAACAATCACATCTCCATTAGACAGTGATGCAGTACTCGCATTTGCTTGACTGCCATTGGTAGTCGTATTGATTTTGAATTCTTCACCGGCGGTCAATCCATCAGCAGTGAAGCGCTGACCATAAATACCTGAGCTGGAATTATCTTGATCGAAAGAATTCCAAGTAACAAGGAAGCCCCCATCGATCAGTGAGGTAACGCTAGAGGTGGATTGATTGCCATCGGTAAAGGAGTTTATTTCAATCTCATCACCAACTTTTGTGCCATCAGCGTTAAAGCGCTGAGCATAAATGCCTTCTCCAGATCCATCTTGGTCAGAGTCGGCTGTCCAAGAGATAACAAAACCGCCGTCTGCGAGAGATGCAACGCTAGGTTGTGTTTGATTGTCAGTAGTATCGGTATTTACCTGAAACTCATTACCACTTGCTGTGCCATTTGCTGCATAAAGCTGACCATTTATATCCGAGCCCGATTGCCACGTGACAACAAAACCACCGTTAGATAATGAAGTTACATTCGATGTGATTTGATCGGCCGCTGTTGTGGTATTAACTTTAAATTCTGAACCTGAAGTGCTGCCGTCAGAAGAGAATCGTTGTCCGTAGATTCCCTCACCTGACCCATCTTGCGTATTTGATTGCCAAGTCACCACCAAACTGCCGTCAGTCAGTGAGGTAATAGTCGGTTGGGCTTGGTTGTCAGCGGTTTCGGTATTTATCAGGAACTCACTGCCGGCAGTCGAGCCGTCAGCATTGTAACGCTGGCCATAGATACCATCGCCGTCGTCATCTTGTCTGCGTGATTGCCAGGTAACGACAAAGCCACCATCAGAAAGCTCAGTGACGCTTGGATTCGTTTGGTCGGCAGCGGTGTATGTATTGACCTTGAATTCACTGCCAGAGGTATTGCCATCTGAGTCATAACGCTGACCGTAAATACCATAACCTGATCCGTCTTGGTCGTATGATTGCCATGTGACAATGTAGCCACCATCACTCAGAGAGCTAACGTTCGGATTGCTTTGATGACCGGTGGTTTGAGTGTTGATTAAAACTCAGTGTCAGATGCATCAAGAACAAGCGCATCGGTGCCACTGTCTTCTGAAATCGTGACATCCGCAATGTCATTTTCAAGTGTTGGATCATCATTAGTGTTCGCAACAGTCAGTTCAAAGGTATCAACAGCGGTAGCGCCATCTGCATCGGTTGCCGTAATGGTAATCTCTAGTACAGCTACATCATTATTATCCGGTGTACCACTAAAGGTTTTAGAGGCCGCATCAAAGCTTAACCAAGTGGGTAGTGCGCTGCCATCAGAGAGCTTTGCTGAGTAGGTAATGGCTTCACCACTATCAACGCCAATGTCATCATCGCTAAAGGTGTTATCAGGTACTGGAAAACTTAAAGCACTATCTTCATCAACAGACTGATCTGAAATCGCGTTTGCGACAACAGGTGAATCGTTGGTGTTTGTAACGCTTAAGGTGAACATATCACTTACAGAAGAACCGTCTGAGTCAGTAACCGTTACTTTGACGTCAATATCACCCACGTCGCCATTTTCAGGAATACCGCTGAATGTTTTGGTGTCAGGGTCGAAGCTTAACCATGAAGGTAGGTCGGCGCCGCTATCCAACGTTGCTGAATAAGTCAGAGTATCGCCATCATCAACATCAGCAAAGGTGTTTGCCGGTATGGTAAAGCTTAAAGGATGGTCTCCTAACGAGAAGCGTTGACCATAAATCTCGTAACTTTCACCACTCTGAGTATTTGATTGCCAAACAGTGATGATGTCTCCATCTGATAAAAGAGCGACATCAGATCGACCTTGAGCACCATCTGTATAAGTATTTATTTGAAATTCAGAACCGGTGGCTAAACCGCTTGCGGTGAAGCGTTGACCAAAAACGCCTGTGCCAGAACCGTCTTGAGCGTTTGAATCCCAGGTGACTAAGAAACCACCATCTTCAAGTGATGTGACGGAAGGGTAGGATTGAGCATCACTAGTAGTGGTATTTATCTGAAATTCGCTACCTGTTGCCGATGCATCAGCAGCAAAAAGTTGACCATAAATGCCAGTAGACGAGCCGTCTTGTCCATCAGACATCCACGTCACCACAAATCCACCATCAGAAAGTGAGGTCAGACTTGAGTATGTTTGGTTGCCACTTGAAGTTGAATTAATTTGGAACTCGTTACCATCGGGCGATCCTTGAGAAGTAAAGAGTTGGCCGTAAATACCACGGCCAGAACCGTCTTGACCTGAAGAGGTCCAGGTGACAACAAAGCCGCCACCAGAAAGTGAGATCACATTTGAGTCGACCTGAAGGTCGGTGGTGTAGGTGTTTATCTGAAATTCGTTACCGACAGTGTTTCCATTAGCGTCATATCGCTGACCGAAAATGCCATAACCAGAGCCATCTTGAGCGTCAGACGTCCATGTGACGACAAAAGCGCTGTTGCTTAGTTCAGCTACGTTATTGCCGTTTTGAGTTCCTGAGGTTGTGGTATTTATTTGAAATTCGTTACCGACAGTGTTTCCATCAGCGTCATATCGCTGACCGAAAACTCCTGAGCTAGATCCGTCTTGGTCCAACGAGTCCCAAGTAATGACGAAACCACCATTAGATAATGCAGCAATGCTCGGTACTTGTTGAGCATTTTGAGTGGTGGTATTGATCTGGAATTCTGAGCCGGACGTTGAACCATCAGAAGCATAGATTTGACCAAAAACTCCGTTTTCTGATCCATCTTGGCCATAGGATGTCCACGTTACAACATAGTTACCACCTGATAGCGACGTAACGCTAGGGCTGCTTTGAGCGCCAGAGGTGTACGTGTTAATTAAATGTTCAGTACCCGATGCTTCAACTGATTCACTGCCGGTATCTTCAGCTAATGTTTGATCAGCAATTTCATTAGCTACTGTGGGCGCGTCATTTACGTTAGCAACGGTAATCGTAAAAGTTTGGGTGGCTGTCTCGCCGTTTGCGGTAGCAGTTATCACCACTTGGTGATCACCAACATCATCGTTAGTTGGGGTGCCTGACAGTTCGCCAGAAGAGGCATCAAAAGTTAACCAAGAAGGGTGGGTGGCAGAAAGTGTAATTGCATCACTGTCGCTATCGGTTGCTGCTGCGGTGTACGTGTATGCAGTATCTTCGGTCGCTGAAGTTACTTCGCTTGATGTAAAGGTTGGCGCTGCCATAGGAAACCTTCTTACTTTAATAAAGTTATTTATTTAGACTTGTGGATTTAGGGGTAAAGAAACACCTGATCCGGCCGATCCATTCTGGTTCATCTATATTATCGGCAGGAAATCGGAAAAATGGATTTCTGATAGTGTTTTTTTGTGGTTTTAAGAATGCTAAAAGCAATAATTGTTAAAAGT
Source organism: Gammaproteobacteria bacterium (assembly GCA_038144195.1). Lineage (GTDB taxonomy): Bacteria > Pseudomonadota > Gammaproteobacteria > Chromatiales > Chromatiaceae > VMDJ01. Next base: position 428,720 of record JAYQNH010000002.1, on the reverse strand, counting down.
TTATTTATAAGTAATTGATATATATAGTTAATTATATTTTCTTAAGAGAGTTCGGGTAAACCAGTACGCCAATTTATTGACATGGTGTGAATTCAATTTTCTTATGTGAGCGTAGTTTTATTTATGTTCTAAGTTATTCAAAAAATACTGTGAGAGTTCGGAATTAGGTCCCTATTTGAATCTAAATTGATTCGTCATAAAAAGCACTGGATGTGACCAATAAGACTCTTTTAATATACGTAATATTAATTTTTCAGATTAAAAATTAAATTACCTGCGGGTATAAAAAGACCCACGAAATTTTCGTAAGCTTTGGGAAAAAGTGGTGGGCCCACCAGGACTTGAACCTGGGACCAAGGGATTATGAGTTCTCTGGTTTAGTGTTTAATAGTGCTAATAAATTATGCAAATTATTGTTTATAATGAAATTAATTAGATATTATCATTCTTACTAAAGGTTGCCTATAGGTTGTCTATTTTGAGTTTCGGTTGCCTAGAGGTTGCCCATTAGTGCTTGCACTTGTTTCAAAATAGTAAGGCGTTAGAAATAGAAATTACCTTCCAGAGCAAAAATGGGGCAGCCACCTTTGCCGCCTGGGCCAGAGTAAGCGCCGCCACCAGGGCCGGCATAACAAGGACCTCCAGGTCCAGAGTAACAAGCACCACCAGGACCTGCGTAAGCACCACCGCCTGGGCCAGAGTATTCAGGACCGCCTGGTCCGGAGTAACAAGGCCCGCCAGGTCCGGCGTAGCCGTAGCATTTGGAGAATGCTGTTGTTGGAAAGCATAAATAAAATAAAAATTAGGAATAAAATTTTGCGCATCATTCTGTAACCTTGTATGTCCAGTCAATAAAACTAGTCCTTAAGAGTGAAAAGTCAACGCATGCGGGGGTACACCTTCGTTTCAGGGGCGGGGGTGGGGGACGCACCAATCCTGATGATTAAGTACCTGCCCAGATACATAAAAAAGAAACACACTTACGGGTTTGTTTTAGTCATTGATTAAGCGTGAGTCTGTGTGTGATGTATATTGAAATCAGCTCCAAGCACTAAGAATGAATTACACAAGTGCCTTTGGAAGTTGGAGCAATCTTAGCCGTCCTTATGATGGCTATTTTTTTGCGTAACAACATTTACATATTACCGACTGGGCTCATGAAAATATTCGGTTGGATGAACAAGCGATTTGGCACTGCAGGCACAGCGTTTTTGTTGATGCTGCTACCGCCTGCTGTGGGTTTAACATTGTTCTCTTTTATTGCGCAATTTGCTGACAAAAGATTATCTATACAACTAACCATAGGCATTATGTTCACAGGGTTGGCTGTACTTGCCTATAGAGCGGTAACCAAGAGCAGTCTATGAAGTGGTTACTGATCTATCTTGTAGTTGATTCTCTAGGTGTGGCAGTCACAACTCACGGAACATATAGCTCAATGAATGAATGTTTTCGTGCGAGAGATGCACTTAAATACGAAATCAATGGTAACTGGCGTGAGCAGTTTCCAATGGGTCAGCAGGCTGTATGTGTAGAGATTGAAGAAGAACAATCACGTATCTACTGAAGGCAATACCAAATGAAATCTCGTTTACTCGCATACGCTGTAATCATTCTGTTGTCAGGCTATTTCTACAGCGACTACGTTAAAGCAGTATCTTAAATTACGTATAATTTACGCGAGTGTATTAGCATCAAAAAACTTTTAGATGTAACTTTGATAACTGCTTGAATTACTTAGGAAACGTAATTTCCTAAATAGATTTTTGATCAATTCAAAGGTGGTGAGCCAAGATGTGTTTCATTTCTTAAATACATACTTGGTGAGTTATTGTTAGCAGAAATGTGAGAATGAAATATCGCTTTGTGAACGTCACCCAAACTCATTACGCCAATAAGTTGATGAGTATTGTCTGTAACTGGTAAACGTCTAAAGTTGTGACTCGTCATCAGTGCTGTTGCTTTGAGAATGTGCATATCTTCTTTTGCGCTGACAGGATTTCTTGTCATTACAGAAGACGTCACTATGCGCATCTGTTTGCTGTAATTTGAAATCATACTGTCGAGCTGCGTATTGACAGAACCATCTACGATATCTTCCATCGATGGGAGCAAGTTTTTAAGAATATCCTTCTCTGAAATGTTACCTATTAATATGTTGTTTTCATCAACGACAGGTAATGCAGGCAGCCGGTAAAGATTCATCATTGAAGCGACATCCAATAAAGATGTATCAGGACCAACAGCCTTTGGGTCTTTTGTCATGATTTCGCTTACGAACATGTTTAGCTCCTTATGTTAATAGGGACGTGTTGCATGAGTGCAATTCTCCTTAGGATTCAAATACTGTAGAGCAGTGATGTATTTAAATGACCGTTGAAATACTGGACAAAGTTAAATTTATCTGTCTTTACAGGACAAAGACCATGTTTTGTCTTGTTATAAACACGAATATATAGAATTTAAGCCAGTTGCAACGTGGTCAAAATTGATTCAATCCGCATATTATCCTAATACGTAATTAATTAAATAAGGACCTTCTTATGAATTGCAGCAAAGTGATTTTTACCTGCATATCGCTGTTTGTCGGCACAAATGCCATTGCTCACAACCATGGCAACCATGACGAAGTAAATGCCAACAACAAAAACCAAAAGTCTCAGGGATATTACTCCTACGGACAAATGCCTTACTACGGACCCCGTTATCAGCAAGCTCCTCGTTACTCCTATCCACCATACATGCCGATGATGCCCGGATACAGAAATACACCATACATGCCTGGTTTTAATCAAATGCCTGGTTACGCACCCATGCCTTACTACGGAAATCAGATGCCTCCGGCTAGCCAGGGCAATCAGCAGAATCGTGAACCTGTGAATGCAGGTGAAAGTAAATCTACTGCACCCACTGTCTCAATTCAGAACATGGCATTTTACCCGGCTGTTATTAAAGTCAAAAAAGGGTCTTCTGTTACATGGACGCAAAATGACCGAATGACCCATGATGTAGTTTCATCAGATAGGCTTTTTAAGTCACAGCGTTTACGCCAGGGGCAATCTTTTACCCAAACATTCGACCAACCGGGTGTCTACAACTATTACTGCAGCCTTCATCCATCGATGAACGGTCAGGTTATTGTTGAAGAATAACTCTTACCTTGGACTCCAATCATATGATTATTAACATCGAGACAAATGGAATTCGTTTAGGCGATGAGTGTGAAAAAGATTATGCGTTCTTTGCATAAGCTGGATAGCCTGAGCCTTGATCAAATAGATGTCTTTGTTTCTAAAGACAGTTCTGATCTTTCCCATACCTCTGAGTTAACAGCGTATCGAGACGGGACTAAATATTTTTCTTGCCAGTCTACCCGTGATTTACCCACCAGTATGTCTTTAGCGGTAACTCGTCTTTTGGGTGAGATTGAAGAAGAAAACTCTGCGGCATAGCTTTTTATTAAATATAGGATTTTTTTAAATGAAACGTATTATTTGTGTATCACTCTTAACAGCATCCATGTCAGCTAGTGCATTTTTGGTACTGACAACCTTTATTCGGGTGGAGAGTCAAATGGCGCTGGTAACATGAACGGTAATGGTACCGGTGAAGGTGAAGCAACTTTCTCAATGACTTTCAAAGGTCGTGGTAAGTCTGCCGGTGACATGTCCAGTAACTACAACCGAAACACCAACATGAACGCCAGTGCATACGAACGTCCTTATTACTATGCTCCTGCTGGTGCTCCACAAATGCCTGCACAGAATACACCTGCTCAATGATGTTCTGTTACAACTAAGTTTTATCGCTTTCTGTAAAGTAACTTAGTCGGCATATAGAGGGCTCGACAGAGCCCTTTTTTAATTTGGTGAGAATCTATTGAAGGGTTCCAAACTTTTCTCTTAGTGTTTCGTTATCCATCAAGTCATCAAAAAGACGAAAGTATTCGATACTGTGTGGGTCAATCCCATATTTCTGAAGATATGCGCCTCTAGCTGCTGATTCATTGTAATCAGTTCTATAAGACATTACGGGTGTCATGATATGCCTAATTAGTTCCTCCTTTGTCATGGCTTCAAGTTCACGTCGATGCCTCTCATGCTTTCGCTCAGCGTCCAATCGGCGTTTATCATTTTCTTTAGCCCAAAACTCAGTAAAACTTTCAGGTGGTATTTTCCTATTAGTCATCTGAACACCCAAGGAGATGGCTCCAATAAAACAGATAAGATTCTTAAATATCAGTTTAAGTGCTTTTTTCTGTGTGTTTGGTATAAACAGTAAATCTATGTACAGGTCTGAATTCGATCCTATTCAGAAGAGCAAATATGACAAGAAGCTACATTTTTCTGTTTTTCGCCATTATGTTTGAGGTACTTGGAACTGTCTTGTTACCTGCAACTCAAAACTTTACGAAGCTATTGCCAACAGTCTTTGTTGGTGTTTTTTACGTATTTTCTTTTTATCTACTCACATTCACTCTAAAAGAAATACCAATTCATATTGTTTACGCTACCTGGTCTGGATTGGGTATTTTTAGTATTTCATTGATAAGTGTGATTTTTTTAAAGCAAACCATGCCTTGGCAGGTTAGTTTCGGGTTATTTTTAATCATCACCGGTGTTGTTTTGGTAAACTTTTACTCTAGATCGAAATTGTTGTAGTTCTACGACCTGCGCCTTTTTGTTATATAAATCAATAGCTTATAAAATAAATTATCAACATTTTGTAGCAAGTTTTTGTATCAAATTTATAGCCTCATGCTTCAACAAGTGTGAGGTTTTTTATTGCGTAAAAGAAATAGGGTGCGCCTTCTTTACAGGGTCGGGGGTGGGGGACGTATCAATCATCAGGCTTTAGTACCCGCCCAGATACATAGTGGATGGCGCCGCTTAATCCACTACCAGCTAATAAAGAGGAGTTTGCAGAGTTAACAATAGCGTCACAACCAGACTGAAGAATGTCGCCTAGGTGAAATGAAACCCTCATTAAATTATGTGTTACTTGTATATCCACTGACCTGACATTCCATTCTGCTCTTCAAGTGATTTCAAAATCTCTAATTGTTCTTTTTTCTTTCGCTCACTGAGTTCAACACAAAGGTTTTTCTGCTCATCTTTTTCAAACCCTTGATCGCATTCCCAAATGCAGCCTCTGCCTCCCGCATACCAAAAAGCATTTGGTGGAAGTTTGAAGTTGAACCAGCATTGACTATCGGTATTTGGTTTAGTGACGAGCGTGTTTTTCCGTGACTCATGCCAAATGTGATTTACGTAGCATTCATAATAATCAGTACGATCAATCTCTTTCTTTCCAGTATTGATCTCGGCAGGCTCTGTCAGCATTTTTCTGGAGTGTTTTAATTTCCATCCAGTTAACGCCTTTCTTCTTGAGTGAATTTAAATCCGTTTCAATTCCTTTCTTTAAATCAGTAATCTTTTGCTTCTTCCTGGCTTTTTCTGCAGCTTGAATGCGAGGCGTGCCGCACCAGTCATCTGATTTTGAAATCTTGCGTGCTAATTTATCCAGAGCACTGTGATTTATTGGCGCAATATTCTTCCCTTCGCATTGCCCCTTTAGTAATTCCTTGTCGTTGTTATCAAATGAAAGGTAGTAAATATTTTTTACCATTGAATAAAAGGCTAGGTAGTCACACCAACGATGCTCTGCGAACTCAAAATCAACGCCTTTCTTGTCTTTAGACTTACGTAAGAAATCTTTTGGCGTGCTGTCACCCTTAGATCGATTTATCTGGAAGCAAGCTGGTCTTAAGTTAAAAGCATTTTGGGCAAAGTCAGTGCGTTCCTTGTCGGTCCAAAGCCCATGCGCCGCTGACCCATGCGTCTTTTAGCGAAACAATGTGATCCCATTCCGTGATGCAGTTTTTCCCTGTGTAGAAGCCTTTATTCTCAGGAGTGCCTTTAAATTCGAGTGAGTATTTGAAGGCATCTCTGGAGTAGGGAGGGATTTCTACCGCGAAAGAATGGTCAAAAAGGATTAAGCTAAAGAATAGAAAAATGTGTTTCATTTGGATCGTGAATGAGTGACGTTATCCAGAAAATCAGAAGCGGTTTGTATGTTTATCCAGAGGCAATCCAGTGGAATGACCTCTATAAGATGTTAACGGATAATTTGCCCGATGTTGACGTTCCGCGACCACTTATTTTAGCAGCCTCTATTGCGATAGATTACGATAAGAATCAGAGGCTTATAGAGCAAATTGATTTGGCCGAACAATATGGTTTGCTAAATGAGGCGATCGATATCCTTGAATCTGTTCCCCATGAGCGATGGGTCATCTCAAGAGGAAAGTTAGATCCCAATGAAGTTCCATCTGCTAATGAGTCATGACAAAAAACTACCAAGCACAGCGCTGAGTGTTCGCATCGCTTTTTGTGCTTCAGCTTCACCAGCAATATTTATCATTTGCTTTTGACGGGATTCCCGCTGAACTCTTTTCTTGATAGAGATAAATCTTTTAAGTACGTCTTCGCGTGTAATTTCACGAATAGGGCGTGTCATCCAGTCTTTAAAGTTTCTGTGTAATGATTTGGTGTAGGTGTCTACGGTGGAAGGCTTTAGATTTCTGAGCCAAATGTATTCATCAAACGCTTCACTAAGTGATTTTGTTGCAGCTTTAACAGCATTACTATGATCACGTGGATTAATGCCTTTAGCGAGTAGGGCAAGGTCATGCTTGGCTTGCTTGCGAGCATCAGCGAGAGACATGACAGATGTTTTGCCGTACGTGATAGTGACTGTCTTATTAGTAATGTGCTGCTTTGCTTTAAGCACATACTTATCACCTGATGGCTGATGCTTAATTTTAAGACCAGTAACTTTTGAATCTGGTGTAAACACAATGACTCCTCTGGCATTTTGGTTGCCTATAGGTTGCCTAGAAGTATAGTTCAACCAGAGGATTTATCATAAGTCATTGATTTAATTGGTGGGCCCACCAGGACTTGAACCTGGGACCAAGGGATTATGAGTCCCCTGCTCTAACCAACTGAGCTATAGGCCCGAATAGGGTGGATGAAAAATGGCGCATCGGGTGCGCCATTTTTTTAAGAGTCGCTATCGAGGAACGAACGCAACTTCTCTGAACGGGTAGGGTGACGCAATTTGCGTAATGCTTTGGCTTCGATCTGACGGATACGTTCACGTGTGACATCGAACTGTTTGCCCACTTCCTCGAGGGTGTGGTCAGTGTTCATGTCGATACCGAAACGCATGCGCAATACTTTTGCTTCACGAGCGGTGAGGCCCGCCAGCATATTTTGTGTCGACTCGCGAAGACCTTCAGAGGTGGCCATATCGATAGGCGATGCAGCACCTTGGTCTTCGATGAAATCACCCAGATGTGAATCTTCATCGTCACCGATTGGGGTTTCCATTGAGATTGGCTCTTTTGCAATCTTGAGTACCTTTCGGATCTTATCCTCAGGCATATCCATACGCTCTGCCAATTCCTCAGGAGTTGGTTCACGACCCATCTCTTGAATCATCTGGCGTGAGATGCGGTTCAGCTTGTTGATCGTTTCGATCATGTGAACCGGGATACGGATGGTACGTGCTTGGTCAGCAATCGAACGGGTGATTGCCTGACGAATCCACCAAGTCGCATAAGTTGAGAACTTATAACCACGACGGTATTCAAACTTATCAACCGCTTTCATCAAGCCAATGTTGCCTTCTTGAATCAGATCCAAGAACTGCAGGCCACGGTTGGTGTATTTCTTAGCAATCGAGATAACCAAGCGTAGGTTAGCTTCGACCATTTCTTTCTTCGCGCGACGTGCTTTTGCCTCACCAATCGACATCAAACGGTTGGTTTCTTTCACGTCCGCGATGGTCATCATGCTGGTTTCTTCCATATCGGCCAGCTTGATTTGGCAGCGCTCAATTTCAGGCGCGAACTCAGCTAATTTGGTTGCCCAATCAGCTTTCACTTTAAGTTGTGTTTGTAGCCACTTAGCATCGGTCTCGTTCTTGGGGAACGTAGTGATGAAGTCTTTACGGGGCATGCCTGATTCATTGACGGCAAGGCCAAGCACGGTACGCTCATATTCGCGAATCATGCTGATGTGGTTACGTAAGATGTTAGCGACATCAGTGAATAGCTGAGGTGATAGACGGAACTCCATGAAAGCGTCCGCACATTTCTGGCCAGCTTTACGCGCTTTTTCGGAGTTACCTTCTTTCTGCAGGAGCTTGGTCCATGCGTTGAAGGTGCGTTTAAGGTCTTTGCGCTTAGCAGCAACTTCTTCTAAGTCGATACCAGTATCTTCTGGCTCGGCATCATCGTCGTCATCACTGTCGTCAGAATTGTTACTGTTTGCAGGCATTGGGGTTTCATCGCCAATGTCTGGAAGCTTGAAGCCCGCGATGACATCGTTAAGGCGAGTCTCTTCAGCATCAACTTCGTCAAATTTGTCGAGTAGCATCTGCACGCAAGGTGGGAACAGCGCAACGGCATAACCTACTTGGTTAAGACCAGCTTCAATACGCTTTGCGATACGCAGCTCGCCTTCACGGGTAAGTAGCTCAACGGTACCCATCTCACGCATGTACATACGCACAGGGTCTGTGGTGCGGCCAAAGTCGCTATCGACAGTTGCTAGTGCGGCTGCAGCAGCTTCTGCTGCGTCATCATCGGTAGAAACAGCGTTGTCCGATAGGGTGTTGTCTTCCTCAGGCGCTTGTTCATGCACTGAGATACCCATATCGTTGATCATGCGGACGATATCTTCGATCTGCTCCGGATCTACGACAGAGTCTGGGAGGTGATCGTTCACCTCGGCGTAAGTCAAAAAGCCTTGCTCTTTACCTTTAGCAATCAGGTCGCGGATGCTGTTTTGTTGCTGGGTTGCCTGGTTCATGAAGCCTCTCAGGAAGAATTCAAACGTCGAATTGGGGTGTTGCGCAAAAATAACGCATCAAGCCCACCATTATAGCGTTGGAAACGCTTTTCGGCTATGACACTTAAGAAATTAGTTGAAAATTAGCGCTTAAAGGCATCGCGAAGCTTTTGTTTCTCTTCATCGCTCATCTGACTAACCGGTTTGTCGGTAAGTGATTGTTGTAGGGTGTTTTTTTGGTGACTTCGCAAAAGGCTAGAAAGAATTCCGGTCAGTTGTTCGGGTGCGTCATCCATCACCGCGATGTTAGCGACCGCTAACTTTGCCAGATAGGGGCGAAGAGACTCATCTGCGGCTTCGACCAGCGCTGCACTGTGCGTATTTGGGTTGGATCTTACACGATCGATCAAATTAGACAGTACTTCGATGCCTTTTTCTGGGAGATCGCGCCAATTAGGGGGTAATTCACCTAAAGCGGCATTCGGATGTTGCAGCACAATCGCCACAGCTTTGCTCACAGGCGACATCCCAGGCGTTGAGCTCGCTGCTGCGGGCTTGGCTTGTCGCTTAATTGGGGTGTTCTCTGGCGGTTTAGCTTTGCCGATATCCACGCTGACCCCAAGGCGTTGCTCAAGCGCTTTTTCCATCATCACGCGGAAGGTGCCTTGCGGCAGTTCAGCGAGGAGCGGCTTGGCGAGCTCACCCATACGTGCGAGTCCGTCAATGCTGTTAGTGTCGACTTGAGATTCAAGCTTGGCAAACAAGAACTCTGACAGCGGCTGAGCATGCTGCAGTTCTTCGCGGAAAGCATCGGTGCCGATTTTGCGCACCAATGAATCAGGATCTTCGCCATTAGGTAAGAACAGGAAGCGCGCTTGGCGACCATCTGACATTAAAGGCAAGGCCGTCTTTAATGCCTTCCACGCGGCATCTCGACCAGCGGGGTCACCATCAAAGCAGAACACGACCTCGTTAGCGGCGCGATATAACTTTTTAAGATGATCGGGGGTGGTCGCAGTGCCTAAAGTTGCAACCGCATTGCGAATATCAAATTGCGCTAAGGCAACCACATCCATATAACCTTCAACGACGAGAATCTGATCGGGCTGTTTATGCGTTTGGCGCGTTTCATATAGACCATAGAGCTCTTGGCCTTTATGGAAGACAGGTGTTTCAGGTGAGTTGAGATACTTGGGTTTGTCATCACCGAGTACGCGCCCACCAAAACCGATGACGCGACCACGTCCATCGCGAATCGGGAAGATGATCCGTTCGCGCATACGGTCATAACGTTTGTCGTTTTCTTTCTCGCTGATCAGTCCAGCATCACGTAGGACTTGGAGCTTTTTATCATCACCACCAAAACGCTTGAGCACGTTATCCCAGCCGGGCGGCGCGTAACCAAGGGCAAAGTCTTTGGCGATCTCACCGCTTAAGCCGCGTTGTTTAAGGTAGTCGACCGCTTGTTGTTTGGTCGGATGTTCGCGAAGCTGTTGCTCGTAAAACTCCGAAACCTTTTGCAGTGAATCATAGATAGGTTTGTGGTCTGGACCTTTGTTGTTAAAGGTCAGCTCACGAGGGACTTCGATACCTTGGTCGGTAGCGAGCTCTTCTATCGCCTCGGGAAAACTTAGGCGATCGTATTCCATCAAGAAGCCAACCGCGGTGCCATGCGCGCCACATCCAAAGCAGTGGTAGAACTGTTTGCTCGGGCTGACTGTAAATGACGGTGTCTTTTCACCATGGAAAGGGCAGCAGGCTTGATATTCCTTGCCTTTCTTTTGCAAGGTGACACGCCGATTGATCACATCGACGATATCGACACGACTCAGAAGGTCATCAATGAATTGCTGTGGAATGTTACCTGCCATAGCCGAAGCGTATCAGGGCAGGGAAAAGGGCGACAGAGTTCAGCCCAATTTTTGCTTAACGATGCCGGAGATGGCACCCATGTCACCGCGGCCTTGAACCTGTGGCTTCACGATACCCATCACCTTACCCATATCAGCCATGCTGCTTGCGCCAGTTTGTGCGATAGCGGCTTCAACAATTGCAGCGATCTCATCTTCGCTAAGTGCTGCCGGTAGGTAGGTTTGGATAATTTCGACTTCAGCTTCTTCGATGGCTGCCAGATCTTCACGACCGGCATCGGTATATTGCTTAATCGAATCGCGACGCTGCTTGACCATCTTGTCGAGCACAACGAGCACTTGCTCATCGTCTAGCTCGATACGTTCATCCACTTCACGCTGCTTAATGGCAGCGGTGATTAAGCGGATAACGCCCAAGCGCGCCTTTTCGCCGCCTTTCATAGCGGCTTTCATATCGTCGATGATCTGTGCCTTTAGCACCGAATCAACCCTAAACGAAATGAATTAGTACTGACGCTCGAAACGACGATTGTCGCGGCTCAGCTTCTTCTGCCAGCGCTTTACAGCAGCTGCAGCTTTGCGCTTACGTTCCCAAGTTGGCTTCTCGTAGAACTCTTTCTTACGAACATCTGCAAGCGTGCCAGCTTTTTCGCATGAACGCTTGAAGCGACGCATCGCAACTTCGAACGGCTCGTTTTCTTTAACACGTACGTTTGGCATTACTTCCTCTGGGCTCTAAACCCGTTAGACTATCTGTTTCAAGCCACGGAAAATTCCTTCCGGGCGGAAAGGCGCAGGATTCTACTGGGTTAAATGAAGTTTTGCAAAGGAAAGATTGAGTGTTAGTTCTGGGGATTGAAAGTTCGTGCGATGAGACCGGTGTGGCGCTTTATGATAGCGCTAAGGGATTGATTGCACACGAAGTTTATAGCCAGATCGAGCTGCATGCGGAGTACGGCGGCGTGGTGCCAGAATTGGCCTCACGGGACCATGTGCGCAAGCTCGCGCCGATGGTGCAGCAATTGCTCGCAGAAGCGGATCTGAAAGGCGATCAAATCGATGGTGTGGCCTACACCTCAGGTCCTGGTTTAGCCGGTGCATTGTTGGTTGGTGCGGCCATGGGACGGACCTTGGCCTGGAGCTGGGTTGTGCCTGCGGTGGGCGTACATCACATGGAAGGGCATCTGTTAGCGCCGTTGCTCGAGGGTGATCGTCCTGACTTTCCATTTGTCGCTTTGCTGGTCTCAGGTGGACATACCCAACTCGTGTTGGTTGAAGGTATCGGAAAATACAAATTACTCGGTGAGTCAGTTGATGATGCCGCGGGTGAAGCGTTTGATAAAACCGCTAAAATGCTTGAACTGGGATACCCCGGTGGACCTTTGCTCGCAAAGCTTGCTGAGCAAGGTGATCCGACACGTTTTCGATTCCCACGTCCGATGACTGATCGTCCGGGATTGGATTTTTCTTTTTCAGGGTTGAAGACCTTTGCGCTAACCACGCTACAAAATGAATCAAAGAATTGTTCTGGTGCCAAGTTGGAAACGCTCAAAGCGGATATCTCACGCGCCTTTGAAGATGCGGTCGTCGATACCTTAGCTATCAAGTGCAAACGCGCCTTAGAGCAAACTGGCTCGAATCAGTTGGTGATGGCAGGTGGCGTGAGCGCCAATAAACGGCTGCGTTCTGCGGTTGATACTTTGACCGCTGACTTAGGTGGTCGCGCGTATTATCCGCGTCCTGAGTTGTGTACCGATAACGGTGCGATGATTGCTTTTGCCGGTTGTCAGCGATTGCTTGCGGGTGAATCGGGTGATTTATCGTTTGGTATTAAGCCGCGTTGGCCAATGACCGAGCTCGAACCGGCTTAAGATTTCTTTTTGCCAATCAAGCTTTCTTCGCCGCTAATCAAGCGTTGGATGTTGCTCTTGTGACGCCAGAACAAAATGATGCTCATGATAATTTGCATCACGATCAGCTCATTAGCCGGCCAAATCCAATAAATAATCACCGGTGCTAGGGCCATAGAGACCAGTGCGGATAGCGATGAGATCTTGACGACCTTCGCCATGAATAACCAGATGCCCGCAACGGCTAAACCGATGCCCCAGTGAAGTCCGAACTGAGTGCCAAGTGCGGTCGCAACACCTTTGCCACCTTTAAAGCCAAAGAAAACCGGATACAGATGTCCTAAGAAAGCTGCCATGGCTGCGAGGGCAAAGGTGAGTGTAGAGACATCAAGTAGATGACCTGCTGCAACTGGCAGTACACCTTTGAGCATGTCGCCAAGCAAGGTGATCGCAGCGGCTTTTTTGCCACCAATGCGCAACACGTTGGTCGCACCTGGGTTGTTTGAGCCTTCGCTACGTGGGTCAGGTAATCCCATCAGACGGCAAACAATAATGGCGCTCGAGATAGAGCCAATCAGATAAGCCGCAACGATAAGGCCAAGTTCAGTCATTGATAAATCCATATCGGCATTCTCTGAGCTGCAGCTAGCTGCGGTCAAGCGGCGTGTCATCAGTTAAGATTGATTAAAGCCTGAATGGAACAAATGATGGATACAGTTTTTTTACGCGGTCTTAAGATTGATACGGTTATCGGTATCTATGGTTGGGAGCGTCGCGTTCGCCAAACCCTGATCTTTGATCTTGAGATGAGTGCCGATGTCGCGAAAGCGGCCAAGACCGACAAGATAGAAGATGCGCTGAACTACAAATCAATTGCTAAGCGTTTACAGCAGTATGTCGGTGAAAGTGAATTCGAGCTTATCGAGACCTTGGCGGAAGAGTGTGCTCGGATTATTCGCGAAGAGTTTAATGTCGCTTGGGTTAAGTTAACGCTGAATAAAAAAGGCGCAGTACGTGGTGCCACCGATGTGGGTGTGATTATTGAGCGCGGAGAGCGTACTTAATGGCATGGGTGTGGGTCAGCATTGGCAGCAATATTGATCGCGAAAATAATATTCGCGGATCGCTGCAAGCACTTGAAGCCGAATTTGGTGAGCTTGTGATCTCGCCAACCTATGAAACACCGGCCGAAGGTTTTGACGGTGATGCGTTTTATAACCTTGTCGCTGGCTTTAATACCGATTTAACGCCTGCTGAACTGCACATCAAGCTTCGAGAAATCGAGCATGACTTTGGTCGTGTGCGAACGAGCGAGAAATTTAACGCGCGGACGATGGATATCGATGCCTTAACCTATGACGATCAAGTGACAGACGAGGGTGGCAAGCATCTGCCGCGTGATGAAATCGAAAAATACGCTTTTGTATTAAAGCCTCTTGTCGATGTAGCACCCGACGAGATTCATCCTGAGTGTGGCGTGAGCTATGCGTCGCTTTGGGAAAACTTTTCAGGTGATAAAGACGCACTCATTCAAGTGCATCTGTAATTTACTGCTGAACGCTACGACCACCATCGACCGCTAAGATCTGTCCGGTCACATAATCATTACCATCCACCATAAACATAATCGCATTAACGATCTGTTCAGCACCAGCAGGTCGACCCATCGGAATACGCTTTAGGATTTCTTGTTTATCAGTGGTGTACTCAGCACCGGTTGGCCAGAGTGCTGCACCAGGTGCTACGCCATTCACGCGCACATCCGGTGCAAGCTCGAGTGCGAGTGTTTTTACCATCATCGCGTTTGCTGCTTTTGCCATCACATACACAGGGTGCTTTGGTTTTGGTCGCTCAGCATAGATATCGACCAGATTTACAATGCAACCTTTTTGTTTGGCAAGTTCTGGCGCTAAGGCTTGGCTTAAAAAGAAAGGTGCACGTGCATTACTGCCAAATAAATCTTCCCAGTGTTCTTGAGTGGTTGTGCCCATTGGGGTTGGGTAAAAGCTACTGGCATTGTTAATCAGTACATCTAAACGACCTTTAACCTCTAGCGTCTCTTTAGCGAGCTTTTCAACCGCTTGCATGTCACACAGATCCGCTTGAATCAGCACAGAGGAATTCGCGCGATTTTCATTCAAGCGCTTCACTAATGCGGCTGCTGGTTCACGTGAAGAGCGGTAATGCACAATCACAAAATAGCCAGCTTTATGTAAGGCATCGCAGGTTGCAGCGCCAATGCGCGCGGCAGCACCGGTGACTAGAGCAACTTTTTCGGTCTCTGACATTGAATGACTCCCTTCAACGTGAGGTTCTTTATAATGCAAACAATTATATCAATCTTTGCGACTGTATAACCGCGTGACAGAGTCTGTTGAACAAGCTATCCACAAAGCCATTGGCGAGCAAATCATCAAAGAGGGTGGTCTTGTCGATTTTGAGCGTTTTATGTCGCTAGCCTTATATGCCCCAGGCTTGGGCTACTACGTGAATGGCGCGCAAAAGTTTGGTGTTGGGGGTGACTTCATTACCGCCCCTGAATTATCGCCACTGTTTGGGCAATCACTCGCGCATCAGATCGCTGAGGTCTTTAGTGCTTTAGAGCAACCTTGTGTGTTGGAATTTGGTGCTGGCTCAGGTGCCTTAGCCGTGAGTGTGCTGGAGCAGCTTGAGCAACTCGATTGCTTGCCAGTGCGTTATCTAATCCTTGAGCTCAGTGCAGAACTACAACAACGTCAGCGAAAAACCATTCAGCAAGCGCTGCCACATTTGTTAGAGCGCGTGGAATGGTTATCGCATATGCCATCGTCACCATGGCAAGGTGTGGTGATTGCCAATGAGATACTTGATGCGATGCCAGTGCAGCGGGTTAAAAAAACAGCTGATCAATGGCAGATACAGTGGGTGAGTTATTCGGATGATGTGTATCAAGCAACATGGTTAGATGCGATCGATGACACATTGCTCAAACAGCTTGATGCCTTAGAGAGGCGCTTAGGCCAATTTGCGGATGGCTATGAGTCTGAGGTTAATCGGCATATCGATGGTTGGATCTCAGCGTTATCGCAAATGATTGATCAGGGCGCTGTGATCTTGCTGGATTACGGCTATCCAGAAGCGGCTTTCTATCATCCAGAGCGATCAGCGGGCACCTTGATTTGCCATTATCAACACAAGGCCTACAACGATCCTTTGCAACGTGTTGGTTCACAAGATATCACCGCGAATGTTGATTTCAGTGCAGTCGCAGAAGCTGGGGTGAATCACGGTTTTGATTTAGCAGGTTTTACAACACAGTCTTTTTTCTTGATGAATAATGGCATTGCCGAGTTATTGGATGAGGATCCGATGAGCGATCGTTATATTCATCAAGCCCAAGCGATGAAGCAGCTGACTTTGCCGACAGAAATGGGTGAGCGATTTAAGGTGATTTCCTTTAGCAAAGGATTAGACTTTTTGATGCGTGGCTTTGCGATAGGTGATCAACGTGCCTATCTTTAAGCTCGGTCTATTGCTCAGTGTGGCGTTGATACTCGTTGCCTGTATGTCGCAGCCAAAGCCAACGGGCCCAGTTCAGCCACGCGAGTTCAAGCTGAGTGATGTGGCTAAAAGCGATGTCGATATGGCAGCAGAAATCGCGGTGAAACAATGGCGTGGTTATCTGCGTGAGATCGCTGAAAAATTGTATCTACGTAACCCCAATCAATTACGCCGGTCGGATCAACCAAGCTTAACGGCACAACAGGCCGCGGCGCGATTGATCAAAGCGGATGGTGATCTGCCACAAATCAAAACGGCTAAGTCCTCTGATAAGGTGGCGTTAGCCTTTGACCCGTTATTTACCGGTGATCGGGTTGCTGCTTTTGTGGGTGGTTTATATGGCATGTATAAAACTACCTACGGAAACGATGGTGAGTTCTTCATGCATCATGAATTTGATCCGCAAAAGCTGTTTTACTTAGCGCGTAATACTGAGATAGCGGATTGGCAGCTGCGCAATAAGCGCGATGAGGCAGGGCGTTTATTTTTAATCAGTCACGGCAATGCCAAGGTTGGTGTGAACCTAACCTTCTCACGGATCTTCGGTAAGTTGATTGGTATGAATGATCTATTTGCAGAGGTGGTCGCAGATACCACCAATCGTACGATCAAAAACGTCATCCAAGGCTTTGCCTCAGCGGTGTTCTTCCCGATTTAATCTTCGTGACGAGCACGTGCACGTAAACGATCGAGCTTACTGGCTTTATCGTGTCGCAGTAGTACGCTCGGAGCGATTCCACTCATGCTGGCGGCATCTATACCTAATCGTGCTAGGCCGTTATCGCTACATACGCTCGCGGTTTGTAGCGAATTGTAGTTATCCATGGTGAATAACTTGCCCGGTAGGTTCTGCAAAATACGCGCTTGAATGCGTGCGGCGAAATCGGGCAATTCGATGATCAGCTTTTTGCGTTCCATTACATTGGCAAGAAACTCAACAACCTCACGCAAGGTGTATTCCTCAGGGCCACAGAGTTCATAGGTCTGACCAAAGGTGGTTCTATCATCCACACTTTGCGCAAAGGCTTTAACAACATCTTCGATATAAACCGGCGCGAAGCGTGACTTAGCACAGGCCAATGGTAACGGCCCTGGTATCTTCATTAAGCCGGCGAAGCGATTTAAAAAGCCATCACCCGGTCCAAAAATCACTGAAGGACGGAAAATAGTGAAGTAAATGTTTGGTTGGCACATCGCGCGAACACGATTCTCTGCCTCACCTTTCGTTTTTAAGTAGGTGCTGCTACCTGCATCTTGATCTGCTTGCAGCGCACTCATTTGAATGTAACGTTTTATGCCGGCGGCATGACATGCCTCAATGGCATTTTCGGTGATGCCGACGTGAACTTCGCGAAAGCCTTCACGTTTGTTGGCAGGATTCAGAATACCCACCAAGTTGATCACAGCATCACAGCCTTTAACTGCTTGCTTGAGTTGATCTAAATCGTAGGGGTTTGCTTCTACCAACTCCGCGCTCAATTTGAGCTCTGGATGACGATGCGCGTGACGGGAAATCACACGGCATTGATGGCCAAGGTTTGCTAAGACGTGAGTAAGAGGGCGACCGACAAAGCCAGTGCCACCGATCAATGCAACTTTTGTAAATTTCATAGGGATAGTCGTTGTTATTTTTTCCAAGGATACCTTATTCAAGCTACTCAGTGACTGTCTCAGGTATATGACGAATCAACACGAGGCTTTGCATGTGCATATCCCGCAGCGCGATTTGATTGCCATCGATCTGGAAGTCGTAACGACTCGCAATCGCTTTAGGGTCGTTGGCGGGTTGTAGCCAGATCGCTTCAGGATCTATGCGAATGTACAAATCTTGGTGTGTTTTCGCATCAACATACAGACGTGCAAGGTTTCCCCGAACCAACATCAGTCCGCCACGATTGGTCCGCCAATTACCCTGCAGGTACTGCAAAAGCTGACGCTCAATTGGGATAAAAGGGGTGCGTAATAAGGCTGGTTGAATCCCGGATAAGAAAAGTTAGTGCGATTACCGGTCTCAGAAAGAGGTTGTAGCCCAGGCGGGAAGTTCCACTGGGGTTGATTGGTGTTTTGCTGCTGATTGAGCTGGGCGAGACCTTTGGCCATACCTTGCATCAGATCACCGACAAGATTGCCCGAACCAGCAGCTGAGACGGAGCTCGCTAAGCTAATGAAAAGGCTAAAAATAATGGTGCGCTGCAACATAAAGTAGGCTCAAAAATACAACTTTAATTCGTATTTTTCGGTAAAATCTTCCGACAACATAACAAAAGCAAAGGTCTCTGGAAATGACTGAAAACATGGAAGAAAGACGATCAGGATCGAACGAGGTCATAGACAACATGCTCGCCGAGCGAAGTGAGCTACTGGCGACTTACTGTGGTCTCGCTGGCGTCACCGTGGGTGACAAGCAAGCCGACGCTGATATTCAACGCTTTTGTGAAATCCTCACCGACTACACCGCCTTTGTGCACTTCGAAATTTACGAGCGCATCATTGATGGCCGTGAGCGTCGCCAAGCGGTTAAAGATGAAGGTAAGCGCCTCTACGCACAGATCACCGAACTGACGCATATCCTGCTCGTATTTATTGATGATTTCGCGGATATGACCGGTGATATTGATCGTGAAAAGCTGCATACCGACCTAAATGCCTTGGGTGAGGTGCTCGCAGCGCGTTTCGAGCTCGAAGATCAAATCCTCCACGCAATCCGTGGTGTTTGAGCAGCTTTAACGCAGAAACCCGCTGCCGCATTGTCTATACTGCCGCGCCTTAAAGGTAGTTAAGTAAACACATGGCAGAAGAGACTCCCAATACCGTCACGCCAGAGATGCTGGCAAAACTTCGCACCGTGGCCGAAAGCGGCGACGCAGAGGCGCAGTTCCGCTTGGGTGTTTTATACGGCAATGGTGAAGGGGTTGAGCTCGATCGTGAGCAAGCGATGGGATGGTTTAAACAATCCGCTCGCCAAGGTCACGAAGATGCGCTGATCACCATGGCGTGGATGTATGCGAATGGTTCTGGTGTCGATACCGACGAAGCCAAAGCGCGTGAGTTGTATCAACTAGCCGCCGATCATGGATCGGTTAAAGCCATGTATGTCGTCGGTACCATGTACCGCTTTGCACAATACGGCGCTGAAAAAGATATCGCCAAGGCGATTCACTATTACACCGAAGCGGCTAATAAAAACTTTGGCGCAGCACAGTTTGCTTTAGGTCGCATGTTGATGGATGGCAAACAAGTCGAGCGTGATCCCATCGTGGCACTGCAATGGTTGATGTTGGCTGATAGCAACGGTAGTAAGCGTGCTGAAGATTATATTAAGCATTTATTAGCGCAGATGACGCCAGAAGAGATTGAGCAAGCACGTAGCTCAATGTTGGGCAAAGATAATTAATCGTTTGCTTTCGGTATCGCTTTGATGCGATCACTTAATCGTGTGACCTTTTTGCCACGACGCTTGTCGTAGATCACCATGTAGCTCAACACACTGCGCACATAACGATGTGTTTCGTGGAAGGGAATCAATTCTACCCACACATCCGCAGGCAGTTAAGTCTCGCCAAGCCATCGATCCACATTCAACGGTCCCGCGTTATAGCCTGCGGTAGCCAGAATGATATTGCCCTTATATTGCTCGCTGAGTTGATTGAGATAAGCGCTGCCCAACGAGATATTGGTTTCAGCTTCGAGTAGCTGTTTGGTCTTAGGTGCACGTTGGTTCAACATGCCCTTAGCGACTCGTCGCGCAGTCGATGGCATCAATTGCATCAAGCCTACTGCACCAACATGTGAGCGCGCATCCTGACGGAAAGCACTCTCTTGTCGAATCACCGCATAGATCCATGAAGGGTCTAACTTGAAGTCTTTTGCCGCCTCGTTAATCAGATCGTCATGATGCAAAGGGAAGCGCAGTTCTAAGTCGTCCCAATACGCCGTTTTAGCTAGCGTGAAGATTGCTTGGTCATGCCATCCTGCTTCTTCTGCCACCAATGAAGCAGCTTGTAGGTCGCCATTCACTAAACCTTTTGTGGCGTAATTCCATTCGCGACGTGCATCAATAAAACGCTCATGTTCATGCAGTTCAATCGCACGTTGAATGCCTGGGTTGTTCTTTTGCTTATCCAGTGAGAGTTGGCTCACCGGTGTATCGGTATGCGCTAAGTGATAAGGCTTTTTAGCAATATCCGCAGCAAGGAAACCATAATAAGAGCGCTCATTAGCAAGCATCTCAAAACCTAGCTTTGCTTTGGTGGTTTGGTCGGTTTCTTGATACGCCCGAGAAAGCCAGTATTGCCATACCTCTTTGCTTGGAACCTTCTCGAGCAGCATGACCACTTGCGACCAATTGGAATGAACGAGTGCCGAGCGTAACTTCGCCGTGAGTAAACGCTCATCATCAGCGGCAAAGGGTAGGGTTTGTACAAAAGTGAAGGCACGAGGATCTTTCTCGCGCTCTAAGCATCAAACCCAAATAACGTTCGGTGGGAGTGATTAATGCTTCAGCAAAACCAAATTTGGCTTTTAGCTTTTGCCAATGCTCTAGTGCCTCGAGTGGTTTTTTTAACGATAAGCGCTTGATCGTATGCGCCATGATTTGATCGCGATACGGATGCGGCTTGGTGTATTTATACAGTCGCTTCGCTAAGTGTGGTGAGCGATGTAGCTTGGTCCAACGTGTTACCCAACGGCGATCATTCGGTGAGAGTTTGCGCGATAAGTAACGGGCTAGCCGCCAGTTGTTTTTCTCCATCGCCAATTCAATGCGCGCCCAGATTAAGTCGCGAGTGAGAAAGCCTTTTTCTCCCAGGCGGCAAAAATGCCATCACAGGTGCTTGGTTGAGATCTACCATCCAGCCATAAGCGTTTAACTTGAGCATAACCTTGCTCGGCTTTACCCGTGCGAATCAGTGCTCGAACATATTTACATTGCCGACCGGTATCACTTTGCGGCGTATAAAACTCAAGATAGCTTTTCCAGTGGCCTTTGCGCGCGAGTTGCTCTAACCAATCTTGACGAAGCTCATCGGCAACCGGTGTGCCTTTATATTTTTCCAGAAACGCCGCGACATCTTTTTCGGTAAGCGACGGAAACGCCGTTTCAGTTCTTGCTGTTCCAAATAAGGTACCAGCGGGTAATCGCCTAAACGTTTTTTAAAACTGCGATAGGTGCTTATTCGACCAGCATCCAATGCTTGTTCAGCATCAAGGAAGAGTTGGCGCTGTTCTTCGAGGGTCGGAGACGTGGCTTTGGCATGACTGCTTAAGCTCAGTAAAATCAGCAGAAGAAAAAGGGCAAGACGTCTCATCTGTGAGGCACACTAAGCACTCTATAAAGAATATGCAATGCGGAAAATTCCTCGAGGCCGCGCGCCAACCCAGAGATAAAAGACATGTTTGATCGAGACCAACTGACAACCCTAGAGCAGCTGATTCGAAAAGTGGCGAAAGAAGAGCTGATGCCGCGCTTTGAGCGGGTTGAGATGGCCGAAAAAGCCGATGGCAGTGTACTCACCGAAGCGGATCTAGCGACCCAGCAGCGTTTGATCAACGAGCTCCCTGAGCAATGGCCTACCTTTGAGGTGCTTGGCGAAGAAATGACCGAAGCGCAACAGCTCGATAAGCTCGCCAACCCTGGTGATGGTCTTTGGTTGCTCGATCCACTCGATGGCACCGCCAATTTTGCCTCGAGTATTCCGTATTTCGCGGTATCTGCAGGCTTAGTGCAAGACGGCAAGCTCCAAGCCGGTATTGTTTACGATCCAACGCGCGATGAATGTTTCAGTGCGATCTCTGGTGAGGGCGCGTGGCTAAATGGCAAGCGCTTGCAAGTTAAGCCGGTGGTTGATGAGTTAAGTAAGACCATGGCAATGGTCGACATGAAACGTTTGCCACAAGCCTTTATCAAACACATCGCTAAAGGAGCGCCTTTCCGTTCACAACGTAAACTATGGTTCGGTCGCACTCGATTGGTGTTGGCTTGCGGCTAGTCGTGTGCAGGTCTATCTGCATGGTGGTCAGCGCTTATGGGACTTTGCTGCAGGCAGCTTAGTGTTCCGTGAGGCCGGTGGCTTTGGTGGTGTGATGAAAGACTATGCCGGAACGCCGCAAAGTGGGTGGAATCTCAAGCCGCATATCGGCATGGGGGCGACCTCAGCTTCGCATTGGCAGCAGTGGCTTGCCTATATCAACGAGTCGTTAAGCTAGGTCTTGCTCTAGCAGATCAATCCAGTGAATCACGGGTGGCGCTTCGCCATCTTGTAGATGCGATAAACAACCAATGTTGGCAGTCACAATGCGTGCCGGTTTATTCACGCTAAGTGCAGCAAGCTTTTTCGTGCGCAATTGCTGCGATAACTCAGATTGTGTCAGCGCATAGGTGCGAGCAGAGCCACAACATAAATGACCCTCAGCAACGGTGGTCAGGTTATAGCCCAGTTGTTGCATCACTGTTTCGATATGGCCGTTCAACTTCAATGCATGTTGCAAGGTGCAGGGTGTGTGCACAGCTGTCAGCTCAGTCGAAGGTGTCAGCGGTAATTGCGATAAATCTTCAGCGGCTAACACCTCAACCGGATCTTTCGCTAAGGCCGCAATCTTTTTCGCCTTCTCGAGATACGCAGCATCATGGATGAGTAGCGAAGGGTAATCTTTCACTTGAGCGCCACAACCTGAGGCAGTCACAACAATCGCTTCTGCACCTTTCTCAACCCAAGGCATCCATGCATCGATGTTGGCTTTTGCCATCTCACGCGCTTTTTCGCTATCGCTTAAATGATGCGGTAAGGCGCCACAGCAAATGCCCGGATTCACCGTGACAAGATTGACCTTCAGGTGCGCCAGAATACGACGCATCGATTGATTGATCTGCGGCGCTAACGCAGGCTGCACACAACCATCTAAGACCAACATGGTGCGTTCGATCTGTTGTGTCGGCTCGGCAACGCGACGTGGCGTCGGCAGTACTTTGTAACGCAGCTTACGCGGCAACATGGGGCGTGCAAGACGCGCCACAGCCAGTAAAGGTCCAAAGCGTTTAGGTGAGGCAAACACCGTGCGCAAGGTCGCGCGGAAGATACGCTGGCTCAGTGGGCGCGGCTGTAAGGTCTCGAGATGCTCGCGACCAAGATCTAATAAGGTGTGATAAGTCACGCCCGATGGGCAGGTGGTCTCACAGGAGCGGCAGGTTAAGCAACGATCAAGATGCACCTGCATGCTGTGAGTTGGCGCTGCACCTTCGAACAGTTGTTTGATCTGGTAGATACGTCCACGCGGACCATCAAGCTCATCACCGAGTAGCTGATAAGTCGGGCAGGTCGCGGTACAAAAACCACAATGCACACAGGCGCGCAGAATCTTATCGGCGATTGGGCCATCTGGGCTGTTCTTAATAAAATCGGCGAGGGCTGTTTGCATGGTTCAGGTGAAGTAAACTTTCGCGCAAGCATAGCAAACAACCCTTAGCGTGGCGCGGCTAGAAGACGCCAAGAGAATGGTATAAATCATGGAAATTCCAAGATGGATTCGGCGACTGCCCTTTGTCACGCCGGCGCGACGACTGATGTGGTTTCCGCCTTTACGTGCCATGGGTATCAAGGTTGAGCAAATCAGTGATGATTGGCGTCAGGTGCGCATTAAGCTCCCCCTGAATTCGTTCAATCAAAACCCGGGTGGTGGCATGTTTGGCGGCTCGATCGCTTCGCTAGCCGATCCGATTCCCGCGCTGGTGTGTAATAAAGTGTTTCCTGGTTATCAGCTGTGGACACGCGCACTCGAGATAAACTTTGTCAAAGAAGCCCGCAGCGATTTGGAATTACGTTTTGATTTAGATCCACAGGTCGAAGCGTGGATAAAACAGCAACTTGAGCAACGCAACCGTGCAACGCCAAGTTTTGAATTTGGACTGTACGATGCCGAAGGGCAGCAGTGCGTCTCGGTGGTTAACGTGGTTGCGATACGCCCGATGGGATATCGCCCAACAAAAGGAACAGAGCAATGAGCGAAGAGAATGGCGTTTTAGATATGGACTTGAGCAGTGGTATTGCTGCATTCGAGGCAAAGCACTTTGGTACCGCCACCAGCTTGTTAGGTCCCTTAGCAGATAACGGTCACCCAGAAGCGCAATACCGTATGGCGATCATGGCGCAGAATGGTTTGGGCATGGTCGAGAACGAACTGCTCGCCTTTAAATATATGAAGTCAGCCGCAGAAGCCGGCATGGGTTTGGCACAACACGGCTTAGGCTTTATGTATATGCAAGGTGAGTGTGTAGAAAAGAATGCCGAGAAAGCGATCGAGTGGTTCTTAAAAGCGGCTGATCAAGGCTTCCTAGGTGCAATGACCACCATCGGAATGATGTACCGCGAAGGTAACGGTGTTGAGCGCGATGAAGAGAAGGCGCGTGAGTGGTTCCGCAAAGCCGGCTTCGACGATATGTAAAACGATTTAAGCGCGACCGATCGCGCCTTTATCGACCCCTTCAAATGCACGCACCTGGAAGTCATCTTCTGGGTGTTCGTGTTTTAGGGCATCGGCTAAATGTTGCGCGATGTTCTCAACCGTCGATTCGGTATCAATCAAATAACAATCCGACTTTGGCAGCTGCAAAGCAAACGCACCTTGTGCACTGGTGTAAGCAAAACGGTAATCGCCATCGGTTTCATCGATGAGATCTTCGCGCGTGCCGATATAAATATCGCGCCAACGTGTTGCCCAGTGTGCTTCAAGTTCATTATCACGCTCACCGTTACGCAGAATCTCGATACGCGAGCGATGACCATGGGCAATGCGTTGGCAGTTACCACAATGCAGCTTTAAGCCGTGGCTGTAGTGATAAAACGCACCGCTAATTTTTTCTGGCCACAAATGAATCTGAATCGACAACACATTGCTCGGCATTAAGGGCATCAGTGTATCGATGATCTGGCGACTAACCGTTTCCGGGTTGATCGCATCGGCGTGAATCAAGGTCACCGCATCTTCGGGGCCGCAGTGAATAATTTTTTTACCGCTGTTTAAGGTAAAGGTGAGGCATTCACTCGCTTGTTGGAAAGCAGGGGAGCTATCAGGTACCAGTAGCTTGTGGTCAAACTGCTCATCGATCAGCTTTTTGGTGATCTTTTTCACATCACTAAAATCCAGCACCATGCCCTGCGCATCGAGTTCGCCTTGCAGCACGATATCCGCTTGCCAGCTTTCGCCGACCAGGCCGCGTTCGATATCCAGATAGGAAAAATCGAGAACCGTTAAACGTTGAACAAATAATTCAGACACAACATCACCTGTTTAAGAGGAAAGAATCCTAGCACGCAGTATTACCCGCGAGGAGTTGTCCAGCCGTATGGCTTGGGATCGACGATGGGTGTGCGCTGCAATATGACATCGCTCATCAAGCGAGCTGAGGCAGCGCCGAGCACTACACCGTTCCGAAATTGCCCTGCGTTTATATAGAGTTGCGCAATCTCGGGGTGCTGCGCGATATAGGGCACTCCCGCCGGTGAGCTAGGGCGTAAACCGGACCAATGTTTCACCAGTGGCGCATTTTTTTTCTCTAAGACAGGGAAGCGCTCGGTGACAATCTCGAATAATTCATCATGCATTTCTTGTGTGGTGGATTTATCGAAACCAACATCTTCCATGCTGCTGCCAAACAGTACATGACCATCGCGTCGCGGAATCAGGTAACGCTGAGCTTCGAGCATGATGCGAGTGAGTGTTCCGGGCTTGGTTTTAAACAAAATCATTTGTCCGCGAATCGGTCGTCGCAGTTGTCGTTGAGGCAACGACAGGTGAAAGCAGAACAAACGCAAATGCGACTAAGGTGGGGCTAAGAGTATGTTCGGCAAGTAACTGACCGCTCCAAGCGCCAGCAGCGATCACGACGTTATCGGCATTAAAGGTATGCGTGGCAGTTTTTACACCAACACAACGATCTTGTTCGATCAGTAGATCAGTGATCGGGCTATCGGTGTGGATAGTCACGCCGCGACGTTGAATATCCGCGGCGAGCGATTGCGCTAAGCGAGGGTTGCGTACTTGTCCAACGCTTGGCATCCATAAGGCGTTGTCATGTTGTTGTGCAACTTGCGGTTCGAGCTTGGCGTACTCAGCGCTATCAATTAGGTGTAGCTCGCGCTGGTGTTGCTCAGCCCAGTCGGTTGCGGTGGCGATCTCATCGGGAGCGACCATCAACATGCCGCTTTGGGTGAACTGCGGGTCGATGCCGCTATCGCGATGCAGTTGTTCGCAAAGCTCGGGGTAGTGCGCCTGCGACCAGCTGGCTAATCGGGTGATGCTATCGAGATAACGCCACGGAAACAGCGGCGACAAGATGCCACCACCAGCCCAGCTCGACTCTTTGCCGAGAGCTTGGCGCTCGATAAGGGTGACGTCGTGGCCGGCAGCATGAAGCTCCCGCGCGGTCATCATGCCGATGATGCCGCCACCGACGATGAGAGTGCGATCAGACATGACACCTGTACTACGGAACTGCGATTAAGGTCAGTTTACCACCTGAACGTTAACTAAAGCCTTGCGTATAAGGTTAGCCTAAATTAAAATGGCTTACAGGTTGCTAATGAGTTCTTTTCTGGGCAAAGAAAACACCACATTTTCAGGCTCACCACCATCGGTGGTGACTGAGTTAACACCCCAGCCTTCGAGTTGATAGATCACTGACTCAACGAGTATCTCTGGTGCGGACGCGCCGGCAGTGACACCCACTTTGGTTACGCCATCAAACCAGTCTTGCTTCATGTCTTCTGGGCCGTCGATGAGATAGCCTTTGCGGCCTTCTTTCTCAGCGATCTCGCGTAATCGATTTGAGTTAGAGCTATTGGGAGAGCCAACCACTAAGACAACTTCACAATCACTCGATAAACGCTTCACTGCATCTTGGCGATTTTGTGTTGCGTAACAAATGTCGTCTTTCTTTGGGCCTTTGATCTCTGGGAAGTGTTTACGCAGCGCATCGATAACCGCTTGTGTGTCATCCATCGATAAGGTGGTCTGCGTCACAAAAGAAAGTTTGGTTTGATCTTTAACGTTAAGCTTGGCTACATCATTGGGTGTTTCGACAAGATAAATGCCTGTGCCTGGGTTCTCGCATTGATACTGACCCATGGTGCCTTCCACTTCTGGGTGACCTTTGTGACCAATCAGGATGACTTCGTCACCCGCTTTGCAATGACGGCTGACTTCTAAGTGAACTTTGGTTACCAAGGGACAGGTTGCATCAAAGACGCGAAGATCGCGTGAGGCAGCTTCTTGGCGTACTGCTTGTGAAACGCCATGTGCGCTAAAGATAACGGTATTGCCATCGGGGACTTCGCTAAGCTCATCAACAAATACTGCGCCACGCTCTCGTAAGCCATCGACAACAAATTTGTTATGCACCACTTCGTGTCGCACATAGATGGGTGCGCCAAAGATATCGAGCGCACGCTCAACAATCTCAATCGCACGGTCGACGCCGGCGCAAAATCCACGTGGGTTGGCGAGTACAACTTCCATCTTAGTTCTCGATTAAGTCCTGAATCATGGTGGGGTCAGGTAAGCCTACATCCAAAATCTTCACGGTGAAAACCACTTCGTGTCCGGCCAATGGATGATTGAAGTCGACCATGGCATGGGTGTCGGTGATCTCACGAATCACGCCCATCGTCTCTTCACCATCAGGCAGCGAGAAGGTCATGATCTGATCGAGCTCTGGCTTAGCATCGGTAAAGTCGCCCAATGGCATCTCTTGTACTAAGGATGGGTCCGGCTCGCCATACGCTTGGTTAGTGGTGAGCGTGAGTGTTTGCTCATCACCGGCTTTTAAACCATACAGCGCGATCTCCATCGATGGCTGAAAGGTCTTATCGCCCATGTGAAAGCTCAGTGGCTCATCATCAAAGGTGGATATCGCTGGGGTGCCATCAGGTAACGATAGTGAAAAGTGCAGGGTGACCGCAGAACCCGGAATAATTTCGCGTAACTGGCTCATGCTTGAGTCTCCTGTGCGATAGCGCGCAATGTGGGTGTGCTCAAACCAAAGTTATCGGCATGTGCGATAGCGCGCTCTAAACGTGCAGGTGCGCTGCGCCCCATGCATTTGTGCTCAAGGTCGCCTTCGAAGGCTTCGAGCATGGCGGCGATCAATGCGTCACGATCGTAAGTTTGTTCGGTGAGTGCTTCTTGAATATCAATGACATCGTTTGCCACGTCACGAGCGAAAGATTCGTGTTCTTTCCAAAGTGTACCGACATCACCACCAACACGAAGGCCAGCGATATTGGTGGTCACGATGTAGACATTCTTAACGACTAGCTCAAAGTTCATTGCATCAGCTGAAGCAATGGAGCGAGCAGGAATGTCTAGCGCGTTAAGTGCATCAACAAGCAGTTGAGCTTGCGGGCCAAACGCAGGGGACGGAATTAGAGGCTTTGAGTCTTGGCCTTTTTTCTTCTCAAACCAGACAGAGATAACGGTGGGGTTATTGATGTGAGCATAGTCTTTAGGAAGCAGCTCGTTTTGCAGTAGCGCTAACTTGTCAGACCATTGAGAAGGAATGCTCTTCAGTGTGTCTTGCAGTGTTGCCTCGCCAACGGCTACGAGTACGAGCTGAGGATTAGGAAGTTCGCTTGCGAGTGCGTTGATACCGGTACCTCGGGTTACCGGATATACGGGATAGCCAAGGCGCATAAAGCCGCGGGCAAACACGCTGCCCATCTCGCCGATGCCAACGACGACAATTGTTGATTTGTTCATTTACTCAATGCCTTTTTGCCAGGTCACTTCGTTGCCGCCGTCACGCAAAACCAATGTGCGTGCGATGACAAATAAGAGATCGGACAAACGATTCAAATAGGTCAATGAGTGAGAGTTTACCGTGTCTGTGTCGGTGAGATGAATAAGCGCACGCTCAGCTCGGCGGCATACCGCACGTGCTTGATGGCATGCGGCTCCGCGATGAGAGCCACCGGGCAAGATGAACTCTTTGAGTGTGGGTAGGTCGGCATTGAGCTGATCAAGCCAGTTTTCTAGGCGCTCAGTCCATTCGGGCTTGGCAATTCATAGCCGGGCATGGCGAGCTCACCGCCGATATCAAAGAGTCGATGCTGAATCGATTCGAGCATCTCATCGATACCCTGAGCTTCGCCGGGTAATGAGCGAATGAGACCGATAAGCGAATTGAGCTCATCGATATCGCCCATCGCTTCAATGCGCGCAGAATCTTTACGCACACGTTCGCCGCCTGCTAAGCCGGTCGTGCCATCGTCACCTGTGCGTGTGTAGATTTTGGTTAAGCGGGGCATTGGTTACTCGAAGGTGTATTTTGCAGTTAGCATGAAGTTGCGTTCTGGAGCTGGGTAATATCCATCAGCTCCGCCTTTCATGATGTAGCACCAAAAGAAATGTATTTTTCATTAGTTAGGTTCTCAATTCTAAAACCAAGATTCCAATCTTCAATTTTGTGGTTAAAGTTATAGTTGAATATTTTGTAACTATCGAGCTTGGGTCGATCGTTGTTGAAGTCAGTGGTTAAGAATTGCTCGCCAATCCATTTGGATGACAATGAATGAATGTGATCTTATTTTTGAGCCAAGTTGCACTGAAGTTGAATGTTTTTTCAGCCACTCCAGGAGTTTTATTTCCGTCGTGAGGCGCCCTTGTGATTTGCGCATCAATAAATTCAGCGCCTCCGTTAATTTAGACAAGGTCTATTCTTGGTGCAAATTCTAAAGACCTGTAGGGAATCTTTTGTTGTTTTGTCCAAATTGAAATTGTATGGAGTGCCTGAAACTAATTTGCTGGTGATTTCGTTCTCTAAATTTAATCTTGATAAGACTGCATTCACTTTAAATTTATTGACATTGAATCGCCGCCTACTTCATAGGAAATGCCGTTTTGATCTTTTAAGTCCTATGCCTGATTGAGCGTTGGTGTGTTCATCAACTTTTGCGAAGCGAAAGTTTTCATCAATTCGGGCAAAAAAACGGAGATTTTTGTTTGCTGAATAATTAAGCCCAATGCTTTTGACAAAAAAACTTGACATTGGTTTTTCCTGTGGTTGGTGAGCTAAATGAGTTGTACAGCTCATTTGTAACAGTTGAATATCTTGCCCCGGTAGTTGCTGATAACTCCTGAGTTAACTGAATTTCATGCTGGGCATATCCAGCGTAAATTTTTTGATTGTTACTTTGGCCGGAAGATAGTGAGTAACTAGAGTTATTTAAATCGAATCCATATGAAGTCGAACCATATATAGAGCTTGTTAAGAAGTGAGGATTGATTTCAATGATCCATTTATCTTGATTGTATTGTTTGCCCGTTAAGTACGGCCACCTGTTTTGAATGTTCTTTCAACTTTTTGATATCGCCCTGAGATATCTAAATCAGTTTTTGAAGTTAATGCTCTCTTATGGCTTGCAGTTAAAGTGTTTGTTTTGTTTTCGGTGAAGTCACCAAGAAAACCTGCACGGACTTGCTGGGGTTGTATGTGTGTTCCCTGTAGGGTCATAGAATGACTGTCTTCGATTAGATTCCACTTCCATAGCATTGAAAGTGCACCAGGTGTTTGTAGATGGTCGAACAAAGATTGCACGTTTAAAGTCGTAATGTTGTTTCCATGGTTAAATCTCATGCCAAGATCTAAACGTTCAACTTCCAACGCATTATTATATCTATAGCCATCAGATTTTTTCTTGTAAGCATTAATGTGCGTGACCAGGTATCTATTGAGCCAATGTTATAGGTGCTTCTCGCAAGATTAATTGATGTTTCAGTAGTGTTGTAACTACCCAGCGATTGCTTAATAGATATTTTATCTCCGATAACATCTTTTGTAATTATGTTAATTAGTCCGCCAACTACTTGGCTGCCGTAGAGCACGCCTGAGCTACCTCTGATGATTTCAATACGTTCAACGTTATCAAGATTTATGGCATGTAAATTCCATACAGTTGCATCAGTTGTGGTGTTTATCTTCTGATTGTTTATCAGTATGGCGACGTTAGATTGAGATGTTTCACCAAAACCGCGCATATCGATATTTGCATTACCGCCACCACTAGAGCTGTCTGAGACTTGAATGCCGTTAACAGTACTAAAGAGTTCGTACAGGTTCGATGCACCACTTTCTTCTATCTCTTTAGCGCCAATAACAGTTGTTGCTGCTGGAATGCCTAGCCCTGGGGTTTCAGAACGATTGCCCGAAATAAAAATCGTAATCGGCTCAGCAATAGCTGTCGTGGTAAGTGCTGCAAACACCGCAGCAGAAACTAACGTCTTCATTTTTTGCCCTTAGATGCATCCCCGCATCTTTTGGTGCGCAGTGGATTTTGGGCAAAGCACGGCTAGGCAGTTATCGATGAGATTTCCGCATGTCTTTACCCGGTTGCCCACCGCAACATGGTTTAACTACTGAGTTCGGGCCGGTATCCGGACTGACACGCGAATAAAGTGCTTACGCCTTCCCAGATCGAAATCCAGTGGCTGATGTAAGTACGAGACGTGATCACCGTTGCGGGGGCAGTGTTGGATTGAATCCGATGGATGTCACCAACTTCCCGTTTAACCTGAGGGTAAGAAACCTAAGGCACCTCGAACGAGGCGCGGACATTAAAGAGTAGAGAGAGGGGAGTCAAGGACAGCAGCGGGCTGGCCTGAGCGACTGAGGTCTTATTTCATAAGTTCCTGAGTGACGAAGAGGTATCCGAGAACACCTGAGATTACGATGGCTAATGAGGTCTGGAGAACAATGCAAACACCTGGGATATCGTTACAAATCTTGGCGAATGCGCTTCCGATCATTGCTTTCATCTACTGCTCCAATTTTGAGGGTCGCGATAAGGGATGTCCCTTAATTCGAGACGCAGTCTGTCATCCCATTGTCACAATCACAACACGGTCATTTTTATACGATCAATATTTTTTTTATGACAATTAAGTTTCTGATTTATATGTAATTAATCTTAATTTCTTGATTGTTTTACTGGGTTTTTAAGGGTCTTTTGAATGACTAAAAACTTGTAGTTATGTAGCGCCTCGCGCACCATTGCGCGGGATTTTTTCTTACAAATTAAGAACGTTAGCGATGTCTGATCAAAATGCCGCAAAAATTGGCTTTGTGAGCTTGGGATGCCCTAAAGAATTTGGTGGATTCTGAGCGAATTCTGACTCAGCTGCGTGCCGAGGGATATAGCCTCTCGCCAAGCTATGAAGATGCCGATTTGGTCATTGTGAATACCTGCGGATTTATCGATGCAGCAGTTGAAGAGTCGCTAGATGCGATCGGTGAGGCGATTGATGCTAATGGCCGAGTGATTGTTACCGGCTGTTTAGGCAAACGAGCTGACGAGATCCGTGAAACACATCCACGAGTGTTAGAGGTAACAGGTGCGCATGCGTACGAAGAAGTGATGCAAGCGGTACACAAGCATCAACCTGCGCCGCATGATCCGTTCACCAGTTTGGTGCCACCGCAGGGTATTAAGCTCACACCAAAACATTATGCCTATCTAAAGATCTCTGAAGGCTGCAATCATCGTTGTAGCTTCTGCATTATTCCGGGCTT
The DNA here is from genome assembly GCA_038144195.1 of Gammaproteobacteria bacterium. Lineage (GTDB taxonomy): Bacteria > Pseudomonadota > Gammaproteobacteria > Chromatiales > Chromatiaceae > VMDJ01. Next base: position 396,046 of record JAYQNH010000002.1, on the reverse strand, counting down.
GCGAGGCGACTTAGTGAGTCGTCCGATTGGTGAGGTGCTCACTGAAGCTGAACGCTTAGTCGAATCAGGTGTGCGCGAATTACTCGTCGTGTCACAAGATACGAGTGCCTATGGCGTTGATCTTAAATATCGAATGGATATCGCTAACGGTAAACCACTTGATACTCGCTTGCGCACCTTGGCGCGTGAGTTAGGTCAGCTGCCTGCATGGGTGCGAATGCATTATGTCTATCCGTATCCGCATGTCGATGATTTGATTCCGATGATGGCAGAAGGATTGATCTTGCCTTATCTGGATATGCCATCTGCAGCATGGAAGTGAATCGGTGTTGCGTGCGATGAAGCGACCTGCAGCGACAGAAAAGGTACTCGATCGCATCAAGCGTTGGCGTGAGATGTGTCCTGAACTGACTTTGCGTTCAACCTTTATCGTTGGCTTCCCGGGTGAGACGGAAGACGACTTCGATCAACTGCTTGAGTTTGTACAAGAAGCCAACTTGGATCGTGTCGGTGCGTTTGCCTATTCACCGGTGGATGGTGCTACGGCCAATGATTTACCGAATCAAATACCGGAAGAGATAAAGCAAGATCGTTTGCAGCGCTTTATGGAAATTCAAGCGGAGATCTCACGTAATAAATTAGCCGGACAAGTCGGTCGTGAAATGATCGTGCTTGTTGATGAAGTGCATGATGATCATATGATTGCGCGTGGTCCGGGTGATGCGCCTGAGGTTGATGGTCAGGTGATCATTCACGGCGGATGGGACGATGTTGCGGCAGGCGACTTTATCGAAGTGCAGGTTAGCGGTTACGATGAACACGATTTATTTGCTGAGCCAATTTAAGGCTTAAGAGAAAACGATGAAAGATTTTGAAACCTGGCTAGAAAACAGCTTCTTTAAAATGCGCTGGTTATTGGCGCCATTTTTTATAGGCTTGATGGTGTCAGTAATTGCCTTGCTGATTAAGTTTGGCAAGGAGCTGTTCTCATTGATGAGTGGTGTGCTAACCGGTGCAGCTGAACAACCTATCCTAAGTATTTTGACCTTGATTGATACGGCGTTATTAGCAGGTCTGTTGTTGATTATTGCCTTCAGTGGCTATGAGAACTTTGTCTCTAAGTTTGCCATTGGTGACCATGAAGACCGTCCAGGTTGGATGGGTAAGGTTGGCTTTGCTGATCTTAAGTTGAAGCTGATCGGTGCGGTGGTTGCGATCTCAACAGTTGAGTTATTGAAAGCCTTCTTGAATACTGAAACATTGAGCAATGAGTCTTTAGCGTGGAAGGTGGGTATTCACATTGCGTTGGTGTTCTCTGGTTTGATGTTTGCGCTGACCGATTACATATCGGGTAAAGGCAAAGAGAGTCATTAAACGACACACATAAAAAACCGGCTAACGCCGGTTTTTTTATGTCTTGTGTTCAGCTTAGAACGCTGAGCCTGGTTGCTTGCCAACTTTCTTCAAGATCATTGCCAATGGGCAGAAGCCTGTGAAAGATGATTGCAGCAAGTTGAAACCGATAAAGGCGGTGAACCAATGCCAGTTAGTGCTGTGGAAAATTGGGCTGCCTTCAGTGCCTAAAGCCAGTGTCAGCATGATCATGATGCCGGCAAATGCCATAACAATTCGTTCGATAGACATGGTGTGTACTCCGTTAAGTGTTTGATTCGTCAACAAAGACGCGTTGGCGCGCAGTGTAGAGAGATCGCTTGTATGCGTCAATCGAGTGGGTCTGTGACAAGTGCAACCGCATCGAGCAGCACTTGTAGATTGGCACCTTTTTTCGTGGCGTTCTCAGAGAGGTGGCGACGGTAAGTGCGTGCGCCTGGTAAGCCTTGATATAAACCCAGCATATGACGGGTGATGTGACTGAGATAGATATCGTTGCTTAGTTGTTCTTCGATGTAAGGAATCATCGCGTCAATGACGTGTGAGCGGTGGGTCACCTTTGCATCATCGTTAAAGAATTGTGTATCGACCTGCTGAAGTAACCAAGGGTTACTGTATGCCTCGCGTCCCATCATCACACCATCGACATGTTTGAGTTGTTCGTTTGCGACATTGAGCGTGGTGATGCCACCGTTAATGATCAGGTTGAGTTGAGGGAAGTCCTGTTTGAGTTGATAAACCACATCGTAGTTCAATGGCGGTATATCACGATTTTCTTTTGGACTTAAGCCTTGTAGCCATGCTTTACGTGCATGGACGATAAAGGTTTCACAGCCCGCCTCGGCACTTAGTTGTACAAAGCGATGTAGCTCTTCATAACTATCTTGATTATCAATACCAATGCGATGTTTAACCGTGATGGGCACAATGGTTGCAGCTTTCATCGAAGCAACACTCTCTGCAACTACCTCGGGCGTTCCCATTAAGCAGGCCCCAAAGCGTCCGTTCTGCACGCGATCAGACGGGCAGCCGACATTCAGGTTTACTTCGTCATAGCCCCAATCTTCAGCCAGCTTTGCACAATACGCGAGTTCTTTTGGCTCGCTTCCGCCCAGCTGTAAGGCAACAGGATGTTCTTCAGCGTTGTAATCGAGAAAGCGACCTGGCTCACGATAGATCAATGCACCGGTAGTAATCATCTCGGTGTGGAGCATGGCGTGTTGCGTTAGCTGACGATGAAAGAATCGACAATGTCGATCTGTCCAATCAAGCATCGGCGCAACGCAAAAGCGGTGAGCGGAAAAAGTCATGTAAAGATTGTAGCGGGTGTTGAATAACACCCGAAGGTTTTAGCCTGGGTGGCGCTCGTTCATCTTTGACCAGTCTGCATAGATTTCATCTGGCCAACGGCTTTGAACAAAGGCCAAGATATCGAGGATTTGTTGCGTAGTTAACTGATGTTGGTAACCAGGCATTGAGCCATTACCAAAGGTCACTGTTGCCACTAGCTGGCGCAATGGATGATGCCAAGTGTGTGCCATGCCATTTAAAGGTGGTGCGGGGTAGTGCCCTTTAGAGGTTGGCATTGGCCAATGCTTATCACCTTCTGCATTAACGCCATGACATGACGCGCAATTATCCGCATAAAGGGACGAGCCTTTCTCAACATCGGTTGTTTCAAACCAACGAGCGTGTGAAGTAGTCGTGAACAAAAGCACGCAAATCAATACAGCAAGATTACGCATGTGAATCCAAATTCAGAGAGTTAAATACTTTTTATTATTCTGGTTTAGCACAAGTATATGAGCTTGAAGTAATTTTTAAAACTGCCTTGGTTAATTTGCTTTATAAGCAAGTTCTTCTATTAATAAATATTATATTTTTAAAGGACTGCTCTATTGCGTCCTCTTTGCTAGAGTCGCCCGACGGTTTTTGCCCTTCACGCCATGTGAGTAAAGGGTTTAGCTGTACGTTATAACGATAAAATAACCTATCAAAAGTTTGGAGGACAAACTGATGTCAACTGATAACGAAAAGTTCGGCACTCTGTCTCGCCGTGGCTTTATGAAAGCTTCAGCGGCAACTGCAGCAGCAGTGGCAGCGCCAACCATTCTCACTTCAACTGCTCACGCCTACGTGAACGAGCCAAAGGGTGGCACTGTCACTTTAGGTTTCAACGTTCCTCAGACCGGCGCATACGCTGACGAGGGCGCAGACGAATTACGTGCATACAAGCTAGCTGTTAAGCACCTAAACGGTGAAGGCGACGGCGGTATGCTTAACACCATGACTAACTGTGTACTGAAAGGTAACGGTGTCAATGGTAAGAAAGTTGCTTATGTAACTGGTGATACGCAAACTAAATCAGACGCAGCGCGTGCTTCTGCGAAGCGTATGATCGAAAAGGACGGCGCAGTGATGATCACTGGTGGTTCTTCTTCAGGTGTTGCGATCGCTGTACAAGGTCTATGTCAGGAAGCTGGCGTAATCTTCATGGCAGGTTTGACTCACTCAAACGACACTACTGGTAAAGACCGCAAGAAGAACGGTTTCCGTCACTTCTTCAACACTGAGATGTCAGGCGCAGCATTGGCTCCAATCTTGAAGAAAGAGTTCGGTACTGACCGTACCGCTTACCACCTGACTGCTGACTACTCTTGGGGTTGGTCACAAGAAGGTTCAATCAAGAAGTACACCGAAGACATGGGTTGGAAAACTGCAGCAGCAGTACGTACTCCATTAGGTGCGGGTGACTTCTCTCAGTACATCACTCCAGTATTGAACTCTGGCGCTGATGTATTGGTACTGAACCACTACGGTAAGGACATGGTTAACTCTTTGACTCAGGCTGTTCAGTTCGGTCTGCGTGACAAGCAAGTTAACGGTAAGGACTTCCAGATCGTTGTACCTCTATTCTCACGTTTGATGGCACAAGGTGCTGGTGAGAACATCAAAGGTATTTACGGTTCTACTAACTGGAACTGGTCATTGACTGATGAAGGTTCAAAAGCATTCGTTAAGTCATTTGGTGCAGAGTATGGCTTCCCACCATCACAGGCTGCTCACACTTGTTACGTACAAACCATTTTGTACGCAAACGCGTGTCAAATGGCAGGTACCTTCAACCCATGTGGCGTAATTGATGCACTTGAAGGCTTCAAGTTCGACGGTATGGGTAACGGTCCTACTGAGTACCGTGCAGCTGACCACCAGTGCTTCAAAGACGTATTGGTTGTAAAAGGTAACGAGAACCCATCTTCACAATTTGACTTGTTGAAGATCGTTGAAGTTACCCCACGTGCACAAGTTGAGTACGCACCAGACATGGCAGATGTCGCGGGCGAGCTCGGCGCATGTAACCCAGGCGCGTAATCGTCTGAAACGAACCGGTCACCTTCGGGTGGCCGGTTTTTCTTTTCCTGATCAACGAAGTGTTGGTCTTGGCAGTTAACCAAAACAACGGTTTTGATTATGGATGCAATACTGCTTCAAGTTTTAAACGGTCTAGATAAAGGCGGTGCATACGCACTGATCGCTCTAGGTCTTACATTGGTGTTCGGTACTTTGGGTGTTGTTAACTTCGCTCACGGTGCTCTCTTTATGATGGGCGCATTCGTTGCGGTGAGTGTGCAGAACCTGCTCACGATCTCTATGAAAGTGCGTGATACCAGCATTACGTTTTTCGAGGCGTACAAAGAGACGCCTTATCTCGAGGTCTGGTTTGGTGATGTCGGAACGACGATCATTGATTATTCGGTTCCGATATCCATCCTGATCGCGATTCCTATTATGTTGCTCATCGGTTTGGCGATGGAGCGAGGTTTGATTCGTCACTTCTATAAGCGTGACCATGCAGATCAAATTTTGGTGACTTTCGGTCTTGCGATTGTGTTGCAAGAAATCATCAAAGCAAACTTTGGTGCAAACCCAATTCCTCAGTCAGCTCCAGATATTGTTGCTGGATCTGCCGCTGTAGGTGCCTTGATTGGTGCTGAGGGTATTGTGTATCCGTGGTGGCGCTTGATTTATTTAGCGTTCGCATTGGTTGTTATTGGTGGCGTGTTCGCCTTCTTGCAATTCACTACCTTCGGTATGGTGGTGCGTGCGGGTATGTACGATCGCACGATGGTTGGCTTGTTGGGTATCAACATCGAGCGTCGCTTCACCATTGTGTTTGGCTTGGCGGCCGTGGTCGCCGGACTTGCCGGTGTGATGTATACGCCGATCTTGCCACCTGATTACCACATGGGTATGGACTTCCTTGTGTTGTCCTTCGTGGTCGTTGTTGTTGGCGGTATGGGCTCCCTTGGGGGTGCGGTAGCCGCTGGTTTCTTATTGGGTATTTTGCAGTCTTTCTTCTCTATGAATGAGGTAAAAGAAATTCTTCCGGGTATCGACCAAATCATCATCTACCTCGTTGCGGTGGCAATCTTGCTGATCCGTCCTCGTGGTTTGATGGGTAAGGATTGAGGAGAGCGCTATGCAGTCTATTGTTGAATCTTCTCGTACTCGCGATACGTTCACGTTACTGATCTTTATTGCGGTTGTACTAACAGCTCCAATTTGGGGTGAGTTCATTGGTGCAGGTTACCCAGACTTACTTCAGAAGTTTGCGATCTTTGGTTTGTTTGCCATCGGTTACAACATTCTGTTTGGTCTGACGGGTTACTTGTCATTCGGTCATGCGGCCTTCTTGGGTGTGGGTTCTTACGCAACGGTTTGGTCTTTCAAATTGTTGAGTATGAATGCAATCCCTGCGGTCATCTTTGCGGTTGTGCTATCGGCAATCTTTGCTGTTGTGATTGGCTACCTATCACTACGTCGTTCGGGTATCTATTTCGCGATCCTGACCTTGGCGTTCGCGCAGATGTCATACAACATGGCTTACTCAGTGCTCACGCCAATTACTAATGGTGAGACGGGCTTGCAGTTGAAGTCGAGTGATCCACGTGTGCTAGATGCCGCGTTAGGTGTTGAGCCTCAGGCGGTACCACTTGCTGATCTGTTTGGTATTACCTTGAATGGCTACGCAGGTTTTTACTTCTGTGCGGCGATTTTGATACTTGGTTTCTGGCTCTCGATGAAGATCTTCCGTTCGCCGTTTGGTATGAAGTTGGTTGCGATCAAGTCTAACCAAACGCGTATGGAGTTCACCGGCTTTAGCCCACGTCCTTACTTGTTAACTGCCTTTGTTATTTCGGGTGTGTATGCAGGTTTAGCCGGTTCGTTGATGGCGATTGTTGACCCGCTTGCAGGTGCAGAGCGTATGCAATGGACCGCATCAGGCGAGGTGGTCTTGATGACGATCTTGGGTGGTGTAGGTACTTTGTTTGGCCCAATCTTGGGTGCAGCTACCATTAAGTATTTCGAGAACATCTTCTCAGCGATTAACGATCAAGTGTTTCAGTCTGCGTATAGCTTTATGCCGGAATGGTTAAGCGAGTTTGCGATTCTGATCACTCGTCCATTCGTGGGTGAAGGTTGGCACTTGATGTTGGGTGTGTTGTTCATGGCGATTATCATCTTCTTGCCGGGCGGTATTATTGAAGGTGTGCGTCGTATCGGTGGCCTCTTCAGAAAGTCGAAGAAGATTGAGGAGGATGCATCATGAGTAAGCGTCACGTCTTATCGATTGCTGGGGTTAATAAAACCTTCGGTGGTCTAAAAGCCCTTACGGATATCAATCTGAATATCGAAGAGGGTAAAACTCACGCGATCATCGGTCCTAACGGCGCGGGTAAATCAACCTTGTTGAATACCTGTATCGGTCGATTGAAGCCTGATAACGGTACCATCACCTTTGAAGGTACCGATCTAACTGGCGGTAACATGACACCACACGGTATTAACCAGTTGGGCGTTTCACGCGTATTCCAAACACCAGAAATCTTCCCTGATCTGACCTTGCTTCAGAATGTGATGATTCCTGCGTTTGCAAAACGTGATGGCGCCTTTAGCTTCAATGTATTCAAAGGTCTTCGTGAAGAGAAGCAATTGCGCGATGAAGCAATGCATTTATTGGAAGACTTCGAGATGCAAAACTTGGCACACGTACATGCGGGTAGCTTGTCACGTGGTAACAAGCGTCGTCTTGAGTTAGCGATGTGTTTGATTCAACACCCGAAGCTATTGTTGTTAGATGAGCCTACTGCAGGTATGGCGCGTCATGACACCAACCGTACGATCGATTTGTTGAAAAAGATTAAAGAGCGCGGCATGACTAAGGTCATCATCGAGCACGATATGCACGTGGTATTCAGCTTGGCTGACCGCATCAGTGTATTGGCGCAAGGCGCGATTATTGCCGAAGGCACACCGGATGAAATCAAAGGTCATCCAAAAGTGCGTGAGGCTTACTTGGGGACTGCAGAGATATGACATTCAGTACCACAAAAGCACCAAAATCAGAGCCCATCAAAGCGCGTGGTCCATCGCCAGCGTTTTTCTCAGCATGGGATCTTCATTCTTACTATGGTGAGAGCTACATCGTTCAAGGCGTTAGCTTTGATATCCGCGAAGGCGAGATCTTGGCTTTACTGGGTCGTAATGGCGCGGGTAAGACCTCGACCTTACGTTCTATCGCACGTGCGGCAGATCCGGAGATGCGTCACGGTGAGGTTTGGTTAGATCACAAACCGATTCACACCATGAAGGACTATCAAGCGGCTCAAGAAGGTATTCAGTTAGTACCCGAAGACCGTCGTGTTATTCCAGGTTTAACGGTTCAAGAGAATCTCGAGCTCTCGCAGATTGCGCCACCTGTTGGTTGGTCAATTGAGCGTATCTACGAGCACTTCCCACGTTTGGCGGAGCGTCGTAACCAAATTGGTACCACCTTGTCTGGTGGTGAGCAGCAGATGCTTGCGGTTGCTCGTGCATTAGCGCGCGACGTGAAGCTATTGTTGTTGGATGAGCCTTACGAGGGTCTGGCGCCGGTTATCGTGCAAGAGATCGAGCGTATCTTGAAGGTATCCGTGAGCTCGGTATCACCACGGTGATCGTAGAGCAGAACGCTATCGCAGCACTTAATCTGGCTGACCGCGCGGTCATCTTGGATATGGGTCAGGTGGTGTTCGACGGAACCGCGCAAGAGGTTCTGGATAACCACGAACTGCGTGAAGAATACCTCGCGATCTAAGGTTTCTGATGAAACTGAAAAAAACGCCGGTTTATACCGGCGTTTTTTGTATCTAAATATAAGTTTTTGCGGTGTTTTTTCTGGTGTGGTGGTAACATACGCGCCTATTTGCCGGCGCTGTAAAACTTTTTTCCTTAAAAATCAATAACTTGATTTTAAGTTGGCCGCGAGAGAGCAGGTTGTGAAGTCAAACATCCGTTCCCTCAGGCAGAGAATGAATTTTTTCACTTTCAAACCTTTAGAGAAGCAAGATGAAAGATCTTAGTTTGTACCGCAACATTGGTATTTTCGCGCACGTAGACGCGGGTAAGACCACGACCACCGAGCGTATCCTTAAGCTCACCGGCAAAATTCACAAGATCGGTGAAGTGCACGATGGAGCTGCAACTACCGACTTCATGGACCAGGAAGCTGAGCGTGGTATCACTATCCAGTCAGCGGCGGTTACTTGTTTCTGGAATGGGCACCAGTTCAACATCATCGACACCCCTGGACACGTTGACTTCACTATCGAAGTTTATCGTGCGTTGAAAGTTCTCGACGGTGGCGTAGGTGTTTTCTGTGGTTCTGGTGGTGTAGAGCCTCAGTCAGAAACTAACTGGCGTTATGCAAATGAATCAGGCGTTGCTCGTGTTATCTATATCAACAAGCTTGACCGCCTAGGTGCTGACTTCTACAAAGTTGTAGACCAGGTTGAAAATGTATTGGGTGCAAACCCATTGGTTATGGTTCTGCCAATCGGCCGTGAAGATGACTTCTCTGGTGTTGTTGACCTGATGACCATGAAAGCATGGGTATGGGACGACTCTGGTGATCCTTTGAAGTACGAGATCGTTGATATCCCAGCAGATATGCAAGCGGACGCTGAAGAGTGGCGTGCGAAGATGGTTGAGACTGCTGTTGAGCAGGATGACGATCTAATGGAAGCTTACTTGGAAGGTAATGAGCCTTCTGTTGAAGACCTAAAGCGTTGTATCCGTAAAGGTACTATCGCATTGGACTTCTTCCCAACATACGCAGGTTCTTCATTCAAGAACAAAGGTGTTCAGTTGGTATTGGATGCGGTTGTTGATTACTTGCCTAGCCCAACTGAAGTTGAGCCTCAGCCTGAAGTTGATATGGAAGGTAATGAGACTGGTGGATTCGCGGTTGTTGATCCTGATGGTCCTCTACGTTCTTTGGCATTCAAAATTATGGATGACCGTTTCGGTGCATTAACCTTTACCCGTATTTACTCAGGTAAGGTTAAGAAAGGTGACACCGTATTGAATACCTTCACCGGTAAGACTGAGCGTATCGGTCGTATCGTTGAGATGCAGGCGGATGACCGTATTGAAGTTGATTCAGCACAAGCGGGCGACATCATCGCATTCGTTGGTTTGAAGAACACTCAAACTGGTCACACCTTGTGTGATCAAAACAACCCAGCGACTCTCGAGCCGATGGTCTTCCCGGATCCGGTTATCTCTATCGCGATCAAGCCTAAAGATAAGGGTTCTAACGAGAAGATGGGTATTGCATTGAATAAGATGATGCAAGAAGACCCATCATTCCGCGTTGAGACTGACGAAGAGTCAGGCGAAACCATCATCCGTGGTATGGGTGAATTGCACCTCGACATCAAGGTAGACATCTTGAAGCGTACTCACGGTGTTGAATGTATCGTTGGTAAGCCACAGGTTGCATACCGCGAAACCATCACTCAGCGTGTTGAAGACAGCTACACCCACAAGAAGCAGTCGGGTGGTTCTGGTCAGTTCGCTAAGATCGACTACATCGTTGAGCCAGGTGAGCAAAACTCTGGTTTCACCTTCGAGTCTGTGGTTACCGGTGGTAACGTACCTCGTGAATTCTGGCCTGCAGTTGAGAAAGGTTTTGCAATGAGTATGGATAAAGGCCCAATGGCTGGCTTCCCATTGCTTGACGTAAAAGTCACTTTGACTGACGGTGGTTTCCACGCTGTTGACTCATCTGCGATCGCATACGAAATCGCAGCGAAAGGTGCATATCGTCAATCAGTACCTAAAGCAGGTATGCAGTTGCTTGAGCCTATGATGAAGGTTGACGTGTTCACTCCTGAAGATCACGTAGGTGACGTTATCGGTGACTTGAACCGTCGTCGCGGTATGATCCAAGGTCAAGAAGCATCATCTACTGGTGTTCGCGTTAAGGCTGAATGTCCACTTTCTGAAATGTTCGGTTACATCGGTGACCTGCGTACCATGACTTCAGGTCGTGGCCAGTTCTCGATGGAATTCGCTCATTACTCACCATGTCCAAACAATGTCGCGGAGCAGGTGATCAAGGAAGTGAAAGAGCGTAAAGAAGCTGACAAATAAGTCGCTTTTTAGCCCGCTAAAAAACCGAGCTTTCGAGCTCGGTTTTTTTTCGCTGCTTGTCAGGCAGCTTTGTGTTTATATGGGCTTATTCAGGATGGATAAGACCGGAGTCATCGATGATTTTCAAACAGCTTTTTGAACCCGATTCATGTACCTACACCTATTTGATTGGTTGTAGTGAGACCGGTGAGGCCGCCTTGATCGATCCGGTACTGAAACCGCTGAGCGTGATCTGAGTGTGATTAACTCGCTTGGGTTAAAGCGAACTCATACCATTGATACACATATTCATGCAGATCACCTATCTGCTGCTAAGCGCCTTAAATCTTTGGCGGGTTCTATGATTTGTTACCCGGCGATGGATGAGCTGCAATGTGCGGATATGGGCTTGCAAGAAGGCGTGCCTTTGAAGCTTGGCTCTCTGGAGATTCATCCACTGTTTACACCCGGTCATACCAACCACCATCATGCTTATTTGATTAATACGCCAGTGAGCAGTCGTTTGTTTACCGGTGATGCGATGTTGATTGATGGTGTGGGTCGAACCGATTTCCAATCAGGTGACTCTGCAACCTTGTATAAAACGATTCAGCAAAAGTTCTTTACCTTGCCAGATGACACTTTGGTGCATCCTGGACATGACTACGAAGGACGCTGGGTGTCCTCTATCGCGCAAGAGAAGGCGCGAAATGAACATATCGGCGGCGGCAAAACTCTCGATCAATTTATCGAGATCATGAATAACCTCAATTTGCCTTATCCGCGCAAAATCGACTTTGCGGTGCCGGGTAATGAGCTCTGTGGTGAATGCCCTGGGAATGTGCCGGAAGAGTTTCGAGGTGCTTGTGCGAGGCATGACCAAGGATGATTTATATCGGTCGTATGAATCGCATGAAGGTCGTCAAGCATGTCGACTTTGGTGTGTATCTCGATGGTCAAGATGAAGGCGAGATCCTCTTGCCGCGTAAAGATGTGCCACATGACACCCAAGTGGGTGATCGTTTGCATGTGTTCATCTACCGCGACTCGGATGACCGATTGATCGCGACCACTAAGCGTCCTTTAGTGCAGGTTGGAGAAGCTGCCTATTAAAGGTAAAGCAGCAGAATAATGTCGGCACCTTTATGGATTGGGGCTTACCCAAAGATTTGCTCGTACCCTTTAACGAACAAGCTTGGCCGATGAATGAAGGTCGTAATGTGGTGATCTATTGTTATCTCGATGAGAACACTAATCGCATTGCAGGAACGACGAAATTTCATCGTCACTTAAGTGAAGACGGTCGTAGTGTGTTTCAAGAGGGTGATGCGGTAAAAGGCATGGTCGCCGCACAAACCGAGCTAGGTTATAAAATCATCTTGAATAACACGCACATTGGCTGCTGTATAAAAACGAAGTGTTTAAACCGATGCGTTTTGGTCATGAGCTCAAAGTGTTTATTAAACAGATTCGTGAAGATGGTCGTATCGATCTGTCTATCGCGGCATCGAATCAAGATGTACGTGATGAGCTTGAAGAAAAAATCATGGCATATCTCAAAGCGCATGATGGTATCTCGCGCATTACTGATAAAAGTCCGCCGAATGTTATCTACGACACCTTTAATGCAAGCAAAGCTAACTTTAAACGTGCCTTAGGTCGTTTATATAAAAAACGTTTGGTGAGCTTGGATAAAACGCAGGTGCGACTGCTGAGTAAAACCAGCGATTAAGCACGTTTACGATAACGTCCCTGTTTGTAAGGCTTCTGCATTCTGTCGCCAAAAGGCGCGTGCTTGGCGTTGTAGATCACAATGAATCTCAAGTCCTGCTGTTTGTGCATGCTCGTAAAAGGTATCGCGCTTGAGGTCAGGTAATGCGTGTTTGTATGCAAAGGCAATCGTGTTGCCGCCAGCGACCTGCAAATAAATCACCTGATCACCAAAGACAGCATTGAGTGCTGCATGTGCTTTTTGACTGTCGCGAAATTCACTCGCCCATTGATTGGCAACCAGTACGCCATGATCGCTGAGCTTCTCGGCGCAGGTAGCCATGAAAGCTTGCTGTGTTTGTAGCTCGTGTGCGCCATTCGCCTCATAGAGGTCGGTAAAGATCACGTCGTACGATGTCTGGCTTTGTTCGATGAAGTCATTTGCATCACCACAATGCAGGGCAAGTTTGTCATGTGGCTCAAGGCCACAAGCCGATAAAGCGGCATCAATAACCAGCTGGCGGTAATCAACACCATCAATAAAGCTGTCGGGAAATAGCTGATTAAGGGCATTGGCGAGTGTGCCGCCCCCTAAACCTAAAATGGCGAGCTGTTTTGGCGCAGCTAGCGTCAGTGGTGCGATCAGCATGCCATGCAGATACACATGCACGGGCGAGTAGGGATGGCGGATGTCGATGCAGCTCTGCTCGACATCGTTACCAAAGGTCAGCCAGCGTTGATGATCTTTGGCGCGGACTTGTACGACGCCAAAGTCATCGCGGCCGTAAAAAGTGATCTGTCCGGGTAAGACTTGGCTCACACGCCAGCTAAGGTATCGGCAACGCGTTGTAACTTGGCGCGCGCTTCGCTGCCGATCTCGCGAACGGTTTCATTCTCACTCAATGCGAGCACAGAAGCTGGATCCATGAAGCTCACTACTGTTGCATCACCCTCAGCGCGCATCACAAAGTTACAAGGCAATAAGGTGCCGGCATTGGGTTCTGCCTCGAGAACTCGCTCAGCAAGCTTAGGGTTACACGCGCCCATGATGCGGTATGGCGCAATATCCTTATCCATTTTGGCCTTAAAAATGGCCTGAACGTCGATCTCGCTGACCACGCCAAGTTGTTCGCCCATCAAGGTTTCACGGACCTTTTCGACGCTTGTTCAAAGGGAAGATTCAGGGTGAGGTTAAATTCGTACATAGTTACAACCTTATGTAATTGAACTTTGAATGACCGGGTCGGTCATACGCAGGTTATTGATTTCAGACGCATCATACCCTGATATGATGTCGTCACTGTAGATTAGCCCCAGATTAGACGTGGGCTTATCGATTGAAGCTATAGGAGCTCAGAATGAAAAAGACTCAGTGGATATCAGGCATCCTCTCAGTGCTAGCACTGACCGGCTCGTCGGTCGTTATGGCAAATGAGCTGCGCCAGCGGCACCAGAGGCGGCACCGCAAGCGGCTGTGCCTGCGCAAGCAGCACCTGGCCCATACAACTACGGTCCTAACTACACCCCAATGTCGAATCCATGGGGCGGTTACACTTACATGCCAAATCCGAATTATGGCAATGGTCCATCAATGCCTTGGGGTAACTCAGCACCTTATGGTGGCTATGGTCCCTTCAACAATGGCCCCTTTGGTAATAGTGGCCCGTTTGGTGGTAATGGTCCATTTAATGGCGCTCCTTTCGGTAATAGCGGCCCATTTGGCAACAGTGGTCCATTCAATGGTGGCCCGTTCAGCGAAGACAGCAATCCATTTGGCAACATGTGGGGTGGTCAAAATCCACTGCAAAACCCGTTCGATCACGGCGGCCGTTGGGCAGATGGTAACTTCCGCCCATGGAGCACCGGTCCATTCGAGCGCAACAAATGGAATGATCACCCAATGAAGAGCTTGCCTTGGGGCAGCTTCCCAGGTTGGGGCGATGGTTTCTTTGGTGGCTTTGGTCCTGATTCTTGGAATGGTGTCACCCCATGGGGTAACGATGTGCCATTCCGTTGGATTGATCCAACCGATCCACGTTACACCGTGGGCGAGATGTGGGATGACGCGATCAATACACCTAACTTGATGGGCCGTATGCCACCGGGTTGGACCGCGCCTTACATTAGCGTGCCTAACCCAATCGACGTTGAGGAAGAGTTCGAGCGTAATGCACGTAAATTCCCAGACGAGATGCGTAAGATGTGGCAAGAAGGCTCATCTGATTTTGGTAACGGTGAAGGCGGTAACGGTGAAGGTGGCGAGCAACGTGCCTTTATTGAGCCAGTCGCGCCTATTGAGCCGGTGGGTAAGATTTACTAATCGCACCACAGCGAAATAAGAAAGCCGGATGAGAAATCATCCGGCTTTTTTATGAGTGATATTTACTGATTGGGCTAAGAAAAAATTTAATAGATAGCGCCTTACAGCGCCTCTCGCCCAGAGTTTATAGCTTTTTTACTAAATACCCGGCTTTTACGTTGCCAGTTATACAGATCACGTTTGCGCTTCGGTAAGGCGCTCACATCACTTGGCATAAAGCCTTGTTCTCTAAACCAGTGACTTGTGCGTGTGCTGAGGACAAACATACTGTCGAGCTTTTGTTGCTTTGCATCAGCTTCGATGTGGTTCAGTAATGACTCGCCACGTCCTGTTCCTTGGTAGTCAGGGCTGACGACAAAGCAAGCCACTTCTGCGGTCGATTCTTTTTCAAAAGGATAGAGCGCAGCGCACGCAATAATGCTGCCGTCACATTCAATCACAGTGAAGCAGTTAATCTCTTGCTCAAGCTTTTCGCGTGAACGTTTCACCAAAGCGCCTGACGCTTCTAGTGGCTCGATCAATTCGAGAATGCCGCCAACATCATCGATAGTGGCAGGACGCGTTTGTTCAAACGGCTCTTGCGTGATCAGCAAGCCAGAGCCTTCGCGCGTAAATAGCTCACTCAGAATCGCACCATCATCTAGACGATTCAGAATATGCGTGCGTTTTACACCGGCACGACAAGCTGCCGCTGCGTTCATTAGTAGACGACGTTGATCTTCAGTGAGTGACTTGCGACGTGCTAATACAGCATCGACTTCTTTGGTCACTAAGCTGTTAATGCTTGCCGGTAACTTAAGTTTACCTTCGGTGAGATAAATCAATTTATCGGCATGCAAAGCAACAGCGACAGCTGAGGCCACATCCGGTGCGCTTAAGTTAAAGGCTTCGCCTGTCGGTGAATACCCAAGTGGTGGAACCAGCACGACAGAGTTCGCATCGAGCTGTGCACGAATGGCATCCGCATTCACTTTGCGAACTTCGCCAGTATGTAAGTAATCCACACCATCGACAATGCCAATCGGTTTAGCGGTGACATGATTACCTGAGGCAACACGAATTGCTGTGCCTGCCATCGGAGAGTTGTTCAATCCCATCGAAAGCAATGCTTCGATCTCGACACGTACATTCCCGGCTGCATCTTTCACACACTGCAGCGCTTGCTCATCTGTGATGCGCAAGCCGTTATGTAGCTGAATCTTGGCGCCACGTAGCGCAAGACGTTCTTCGATTTGTGGGCGTGCGCCAGGCACAAGTACCAGCTTCATGCCCAAACCATTTAGTAGGGCAACGTCATACATTAGGTAAGCAAAATCGCTATTGGTAATCGCTTCGCCATCAAACGACACGACCAACACCTTGCTACGATGAGCATGGATGTAAGGCGATGATTGTCTAAACCATTCAACAAATTGTGCGTTTTGTTTTGCCATGAGGAACGTTAAAAATTAATTAAGGATCAAAGATATAGCAGTGCTTCACACTTTGGAAGCATTAACAGCAGTATTCGCGCACTAAAGACTTAATGATCTCGATACCTTTCTTGGCTTGATCATGCGAGACAAACTCATTCGGTTGATGAGCTTGATCAATTGAGCCCGGCCCCATGATCACGGTATCCATACCTAATGCATTCAAGAAGGGACCTTCGGTACCAAAGGCAACGGCTTGGGCTTTGTTGCCGGTGAGTGTTTCGGTGCTACGAATGATCGGCGCATTGGCATCGGTTTCCATGGCGGGGATGCCTTCGAATAACGAGACGCGTTCAAGCTGAAGCCCAGTGCTCGCTAAAGCATCGGCTAAGCGATGATCAATCTCTTCACGTAAAGCTTCGATATCCATACCGGGTAGTGGGCGAATATCAAAGTGCAGCTCGCAATGCGCGCAGATGCGATTTGGATTATCACCACCATGAATGTGACCCAAGTTGACGGTGGGTACATCGATCTCAAACATCGGGTTGTGATAACGCTGTTGCAATGATTGACGCCACTGCATCAGTTCACCGATTACGGTATACATGCCGTCTAGCGCGCTCTTACCTAGTGCAGGATTACTTGAGTGACCTGAGCGACCGGTTAAACGAATGGCTTCCATCGCAATGCCTTTATGCATACGAATCGGTTTGAGTTCTGTTGGTTCGCCAATCACCGCATGGCGACCTAGCTGACGTTGTGCATCGAGCAAGCTGCGCGCACCGCACATGCTGCTTTCTTCATCAGCGGTTGCCAGAATAACCAGTGGCTTTTTTAATTGCTTCAGATCGATATCACGTAGCGCTTCGAGTACCACGGCGAAGAAGCCTTTCATGTCACAGGTGCCTAGGCCATACCACCTGTGATTGTCATCGAGTAACTTGAAGGGATCGCTATTCCATTTGCCATTGTCATACGGCACGGTATCGGTGTGACCAGAGAGAACTAAGCCATCAGGCCCGCTACCAATACTCGCAATGAGATTGTATTTGCCCGGGAAGCCTTCGATCGGCATGACTTCAACCGTAAACCCAGCGGCTTTAGTCCAATCGGCTAAGCGTTGAATCACAGCTTCATTTGATTGATCCCAATGTGGACTGACACTGCTCACAGAAGGGCAAGCAATCAGTTGCTGCATCATAGTTTCGATTTTGGGGTAGGGCATTTTTAATCTCTAGAGACAGCTTTCTTCGCCGTCGACGAGTTGGTTGATCATGCTGAGCATACGATCTCGCTCTCGTCTTAGGAAGCCGGCATCGCGATGGACATGTGAGACCACACTGATACCTTGCCCCATCGCGATCACGCGCAGGGCTAATTCATGCGAGCGTCCGGCAAAACCCAGCTCGTCAAATTGTTCAGCCAGCCAAGCTTCAAATACCTTAAAAAGCTTCTCGGCTTCTTCTTGTAACTCGGGATCGTTTTTACCCAGCTCGATATTCAGAGAACCCATTGGGCAGCCAAATCGGGTGAGTGAGTCTCCGCTATCTTCGAGGATATTCACAAAGCGATGAAGTCGTTCGATGGGGGTGCGGTATTTACCTGACCAGTCATCGAGCATGGCGGCTATGCGCTCGGTGCGATGTCGGATCGCTGCGACCAAAATCTCATCTTTGGTTTTGAAGTAGTAGTAGATATTGCCGCGCGGGATATTGGTCGCATCCACCACATCGGTAAATGAGGTGTTGTGATATCCCTGGTGGTAAAACAGGCGATTCGCCGCATCAATGATGCGTTGACGGGTGCGTTCACTCTTTTTGGCCATAATCTTTTAGTATGAATGTACGATTTTTGCTCAGTATAGGCGAAAACCCGGGAATCGTAATTGCTTTGAACCCGTTAGGGGTCGGATAATGCGCGTCTTTTGAAGCAAAACGGCGGAGACCTCAAAAATGCCTCAATACCGTTCGAAAACCTCTACCGCAGGCCGCAACATGGCAGGTGCGCGCGCTTTATGGCGAGCCACTGGTATGAAGGACGACGATTTCCATAAGCCCATTATCGCAGTCGCTAACTCATTCACTCAGTTCGTTCCTGGCCACGTTCATTTAAAAGATATGGGTCAGCTCGTAGCTCGTGAGATCGAAAAGGCGGGCGGCGTTGCGAAAGAATTCAACACCATTGCAGTCGATGACGGTATCGCAATGGGTCACGATGGCATGCTTTACTCATTGCCTTCGCGCGACATCATTGCGGATAGCGTTGAGTACATGGTGAACGCGCATTGCGCAGATGCGATCGTGTGTATCTCGAACTGCGACAAAATCACCCCAGGAATGTTGATGGCGTCGATGCGTTTGAACATCCCTGTGATTTTCGTTACCGGTGGTCCAATGGAGGCCGGTAAAACCAAACTTGCTGAGCATAAGCTCGACCTCGTTGATGCGATGGTGCTTGCGGCAGATCCGAAAGCGTCGGATGAGCAAGTGGATATCGTTGAGCGTTCGGCTTGTCCGACCTGTGGTTCCTGCTCGGGTATGTTTACCGCAAACTCAATGAACTGTTTGGCGGAGGCCTTAGGTTTGGCGTTGCCAGGTAACGGTACTGTTGTGGCAACTCACGCTGATCGTGAGCACCTGTTCCTAGAAGCCGGTCGTCGTATCGTGGATATGGCTAAGGATTATTACGAGAACGATAACGAGCGCATCTTGCCGCGCAGTGTTGGCTTTAAGGCTTTTGAAAATGCGATCACTCTAGATATCGCGATGGGTGGTTCAACCAATACCATCCTGCACTTGTTAGCGATTGCTCAAGAAGCGGAAATTGTTTTTACCTTGGCAGATATCGATCGTATGTCTCACGTGGTACCGCAGCTGTGTAAGGTTGCACCGAATACACCTAAGTATCATATTGAGGATGTGCATCGTGCCGGTGGCATCATGGCAATCTTGGGTGAGCTAGATCGCGCGGGTAAATTGCATACTGATGTGCCGCATGTGGGTGGCGAGAACATGGGTGCCGTTTTAGATCAGTGGGACATCATGCGTTCACCCTCTGATGAGGTGAAGAAATTTTATATGGCAGGTCCTGCGGGTATTCCAACGCAAGTGGCCTTTAGCCAAGACACCCGTTGGCCATCGCTAGATGATGACCGTAAGGAAGGTTGTGTTCGCTCAATTGAGAATGCGTATTCGCAAGAGGGTGGCCTAGCGGTTTTATTTGGCAACTTGGCTGAAGATGGCTGTGTGGTGAAAACCGCTGGCGTGGATGAATCTATTTTGGTCTTTGAAGGCCCTGCGCATGTCACCGAATCGCAAGATGAAGCGGTTGATCACATCCTAAATGATCAAGTGAAAGCCGGTGATGTGGTGATTGTGCGTTACGAAGGTCCAAAAGGTGGTCCGGGTATGCAGGAGATGCTGTATCCAACCTCTTACATCAAGTCGAAAGGTCTTGGTAAAGCGTGCGCGCTTCTGACGGATGGTCGTTTCTCAGGTGGTACTTCAGGTCTATCGATTGGTCATGCTTCACCAGAGGCTGCCGGTGGCGGCAACATCGGTTTAGTGCGTGATGGCGATATGATCCGTATCGACATTCCCAATCGCTCTATTGATGTGTTGATTGATGAGACTGAGTTGGTAGCGCGTCGTGCGGAACAAGACAAGAAAGGGTGGAAGCCAGCTAAAGATCGTCCGCGTGCAGTGTCAGCTGCGTTAAAGGCGTATGCATTATTGGCAACCGCTGCAGACAAAGGCGCGGTTCGCGACCTTTCTCAACTCGAAAAATAAGGAACACGCATGAGACTTTGCGATCGCGACATCATCAAATCACTCGATGAGGGTCATATTTCGATCACTCCACGCCCTGATAATGCAAAGATCAGTGGCGTTAGTGTCGACCTTCGCTTAGGTCATCAGTTCCGCGTCTTCAGCTCACACACTATTCCGTATATCGATTTGTCTGGCACCAAAGAGTCAGTGAATAAAGCGGTTGAGAAGGTGATGGGTGATGAGATTTATGTCTCAGATGAAGAGACCTTTGTCTTGCATCCGGGTGAGCTGGCATTAGGCATCACCTTAGAATCAATTTCACTACCAGGTGATTTGGTGGGATGGCTTGATGGCCGCTCTAGCTTGGCGCGATTGGGTTTGATGGTGCACGTCACTGCACATCGCATCGATCCAGGTTGGGATGGCAATATCGTATTGGAGTTCTTTAACTCAGGTAAGTTACCGCTCGCCTTGCGTCCGGGTATGGGTATAGGTGCGATGAGTTTTGAGACTATGTCAGGTTATGCAGAGCGTCCTTATACCAAGCGTGAAGATGCAAAGTACCGACATCAATCAGGTCCGTTGGCATCACGTATCAGTGATGATGAGAAAGGCGATTAATTAAAATCCGCGTAACTCATCGGAAGGCGGGTTAACTCGCACGCTTTCGATGCGATGCCTTTCACCTAAATTCATCACAATGCGCGCTCTGTTTGGTAGCATTTTGAGCATATGTCTTGTGGTGCGTTCATAAAGTGCAATAAAACGAATCACCGCTTCGGGTGACATAGCGCCAGCACCGCCGGCATTATCTTTCGTCGCATCACGCAGCTTTTGTTCTTGTAGCTCACGATTGCGATAGATGGTTTCCATGCCGCCAACTTGAATAACGATTAACTCATCGAGCAAATCAAATAGCTCGGCATAATCTGTCGCTAGGTGATGATTGAGTGTTTGGCGCCAAACGCCCTCAGGGTCTTCTTCGCGTTCCCGATCATTAATAGCGTGCTTAAGTTCATCATCAGTCTGTGGCTCAGCAGCGACGAACCAACCTTCAAATAAGACGACATCAACCGGTGCTAGGGTGGTAGTCCATTTAGATTCGGCTAACCGATCACCTTCGCCGTTAAAAAGTGATTTATCAAAACGTGGTATCGAGCATGCGCTACTGCTTAAGTTTCGTAGTGTTTTGAGCGTGTTGATGGCAAGCGTTGTGTCATGTGTTCCAGCAACAGAGCGGGTGGCGAATAAGGGGTGAATGGACTCAGCCATGGCATTACGATCAGCATAGGTTTTGTAAAAGTCGTCAATTGATACGCCAACAGCATGCAATCCAAACGCTTCTTTGAGGACGATCTGCAGCAGGTAGTTAAGCGTTGTTTTGCCAGAGCCTTGTCCACCATTAATACCAATGATGGGGGCGTGCGAATGTTGATCAAGAATGTCTATGCGATGCTGTGCGATATGCAGCGCTAGAGGGATATACAAGGTAAAACACTCGGCATGCAGTGGCTTGTTGATTTTTAAGTCACGCGCTTTTGCCTCGAGTGAGTTGTAGCACTTGGCAAATAAGTCTAGCCATTGTTCAGCATCAAAAGGGGCGATTAAGCTTGCTGCGGCGATCAATTCTGGCTTTGTGTAGAGATAGTTGAGCGTGTCTTCGCGATGCGCATCTCTATCGCTTAGATACTCACGAAGTACCTCAGCTAACTGTTCAAGTTGATCAGCAGAGGCGGTGCGTTGTTCCATAATTAATTAGCGAGTGGCCACTGAATAGGGCTTGAGAGCGCTTGCTGATCAAACACAATGTGGTTGTTATCCAATTGCAGGCGCTTATCAGCAAACCAACCGATCACAGCTGGAAAGATGCCGTGCTCAACGGTGAGCACACGCTTCGCTAATGTCTCTGCCGTGTCGTTTGCTTCAACGGTGACTTTCGCTTGAGCAATCACGGGGCCGCCATCAAGCTCTTCGGTCACAAAATGCACACTGGCACCGGCCTCACTGTCACCGGCATCGATAGCGCGTTGATGTGTATCCAATCCTTGATACTTGGGTAGAAGGGAAGGGTGGATATTGATTAATCGCCCTTTGAAATGCGTGACGAACCCTTCTGTGAGGATGCGCATGAAGCCTGCGAGTACGACAAGGTCGGGTTTGCATTGATCAATCACTTCAATCAATGCGGCATCAAAGGTTTCTCGATCCGCATATTGGGTGTGATCGATAACTTGTGTGGTGATGCCTGCAGCTTCGGCACGCGCCAAACCTTTTACATCTGCTTTGTTACTGATCACACGACAGATAGACGCGTTAATGTGTTTATCAGCACACTGATCGATAATCGCTTGAAGGTTGCTACCGCTACCTGAGATCAATACGACCAGTGAGGCGGGTTGGCTCATCGATTAAACGTATTCGACGAAGGCTTCGTCTTTGTCCGATGCTTCAATGCGTCCCAGTTCGAACACGGTCTCGCCTTGTTCTTCGAGAATGCGTTTGGTTTCTGCAACATCGTCTGGCGATACGCAGGCCACCATACCAACACCGCAGTTAAAGGTGCGCAGCATCTCACTCTCGGCGATATTGCCGCGAGACTGTAGCCATTCGAAGACCGGTGGCAGTGTCCACGCATTGCGTTCGATAACGGCCTTACTCTTTGCTGGAAGCACACGAGGTAAGTTTTCGGTTAAGCCGCCACCTGTGATGTGGGCCAGTGCGTGAACGCGCACATGCTTAAGGAGCTCAAGCAATGGCTTTACATAGAGATGGGTAGGTTCAAGCAACGCTTCGCCGAGTGTTCTGCCACCAAACGGTGTGTCTAATGATTCACCGCTAACTTCAATCACCTTGCGCACCAATGAATAACCATTTGAGTGTGGTCCAGATGATGCAAGACCTAACAGTACGTCGCCCACTTTGACTTCATCTGGGTTCAAGATCTGATCTTTTTCGACAATGCCGACGGCAAAGCCTGCAAGATCATAATCTTCCGCGTCATACATGTCGGGCATCTCAGCGGTTTCGCCGCCGGTTAATGCGCAGCCTGAGCGTGAGCAACCTTCGGCAATACCGGTAACTACAGCGGTGGCAGTATCGACATCTAAGTGACCGGTTGCGTAGTAGTCCAAGAAGAACAATGGCTCTGCGCCCGTCACGATGATGTCGTTTACACACATGGCAACCAAATCGATGCCGATGGTGTCGTGCTTCTTCATCTGCAGCGCAAGCTTAAGTTTGGTACCAACGCCATCGGTGCCAGATACCAAAACAGGTTTTTTGTAACCCTCTGGTAATTCAAACAACGCACCAAAGCCACCAAGGCCAGAAAGAACGCCAGTGCGGAAAGTGTTTTTGACGACCGGCTTGATGCGTTCGACTAAGGCTTCACCAGCATCGATATCGACACCGGCAGCGGCATAACTCAGACCAGTTTTTGGGGTAGAGGATGAATCGCTCAAGGCGGGCTCCAGAGAAGGGTTTTGCTTGGCTGCGAATTTTACCTTTTTAGGCGCCATTTCGCATGCCTCGTTTTGCCCTCGGCTGAGGGCGAGCTGTTACACTCTATCTTATGAAATGGCTTCGACTTCCTGCATTGATAAGTTGTGTTCTGTTGGCCCCAATGGCGCTAGCAGTGGACGTGGCTGAGCTCTACAAAGCGGAAATCCAGGTGCCGGACGACGGTGATCAAGCGCGAGCGAAAGCGCTATCCAGTGCCCTGAAAAAGGTTTTGATTCAGGTCTCTGGCAATCAAAAGATTGTTGAACGCGATGAGGCGTTGGTTATTTTGCCGCAGGCGACAGATCTACTGCAGCAATACAGCTACCGTCACGAAGAGGTGGCGGCTAAAGATTTGGTCGATGAGCAGGCGGGTAAACGTTTTTACCTGCAAACCGTGTTCGATCGAGAGGCGACAGAGCGCTTGATGCGCAGTCATGGCTTGCCAGTTTGGACGGGAATTCGTCCTCAGGTACTGCTTTGGACCACGCTTGAGAATAATGGTGCGCGTCAGCTGGTTAATCTTCAGGAGTCGGCTGAGATCAGTGCCGAGCTCGAAGCGCTCGCTCAGCGTCGTTCAATGCCCTTGCAGATTCCGCTGATGGATCTGACCGATCAATCCACGCTCACCGCGGCGGACCTTTGGTCGGATTATCGTCCTGCGATTGATAAGGCCTCTGAGCGATACCCGCATGATGTGATCACTACATTGAAATTGTCACCCACTGTGCAAGCGGAATGGTTGGCGCGTTGGAATGTTTATCGCGGCGATCAGTTGATTCAATTTGAAACCCAAGCACCTGCTGCGCAAGCTGCCTTGATGGATGGTTTGAATGAGCTGCAAGATCGTTTATCGGATTTGGCTGCACAGGAAGTGGTCAGCGATGAGCCAATTAAAGTGTCGATGTGGATCAATCCGGTCGAGTCGGTGCAGCTTTATTCAAAAGTGATGTCGCGGTTGCGCAATGATCCAACGCTAACAGATCTTCAATTACACGTGCTCAATGGCACGGGTATGCAAGTGAGTGTGAAGGTGCGTGGTGGTCGTCAAGAGCTGGAAAAGTTGCTTACTCGCCAAGCTGAATTTGGTGTAACACCGATGACGGCACTGCAAGCTCAGCAAGGGGTGGACCTGGTGTTGCAGCCAGAGTTAATTGCTAAAGGTGTTACTGCTCAGTAATGCATCATCTGCCCAATATCATTAGCTTCTTGCGTATTTTATTAGTGGCCCCGATTGTCTGGGCGCTGCTTAACCATCGTTATGACTTAGCGGTCGTGTTGTTTGTTATTGCCGGTATATCTGACGGCGTTGATGGTTATCTTGCGAAGCGTTTTGGGTGGGAGTCGCGCTTTGGTGGTGTGCTAGATGCGATCGCTGATAAATTACTCTTGGTCAGTACCTTTATTGTTTTGTGGCTCTTGGCCGTATTTCCCACTCTGGTTGGTGGCGCTGATTATCCTGCGTGATCTTTTGATTGTTGGTGGTGGTGTTATCTATAACCTCAAGGTTGAGAAGTTCAATGCTGAGCCAAGCTTGATGAGTAAGTTGAACACTGTTTTGCAGATTATTTTAGCCACCGTGGGCGTATTAAGTTTAGGGTTGCTCGACGTTTCGCCTATGGTGATTGATGTCTTAAGTTGGGCGGTAGCGATTACCGTTGTCTTGAGTGGCTTTGGTTATGCCAATACGTGGGGGCGACGTGTGGTGAAAAGGGATAAGCATGTTTAACAAACAATTAATGACCTGGCTTTGGGTGCTAGCGATTGGTGCTGGCTTGTATGTGTTGTCGCCAATCTTGATGCCATTTGCTGTCGCGCTATTACTTGCCTATCTCGGTGATCCTCTCGTGGATCGTTTAGAGACAATCAAATTGCCGCGCACTTTGGCGGTGGTGATTGTTTTTGTGGTGATTATTGGTTTGCTAGTTGCTGCTGTGATGGGCGTGGGTCCGCAGCTTGAATTGCAGATCAAACAATTGCTTGCGGTATTGCCTGAGTATGCAGAGCGGGTGAAGCTATTGATCGAAGAGTATCTCGGCCAATCTTTGTCGCTAGAGTCACTACAAGAAGGGTCAATTAAAGAGTCATTGGCAGCGCATTGGCAAACAGCCGGCGGTGTCTTTGGTGTTGTCTGGCAATCAATCTCTAGTTCGACCTTGTGGTTTGTTGCTTTGCTAACCAATTTATTGTTGATTCCAGTATTAACGTTTTATTTATTGCGTGACTGGGATCGCTTGGTCGTGCAAGTACATGCTTTATTGCCACGCGACTCTGAGAGAACTATTAGCCGATTAGCGAAAGAATCTGATGAGGTTTTAGGTGCCTTCTTGCGTGGACAGCTAGTGGTGATGTTTGCACTGGGTGTGATCTATACTACCGGTCTTTGGATGTTGGATATTAAGTTCGCTCTGTTGATTGGCATGTTAGCTGGTGTGGTGAGTTTTGTACCTTATCTCGGTTTGATCGTAGGCATTACAGTTGCATCGCTTGCTGCTTGGCTTCAGTTCCAACAAATTGATGTGCTGCCTGCAGTGATGGCGGTATTCATTATTGGTCAGCTTGTAGAAGGCTTGGTATTAACACCGCGTTTAGTGGGTGAGCGTATTGGTTTACATCCAGTCGCTGTGATCTTTGCGGTGATGGCCGGTGGTCAGCTCTATGGTTTCTTTGGCGTGCTTGTCGTGCTACCCGTCGCTGCGGTTGCTGTGGTTTTGATGCGTCATGCTTTGTCTGTTTATCAGCAAAGCACGGCTTATATGGGCACTAAAGACTGAGTCTTGGTTTCACAAACGGAATGGTGAGTTGGTGTTGTTCTGCCAATGAATCATGGTCGAGTTGATCAAGTAATTTCACTAAGGCATGTAGATCGCGTGAAAAATGCGTGATGATGTAATTGCCAACATCTTCGCTGAGTGTCAGTCCACGCTCTTTCGCTTTTTGAGTAAGTACGATTAAGCGTTGCTCATCATTGAGTGGTTTGAGATCCACATTCACACCCCAGCTTAAACGCGAACGAAGATCCGGAAGTTTGATCTGGGTGTTCTTTGCCGCATCTTTGGCACTGACTAAAAGCTTTGCTTTGCGATCTTTTATTCGGTTGTAGAGGTGGAAGAGGGCTTCTTCCCAGGCGGCGTTACCAGCGATAGCGTCGATATCATCAATCGCAATAAAGTCCAGTTCTTCCATGCCCTCAAGCATTTGAGGATCAAGCTCACGGTGTTGAGCTAAAGGAAGATAAGCTGCACGAAGACCTTGAGTTTCTGCCTCGCGCGTTTGGGCAAGTAAGAGATGCGTTTTGCCGCTCGCTTTATCGCCACTGACAAATAACTGCCATTCGCCACTGCCATCACGTTGCGCAGACAGCATGGCCGCTAAGCTTGGGTTGGCTTCAAACAGATAACTACCCAGTTGCGTTGATTTGCTCAGGCTTAAACCGAGCGGTAGTTGATCAGTCATTGTTTTGGCGACTTTCCGCGCGCCAACGAACGAAGAAGCTTGCGGTGAATAGATAGGTGACCGCTAAGAGTGTTTCGAGCATGCCCCAAACCCAAAGATGCGAATCAGACCACCAACCCATGCCGCCATGAACGATATAGAGAAGGCTAATGAGGGTGCCCCAAACAATCGCTTTATCGCGACCATGCAAAATGCCGCGTAATGGAAAGAGCAATGGCAATACCATCACCACCAACATGAAGGAAACTTGGCTTGGTTTGAATTCACCTAAGCTAATAGCCCATGCCATACCAAATGCAATCAGACCTAAATAACTGCCAAGCGATAGCCAGCGTGTCAAAGTGACTTTCAACTTAACCTCTAAGCTTGTTGGCTAGCTCGCCAATTTGTTTGCCTAGTGCTTGTGCGATCGATTGTTCGTTCGCCGTGAGCGTTACGCTGTTGTCTGCGCCAGAGACATGGCTAGGGCCATAAGGTGTACCGCCTGTGGTGGTTTCTAGCAATGCGGGCTCGTTATAAGGCACGCCAGTGATCACCATGCCGTGATGAAGTAATGGCAACATCATCGAGGTAAGAGTGGTTTCTTGGCCGCCATGCATACTGGCTGATGCGGTGAAAACACCTGCTGGTTTCCCAATCAGGGCGCCACTCATCCATAGCCCCGATGTTTGATCGATAAAGTATTTGAGTGGTGATGCCATGTTGCCAAAGTAGGTTGCGCTACCCAGAGCAAGACCATCACAGGTTTCGAGCTCTTCTAAGGTCACATAAGGCGCGCCATCAGTCGGTACACCCGGTTCAGTTGCTTCACATTTCGGTGAGACTTCAGGAACGGTACGTAGCATCGCTTCATTACCGGTCGACTCAATACCGCGCGCGACATATTTCGCCATGTTGGCAGTGCCGCCATGACGGCTGTAATACAACACGAGAATATGGCTCATCAGAGAATCTCCAAGACTTGCTCAGGTGGACGACCAATGGCCGCTTTGCCGTTAGTGATGACGATAGGGCGTTCAATGAGTTTTGGTGTCGCAACCATGATGTCGATCAACGCATCATCAGAGAGCGATTCATCATCAGCGCCAGTCTCGGTGTATTCCGCTTCACCTTTTCGCATCAGCTGACGTGGCGAAAGACCTAGCATGCCAAGCACGTCTTTTAACTCAGCTTTTGCAGGAGGTGTTTTGAGGTATTCAACAACAACAGCGTTAACGCCTTGTTCTTCTAACAGTGCAAGCGTTTGACGTGACTTGCTGCAGCGCGGGTTGTGAAAGATTTTGACCGACATAGATTTCTCCCTATTACAGCGCTGAGTTTACCAAAGCCTGCCCTATGGCGGCGGTGTGCAATTCATTTATCGTGGCAGGGTCATTTTCAGGTCGTGATGGCTAGTACTGAGCAGCGCTCATCACTATATTCATCGCATTCCTTTGGGAGGTTACAAAATGATTCGAACGTTGTTGCTTTTTTTGCTTATTGATCACGCCGGTGATGGCCGAGACGAATGCGAGCTGGGTGGATCTGGAGGGTAAAACGCACAAGTTGTCTGATTACCAAGGTCGCTGGGTGTTGGTGAATTACTGGGCTACCTGGTGTCCGCCCTGCATGGAAGAGTTACCAGAGCTAGAGATTCTACATTCGCAGCACAGTGAAAAGATTGTGGTACTGGGAGTGAATTTTGAGGACGCTACCCCAGAGCGCCTGCGCAAATTTACCGATGACTTGTTTCTCTCCTATCCAATCCTGCCGGTTGGTTTGAATCCGATGCCACACGAGCTGGTGGGTGAAATCCCCGGATTGCCTTCGAGTTTTTTGGTGAATCCAAAAGGCGAGGTTGAGGTACGTCATGTTGGCTCGCTGACAGCGGACATGGTGCTTGACTTCATTGCTGCTCAGGCTCAATGATTAACCTATTGAAATGACGTATCGCGATGGAGCGATTGGATGAAATTTTTCAGCCGTTTTTTGGTTACTCTTTTACTGATTAGCAGTGCTGCTGTTTCAGCTGCTGATCTGCCGCGTGACCCACACAAGTTTTTCTTTGATGAAAGCTTTTGGGATATGAAAGAAGAGCTAGAGATTGCTAAAGAGAAAGGGAAAAAAGGCATCATGATCATGTTCACGATGACGGAGTGTCCTTTCTGTCATCGTATGAAAACGATGGTTCTTAATCAGCCGGATGTGCAGGATTACTACAAAAAGAACTTCCAACTATTCGAAGTGGATATCGAAGGCGATGTGGAGTTGGTGAACTTCAAAGGTGAAAGCACCACTATGAAAGATTTCGCCTTTAAAGAATATCGCGTACGTGCAACACCAGTTTTTGCGTTCTTTGATTTAGAAGGTAACTACATTCCTCGTTCGCGTTTTACCGGTGCGACTAAAAACAAAGAAGAATTCAATCTGCTTGGTAAGTACGTCTTAGATAAAGCGTACGAGAAAGAAGCCTTTGCGCGTTACAAGCGAGCAAATCTTAAGTGAAGTTAACGCGCTCCCTTTTTGCTGCGAGCCTTTTAAGTTGTTCGCTTTCTTATGCGGCTGAGTTAGAGCCATTACCAGAACCACTGTCACTGGAAGCTGCACTGAAGCTTGCAGCTGCGACCCCTGCGCAACAAGCGCAGATGGCCAATGAATCTTTGGCGCAAGCACAGCTATCAGGTGTTGAAGCATCAGATGACGCAACGATTGATTTTCGCGCACGTGCACGCTGGATTGATCCTTCTTATAAGTCGACAGATCCCTCGCATAACGACAGCAGTGCCAGCATCACAGTGCGTAAAGAGTTGTATGACTTCGGTCAATCTGAAGCGGAGTTGGCGTCATCGCAACAATCTGCTGAAGCTCAAGCATTTGAAACACAACGTCAAAAGCAGCTTGCACAGTTAGCAGTGATGCGTGCTTTTTATGATGTGGTCTTATCTGATTTAGCGTTTGCGCGTGATAACGAATGGATGGCCATTGCTTACATTCAAGCGGATCGTGCCAAGCAGCGTAATGAGATGGGCCAAGTCAATGATGTGGATATGCTGGCTTTGGAAGCGGTCTCACAAGAAGTGCGCCGCCGTCGGTTTGAAAGCGAATCTCGCCAACGTTTGACGCGTGCGCAGCTCGCACTTGCTATGGGGCGCCCAGGTGATCTTGTATCGACTGTGGCTCTTCCTACAGTTGAGTTGCCGAAAGAAGATCCAGAGGATTTTGATGCCTACTGGAACGAGGTGCTCAAAAATAATCTGCAGTTAAAGCGATTACGCCAGCAGCGTGATGCCGCAAAGTTGGCCGTGAAAGCCGCGAAACAAAGTGATGGTCCACGAGTAGTGGGTGAGCTGGACTCGTTAGTGATGAACCGCTCGACAGGATCAACCCATCCGTTTGCTGCAGGCCTACTTTTTGAGGTGCCACTGTCACGCGGTGGTCGTACTGAAGCTGCTGTTGCTTCAGCAGAAGCGAAGGTGACCTCAGCTGAAGCGGCATTACGTTTAAAAGAGTATGAATTGCGTGATCAAGCGCTCAAGCTTTGGTTAGCTCGCAGTGACTTGCGCGCTAAGCTACAAGAGCAGAAAGCCAAAGAGACCTATCGCGATGTGTATCTTGATCGCAGTCGCGCCTTGTATGAATTGGAATTAAAAGCGGATCTTGGTGATGCGATGACAAAAACCTCTGAGGTTCGTTTAGATATCGCACGTGTGTTGTTCGATTGGGCAATGAACGAAGCCAAAATTAAAGCCATGGTTGGTCGTCTGGGGGAGGCCCAATGATGAAATCACTTTCAGTCGGTGCTGCATTAGCACTCGCAACATCAACTTTGATGGCAGCTGATCTTGAGGGTCGTCTTGCCTATGAACATTCAGCGGATCTTGCCTTTGGTAGTGCGGGCATTGTGTCTGAGGTGATGGTTAAGCTCGGCGACAAAGTTAAAAAAGGCGACACCTTGGTTAAGTTGGATGACCGTGCCTATCGCGCTGCCGCTAAAGCAGCTGCGCTAAACCTTGATGCTGCTTCGTTGAACTATGACGAAGCAAAGCGTGAATACGATCGTGCAAAAGAAATGTATGACCGCACAGCTCTGTCTGAGCACGAGCGTGTTATCGCAGAGATTGCAGTTCGTCGTGCTGATGTGGAATACGCTCATGTACAAGCGGCAAGCACTGAAGCGCAAATGGCGCTTGAGCAAGCGACTATCAAAGCACCGTTTGATGGTGTTGTTTCGTGGGTTGAAACCGGTGTTGGCGAGTACGTAAATAATGCACTGGCAGTGAATGCTCAGGTAGGTGTTGTGAACACCCATCTATGATCGTATCGGCGAATGTCTCAGCAGAAGATGCGGCTAAGATTGGTCAGTCTGTATCAGTTACAGCTAGCGGTAAAAGTTTGTCGGTTGAGTCTGTCAGTGTGTCGGTTGAAGCTGATCAAGCAGGTACTTATCCGGTGATTGTGCGTGTGAAAGCAGCGGAAGATTTACGCGCAGGACAAGCGGCAACAATCTCTTACTGATTCTCGAACAGCTCAGCGATTGCATTTGGATTCTCAAAGGTTGCTCTAACCACTTGAGTTTCAATTTCACCGTTTGGAAGTAACGCCAGTAAACGAAATCCGGGTGGCACTTCATCAACATCAAAGCGCGTCGCTTTCGGGGTGAACTGCATGCATGTCGATGGCGTTGCTAATAAGCGTACCCCTTCATAACTGGCATCAAACTCTTGATGCACATGTCCCCAGACAATCGCTTTCACCTTATCTGATTGTCGTGCAAGCTCCATCAGCTGTTCACCATTGTCTATGGTCATGCGATCAAGCCATGCGCTTTTCGTAGAGATCGGGTTGTGATGCAGGGCAATCAAGACATGCTTCTCGGTGGCTTCAATGGCAGTGTGAATCAGATCAAATTGATCATCACTGATATGTCCGCCTGATTGTCGCGGAATGGTTGAGTCAATCTAGTACCAATCGCCAATGCGGTAAATCGACGATCTTTGGTGTGCTACATAAATCACTTTGAAAGCCAGCTTGCATCGCATCGTTTTCATCATGATTGCCGGGTAGTCCGTAGGTTGGTATGCCAAGCCCATCAAAATGACCTGCGAGGACCTGATACATCTCAGCAACACCTTCATGCACAAGATCGCCGGTGGCTAAGCAAGCATCCGCTTTCCAGTGCATACGTTTGAAGAGGTCGAGCGTATCGATAAAGCTTGCATCCATATCCACAGGCACAAAATAATCTTTTGGGATCGCGCCAAAGTGCGTATCAGTCATATGTAACAAGCAAGAAGATTCCGCAGGCAATTGATCTGGCTGCAGAGCGCTATTGATCTCAGGCGTGTTGTCGAGGAATTTTAAAATGATCGCAGTCTTGTCAGACATCTTTGGCATTGTGATAACGTTAGAACAGTGAGGCAGCTTATCGCCTCTACCAAGTTTCGCAAGTGAGATTGGCGATGACCTTAAGTGAGTTGAGATACATAGTGGCAGTAGCAAGAGAGCGTCATTTTGGACGTGCTGCTGATGCATGCTTTGTCAGTCAGCCCACTTTGAGTGTTGCAGTTAAGAAGCTTGAAGATGAATTAGGTGTCTCTTTATTCGAACGTCGTAAGGGTGATGTTAGTGTCACTGCGATTGGCGAGCAGATCGTCACTCAAGCGCAGCAGATTCTCGAAGAAGTCGGCAATATCAAAATTATCTCGGAGCAGGGGCGTGATCAGTTATCCATGCCGTTACGTCTTGGGGCTATCTACACCATTGGTCCGTATCTGTTGCCGGACTTGATTCCTGAGCTGACCGAGATCGCACCCAATATGCCCTTGGTGATTGAAGAAAATTACACCTCGGTGCTGACCGAAAAGCTCAAGCAAGGCGATCTTGATGCGATTGTGATTGCATTACCGTTTGATGAGCCAGGTATCGCAACGACTCCTTTGTATGAAGAGCCCTTTGTGCTGTTAATTCCTAGCTCGCATCCCTTGAATCAAAAAGGAAGAAGTGGAAATGGATGCCATGGCTAATGAAGATGTCTTGATGCTGGGTAAGGGACACTGTTTCCGGGACCAAGTGCTCGAAGTATGTCCCGATTGCGTGCCACGCCGTCGCGAGGGAAAAGCAGCGCAATCATTAGAAGGCAGTTCGCTTGAGACGATCCGCTATATGGTGGCAGGTGGCTTGGGTGTGACGGTATTACCGTGCTCTGCTGCGGGGGCTGATCGTTTCTCTCAGCGCCTTGTCTCGGTCAAACGCTTCGCAGGCGATGCGCCAAGTCGAACTGTCGCGATTGCATGGCGTAAGAGTTTCCCTCGTCCAGATGCCATTGAGGCACTCAAAAAGGCCGTAACTGCCTGTTCTATAAGCTGTGTTCAGGTCCTCTGAACAAGCTTAGTTTATGACACAATCATTTCATTCTTATCGATAGTTTTTGTCTATTACAGGCATAGCTACAAATCATTTCACTAAGCTGAAACGGGCCTCTATATTTATTCTCGCTAGCGACCAGCAGGGTGCTGGTTAATAACAACTCTGGAGGAAATTATGTCTCTAAAAGGTTCAAAAACTGAACAACACTTAAAAGACGCATTTGCAGGTGAGTCACAAGCTAACCGTCGTTACTTGTACTTCGCAGCAAAAGCAGACGTTGAAGGCTACAACGATGTAGCAGCTGTTTTCCGTTCAACTGCTGAAGGTGAAACCGGTCACGCACACGGCCACCTTGAGTACTTGGAAGAAACTGGCGATCCAGCAACTGGTTTGCCAATGGGTGGCACCGCTGACAACTTGAAAGCGGCAATTGCCGGTGAGACTCACGAGTACACCGACATGTACCCAGGTATGGCGAAAGATGCTCGCGACGAAGGTTTCGACGAGATCGCAGATTGGTTCGAGACCCTAGCGAAAGCTGAGCGTTCTCACGCGAACCGTTTCCAGAAAGCTCTGGATAACTTGGACGGCTAATTGTTCGTTCTGGAGAGGTCCTATGACCTCTCCAACTCCCAAATTTTAGGAAGATGACTATGTCACGCGAAGGCAGTTTAGAAGCACCAACGAGACACAACTTGGATTGGACCAATCCTGAGTTCTATAACGAAGACAAACTCTTCGATGAGCTCGAGCGTGTGTTTGATATTTGCCACGGTTGCCGCCGTTGCGTAAGCCTATGTGAATCTTTCCCAACATTGTTTGACTTGGTAGACGAGTCAGACACCATGGAAGTCGATGGCGTTAACAAGGCCGACTATTGGAAGGTTGTTGATCAGTGTTACCTGTGTGACCTGTGCTTCCTTACTAAGTGTCCTTATGTGCCACCACACGAGTGGGATCTCGACTTCCCGCATTTGATGCTGCAAGCCAAAGCGGTCAAGTTTAAGAAAGAAGGCGCGAGTTTCCGCGACAAGACACTTTCAAGCACTGACACCTTAGGTAAGTTCGCAGGCATCCCAGTGGTTGCTGGTGTAGTGAACACCATGAACAACAATGGCGCTTTCCGTAGCGTTTTAGAAAGCACCTTTGGTGTGCATAAAAATGCCACCTTGCCAAAGTTCCACAGTAAGCCTTTGCGTAAGCGCATTACCGCTGATGATGGTGCAGGTGCGGAACCAGCAGGTCCTACCACCGGTAAGGTCGCTTTGTTTGCCACTTGTTACGGCAATAAAAACGATCCTCAATCAGGTGAAGATTTGGTTGCGGTGCTGCGTCACAACAACATTCCTGTCACTTTGGCAGATAAAGAAAAGTGTTGTGGCATGCCGAAGCTTGAGCTCGGTGACCTTGAGTCAGTGGCAGCTGCTAAAGAGGTGAACATCCCAGCATTAGCTAAATTGGTTGATGAGGGTTGGGACATCATCGCGCCAGTACCTTCTTGCGTATTGATGTTTAAACAAGAACTGCCATTGATGTTCCCGAATGATCCGGATGTGGCGAAGGTTCGCGATGCGATGTACGACCCATTTGAGTATCTGATGCTTCGTCATAAGCACGGCAAGCTCAACACAGACTTCAATGGCGAAGTGGGTGTTGTTGCGTATCACGCAGCATGTCACCAGCGTGTGCAGCGTATAGGGCCTAAGACCCGTGAGTTCTTGGAACTGATTCCAAATACCAAGGTCGACATGATTGAGCGTTGCTCAGGCCACGATGGTACTTATGCGGTAAAGAAAGAGTTCCACGAGAACTCAATGAAGATCGCACGCCCTGTAGTGAATCGTGTGAAGAAAGCAGAGCCAAACTATTACTCAAGTGACTGTGCGATGGCGGGTCACCAAATTGCTAACGGATTGGGGGATGGCAGTGAGCCAAAGCACCCAATTACCTTAGCCCGAATTGCTTACGGTATTTAAGCGAGATAACTGGAGATAACGATGGAAAAACTAGCAAGAGATGATTTATACACGTTAGAAAAGTACGCTGAGATGCGACCAGAATATCGCGCTCAGGTGATGGCACATAAAAAGAATCGTCGTCTACAAATTGGTCCAAACGTGAACTTGTATTTTGAAGATCGCCTGACCATGCAGTATCAGATTCAAGAGATGCTACGTATCGAAAAGATTTTGAGGCCGCAGGTATTCAAGAAGAGATAGATGCCTACAACCCGCTGATTCCAGATGGTCATAACTGGAAAGCAACCTTCATGGTTGAGTTTCCAGACCCAGAAGAGCGCAAAGTAGCTTTGGCTAACTTGATTGGTATCGAGCGTCATGTGTGGATTCAGGTAGCTGACTTCGCGCGTGTGACCCCGATCTCAGATGAGGATCTAGAGCGTGAAGATGAGACCAAAACCTCATCAGTGCACTTCATGCGTATTGAGCTAACGCCAGAGATGGTTGCAGCGGTTAAAGATGGCGCGTCTATTAGCATGGGTATTGATCACCCTAACTATGACTACGCTATGGAGCCAATTCCCCAAAACATCAGAGATTCTCTAGCGGATGATCTGACTGTTTGATTGTCCTAAAGCAGATGGATATTGCCGGCCCTTGGGCCGGCTTTTTTATGTCTCGAAAAAAACTTTAATGACTCAAATCTAGGAAATGAGCAGATACTAAACCCAGTTATTTTGTCCTAGGTAGTCGCATGAAAAAGTTATTGGTTTTAGTGGGCGCTTTTTTGTATTCAACTTGGGCTTACTCATGCGAGTCTTTTCACGAAATACAAACAACTCGAGGTGAATCACTTAAATATCTATTCCTTGAGGGGCAGGGTGATGTTGTTGCAAATGTTGTTTTATTTCCCGGAGGTCATGGGCGAATTAAAGCTTCAGAAGAAGGACCAAAAGGGCTAAATGGAAACTTTTTGATTCGCACCAGAGACCAAATGGCTGCTCAGGGTTTTAACGTGATTTCTGTGGATGCGCCTTCTGATAAACAACAGCCTGGAAAATCGGGAGGGATGTTCCAATCCAATTTTCGTCGATCAATTGAGCATGCTTCAGATATCAAGGATTTGATAAAGATAATTAAGGAAGAAAATAGCCTACCAATCTGGCTTGTTGGTACTAGTAGAGGTACTGAATCGGTAACAAACTTCTCTGTTCGTAATAGTGACCACATACATGGAATAGTTTTGACTTCGAGTATCGTTGAATCTAATCGTATGGGATGGGGTCTGGCCGAATATGATTTGGAAGAAATCAAAGTGCCGACTTTATTTGTGCATCATGAGAAAGATGGGTGTTCCAAAACACAAGCAAGTGGCATCCTACGGATTGCAAAAAAACTTTCTAATGCACCCTTGGTGGAAGTAAAGATTGTTACTGGTGGTAAAAAAGGAAAGCCTAAAAAGGTGTGTGGTGGAAAATCACACCATGGTTACTTAGGTATTGAAGGCGAAGTTATTGAGATTATGGCTTCATTTATGAAGACGCATTAATCCGCATAGTCATCAATCACGACATAGCCTAACTCGCGATACTGATTGATTTGCGCAGGACCTGAGGGTGCGACATCGACATAATCTGGGAAGTCCTCAGCTGTCATGCTGCGCCAACTAGCATGCACACCACAGACGTGAACGTGGATGTTCTTATCACCAAGGTCTTTCACCGTGTCGTGCAAACTTTTGTATTTGGTTTGATTTCTTTTGGTCAGTGCGAACTGCTCGCTACCATGTGACACCACAGCGATATCAAGATCTGCAAACTTAGCGTGCAGTTTATCGATGGCTTTCAGCAGCATGGGTTTAGTTGCATACCAGCTATCACCGCCGGCTTCGACGATTTCGAAAACGACTCCTGGGGGTGCTTCGTTAAGTTCAAGTACGTCTTTGAGAGATTCAGCGAATGCTGAAGAGGAAAGCAGGGCTAGTAAGACTAGCCCTGTGAGAAAGGGGTGCTTAGAAGCCGCCGGTGTCGGTGAACAAGCCCACGCGCAAGTCTTGCGCGGTGTAAATTTCACGACCATCCACTTCCATACGTCCATCTGCGATACCTAATACTAGCTTGCGAGCGATTACACGCTTGATATCTAAATAGTAGGTTACTTTTTTCGCAGTGGGGAGTACCTGACCGGTGAATTTAACCTCACCAACTCCAAGGGCACGTCCGTGACCTGGGTTACCTAGCCAAGCGAGGTAGAAGCCGACACATTGCCACATAGCGTCCAAACCTAAACAGCCTGGCATTACAGGGTCGCCAGGGAAGTGACAATCGAAGAACCAGAGGTCAGGAGTGATGTCGAGCTCGGCTTTGATTTGACCTTTGCCATGCAAGCCGCCTTCGTCAGTGATCAAGTTGATGCGATCCATCATCAGCATGTTCGGTACAGGCAGCTGTGCGTTACCTTCACCAAAAAGTTTGCCGTGACCACAATCCAGTAGTTCTTCACGGGTGTAGCTGTTCTGAGTTTGTTTTTCCATGCTGTTACATCACTGTTTATATTGAATTGGGTGCGAGTTTTACTGTTGATGCTCGCGGTGTCAAATGGCTGCTAAATCAAGCAGATGTTAGTTCTGCGTTGATCTTGTTGCGCAGTGTTTCAACGAAACCTTCGAGCGGCATCATCTCGTTATCGTCTGCAGTACGCGCGCGATACTCAACTTCGCCGTTATCTAAGCTGCGATCACCGATGACTACACGATGTGGAATACCAATCAGTTCGCAGTCGGCAAACATCACACCTGGTCGAGCATCACGATCATCAAACAACACATCAATGCCGGCGTCTTTCAGTTCGTTGTAGAGCTTTTCAGCAGCTTCACGAACGCGCTCAGACTTCTTCATGTTCATGGGGATTAAGGTCACTTGGAATGGCGCCATTGCCGTTGGCCAAACAATGCCGTTGTCATCATGGTGTTGCTCAATCGCAGCACCCACAACGCGAGATACACCAATGCCATAACAGCCCATGGTGGTAACGATAGATTTACCGTTTTCATCTAACACGGTGCAGTTCAGCTTTTCGCTGTAGGTCTGACCTAATTGGAAGATGTGACCGACTTCGATACCGCGAGCGATAGTGATCTGACCTTTACCACATGGGCTTGGGTCACCTTCGATGACGTTACGTAGATCAACGACCTCGCCAAGCTCAACATCACGACCCCAGTTAAGACCAAAGAAGTGCTTACCATCTTCGTTAGCACCCGCTGAGAAGTCGTTAGCGACAGCAGCGGCACGATCGACTAAGACTGGCATCTTTAAGCCAGCAGGGCCAAGTGAGCCCGGACCTGCGCCAATCGCAGCACGAATCTCTTCTTCGGTCGCCATTTGAATCGGGTCAGTGAGTAGTGGGTGCTTAGCCGCTTTGATTTCATTTAGCTCATGATCACCACGCATGATGATGGCGACAAGTTCGTTGTCAGCCTCTTCGTTTGCGCGAACGATCAATGTTTTAACCGTGCGTTCAATCGGTTGTTTGAATTGCTCAACAATCTCATCAATGGTTTTTGCGTTTGGCGTATCAACCGTGCGCATCTCTTCGCTAGCAGCATCCGCTTGCGCTTTCGGTGCGAGTGCTTCAGCAAGCTCAACGTTAGCGGCGTAATCACTTTCGGTTGAGAAGGCGATGGCATCTTCGCCGGCATCCGCAAGTACATGGAACTCGTGTGAGGCATTACCACCAATGCTGCCGGTATCTGCAGCGACTGGGCGATAGTTCAAACCACAACGTTCAAAGACTGCGCAGTAAGCTGCATGCATCGCATCGTAGGTTTCTTGCAGTGATTCAGCATTCGCGTGGAATGAGTACGCATCTTTCATCAGGAATTCACGTGCGCGCATAACACCAAAACGTGGGCGACGCTCATCACGGAACTTGGTTTGAATTTGATAAAAGTTGATCGGTAGTTGCTTGTAACTGCTTAGCTCGTTGCGCGCCAAATCAGTAATGATCTCTTCGTGAGTTGGGCCAAAGCAGAAGTCGCGACCATGACGATCTTGCAGGCGAAGTAGTTCAGCGCCGTATTTCTGCCAGCGACCAGACTCTTCCCATAACTCGGCAGGTTGAACCGCAGGCATCAGCACTTCGAGCGCGCCAGCTTTGTTCATCTCGTCACGCACAATCGCTTCGACTTTACGTAGCACGCGAAGGCCGAGTGGCATCCAGGTGTAAAGACCGGCTGCGAGTTTACGGATCAGGCCCGCACGCATCATCAGCTGATGGCTAGGGATCTGCGCGTCGGCAGGAACTTCTTTCAGGGTTTGCAGCGGGAATTGAGAGGTACGCATGAATAGAGATCGGTTTGTGAGTTACAACAAACCGCAATTCTATCAAGCGTCGGGGCTTTTGGGGCTGTGACTTACAGGGCGCCGATAGAGCGGAAATACGGGAACCAAAAGCCAATCAGGCCAGCAAGTACGAGCAAATCTGCACGCATGCGGGTGCGGTGCATGGCGGTGATCTCAGGTTCACGCTCGATCATGAATACGCGATTCATCAGCGTATCGAGTGCGAGGACAAAAATCAGCATCACTGTGACTGACGGGGTGATGTAGGCAGTGAAGATACCAATCCCCTCAGGCTTCATATCCGCAAAAAACGCCATGGGGTAGCACAAGATGCTCAAAACGAGCAGACCGAGTCGAACGAGGCCAAGTTGTTTCAAAAGCATACGGATATTCCGGTGATGTGTTGGGGTGTGACTGATACTCTAATTTAGAAAAAGAGTAACCCGAATTTCCAATGACTGCATTGCCAGAAGAACTGATAAGCCAATTGTGTGACCTAATCACTCGCTTGCGTGAAGAGTCTGCGGCGTATCAGGAAAACCATGAAGATGGTCAGCTTTGGTACAACCGCGGTTATGCCAATGGCATGGTCAAGGGCTTGGTTGAGTTGCTTGCCGATCAGCAGCCATGTGGTCAATCGCTCGATGACGAGGCAGATCTTCAAGGTCACGAGGTGATGGCTTGGGGGCAGGCGTATCGTCATGGCGAGCAGATGGGTTACAAAGAAACATTCGAGATAGCGGGGCAGAAGTAATGCGCATAGTGTCTTTTAATATCAATGGCGTGCGAGCGCGCCCACATCAACTCGAAGCACTTCGCGATACCTACGACCCTGATGTGATTGGTCTGCAAGAAACCAAGGTAAATGATCCTGATTTCCCACTCGAGATGATCCAAGAGATAGGCTATCACGTGCGTTTTTACGGGCAGAAGTCGCACTATGGCGTGGCCTTGCTATCGAAAGAAGAGCCGGTTGATGCGGTTTTGGGTTTGCCGAGCGATGACGATGATGCGCAACGTCGATTAATCACTGGCACCTACAAAACCCCGCAGGGTGAGCAGCTCACGGTAATCAATGGTTACTTTCCACAAGGTGAAAGCCGAGATCACGAAACCAAGTTTCCGCATAAAAAGCGTTTCTACGAAGAGCTACAAGCGTTACTCGAGTCACAGTATTCAGCTGAGCAAGCCCTAATGGTGATCGGTGATGTGAATATCGCGCCACAAGATGCTGACATTGGTATCGGTGATAGCAACATGAAGCGTTGGCTGCGTGATGGTAAGTGCAGTTTCTTGCCAGAAGAGCGCGAGTGGTTTGAGCGTCTGCAAGGTTGGGGTCTGCATGACACCTTCCGTACCGTACATCCATCGGTTTATAACGTATTTAGCTGGTTTGATTACCGCAGCAAAGGCTTTGATGCCGACCCGAAACGTGGTTTACGAATCGATGTGTTGCTGGCAACAGCCATGCTGAATGATAAAGTTAAAGATGCGGGTGTTGCTTACGATTTGCGTGGTATGGAAAAGCCATCGGATCACGCACCGATCTGGGTCGATCTGGATATTTAAATCAGCTCTGCAATCAGATGATCGCCATCATCGCTAATAGCGTTGATGCGAACACTGCGGATCGTGTTTTCAAGATCCTCTTTTGAGCTAGCAGCAACGCGCAAAAAGTTAGGGGTGTAACCGCGCCACTGCTGATCCTCATTCTGACCTTCAAACAGCACGTCAAATTCACAACCAAGATAACGCTCAAAGGTTTCGCGTTTATGTTTCGCAGCAAGGCCATGTAGCTGTTCACTGCGAATCCGTTTGGTCTCACGTGGAATGGGCATAGGTAGGGTTGCTGCCTTCGTGCCTTCACGTGCTGAGAACGCAAAGATATGAATATGTCCAAACTTCAATAGCTCAACAAAGGCAAGGGTCTCTTGCCACTCTTCTTCTGTTTCGCCAGGGAAGCCGACGATCACATCGGTGGTGACATTGAATTCAGGAATTGCTTGGCGAGCTTGTTCAATCAGAGAGCTGAACTCACCCGTCTTACAACGACGCGACATGCGACGCAGCACGCTATCAGCACCTGATTGAATCGGTAGGTGAAGATGCGGCATCAAACGTGGGTTACTAAACAGCGCCCAAAAGTTTTCCGGCAAATCCCATGGTTCTACTGAACCTAATCGAATACGTGGAATGCTGGTTTTTGCCAGGACAGTCTCAACTAATGCGTAAAGTGATGAATCGTTATCACTGCCATAGCCACCGAGATGCACGCCAGCTAGAACGACTTCAGTAATGCCATCGGCATGCAGTGCGTTGATCTCATCGAGTATTTCATCCAGCGGTCGGCTGCGTTCTTCACCTCGCGCGATGGTCACGATGCAATAAGTGCAACGGTAACGACAACCATCCTGCACTTTAATAAAAGCACGCTGACGACCGCGTTCTAATAAGGAAACCTCACCCGGCTCTTGAGCAGATACCGGCATAGTCGGTAGTTCGAGTGCTGAGGTAGCGATGTCGACTAGTCGATCTTTCTCGTGATTGCCTACAACCAGATCAACTCCGAGCTCATCCGCAGCTTGGTCAGCTGAGAGGGCGGCATAGCAACCACTCATAATGAGTTTGGCATTGGGGTTGTTGCGTTGTGCGCGACGAATCAGGTTGCGTGACTTTTTTACCGACTCTGAGGTCACTGCACAGGTATTGATCACAATGATGTCGGCATCGCCAACGTCCTTGCAGGTCGAAATACCGCGCTCACGAAAATCTCGTGACCAGGTTTCGAGTTCGGCCTCATTGAGTCGGCAACCGAGTGCCTGCAAGTGAACGCGCATGCTTAATCTGATACGTTAGATCTATGGAAGTGGCGTATTCTACGCATGTTCATCCCCAAGCAATAATGCGGAAAGCAAGGTAAACGCTTAATGGACTCAATCTGGATCACAGCGATCGTCGGCTTACTTGGTGTCATTCTCGGTGCGGGCTTGGCGACATGGTTGCGTCGCGCGCCAGATAACGATGCTGACCCTGAAGCCCTTGCTAAAAAGATAGAGCAATCTCGTGAGCAGCAACAAACCGCACTGCATAACGCCATCTCGCAGCTTCAAGCGATCTTGTCAGACAAGGTCAGCAATATCGAAAAACAAACTCAACAAGATGCGAGTGCACTTCGCGAAGCGATGTTTGAACGTTTTGAAGGGCAGCGCCAAGCGATAAGCAACTCATTAACTGAGAATCGTGAGAATCAGCAGCAACAACTGGTAAAGACCTTGGGTTTGCTTAGTGAGCAGATGCGCCAAGAGATGAAGCAAACCTCCGAGCTGCAAAATAAACAACTCGAATCGCTCACGCGCACCAATGATGAGCGTCTCAAAGAGATCAGTGGTCAGGTAGAAAAGCGTTTGAGTGTGGGTTTTGAGAAAACCACCGAGACTTTTACCAAGGTACTTGAGCACTTAACCCGTATCGATGAGGCGCAAAAACGCATCACCGAGCTGTCGGGCAACGTGGTCAGTCTGCAAGAAGTGCTTAACGACAAGCGCTCGCGTGGCGCCTTTGGTGAGGTGCAGCTTTCAGGCTTGGTGGCGAATGTGTTGCCAGCGGGTGCCTATGAGATGCAGGCGACCTTGTCTAACGGTAAGCGTGTGGACTGTCTGCTCAAGTTGCCGGAGCCAACCAGTAATGTAGCGATCGATGCCAAATTCCCGCTTGAGAGCTACAAGCGGATGATGGATATCAATGCGGCTGAAGCGGATCGCACAGCGGCAGCGGCGCAATTCAAAAAAGACATCAAAAAACACATCGACGATATCTCAATTAAGTACCTGATTGCGGGGGAGACGGCTGATGGTGCGGTGATGTTTATTCCCTCAGAGGCGATTTTCGCCGAAATTCATGCCAGTTTCCCCGAACTTGTCGACGAATCGCAGCGAGCTCGCGTTTGGATGGTGTCTCCGACGACCTTGATGGCGGTACTGACAACGGCTCGAGCCGTGCTCAAAGATGACGCAACGCGTAAGCAAATGCACATCATTCAAGAGCACCTGCGCCGCTTGGCAGAAGACTTTTCGCGCTTCCAAAAACGTATGGATA
Organism: Gammaproteobacteria bacterium; assembly: GCA_038144195.1. GTDB lineage: Bacteria > Pseudomonadota > Gammaproteobacteria > Chromatiales > Chromatiaceae > VMDJ01. Next base: position 352,288 of record JAYQNH010000002.1, on the reverse strand, counting down.
ACCTCTCCAAACACATCGATCAGGCGCAAAAAGATGTCGGAGAAATTCACACCTCGGCGAGCAAAATCAGCAGTCGTTTTGAGAGGATCGATAAGGTCGAAATTCAAGCGTCAGAGGATAAGCCGTCCTCGCTCCTCGACTGATTTGCGCAAATCGATGATTTGAGAGCGTTTTTTCTCTCAAGCCTTAAGGTTTTTAATACAGCTAACTATTGACCTCGCAGGCGAATATCAGTACTTTGCGATGTTTCGAATTGCCCGGTCTCACCGGGCATTTTTTCCTGATTTAGCGGGGCATTCCCGCCAACCGGAGGTCACACGTGGAACTCAGTGGTGCTGAGATCGTCGTTCAGTCTTTGAAAGACGAAGGGGTAGAGTATGTTTGGGGTTACCCAGGCGGTGCTGTGCTGCATATTTACGATGCAATTTTTCAGCAGGAATCTGTCCGTCACATTCTCGTCCGCCACGAGCAAGCAGCGACTCACGCAGCGGATACCTATGCACGTGCGACCGGTAAGCCAGGTGTAGCGCTTGTAACTTCAGGTCCTGGTGCGACAAATGCAGTTACTGGTATTGCTACCGCTTACATGGACTCCATTCCACTGATCGTGATTACCGGTCAGGTGCCAACCCCAGTTATCGGTTCGGATGCATTCCAAGAGGTGGATACCATTGGTATCACTCGTCCATGTGTTAAGCACAACTTCCTGGTTAAGGATCTGAAAGATCTCGCGATGACCATGAAGAAGGCATTCCACATTGCTATGTCAGGTCGTCCGGGTCCTGTGGTTATCGATATCCCAAAAGACATTACCGATCCAAACATCAAGATTGCTTACGACTATTCTCAAGCTGTTGAGATGCGTTCTTACGCGCCGGCTGAGAAAGGTCACTTAGGTCAGATTCGTAAAGCTGTCGACATGATGATGGAAGCGAAGCGTCCTGTGGTTTATACCGGTGGTGGTGTGGTTCTGGGTGAAGCATCTGATGAACTTCGCGAATTGATTCAGCGCACGAACTTTCCAGTCACCAACACTTTGATGGGCTTGGGTGCATATCCTGCGACTGACGAAAAATTCCTTGGCATGCTCGGCATGCATGGTACTTACGAAGCCAATATGGCAATGCACGAAACAGACGTGTTGATCGCTATTGGCGCGCGTTTTGATGACCGTGTGACTGGCAAGCTTGCAAGTTTCTGCCCTGATGCTCGCATCATTCATATCGATGTTGATCCAGCCTCAATCTCTAAGACGGTTCAAGTTGATGTGCCTATCGTAGGTCAGGTCAAGGGCGTGTTGACTGACATGCTGAACATGATGTCTGAGCTCAACGTGAAAATGGATGAGCCTGCACTTGAGACTTGGTGGAAACAGATTGATGAATGGCGCTCTAAGAAGTCATTGAGCTATCGCCAGAGTGATGAGGTGATCAAACCTCAGTTTGCGATGGAAACTTTGTACAAAGTGACCAAAGACGATGAGTTTTATCTGACCTCTGACGTTGGTCAGCACCAGATGTTTGCGGCGCAGTTCTATCCGTTTGATAAGCCACGTCGTTGGATCAACTCAGGTGGTCTTGGCACCATGGGCTTTGGTTTGCCAGCGGCAATGGGTGTTAAACAAGCATTCCCAGATGCGCATGTTGCGTGTGTTACCGGTGAAGCGTCTATTCAGATGTGTATTCAAGAGTTAGCAACCTGTAAGCAATACGATTTGCCAATCAAGATCATTCTGTTGAACAACGGCTACATGGGCATGGTTCGCCAGTGGCAAGAGTTCTTCTACGATGGTCGTTACTCAAACTCTTACGTTGATGCTTTGCCTGACTTCCAAAAGTTAGCCGAGAGCTTTGGTCACGTGGGTATGACGATTGATAAGCCAGGTGATTTGGAAGCGGCTTACCGTGAAGCGTTTGCCATGACAGACAAGCTAGTCTTCATGAACATCATCATCGACCCAGAAGAAAACGTGTACCCAATGATTGCTAACGGTAAAGGTCATCACGAGATGCACTTGTCACCGCATCAAGATACGGATCGGGAGTTGGCATAATGCGTCACATCATTTCTATTCTTTTAGAAAACGAAGCAGGCGCTGTGTCGCGTGTTGCAGGTTTGTTTAGTGCGCGTGGTTACAACATCGAATCACTGACTGTTGCACCAACCGAAGATGCGACTTTGTCGCGTATGACCTTGGTAACCACAGGCGATGACCAAATCGTTGAGCAAATCACCAAGCAACTTAATAAGTTGGTTGATGTGGTTAAGTTAGTTGATCTGTCTGAAGGTCCGCATATCGAGCGCGAACTGATGATGATCAAAGTGCGTGCAGAAGGTCCAATGCGTGAAGAGCTCAAGCGCTTGGCGGATATCTTCCGTAGCAACATTATTGATGTCAACTCGAATAGCTACACCATCGAGATGACAGGTGACGGCGACAAGTTAGACGCCTTCATCGCATCGCTAGATAGCGATCTTATTATCGAGACAGTGCGTTCAGGTCCGTTAGGCATTGCGCGCGGCGGCAAGCGTCTGTCTGTTTAACTTTTATTTATTTCGATTCAGGAAGTATTCCCATGGCTGTAAACATTTATTACGACAAAGACTGTGACATCTCAATCATCAAAGGGATGAAGGTCGCAATTTTGGGCTACGGCTCACAGGGTCACGCACACGCTAACAACCTGAAAGATTCTGGTGTCGATGTCGTTGTTGCATTGCGTCCAGGTTCTGCTTCTGCAGCAAAAGCTGAAGCTGCTGGTTTGTCAGTTGCAACCGTTGAAGATTCAGTAGCAGCTTCAGACTTGGTAATGGTTTTGACTCCAGATGAGTTCCAGTCACAGTTGTACCGTGATCAGATCGAGCCAAACCTAAAGCAGGGCGCTACTTTGGCGTTCGCTCACGGTTTTGCGATTCACTACAACCAAATCGTTCCTCGGGAAGACCTCGACGTTGTGATGATCGCGCCTAAAGCGCCAGGTCACACTGTACGTAACGAGTTCACTAAAGGCGGCGGTATCCCTGACTTGATCGCGGTTGCACAAGACGCTTCTGGCAAAGCTAAGCAAGTTGCTTTGTCATACGCATCAGCAATTGGTGGTGGTCGCACCGGTATCATCGAAACCACTTTCAAAGATGAGACTGAAACTGACTTGTTCGGTGAGCAGGCTGTATTGTGTGGTGGTGCTGTTGAGTTGGTTAAAGCAGGTTTCGAAACCTTGACCGAAGCTGGCTATGCACCTGAGATGGCTTACTTTGAGTGTTTGCACGAGCTGAAGTTGATCGTTGATCTGATGTACGAAGGCGGCATCGCGAACATGAACTACTCAATCTCAAATAATGCTGAGTACGGCGAGTACGTAACTGGCGAGCGCGTTATCAACGAGCAATCTCGTGAAGCAATGCGTGAGTGTTTGCGTAACATCCAAACCGGTGATTACGCGAAGAAGTTTATCTTGGAAGGTATGTCTAACTATCCAGAGATGACTGCACGTCGCCGTTTGAATGCAGCTCACCCAATTGAGCAGACAGGTGAGAAGTTGCGCGGCATGATGCCTTGGATTCAGAAGATCGTAGATAAGTCTAAGAACTAATCTGCACTTCTAGACGAGTTAAAAGGCCGCACGTGTTGCGGCCTTTTTCTTTTATACTGCGGCTATGAATACAGAATCCCCAGAACCGAACACAACAGACGAAGCGGCACCTAAGCGTCCGCGTGGCATCTATTTACTGCCTAATCTGTTCACCACGGCTGCTTTGTTTAGTGGTTTCTATGCGGTTCTGGCATCGATGGATGGCAACTTTGAGAAAGCTGCGATCGCCATCTTTGTAGCGATGATTCTGGATGGTCTCGATGGTCGCGTGGCACGTGCCACCAATACACAGACCTCGTTCGGCGCTGAATACGACAGCCTCTCCGATATGATCGCCTTTGGTTTGGCGCCTTCTATCATGATGTACGAGTGGGCGATGACTGACCTGGGTAAGCTCGGTTGGCTTGCGGCCTTTATCTACACCACCGGTGCGGCGCTGCGTTTGGCGCGTTTCAACACCCAAATTGGTACTGCAGATAAGCGTTTCTTTGTGGGACTGCCCAGTCCTTCAGCGGCAGCAATTTTGGCCGGTGCCCTATGGGTTTCGGTAGATAACGGTTTGAGTGGTCATGAGCTTTCTTACATTATGGTTGCTCTGACCATTTCTGCGGGCCTACTGATGGTCAGCAACATCCTGTTTTCTAGCTTCAAGCAGATCGACCTGAAGGGCAAAGTGCCTTTTATCACCATTGTGGGCTTGATGATTGCTGGTGCGATCGTGGTTTCGGAACCGCCAATTGTGCTCTTCGGCGTGTTCATGCTGTATGTCGCTTCAGGTCCTGTTTTGGCCGCTTGGCGCTGGATCAAAAAACGCAGCTAAGTCTAGGATTGCCAAGCAAACTTAGGCTAGGCTATAGTGCAAACATTGTCGTTTTATTAGGTTGAGACATGCGTTCCGAGCACCATTCATTGTTGAATGCTCAAGCACTGATGGGTCGTTTGACTGATCAGCGTCTAGACCTGTCTGCTCGACTGAACCTACTGCCCTAAGGGGCACGTAGAGAAAGCCTGGATGAAGGCACATATTCATCAATCCAGTTTTTAGAATTCTTAGATGACCCAAGGGTTATCAGACGGAGCAACTAATGAGCAGCAAAGACCAATTAATCATTTTTGATACCACCTTGCGAGATGGCGAGCAGAGTCCTGGCGCCTCAATGACCAAGGATGAAAAGATCCGCATCGGACGTGCCTTAGAAAAAATGCGCGTTGATGTTATCGAAGCGGGTTTCCCGATTGCCAGTCCTGGTGACTTCGAATCAGTTAAAGCTGTCGCAGAGACAGTAAAAGATTCAACAGTCTGTGGCTTGGCGCGTGCACTTGAGGCCGATATTGATCGTGCGGGTGAAGCGCTGAAGAAAGCTAACTCAGGTCGTATCCATACCTTTATCGCAACATCGCCTATCCATATGGAGCGAAAGTTGCGCATGCAGCCAGACCAAGTGGTCGAGCAAGCAGTATGGGCAGTCAAACACGCGCTTAAATACACCGATAACGTTGAGTTCTCAGCAGAGGACGCAGGTCGTTCAGAGATCGACTTCTTATGTCGTATCTTCGAAGCGGTTATCGATGCGGGTGCTACTACGATTAACGTGCCAGACACGGTGGGCTACAACATCCCTGATCAGTTTGGTAACACCTTGCGTACCCTGATTGAGCGAATCCCTAACTCGGATAAAGCGATCTTCTCCGTGCATTGTCATAACGACTTAGGTTTGGCTGTGGCTAACTCTTTGGCTGCGGTTAATGCCGGTGCTCGCCAAGTGGAATGTACGATCAACGGTTTGGGTGAACGTGCAGGTAACGCGTCTTTGGAAGAGATCGTGATGGCGGTACGTACCCGTCAGGATATCTTTGGTTGTGATACCAACTTGGATACCTCGCAAATCGTGACGTGCTCACGTTTGGTCTCCAATATCACTGGTTTCCCAGTGCAGCCTAATAAGGCGATTGTGGGTGCGAATGCGTTTGCACACGAATCAGGCATTCACCAAGACGGCGTACTTAAACACCGTGAAACTTACGAGATCATGCGCGCTGAGGATGTGGGCTGGTCAGCTAACCGTATGGTTATGGGTAAGCACTCAGGCCGTAACGCTTTCCGTGCACGCTTAGAAGAGTTGGGTATCGATTTAGGTACTGAAGAAGCCTTGAACGAAGCTTTTAAGCGCTTTAAGGATTTGGCGGATAAGAAACACGAAATATTCGACGAAGACTTACAAGCCTTGGTGACGGATAAAGGTGCTGAAGAGATCAGCGAGCGCGTAAAGCTTGTGTCATTGAAAGCCCGTTCAGAAACCGGCGAGACGCCAGTGGCAGATATCACCATTACCGTTGATGGCGAAGAGAAAAGCATCTCATCAGAGGGTAGTGGTCCAGTTGATGCGGCCTACCGTGCAATTGAAGCACTGATCGATTCTGGTTCTGATCTCAAGTTGTACTCAGTGAATAACATCACCAGCGGTACCGACTCACAAGGTGAGGTCACGGTTCGTCTGGAAAAAGCCGGTCGTCTGATCAATGGTCAGGGCGCTGATACTGATATCGTTGTGGCCTCGGCTAAGGCGTACATCAACGGCATCAATAAACTGATGCAAGCGGTTGATAAGGCGCATCCTCAAGGCGACGTGTAAAACACGGGCCGCGAGAGAGTCATGGATCAGCGGCGTCTAGCGTATCTCAATGCCATGGGTATCGATGTGTGGCTCGACCGCACATCGGTGCCTGAGGTAGTTGATATACCGATTGTTGAACAAGCCGCAGCTACAATGTCTGTTGAGGCATTCGACCTTTCTTCTTGTACCCAATGTGTCCTCAGTGAAACCCGTCAGCATGTATTGATCGGGCAAGGTAAAGCTTCGCCTCGATTAATGATTGTGGGTGATGTGCCAAGCGAAGAAGAAGATAGCAGTGCTCAGATGTACCGTGGTGCTGCCGGTGAATTGCTCGAGAAGATGCTGCAAGCTATGAAGCTGTCGACCGATGAGGTGTTTTACACGCCTGCGGTGAAATGTCGCCCACCAGAAAATCGCCAACCGCACGTCGCAGAGTCAAAGACCTGTTTTAAGCACCTGCAACAACAAATCGCAGAACAAAAGCCCGAGTGTATTTTGGCCTTTGGTAATTTAGCGGCACTGGGTGTGCTCAATCAAAAGCTCAAAGTTACCGAAGCGAGAGGTCAGTGGTTTAACACTGCCGATCACATCCCAGTGATGGTGACCTATCACCCAGCGTATCTCTTGCGTAAGCCCGAAGAGAAGAAAGCGGCATGGGGTGATCTGCAACAAGTCATGGCGAAGCTAGGCTTAAGCTAATGAGCGCACAGCTAAAAACGCCATTAGTTCGACTGCGTGCTATGCAGCTCGATGACTTGGATGCTGTGTTTAAAAACGAAGTCGCCTCATACACACATCCATGGACCAAAAATATTCTGCACGATTGCTTAAAAGTGAAATACCGCTGCATCGTTGCCGAGCGTGATGGTGAGCTGATTGGTCACGCGGTGATGTCAGCTGCCGTTGGTGAAGCGCATCTGCTGAATATTGCTGTTATTCCAAGTGAACAAGGGCAGGGCGTCGGTCGTAAATTGCTCCATCGCATGATCCGTATTGCACTCGAAGAAAGTGCCGACACCTTATTCCTTGAAGTTCGCCAATCGAACGAAGCTGCCAAAGTGCTCTACGAATCAGAAGGCTTTTGCGAGGTTGGTCAGCGCCCTGGCTACTACCCACATGACACGTATGATCGCGAAGATGCGATCGTCTACGCCAAGCCCTTGCTCTGATCGCGTATAATCGCGCGTTTAATCTCCGACCCTTTCTCGAGAAATGGCTGAACTACGCGCAGAAATCGAAAAACGCCGCACCTTTGCGATCATTTCGCACCCGGACGCCGGTAAAACCACCCTGACTGAAAAGTTGCTGTTATTCGGGGGTGCGATTCAGCTTGCTGGTACGGTTAAAGGCCGTAAAGCCGCTCGTCATGCGACTTCAGACTGGATGGAGCTCGAGAAAGAACGTGGTATCTCAGTGACCTCATCGGTGATGCAGTTCCCGCATAAAGGTCGTGTGATGAACCTGCTCGATACCCCGGGACACGAAGACTTCTCAGAAGATACCTACCGCACACTCACCGCCGTTGACTCTGCCTTGATGGTGATCGACGTGGCAAAGGGTGTAGAGGAACGCACCATCAAATTGATGGATGTTTGTCGTCTCCGCGATACTCCGATTATTACCTTTATCAACAAGCTCGACCGTGAAGGTCGTGAGCCTATCGAGCTACTCGATGAGGTTGAAGAGGTACTCAAGATTAAGTGCGCACCAATCACTTGGCCGATTGGCATGGGTAAGCGTCTCAAAGGTGTTATCGATTTGCGTGATGAAACCGTTCATCTGTATGACGCAGAACATGGCGGTAAAAAACAAAGCGGTGAAAAGATCCAAGGTCTCGATAGTCCACGTTTACGTGAACTGTTAGGCGATATGGTTGATGAGCTCGTCGACGAGATTGAGCTTGTGCGTGGTGCAAGTCATGAGTTTGATCATGATGCCTACCTTCGCGGTGAAATGACGCCTGTTTTGTTTGGCTCTGCGATCAATAACTTTGGTGTCGAAGAGTTGCTTGATGCATTTGCTGATTATGCGCCAGCACCAACCACGCGTGAGGCGGTGCAACGTGCCGTAGATCCTGCGGAAGATAAGTTCTCAGGCTTTGTATTCAAGATCCAAGCGAATATGGATCCAGCACATCGTGACCGCGTAGCCTTTATGCGTGTGTGCTCTGGTAGCTATAACCAAGGCATGAAGATGAAGCATGTGCGGATCGGTAAACAAACCACTATTGCGAACGCGATAACCTTCAAAGCGGACGAGCGTAAAGCAGTTGAGCATGCGTATCCGGGCGATATTATTGGGTTACATAACCACGGTACGATTCAAATCGGCGATACCTTTACTGATGGCGAAGAGTTGAAATACACTGGTGTACCTTACTTTGCGCCAGAACTCTTCCGTCGCGTGGTGCTTAAAGACCCACTAAAGCTCAAGCAGCTACAAAAGGGTGTGGTTCAGCTCTGTGAAGAGGGCGCAACACAGGTGTTTCGTCCGATGCGGAATAACGACATCATTCTTAGGCGCGGTCGGTGTGCTGCAGTTTGAAGTGGCTGTGCATCGTCTTAAAGGTGAATACAACGTCGAAGCGATTGTTGAGCCGACTCAAGTGCAGTTAGCACGCTGGGTCATGTGTGATGACGAGAAAGAGCTACAGAAGTTTCGCGATAAAGCGCACGATAATCTTGCCCTAGATGGTGATGAGCAGCTAGTTTATTTAGCACCAACCCGTGTGAACTCTATCGCTGACTGAAGAGCGTTGGCCGAATATCAAGTTCCTCGCAACTCGTGAGCTCTAAGCTACACTATTGATATGCCAGAAGTCGCCTCAGTTACTGAAGAGATTTTGATTTCACTTCGCCGTGTTATTCGTGCGATTGATCAGCATTCTCGTCACTTGGCGACAACCTATGGTTTAACGGGGCCACAGGCAGTTATTTTGAGTGAGCTTGTTCGTGAAGGTGAATTAACCGGTAGTCAGCTCGCTAATCGCGTGAGTCTTAGCCAAGCAACTATTACCGATATTCTTAAGCGACTTGAGTCACGTAATCTGATTACGCGTAAGCAAGATGATTCAGATAAACGTCGTCAGCTGATCAAAGCAACTCCTGATGCGGAAGTCCTCGTAAAGCAATCGCTGCCTTTGTTGCAAGAGCGTTTTGAAAAGCGATTGGGTGATTTGAAAGATTGGGAAAAGATGCAGCTTTTATCATCATTACAACGTATAGCTGAAATGATGAATGCAGAAGATATTGACGCATCACCTGTACTTGCTAGTGGCTCGATTACCGTCTTGCCAGAAACGGTTGAAAAGCATATAGACGGAAAAGAAAAGGCTTAGCTTTCTGAATCTAGAACCCTAAGTAGGCTTGCTCTCGTTAATGCGCCTTTCAAGACTCGTTCATCATCAATAATAGGTGGACCATAAGGTGCATCTGCAACCACACCTAAAAGTTCATTCAGCGGTTGATCCGTTTTAATCGGTTCGATGCCTTGTATGATCGCCTTTTCAATGGACTCGCCAAGCTTACGTGCATCTTTCAAGCTATCAATGGTCACAATGCCGATGAATGTTAAATCGTTATTAACTAGGTAGCCGTGCTCGCGGTCAGTTTCTTGTAGCTGAATAATCGCGGTTTCGATGCCAGTACCTTGACGACGAATAACCGTCGTTTGTTTTTTGCTTGCGATATCGCCCGCACTTAAAACAGTTGAGACATCAACGCCTCGGAAGAACGAACTGACATAATCATCCGCAGGATTTTTTAGAATCTCTTCAGGCGCACCGACTTGAACTACGCGACCGTCATGCATGATCGCAATACGGTCGCCAATGCGCATGGCTTCATCAAGGTCATGCGAAATAAAAACGATAGTGCGCTTATGTTTCTGTTGGAGTTTTAAGAGTTCATCCTGCATCTCGGTACGGATCAAAGGATCGAGTGCCGAGAAAGCCTCATCCATCAAAAGAATTTTAGGATCATTAGCTAAGGCGCGCGCCAGACCTACACGTTGTTGCATGCCGCCGGAAAGTTCAGAAGGGTAGCTTTCGGCCCAGGCTTCTAAGCCCACCTGAGATAAAGCATCGAGTGCACGTTGATTGCGTTCTTCTTTGCTTACGCCAGAGAGTTCTAGGCCAAATGCTGTGTTCTCAATTACCGACATATGTGGCATCAGTGCGAAAGACTGAAACACCATGCTCATTTTCTCGCGACGGATCTTGCGTAGCTCACTTTTGCTAGCTTTAGCAATATCTTGACCTTCGAGCACAAGCTCGCCCCGGCTTGGCTCTATCAAGCGATTAAATAAACTTACGAGAGTTGATTTGCCTGAGCCTGAAAGACCCATGATGACGAAGATCTCGCCTTCATTTATATCAAACGAGGCGTTAACCACACCGAGTGTGTTGCCGGTCTTCTCAAGGATTTCGTCTTTGCTTAAACCCTTGTCTAAAAGCTTGAGAGCTTTCTTTGGAGATTCACCAAAGACTTTGCAGACATTTTTAAGCGTAAGTAAGGTCGTCATACCCAAAAAGCCGGGCAGAGCCCGGCTTATAAGTCACTTAAGATTTAAAGTGATTAGAGGCTGTAGTGGAAACCAATTGATGGGTATTCACTACCATTGTCATCGCATCGTAATACTCAACAAATACTTTAAGATCATCGTTGTACTTGTGAGTGTAACCTAAAGTGAATGGGTTGCTAGCTGTTGTGTTGCTTACCTCGGAAAGATGAGCGCCAACATAGTTTTTATCATCAATTGCATAACCAACGTATGCATTGGTGTAGTCAGTTGCACCATTGTTAGCTTCCATGTGGTTCAGTGTCATTGTCCACTCATCTTTGGTGTAACGAATACCTAAGCCTTTGTCTTTGCTTGCTGTTGAGTCACCATTTGTAAAGCCCGCGGCAAGAGTGATTTCGTCATTAAGAGCGTAAGTAGCAGCAATATCCTTATGGTTATCAGAGCCTGAGTCGCTTACAGCAACAGCTAAATTAATACCATTGTAGGCCGGAGCGGTGTAAGTAAGAGTTTGGTCTCGACGTGCTTGCGCAAGAGGTGTTTGGTAACCAGAGTAAGTGCCGTTGAAGCGATCGGAGCCAGTACCCCAAACCAGAGCATTGTAGAAAGGAGACCATGTTTTGCCGATTGCAATTGAGCCGAACTCGCCTGCAACCTTTAGATTGATTTGACGAATACGACCATCACTTAAGATTGTTGTTAGCTTCTTGAGTGACGTCATATTTTGCTTCGAAATTATAGGTAACGTTGAGCCCATTTACTTCTTCTGAAGTGTGATACCTGCACGACCATATGCGTCAGACCACTCTTCATTACCGGCATCGCCAATGACGTTAGCGCGCAGGCTCGCATATGGGTCAATTTCGACTGCAACGGCTGATTGTGCTGAAGCCGCAAGAATTGAAGCGCTCAAAACGCTCTTAACTAATTTCATGGAGTTCTCCAAAGTTTTACATTGTGTCTTTGAGGCGCCAGAGCTGAGAAACAGCAGCCATCGCCAGAGATGGAGTGGTTTAGTCGAAATATCAAACTACTTCGTCATCTAATTAATTAACACACTGTTAAGAGGTTAATTGAATCCGCTCACTTTTTAGGTGGCGCGAGTTTAACACAGCAAAAATATGCTTTCTTATTGCTTTTTGAACAAATTTTGACCACTTTGGTAATGGATTAGAGATTTGTTGAGCGTTTCGTTAAACTCCAGAAGCACTTAGTACACGAAGAATAATTTCCGAGGATGGAGAGAGAAATGAAAAAGATTTTAGGTTTAGCGCTCGCTGTATCAGCATTACTGATGGGCTCCAATGCGCAAGCAGCAGATTGTGGTGATGTTGTCATCGGTGAAATGAACTGGGCGAGCGGTGAGTTCCTTGCGCGCTTGGATGGCTTCATCCTTAAGGAAGGTTACGGTTGTGATGTGTCTTACCTAACTGCAGGTACTACACCCCAAATTACTTCAATGAACGAGAAAGGTACGCCTGATTTCGCTTCAGAGGTTTGGGCTAACGCAAGTAAGACCTTGATTGATGCGGCTGAAGCGGAAGGTCGTTTGATCCGTCTGAACCCAGCGCCAATCAAAGGTGCGGGTGAGGGTTGGTGGATTGACCCTGTCACCGCAAAAAAACATCCTGAGCTAAAAACAGTTGATGATGTACTGGCACGTCCAGACTTGTTCCCACATCCTGAAGATAAGAGCAAAGGTGGTTTCTTAAACTGCCCATCAGGTTGGGGTTGTCAGAAATCAAACAACAACTTGTTCCGTGCATTCGACATGGAAACCAAGGGTTGGAAGATGATCGAGCCAGGTTCGGGTGCAGCAATGAAAGGTGTAATTGCTAAAGCGGGTGAGCGTGGTTCATCTTTCTTCGGTTACTACTGGGCACCAACTGTGCCAATCGGTAAGTACAACCTACAGCCAGTAGATTTCAATTCAGGCTTTGATGCTGATCATTGGAACAACTGTATTGCTCTAGGTGTTAGCGAGTGTAAAAACCCTAAGCGTTCACGTTGGACAGAATCTGAAGTGGTTAGCTTGGCACAAGGTGATTTCATTAAGAACTCACCAGCAGCTGCTGATTACGTAAAGAATCGTGCATTGACGGTTCCTGAGTTAGGTAAATACCTAAAATACATGGATGCAAATCAAGCATCAGGTGAAGACGGCGCGATTGAGTTCTTGCTGAACGAAGAAGCGGTTTGGTCTAAGTGGGTAACGCCAGACGCAGCTAAGCGCATCAAAAAAGCACTGTAATTCAGTAGCTATGCTTAAGATTGAGGGGTATCTTCGGATGCCCCTCTTTATTTATATCGAGAAGAACGTATGGATTGGTTAGTAGATTTCCCTTCGTTAGGTCGCGGTGACTTGCGAGATCTAAGAAAGGGTATTGATGAGAGTTTTAAGAATTTCACACGTGAGTACGGTGACAATATTGAGAACTTCTTTGATCCATTGTTGCAGTTTCTTGTTTGGTTAGAAAAGCTTTTATTAGCGACACCTTGGCCCATCATTATTGGCTTGCTGTGTGTGGCGGCGTGGTTTGCAAGCCGTAGTTGGAAGCTTGTGATTGGTACTGCAATCAGTATGTTTCTGATCGGTTACCTGGGCATGTGGGAAGACACCATGAGTACCGTGAGTATTATCGTGGTGTGTACTTTGCTCTGTATCTTGTTAGGTATGCCGCTCGGTATACTTATGTCTCGCTCGGATCGCGCTCAAGCAATCATTACGCCGGTATTGGATATCATGCAGACGATCCCAAGTTTTGTCTATTTGATCCCTGTTGTCATGTTGCTAGGAATTGGAAAAGTGGCTGGCTTGATTGCGGTGGTGGTCTACGCAATACCACCGATGATTCGACTGACGAACCTTGGTATCCGCATGGTGGATCGAGAAGTGCTCGAAGCGGCAGATGCGTTTGGTGCAAGTGCTTGGCAGCGATTGATTAAAGTGCAGATTCCACTCGCACTACCTAATATTTTCGCAGGTGTTAACCAGACCATCATGATGTCCCTCGCCATGGTCGTTATTGCTGCGATGATCGGTGTTACAGGCTTAGGTCAGCCAGTATTGAAAGCGATTTCTAATGGTTATCTAGCGATGGGTGTCTTTAATGGACTTGCAATTGTGGCACTAGCGATTATTTTTGATCGTATAAGCCAGTCCTACGGTAAGCGACTGCAAAGCTATTCATCACAATAACAACAAAGCCTGCAGCAGCAGGCTTTTTTATGCATAAATACGCTGCATGAGCCTTAACCTGAAAGCTGAAACCAAAGGTGCCTTACTGGCATTTACAGGTGCGATGTTTATCGTTCCAGATTCGATCTATGTTCGCTTGATCGATGGTGATGGCTTAGTCACAGCATTCTGGCGCAATGTCATCGCGGGTTTAGCGATAGCGCTCATATTGTTGGTGAAATCAAAGGGTTCTGCGCAAAAAACCTTTTCAGCGATCAGCAAAGTTGGTGTTTGGTATGCCATTTGCGTATCGGTATCGTCGATCAGTTTTGTTATCGCGATTAGCAACACCGGTATTGCTAGTGTGTTGTATATCTTGGCTGCGATGCCCGTATTCACGGCAATTCTAGGCAAGGTTTTTCTAAATGATGATGTTGATAAGGCGTTTGGTGCCGTCATGGTCTTTGTGCTGTTAGGTCTCGGATTAATTGCATTTCACTCCAACACCTCAAGTCTCAATAGCGCTTTTGGAAATGCGATGGCCTTTATCACCATGTTGGGTTTCAGTATCTCTGTGACCTTGGCGCGAAAAGAGAAGGTAAGATCCATGTTACCGGCTCTCTCAATCGGTTTGTTGCTTTCTGGGACGGTGTTGGTGATGTTTATCGATCCATTCCAATTCTTTTTACACAAGCCGGCGTTATATCTGCTTCATGGTGTCACCTTGGCCATCGCAGTGAGTGCGTTAGCTCAAGCGGCTCGCTATACCAAAGGGAGTGTGGTGACGCTATTTATGCTGTTGGAAGCGGCCTTAGCGCCTATCGTTGCTTGGGGTATATTCAGTGAATATCCTGGGGTCGGTGTTATTGTTGGTGGCTTGTTGGTGATGATGGCGGTGGCTATGTATGGCGTGTGGTCGATTTCACGGTCGCGTTAGTCGATTATTTTGAAGGCAGCGTATTGCCATCCTTAACCCCATCAATAATGCCTTTCACGTTGCCATGCCAGCTGAGGTGCCAGTCACCGTTGGCTTGTTCGATAACATCAAAGACCCAAGGTGTGTCTTTGTTCGTCCATTGGATATTCAGCTTACTTACGCCATCGACTCGCCAAGTGCCATAACGAAACTTTTTATCGTTAAAGGTATAGCGTTCGACATCGCCGTTCTTGGCGAAATAGGTATCGCAGTCAGTGTTGTCTTTGGTTTTGATGCAATGTGCAGTTTTACCACTCAGTCTTTCAACGATCACATCATTAGCGACCAGTGAAGGCGCTGAGCTATCAGCGCCAACAAAGATAAAGACAATGAGTGTGAAGAGGTAAGCCAAAACGTTAGGCGATTACTTCTTCATGTCAGCAATTTTAACTGACCATTCAGCAGGACCGGTGATGTGCGCAGAAATGCCGGTGCTATCGACAGCTACGGTGACAGGCATATCGACCACATCAAATTCGTAGATCGCTTCCATACCAAGATCTTCAAATGCTAAGACTTTGGCGCTCTTGATTGCTTGTGAGACTAGGTAAGCTGCGCCACCAACGGCCATCAAATAGGCCGCTTTATGTTTCTTGATTGATTCAATCGCTACGGGACCGCGCTCTGCTTTACCGACCATGCCGATCAAGCCAGTCTTGCTCAGCATCATCTCGGTGAACTTATCCATGCGTGTTGAGGTGGTCGGACCTGCAGGGCCAACAGCTTCATCACGCACAGGATCGACAGGGCCTACGTAGTAGATCAGGCGATTAGTGAAGTCGACATTCTCAGGTAGTCCTTCACCGCTTTCGAGTAACTCTTGGATGCGCTTGTGTGCTGCATCACGACCGGTGAGTAGCTTGCCGTTAAGCAATAAGGTTTCACCTGGCTTCCAGCTCGCCACTTCTTCTGGCGTTAAGTTATTTAGATCAACACGCTTAGATTCGGTAGAAGCGGTCCACGTAACATCTGGCCAGTCTTCAAGCTTAGGTGGCTCGAGTACTGCAGGGCCTGAACCGTCGAGCTCGAATTCGACGTGGCGCGTCGCGGCACAGTTAGGAATCATCGCTACCGGTAATGAGGCGGCATGCGTTGGGTAGGTGTTGATTTTGACATCCACGACGGTCGTTAAGCCGCCTAGACCTTGTGCGCCGATACCGAGATCGTTAACGCGGTTGTAGATCTCAAGACGAAGTTCTTCAATCTCATCTTTCGGGCCGCGCTCTTGAATCTCGTGCATATCGATGTGTGACATCAGTGATTCTTTGGCGAGTAACATGGCTTTCTCAGCAGTACCGCCAATACCAATACCTAAGATGCCTGGTGGACACCAACCGGCGCCCATGGTGGGTAAGGTTTTAACCACCCAGTCGACTAAGCTGTCGCTTGGATTCATCACGGTGAACTTTGACTTGTTTTCAGAGCCACCACCTTTGGCTGCTAAACCGATCTCAACTTTATTGCCCGGTACCAGCTCGTGATAAATGATCGCTGGGGTGTTATCGCGCGTATTCACGCGCTTTCCGATCGGTGGATTCACCATAGAAGCGCGTAGTTTGTTATCAGGATGCATATACGCCTGACGCACACCTTCATTGATCATGTCATTAAGTGACATGTTGCCTTCAAAGCGACATTCCATACCAATCTTTACAAACGCAACCACGGCGCCTGTGTCTTGGCAGATCGGACGATGACCTTCTGCACACATGCGTGAGTTGGTGATGATCTGCGCTAAGGCATCTTTTGCGGCAGGTGATTCCTCACGATCATAGGCGCGCCCTACGGCTTGGATGTAATCCACAGAGTGGTAGTAGGAGATGTATTGCAGGGCATCAGCGACGCTTTGAATCAGATCGTCTTGCTTAATGGTAGTCATAGTTATGTTCTCTAAAGACAAGACGGCCTCACAAGGAGGCCGTAGAAAGACTGCTTAAATAGGATTTTACACTTGAAGCATCAGGCGTGCCGGATCTTCGAGTAGCTCTTTGATAGTGACGAGTGTTTGCACTGACTCGCGACCGTCAATGATGCGATGGTCATATGACAAGGCTAGATACATCATCGGACGAATCACGATCTCACCATTCACCACAACGGGACGCTCAACAATGTTGTGCATACCTAAGAATCGCGCTTTGCGGTGGATTAAGAATCGGAGTAGAGAGCATCGAGCCGTACACACCACCATTCGAAATGGTGAAGGTGCCGCCGGTCAGGTCGTCATAGCTCAAGCTGCCATCACGCGCTTTCTCGCCATATTCACGAATGCGCGCTTCGATCTCGGCAAAGCTCATTTGATCAGCATCACGCAAGATCGGAACGACTAAGCCACGTGGTGAGCCCACCGCGATGCCGATATCAAAGTAGTTGTGATAGACGATCTCATCGCCATCAATCGACGCATTAACTGCCGGGAATTTCTTCAACGCTTCAACAGCTGCTTTGACGAAGAACGACATAAAGCCTAGGCGGGTATCGTGTTGCTTCTCGAACTGATCTTTGTACTTCTTACGTAGCTCGATCACGTTTTGCAGATCGACTTCGTTAAAGGTAGTCAGAATCGCTGCATTGGCTTGTGCTTCGAGCAAACGTTCAGCGACACGTGCACGCAGACGGCTCATTGGCACACGCTTCTCATCACGAGGACCAAGGGCGATGTCATCCGGTGCTGCGCTAGCGGCTGCTTTGGCTTCTTTCGCTTCAGCAGATTGATTCTTTTGCTCGTCGAGATAACGCATCACATCTGATTTGAGGATGCGACCTTCTTTACCGGTGCCGGTCACTTGTGAAGGGTCAATATTCATCTCTTTAACTAAGCGACGAACCGCAGGCGTGAGGATAGGGTCATCATCTGATTCTGCCGGCGCTTCTGCAGCGGGTTCACTAGCAGCAGCCGCTGCAGCAGCGACCGCACCTTCGGTCAGAATCGCAAGGATGTCATCTGACGTGACCACTGCGCCTTCTTCGGCTTTGATCTCGGTGAGTACGCCATCGATAGGAGATGGCACTTCAAGCACAACCTTGTCGGTTTCTAGATCGAGTAGGTTTTCATCACGGGATACAGGATCACCGGGTTTCTTGTGCCAAGTAAGTACCGTAGCGTCGGTTACAGATTCAGGCAGGGTAGGTACGCGAACATCAGTCATGTTTATCCTCTCAGGTCCATTTCGCGATTAACTTCGCCGGTGAGTGCGTCGTCGATCAGTTGATCTTGCTCTTCTTGGTGAACTTTTGAATAGCCGGTTGCTGGTGCTGCGGCAGATTTACGGCCTGCATATTGCGCACGATAAGCCGCTTTCATGCAGCCAAGCAAAACGGTGTTTGATTTGATCCCAAGCGCCTTGGTTTTGTGGCTCTTCTTGGCACCAGATGAATTGCTCGGCGTTAATGTATTGACCAACCACTTCAGCCACACGGTCATGTGGGAAGGGGTAAAGCTGTTCGATACGAACGATGGCTACGTGTTGTAACTCGCGGCTGCGACGAGCTTGCAGTAGGTCGTAATAAACCTTGCCGCTACACATCACTACACGAGTGACTTGTTCTGCTTCGATTGGATCGATCTCGTCAATGACGGTTTCGAATTCACCATGGCTTAAGCTTTCCAAAGGCGAGGTAGCCAATGGATTACGCAAAATACTCTTTGGTGAGAAAACGATCAGTGGGTGACGGAAGGGTCGAATCATCTGACGCATCAATAAGTGGAAGATTTGTGCTGGTGTACTTGGAATACACACTTGCATGTTGTGCTCAGCACATAGCTGCATGTAACGCTCGATACGTGCTGATGAATGCTCTGGACCTTGGCCTTCGTAACCGTGGGGTAGCAACATGGTTAAACCACAGTACAAGCCCCACTTAGCGCCAGCTGAGCTGATGAATTGGTCGATCACCACTTGTGCGCCGTTAGCGAAGTCACCGAACTGAGCTTCCCAAATGGTCAGTGTGTTGGGTTCAGCGGTTGCATAGCCATATTCAAAGGCAAGTACCGCTTCTTCAGAAAGGACCGAATCGATAACGGTGAAGTTAGGTTGGTCTTCACGGATCTCACGCAATGAGACATAGCTTTCGCCAGTCTCTTGATTACGCCACATCGCATGGCGATGGAAGAAGGTGCCGCGACGACAGTCTTGACCCGATAAGCGAACCGGATAGCCCATATCAAGTAGGCAGGCATACGCCATGTTCTCTGCAAAGCCCCAGTCGATCAGCTTGTCACCGTTTGCCATGGCTTGACGATCAGAAAGAATCTTTTCAACACGCGGGTGGACTGGGAAGCCAGCAGGTGGGGTGAAGATCTTTCCCGCTAATGCAGCAATGCGAGCCGTTTTAACCGCGGTTTTAGCAGGAGACTCCCAGGTGGCGCCTTTGTATTTTTCCCAATCCACCAAGATGCGACCTTCAAGGTCATCTTCGGTGGCGCGACCAACACATTCGTCCGGCTTCAAAGCGTTCACGCAGGTCGCTGACTTTCTTTTGCGCAAAGTCAGCATCGATAACGCCCTTGCTCAGCTAGCTTGTTGGCATACAAGGCGCGGGTGGTTTCGCGACTGCGGATGTTTTTGTACATGCTTGGCTGGGTTACCGCAGGCTCGTCGGCTTCGTTGTGACCATGGCGGCGATAACAGACTAAGTCGATCACCACGTCTTTATGGAAGCGCTTGCGATAGTCGAACGCTAGACGAGTGACAAAGATAACCGCTTCTGGATCATCACCATTGACGTGGAAGATCGGTGCTTGAACCATCTTGGCGACATCAGTGCAGTAATGGGTCGAGAGCGGCTATCAAAGCATTCGAGGTGGTGAAGCCGATTTGGTTATTCACAACAATATGTATCGTGCCGCCAACGGCATAGCCACGTACCTGTGACATGTTGAAGGTTTCCATCACCACACCTTGACCTGCGAAGGCAGCATCGCCGTGTATGCTGATGGGGATGATCATGTCGCCTTCTTTATCGCCATAGCGTTGTTGGCGTGCACGCGCGCTACCAATCATTACTGGGCTGATGATTTCGAGGTGCGATGGGTTAAATCCGAGTGTGACGTGAACCAGACCATTACCGGTATCTAAGTCACTCGAAAAACCTTTGTGGTATTTGACATCGCCAGAGCTTAGAACGCTACGCTCGTTGTGCTCGTGACGCTGACCTTCGAACTCTTTAAAGATGCTCGCCAGGTGGCTTACCTAAAATATTACTCAGAACATTCAGACGACCACGGTGTGCCATACCGATCAACACTTCTTCAGCACCGTTATTGCCGGCACGGAAGATTAATTCATCAAGGATGGGAATCAGTGATTCGCCACCTTCTAGTGAGAAGCGCTTTTGACCGACGAAGCGAGCGTGCATGTACTTTTCAATACCTTCTGCCGCGGTCAGCATATGCAGTAACCACTTCTGTTTATAGTGATCCATCTCAGGCTTTGCACGATAGGTTTCGAGACGTTGCTGGATCCAACGTTTCTCATCCGTATCCGTGATGTGCATGTACTCAGAGCCTACCGTTGAGGTGTAGGTCTCGCGGAGTAGGTCGAGGATCTCGCCGAGTGGCATTTGTTCAGCGGCAAATAAGGAACCGGTGTTAAACACTTCTTTCATATCTGCTTGGGTGAAACCGTAGTACTCAGGCTTGAGCTCTTCGAGGGGTACTGTTTTGTGCAGCTCAAGCGGATCGAGCTTGGCGTTTTGATGACCACGTACACGGTAAGCGTTGATTAATTGTAAGACTTTGGTTTGGCGCTCTGCAGCTTCAGCACTCATGCCGCCTGAAAGCACAACGGCACGACGACCTTGGGCTTTCTTCGCGAACTGCGCTTGGATATCGCGATGTGACTCTTCGATATGCTCAGGGCCAAAGCCATTCACTTGGGGAAGGTTGTCAAAATGCTCACGCCATTTTTCAGGAACGCTTGCCGGATCTTTTAGATAACTTTCGTAAAGATCCTCGACATAAGGTGCATTGACGCCATGGTAGGCGGATGATTTTTGAAGTCGATCAAGATAATCTGACATTTTAGGACGCTCAACCTAAAAAAGAGTGCAAAAATTCGCTAAATGCTTGTTTCATTTAGCCTAGCACTTTTTTATAGAACACCATGACGATTTTTAATAAAAGACAATCGTCCTAAATTAGAAAATTAGCAGTTTTTTTATTTGGCTTTTGGGAAAAAGCGATCCTGAAGTTCAGAGTGGATCGCGTACATCGCGGGGATCAAATAAAGCACCACTAAAAAGCCCATGATGGTGCCGAAGCTGAGCGCGATGGCCATTGGGATAAGGAATTTGGCTTGAATAGAGGTCTCGAACAAAATAGGTGCTAATCCAAGAGTCGTGGTGAGTGTGGTCAATAAAATCGGGCGGAAACGGCTCATTGCGGCTGTTTTTATCGCTTCAAGTGCAGGCAAATCTTTTAGCTCATTCATCCTGACGGTTAATACGAGAGAGCCGTTAACGACTAAGCCACCTAAAGCGATCATTCCGTAAATACTGACCGAACTAAGGCCATGTCCCATGATAATGTGCCCCAATACGCTGCCCGCAACCGCAAAAGGGATGGTTAGCATCACAATGATGCCTTGGCTGTAGCTTCGGAACAGCGCAGCCATCAAGGCAAAAATTAATACTGCCGACCAAAGCAGCCCATTGAAGATGTAATCGAAGGTTTTTGTTCGATCGCGTCGACCACCACCAAAGGTCCATTTCAGGCCGGGATGATTTGCGTATAACTCAGGAATAAAGGTCTTTTCAACAAGCGCTCGAATCTGACGTGAGTTAGCTCTGGCTTTATCGATACTCGCCGTGATCTGAATAATGCGTCGCCCATCTTCACGTTTGATGGTGCTGTAGGCGCGACCGGTGTCGATATTGGCAGCTTCGGTAAGCGGGATAAGGCCACCGTTTGGTGTACGAATGAGTAATTCACGTAGATCAGCCATTGATTGGCGATGACTCTCAGAGAGTCTCACCATCACTTTGACTTCTTTACCATTACGTAAAAGGCTTTCGACCTCTGCGCCGTAGTAGCTAGTCACGGAGTTGTTGACCTAGTGATTGTTCAGTAAGACCAAGAGCGCGACCTACGGGACTTAAATTAAACACCCACTGGCTTTTGCCTTGACCTATACCGTCGTTGACGTCGGTAACGCCTTCTAGCTCACCAATTCGTTCAGCCAATTCGCGCGCACTGCTTTCTAAAATTTTCGTATCGACATGCGAGAGATTAATCGAGAACTCTTTATTGCCACCGGGGCCTACCATGTACTCGAAGAAAATTGATTTGGCCTCGGGTACATCACCTAAAACCCGTCGCCATTCACGTAAGAATTCCTCTTGAGTGAAGGGTCGTTGCTCATCGGGCACAAGATACATATTCACATCGCCATAGTTCGCACGGCGCCAACCAGAACGCGTAAACCAGCTTTTTAGGTATTCTTTTCCACCGAGGTTCTCGATAGCTTGAAGACCGGCTGTTTCGACTTTACTCACGGTTGCTGAGGTTTGTTTGACTGATGCATCGACGGGCATATCGATTTCAGCATCAACACGATTCCCCGGAATGCTAGGACGCCAAGTGAGGTCAATGCGTCCAGCTTCATACCAAGCAATGATGACGGATAGGAAGCCGGCAAAAATGATCACCACTAAATAACGGTTTTTGATGACCCATTGAATCTGTTTTGCGTAATTCACATCTCGTAAGCGATCCAAGCCCTCAGTCATCGCGTCATGGAATCGTTTAACTCGAGCAAAAGGTGCGTATAAATGGTTCGCTTTGCCATCTTTGATTTTGTGATTGAGATGCGATGGAAGTACCAGTAACGCTTCGGCTAAAGAGATGGCAAAGACAATGGAAGCAACAATCGGAAGTGATTTCATAAATTCGCCGGTTGAACCAGGTACCAGCAGTAATGGAATGAAAGCAATGATGTTGGTGCCAACAGCATACATAACGGGAACAAACATCTCGCGCACACCTTGCTGAACCGCATCGCTAGGTTTTAACCCTTGCTGTAGTTTGGTGTAGATGTGTTCACCCACGATGATGGCATCATCAACAACAATGCCCACCGCTAAAATAAAGGCAAACATTGAGCTCATGTTCAATGTCACGCCGGCGAAAGGAAGGAAAGTGAAGCTTCCGATGAACACCACCGGTATCGAAACAGCAACCCAGAAGGCGAGTCGTTGCATTGAGGAAGATGCCAAGGGCAATCACAACTAATGCAAGACCTTGTAGACCGTTACTTAGTAAGATGTTTGTTCTTTCGTAAAAACGCGCAGAGCGATCTGTTTGAATGCTGAGTTCTACGGTTTTTGGTAAGTCATTTTGAAGCTGCTTAACACTCTCTTTGACACGCTCCGCTAAAGCAATGGGGCGCACGCTTTCGCCGTGATAAACATCCAAGCGCATGCCGGGCTTACCATTAAATTGAAATATCTGTTTGCTTTCCTCGAATCCATCGGTGACTTTGGCGATATCGCGTAACAAAACAGTCGTGCCATCGTTTCGAGTTTTGATTGGGATGTCACCGTAGGCGATGGCATTGTCTCGCCGTCCTAAGGTACGCAAGACGACCTCGCCATCTTGCGTAGAGACTAGGCCACCAGGGACATCACGAACCGCTTCTCTGAGCATATTGGTGATATCGGCGATAGTGAGTTCTTGTTCGAGTAAACGAACAGGGTCTATTTCAATGCCGATCTCAGGTGCAAGAGCGCCTACTGCTTCAACTCGAGATACGCCTTTAACGTCTAACAGAACGCGGCGGATACGTTCACTCAATGCAAATAATTCAGGTTTAGAAAAGTCTGCAGCAACTCCAATGCTGATAATCGAAAACTCATGACCTCTTAAAGCGACTTTGGCTTGATCTGCTTCTGTCGGAAATTGCGTAATACGCGCAACGGCATTTCGAATATCTTGCAGTAGTTGTTGTCTATCAGCGTCATTCTCAAGTTTGGCTAAAACCTCACCTTTGCCTTCTTGAGCGTTAGCAGTTAGTTGATCGATACCAATGATGCTGCTGAGTGCTTGCTCAATAGGCAAGATAATGCCTTTCTCGACCTCTTCGGGGCTCGCGCCGTTATAGGTAACGGATACGGTGATTTGGTCCGCCTCAAATGTCGGTAGGTATTGTTGCTTGAGATCAATAAAGCCAAGGATGCCACCCATGACTAAGGCGGCCATTAATAAGTTGGCTGCAATAGAGTTGGTAGCAAACCATTCGATAATGCCTTGGCGTTGAGCACTCATGGGTTAGTCTTAACACTCACAATGGTACCGGGGCTGAGTGAGCCAGGTAACTTGGTCAGCAGGTGAGTTAGCCCAGCAGGTGCTTCAATGTAAGCATGCGCATTATCGATATCCAACAATGTAACAGGTGTGATTTGTAGCAGTTTGTTGTTATCAACACCCCAAACACGACTATCGCTGGTCAGCGCTTCGCGTGGCAGTTTTACTGCATTACCGATCGGTTGCTGCATGATTTTCGCTTCAACATAAGTGCCCAGCAGAAGAGGGCGGCTTGATTGCGTTAGCGGTTGATTAATCTCAACGATCACTTTTGCTAAACGGCTATCACTATCAATCTGGGGGTGAATACGAATGAGCTCACCTTGGTAATCAATGCCGTTGGCCTTGAGGTTAACGTGAGAGCCTTTTGAATTGGTACGTGGCTGTATCTTAGCGATACGATCGGTGGGGAGTCGTAACTCCACCCAGTAACGATCAGCACGTGCCACGCTGCCAATTTCATCACCGATAGAAACGGTATCGCCGATCACTTTCTTACGCTCAACCACCACCACATCGGTTTCGATTTGGCGTTGGGTGTGCGATAGATCGAGTTGAGCTTGTTTAAGCTGACGTTGTGCGCTTGCTAGTGTAGCTTCCGCTTGGCGTTGTTGCGGTAGACGCAGGGCTAACTGCTTAGACTCGTCAGATAGCTGCATGCGTTTGCTTAGAATCTCTAAATCTTTCTCAGCAACTTTTCGTTGCGCGGTTTCCATTGCGATATCAGCTTGGGCTTTCTTCAAAGCTGCATTGGCTGCATCGACGTTTAATTGATATTCACGATCATCGATGGAATAGAATGTTTCGCCACGCGCAATCTGACCGCCTGGTTCAAAGTCACGGTGCAGAGCAATCAACTGACCTTTTGCCTGTGCTTCGAGGGTGATCAACTCGGCGGGTATCACGCTGCCATAAGCAAGTAGCTCTAAAGCATGGTTACCGGCTTCGTTTTTAATCGCGGTAACGCTTGGGGTAACGGGCTTGGCTTTTGGCTTTTTCTTGGGCGGCTCTGTCTGCATGACCCAGTAAGTCAAAACAACAAAAACCGCTATCAATACCGCTCCAAGTTGGAAGCGTTTTGAGGACAACATAATTTCTCCGCGATAGCGCGTTTAGATAGCGTTATTACCGCTCAGATGTATCAGAAAAACAATAGCTTAATGATAAAGGCGACTAGGGCGATGTTAAGTGTCCATCTAATCCAATTTTCACCCTTTGTGATAGTGGTTTGGGCACCTAAATAACCGCCAACAGCGTTACCCAGTGCTAAGGATAGTCCGACAAACCATTCAAGCTGTAACTGGCTGGCAAATACCGCTAAAGCGACAAAGGTGTAGATCAAGATCACAAACACCTTATAAACATTGGTCAGGACAAGATTTAGCCCCATCACGCGGTGCAGAATCGGCATCAAGATAAAGCCAACACCAATTTGAATAAAACCACCCCAGAAGCCGGCGCCAATCATCAGGATATGACCTAGCACGAGCCGTTGCGGTTCTTCGCCACCTTGTTTTTTGACACCTTTGCCGAAGTTGCCTTTCCACATGATGATCATCATGCCGGCCATGATGATCGCCAGAATGCGGTTGAACCATTCACCGTCGAGAGATACGCCAACTTGTGCGCCGAATACAGCGCCTATCGAGGCAGCAGCGGAGAGTGACAGGCTGAGCTTAAAGTTGTGGAAACCTTTTTTGCAAAGGTCACGACAGCGGTGATGTTTTGCAGAATGATCGCTAAACGGTTTGTGCCATTCGCGACAGGTCCGGGCATGCCCATAAAGATCATGGTGGGCACGGTGAGCATTGAGCCACCACCGGCTAAAACGTTCAGCCAACCAGCAACGATACCGACCAAGCTCAGTACAACGATTTCCCAGATTTCCATGAATCCCCCTAGATGATGGCTAACGTGATGTCAGACCATAGGAATGGGCAGAAAGTATTAATCCTCGAGCGGCGTGGTTCGAGAATGAATGACCTTTTCCGGTGCGCGCTCAAGCTCGCTTTGGTTTTGATTCAAGGCTTGCACGTATTCAGCAAAGCCGACCAAATCGACACGGGGGTAAGGAATAGTGATACTCGAGGCGTCAAAGGCTTTCTTAATGTCTTCGAGGACTTCAAGTGTTGAGGCTTTAGCGGTGCCTTGTTTAACCCAGAAGCGCACCAAGATGTTCACGCCGTATTCACCAAAGCTTTCGACGCCCACTAGGCAGCCTTCATCAGAGAGAACGCGCTGTGAGTTATCAAGTACCTTTTCGATAACCGATTTAGCGTTATCGAGATCATCTTCATAAGCGATCGAAACAATCAGATCGAGACGGCGCTTATCAAAGACAGAATAGTTGATGAGGTTTGAACCAAATACCGTGCTATTAGGTAGCGTCACGCGACGGCTATCGAAGGTTTTAATCGTTGTGGTGTATAGACCAATCTTTTCGACATAGCCTGCGACATCGCCCACTTCGATATGGTCGCCTTTACGGAAGAGGTGATTGACCGCAATCAAAATGCCTGAAGCTAACGCGCTAAGCGAGTCTTTAAGTGCAAGACCAATGGCTAAGCCAATCGCACCGACAGCAGCGATAAGCGCAGAGGTGTCCACACCGGCTGCACTGAGTAAACCAATTACAATGAAAGCGTAGATAAAAAGCTTTACTGAAGTGGCGAGGAAGTCAGTGACGATCTCGTCCATCTTGAATTTGCGCTGCATCAGCGCAGCACGTGATTTGATAAAGCGGGGGAGCGCCCAGCTCAGTACCACCAGGATGCCGATGACGATGCTGGTCTCGCCTAAACGAATCAGAGTCTCTTCAGGGATGCTGTCGAAATTGAAACCAAACATGGGTCTATCTCTTGATGGGAAACAGTGAGTCAACTTTAGCACTTAAGGAATTCGAGGCGAAAAAAAACTGCACTACCCGAAAGTAGTGCAGTTTGGATTAGCGAGAGATCGCTACGCTAAGAATTAGATCTTCTTAGCTGCTGATACCATGCCTTCGCCGCTAACGGTCAAAGTCACTTAATCACCTGGGTTTATGCCTTCCAAAGCTTTCTCGTCGTCCGCTTCGTACTCTGTTTTTACTGAGTTT
This sequence comes from Gammaproteobacteria bacterium, assembly GCA_038144195.1. GTDB lineage: Bacteria > Pseudomonadota > Gammaproteobacteria > Chromatiales > Chromatiaceae > VMDJ01. The sequence goes on along the minus strand of JAYQNH010000002.1, from coordinate 325,013 downwards.
TCGATCAGGGTGATCTTGCCAGCGTCAGCATCCACGTCGTGGATTTGGCCTGTATGTGCAACATCCGCTGCGAAAGCTGAACCTGCAAACAAAGCGGTAGCTAATACAAATGCCATTGAAGAACGTTTCATGATGTTTTCCTTTTGGAAAAGTGAGCCGAAGCTCGTGGTTGTTTCGATGTACTCATGACAAGCGTCAGCGTTTCCATAAACACCGGAGGAGTGAACAACACAGACACTCTTACCGGGGTTGTTGTTGGCGTGGAATCGCATGCCAATGAATGGGGGTAACATCATCGTGATCAGGCGGCACCGTGCAGCGCCTGCTAAACGAGCAGAGTTAAGACTCGACATCAGAGAGCTCTTTTTACGCGCGAGTAGTCAGTCGAAGATCGACTGCGATGACGAAAGAAGTAGCAGGTGAATGCTCAGAAATGTCAGATGGAAATGCGGAGGCAATAGTCGCCAGAGCCGTCGTAGGGATGTTTACGAAAAGCGCGAAAGTCAGCAGATAAACCGAATAACGCTTGAGCACAGGGTACTTTGATTGGTGTGCCTTAAAAACTTTTGTTGCCATTGAAAGCTGGTTAAGCGCAGTTGCTACTAATGAAAATCGGGCACGTTTATTTTCGCTTTATCAGATTGCTGCCTACAGTGCGGCGGCAGGTGGTCAGCTAGTTTTGGAACCAGGCTTGGCGGCGGGTTCTAATGTTGCTTATAGCTTGGGCGCTTTATTACTGATGGCTGCGGTGATTCCTCTATCGATTTCTCGTTTACAGTCTCCCCGTTGGAGCCATCTGAAAGCGTCGGATTGGCTTGGCTCTGGCGTATAACCTCACTGGGTATCGTCACTGCTTTTATCTCGGGTATTTTGATCAGCGGTTTTTATGCCTTAGTCCCGTTGTACGCCACATTGACGGATGTAGAGGTTGGCGATATTGGTAACTTAATGTCGGTATCGATCTTCAGCGCTATGTTATTAGCATGGCCAATTGGTTGGCTTTGTGATCGCGTAGAACGTAGCCGAGTCCTTTGGTGATCGCAGCCGTGGCTGGTGTTGCTGCTTTGCTTGTCGGTATGGGTCATGGCTGGGGCTATGGCTTAAGGGTGTTGATGCTTGCAACGGTGATGTCGATCATAGCCAGTATTTACTCTATTGCTGTTGCGATCACTAATGATCTGGTTGAGCCAGAACGTCGAGTTGCTGCTAGTGCAGCGCTTATGCTGAGTTACGGTATGGGAAGTGTTATTGGTCCATTAGGTGGCTCGTGGTTAATGCAAGCGATTGCCCCCAGCGCACTTTTCTATGGATACGCTTTGTTATTGTTTGGTTTGGGTGGTTACACGTTTTATCGCCGTTTGCAGCACACGCCAATCACGGTGGAAGAACAGGCAGATTTCGTTGTTGCCGTTCCGGAATCCCAAGTCGCATCGGAGTTTGATCCTCGATCTCAGGATTCGGATGACATTCCCATAGAGGACCTCATCCGGGAGCCTGATATACCGACAAGTCAGTCGCAAGATTTAGAAAATCACAAGCCGGAAGTCTCGGGAGACTAGAGAAGTAAATCCTGCTTGATGACTTAATTCACTGAAAGGGTATTGATTTGATAAGTGGCGCTTCGTGGCTGCCGATGCGAGTGATAAGGCCGAGTAATTCTAAACCACGTAAACTTTTATAAAACTGAGCGCGAGAAATGACCAAACTCTTCTTCGCCGATCAACTCGTTCAATTCATCATAAGTGACTTTAGTCAGCCTCTTTTAGAGCTCTCCACTAGCAGCATATAAATCATCCGATCAGACTCAGTGAGGGATTGAAGATTTAGCTCCTTGGTTGTATCCCATAAGAGGCGAACAAGTTTTGTGTAGGTCGACATATTTGTAATTATAAATTATTGAAATCTTTAGATAATGCATTATCTTTTTTAAGCTATTGTTTCAATTGATTTTTTTAATTTTCTGATAATTCGTTTTCAAAAAATTTTATTCAAGAATTAAGTTTGTCCTAGTTTTTGATAAAAGCAGACTTAGCCACAAGGTCTACGTTTAGATTACGGCGTGATAACGCCACTTAAATGCACCTAAGGAGATCCGGTTATGTTTTTAAAAGAAGAATTGCTCGAAGAGCTAGAAGCAGCCAAGCATTGCATCGAAATGGCTGAAATGAATATTAGTCACGCCAAAACCCGCGAAGCGATTCTCGCGGTGTTGAACAAGCGCATCATGGAACTGCAAGCCGATGTTGACGCAACGCTTGCCGCAAAAGAGTTTGGTGATGACATGATGATGGATGTGGCCTAGGGGAAGGCAAAATGTTAAAGCGGCCATTGGCCGCTTTTTTATTGCCCGCAACAACTATTGTTGTCTTCTTGAATGGGTGGACAGGGCACATCACCATAAGAACAGAAAACACAGCAATCACCTTTTAACGGCTTAAGTAGGTTTCCGCAAAAGGTGCACTCATAAAACCACATGCAAGCATCAGTCGGCATCTGTTCTTTTTTTGCTCTTGCCACATTCAGGGCAAGTTAAGGTGCTTTCTAGCTCTACCATTGGGGTTGCCATTTTTTTCATTAGCTACAAGACAAGTATCGTGGATCTTTTCTACAAGTTGCGAGACTGAAATTTTCTCTTCAGAAGCCATTTCTTCTAAAACTGACCAAAAAGCTTGTTCAAGCCTTACGGTTGTGCTGTGGCCATGAATACGAAAGCTCTTTTTCGAAGGAATAAACTCATCAATTTGATCTTTGGTGCAAGCAGCAAACATATGACCTAAGAAGCTACTGTGTTCAATGTAAATCGACATATTCTTAATCTCTAATTATGTAGGCAATAAATACCACCACTTAATTTTAAACAAGTCTACATTAAGCGTAGAGCTATTTTAAGGAGATTGGGCGTTGGATTTTTTAAGAAAACACTAGATCCATCTATTGCATTAGCTGCAATAGCACTTCTTGATATTTTCTTGTTCGTAGCTATTGGAGCGTGGACAGTCGGAGGTGGTGAAACAATGATGACTGGTCTTATTGCTCAATCTGTCATGGGTGAAGAGCTAAGTAAGATTCCTTTTTGGCAAATAGTTTTCGTACCTGATGGTTCTTACTGGAAAATTTATATTTCTTTGGGAATGCTATTTGGAGCCATCGTTGGAGCTGTTTTAAGCAAAGAATTCTTTATACGTTTCCCCAAAAGAATTTCCGAGTGGGTAATGATTACGATCGGCGGGCTTTTGATGGGTATAGGTATTCGTCTGGCATTTGTATGTAACGTATCAACATTTTTTGGTTTGACGCCAGAGTTAAACATGGGTGGTTATTTGGCCATTTCTGGAATAGTTGCTGGCGCTTGGGTTGGGTCTCAGATTTATAAAAAGTCATTGGGTATGTGAGGTAAGTCATGAGCGAATTGGGTCAATGTCTTCTAGCATTTGTATTTGGATCTGTAGTTGGTCTCTTAGTACAAAGATCACGATTCTGTAACACTGCTGCGTTGAGAGATGCGATCTTATTTAAGACGTATAGGAATACTAAAGCATTGTTAATAGCCATGATGATACTTACGGTAGGTTTTACAGCGTTCATAACCATCGGAGAAGGTAAGACAATGCATTTTGATGTCGGATTAAATCAGTTTGCAGGTCTATTTATATTTGGAATCGGTATGGTGTTGGCTGGTGCATGCACTGTTTCAACATGGGTTAAGGCTGGAGAGGGTAACTTCGGAGCAGTATGGGCTTTGCTGTTCACATTTATTGGTATGTTTTTATTCTCACTCTTTTGGTCATTTTCTTACTGGCCACCAGCGCCAATTGCCATGACTGGTGAGACGAATCTAGAAACACTGCAATTAGGTTATGCAAACGCAGCGACCTTACAAGAAAAAACAGGAGTTCCTGCAATTTTCTTTGGATTAATTCAGGTTTTTGTACTTTATGGAATATATGCGCTTATCAAGCGTAAAGAAAAGAATAGTGAGAATGAGTGATGGGATTATTCAGTAAAAAAGAAAAGTCAACAAAAAATGAAAGTATTGAAGCCGTACTTGAGGACGGAAGCAAAGTAACAATTACCAATGTGGTCGATTGTATTGGCGATTCCTGTCCAAGGCCTCAATTGATGACTAAGTCGGCTATGAAAGAGGCGCAAGCTGGAGATGTTGTTGAAGTAAGAATTGATAACTCTACTTCCGTGGAATCTCTACCCCCTATGATGGGATCAATGAGTTCAAAGCATCTCTCTACTGAAAGAAAAGATCGTTACTGGTCTGTTTATATCCTTAAGGAATAGTTTGTAATGAAGCTGACATTGAATGACATACAGTTGATGGTTTTATCAATGATTGCATTATTAGTTACTTTGGGATCTCTTTTATATGTAACTTTTAATGCGCCTGATTCATTGAGAAAGGATAAAGATGGGATCCCATTTTTTACTTCTAAAGTAATTAATCCAGATACTGGTGAAGCCATGAGTATAAGTAGTTTGGTGGTCCATTATAAGGAAGGTATGAAGTGACAGATTTAGAGCTAGTTTTTCTGCTGATCAGTTCATTGGTTGCGTTTTATGCAATTTACTTATCTGTTAGTTAGGTGTTTTCTATGAATCGTGATTCAGTAATATTCTGCATTTCTTCTTTGTTGGTCGCCATTGTGGTCATGGCTGTAATCTATCCATATTCAACGCTAGATCAGCATCAGTTAAATGCTTTACAAGTGCCCAAGCAGATGGATGAGTTTGATCTATCGATCAATTTAGGGGATGACTTAGGTGAAACAACAGTTATTGATTTGATGGCTTATTACCTTGAAAACCCACCAGATTCAAATAAAACCCCAGTTGTGGTGAGAAAGTTTGGTGGCTGTTAAAAAGATGAAAATAGGCGCTATATTTTTATTGATTTGTGTTTTTTCGCATCATGCATATGCAGAAATTTCTGTAGTGAAATCTGATGATATAGCCAAAATCAAAGGTGCTCGGTTTATCGACGCTAGTAGCTTCACCTCTTGTTTAAACCATTCAATAGAAGGAGCAACATGTGTTCCATTTGAAACTTTTTTAGATGAACAAGGTGAGCTATCTAGCTTTAGGGACATCCAATGGGCGTTGGGAACAGTTTCGGTTGGTAACGAAGATCCACTCTTTGTTTTTTCGAAAAATATTGAAGATACGTATGCGATAGCTGGATTATTTCATTTAGCAGGGGTTCGACATGTGTATGTATGGGAAGGAAATCCCGAAAAATTGTTTTCCTTCTTACAGGCTGGGTTTGGGAAGACAAGATCTATTGTTAGGGAGACATACTTTAGTAATCCGATAAGGATTCAACACCTAATTCATTCTCAAAATTTGAATGACAAAAAATATCAGGATTGGTCAACAGTTAATGTTGAGCGCCCTATAAGAAGTGAAAAAAATACAATCCTAATTGGTAATGATATGAAAAAAATATTCTCCCATTTTACTTCATTAATTTTGAAGTCGAGAAAGCATATTTTGTTATCAGTTGAAGCAATGGCTGTGCCTTACGGACGAGGGTAATTAAATGTCGATTTTATTCGTAATCACTCGACCAGATACCAGGGAAGTATTTGTAAATCTTACAAAGGCCTGTGAAAGAAAATGCGTGCCGTATATGTGTTTTTTTACAGGTAGTGGTGCATCTCAGCTAAGCGATGATGTGGTCGTTAAAGCAACAAAGTTATCTATGCGTAGTGTTGTTTGTGAGCATTCCTGGCAAAAGCTATTTGGTGATGCGAGTTCAGTTATTGAAGAAGGAAGTCAAACAACTCACAGCGAGTTAATTGGCCAAGCAGATAGGGTTTTATCTCTATGACAATTACGACTAAAAATATACTTGTTATAGCTATTAGTGATCACGTCGAGGCAATGCGTGTTGCTTCAGGTTTAACTATTTATGGGCATGAAGTTCAACTTGTATTCGCTGATAGATGTCTTGAAGAGAGTGATGAAACTATTGCTCAAGCTGAGACTTTAGATTTAGCAGATATAACGCCAGTGTCTTTGCTGGATGACCCTCTTATGGAAAGAATTAATCATGATGATTTTCGTGCATTGACAGAGTCTGCGAACCATATTTTGAGTATCTAGCATGGATAGAACTAAATTCGTAATACAACTTGTTAGTGAAAAAACTATTGAGAATAAAAAATTAATCTCAATTCCAGTTTCAAATGCCTCTTTTATCGAAATCAATTTGGATAGAGTTGATGAGATGAGTGCTCAAGATTGGGATGAGGTTTTAGAGGGGGTGTGGCGAGCTGAGCTTTGCGTCACTAAGTAAAATTTTCCACATTGGTGGAGGAGAAAGTTATGAAAACTTATAAAAGAGGGTTAACTTTTGGTGCTTTATCTCTGATTAGCAGTTTAGCTTTTGCAGCTGAACCTGTTGTTGATGTTAATTGGATAAAGAATAATTCTTGTAACGATAATGTGAGAGTTTTGGATATTCGAAATCCATTGGATGGTGGCTCAAGGAATGACTATTTGAAAGGGCATATCCCATGCGCAGTTTACTCAGACTACTTAAAAGGAGGCTGGCGGGCTGGAGTCAATAAAGTTCCTGGCCAACTACCACCTGTAGACAAAATCTCTAAGCTAATTTGTGATTTGGGTATCGATAATAATACTCATGTTGTTGTTTATCACCATGGTAAGAATGCTTTGGACTTGGGCAGTGCCACTCGTGTTTATTGGACTTTTAAAGCATTAGGCCACGATAAGGTGTCCATTCTTAATGGAGGCTATTTGGCATATGCTTCTGACAAGAAAAATAAGATTGAGAAGGGTAGTAATAAACCATCGCCTAAAAAGTTTGTTGCAAATTTAAGAAGCGATATGATTATTACAAAGGACGATGTAAAGGCAGCAATGAACGATGGAAAGACGGAATTGGTTGACTTAAGACCAGCTCATCAGTTCAGTGGCATCAATAGACATCCTAAATCAAAACGAAATGGAACTATTCCTGGGTCAAAAAATCTACCTGAAAGCTGGCTTACCAAAAACGGAGGTGGTTCTATTCGGGATAAAAATGAGCTTGAAAAATTATACAAAATCGCAGGTGTAAGTACTGATGGGAATCAAGTTCAGTTTTGTAATACTGGGCATTGGGCATCTTTGGGTTGGTTTATCTCCTCAGAGGTAATGGGTAACAAAAATGTGAAGATGTATGATGGTTCTATGGTTGAATGGTCTGCAGATCAAAGTTTACCGATGCAGTCATACATTAATCTCTAAAATTCTCTTAGTATTTATCACCACTTTGCTCTCTTCTGTATCTGTGAATGCAGATACAGGAAGAGCTTCTGGTCTTGAATATGATGCACTTTTGTGTGCTGCAGAAGTGCGGATTATTTCAGATGATTTAAAGCTTTTGTTGTCCAATGACATTAGCGAAAACCATATTCGAGGATTACACAAAAGAATTAAATCAGCGACGGCAACTTTGCCTTGGCTTTGCCAGCGCTATGCATTAAACAACGGACGAAACCTCAAACCCTTTAATGAGAAAATTCAAATTTTTATCGATCACTATTATCGTAATAATTTAGAACCTGCTTTAGGTGTTGTCAGAGAGTTGGTTGATCTAACACCCATTAACTATTCAAGAATGATGCCTAATCGGGTTAGTGAAAAATCATTACTTATTGGCAAGTCAATTTACGTCCAATATTGTTCCTCTTGTCATGAAAATCCAAATTTAGATGTTGAAAATCCTGCCTTTTCACTTTACGACATGGCAAGAGAACAGCCTGCATTTGTTTTTATATCAAGAATGATTGGTGGTGTTAGAGGCACGCATGAAATTGGCCTAAGAAATCCTTTGTCAGAATCGGACATATCAGCAATTTATGCTTATTTACTGTCTGACTATAGAAAATAAGCCTAACTGACTACGTCTTCAGGCGTAGTGTCATCAAAGGATATCCTTAACAAGGATAGAATTGCAGTCAGATTATTTGACGGATGAGTTGTTAATTTTTTTAATAAAGTATGAAGAGGAAAAGTCATTTTTCAGTCAAATGACGATAATACAAAACCCTTTGCATACAAAATCACTAAGGAAGATCAGGGAAAGAGGTTTTTTATTAGTTGGCACTTAAGACTGTATGGAGATAGAGACGTTTTAGATGGGTCTATCGATATCCTAGTGAATAAAAGCCAGATACGTCTTCAGCAAAAGAAAATACCCGTCTATAGAAAATTGTGCGAAACCATTCTGCTGAACCTTTCAAAGTCATTATTAACGCGTAGTTGGGTTCAAATACATAAGGCATCCAAAGACTATACAAAAGGCACGGTACCCCATTCTCTTAACTTTAGTCTTCGTCATGTAAATGACATTTTGAGTACTTTATTGGAGCTTAGTTTAATGAAAAGAAAGGGATTAAGTCAGAAAAGAATCCACAGATAATTGCATATCTGCCAACAGAGGATATTAATCTAGCTATTAGCTCCTTATCTGCTGTTAATCTCCCTGCTGAGAAGTTTACAAAGCCTGAGAAAGAGTCTTTAGATCCAAGGGAGCAACGCATTGTTGATGAGGATGAAAGGGACTTATCTATTATTAATGGCTTTTCTACTGATAAAACCTTCCCATTTCACAGTTCAATGGTACGCAAATACAGTAAAAAGGTTGGGCTTGCAGGTCGTATTTATTGTGATTTTCAAAGGATATCCAAGAGGCGAGTGCAAATAAGGCAGTTCTCACTTATTAATGGCAATTCAATAGCTGAAGTTGATATTGTTTCGTCTCATCCACGAATGGCAATTCAGAAGTTTCACGATATAAAAATCTCTCGTAGCTTTTATCAAGATATCGCTGACGAGCTTGGATTAGCTAAATCTATCATTAAAAAGTTCTTTGCAGTTTCTCTTAGTTCAGAAAGTCGACAAAAACCACGACAGGGGTTTACTACTGAGAAGGGGTATACCCTTAATATATTTGAAAATATTGAGGCGCTCCGTTATCCCAAGGTGCCTATGCAGGATGATTAGTAGCAATGAATCATGCGAGAGATTCTTAAGAGTGTCATGCTTAAGGGTGTAAGTGAGGGAATTACTGTACTTCCTATTCACTGTAGAAGTTGATAATTACGACATGGGCTGAGCATGCCTTAAGAGACCAGGATAAGGATTACTTGTGAAGTAGATATAACGAGCGATGAATATCAGTTCCTATACTCCTACCACCCACATATGAGGAACAAAATAGAGGTGGTTCTGTTAGCTCTAGCACTGATACATCTTCTTTTCCCCAATATCTCTGTTAGCGAGATTTGATAACAATCTAGTCATCTTTGAGGTGTGTATATCTTTGAAGACTTTGTAACGAGCGATGTCCAGTGATGGCTGCTAGTTGGAATTGATTCAAACCTTTTTCAAACAACCTGCTTGCTGCTTCGTGTCTTAAATCATGGAATCGTAGATCGTCTATACCAGCTCTTATGCAGATTCGTCTGTAAGTACTTCAAAGCCATCTCCTGATGTCCAATTAGAAAAGACACTATCTGATGAATTGTCATTGATTTGGTCTGAGAAAAGCTTACATGCCCTCTGAGACAGGGGTACGTCACGATCATCACCATTCTTGGTGTCAGTCAGGCGCGTGACTCTGGATTCAAGGTCAATCGAGTCTTTAGTTAGGCTTAATAATTCTCCTTGACGCATACCTGTCTCAATGGCTAATTCGATCATCTTCCAAACTGAGAGGTTACGTGATCTAACACACTCCTCATGAAGTCTATATAACTCCTCTGATGTTGGTCTACGTTGCCGATTCTTTCCATTTTTGGGCCTTGTTACTTGTTTTAAAGGATTGGGCATATTCATCCATTGCCATTCTTTGATTGCGATATCAAAGACTCTTGAAAGAAGATTTAATTCTTTGTTAATTGAAGAACCTGAAATGCCAGAATCTAGTCGCTTATCCCTGTACCTACAGATGTCGGTAGATGAAATCTCACTAAGATTGAAATTTGGAGTGTTTTTTTGGATGAATCCAAGCATCCATAAGGTGGTTCTTTGGCTTTTGTAAGCAGGCGCGATTTCAATGGAGAATTTCTTCAGTAACTCATGGAATGTTTTTTGGTGGTTAATGACTTTTTCTCAAGTAGCTTTTGTTCTTCAGTTAGAGCCCATTTTTTAGCATCACTATACTTATCAAAGACTTTTGATAGTGAAGGGGAGTTTTTTCTTCGTATTGCTGCGATCCAGCGTTTGTTGGGTGTCTTATAAATGGTAGCCATCGTTTGTCTCACTACAAATGAATTACAAACGAGTTTTTAGTTAGGTGGTTTGGCTATCTTTAAGCCTTCATAAGTTAATGATTTACTTATGAAATAATTTTAACCCAGAGACGATTCGAACGTCCGACCTGCCCCTTAGGAGGGGGCTGCTCTATCCAGCTGAGCTACTAGGGCGTGAAAGAATGATCGCTTATACGTCTATTTAGATCAAATGAGGACAAGGGTTGCGGGGGATTTTCAGTTGTAACGAGTGTGTATTTATGGCTATGCGTATCGCTTTTTTCACACTGTTACTTTTACTGCTGAGCCAGGTGTCTGCTGAGCCATCACTAGAGGCCTATCGCGTCAATATCGCGAGTCATCATGATGGTCTTTACACCTTAACCGATGGCTCGGTTGTGGCGCGCGATGTGCTGGATGATGTGTGTTATCTCACTCGAAACGAGCAAGCGATACTTTATAAGGATGAAAAGGGTTGGCGCTTGTGTGTCGATCATGCGAATTATGCGGTTGAGTTTGTTCGCCAACTCAGCGGATATGCTGCACATCCCTTAAGCGCTAATTCATTATCTGAGGTGGAATCCCTCGATATGTGTCACTGAGTTGTAGATCGATGCTTGATACCCGAGACAGATTATTCCCAGGAACTTTTCCACCTATTCAGCGTAGTGATTTGACGACCTTGCAGGTCAACTTGGGCTATTTGTGTAATCAGCAATGTCAGCACTGCCATGTGAATGCGGGGCCGAAACGCACTGAGCTGATGACAGCTGACACGATTGAGGTTGTGAAAGCAGCCCTCAATCACCCAGGTATTCACACCTTAGATCTTACCGGTGGTGCGCCGGAGATGAATCCTCATTTTCGCGATCTTGTGCGATATGCCCGTGGCTTGGGTGTAACGGTGCTTGATCGTTGCAACCTGACCATTTTGAGCGAGCCGGGTTACGAAGATTTGGCAGAGTTCCTCGCGGAGCAAAAAGTGCAGGTGGTGGCGTCTTTGCCGTGTTACCTGCAAGAGAACGTTGATACACAACGCGGCAAAGGTGTCTTTGATGGCAGCATGATTGGGCTGCAAAATCTCAATGCGCTCGGTTATGGCAAAGCAAACAGTGAGCTGACATTAAGTTTGGTCTACAACCCGATAGGTGCACATTTACCGCCACCACAAGCTGCGCTTGAAAAGGACTACCGAGAAAAGCTCGCTGAGCATGCCATTAAGTTCACGCAATTGCTCACGATTGCCAATATGCCGATTCAACGCTTTGGCAGTATGTTGGCATCTAAAGGCGAGTTCGATAGCTATCTCGATACGCTTAAGATGGCGCATCAGGATGCGAACTTAGACGCGGTCATGTGTCGCAGCTTGATCAGTATTGATTGGCAAGGTTATGTGTATGACTGCGACTTCAATCAGATGTTAGATCTTCCACTGGCTGCGCAAACTAAGCGTCACTTGCGTGACCTTCAGTTAGATCAGTTAAATGACTTGCCGATAGCAATCGCTGATCATTGTTATGGCTGTACAGCCGGTCCAGGCAGCAGTTGCGGCGGCGCTCTGAGTGATTGATGACGCTTTCAATCATTATTCCCACTTTAAATGAAGCCTCAAACATCGAGTCATTACTCGCACAGCTATCAGGTGAAGATATTGAGCTGATCGTGGTGGATGGCGGGAGCGATGACCAAACCGTTCAGCGCGCTAGCGCACATGCCAAGCTTATTCAAAGCTCAGCCGGTCGAGCGATTCAAATGAATGCGGGTGCTGCAGCGGCTAGTGGTGATTGGCTATGGTTTTTACATGCCGACACGCAACTCACAGAACCTGTATCGACTTACTACTCGCTGATTACGCAAAGCCCATCGGTTTGGGGGCGCTTTGCGGTTAGATTAGATGATTCGCGATTTGTGTTTCGTGTGATTGAGCATCTAATGAATTTACGTTCATGTGTTGCCTCGGTCGCAACCGGAGACCAAGGGTTGTTTGTTGATCGTCGCTTGTTTGATGAGCTCGGCGGCTATCCCGAGCTGCCTTTAATGGAAGATGTTGCGCTCTCAAAACGCTTACGCAAGGTCATGCCAGTGAATTGCAGTGCTTTGACTTTGATTACCTCAGCCAGACGTTGGCAGCAGCGCGGCGTTTTGAAAACAATCCTGTTGATGTGGTGGCTGCGCTTGGCGTATGTCTTAGGTGTTTCACCTGCGCGATTGAGCCATGGTATCGCTAATGCGTTTTCCGGATTCTCGATTAATTGTTTTTGCTAAAGCACCGGTGCTGGGCAAGGTGAAAACACGCTTAATTCCCTTGCTTGGTGAGCAGGGAGCTTTGGATTTTCATGTTGCCTCTATACGTTGTGCTCTTGAGCAACGTTCAGCAAAGCAGCTGTCACCTGTAGTGCTCTATATAAAAGGTCAGGCGCCAGCATGGTTAACTGAGCTGTGTCGGCGACTGTCGATTGATGTGGTTCAGCAGCAAGGTGAACACTTGGGTGAGCGTATGTTGTATGCAGCGACTGAGCAGTTAAGCCAAGCGCGACATGTGGTGTTAACCGGCACCGATTGTCTAACCCTCACGACAGATCCGGCTAACGCAGCTTTATCAAGCCTTAGAAGAGAATGATGCGGCAATTATTGGTGCTGAGGATGGGGGTTATGTTGCACTTCGGTTTAACGCAACTGTCTGCAGCACTCTTTACACAGTTCCCGTTTGGGAATGCTCAGGTTTATCAAAAGACGGTTGATGCTATGCAAACACTCAACTGGCGTTATGCCGAGCTGACTACAACCTGGGATGTAGATCGTCCTGAGGATATCCAAAGATGGATCAAAGGCTCGCTGCCACAAGGTGAAAACGCCTGGTATGAGGCGATAAAGGCCATTTGCTAGGCGGCTGTATTGCACTTGCTCGCAGCGGTACAATACTTATGAGAAGTTTTTTTGGATCGTGGTATGTCCAACACCGTAGAAGTTGTAAAAACGCTGCTGCAAGAGCGCCTTAATCTGGGTGATGCTGCCTCAGCGCTAACCGCAGACAGTTTAATCATGGGTGTCATGCCTGAGTTTGACTCGATGGCGGTGGTGAATGTGATTGCCGGTCTTGAAGCGATTGTGGGTAAAACAATCGCCGATGATGAAATAACAACAGAGATGTTCGAAAGCGTGGGGTCGTTGGCTCATTTTATTGAGACCTATCAGGCTTAAAACGCTGAGGGGGAGCAGATGCGATTTTTGATGATCTTATGTGCCTTAGCGATGTCATCGCTTAGCATGGCAAACGAGCGCGAGATACCTAAAGCCGAAGATATCGTCACCAAGTATGCCGACCTCGGTGATCCGCAAGCGCAATTTGTGTTGGCGCGGATGTACGCCGATGGTCGTGGTGTTCCACAAAGTGATGACTTGGCGATCATGTGGTACGAGCGTTCTGCGCGAGGTGGTTTTACTGAAGCGCAGCATCGTATGGGTACCAATCATCTTAAAGGTCGTTTTGGCTTGATCGAAGATCCGGGTGAAGCCTTCTCTTGGTATATCTTGGCTGCTGAGCGTGAGCACAAGGTCTCGCAATACTATGTCGGTAATCTGATGCTCAAAGGCGAAGGTGTCGAACAAGATGTTGTTGAAGGCTTGAACTGGCTAGAACGTGCTGCAGGTAATAACTGTAAGCGCGCCAAGGCACGTTTAGGTCAGGTCTATGAATTAGGTATTGGCGGTATCCCCGTGGATAACGCGATTGCGCTGGAGTGGTATCTGCAAGCCGCTAAACATGACATGTCATTTGCACAACGTGCTTTAGGTCGTCTTTATCGTAATGGCAAAGGTGTTGAGAAAAACACCGCAGAAGCGGCCAAGTGGTATCGCTTGGCAGCAGAAAAGGGCAAGGTTGATGCTCAGTTAGCATTGGCTGAAATGCTCGAGTCGGGCGAGGGTGGTTTAGCGCCCAATCCAACAGAAGCGTCTTACTGGCGTCAGCGTGCGAACAATCGTGGATTTGCACCGGGTAAGTTGCACTGATCTTAGAAAAGCATAAGATGCTTAAATTATTGATGGCCAGCATGGCGCTTATTGCAGCACCTGCTATGATTTAATTTTGGTATGAGACCAAAGGCCCGAATAACTGGGGCAATGGCATTAATTGCTGGAACATTGGTCCTTCATTTGGTTGGGGTAACAACCGTAGCTGGGGTAATGCTCAACCGATTGCTCAACGCCGTCGATGCAGTGGGGCTCACAACAAGCACCTGCACCACAAGCTGCCGCTCCATTGGCATTTAATTTTATCGATCGTCAAACCATGAAGTTTGATCGTTCGACTTTTTCTTGGGGTAATGGCTGGAGCCCGCGTACCGGAAGTGGTTGGGGTCCTGGGGCAATGAATTCAATGAACTGGGGTGGAATAATGGCATCCTTAATTCCTGCACCTGGCAAAAATGATAAAAAGCCCGATTACTGATCAGGCTTTTTTATGACCAATGTTGTCCGATTGATCTGGCTGGGCTGCTTTTCTTTATGGTTGTTTGTCGAACAACCGTGTCGCAGCTGGGGTAATGCGCCGAGCAACCGAATCATTTAGATTTCTCATGGCTCTTTGAATCTCGCCAAGTTTTTCGATGATATCTGATGGGGGTGGGCGTGAGTCAGTCACTTCATAACAAATAAATTCATCGCCACCAATACGCGCAATGGTGTCGGATGCCTTACGTGTGATTGCAATCCACCTCTTTCAGTACTTTGTCGCCTACGGTGTGACCCAGGATATCGTTGATCTCTTTGAAATTATTGAGGTCGATATAAATCAGCAATGTGTTGACGTTTCGCTTGTGCAACGAGTTGTCGAAAACGATTTGAGTAAGCGACGCACCGTAAAGCGATTGTTTTTGTGATAATTGAGGCAATCAATAGCGCATGAATAGTAGCGTCGATCGTGATGTTGGTTGACGATGATGTTTGTTTTCTCTAAACCGATGTACCAAGTTTCTGAAGTTTAACTTTTTCAAAATTATATTTCTCAGTATCACCTTCTAAGAAGATACTTTCGGTTTGCCCACTATTCGAATTGAAAATATGCCACTGAAATTCATAGTCTTTGGCAAAAGTGTAAAGGAAGTTGGTTAGATCTGAAAAATTAATCAGCAGTGAGCCGATGCCCCAATACGTCTTCAGACCGTTTTCTTCATTAGTAAAGTTGGGTGGCGCAGAATGAAGGCTTTACCCCCTTGTACAAGATCAATGGGGCCGGCGATATTCAATGAGACGTTCGACAGCATCTTTTTGTTTATTTTTCATGATGCTTTTTTATTCTCCTTGGGATAGACATGGAATTGTCTTTTGCTAAACTAAATGAAAGGTAACCCGCCGCGCTTGTTTTTGCGTGATTACATATGATGAAAAAGCCCATTGGTGATTTCTCTTTCGAAATCCGCGCCTTCGCAGCAAGCTTCGCGATCGAGCGATTTACCGTAGTTGTGAAAAAAATAAGAAAATGTCAAAAGCCCGGTTTAACCATTGGGCTTTTTGGTCTTTATTTTGAATTTATGTCAGTGATTCCCCTTATTACTTTTTTTACGATTATTTTCGTTCGGTTACTTGATCGAAGCCGATACCCCAGTTGTCGGTATTCACTTCGTCTATAACCACAACGGTGGTCGCTGGGTTCTTATTCAGCACATCGACCAATAATTGGGTGGCGCCTTTGATAAGTGCATGTTTTTGCTCTTTGGTGACACCTTCGTCGGTAATTTTGATATTCACGTACGGCATGATTTTGCTCCTTAGAATCAAAAACGGGGCCTGTTGGCCCCGCTGTGTGTGTCATCGATTGATGATTATTTGTTTTCGCGATTCGCGATCAGATCATCCACAACACTTGGGTCTGCCAAGGTTGAGGTATCGCCCAAACCATCGATCTCGTTTGCTGCGATCTTGCGCAGAATACGACGCATGATCTTGCCTGAACGGGTCTTTGGTAGGCCAGGTGCCCATTGGATGATGTTGATCTTAGCGATCGGACCAATTTCTTTACGGACCAAACCAACCAGCTCGGCTTTGAGCTCGTCGCTTGGTTCAACGCCATTCATCAGCGTGACGTAAGCGTAGATACCTTGACCGGTGATCTCGTGTGGGTAGCCAACCACTGCCGCTTCTGCGACGTTTTCGTGGAGTACTAAGCCTGATTCGATTTCAGCGGTACCTAAACGATGACCTGATACGTTGAGTACGTCATCCACACGGCCGGTAATCCAGTAGTGACCATCGGCGTCACGACGTGCACCGTCACCGGTGAAGTAGTAACCCTTGTACATCGCGAAGTAGGTTTCGTAAAAGCGCTTATGATCGCCGTATACGGTACGCATCTGTGAAGGCCACGGGTGCTTAATCGCCAAGTTACCTTCTGCAGGATTGCCTTCGATCTCGTTACCTTGATCATCAAGCAATACAGGCTGAACACCAAAGAATGGCTGCATTGCAGAACCTGGCTTCAATGGGGTTGCGCCTGGAAGCGGGGTTAAGCATGTGTGCGCCGGTCTCGGTCTGCCACCAGGTATCAACGATAGGGCAACGCTCTTCGCCAACCACCTTGTGATACCACTCCCATGCTTCTGGGTTGATTGGCTCACCAACGGTGCCGAGCAAGCGTAAGCTCTTGCGGCTGGTTGAGGTGACAGGATCATTACCTTGTGCCATCAATGCGCGGATCGCCGTTGGTGCTGTGTAGAACGAAGCAACATTGTGCTTGTCACACGCTTGCCAGAAACGACCTGCATCTGGGTAGGTTGGTACGCCTTCGAACATCATTTAGATAGCACCATTGGTTAATGGGCCATAAACGATGTAACTGTGACCAGTTACCCAACCGATATCAGCGGTACACCAGTAAACTTCGCCATCTTTGTAGTCAAACACGGTTTTGTGAGTCATCGCTGCTTGCAGCAAGTAACCTGCGGTGGTGTGTAGTACGCCTTTTGGCTTACCGGTAGAACCTGAGGTGTAAAGGATGAACAATGGATCTTCTGCATCCATATGCTCTGGTTCGCAAACCGCATCTGCAGAAGCAATCGCCTCATGCATCCAAACGTCGCGACTATCATTCCAATCACAGCTGCCATCGCCACGCTTAGCGACAAAACAGGTGTGTACGTTAGGGCACTGCTCGATCGCTTTGTCAGCATTCGCTTTGAGTGGCAGTGCTTTACCAGTACGGACTGAGACATCAGCGGTAATGACCACTTGGCAGTCTGAGTCTTGGATACGGCTAGCCAGTGCATCTGGTGAGAACGCACTGAAGACGATTGAGTGAACGGCACCGATACGGGTACACGCCAACATCGCAACTACAGCCTCTGGAATCATTGGCATGTAGATTGAAACGCGGTCGCCTTTCTTAACGCCGCGCTTTCAGTGCGTTAGCGAATTTGTTTACGTCAGCGTGTAGCTCGTTGTAGGTAACGTTGCGTGATTCGTTTGGATCATCGCCTTCCCATAAGATGGCGGTTTGATCGCCACGGGTATCGAGGTGACGGTCAAGGCAGTTGTATGACACGTTAAGTGTTGCGCCTTTGAACCAGTTCACATGGAGATCATCTTCCATGTAAGACCAGTCGAGAACTTTGTCCCACTTCTTAAAGAAGCTGAGGTAGTTGTCAGCTTGCTCTCCCCAGAAGCCTTCCGGATCATCGACCGACTGCTTGTACATCGCTGCGTACTGTTCTGCTGATACGTTGGCTTGCGCCGCGAAGTCCGCAGGAACGGGATATGTCTTAACCTCTGACATCTCTGGCCTCCTTAGGGTGTAGATGACTGTATTTTTGTAAATTTTTTCAGGCTAGGCGCGTAAAAATAGCAAATTTAGCCGTCTTATTGTGTTGAACCGAGCCACAATAAAGCAGGTTGGTCGCCTTCGCCGATAGTCTTTTTCAATATTACCGAACCATGATTTACCTTCCATTGCAGGACAGGATCGGCGTGTACCGAGTCACGGGTGGCTTCGAGGGCGTTGAAGGGTTGCCCGATGGACTCAATTAGCTGTGAAATCAATGCGTTATGGTAATGATCGCGATATATGATCTGAATGGCACTGAGCTGTTTTCCAGCGAAATAAAGGAAGGCGCGCTCAGCCGGTAGCTCGTTGAAAGCGCCGATCAATGAATTACAGGCGTAGTCGCCAAAATTAGACTGGGCGCCGCCGCATTTCCAATCGATCTTTTCGTAGACCTTTTTGATCTCGTCCTCGGTGAAGGTATTACTCGCCTGATTCAGATCGAGTCGGAATTCCTCGCGATCAAACAGCCACAACACCGCGTTATCTGAGACGCGATTACCTTCCTCGGTAAAAAGTAGGAAGTAGGGTGGAACGAAAACGATCAGTAGGGCGAGGAGGGTTTTGTGGAGTTTCTTTTTCATTCTTATTGACTCAAAAAACGCTTCAAGGGCGCATCGCGCTTTGGCGCTATGTCGTCAGACAAGGCGAGCAACAGCTCAGCGGTGGCCATCGCATCGGTTAATGCGTTGTGCGCACGATAACGAGGTAAATTGTACCGCGGTCTGAGGTTGAATAGGCGTAAATCGGTCGCTTGAATGGTGTGATTACGTAGCTCAAAGAGACGCTGTCCGAGCTGCAATGTGTCGATAATCGGCATCACAAAGGGGTGCCGTAGACGCGGCGACATGCGGCATCGAGAAAATGTTGTTCGACACCTTGGTAATGCACCAGCATCACCTTGCCAGCCAGGCGCTTGAGCAGCTGTGGTAGCACATGGGTGAGACTTTGCCCTTTGCGTAGTTCATCGTCGGTGATGTTGTGAATCACGACCGACTCGCTGGGGAGTTCTTTATCTGTCCGAACCAGTTGATGCCAAGCGGTGTTAAGGCGGATCTTTCGATGTTGCATTTCGATCAAACCTAAGCTGATGATTTGATCTTTCTCTGCATTCAGTCCGGTGGTTTCAAAATCTAAGGCGACAATCGGTACTTCATCGAGCAGTGTGTTTTTGCTCACCGGAGGTTGGGCGTAAAAATCCCGAATGGGTCCTGCTACAGCCGTATTCGCAGCCGCTTGATGGCGCCATTCCAGCGAGCGATAACGGTCAAGCCAGCTCATCGTAGGTTATCGGCTCCAAAGCGCTTGATCATGATGTCTTGCTGCATCTTGATGACTTGGAAAGCTTGTTTGAGATGCGAGCGTTCAAGACCCGATAGATCATCCGGGTCGAGGAAGTTATCAGCTTTCTCGCCCGCAGCGATCTGTACAGATTGATGACGTACCCTAAGACCAGCGATTAAGGTCAGTGCATCTTCAAGGTTTTCTGCCATCTCTTCAGAGATCAGCTTGGCTTTCGCTGCTTCACGTAGACGTTCGAGCGTATTAACTGCCGTGATGCCGCCTCTGAGTGCCAACATGCGGGCAATGTCAGTCACTGGAACAATGCCCGTATGTTTGAGATCGAGCGTGTCATTGTGCTGACCGTCATGCACCAATACAAACTGACGGAAGAAGCCAAGGGGTGGACGATGGGTTGCGGCATTCGCCATCATGTAAGTTAAGAAGATCTTGTTGTTCTTCGCCAAGTTAATAACATTGCGTTGCAGTTGTTCAAAGAGGCTGAAGTCGCCATGTACCGGACGAAGATCAAACCAGATGCTCGATAGCATTAAGGCCATCGGCTCTGGGGTACGAATCCACTTGGTGAAATGATTTGTCCAACCACTGACAGGTTGACGCCAATCCGGGTTACTCGCCATTGCGTTACCTGGGCAGTAGATATATCCACAAAGGTTAAGGCCATCAGTAACGCGTTTAGCGAGTGTGGCGAAGTAAGCGTCATGCTCGGGTCTGCATATTGTTATCAATGAGCAGCGCGTTATCTTGATCAGAATGTGAACTTTGCTCGAGTCGACCTTGTGAGCCACCTGCAAGCCATACAAAGGGAACCGGGGCCGGTCCCAATTCATCTTCGGCCAACTTAATCAGTCGCGCGGTAATCGCATCGGTCATGTGCGAGAGCGTTTTGCCAATCTGTTCAACGCTAGCGCCACTGCTGACCAATTGATGATGTAGCAAAGGAATACGTTGGCTGGTGTTAATCAGATCATCAACATTCTGTGCACGAGAAATCTCAGAGGTTAAGTAAGCAGCGCTACCACCTTGGTTCTTTACGATGTCGGTTGAGGTGAACATGCCAACGACTTGGCCATCATCTATAACCGGTAAGTGATGGATGCCTAATTGCGTCATGACTAACAAGGCATCGCTGATGGTTGTGTTTGGATTAATGGTATGAGGTTTGGCTGACATGATGCTGCTGATCGGTTCAGTGACAGCAATACCTTGAGCCACACAACGTTCGCGTATGTCGCGATCGGTGACCAGGCCGGCAAGTTGTTTATCTAATGTGATGATCATTGAGCCAACGCGATTTTCGCTCATGATTTGTGCTGCGGTTTGAATGCTCTGTTTACCATCCATGCAGACGGGCTTCATGCGGATGAGATCGCCAACACGCTGATGATTCAGTGCTTCGGTTGGGGACTCTAAGGACAGTGCAGCGACACCTTGTTT
This sequence comes from Gammaproteobacteria bacterium, assembly GCA_038144195.1. Lineage (GTDB taxonomy): Bacteria > Pseudomonadota > Gammaproteobacteria > Chromatiales > Chromatiaceae > VMDJ01. Next base: position 304,190 of record JAYQNH010000002.1, on the reverse strand, counting down.
GAGTCGCTCATTAATACTAGCGGTAAAGAACTGACCAAACTCACGCGTTTGTTCACTGAGTTGGTAAAGCAATTGGCAGGTGCCTACATAGAGTAGGGTGTCTTCAATGGCTTTAGCTTTCTTGCCATTGTCCAATGAGAATAAAGAACAACCACAGGCATAGATGCCGCCTTCATCGAGTTGTTCGCAGATCTTTTCATCATCAGCGCAGAATTCGAATGCGCCAGAACGAATCACAAAGAATTTGTTTTCAAAGTCAGTCAGCTCACTGCCGCGACGGAGATAAGTTACTTCGAGTTGCTCAGGGAGTTCGGCGAGCTGTTCCTCGCTTAAAAGATCAAAAGGGTGATGTTCAGCAAGAAAGTGCTGTATTTCGAGTAATTCAACTTCCATGCATCACATCCTAAATCGGTGAGAAACGTAGCTAAGTGATCAAGGTCAGTTTAATGGGTTTTTAGGCATAAAAAAGCCCCGATTGAGCTCGGGGCTGTGAGTTTAAAGTGCTTGATTACGCCGGTAAAAGACGAACGCTTAGGACGCCTTCAATCCCGCGCAATTGATCTAACACGCCATCGGCAACATCGCCTGAGACATCAACAAGGTTGTACGCTAATTCGCCACGAGAGCGGTTGAGCATGTCATCAATGTTGATACTCGCATCCGCAAGCACCGATGAGATCTGACCGACCATATTGGGCACATTGCTATTCGCAATCGCAATGCGTGGTCCGCCTGCGCGTGGCATCTGCATCTCGGGGAAGTTAACCGAGTTGAGGATGTTGCCATTCTCAAGATAGTCACGTACTTGGTCAGCAACCATGATGGCGCAGTTAGTTTCTGCTTCACCGGTTGAGGCACCTAAGTGAGGTAGCACAATGACGCGTGGATGGTTTTTGTTCTCGTTACTTGGGAAGTCAGAGATATAGGCATAGACCTTGCCATCATCTAACGCCTTAAGTACTGCAGCATCGTCCACAATGCCATCTCGGGCAAAGTTTAAGATCACCACGTTATCTTTCATGCGCTGCAAGCGATCTGCATTGATCATATTGCGTGTCGCATCAATCAAGGGTACGTGGAAGGTCACAAAGTCCGCTTTGCTGAGCAGCTCATCAATGCTGTTTGCGCGTTCTGCATCAGCGGATAGTTTCCAAGCGCTTTGAATGGTGACTGATGGGTCAAAGCCAATGACTTTCATGCCAAGCGCGATTGCCGCGTTAGCGATTTGAACGCCGATAGCGCCTAAACCAACAACACCGAGTGTGCGGCCAGGTAATTCAAAGCCGACATATTTTTTCTTACCGGCTTCGACATCTTTGCCGATTTGCGCATCATCACCTTCAAGGTTGCTTGCGTAGTCCCATGCTTGTGCGATGTTTCGTGAGGCCATCAACATGCCGGCGATAACCAATTCCTTCACGGCATTGGCGTTGGCGCCGGGGGCGTTAAAGACGGGAATGCCTTTCTCGGTCATCTTGTCGACGGGGATGTTATTGGTACCTGCACCAGCACGACCTACCGCGCGTAGCGTGTCTGGAATCGCCATGTCATGCATCTTGTATGAACGCAACAAGATGGCATCTGGGTGACCAATTTCCGAAGCGATTTCGTAGTTATCACGCGGTAACCGATCAAGGCCTTCGGTCGCAATGTTGTTAAGAGTTAAAACTTTAAACTTCGACATCCTGCTTTTACCCCTTGGTGCGTTCAAATTCAGCCATGAAGCTCACGAGCGTGTCGACGCCTTCTTCTGGCATCGCGTTATAGATACTCGCACGCATGCCACCAACGGAGCGGTGACCTTTTAGCGTTAAAAGACCGGCATTCTTTGCGCCGGCTAAGAAGTCAGCATCAAGATCAGCGTTCGCCAGCGTGAATGGAACGTTCATCCATGAGCGAGCAGAGGTCTCAACGGGATTGGCGTAAAAGTCTGAGCCATCAATCGCGGCATATAATTTTTCAGCTTTACGTTGATTCGTTTGACCCATTGCTTCCAGACCACCGTTTTGACGTAACCAGTCAAAGACCAGACCTGCCATATACCAGCTGTAGGTCGGCGGGGTGTTATACATCGACTCATTTTCAGCCGGTGTTTTGTAATCTAGGGTGATTGGCGTGCCTTCTGTTGCGTGGCCAATTAGATCATCACGAATAATTACGATAGTTAGACCCGCAGGGCCAATGTTCTTTTGTGCGCCAGCGTAGATCATGCCGAACTTGGTTACATCAATAGGGCGCGACAAGATGGTTGATGACATATCGGCAATCAGTGGTGAGTTGCCTGTTTCTAGGAATGTAAGGGAACTCAACACCACCGATAGTTTCATTCGGGGTGTAATGCACGTAAGCCGCATTGCTATCGAGGTTCAATGCATCAGCTGCAGGTACGGTAGTGAAGTTGGTGTCTTCAGTGCTTGCCGCGACACGCACATCACCTAAACGTTTCGCTTCTGCGATCGCCTTTTTAGACCACATGCCAGTATTGATGTAGTCAGCGCTCTTACCACGCATCAGGTTGAGTGGGATCGCTGAGAATTGCTGAGATGCACCGCCCTGCAGGAACAGCACTTTGTAGTTATCTGGAATATTCATCAGTGCGCGAAGATCAGTTTCAGCTTGAGTCGCGATGCTCATGTATTCCTTGCTGCGATGGCTCATTTCCATCACAGACATACCTGATCCATTCCAATCGGCCATCTCGGCTTGTGCTCGTTCGATAACTGCTGACGGCAACATGGCGGGGCCAGCGCTGAAATTAAATGCACGTGACATTCTGATACTCCTAAGAATTATTATTTTTTCATTGTAAAAAAAAGCCCCGCTGGTGCGGGGCTTAAAAGGGTTGTTTTAGATATTAGTGAGCTGACGCTGCACCCGCACCTTTAGGTACGCGAATATCTTCAACAAGGTCTTGGATATGCTGTGGTGGTGGCGCAGTCATTTTAGAAACAACGATTGCCACAATGAAGTTCACCAGTGCACCGATTGCGCCGAAGGCGTTAACCGAAATACCCATAAACCAGCTCTTTGTGTAGCCTTCCCACTGCAGGATTTCTGCGGTGCCAGGGATGAAGAGGATACCCTTTTCCTGGAACACGTAGAACATGGTTACGCTGATACCAGCGATCATGCCTGCGATAGCACCTTGACGGTTCATACCTTTGTTAAAGATACCCATCATCAGTACTGGGAATATTGAAGAGGCTGCAAGACCGAACGCGATCGCTACCGTACCAGCCGCAAAGCCAGGAGGGTGTAGACCGAAGTAACCAGCCAATGCGATCGCACCAACCATCGACAGGCGAGAAGCGGTCAATTCGCTTTTCTCTGAGATGTCTGGGTTGATCATGCCTTTGATAACGTCGTGTGATATCGCAGATGCGATTGCCAACAACAGACCTGCTGCTGTAGACAGTGCTGCTGCCAAACCACCTGCAACAACGATCGCGATTACCCAGTTAGGGAGACCAGCGATTTCTGGGTTAGCCAATACCATGATGTCACGGTCGACTTTAACCATTTCGTTGCCTTTCCAGCCGAATGCTTCAGCTTTAGCAGCCATTTCTGGGTTCTTGTCGTTGTAGTACTGGATACGACCATCGCCGTTCTTATCTTCATACTTCAACAAACCAGTTTTTTCCCAGTTCCTAGAACCACTGTGGAGCGCTGTGCATACTCGAGGTTTGCAGTTACTTCACCAACAGGACCAGTTTGGATGGTGTTCATTAGGTTCAAGCGAGCCATAGAACCTACTGCAGGCGCAGTGGTGTAAAGGATAGCGATGAAGACCAATGCCCAACCAGCAGATGAACGAGCGTCTGCAACTTTAGGTACGGTGAAGAAACGGATGATTACGTGTGGCAAGCCAGCAGTACCGATCATCAATGAAACGGTGTAAACAAACATGTTCAGTTTGCTACCCATTAATTGAGTTGAGTACTCTTTAAAGCCGAGGTCGGTAACCACCATATCAAGCTTATCCATCATGGAAATACCAGAGCCATCAGCCATGGTGCCAATCAAACCCAACTGAGGTAAGTGGGTTGCCAGTGATATTCAATGAAATGAACACAGCTGGGATGGTGTAAGCGAAGATCAATACGATGTACTGAGCGATCTGGGTATAAGTAATACCTTTCATACCACCTAATACTGCGTAGATGAATACGATACCCATACCGATGAACAAGCCTTGCTCATAGGTAGTCTCGAGGAAGCGAGAGAACGCAACACCGATACCTTTCATCTGACCGATTACGTAAGTAACCGAAGCCAAGATCAAACAGATAACCGCTACAAGACGTGCACCCTTAGAGTAGAAGCGCTCGCCGATGAACTCAGGCACGGTGAACTTACCGAACTTACGTAGGTAAGGTGCTAGCAACATTGCCAACAATACGTAACCACCGGTCCAGCCCATCAGGAATACTGATGCACCGTAGCCGTTGAACGCAATCAAGCCTGCCATTGAGATAAATGATGCTGCTGACATCCAGTCCGCCGCAGTTGCCATACCGTTGGCTACTGGGTGAATGCCTTTGCCTGCAACGTAGAATTCGCCGGTGCTTCCCGCACGTGCCCAAATCGCAATACCGATGTAGAGCAAGAAGGTCGCGCCAACGACAATGTATGTAAGTGTATTTAGATCCATAGTTTGCTCCTATTAATCTTCAGACACGCCAAACTGTTTATCCAGTTTGTTCATCTGATGATGCGTAATAGAAGACAAGCACTAGGAACACATAAATTGAACCGTTTTGTGCAAACCAGAAACCGAGACCCACGCCGCCAATTTTGATGGCATTGAGAGGCTCAGCGAGGATGATCCCGAAGCCGTATGAAACGACAAACCAGATCACCAACAAGATGCTGACAAGACGAACATTCGCTTGCCAATATTTGGATGCATTATTATCCATATCTCGATCGCTCCGCAGTTGGTAGATAGTAGTTGTTCTGTTTAAGGGGAACCAATTTGAAGATGTCTGTTGCTTTTATTATTCAGACAATCTCAATACATCTGATCCAACTTAGACAGCGTTGATTATTCAACAAGCGAATTGTTGTAGGTATTACTACTAATGTCAAAGTTTTATGGGTAGATAAGATATCACTTATGTTCTAACTTACTTGTTAGCAATTAAGCGTTTTTGATGAACTAGCCACAACACAATCGCACCAGAGATGATGAATAAAGCGCCAATCATAAAACCGGTTGTTAATGGATCATCAAAGATAAAACTACTAAACAACGCAGCAGCAAAAATTTGCATGTTTAGTAAAGGTGATAACGATGATGCATTACCAAAGTTGTAGGCCTTGATGATACATAAGTGTCCCAACGCACCAAGTACACCTAAGCTGATCAATATCAGCCATTGTTCGATCGTAGGTGACTGCCAATAGGGCAGCACAACAAGACTCATTACAAGGCTACCAATGAGTGTTGCGTTGAGTAAGGTCTTAAGGTTGTGATCACGTCCGCGCAGGTAGCGTGTCATGAGTAAATAGAAGGCGTAAAAAAACGCAGCAACGAGTGCGAGATAGAGATAAGGGTTGGTGTTTTCTATGCCTGGTTGAGTGATTGCGATAACACCACTAAAACCCAGTAGTGCGGCAAGCCAATGCCACCACAACACTTTTTCTTTTAGCAGTAAGCCAGCGAGCAATGTGACGATCAAAGGGGCAAGCAGCATGATCGCGGTAGCTTCACCTATTGGCGCATGCTTGAAAGCGTTATAAGCGCACAACGTCATGGCTAGAAGGCTGAGCCCCTGAAAAACTGTATCCAAGGGTGGGCTGATCGTTTAAACAGCACCTCTCTTTGCGGTAGCAGAACCAATAACACCAAAAGCGTGTGAAATGAGTAGCGCGCCCAGACAACTTGAACGGCTGGAAGGCCCTCGCGCATCAAGATTTTGCCTAAATTGTCCATGCCGGCGAGCAAGAAGCAGGCAAGCACGCTAAGGCTGATAGCAAAAATCCAGTCGCGAGAGGTTTGGGGCAAGGTGGGCTCCTGTTCAAAGTCGCTGCACTATATATAAAGTAAGTCAGATTTGGCGAGAACGTAATTTGAGGTGATTTTTTATTCGATTTCTATAGAATCGTCGCTTCTAGAAAAAAGCTCACCGTGATTTCACAGAGTGAAGCCTACAAATTCAAGTCCTTGAGGAAACATTGATGAAGAAGTTAATCACAGCTGCATTGGTTGCATTAGCGATGGTGACTTCAGCACACGCTGATGGTCATGGTAAGAAAAAACAAGAAGTTAAAGCTCCTGCTTTTGATAAGGCTGTTGCACAGCAAATGATCGAAAACAGCATCCAGCGTTTTAAGTTGGTTGAAGGCGTAACCCTTGATGATGCAATCGAAGGCATGAAATCACGTGCGACTGCGTTGAACTTTAAATTGGTTGCTGAGCTGCCATTGAGCAAAGACGTTGAAGCAAAAACCGGTAAGCCAGGTCGCACAATGCACATCTTGGCGTTCTGTGACTCATTGATTGCTAAAGAGATGGTTGAATACAACATGATCTTTGCGGGCTTCTTGCCTTGTCGTATTGCGGCGATTGAAGATGCAGAAGGTAACGGCTGGTTGGTCACCATGAACATGGACATGATGCTGCACGCAGTTGAATTGACTCCTGAACTAACTAAGTTGGCGAAGAAAGTTCGTGACGACATCTACAGCATCGTCGAAGCAGGCGTTAATGGCGATTTCTAATCGTTGAACGACTTGTTGATAACAGAAAAGCCGGCGAAAGCCGGTTTTTTTGTGCCTAGAAATGATTACGGTATCGGGTTTTTTTTTGCTCCGGTACACTGCGCTCATTGGTTAAGTTTCTAAAGCAGTTTCATGAAAACAACGATCCAACGTCATAAAACGCATTGTGTGCAGGTAGGGCATGTCCGCGTAGGTGGAGATGTACCGGTGGTGGTTCAGTCAATGACCAACACCGATACCGCAGATATTGCAGCTACGGTTGCTCAGATTATCGATTTGGCACGCGCGGGTTCTGAACTTGTGCGCATCACGGTGAACAATGAAGAATCGGCTGCTGCCGTTGCGCAGATTCGTCAACAGCTCGACGCGCAAGGTTGTGATGTGCCGTTGGTAGGCGACTTTCATTTCAATGGCCATCGCTTGCTTGAAGATTATCCAGAATGTGCGCAGGCACTCGCAAAATATCGCATCAATCCTGGCAATGTGGGTTCTGGTGAAAAGCGTGATGCGCAGTTCGCTAGCATGATTGAAGCAGCGATCAAATACGATAAAGCGGTGCGCATTGGTGAACTGGGGCTCGCTTGATAAAGGTTTAGTGGCATCGATGATGGATGCGAATGCTAAAGCTGATGAGCCATTAGATGCCGAATCGATTATGAGTGAAATCATGGTGACGTCTGCGCTGCAAAGCGCTGATAAGGCAGTTGAGATTGGTTTGCCGAAAGACAAGATTGTTCTCTCGTGCAAGATGAGTGGTGTGCAAGATCTGATTCGTGTGTATGAAAAACTCGCACAGCGTTGTGACTACGCACTGCATTTAGGGCTAACCGAAGCGGGTATGGGTTCGAAAGGTATTGTGGCTTCGACGGCGGCTTTATCAGTGCTTTTGCAAGAGGGTATTGGTGATACTGTTCGTATCTCACTTACACCAGAACCAGGCGGTGATCGCACTCAAGAGGTGCGTGTGGGTCAAGAGATTTTGCAGTCGATGGGATTGCGGGCCTTTATGCCGCAAGTGATTGCTTGTCCTGGCTGTGGTCGTACGACCAGCACGTATTTTCAACAGTTAGCGCAAGATATTCAGTCTTATTTAAGAAATCAGATGCCAATTTGGCGTCAGAAATACCCTGGTGTTGAAGCGTTGAATGTCGCGGTCATGGGGTGTGTAGTTAATGGGCCAGGTGAGAGTAAACATGCTGATATAGGCATTAGTTTACCGGGCACTGGTGAGCGACCTGCCGCACCTGTCTTCATTGATGGTGAAAAGGCGGTGACCTTAAAAGGCGACAAGATTGCCGAAGAGTTTCAGCAGTTGGTCAATGAATACGTTGAGCGACGTTATAGCTAATAAAATCCAGGGGGAGATGAAATGAATGTAAAGCAGTTGATTGCAGCAACCGCGCTGATCGCATTGAGCGCGGTAGCAGTGGCGGAAGAGCCAATGATGGTGAACGTGAAGCGTATGTCTTTGGAGACGGCGCAGAAGATTGCCCAAGGTGCGATTGATGCCTGTCGTGAAGAAGGTATTCAGATAGGTGTCACCGTGGTGGATCGCGATGGCATTGCGCAAGTTGTGATGCGTGACACGATTGCGCCAACCATTACCTTGCCAATCAGCCAAGGCAAAGCGTATTCGGCTGTGATGTTTAATGTCGCCACCTCGGGTTTGAATGACCGTGCGAATACACCGATCGGTCGTGCGCCGGGTGTGGTGATGTCGCCAGGTGGGGTGCCTATTCAGGCCGCAGGCTCACTGATTGGTGGTGTTGGTGTTTCTGGTGCGCCAAGCGGCGAAACCGATGAGATGTGTGCTCTGAAGGGTGTTGAGCAGGTTCAAGACGATCTCGACATGAGCTAATTCATTTGCTGAAAATCAGCCGGCGTCTCATTTGGGGTGCCGGCTTTTTTGTGCCTGAAAGGGGAAAACAATTTCGCTCAGACCCCTTGAATACGTTAGAATTTGCGGCTTAATCAGTGGTGGAGCACAACATGATTCGTGGCAGTCTTGTCGCCTTAGTAACCCCGATGACCGATGACGGCGCAGTTGATCAGGTGGCGCTTGAGCGTTTGGTTGAGTGGCATATCGCAGAAGGTACCGACGCAATTGTCGCAGTGGGTACTACGGGTGAGTCAGCAACGCTGGATGAGGAAGAGCACTGTCATACGATTCGTCGCGTGGTTGAGGTTGCCAACGGTCGTATTCCTGTGATTGCGGGCACTGGTGCTAACAGTACCTCTGAAGCCATTAGCCTGACCCAATGTGCCAAGGAAGCGGGCGCAGATGCATGCTTACTAGTCACCCCTTATTACAACAAACCAACGCAAGAAGGTTTGTATCAGCACCACAAAGCGATTGCTGATGCGGTTGATATTCCGCAAATTCTTTATAACGTGCCTGGCCGCACAGCAGTTGATATGCAGCCTGAAACGATCGTACGTTTATCAAGTATCTCCAACATTATTGGTGTGAAAGAAGCGACCGGTGATTTATCACGTATCGAAAAGTTACGCGCCGAAGTGCCAGCTGATTTTGCGATTTATAGTGGTGATGATGCGACAGCTCGCGAAGCGATTTTGCTTGGGGCAGATGGCGATATTTCCGTGACTGCAAACGTTGCGCCTAAAGCGATGCATGAGATGTGTCAGGCGGCACTTAATAAAGATGCAGATGCGGCAGCAAATATTGATGCGAACTTATCGGGTTTACACAAGTCTCTATTCGTCGAGTCGAATCCAATTCCAGTTAAGTGGGCATTGGGTGCGATGGGTATGATGGGTTTTGGTATCCGTCTACCTCTTACTCGTTTGTCAGCACATGCTGAAGCGCCAGTTCGTGATGCATTGGCTCAAGCGGGCATTGAAACGAAATAACAACAAAGGTTTTTCATGAAGTACGGTTACATCATCGCAGGCTTAGCGATTTCATTGGCAGGTTGCAGTAGCTTAGATACAGACGGTCTTATCCCTGATAAGCAGGTTGAGTATAAGCGCGAGCAACAAGCTGAGAAGAATCTTGAGCTCCCGCCGGATCTGACTTCGTCACGTGTTAATGACCGTATGGCGGTGCCTGATAACTTTGCAGGTGTCGGCACTAACTATTCAGAATATGTCGTTGATCGTAACCTTCGTGGCCAGGGTGGCGCGATGCGTACTGGCGGTAGTGTCTTACCGGTGAATCCAGATATGCGTATCGAGCGTGATGGTGATGTGCGTTGGTTAACAATCAAAGCTGACCCGGATGCACTTTGGGATCGTGTGCTCGACTTCTGGCAAGACCAAGGTGTGTTGTTAACAGAGCAGGATCCAGAGGCAGGCATCATGCTAACCAGCTGGTTAGAAAACAAAGCTAATCTGCGATGACATCATTACTCGCACCTTGAGTGGCGTGCTTGAAGGTATGTATGAAACCGGTTTCCGAGATGCCTATCGTTTGCGTTTTGAACGTTCTGGTGATCAAACTGAGATCTTCATGACCCATTACGGTATGGAAGAGAAATACTCGGGTACCGAGAATGATCGTAACCGTGGTGTTATCTGGGAAACACGTGATCGTGATCCTGAACTTGAGATCGTGATGTTGCGTCGCTTGATGATCTTCTTGGGTGCGGCTGAGGATCGTGCAAATGCTCAGCTAGCAGCGGCAAGTAAATACAAGAAGCCTCGTGCAACGTTGATGCAAGATGAGAAGGGTGCCAAGCTCCTTATTTCTGAAGAGTTCCAACGTGCATGGCGTTTCACTGGTTTAGCATTAGATCGAATTGGTTTTGCGGTTGAAGATCGTAACCGTCAGGCCGGTATCTACTACGTAACCTATAACGACCCTGCGGCTAGCAAGAGTGCGACCGGTTTCTTGGATTCACTCAAATTCTGGAGTGATGAAGAGCAGAACAACAAATACGAGATTCATGTGAAGACCCAAGATGCAGTTAGCAGTGTGTCTGTTCATGATGACAAAGGTGTTGTGCTGAATACCGATACGGCTAAGCGTATGTTGAACTTGCTGCAACAACAGTTGCGATAACGTTATCGAGAGATGTTTCGATTTGCCTCATTAGGCAGCGGTAGTCGAGGCAATGCGACCTTGATTCAAGCTGGCGATCAGCTTGTGTGTATCGATAATGGATATGCTGTTAAAGAGCTGATTGCTCGCGCTGAAAAACGCGTTCTATTGATCTTTCTAAGCTCACGACTATCTGCGTGACCCATGAACATGGTGATCATGCGCGCGGTGTGGGTGTCTTGGCACGTAAGTTTGATGTGCCGGTTTATATGACCCATGGCACTTATCAGGGTGCGGATTACGGCAAGTTAAATCAGGTGACGCTTTTCTATCCGCATGATGGTGCTGTGCAATTGGGTGAGTTGTCAGTAGATCCTGTAACAGTGCCGCACGATGCGCGTGAACCAACCCAATATGTTTTCGATTATCAAGGAAAGCGTCTGGGTATTTTGACCGATTTAGGATGCCCAACGCCGCATGTGATCGAACGCTACAAAAACCTCGATGCATTTTTACTGGAATGTAATCACGACCCTCAAATGCTACGTGAGGGACCTTATCCGCCTAGCTTGCAAGCACGTGTGGGTGGTGATTATGGCCACCTGCGAAACGAGCAGGCCGCTGAGATTCTCGCGCGTGTGGTGCATGACGGCCTTCAGTTTGTAGTGGCTGCGCACCTGAGTGAGAAAAAAAACGCCCCAGAATTAGCTGAGCAGGCGCTCAGAGCGGTAGTGCCAGACCTTGGTGATCGCCTACGGATTCTGAAGCAGGATGACCCTAGTATATGGTTCGAAATTCACTGAGATTTCGCCTGAATCCGACGCCATCAAGCTGACGCCTGCGGTACAATTCACGCTTTGAAAATTCTGTCCGAGGGACACTCATGCTCAGCTTGCGTGGCGCACCGGCGCTGTCTGAATTTCGCGCTCAAAAACTCTCTGAAAAAGTCTCTTTAGTGATCGGTCGATCACTGCAGATCTACGCTGAATTCATGCATTTTGTGCAGCTTGATGAAGAGCTGACTGAGCAACAAAAGTCTACTCTTGGCCAAATCCTGCGTTACGGCCCCGCCATCCCAAGTCACGAGCCTAATGGTCAGCTGTTCTTGGTTGTGCCTCGTCCTGGCACCATCTCTCCTTGGTCATCAAAAGCAACAGATATCGCGCATAATTGTGGCTTGGATGTGATCAATCGTATCGAGCGCGGCATAGCCTATTACGTTGAGGGCGCTGAGCTATCAGAGCAAGAAACCGCGACGGTATTGAGCTTCATTCACGATCGCATGACAGAGCGTGTGTTGAGTGAATTTGATCAAGCCTCGCAACTTTTCAAGCAGGCATTACCCGCTGAGCTACGTAGCGTTAATGTGATGAGCGGTGGTCGTGAGGCTCTTGTTGCAGCTAATTCAGATTGGGGCTTGGCGCTCTCAGATGATGAGATTGATTATCTGGTGAATAGCTTCACGCAGTTGGGTCGTAATCCACATGACGTTGAGTTGATGATGTTTGCACAAGCGAACTCAGAACATTGTCGTCACAAGATTTTTAATGCTGATTGGATTATTGATGGTGAAGTTCAAATGAATTCACTGTTCGGCATGATTCGTAACACGACCAATACGTCACCTGCTGATGTGTTGTCAGCTTATAAAGATAACGCTTCGGTTATCACAGGTCACAAAGGTAAGCGTTTCTTCCCTAATGCGGATGGCGGGGTTTATCAAGGTAACGAAGAAGATATTCATATCTTGATGAAAGTCGAAACGCATAACCACCCAACCGCTATCTCGCCTGATCCAGGTGCTGCAACCGGTAGTGGTGGTGAGATTCGTGATGAAGGTGCAACCTGTAAAGGTTCAAAACCTAATGCAGGCTTGTGTGGCTTCTCAGTCTCTGACTTACGTATTCCTGGTAGCGAGCAGCCATGGGAAGAAGACTTTGGTAAGCCAGAGCGTATCGTCTCTGCGCTAGATATCATGCTTGAAGGTCCGATTGGTGCTGCGGCATTCAATAACGAATTTGGTCGTCCTAATCTGTGTGGTTACTTCCGTACCTACGAAGAACAAGTTGGCGATGAGCTGCGCGGTTACCACAAGCCAATCATGTTGGCTGGTGGTCTTGGAAACATTCGCTCAGAACATATCGAGAAAGGCGCTTTCCCTGCAGGCACACCGTTGATCGTATTGGGTGGTCCTGCGATGTTAATTGGTCTTGGGGGCGGTGCAGCGTCTTCAATGGCATCAGGCGCATCAGCGGAAGATCTCGACTTTGCTTCTGTACAGCGTGCAAACCCTGAGATGGAGCGTCGTTGCCAAGAGGTCATCGATCGTTGCTGGCAGCGCGGTGATAACAATCCAATTTTATTTATCCATGACGTCGGTGCGGGTGGTGTATCGAATGCCTTACCCGAACTTGTTAATGATGGCGGCAAAGGTGGTGCATTTGAGCTACGTAAGTTGCCGAATGATGATCTGGGTATGTCGCCTATGGAGATCTGGTGTAACGAATCTCAAGAGCGTTACGTCATGGCGGTTGATGCTAATCGTCTAGAAGAATTTAAAGCCATCTGTGAGCGTGAGCGTTGCCCTTATGCGGTAGTCGGTGAAGCAACCGATGAACTTAAGCTGACGTTGAGTGATGAGCATTTCGAAACCAACCGATCGATATGCCTTTGTCATTGTTGTTGGGCAAACCTCCCAAGATGTCGCGTGATGTCACGCGTAAAGCATCACAAACCAATCAATTGCCGTCTGATCAAATCGCACTGGCTGATGCAGCAGAGCGCGTCTTACGTTTGCCGACCGTAGCGAATAAAACGTTCTTGATCAGCATTGGTGACCGTTCGATTACCGGTATGGTGAACCGCGATCAGATGGTTGGTCCTTGGCAGGTGCCTGTCGCGGATGTCGCGGTCACTGTCAGTGATTACGATGGTTATACCGGCGAAGCAATGGCTATGGGTGAGCGTACGCCGCTCGCGTTGTTGGATGCACCCGCATCGGGCCGTATGGCAATTGGTGAGGCAATTACCAATTTAGCTGCAGCAAAGATAAACAAGATCAGTGATATCAAGTTATCGGCTAACTGGATGGCGGCTGCAGGTCATGCCGGTGAAGATGCGCGCCTATACGACACCGTTAAAACAGTGGGCATGGATGTGTGTCCAGAGCTGGGTATTGCGATCCCAGTCGGTAAAGACTCGATGTCGATGAAGACGGTGTGGCAGCAAGACAATCAAACACGTGAGATGACAGCTCCATTGTCATTGATCATCTCAGGTTTTGCGCCAGTCAGTGATGTCCGTCATACGCTCACACCACAGTTACGCACTGATAAAGGCGACACTCAGCTGCTTCTGATTGATCTGGGTGAAGGACATAAACGCTTAGGCGCGACTGCGCTGGCACAGGTTTATCGTGCGATTGGTGAGCAGGGTGCTGATCTAGTTTCCAGTGCTGAACTTAAAGGCTTCTTTGATGCGATCCAGTCGCTCAATGCAGCAGGCAAGTTGATCGCTTATCACGACCGTTCAGACGGCGGCCTTTGGGCAACCTTGTGTGAGATGGCGTTCGCGGGTCGTTGTGGCTTGGATATCCAATTGCCTGAAGGTGATGCGATAGCTCAATTATTCAATGAGGAGCTCGGTGCGGTCATTCAAGTGGCTTCAAGTGATGTGGATGCAGTTAAGGCTGCATTTGCACAAGCTAACCTTGCTGATCACGTACATGCAATTGCAGTAATTAACGGCGATCAAACGATCCGCATCTCTCAAGGAGGTGAAACCCTGTTAGAACAATCGCGTACGCATTATCAACAAGTGTGGTCAGAAGTGACGCGTGAGATGCAAGCGCTGCGTGACAATCCAGATTGTGCGGCAGAAGAGTTCGCGCGGATTGCAACGGATGACCCAGGTTTAAGTGCAAAACTGAGCTTTGATCAGAATGATGATATCGCGGCTCCTTACATCAATAGCGCAAAGCCACGCATGGCGATTCTGCGAGAGCAAGGTGTTAACGGCCAAGTTGAGATGGCAGCCTCATTTGATAAGGCAGGTTTCGAAGCCGTTGACGTGCACATGTCAGATATCTTGTCAGGCCGTGTGAAGCTCGATGACTTCCGTGGCTTAGTGGCCTGTGGTGGCTTTAGCTACGGTGACGTACTTGGCGCAGGTGAGGGTTGGGCAAAATCTATCTTGTTTAACGACCGTGCGCGTGATCAATTCGAAGGCTTCTTCAATCGTGAGGATAGTTTTGCACTCGGCATCTGTAATGGTTGTCAGATGCTATCGAACCTAAAGTCATTGATTCCAGGCACTGAGCATTGGCCACACTTTGTGCGTAATCGCTCAGAGCAGTTTGAAGCGCGCTTTGTCATGGTTGAGGTGCAAGAAAGCTCATCGGTTTTACTTGATTGTATGGCAGGTTCACGCATGCCGATCGCCGTGGCACATGGTGAGGGTCGTGCTGAGTTTGCATCAGCGGATGTTATTAAATCGGCATCACCTGAGGTGGCAATCCGTTATATCGAAAACAATGGTGAGATAGCTTCTCGTTATCCTGCAAACCCCAATGGCTCGCCAGACGGTATTGCCGGTCTGAGTAATGCTGATGGTCGCGTAACGATTATGATGCCGCACCCAGAGCGCGTGATCCGTACGGTGACCAATTCATGGCATCCAGATGATTGGCAAGAATCAGCGCCTTGGATGCGTTTATTCCGTAACGCACGTCGTTGGGTTAACTGATGTCTGATGAGCTGATTGCGCTGCAGGAGAAGGTGGCTCATCAAGAAGCCTCCATCGATGAGCTGACTCGTCAGGTCTTGCTACAAGAGCGCAAGATCGCTGAATTAATTCAGCATGTGAAGAAACTGCAAGAACAATTACAGTCTTTGGCGGAAAACAATGCCGGTGTCGAGATCATTGATACGCCACCTCCGCATTATTAAGGCTTCGTAACGGGAATCTTTGTCCGATAATGATGTCCTAAGGTTCGAGGGGCATTATGATCATCAAAACACGCAAAACCTCAGATGCACGTTCATCTGAGATCACGCCAGAGCACTTTTTCAGCAACGTCGTTCAATTATCAAAGCCGCGATGGCAAGTATGGCGGCATGGCAACTTCCTGCGCATGCCTTGGTGGAGCCTCAAGGTGATCTTCTTGCTATCCCTAATCTAAAAGATTCAGGTATTGGTGGCGGTTTATCGCCCACTGAGTACAAACATGTCACCAGCTATAACAACTTTTATGAGTTTGGCACTGGAAAGGATGATCCGAAGAAGAACTCAGGCGCCTTCAAATCTCGACCCTGGACGATCAGTATTGAAGGTGAATGTGATGCGCCAGGTGAGATCGGCATAGAAGATATCTTTAAGCTGATTGATCAAGAAGAGCGTGTTTATCGTTTTCGTTGTGTCGAGGCGTGGGCAATGGTGGTCCTTGGGCTGGATTTTCATTATCCACTTTACTTAAGCGCTTCAAGCCAAACTCAAAAGCTAAATATGTCGTGTTTGAGACCCTCGTTGATAAAGAAATGATGCCCGGTACGCGCCGAAAGATTTTGGATTGGCCTTACCAAGAGGGATTACGTATCGATGAGGCAATGCATCCGCTGAGCATGTTGGTTACCGGTGTGTATGGCAAGGAGCTGCCGGCGCAAAATGGTGCGCCACTACGATTAATGGTGCCTTGGAAGTATGGCTTTAAGAGCATTAAGTCGATTGTCAAAATTAAGTTTATAGAAAAACAGCCAGCAACAACCTGGGAAACCATGGCATCTGATGAATATGGTTTTTATGCCAATGTGAATCCGATGGTCGATCACCCGCGTTGGACACAGGCCTTCCATCGCAACATCGGTGATGGCTTATTTGCCTCGCGTGATGAAACGCTGATGTTTAACGGTTATTCAGATGAAGTCGCTGATCTTTACCGTGGCATGGATTTAACTAAGTTTTACTGATGCCTTGGTGGATCCGAAAGTCCATTGCATGGGTGCTGTTAGGTACACCTGCGCTTTATGCGGCCTATTTAATTGCGATCAATGATCTTGGTGCTAATCCACTCGAAACTCTGACAGATCATACTGGCCAATGGACGTTGCGTTTCCTATTGCTTGGTTTGTTGATAACCCCACTGCGCCAACTCACTGGCTGGGTGAGCTTGATTCGTTACCGTCGCTTGATTGGTTTGTTTGCTGCTTTTTATGCAACAACGCATATGGCGTTATGGCTATTTATCGATCAGCAATTAGATTGGGACTTATTGTTTGAGGATGTGCTTGATCGGCCATACATCACGCTAGGCTTTATTGGCTGGCTACTTTTATTGCCATTAGTTGCGACCTCAACAAAAGGCATGATCAAAAAGTTAGGTGGATCATGGCGCAAGCTGCATCGTGCTGTGTACATCATTCCAGTGCTTGGCATCGTGCATTACATCATGTCACTCAAAGCCGATTTCAGTTTGCCCATTCTTTATGGCGTGACTTTAGCTGTGTTACTCGGCTTCCGCGTTCGGGTGCGACAAACTCGCTGAAGAGCGTGCTTTGCGCCCATCTTGTACAAGATTGCATAGCCGATAACACCAGCAATTAACGAGGCACTCAAAATGCCAATCTTAGCTTGAGTGATCAGTGCCGCATTTCCAACATAGGCAAGTTCGGCAATAAAGATCGACATGGTAAATCCAATGCCGCCTAGCAAAGCTGTACCAGCTAACTGCGCATGATTAGCGCCGGTCGGTAATACTGATACACCAAGCTTAATCGCAATAAAGCTAAAACCTGCGATGCCAATGAATTTGCCAATGATTAGACCTGAGCTAACACCCAGAGTGACGCTGTTATTGAATAGGGTAGTGAACTCGGAGAAGTTAATAGCAACACCGGCATTGAAGATCGCAAAGATCGGCAAAATAAAGAAGGCCACGGGTGTGTGCATAGTGGTTTCCAGTCGACTGAGCGGCGTTTGGATACCGTTTAAGCCGTTTTTAAGTGTGGTTACGACAGCACACATCTCGTTATTACCAAGTAACCCTTTGTCTGGTTTTATGGTTGAGTCAAAGTGAACGAGGGTGTCGCGCATTCGACGACTAAAGGTATGTGGATCGAAACGTGAAAGAGTAGGTACGCAGAATGCAGTGATAACGCCTGCTAAGGTGGCGTGAACGCCTGACTTCAAAAGTGCCAGCCACAAGAACACGCCAACAAACATGTACATGCCAGGTCGGCGTACACCCGCTAGGTTCATCATTATCATAAAGCCGGTAACAACAGCACCGAGAATCAAATAAGTAATCTTGAGTTCTTCGGTATAGAACAGCGCAATCACTAAGACAGCGCCTAAGTCATCCACGATCGCTAACGCAACAAGGAAGGTGATCAGTGACTTGGGTACGCGTTTGGCCAATAGGGCGATGACTCCGAGGGCAAAGGCGATATCGGTTGCCATTGGGGATACCCCAGCCTTTCACCGCCTCACCTTCAGGGTTCATACTGTAAAAAATCAGTGCTGGAACAACCATGCCGCCAATCGCCGCGATGATCGGTAGTGAGGCTTGTTTGATATCCGCGAGTTCACCAACTAACAGCTCACGCTTGAGCTCTAAGCCAACCACCAAGAAGAAGATGGTCATCAAGCCGTCATTCACCCAATGGTGTAACGATTTATTTAGCTCCCAATCACCAAAGTGAAATCCAAAGCTAATGTGTTGTAGGTGGAAGTAATATTCAGCAATCCAGCTATTGGCTAACACCAGCGCAATCAGCGCTGCGGCCATCAAAATAAAGCCGGTTGTGGTTTCGCGTTGAACGAATTGTTCAAACGGAGTGAGTATCCGATCAAAGCGCTTTTCCCAAGGAGCCAAGATCACTCTGTCATGCTGTTTGATGAACGGTAATTTAATCGCCATGAACTCCCCCAAGTTACAAAGCTTTTACCGAGAATAGCAAAGGGAAATGGGTGTCATATAGAAAACACCAATGATCAGAATGTGCTTTTTTACTTATAGCTCAAGCGCCAAAAAACGGTAGGGGATCTCTTCATCATTCTGTTGAACAGCTTGAAAGCCAAAATGACGATAGAGTTTGTCTGCATGAGGATTATCTTCACGTACCTCAAGTGTGATCTTGCAGCAGCCTTCTTCTTGGGCGTGCTCGCTGATTGTCTTAAGTAGTTGGGTCGCAACGCCTTGTCGGCGATGTGATGGAATCACCGCGATATCGTGAATATTCCACAGCGGCTTAGCGCGAAAGGTCGAGTAACCTGCAAAGCATGTCGCAAATCCAACGGGTGTCTTCTGCTCGTATGTAACAAAAGCAATGGCATGTGGCAGGGTGGCAAGATCGGCAGCGGTTTGATGCAATACATCATCTTCAAGTGACTTGCCTTGACCTAAAGGATCTTCGCTATAAGCACGCAGCATGGCGATGTAATCCAAGCGTTGTTGATGATCGTAAAGGTCAATCTTGCGTATCTGTATCGGCATGTTGCAATTGTAACAGGCAATAAAAAAGCCCCGACTAGCGGGGCTTTGTTTAAGCAGTGATGTTTAGTTGGTGCGTTGGATATAAACCGGCTGATCTGAGCCTTGGCCTTGAGCATTGGTATTGGTGCTGCCATTGGCTTTGACATCACCCGCGCCTCTGCCTTTCCCAGAAAAGTTCATGGAGAAGTTAGCTTCACCTTCGCCAGAACCATTACCAGCAACATCGGCATTGATATTATTGCTACCAGAGCCGCTGCCGTTGCCTGAGTCCATTGCCGCGAATGCAACAGAGTTTTTTGAAAAGTACTAAACCTAAAGCGATGAGTTTTTTTGTGGACTTCCTTATTGGCTGTTATCTAGATAAAGCATCGTGCGATACAAAGGGGCATACAGCATTCAGGCCACCCTAATTCCATAAACTTAATCTTAAACAGAATGATTAACCTTTTGGTAGAAAAGGTTTTTATGGCTAGTAAGTTATTGATGAGCAACAAAAAAGCGCCCCGTCATCGGGCGCTAAACGATTTTAAGCGTCGATCTTCTTATATTTTTATACGTTGAGGATTAACGGCATCATCACCTAAGCGACGCTTTTTATCTTCTTCGTAGTCGGCAAAGTTACCTTCAAACCAGACCACTTCTGAGTCGCCCTCAAACGCCAAGATATGCGTTGCGATACGGTCAAGGAACCAACGGTCGTGCGAGATCACTACCGCACAACCTGGGAAGGCAAGGATGGCTTCTTCCAGTGCACGTAATGTTTCAACGTCAAGATCGTTGGTTGGTTCGTCGAGTAACAGAACGTTACCACCTGACTTAAGCATCTTGGCTAAGTGAACACGGTTACGCTCACCACCGGATAGATCGCCGATCTTCTTCTGTTGATCTGAGCCTTTAAAGTTAAAGCGTGAGCAGTAAGCGCGTGACTGTACGGTGTAGTTACCTACGGTGATGATATCTTGATCATCGGAGATCTCTTGCCACACAGTGTTTTTATCATTCAGTGCATCACGGCTTTGATCGACTGAAGCCACTTGTACGGTGTCACCAACACGTAATTCACCTGCATCAGGTGTTTCACCACCGGTTAGCATGCGGAATAGGGTGGTCTTACCCGCGCCGTTAGGACCGATGATGCCGACGATGCCACCTTTCGGTAGGTTGAACGACATATCTTTATACAGCAGCTTGTCGCCAAACGACTTCTGTAAGCCTTTTGCTTCGATAACCAAATCACCTAGGCGCTCACCTGGCGGGATATAGATCTCGTTGGTTTCATTACGCTTCTGGAAGTCAGAGTTTTGTAACTCATCAAAGCGCGCCAAACGTGCCTTACTCTTCGCTTGACGACCTTTGGGATTAGAACGAACCCATTCCAATTCCTCTTTCATCGCCTTCATGCGGCCAGCTTCAACTTTTTCTTCTTGCTCAAGGCGTTTCTCTTTTTGCTCCAACCAAGATGAGTAGTTGCCTTCATAAGGAATACCGTGACCTCGGTCGAGTTCGAGAATCCAGCCAGCAACGTTATCGAGGAAGTAACGGTCGTGGGTAACAGCCACAACAGTGCCTTGATAGTCGTGCAGGAAGCGTTCAAGCCACGCGACAGATTCAGCATCCAAGTGGTTGGTCGGCTCGTCGAGTAGCAACATATCTGGCTTTGATAACAACAAGCGACATAACGCAACGCGACGACGCTCACCACCTGAGAGTTTGGTGACATCCGCATCCCAAGGTGGAAGGCGTAATGCATCAGCAGCCACTTCCAGTTGGCGTTCCATGTTGTGACCATCAGCGGCTTGAATGATGTTTTCGAGCTCTGCTTGTTTGGCAGCTAAGGCATCGAAGTCAGCATCAGGTTCAGCGTAAGCGGCATACACTTTTTCAAGTTCATCCATGGCTTCTTTGACTTCACCAAGGGCTTCTTCAATGTTGCCGCGAACGTCTTTGTTTGGATCAAGCTGAGGCTCTTGCGGCAAGTAACCAACGCGAATACCTGCTTGTGGACGTGCTTCACCTTCAATCTCGGTGTCTACGCCTGCCATGATGCGTAGCAAAGATGATTTACCTGCACCATTCAAACCCAGTACGCCAATCTTTGCGCCAGGGAAGAACGAGAGGGAGATGTCACGCAGGATCTGACGCTTCGGCGGCACGATCTTGCTTACGCGGTTCATGGTGTAAATATATTGAGCCATGGTGTTCTCTAAAAAACGGTTAAATAAAAATTAGTTTTGGGTGTGCAGGCTTGTAGCTTGCAATGTGTTCTCTAGCAGCGTTGCAATGGTCATCGGACCAACGCCACCCGGTACCGGTGTGATGAAGCTTGCAACTTCTTTTGCCGAGTTATAGTCGACATCACCACATAGCGAACCATCGTCGAGACGGTTAATACCTACATCGATAACGACTGCACCAGGTTTGATCCATTCGCCTTTAACAAACTTAGGAACGCCAACCGCGGCCACCACGATGTCAGCGTTACGAATCTTTTCTTCAAGGTCTTTGGTTTTGCTGTGACACACCATAGGTGTACAGCGAGCCATTAGTAGCTCGAGAAACATTGGACGACCAACGATGTTTGATTGACCAATGATGACCGCATCTTTGCCTGCCAGTTCCATGCCGGTGCGTTCCAACATGGTCATTACACCTGCAGGGGTACAAGGGCGCAGTAGTGGCATACGCAGTGTTAAACGACCAATATTGTAAGGATGGAAACCATCCACATCTTTAGTCGGTAGGATGCGTTCGGTTACGGTGTCTTCATCGATCTGCTTAGGTAGTGGCAGTTGTACCAAGATGCCATCGACATCATCTCGACCATTTAACGTGTCGATCAGCTCAAGTAGCTTTTCTTGCGTGGTGGTGTCCGGTAAGCGAATAAGCTCTGACATAAAACCGACCTTTTCACAGGCGATCTGTTTATTACGCACATACACCTGAGAAGCAGGGTTTTCTCCGACTAAGACAACAACCAAACCGGGTGCGCGCTGACCTTTGGCTGTAAGGCGCTCATCAACCTTGGCTTTGATGGTTTCGCGGATGTCTTCTGCAATGGCTTTGCCGTCGAGGATCTTGGCGCTCATGTGCGTGTCCTAAGCTGATTTTAAGAGGGGTGCGATGATACCAAAGACAATGCGTTGCTTGGTGTTTGAGGCGTGTTCTTCAGGTTTTCACCCCGACGCAGAAAAAATAAGGCATATTGGCGGGCGAGAGTTGACCTCATTGTCCGAGGAGCTTAAACTTCGCGCCCTCTAGCCATATTGGCAGAGTCATCGGGGTATAGCGCAGTCTGGTAGCGCGCCTGCTTTGGGAGCAGGATGTCGGGGGTTCGAATCCCTCTACCCCGACCAGTTTTAAGCCTGGGCAGCAAGTTATGCGCCCGTAGCTCAGTTGGATAGAGCAACGGCCTTCTAAGCCGTGGGTCGCAGGTTCGAATCCTGCCGGGCGCGCCATATTTGGCAAACGGTTAATGGTGGGTGTAGCTCAGTTGGTAGAGCCCCGGATTGTGATTCCGGTCGTCG
Organism: Gammaproteobacteria bacterium; assembly: GCA_038144195.1. Classification (GTDB taxonomy): domain Bacteria; phylum Pseudomonadota; class Gammaproteobacteria; order Chromatiales; family Chromatiaceae; genus VMDJ01. Next base: position 281,455 of record JAYQNH010000002.1, on the reverse strand, counting down.
TGGGTTCGAGTCCCATCATCCACCCCAATATCCACGATTTAAGGGATGCCCTAGGGCGTCCCTTTTTCGTTTCAGCCCGTGCTCGGTGTAGAATTAGGGAAATTCTTACTCTTTTTTGATTTTTTGAGGCAGTGAACCATGTTTGATAAGTCGATGAATATCGCCGGTTATGATGATGAAGTAATGGCAGCAATGACTGCTGAAGAGCATCGTCAGGAAGAACACATCGAGCTAATCGCATCAGAAAACTACACCAGTCCGCGTGTTATGCAGGCTCAAGGGTCTGCGCTTACTAATAAGTATGCGGAAGGTTACCCAGGTAAGCGTTACTACGGTGGTTGTGAGCATGTCGACGTGGTCGAGCAGTTGGCGATTGATCGCGCTAAGGCGTTGTTCAAAGCGGACTATGCAAACGTGCAGCCTCATGCGGGTTCTCAAGCGAACACTGCGGTCTACGCAGCATTGGTTCAGCCAGGTGATACCGTACTGGGTATGTCGTTGGCACACGGCGGCCACTTAACCCACGGTGCTAAGCCTAACTTCTCAGGCAAGATTTATAACGCGGTTCAATATGGCTTGAACCCTGAGACGGGCGAGATTGATTACGACGAGGTTGATCGTCTTGCGCGTGAGCACAAACCAAAGATGATCGTTGCAGGCTTCTCTGCCTACTCTCGTGTTGTTGATTGGCAGCGCTTCCGTGATATTGCGGATGAGGTTGGTGCTTATCTATTAGTTGATATGGCGCATATTGCAGGTTTGGTTGCGGCAGGTGTTTACCCAAGCCCTGTTGGCATTGCAGATGTAACCACTACCACCACTCACAAAACCTTACGTGGTCCACGTTCAGGTTTGATCTTGGCGAAAGCAAATCCAGAGATCGAAAAGAAACTGAACTCTGCGGTATTCCCAGGTAATCAGGGTGGTCCTCTGATGCACGTGATCGCAGCAAAGGCGGTCGCATTTAAAGAAGCAATGGAGCCTGAGTTTGTTGAATATCAAAAGCAGGTAATCAAGAACGCACAAGCGATGGCTAAAGTGTTTTATGGATCGCGGCTACGATGTTGTGTCTAAAGGTACCGATGACCATTTGTTCTTGGTGAGCTTCATTGAAGCTGGCTTAACCGGTAAAGATGTTGATGCCTGGTTGGGTGCAGCAAATATCACTGTGAACATGAATGCAGTGCCGAATGATCCTCAGTCACCGTTTATCACGTCAGGTATTCGCGTTGGTACGCCAGCAGTTACTACGCGTGGCTTTGGTGAGAAAGAGTGTGTCGAGCTTGCGGGCTGGATGTGCGATGTGATCGACGCTAAAGGCGATCAGGCAGCGGTTGATGCTGCGAAAGCCAAGGTGCTTGATGTTTGCGCCAAGTTCCCTGTGTACAAGGGTTAATCGGGATAACTAATGCGTTGTCCGTTCTGCGGCGCTCAAGATACTAAGGTCGTGGACTCACGACTGCATGGTGATGGCGATCAGGTTCGTCGTCGCCGTGAGTGCACGGTTTGTCACGAACGATTCACAACCTACGAAGGTGCAGAGCTTAATCTGCCACGGGTCATCAAAAGCGATGGCCGTCGTGTGCCGTTTGATGGTCGTAATTTGCGTGCCGGTATTGAGCGAGCTGCAGAAAAGCGTCCTGTCTCTACCGAAGCCATTGATGCAGCGATAAATCACATCACACGTAAATTGATGGCGCGTGGTGAAGGCGAGGTTTCAGCACGTGTGATTGGCGATCTGGTGATGGAAGAGCTGAAGAGCTTAGATCAGGTTGCTTATGTACGCTTTCGCTTCCGTCTATCGTCAGTTCCAAGACGTACAAGCCTTCAGTGAAGAGATCGAAAAGCTTCGGCTCGAGCCTACAGAAGAGTCACGTCGCAACCAAATGAATCTTCTCGACGACTAAGCTATGTCAAGCCAACATCACCAATGGATGGCTAAAGCTCTGCAGCTTGCACGTCGCGGTTTATACACCACGGATCCTAATCCACGTGTGGGTTGCGTGTTGGTAAAAGATGATCAGCTAGTGGGGCAAGGTTTTCATCATCGCTATGGTGAGCCACATGCAGAGCGTATGGCGCTCGCCGATGCTGGTGATAAGGCGAAAGGTGCAACGGCGTACGTCACCCTCGAGCCTTGTTGTCACACGGGTAAAACGCCGCCTTGTAGCGATGGCTTAATAGAAGCCGGTGTTGCTGAGGTGGTTGTTGCGATGACCGACCCTAATCCATTGGTAGCGGGTAAAGGTATTGCGCAATTACGTGCCGCTGGCATCAATGTGATTGAGAATGTACTCAATACAGATGCACAAGCGATCAACCCCGGTTTTATCAAACGTATGGCCGAGCAAAAGCCTTATGTGCGTTTAAAACTGGGTAGGAGTTTAGATGCGCGAACGGCTATGGCGAGTGGTGAGAGCCAATGGATAACCGGTGATGCTGCGCGACATGATGTGCAGAAGCTGCGTGCGCTAAGCTCGTGTGTGCTGACAGGTGTTAGTACCGTTTTTGTCGATAACCCAAGTCTGAATGTTCGATTAACCGAAAAAGAACTTGGTTTGGCTGAATCACCGGTACGTCAACCGCGCCCGGTTATTTTAGATACGCATGCGCGCATGCCGCGTGAGGCTAAGCTACTTAGTTTGGGTAATTCACCGATCATTATCGTTGGTGAGGGTGCATCGACTGATGCGGTGACGGTGCTTCAAGACTCAGGTGCCACGTTGCATACAGTAGGCTTGAAAAATGATCATATTGATCTTGAGGCAGCCTTGGCTGTGTTGGCGAGTCAACAAATTAATGAAGTGTTGGTCGAGTCTGGGCCAACGTTAGCCGGTGCTTTTGTTCAGCAGCAGCTTGTAGATGAGTTGGTTGTCTACATGGCACCCAGTCTATTAGGCGATCAAGCACGTGGCTTGATGAGTCTGCCGGGCTTGGATGTCTTAGCCGATCGAGAGCAGTGGCAGTGGCGCGATGTGCGCCAAGTCGGCAATGATTTACGCCTGACATTAACGAGGTAAGCGATGTTTACAGGCATTATTGAATCGATCGGTAAGATCGCAAAGATGGAAAAACGTGGTGGTGATGTGCGTCTGCATATCGCGACCGGAAAGTTGGATCTTTCTGATGTTGCTTTGGGTGACAGTATTGCAGTGAATGGCGTATGCCTGACTGCTGTTGTTTTGCCTGGCGATGGTTTTGTTGCTGATGTGTCGAATGAAACCTTGTCGCTAACAAGCTTAGGGCCAGTTAAGTACAGGTAGTCCGGTGAATCTTGAGAAAGCACTCACTATGAGCACGCGTTTAGGTGGTCACCTTGTTTCAGGTCACGTTGATGGTCTTGGTGAGGTGATCGCTAAGTCAGAAGATGCGCGTTCGATTCGATTTACTTTAAAAGCCCCTGATGAACTCGCGAAGTACATCGCGCATAAAGGGTCTGTCACTGTTGATGGTACTAGTCTTACCGTGAATGCGGTAAAAGGCGCTGAGTTTGAACTGAATATTGTGCCGCATACTGCTCAAGAGACGATCATGTCGGAATATGAAGTTGGCCGAAAGGTGAATATAGAAGTCGATTTGGTTGCACGTTATTTAGAGCGTCTGTTGTTAGGCGATAAAGCTGCTGATGCTTATACAGAAGGCGGGCTGAATATGCAGAAGCTTATGGAAGCCGGTTTTGTAAAATAAAAAAGGGGGCGTTAAGCCCCCTTTGTTTTATGTATGAGGTGTTATTTAAACATCTCTTTATAGCCATGCCAGGTGGCGAATCCCAAGATCGGGAAAATCACGATAAAGGCGACAAAATAGGTTGCCATGCCTACTAAGGTTAACGCCGCTACGATACCACCCCAAATCAATGTAGTGCCTAAGACGTTCCATCACTGCTTTTACGCTACTAACAACTGCTGTTGCGATATCGGTGCGATCATCAACAATCATTGGTAGGGACCAAGCACTGAGTGCAAACATGATTAGCGCGAAGATGCCACCAACACCCAGAAGGGTTAAGACAAAGCCACGTCCGCCTTCGGTTGCCATCGCGGAATTGAAGGACTGCAGGGTGCCTACAAAAGAGGTGCTGCTCAAAACTTCTGAAGAATAAACCGCTACAACAATGCCTGAGAGCCTGATCCAAGCAATCATCACCACGGCGAGTAAGACGCTAAAGATCAAAGTCATTTTGATGTTGTTAAATAACAAGCTACTGCAAGATTGCAGACTTGGTGCTGAACCATCTTCAACGCGTTTTGCCATGCGATAGAGAACGGTGGCGAACATAGGACCAACCAATAAGAAGCCGCTCAAAAGGCAAAAACAAACTGTGGTGATTGAATCGCTGCGTTGGTAATCGCTAAACCGATTGAGGCAAAGATCAAACCAAAGATCGTGGCTTGAACTGGGATTTTTAAGTAGGTTTGTAAGCCGTGAGCTAACCACTGAAAAGGCGCGGTGGCAGAAACTTTCTGACTATGCACCACATGAATTGGATCGTAATGCACGACCGGTGGTTGAGAAGTTGCCATCTCAAATTCCCCTCTAGTTAAGATGAATGTCTATTTACATATAATTAACTAGGACTTTCAAGTAGGGGAAATGCCTTATCTGCTCAGCTTTTTTCCATGATTTGTACTACTTTTTGGCCGGTTTTCGCCATATTTTCAGAAAAAAACAGAATGCCGTCTTCGTGACCACCCATTCGAATACAACCTAAATCACGCACGTTGGGGTCTTTGAGTAATTCCGCAACGGCTTCGGCCATCTCGGGTGTGCCGTAGGCAATGTCTGGAGACGTCGAGGGAAGATCTCGTGCCCATAGTTCGGGGCTATGCACGTGAATGATGGCTTGAATGCCAGAATCAGCATCGTATAGCGTTGAATGAGTCATCGACTCTGATGAAGGTTTTATAGGTCCTTCTGAGTACACCTGATTGTTTGCGGCATCGACCTGAGTGACCCAGCACAGTTGATCGTCATTGATCTCATTCAGCCCGGAGACTTGAGTGCCCGTAATGATAAAACCCTTATCGAGTTTTAGGCTTATGTTGCCGTAAGCGGCGCCATCATATCTTTCTGGGTCTTGGCCTAGCAGATTGTATTTACGGCACACTTCGAACCAGTGTTTAAGTTCAGATGAATTGACTTCAATCAAAGGCGCAGTAACGTGATGAAGTGAATATTTGATGACGCCGTCGAGAATCATGGATGTCTGAAAGGTTAGCGAGATGGTTGGGCAGTCTACGCCAAAAGCTGTCTTAGAAATGCCGTTTCTAAACGGACTGAAAGTGACGGTTAGTTGACCTAATGTTTGCAAGGTCATTGGCAGTTAGCAAAATCGCAATGAAGCGATGTTTCCGTGCTATACAGTCACTACCTAATTCATAATTACGGGCAAACAATGAGTTGTCCACACCGAAGGAGAGTTCACCTATGTTTAAGAAGAGCTTGATTGCAGGCGCAATCATCGGAAGCTTTGTTGTCGGCGACGTTATGGCGGCAACTGAGTGGAATGTATCGTTATGGGGTAAGCGTCGTGCGTTTACCGAAAACGTTGAGAAGTTAGCCGAGTTGGTTGAGAAGAAAACCAATGGTGACTTCAAACTGAATATTTCATACGGCGGTCTTTCAAAGTCAAAAGAAAACCTTGATGGTATTTCGATTGGCGCGTTTGAAATGGCGCAGTTCTGTTCGTTTTATCATAAAGATAAGAACCCAACGATTACGGTTACTGAATTACCGTTCTCTAAGGATGTGTCACTCGGCCGCATGACTGAGATCCTGCAAAAGGTCCATGAGCATCCCATCGTTAAAAAAGATTTGGCTCGTTGGAATGCAACCTTGTTGATGCCAACACCATTACCTCAGTACAGCATTTCCGGTAAAGGTAAGGCGATTGAAAAGCTCGAAGACTTTGATGGTGTTCGTGTTCGTGGACCAGGCGGCATCTTGGGTGTGTTGAGCAAGCTTGGTGCTAAGAAAACCAGTGTGCCTTTCTCAGAAGTGCGCCAAGCAATGGATAGTGGCGTTATCGATGCAGCTGCATTCGCACCACATGCACATTTAGCAACCAAGACTTATGCGGTAGCAAATTGGTCAACCACTAACCTGAACTTAGGTACAGCTAACTGTCCTGTGGTTGTGAATACTGATGCGCTTAATGCATTGAAACCGGCGCATCGTGCAGCCCTATTGGGTTCTGGTAGATGAAGCCTTGGCTTACTATGTTGATAACTACAACAACAAAACCACTGGTGCTTATGCCGCAGAGGAAAAGAAAGCAGGTTTAACCATGGTGACCTTTACGCCTGAACAGACTTCTCAATTATTGGATATGGCTGAGTCAGTGCGTGCTGAATGGGTAACATCAAACGAAAAGGACTTTGATTCGAAAGCCTTGTTTGATTTCACTAAAGGTTTGTTTAACCAATAACCACCATGGCGCGGGCAACGCCCGCGCTTGTTCCTTATGGCTTTAGATCCCACCATTTTGTCGGATGACTCACGCCTGAGTCGCCTAGATCGTTTTTATCACCACGCAGAATCCTGGTTGTCCCTCGCGGGCGGTATCGTGATTTTTTTGTTGGTCATACTGGCCAGTATGAACGTTTTAGGGCGTTGGCTTTTTAGTATGCCAGTCAGTGGCTATATCGATTGGGTAGAGCAGGCGATGGCGGGTATTGCCTTTTTAGGTATTGCTTACACACAGCGATTGGGCGGGCATATCCGAATGGATATCTTTGTCGGTGCTTTGCGCGGTCGTTGGTTGTGGCTTACTGAATTTATTTCGACCAGTGTGATGTTGTTGATCACCCTGGTGCTCGTTTATGGCTCCTTTCTTCACTTCTTACGCGCTTATCAGATAGGTGACTCTTCGGTAGATATTGACCTGCCGACTTGGCCAGCTAAATTTATTGTGCCGTTCGCACTGAGTGTGCTGGCGCTACGCTTGATGCTGCAGTTGTGGGGTTTTGCTCGTGCTTTCAAACGCAATCAAGATCGTCCTGTCGCAGTACCGCTCGTTGAAGATGCAGCGACGATTGCGGCACGTGAAGCAGAAGCGCTCGGGAGTGATAAATGACCGAACTCTTCCAAGCGATGGGTCAGATGGACAATATGACCATTGGTCTGTGGATAACCGGCTTGATGTTGCTGTTGGTAATTCTGGGTCTGCGTGTTGCGTTTGCAGCAGCAATCGCGGGCTTCTTGGGTTTGGTTTGGATTTTCTCGGCGAAACTGGGTTTTGAAAAAGGCTTCATTGTTGCCGCCAAAATGGCGGGTACGATTCCACATTCCAAAGTTTCTTCAGTGGCATTGTCATTGATACCCACCTTTATTTTGATTGGCTTTTTGGCCTATCACGCAGGCCTAACTAAAGCGCTTTTTGAAGCGGCTAAGCGATGGGTCGGTTGGTTGCCCGGTGGTATGGGTGTTGCAACGGTATTCTCAACAGCGGGCTTTGCTGCAGTTTCAGGCGCATCAGTTGCGACCTCAGCAGTGTTTGCGCGCATCGCCGTGCCGGAGATGCTTAAGCTCGGCTATAACAAACGCTTTGCTGCCGGTGTTGTGGCGGCTGGTGGAACGCTGGCGTCCTTGATTCCACCGTCGGCGATCTTGGTTATCTACGCGATCATTGTTGAGCAAGATGTCGGCGCCTTGTTGATGGCAGGTTTCTTACCCGGTGCAGTTTCCGCTGTGATCTATGCCATGTTGGTGGTGTTGCTTGCCAAGATGAATAAAAATTTTGGACCGCCAGTGACTGGCTACAGTTGGGCTGAGCGGTGGTCGAGCTTACCCGGTGCGCTCCCAATCTTTGTGGTGATCGGCATTATCGTGGTGTGTATCTATGGGGGTGTGGGTACACCAACTGAGGCCGGTTCGTTGGGTGCCTTCGTGATTCTTCTGCTCGCTTTGTTCAAAGGCATGAAATGGGATCAGCTAAAAGGTTCCTTGATGGAAACCGCCAAACTGACCGTAATGATCTTCTCGATCATTTGGGGTGTGCTGATCTATGTACGCTTCCTTGGCTTTGCCGATCTGCCACATGCCTTTGCCGATTGGCTGACCAGTCTCGATCAAAGCCCAATGATCACCTTGATCTTCATCCTGCTTGCCTACGCGGTGCTCGGCATGTTCATGGATGCCATTGGTATGTTGTTGCTGACACTGCCTGTGGTCTATCCAGCGATCATCGCACTCAATGGTGGTGTGGGTGTTTCGCCTGCAGATTCAGCCTTCGGTATGTCGGATGTGGGTGTCTCGATCTGGTTCGGCATCATTGCGGTGAAGATGGCTGAGGTTTGCCTGATCACGCCACCGATAGGTTTGAATTGTTTTGTGGTCGCTGGGGTGCGCCCAGAGTGCTCGGTGGGTGATGTGTTTAAGGGGGTGGCGCCATTTTTCGTCGCCGATCTGATCACCATCGCTGTCCTGATCGCAGCGCCGCAGGTCATCCTGTGGCTGCCGGGTAAGATGGGCTTCATGTAAGCCAATGTTTTTATAACAAAATTAGCGTGAAAGCTGGCTTCCTGTTACTATCCGCGTCCGCTTGGCCCTGTGGGTTTTGGGCCTAAGCATTTTGATTCAAGACTTTGAAACACTATGGCTCTTAACAGCACCGACGAAATTATCGATGACCTGAAAAACGGCAAGATGGTCATCATTATGGACGACGAAGATCGCGAGAACGAAGGCGATCTTGTCATGGCTTCTGAGAAGGTGACTGCGCAAGCGATTAACTTTATGGCGCGTTATGGGCGTGGTCTGATTTGTATGACCATGACCAAAGAGCATTGTCGCCAGTTGCGTTTGCCTTTGATGGTCAACACCGATAATCAACTCGAATCGACTAATTTCACCGTATCAATCGAAGCAGCAGAGGGTGTCACCACCGGTATCTCTGCAGCTGATCGTGCGACAACCGTACTAGCTGCGGTCGCACCGAATGCCCAACCTCAAGATTTAGCGCAACCTGGTCACGTGTTTCCCCTGATGGCGCAACCGGGTGGTGTGTTAGTGCGTGCAGGTCATACTGAAGCAGGTTGTGATTTGGCGCGATTGGCTGGTTTAACCGCATCTTCTGTGATCGTTGAGATCTTGAATGAAGATGGCACCATGGCGCGTCGTCCAGATCTGGAAAAGTTTGCGCAAGAGCACGATCTGAAGATTGGCACGATTGCAGATTTGATTCAGTACCGTATTCGTAATGAGAAAACGGTTGAAGAGGTTAGTGATTGCATCTTGCCGACTAAGCATGGCGACTTCCGTTTATATGCCTTCCAAGATGTTGTCGGTAACGATATCCACCTAGCCTTAGTGATGGGCAACATTAATCCTGAAAGCCCAACGCTGGTTCGTGTTCACGTACAGAACTCACTGTGTGACTTGTTCGAATCAACCAATAAGTGTGGTTGGCCTTTGCGTGAAGCAATGGATAGCGTCGCTAAAGAAGTTGCGGGCGTGATTATTGTGTTGCGTAACTACGATACCGCTCGCGAGATCATTAACCAGATCGAAACCATCAAGCATGGCGAGCAGATGGAAAAGAAAAGTTTAAAAGCATCAGCGAACGATGAAGAGCTGCGCACCATTGGTGTCGGCGCTCAAATGTTGACTGAGCTTGGCGTGCGTAAGATGCGCGTCATGAGTGCGCCAAAGCATCTGCATGCCTTGGCGGGTTTTGGCCTAGAGGTCACCGAATTTGTGAATACAGAGAATGAGGCTTAATCGATGAGCGTTAAAACAATTGAAGGCGGAATGACAGTTAGCAATGCACGTTTTTGTGTTGTGGTTGCGCGTTGGAATAGCTTTGTTGTCGATAGTTTAGAAGCAGGCGCGATTGATACTTTGAAGCGTCATGGCGCACGTGAAGAAGACATCACTGTTGTGCGTTTGCCGGGTGCGTTTGAGATGCCATTGGTCTTGGATAAAGTTGCCGCTAAGGGCGAGTACGATGCCATCGTTGCGCTTGGCGCGGTGATCCGTGGTGGTACGCCTCACTTTGAATATGTTGCCGGCGAGTGCGTTAAAGGTATGTCGCAAGTGACCTTAAACCACGGTGTGCCAATCGCATTTGGTGTATTGACTGTAGATACCATCGAGCAAGCCATTGAGCGCGCAGGGACCAAGGCAGGTAACAAAGGTGGTGAAGCTGCGGCTACCGCTATTGAAATGGTTAACCTGTTGAAGGAAATTGGGTGAGCAAGCCAGCTAGCCGGGGTCGCTCGCTCGCACGTAGCTTAGCGGTTCAGGCCTTATATCAATGGCAAGTTGGCGGTCAGCCGATCGTCAATGTTGTGCCTCATATGCTGACGGATCATGCGGAACCTAAAACTGATGCTGCGTTTTTCACGCTGCTTGTTGAAGGTGTAGCAGCTCAGCATGAATGAGCTCGATGAAGCGCTTCGTCCGCATGTTGATCGCTCTTTAGAGAGTATCGATCCGGTTGAGCGTGCCATTCTTCGTTTGGGCGCTTATGAATTAAAGATGCATCAAGAAACGCCTTATCGCGTTGTGATAAACGAGTCGATTGAGCTGGCGAAAGTTTTTGGTGCAGAGCAGGGCCATAAGTACGTTAACGGCGTGCTAGATAAAGCGGCGAAAGATTTGCGTCCGTTTGAAATGGCTGCTGAGAAGAAGACCTCATAGAGTTTCTGATGGCTGGCGAATTTGATCTGATTCGCGATTACTTCCGTGATGCGACGGCCCAACGTGACGATGTTGCGCTGGGTATTGGTGATGACTGCGCACTGTTAGAGGTGCCGGCAGGTAAGCAGCTTGCGGTTAGCATGGATACCTTGGTCGTTGGTCGTCACTTCGTTGCGGATGTTGATCCGCAGTCTCTTGGCTATAAAGCGTTGGCAGTAAACTTGAGTGACTTGGCGGCAATGGGGGCTACTCCTGCCTGGGCAACTTTGAGTATGACCTTGCCGGATGCAGACGCTGACTGGATTAAACGCTTCATGGTCGGTTTTATTGAACTGGCTAAAAAGTATCAGCTCTCTCTGGTAGGTGGTGATACCACCCGTGGTCCTTTATCGATCACGGTGCAGATGCATGGTTTTATCAGTCCGAAAACAGTATGCGACGCAATGCAGCATGTGTTGGTGATCTGATTTATGTCAGTGGTCAGCTTGGTGATGCAGGTTTGGCTTTACTGGCGCAACAAGGTCTTTACGTGAAGCAAGGGAGTTTGGCTTCACTCAAAACAGCGATTAGATCTTCCTGATCCCCGTGTTGAGTTAGGACTAATGGCGGCTATGCATTCTCGCTGCGCAATTGATTTGTCTGATGGTCTTGGGAGTGACCTTGGACATATCTGCGAAGAGAGTGGTGTCGGTGCTTTGATCTATTTAGATAAACTGCCAATGTCTGATGCCGTTGCTGAGTATGTGGCTGAGTCTGGTGATTGGTCTCTGCCACTATCGGCGGGTGATGATTATGAGTTATGTATGACGGTACCTGCACAACATCAAGCTGCATTTGAGACAGCGATGCAGCAACATGATGTACCTGTGACATGGATTGGCATGATTGAACAAGGCGAGCAGGTTCGTGCAATGTCACCCAATGGTGATGTTGATGCCTACGTGGCTCGTGGCTATGACCACTTTACGAATTAACGATGACAAAACGCAGTGATTTACCCAAGCCTGATATGACTCCCATCAATTTGATGGCGTTTGGTTTTGGCTCGGGCTGTACGCCTAAGGCGCCCGGTACCATGGGTACCTTGTTTGCTGTTGGTCTTTACCTGCCGCTCTCATATCTTCCGTTAGAGTGGTATATCGCAATGACGGTAGCGGTATCGTTGTTGGGTATATTCATTTGTGGCTGGTCAGCGAAAGATCTTGGTGTACACGATCATCCGGGTATTGTGTGGGATGAGTTTGCTGGTTACTTCATCACAATGATTGCAGCTCCGACGGGTTGGCAATGGATTGTGATTGGCTTTGTACTGTTCCGCTTTTTCGACATCATCAAACCTTGGCCAATTTCACTAGCCGATAAAAAGCTCAAAGGTGGGTTCGGCATTATGTTCGATGACATCTTGGCAGGCTTAGCAGCATTGGGTTGCATGCAGTTGCTGGCGCACTATTTGCCCGGATTGGGCGCATAAAAAAGCCCGGCTCAGCCGGGCTTTTTTGTTATGCACGTTTGTCGTGTTCGATCAGTGCGTAAGCAGAGTGATTGTGAATCGACTCGAAGTTTTCTGACTCGACGGTATAGGCCGAGATGCGATCATCAGCGTTTAAGCGAGCAGCAACGTCACGCACCATATCTTCAACAAACTTTGGATTGTCGTAAGCGCGCTCGGTGACATACTTTTCATCAGGACGTTTGAGCAGGCCAAACAATTCGCATGATGCTTCCGCTTCAACCAGATCAATCAACTCTTCGATCCAAACAAACTCATCCATGCGTACCGTCAATGTAACGTGTGAGCGTTGATTGTGAGCACCATAGTCTGAGATCTTTTTAGAGCATGGGCACAAGCTGGTAACAGGTACGATTACTTTGACCGAGATGTCAGATATACCATCTTTGATCTGACCTAAAAGTGTTACATGGTAATCGAGCAAGCTTTCAACACCAGAGATGGGTGCTTTCTTGTTCACAAAGAATGGGAAGCTCATCTCGATATGACCTTCGGTCGATTCGAGTCGCTCAGCCATCTCTTCGAGCATCACTTTGAAAGAGTCGAGAGTGATCTCGCGCTCGTGTGTATTCAGAATTTGCACGAAGCGTGACATATGCGTGCCTTTGAAGTTATGAGGCAAATACACATACATGTTGAAGTTAGCGATTGTCGCTTGCTCACCCTCAGAACGGTCTTTCACGCGCACTGGGTGACGGATATCTTTTATACCCACCTTATTAATGGCGATCTGGCGCGTATCGGCGCTTGATTGCACGTCTGCGATGTCGGTTGAGGTGTTACTGCTTTGTGTCATGGATTCGTGGACGCTTTTCGTCGTCATTAATAGCTGAGTAATTTGCTCGGAATTATACCGTGGCGCCCAGCTTGGCCAAAATGGCCGTGCATTATGCCGATTTCAGGGCGTCTTAGCGAGTTAATGGTCGCGCTGAACGATGTATTTGGCCAGATCACGCAAGGGATCGGCGGAATCACCAAAATTCTCAAGCGCTTCAAGGGCTTGCTCGAGGAGAGCCTTGGCTTTATCCCGTGCGCCTTCAAGGCCTAAAAGCGCAGGGTAAGTAGGTTTGTTCGCCGCCGCATCTTTACCCTGAGTTTTTCCGAGGGTTTCACTGCTCGCTTCGATGTCCAAAAGGTCATCTTTAACCTGAAATGCGAGACCGATGCATTTGGCATAGGTGATCAATTTGTCGAAATCGTCACTATCAAGCTTTGGGTTGGAAAGAGCGCCGAGAGCAACGCTGGCCTCGATCAAGGCGCCAGTTTTCAGATTGTGCATCTGCTCGAGATGTTTAAGATCCAGTTCGACGTCTACCGATTGAATATCCAGTGCCTGACCACCCACCATGCCGGCGACACCGCTTGCACGCGAGAGCCATTTCAACATCTCTATTTTGGTGCAATCGGCGATGTGCTCATCGTTAATAAGAACATCGAAAGCCAGCGTCTGTAGTGCGTCACCAACCAGTACCGCAGTTCCTTCATCGAAAGCTTTGTGCACCGTGGCGCGACCACGGCGAAGATCATCGTCATCCATAGCGGGAAGGTCATCATGCACAAGCGAGTAGGCATGGATCAGCTCAACCGCGGCTGCTGCTGAGTCGGATGATGCATAATCTGAATAAACCGCTTGTGAGGCGGCGTAGACCAGTAAAGGTCGCACGCGTTTGCCTTCACCTAGCGCGGCATAGCGCATCGCCGTGTGTAAGCGAGAAGGTTCGCTGGCTACAGCCGGTAGAATGCTTTCGAGTGTGTTCTCGACACGTTTTTTAGCAAGAGAAAAAGTTCAGCAAGCGCCGGTTCAAGCGTCATCATCGAATGGCTCAGGCTCGCCATCAGCGCTAGTCAGTGTTTGGACTTTTAGCTCAGCTTCGCTGAGTGCTTTTTGGCACTGACGAGTGAGTGCTACGCCTTTTTCAAAAGCGGCCAATGACTGATCCAACGACAGATCACCACTTTCCATTTGCTCAACCAGTGCTTCGAGCTCGTTTAGCGCGTCTTCAAAAGAACTTTGTTTGGCTTTTTTCGTCATAGAGAATTCCTTCAATATGCGCATTCTAACCGACAGTCGCGATGCTTGCGCAGTGACCTTTGAGAACAGGTAGAATTCCCGCTCATGAAAAAACTCCCTCTGCTTTTTTTGATCTTCTCGCCCCAGATATTTGCTGTCGAGGCCTACGATCCTTATGCGCCGATTGAGAATGGTTACGACCCCTCATTGGAAGTGCCTTGGGTAGAGATCGAGACGCAGGTCAATAAGTTGCCCCAGGTAGAAAACCTTAAACAGCTGCGTGTCGACAAGCTTGATGCGATGCCATCGGGGATGCGTTTCTCGATGGATCTTGAGAATGTCACGGTGAGTGATAAAGACTATGTGACTCGAACATGGTTTGTGGTGCGTTCTGATAATGCCTATAACGGTACTTATGAAGGAATTCGTTGTGCGACTGGTGAGTACAAAGTGTATGCCTATGCTAATCCCACTCGGTCAAAGCCTTTACGGGTTGTGAAGATGCCACGATGGAAAAAGATCCGTGGTGGCACCTATCGGGCAGAAGTGGCTCGCGACTACATTTGTGATGATGTCCGCCCAAAGTCTGAGCATGCAGTGAAAGCAGCTGCGTTATTAAAAAATAATTAAACGAGAAGTTTGTTAATGAGCAATTACGATGCGTCATCCATCGAGGTATTAAGTGGTCTTGAGCCAGTGCGTAAGCGCCCTGGTATGTACACCAATACCGATCGACCTAATCACCTTGCGCAAGAGGTTATTGATAACAGTGTCGACGAGGCGATGGCGGGCCACGCTAAAAAGATCGAAGTCACGCTCTTTAAAGATGGCTCTCTGGAAGTTGCTGATGATGGCCGAGGCATGCCGGTGGATATCCATCCTGAGCAAGGACTCTCTGGCGTTGAATT
The DNA here is from genome assembly GCA_038144195.1 of Gammaproteobacteria bacterium. Lineage (GTDB taxonomy): Bacteria > Pseudomonadota > Gammaproteobacteria > Chromatiales > Chromatiaceae > VMDJ01. The sequence continues at coordinate 266,385 of JAYQNH010000002.1, read as the reverse complement.
GATTCTGACCAAGCTGCATGCTGGCGGAAAGTTTTCGAATGATAACTACCAGTTCTCAGGTGGTTTGCACGGTGTGGGTATCTCAGTGGTTAATGCCTTGTCCAAGCATCTTGAGGTTTGGGTCAAACGTGGCGGCGAAGAGTTCAATATCTCATTTGCGAACAGTGAAAAGAAATCTGAACTCGAAGTGGTTGGCAAAGTGGGTAAAGCCAATACCGGTACGCGCGTTCGCTTTTGGCCAGATCCACAGTTCTTCGATAGCCCAAAGTTCAGCGTTAAACAGCTACAACACAATCTGCGTGCTAAAGCGGTGTTATGTCCGGGCTTAGAGATTCATTTCCATCAAGAAGGGTCAAAAAGACTCGGATGTCTGGTGTTATGCCGACGGCTTGCAAGATTATTTGATGGATGAGCTGCAAGGAACAACCACCTTGCCAGAAACGCCTTTTATTGGTGCGATGGCAGGTAATGCAGAAGCCGCTGATTGGGCTGTCTTGTGGTTACCAGATGGCGGTGAATCGGTTGCTGAAAGTTATGTGAACCTGATCCCTACCGCTCAGGGCGGTACGCACGTTAATGGCTTGCGGACTGGTTTGACTGATGCAGTACGTGAGTTCTGTGAGTTCCGTAATTTATTGCCGCGCGGCGTGAAATTGGCGCCAGATGATGTCTGGAATAACGTGAGCTATATCTTGTCAGTGAAACTGGCTGATCCTCAGTTCTCAGGACAAACCAAAGAACGTTTGTCATCACGAGAATGCGCAGCGTTTGTCTTCGGGTGTGGTGAAAGATTCATTTGGTCTTTGGTTAAACCAACATACCGATTTAGGAGAGCAGATTGCTGAGCTTGCGATTAATGCCGCGCAAGCACGTCAACGTGCAGGCAAAAAAGTCGCGCGTAAAAAGGTCAGCCAAGGCCCAGCCTTGCCGGGTAAGTTGGCAGATTGTTTATCCGATGATCAAGAACGCACTGAGTTGTTCTTAGTAGAGGGTGACTCTGCAGGTGGTTCTGCTAAGCAGGCGCGCGATAAAAATTTTCAAGCGATCATGCCGCTGCGCGGAAAGATTCTGAATACCTGGGAAGTCGATCCAACTGAAGTCTTAGCTTCGCAAGAGGTACACGATATTTCAGTCGCGATTGGTGTTGAGCCGGGTTCTGATGATCTATCCAAGCTACGCTTTGGCAAGATCTGTATCTTGGCTGATGCGGACTCAGATGGTGCGCACATTGCGACCTTGTTATGTGCGTTGTTTGTGCGTCACTTCCGCAAGTTGGTACAAGAAGGTCACGTGTATGTGGCCATGCCGCCTCTTGTATCGTATTGATGTGGGTAAAGAGGTTTATTACGCACTTGATGAATCAGAGCGACAAGGTGTGCTGGATCGGATTGAAGCGGAAAAGATTCGCGGTAAGGTTTCAATACAACGCTTTAAAGGCTTGGGTGAGATGAACCCAGCGCAATTGCGTGAAACCACGATTCATCCTGATACGCGTCGCTTGGTGCAATTAACCATTGATGCTGGGGATAACACAAACCGTATTTTGGATATGCTGTTAGCAAAGAAGCGAGCAGGGGATCGCAAAGCATGGTTACAAAAGAAAGGCGATTTGGCCGAGGTTTAAGCGGATTATGTTTAGGTCTGTTGATCAGTATTCAGGCCAGCGCTAAGCCACTGCCTATTTTTGATGTGCATACCCATTACAAATGGGATCAAGAAGAAGTCACCACCCCTGAGCAAGCCATTGAAATGCTCGATAAAGCCGGCGTCACCCGTGTGGTAGTAATCGGCACGCCCGCTGATAACGCCCTTAAATTAAAAAGCTTGCGCCTGAACGCGTGATTACCTTTTGGAGCCCTTATCGATTTAGCGGCGACAAAATGGAATGGCAGTTTAAAAAGAAAAGCCTCGAAAAAGCGGAACGTGATTTAGCAACAGGGCAATACCAGGGTATCGGTGAGTTACATCTGTTAGGTGGCTTTTCTGCCAAATGGAATAAAAGTCCAGTGATGGTCAAGCTGTTAGAGCTAGGTCTTAAATACGATCTGCCTTTGATGGTGCATAACGAGTTCTCAAGAAACATTCCTTCAATTCGGTTATGTCGCGCGAACCCAGATAACCGTTTTTTGTTTGCGCATGCAGGGGCCATTCTTGATCCGGATGAGGTTGCTGAGATATTAGAATCATGTCCGAATGTGATTATGGATTTGGCAGCGCGAGATCCATGGCGTTATGTCAGTCATCCGATCACCAATAAAGAAGGTCGACTGTTGCCAGATTGGGAAGCGTTGATTTTGAAGTATGACGATCGATTTGTGATCGGTTCTGACACGGTGTGGCCTGTTGATCGTCATTCGATGTGGGATGAGCCGGATAGTGGTTGGCAAGAGTTGCCAAGGTTTATCAATTTTCATCGTCAATGGCTAAGTTTCTTACCGGAAAGCACACAAATAAAATTATCAACGCAGAATGCAGAGCGATTCTTTCGGAGTTCATTGAGCTGACGCGCATCAAATGACAGTCAACTAACACTTGTGGCTGCATTTGCTATCCTTAAACTGTTTCACATTGTTTCAGGAGTAAATAATGTTGCGACCTTTAGTCAGTCTGTTTGCACTGAGTTTGTTTGTTATCTCATCAAGTGCATTTGCTGACGCTCGAGGTGAAATGTTGTTTGGTCAACATTGTGTTGCTTGCCACCAATTTGGCGGTAAGGGCGGTATCGGTCTTCCGTTAACACCTGAAAAGATGGAAAACGTTGATGATCTCTATCTTATCCGTACCATTCAGCTTGGCCGCCCAGGTCGAGTCATGCCAGCCTTTACTGAACTTAATCTCGACGATGTGCGCTCGATCGTTGATTACATGCGATCCGCCTCTAATACCAAAAGTGTTGTGTTTGAGGCATCCCATTTGTCGTGGTAATCCTGATCGTGGAGAGGGTCTTTATCATCTACATTGCGTGACCTGTCATGCGGAAGATGGCTCTGGTGCCGGTGAGGGTACAGGTGTCACTTTATCTCGCCATCGCGGGTTTATGGTGATGCCTCCTTCAATCACTAACCCAGGTTTTTTGGCTTCAGCATCGGATCCGATCTTGGAATTTGCCATCAAGCATGGTCGTAAAGGATCAGGCATGTTGGGCTTTAAAGATGTTGGCTTATTAGATGACCAAGGTGTGGCTGATATTGTGGCGTATATCCGCCAGATGGGATCAGATCAGCAAGTGGCCCCTCCGTTACCTGAAGATGAGCGACCTACGATAACGATTGAGTCACCTTACGATTTTGATACCACGGTGAGTAACGTTAGACAGTCCTTGGTTGGTGCTAACTTCCGTATCTTTCCCAGATCGTTACCTCGAACAAGGTTTGCTGGATGAGTTTATGGTCAATAAGCGTCAAATTGGTATTCGTTTTTGTAACTTTAATGAGCTCTACGGCATGCTCGCGATTGAGCCTCGTGTCGGTACTGTTTTGCCTTGCCGAATCACTATTCTTGAACAAGAAGATGGCACCGTCTTACTAGTAGCGCCAAACCTAAAGGTTGTTTCACGTTGGTTTAATAACGATAACCTTGTGCGTCTTTGGGCAGCGATGAATGAAGGACTCAATAGCATCATGGAGGAGGCATCACTATGAGAAAGATATTATTTATTGCGCTCTCTTTACGGTCGCATAAGTTCAGCTCAAGCGATTACTAATGACATGATGATGTTACGTATGAGTATAAAAGCAGATGTCGCTATTGAGTACTTAAGTCGGCACTGGAGCAACGTGGTTATGCTATTGCGCATACGCAAAAGTGTGATGGTGGTATGCAAAGTTTTGGCTACACCACTGACTTTTATCGATCGATCTTCTTTGGTAAAGGCAGAGGCACGTGAAATCTCAAAAGCGCATCCAGATTTTGTTTCATATATTCCGTTAAAGATAACCGTGGTTGCAGAACGGGAAGAAACCGTTTTGTCGATCGTCAATCCACATGTCTTTGATCGCTTTTATCCTGATGCCCCATGATGTTGCAGCATTTTAAAAATTGGCATCACGATATCTTGTCGATATTCAGTGACTTACGTGCGGCAGAAAGGTTACGACAAATCCGTTAGGCCTCAGCTAAAAATAAAGCGGTAAGCCACATGCTGTGAGGGTCTCAGGCGTGTAAAATCGGTGCTTTGTTAGACGTTTCAATAGCATCCTATGTCACAAGAAATCCGCTATAGCGATGACGGCACCGAAAGCTTGCCGCTCAGCGAATTCACTGAAAAAGCCTATCTCGATTATTCCATGTACGTCATTTTGGACCGTGCTCTGCCATTCATTGGCGATGGTCTAAAGCCGGTACAACGACGCATCGTCTATGCGATGTCCGAATTGGGATTATCAGCTGCAGCTAAATACAAAAAATCGGCACGTACAGTCGGTGATGTGTTGGGTAAATTCCACCCGCACGGTGACTCAGCCTGTTATGAGGCGATGGTGCTCATGGCGCAGCCATTCTCCTATCGCTATCCGCTAATTGATGGTCAAGGTAACTGGGGTTCACCTGATGACCCCAAGTCATTTGCGGCGATGCGTTATACCGAAGCGAAGCTGACCGCTTATTCTCAAGTACTGCTATCTGAATTGGGTCAAGGAACCGTTAGTTGGCAGCCCAACTTTGATGGCACCTTGAATGAGCCAAAAACATTGCCAGCTCGTCTGCCGAATATTCTACTCAACGGCGGTACTGGTATTGCAGTCGGTATGGCAACGGATATCCCACCGCATAATCTTGCGCGAAGTGGCAGCGGCATGTATTCACTTAATCGATCAACCGAAAGCGACAGTCGCAGACCTTTGTGAGCATGTTAAAGGACCAGACTTCCCGTCAGATGCTGAGATCATTTCATCGCCGACTGATCTGCAGTCGATTTATGAAACCGGTCACGGTTCTATCCGTGTGCGTGCTAAGTGGGAAAAAGAAAACGGCAACATCGTATTAACCGGTTTGCCTTATCAGGTTTCTGGCTCAAAAGTCCTTGAGCAGATCGCTGCACAGATGAATGCGAAGAAGCTGCCGTGGGTTGAAGATCTACGTGACGAATCTGATCACGAAAATCCGATTCGTTTAGTGATTGTGCCGCGCTCTAACCGTGTAGATGTTGAGCGTGTGATGCTGCATTTGTGTGCAATTACTGATCTTGAGCGTACCTATCGTGTAAATCTCAACATGATTGGTTTGGATGGTCGTCCAGAGGTTAAAGACCTGCGTAAGTTGCTTAAAGAATGGATTAGCTTTCGTCTTGATACGGTGCGCAAGCGTCTTGAATATCGCTTAGAAAAAGTTAACAAGCGTTTGCATTTGCTCGATGGCTTGTTGGTAGCTTTCTTAAATCTCGATGAAGTGATTCACATCATTCGTACTGAGGATGAGCCGAAAGCGGTCTTGATGAAGCGCTTTAAGCTGACCGAGATGCAAGCGGACTACATCCTAGATACCAAGTTGCGCCAATTGGCTCGTCTTGAAGAGATGAAAATCCGTGATGAGCAGAAGGCTTTAGATGCAGAGCGTAAAGATCTAGACAAGACGCTAGGCTCACAAGCTCGTATGAAGACCTTGGTGAAGAAAGAGATCACTGCGGATGCAAAAGAGTTTGGTGATGACCGTCGTTCGGTGATTGTGCAACGTGAAGCAGCTGAAGCGATGGATGAGTCCGAGTTGACGCCAAGCGAACCTGTGACGGTTGTCTTATCGCAGAAAGGTTGGGTGCGTGCAGCAAAAGGTCACGAAATGAATCCAGCTGAGTTGGGCTATAAAGCCGGAGATGGCTTCCAACATGCAGTGCGCTTACGCAGTAATCAGCAAGCGACCTTCTTAGATAGTACCGGGTCGAAGTTATTCGCTTTCAGCACATACCTTGCCATCTGCGCGAGGTCAGGGTGAGCCACTGACTGGTCGCTTTAATCCACCAGCAGGTGCAAGCTTTGTTGCGACCTTGGGTGGTGATCTAGATGCTTGGTGGTTATTAGCGTCAGATGCGGGCTACGGTTTCCGTATTCAGGCGAAGGATCTTGTCGCAAATAAGAAAGCCGGTAAAACCGCTTTGAGCCTACCTAAAGGTGCCCAAGTGGTACTGCCTTGTTTGGTTGAAGATGCCGGAAACGCACGTGTGGTTGCAGTGACTAAGCAGGGTCGAATGTTGGTGATTCCAGCAAATGATTTACCAGCCATGTCGCGCGGCAAAGGCAATAAGATCATTGGTATTCCGGGTAAAGATGTTGAATCGCGTGATGATTATTTAATCGGTGTTTTGGCGGTTCCTGCGAAAGGAAAAGTTCGTTTGAATTCAGGTAAGCGTCACTTATCACTTAAGGCATCCGATCTTAATGCTTACGAGGGTGAGCGTGGTCGTCGTGGTAATAAATTACCGCGTGGTTTCCAAAAGGTTGACTCTATCGAACTGGAAGATTGAGGCGAGCTAGGCCGATTGAATGCTGTTTAAACGAAAGCCTAGCCGCAAAAAGACTACCCGTAAGAAAAAGACGGTGCGTAAAAAGGCGAGAGCAACTAAATCATCGCGTTCAAAAACGAAACGCTCGTCGAAGCGCCAAGTTGGATTGTTGCGTCGTTGGTGGCGTGGTTTATTCGCCGTTGGCTTGCTTGGTCTGTTGCTGACCTTTGCCTATTCCATTCATCTAAGCCAAAGCGTTCGTGTTGCGTTTGATGGAAAACGTTGGTCGATCCCTGCGCGCGTGTTTGCTCGTCCCCTTGAGCTCTATGTTGGCGCGCAAATCAGTGATGAGCAATTACGCTATGAGTTAAGTTTGCTTGGTTATCGTGCTGTTTCATCGTTATCTGATAATGCGCAATGGTCTGAGAATGAAGGTGTTTATGAGATTGCTTCACGAGCGTTTGAGTTCTGGGATGGACCTCAATGGGGTCAGAGGTTGCGTGTTGTATTACGGAATGACCAAGTTGTCGAATTAGATGAAGTCGGCTCGCGTAAGCCTCTAGATATTGTTCGCCTCGAGGCGCCATCTATTGGCAGTATTTATCCTGCACACCGTGAAGATCGCATCTTGGTTAGGCGTTCCGAGATTCCAGATCATCTGGTTGCTGCTTTGTTAGCGATTGAAGATCGTCGCTTCTATGAGCATTGGGGTATTGATCCGCGAGGTCTTGCACGTGCGATGTTTAATAATCTGCGCGCCGGTCGTGTAGTTCAGGGTGGTAGTACGTTAACGCAGCAGTTGGTCAAAAACTTCTTGCTGAACTCTGAGCGCTCACTAACTCGAAAGATTAATGAAGCGCTAATGGCGTTCATTGTTGAGTCACGTTATAGCAAAGATGAAATTTTAGAAGCCTATGCCAATGAGATTTTCTTAGGGCAGGATCGTGAGCGTTCAATCCACGGCTTTGGCTTAGCAGCGCAATTTTATTTTAACCGTCCATTACATGATCTACGTCTGCATGAAACTGCGTTGCTTGTTGGTATGGTGAAAGGCGCCTCCTATTACAATCCACGTCGTAATCCGGAGCGCGCTAAAACTCGCCGCAATGTTGTTCTGACCGCAATGGCAGATCAGCGTTACATCACCCAAGAGCAAGCAGAAAGAGCAAAGAAAGCACCCTTAGGTGTCACTAAGCAGGGCAAGGTGAAAGATCACCGTTATCCAGCCTTTATACAGATGGTGCGTGATCAGCTGCGTCGTGATTATCACGATGAAGACCTAACCTCTGAGGGTCTGCGTATCTTCACTACCTTAGATCCATGGGCGCAACGTCAAGCAAGCGTATCAGCGAATGAACAACTTAACCTGATTGAGTCACGCCGCAAAATTAAGAAAGGCACGCTTGAGATGGCGATGGTGATGGTGTCACCACAAGGCGGTGAGGTGAGAGCCTTGCTCGGATCGCGCAACCCAAGTTCGGCAGGATTTAATCGTGCGTTGTTAGCTCAGCGCCCAATTGGTTCTTTGGTGAAGCCAGCGGTTTATCTCACCGCGTTGGCTCAGCCGGGTCGTTATTCATTGAGCACCATGCTGAATGACAAAGCGGTGGATATCAAAATGCCAAACGGATCACGTTGGCAGCCAAAAAACTATGATAAAAAAGAATATGGCAATGTCCCGTTGTATCAGGGATTGATGCGTTCGTTAAACCTCTCAACGGTTGATCTTGGCTTAAGTGTTGGCCTTGAGAATGTAGTCGAGATGGTTGAGAAGCTAGGTATCACTGAAGATAAAGCGCAGCCTTATCCTTCTTTGCTTTTCGGTGCGGTCTCTTTGTCGCCTGTTGAAGTAGCGCAGATGTATCAAACGATGGCAGCCGGTGGTTATCGTGCCCCCTTACGTGCGATCCGTGAGGTGCTTGATGCCAAGAATCAGCCATTGCAACGATATGGCCTTGAGGTAACGCAAGTTGTCGATAACAAACCGGTGTTTGTCCTCGAGTCAGCGATGAAGCAGGTCGTCGATAAAGGGACAGCACGCGGACTGAAACGTTATCTGGGTGAGAATCCAAATCTAGCGGGTAAGACCGGCACCACAGATGACCTTCGTGATAGCTGGTATGCCGGATTTGGCGGTGACCATGTTGCCGTCGTTTGGGTAGGACGAGATGACAATAAGCCAACCGGTTTAACGGGCTCATCTGGCGCGTTGCCGATTTACGGGCAAACACTGCGTCGTTTAGGTTACTCGCCGCTCATGCAAGATCCGCCGAGTGGTGTGAGTTATGAATGGGTGGATGAATCATCAGATCTTCGTGCGGGACCGAATTGCTCAGAATCGATTCGATTACCCTTTATTCAGGGTAGTGAGCCAAAACGTTCTCGTGCCTGTGCCGGTGGTGGTTCTTCACGCTCAGGTTTATTGGATCGTTTATTCAATTAAGCAGATTCGGGTATTTGGCATGGGAAAAGCGCTCTAAGCTGCATACAATGCCTAAATGAAATTTTCACAAAATCATCTCCACCTGTTAGCTTGATTAGCATGTTGTCCTTTTTGCTAAGTGGTTGTTTTAGCTCTGTTAAAGGTCCTGCACCGGTTGAGTTTCGTGGAGATCAGCCAGCACGTGTTTACCCTAGTCGAAAGTCTGAATTGAAAGTGAAGCCACTAGAGCGCCCAAAAGAGAACTCATTGCTAAAGCTCAGCCGAATCGAGCAGTCGAAGTCTTAGTTCGCCGAGCAGATGATCAAAAGCGAGATGGCGATCTCATGAGTGCCTCAGCCAGTCTTGAGCGCGGTTTGCGTATCGCACCGAATGAGCCTGTTTTGTGGAATCGTTTAGCGGCGATTCGCCTTGATCAAAAGCGTTTCTCCCAAGTAGAGCAGTTGGCGAAAAAGTCGAATGATCTTAATCCCTCATCGCGTTTACGTGCAGATAACTGGGATTTGATTGCTAATGCACGTGAAGCTTTAGGTGATAAGCGTGGAGCACAAGCGGCGCGATCTAAAGCCACCACCATTCAATAAAAATTTAGGAAGTAGTATGTCGATTAATTTATCAAATGAACTGATTGGTGATCTGCAAGATGCGGTACTTAGGCAAGTGCCTAACGCTGATACAGGCGTGGTGTTACAGCATTTAGCTGCGGTGATCGGTTTTGCGCTAGGCCATGAACCTATCTCAAAGCAAGATAAAGATGCTTTCTTAGCAGAGCTTAGCGCGTTTGCTGCACATGTCTGCAGTGATATCCATAGCAAGACACAAGAACAGCCTGCAACCCCGCCGGCAGATGATGCATTCGGTATTTGGGAACCGAAATAAGCGACTGAACTGACTTTATGTTGTCTCCGATACTTGAGGTGCTCGGACCGGATGGTGTGCTTGCCAAAACGGTTGAGGGTTATGCTGTCCGTGATCAGCAGTTGGAGATGGCTGAAGCGGTTGATGAGGCTATAGCAGACGGTAAAAACCTCATTGCAGAAGCGGGCACAGGTACGGGTAAAACCTTTGCCTACTTAGTACCTGCTTTGCTGTCGCAGCGTAAAACCATCATCTCTACTGGTACCCGTAATCTGCAAGATCAGCTGTTTTTACGTGACCTGCCACGTTTGCGTGATGCAATGGCAAGTCCAGTCAAAGTCTCGTTACTCAAAGGTCGATCAAATTATCTGTGTATTCATCGCATGGAAAACGCCATGCATGATGCACGTGGTCACAGTAAAGAGATGCTCGCGTGGTTATTAGCTGTACGCGATTGGTCCCAGACTACTCAGCGTGGCGATATCTCTGAGCTGGTCGACGTGCCTGAAGATGCACAAATCTGGCCATTAGTGACCTCAACGACAGATAACTGCTTAGGCCAAGACTGTCCTTCATATAGTAAATGTCATTTGGTAGAAGCGCGTCGTCAGGCGCAAGAAGCGGATGTCGTTGTGGTGAATCATCATTTGCTTTGCGCCGACTTTGCAATTCGTGACACCGGTTTTGGTGAGCTTTTGCCAGCGGCTGATGTTTTTATTATTGATGAAGCGCATCAGTTACCTGAAGTCGCTAGTAACTTCTTCGGAACCGTGTTGAGTTCACGCCAGCTCATGGAGCTCGTCACCGATACAACAACGGAGTATCACCGTGACATTGGTGATCTACCGAAGATTCTCGATCAGCTGGAAAAATTGAAAAAGTCTTTTCTAGATCTACGTTTGGCGTTTGGCTCAACTCAGCGTCGAGAAGCATGGATCGTGATTGAAGATGACAACAGGATCCAAGAGGCATTTGATCAGGCTGAGGTTGAGTTAGATGTGCTCAAAGGCATGCTTGAGGTCATTAAAGGACGTAGCAAGGGTATTGATGCCTGTTTGGCGCGCTGTGAATCAACCCTTGAGATCGATTACTAAGCTTACGTCAGCCGGAAGAACCTGATGAAGTGATTCGTTGGTTTGAAGTCTTTGGGCAAAGTGTTCGCTGGAATAGCACACCGATCGATATCGCTAAATTATTCGGTAGTCAGGTTTCTGCACATGGCCAAAGCTGGGTATTCACGTCGGCAACGCTCGCGGTGGGCGATAAATTTGATCACTTTCAGCGTCAGCTGGGTATCTTCGAAAGTAATACCGGTCGTTGGGATAGTCCTTTTGATTATGGGCGGCAAGCGCTTTGGTATGTACCTAAAGATATGCCTCAGCCCTCTGAGCGTGATTATGGCAAAGCGGTGCTTGAGCAAATGTTGCCATTAGTTGAAGCCAGTCGCGGTCGCGCTTTCTTTCTCTTTACCAGTCATCGAGCGATGAATGAAGCGGCCGATTGGTTGGATGAGCAAGGACTTGAGTATCCGTTGTTGGTACAAGGTGATGCGCCAAAAGCAGAATTACTGAATAAATTTGTTGAGCACGGCAATGCCATCTTGTTGGGGACGTATAGCTTCTGGGAAGGTGTGGATGTTCGCGGCGATGCCTTATCGTTGGTGGTGATTGATAAGCTGCCGTTTGCATCACCCGGTGATCCTGTTCTACAAGCGCGGCTTGATGCGATTAAGGCACGTGGCGGTAACCCCTTTATGCAATATCAGGTGCCGCAAGCAGCCATTGCGCTCAAGCAAGGTGCAGGTCGTTTAATACGCGATGTCACAGATCGTGGTGTATTTGTTTTGTGTGATCCACGCTTATTGAAGAAATCCTACGGCTATACATTTTTAGGTGCGATGCCTGAGTTTGCGAGAACACGTGATATCAACGACGCGCTAGCTTTTTTCGATAATCACTAACGTTTTTTGCGCGGCATAACCGCAAGCTCAAGTAAGCGTGCGGTAACAAGCTGCTCTTTATTTGCGCCAGATACTGCAACCGGATGCATGCCACGAGCACGCAAGGTGCCGATAATCAGCGCTAAATCATCTGTCCCGAGTTCACTTGGGTAGGCGCTCAAGTCAATCACAAGAGGTGAAAGTGTAACTCACCTAATTTGGCGTGTTGCTCATCAAGATAGGCCTCGATGGCTTGGATATTGTTATCACGCAGCACTAGGGTGGGTAGATCATAAGCGTTAGCGGTCAGGGTAGATTGAGTCATATTGGTACGCGTAAAAGTTTTATCTATTGTAAGCCTTAGCTTTTCTCAGGTCAGTTGATCTTTGCACGCGTTACAATGCCCACATGAAGTTACTAGCAATCGACACGACAGAATCTGGCTGTTCAGCTGCGTTGCATATCGAGGGTGAGAACCACGGTATTTTTGAGCTGGCGCCGCGAAAGCATTCAGAGCTGATTTTGCCGATGATCGATCGCGTTTTGTCCGATTCTGGCGTTAGCCAAAGCCAACTTGATGCGGTGGCATTTTGTCGCGGCCCAGGGTCTTTTACCGGTGTGCGGATTGCCGCTTCTGTGGCTCAAGGTTTAGCCGTGGCGCAGGACTTGCCGATCGTGGCGATCTCTAGTCTGACGGCATTGGCGCAAGGATGCTATCGCCGCTTAGCTAAAACTCAAGTGCTAGCGGGGCTTGATGCGCGTATGTCCGAGGTTTATTGGACGGCATGAGCTGCGCGAAGGTGTGATGCAAGCAATCGATTGTGAAGTTGTCGCTCGTATCGAAGATCTTGTATCAATCCAAGGTGATCAATGGTGGGGTGTGGGTTCTGCTTGGGATGAGTTTGAGTCTGAGCTAAATGGCCAATTTCCAGAGCAAGTCCAGGGCGTTGATAGGGGTCAAACTATCGATGCACTCGATGTGGCGGCGTTAGCAGCTGTGGCTTATGCGAAAGGTGAAACCGTCTCGATTGACCAGGCGGTGCCAATTTATCTTCGTGATGATGTGGCGGCTAAGCCCAAGGCTAAGCGCTTATCAAACAAGCATTAAGCGCCTCTTCAATCGAAGGTTTATCGAGTGGCTGGCTATCGATCAGTTGTAGACCTGATATTTCAGTTTCATCAATAACATCAATCGTTTTTTCTGAAGCGGTGGCGTTAATGCTCCAGTTGCCAGACTGTGTTTTGAGCACGCCTTTTATGCGCTCTATCGATAAGTTATCTAGGAATTCCTCAAGTCTTTTTTGATCAAAGACATGCTCACTGCTAATCCGAAAACCCAAGCGGTAGTAGTTGTCAGTAAAGCCCTCAAAGCTCGTCCAGTCTGAAGTGATCGGGGCATCTTGTTTAGCTTCTTGGCTGAGTAGAAAAGCATGCGCCTCCGGGAACTGCGCTTGTCGTTCTGCTGTGCCGTGTGAAAGTAGGGTGATATCTATCTGTCCTTGAGTGGCTAGAACAATGTGTTGTTTTGCGGGCTTTAGTCCAGCCATGTACTCAAGCAAGTTATCTTCATCATGCGCTGAATATTGATCCGCTTTGTTGGCGATCACGATGTCGGCAAGATGGATCTGATCGACAAAGGTTTGATGTTCGCGATGACGCTGTGAGCTCAAATGGCGCGCATCAACAACACATAGCGTGGCCTGAATATCAATGATGGATGAATAGAGTGGAGTGCGCAGGGTGCTTAAGATTTGCGCGGGATGACCTAGGCCACTGGGTTCGATCAAAATGCGCTGCGGACGATATTGGCGAATCAGTTTATTCAGACCCACTGCAAATGCAGGGGCGCTAACGCAGCAGAGACAGCCGCCAGCGACTTCTTCAATGGCTACACCATCTTCATCGAGTAGTGCGCCATCAATACCGACCTCGCCAAACTCATTTACCAGTACTGCCCATGTTTCGTCTTTCGGGTGCTCTTTAAGCAGATGACGAATCAGGGTGGTTTTACCCACCCCTAAAAAGCCGGTAATGAGGTTGACGGCAATCATCTAAGCTTACTGCAGCAACTTAGGAATCTCGTCACGGAAGTAGTAGTCATACTCGCGGTGCAAGTGAGAGGTCAGCTCAAAGGCTTCGTTATAGGTCAGACCAGCGTCCTCAGGGAAAATGATCCGCACATAAAGACCATTCTTTTGTTGCTCAGCTAGCTTGCTGAGTTGTTGATCAAGTTCAGTACGAGTGACATCATTGAAAGGTCCGGTTTTAGCTTCACGCCAAGCCAGACGATAGTCGCCATCTTCTTTCCAGTAGCGCACTTCAACGTAGTAACGACCTTGAGGTGTACGCGCTGGACGAATCAGCTTGTTGTATTTCACCTGAAGCGTATCGAAGTCGCCGCTCAGCACGTTGTACTTTCGCTGCATATCATCAGCACTTTGGCGAGCAAGTTCGATTTCTTGATTACGTTCCGTCAATTGCATCTGAAGATTCAGTGCGGTTTCTTGTGACTTCTCAAGATTGCTTTCGATGCCTGCCAAGCTTTGCTTGAGTAAGTCAATATCAGAACGAGCAGCCGTCAGTTCAAGTTCACGGTTATCGAGTTTTTTATTGGCAGTGGTTAATGCCATCTTTTGACGATCTAGCTCAGCATCCACTTTTTCTCGAGCCAATTTCATCTGACCGATCGTGTCATTTAATGAATCGCGATTTGCAGTGATCGTATTGATCTGTTTTTTCTGATCCGCAATGAGGGCTTCAGCTTCTTTTGCCTTGGCATACAGGCGAGAAATTTCTATCGCCATGTGTGAGGCTTGCTCTTCAGTGTTATGCAGAGCCATCGCGAGCGTGTTTTTTCTTCACCGGTAGCGCGTGCAAGTTCAGCAGCAATACGTTCAGCTTCCATCGTTGAGCGAAGCTTTTCCATCAGCTCAAGATTACGACCAATCAGTACCACCATCGCGATCAAAAAGATCATCACGACCGTAGTCATGATGTCGGTGAAAGATGGCCAGAAGCTCTCGTTAACTTGACCTTCTTGTTTGTTCAGACGAAGGTCGGTAAAGGCTTCGCCGCTCATTCTTCATCCCTCAAGCGGAAGCCATGGCGAAGCTGTTGCGAGATCTTCGCCAAGTACTTGTCCATACCATCCATCTTGTCGCGGTAGTAGTCGAGGGTCGATACCAATTGCTTTTCAGCATCGGCAAAGGATTCTTGCGATTGGCGCATATCCATCACGAGACTTTGTAAAGAACGAACAAGACCGGTGAACTCGTATAGGGCGCTATCGGTTTGAACCTGATATCTCGGCATCAAGTGGACTGTAGTGATTTCTTCAACGCCTGAGATTAGGTTGGTTTGTGCATCGGTTGTACGCAGATAGAAGTAACCAAAATACAAATAACACAGGATCGCAGTGATGGTGGTTGATAGCGCGGTAGACATGCCGTGAATAACCATGCTCATACCGCCTTGGTTGACGGTGCTCTCCAAAGCATCAGATGCGCCAAGTAAGGCAATCGATAGTGAGACGATAGTGCCAAAGACACCCATCAAGATCAGAATGTTGTTAATAAACTTTGGCAAGCTGTTACGTGTGCTTTCTGAAGCAACCAGAGTTGATGCCAACGCATTCTGATGAATCGGATTGTTACCTTCACTCAGTGCAACGATGGTGTTAAAGCGACGTGCGATTAAACTTTTAGCAGGCAAGCCTTTCAGTGGGTTCTCTGGATCTTTAACAATGTTCTTCGCAAAGTTAACCAGAGCGTGCTCTTCCTTAGAGAAGGCCATCAAATTTGCTGCAAGGCGAAGTAATCCCAAGGTGAAGATGGCAACGATGGCGCCATTGATCACCCAACCTAGCTTGGTGAGCTGATCTTGAAAATAAAACTCGTTAATCAGTTCCCAATTGGCAAGCAGTAGGGCGGCGACGGCGAGTGCTGCGATGAGCATGCGGATGAGGGTATTGCGGCTGTAATGCAATTGAAAATTGATGCTGTCCAACGCGAACTCCTTAATGTTTGGCAAGGCGCACTCAGGAGGAGTGGGCGGTCGAAATTTTGCGGAGATATTAGCACAGCGATTGTGACGAAAATGCGGCGAAAAACAGGCTCAAAGGGGTTTTACTTAGGCGATTTCTGATCCGTGAAATGCGAGAATGGATGCCATGAGAACGAACCTCCATGCTGCTGCTCATGCCTGTCTTGTCGAGACCTCAATCGAGGGGAAGCTCGCACTTGCGGCACAAGCTTGGGCTGACTACCAGGCGGGTGAGCTTGAGATTGCGCCGATTGAGCTCTCTGAGGTTGAACTAGCCGGGCGCCCCGAAAAACCTGAGCTGGTGCCGCCGGCTGAGGTGATTCAGCGCAAGATTGGTAAACCCGAAGGAAAAGCGGCGCTCATTCATGCGGTTGCGCACATTGAATTAAATGCGATTAATCTCGCTAGTGATGCGGCATGGCGTTTTCAAGACATGCCAGAGGCCTACTATGCGGATTGGCTGCAGATTGCTGCGGAAGAGGCGTATCACTTTTCTCTACTGCAAGAACGACTTGGACAGCTTGGCTACACTTACGGCGATTTTCCGGCGCACAATGGACTGTGGGAGTTGGCGCAAAAGACCACAGACGACGCATTAAAACGTATGGCTTTGGTGCCACGTGTGATGGAAGCACGTGGGCTTGATGTCACACCGGGTATGAGTCGTCGTTTTGAAGCGGTTGGTGATGATCGTATGGTTGAGATCTTGGCGATCATCTTGCGTGACGAGGTAGGGCATGTCGAAGCTGGCTCGCGTTGGTATCACTATTTATGTGAGCAACGAGGTATCGATGCCGATAGCCACTACATCGATTTGATGAATGAATATTTTGCGGGCGGATTGAAATGTCCGCTGCATAAACCCGCTCGATTGAAAGCGGGCTTTAGTAAACAAGAATTGGAGCACTTAGAATCGCTATGCAAAAAATAACTGCTAGTTTTTTATTGATTTGTTTGAGTGGTTTGGCTGCAGCTAAGCCTGCTGATCTACTGGTGTACAAGGTCTATGAGCAAGGTGTGGAGCCTTACATCTCACGCATTCTGATTACAGACCAGCATGTCCGTTTAGATGAAGGTGCAGAGCAGGGCAACTTTACGCTTTATAACCGCCCTGAAAAAACCGTCTACAGCATTGAAGCAACGGGTAAGACCATTCTTAAGCTTAAGCCAATGGCAACAGAAGTCCCTAGCAACAATGCATTAATTCTGACCGAAGAAAAGCAACGCGAATTGGATGCGCCAAAGATTGGCGATATCTCACCTTTGCATATCGAGTTACTTGCTAATGGCGAGCGTTGTACCTCAATGACAGTGGCGCCAGGTTTGATGAAGAATGCGATGTCAGCACTGCGCGAATTAAAAACCACATTGGCATTGATCGAAGCGGATGTGGTGGCACAAGAGGGTGGTTTATTTAATAACGCCTGTGAGATGGCTAGTAACTTATATGGCGCAACTCGAACAGCCGAGCATGGTTTGCCATTGAGTGAAACCTCAGGCCAACGTCAGCAAGTGTTGCTCGACTTTTCTGAGCAACATGACTTTGCGGATAGTTTGTTTGAGTTGCCAAAAGACTATCGGATTGCTGATCCAAAGCCTTTGCTTAAGTGATTTTTTCAAGCCACCTTTGTGATTTGATCCTTCTTTGCTTGATGGATGGGGTGAAGATGTGAGTAGAACCCTTTCTTGCTTTAGCTCACCATTCTGCTCAATCCATAGGCTGGCAGTTTTGCCGTGCCATTCGTCGAGCACGATGCGCTTACCAGAAGTGCCATTCTTTAAAGTGTGCTGATGCACATTAGGTCGATGAGTGTGGCCATGAATCAGTTGACTCACCTGATAACGATTCATCACACGAACCACTTCATCGCTATTCGCATCCATGATGTCAGCCGCAGTCATACGTTTGTTTTTGCCACTGCGCTTTCGGTAATCCGCCGCAATCTTACGACGTGTCTCCAATGGTTTACGTAGGAAGAACCATTTAAACAAAACGCTACGTAGACGCTTGCGCGTTTTTATATAGGCATGATCATCAATACACAAAGTGTCGCCATGCATCAGCAGGGTGGGTTCACCTGCAATGCGAGTCAGGTAGGGGTCTTTCAGTGGTAGTGCGCCAACAGCACGCATGAATTGTTTACCTAATAAGAAGTCGCGGTTGCCGTGCTGGATAAACAGCTGAATCCCTCGATCTGAGCAAGCGCGTAAGGCCTGTTTGATCTCGGCGACAAAAGGCGAGTCGTCATCATCGCCAACCCAGACATCAAACAAGTCACCCAAGATATACAACTGATCGTTTTCCTTCAGGCGCTCACTGAGTAAACGCTTGAATAACGATGCAGTTTCCGGGTGCTCGGCGCTGAGATGCAGATCAGAGATGAAAACCTTGTCAGACATAGCGCCATTCTAAGCGAATAATCACCCGAAAAGTCTGCCATCCGTTATGCTGCATCGATGTCGCAAGTCATCTCGATCATCTTTCCGATCTTCGCTATCGTTTTGGCGGGTTTTTTATATGCCCGTTATCGTGGTACCGACATGGTTGCTGCGAATCGTCTGAATATCGAGATCTTCACACCGGCATTGATTTTTAGCATCCTGAGTAGTGAAGGTTTCGATCTGGTTCAGTATGCAGACCTCGCTATTGGTACAGCGATTGTGGTCTTGGGTACTGGCTTAGTTGTATGGCCACTGACTCGACTGTTTAACTGGCCGCTGTCGGTCTTCTTGCCGCCAATGATGTTTAACAACTCCGGCAACATGGGCTTGCCATTGGCCTTGCTTGCTTTTGGTGAAAAGGCGTTACCGGCTGCGATGATTATGTTTTTGGTTGAGAACACACTGCATTTCAGTGTGGGCAATGGCATCGTGACTAAATCGTTTAGCCCGTTAAAGCTGTTGCGCATGCCGATGCTCGTGGCGACCTTTGCGGGTATCGCGGTCAGCATGACGCAATTTCCTATTTGGTCTCCGTTGGCTAAATCCATCGATTTGCTCGGTGAGATCTGTATTCCATTGATGTTGTTCTCACTTGGCGTACGAATGACTGGCGTAAATTTAAAGGATTGGCAGATTGGATTAACCGGTGCTGTGTTAGGTCCTGCAGTGAGTGTCGCGATTGCGGTGACGATACTGCCTTGGCTGAGTCTTTCTGCACTTGAAACAGCGCAGCTGATCGTCTTTGCTGCTTTGCCGCCAGCGGTGCTGAATTATCTGGTTGCCGAGCGATACGATATTGATCCACCACGAGTAGCCGCCATTGTCTTATTAGGCAATCTCGCTAGTGTGGTGATTATTCCGCTGGCATTGCTCTGGGTGCTCTAAGGCGTTATGCCGGTGTTTGACTCAGACCGGTTTCCGGTCCTTGCTTACGTTGATCTAGAGACCACCGGTACTCGTCCAAAGGGTGATCGAATCACCGAGATCGCTATCATTCGAATGGAACATGGTCGCAAGAAGTGGCGAGATGGTCATCTTTGGTTGATCCCTGAAGTCCCGATTCCTGAATACATTAAATCCTTAACGGGCATTGATGATGCGATGGTCAGATCAGCGCCTACCTTTGGTCAGCTGATAGATGACGTACAAAGTCTGTTCAAAGACGCTACGTTAGTGGCGCACAACGCAAACTTTGATGCCGGTTTTTTACGCCATGCGTTTGAACGACATGGTCAACCATTTGACTATCCTGTGCTGTGTACGGTGAAGCTATCGCGACGCTTATACTCATCGCTCAAGCGACATGGTTTAGATGCTTTGATGGCAATTCATGGCTTAGATGAAGAGGGTGATCGACATCGCGCGATGACCGATACCGCCTTGCTGCCGCAGCTGGTGCAGTGTTGTGTCAATGAGTATGGCGTTGATCAGGTTGAAGCTGCTTTTGCTAAGCAAACACAACGTGCAAGTTTGCCATCACATATTGATGAATCACTGTTGAGTGATATGCCGAAAAGCCCGGGCGTGTATCTTTTTTATGGCGATAAGAACAGCTTGTTATATGTAGGTAAGAGTGTCGATATTCGCTCGCGTGTGATGTCGCACTTTAGTGATGCAAAGCGTAACGACAAAGAGCAGCGTTTATCTCAAGCGGTGCGAGATATTCAATGGCAGTCCACCTCGGGTGAACTCAGTGCTTTACTGCTTGAATCGAGGATGGTGAAAGAGCTATCACCCATTTATAACCGGCGATTACGTCGTCATAAGTCCTTATTCAGTTGGTATTGGGCTTTTGATGACAAAGCGCCAAAGTTATTAGATCTCGCGAAAGATGAGCAGCATGACTTTGAGCATCAGTATGGTTTTTACCGAAACCCAAGCTCAGCAACCAAGGCGCTCCGAATGCGGCTGATGCGCATGAGCTCTGTAAAAAGGTTTTAGGTTTGGAAAAAGGTAAGGGTGCTTGCTTTGCCTATCAGTTAAAGAAATGTAAAGGTGCCTGTGTCGGTGATGAGCCGATCATGCAACATAGCCTGCGTGTGGCAGAAGTCTTATTGCCAATGAAGCTAGAAGGCTGGCCTTTGAGGGCCCTATTGCAGTAGAAGAACACAATGTTGAGCAAGATCTGCATCACTATCTAGTGTTTGATCAATGGCGCTATATGGGGGAGTTTGATTGGGAAACTGATCGAGAGGCTATGCTGAACGCCGAGCCTGAATTGCTAGACTTAGATACCTATAAGATCTTGCGCAGCTATTTAAGAAAACATTCAAACCAAATAAAGAGGCTTTAAGAAGATTATTATCTGCGGATCATGTTTTGCATGAAATCAGCTGGATTAGTAAATGAATTAATGCCGCGGTTCATGTCATAACGCATTTGGTTCATGTTCGGGCCCATAGTGGATACTGACGGTGCCATGGTTTTTACTGATTTACTTAATTGGTCGAGATCTTCAGACATTAACTTGTACATGTCATACATGTGCTGATCAACTTCAATAAATTCTTGCTTCATTACAGCGACGTCCTCTGACATAGAGGTTGTCGCAACCCGCATAGCTTTTACATCGACACTCATTGCTTTCATGTCTGTCGCCATTGAGGCCATATTTGTGTGCATACTGTTCATTGAATTCATCATGTTCCACATAACAAAAAGCATGACGCCGGCACCCAGCCAAGAGCCAATTACGATGAAATAAAGACCAAATGATGATTTCTTCTCTGTGCTCATAACCCAACCATATCAATAGCGATAGACATAAAAAACCCGCTTTCGCGGGTCGTTTATTTAACTCAGGGTTGCTGACTCAATGATGACCGGTTCAACAGGGACGTCTGAGTGGCCCGCTGCATTACCAGTAGCCACGTCTTTGATCTTATTAACCACATCCATGCCATCGGTAACTTTACCGAATACACAGTAACCCCAACCGTCTTGACCAGGGTAGTCAAGGAAGCTGTTGTTACTTACGTTGATAAAGAACTGTGCGGTTGCTGAGTGTGGTGCCATGGTGCGCGCCATTGCGATGGTGCCGACATCATTCTTCAGGCCATTGTTTGCTTCGTTCTCAACAGTTTCGCGGGTTTCTTTTTGATCCATGTCTGGAGTGAAGCCGCCGCCTTGAATCATGAAATTATTGATCACGCGGTGGAAGATGGTGCCATCGAAGAAGCCATCGGTGACATATTGCTCAAAGTTCGCAACAGTTTTAGTGGTGCCGCTGCTGCATCTAGCTCGATAACGATATCGCCGAAGTTGGTTTTTAAAGTAACCATGTGTCTGTCCTTTTATAAACGTGTAATTGATTGAATTAGGATTGGGGTAACCGGCACATCGCCGCGGCCATCTTTACGTGTGGTTCTTTCATTTGCGATGAAATCCACCACGTCCATGCCGTCAGTCACCATGCCAAAGACGGCATAGCCCCATTTGTTTTCAGAGCCATTGAGGAAGTCATTGGTTTTGTGGTTGATAAAGAATTGAGATGTCGCCGTATGTGGGCTGTTGGTGCGCGCCATGGCAATGCTGCCGCGAACATTCTTCAGCCCATTCTTTGACTCATTTTTAATTGAAGCGTTAGTGGTCTTCTTATCCATGTCAGGGGTTAGACCGCCGCCTTGGATCATGAAGTCTCGGATCACGCGATGGAAAATCGTGCCGTTGTAAAAACTGCTATCCACGTACTCTAGAAAGTTAGCGACTGAAAGCGGCGCTTTGTCAGCATTCAATGAGACGGTGATGTCACCCATGGTGGTTTTGATTAGCACCTTTGGGTTCTCATGGTGAGCAGCTTGGGCGCTAATCATCAGCACGGCGGTAAGAAGAAGTGATTTCAGCAAAGCTTTCATCGCAGCAATTTTCCTAAATTCGAAAAGAGTACGCAGTGTACAGATTCAACCCCAATCAAAAAACCTGAAAGTGCTGAAAATCCGGTAGAATTGCTGCCCAATTTTTACCTCAAGCCGTATTTCCATGTTGAAAATCTACAACGACCTCTCTCGCAGCAAAGAAACCTTTGAGCCGCTTCAGCCGGGCAAGGTGAATCTGTATGTCTGTGGTATGACGGTTTACGACCTGTGCCATTTGGGCCATGCGCGCGTGATGGTGGTATTCGACGTGGTCTATCGCTACCTCAAGGCCGTCGGTTATGACGTGACCTATATCCGCAACATCACGGATATCGACGACAAGATTATCAATCGTGCCAATGAGAACGGTGAGCCATTCCATGAACTGACGGAGCGTTTCATTCAAGCGATGCATGAGGACTCAGATGCCTTAGGTATCATTCCACCGGATGCTGAGCCGAAAAGCGACCGATCACATTGCTGAGATCATCAGTATGTGTGAAAAGTTGATCGAGAAAGATCATGCCTATGTCGCAGATAACGGAGATGTGTATTACGACGTGTACAGCTTCCCGACCTACGGCAAGCTCTCAGGTAAATCGCTTGAAGATCTGCAAGCTGGTGCACGTGTTGAGCCAGGCGATGTAAAACGTAATCCACTAGATTTCGCACTATGGAAATCGGCTAAGCCAGATGAGCCTTCGTGGCAGTCTCCTTGGGGTGATGGTCGTCCGGGCTGGCATATCGAGTGTTCAGCGATGTCGACCAAGGCGCTTGGCGATACCTTTGATATCCATGGCGGCGGTGCTGACCTGACATTCCCACATCACGAAAACGAGATCGCACAATCTGAAGGCGCTACGGGTCATCCTTTTGTTAAGTATTGGATGCATAACGGCTTTGTGCGTATCAATGACGAAAAGATGTCGAAGTCGCTAGGTAACTTCTTTACCGTGCGTGAGATTCTTGAGCGTTATCAAGCGGAAGAGGTGCGTTACTTCATTTTGACCAGCCAGTACCGCAGCCCACTGAACTACAGTGATGAGCATCTGGATAACGCACGTAATGCCTTAACCCGTTTTTACACGGCGCTACGTGGCTTGCCAGAAGCAACGCCAGCGGCAGATACCCAGTTTGAAAAAGACTTCCATGCGGCAATGCAGGATGACTTCAATACACCTGAAGCATTAGCAACTTTATTTGAATTGGTGCGCGAGATTAATCGTGTACGTGCAGATGATGAGGCAGCAGCTGCGTCATTGGGTGCTTTGTTGCGTCAGTTGGGTAATCTGATCGGTATCCTGCAAAGTGATGCAGAGAGTTATCTTCGCGGTGGTGCGAGTGCAAACGATGGCGATGCTGATATTGATGCCTTGGTTGCGCAACGTAATGAAGCGAAAGCCAATAAAGATTGGGGCACTGCGGATGAGATCCGAAACAAGCTGCAAGAGATGGGTATCGTGTTAGAGGATGGTCCAAGTGGTACGACTTGGCGTCGAGGCTAAGCATGTCGAAGCACAGCGTGTTTAAGGTCTTCTATAAAGACTACGTCAATGATGTCGCGATCAAGTCATCAGAGCCAGAAGAGCTGTCCGGTGATCGTATTGCGCCTTTAGCTGAGGTGTTGCTTCAGCATGCGGATAACTTCTTAGGCATCTATGACGGTAAAGATACCTTGCTGCAGGCCTATCTCGATGATGATGAGCAGACGGTATTTCTAGAGCTGCAATATCACGAGCAACAAGGCGGCTTACAGTCAAAGCTACCCTGGGCAGATGCCTTTGATATTTTGGCGAGATTGCCGGCTGAGTTTGGCGACGAGTTGTTACCTGACGCGAAATATATCGGTTAGACCGTCGCGACCGGACGTTGTGGATCGCGAATCCATTCACTCCACGAGCCTGCGTAGAGCAAGCACCTTCAATACCCGCAACTTCCATCGCAAGAATGCTTTGGCAAGCCGTAATGCCTGAGCCACACATGCAGATATGTGTGTTCTTATCCTTTACTGATGTCTCGTAAAGCTTGCGCAGTGCTTCGGGGCTCTTAAATACGCCTTCACTGGTGGTGTTCTCAGTTAACGGAATATTCACCGCCGATGGGATATGTCCCAGCAACAGGGTCTAAGGGTTCGATCTCGCCTCGGAAGCGCTCTGCAGCACGCACATCAATTAAAACCGCATCACATTTTGTGAGTAACGCGCTAACGGCTGAGGTGCTTAGCCACATCGCATCGTTTGGGGTCGCTTGATAAGTAGTGGGTGTGTACTCAGATTCGATGCTCTCCATCAAACCATCAGCGTCTTGCCAGGCCTGCCAGCCACCATCGAGTACCGCCACTTTCTCGTGACCTAACCAACGCAAAAGCCACCATAAGCGTGCAGCAAAAGCGCCTTGTAGGTCGTCATAAACCACCACAGAGGAATCGGGCGTGATGCCATGAGCACCCAGCCAGTTCATCAGGTGTTGTGCATCGGGTAGGGGGTGGCGACCGCTGGTTTCAGTAATTTGTGAGGCGAGAACATCGTCCATATGCGCATAGATGGCGCCAGCGATATGCAGCTTTTGATAGCGCTGAGGGCCTTTCTCGGGGTTGTTCAGGTCAAAGCGAACGTCAATGACGACATGCTCATTTAAGCTTTCTTGTAATGTTTGAACACTGATTAGTGGCGATGTCATAGGTTTTCCTTTTTCGCGCAGTGTTGGCGAGAATGGATATTGAGTAAAGCGATTTTTAAGTGCTGGGGGTAATGCATGTCGATTTCATTAGTTGAACGGTTAAGAACCTATCCGGTCTTTCAACAAATTGAGAAGTTTCGTCGTGCCAAGCGCGAGAAGCAGGTCCGATCTGCCATCAGTAAGCGCTACCAAGGTCAGGGAGTGAAAGAGTCGGTTGTTAACTCTGCTCGCGATCTCCGATAACCTGCTAACCAATTACTCTTCGCGCTCATGGACTCTGCATACCTTGGAGCGTATCCCGGAAAACTTCCGTCGGATTCGTAAAGATAATCCCTATACCTATGCGCTGAATCAAATCTCAAGTGATCTTGATCACGTGATCAACGAGCTTGCTATGGATGTGGCATACCGTCGTGAACCGGTCGATGAAATGATCGCTGATCTGAATCGTGGGATTGAGAGCAGTATCAAATCGTTTCCAAACCACCTACAGCGATCAATTAGCCGCATTTAGTCAGTGGTTGGTTCAGCAGAAACTTGTCGAAGCGAGTCAGTCTTAGTTTGTATTTGTTAGACTCAACGTGTGTTTGAGTCGATAGTTATTTTTCTCCATGCGGTATGTGCCTTTGTATCCTTTTTGTTGGGTACTTATGTTCTGTTGAATCCAAAGGGAACGCCAAGACACATGCAAATCGGACGAATTTATCTTGGGTTGATGGTGTTTGTTTCGCTGTCGGCCTTATTTATTCGTGAGATTGATGACAACAGCTATTCTGTTATCCACATCCTTATACCGTTGACCCTGGCGTTACTAGCGATATCCATCTTTTCGATTAGAAGATTTCGCATCACTCGAGGTTCTAAGTTGCTGATGCGCCATAAAATGACGATGATTTTCACTTACGTCGGTGGTTTGCTTATTGCTGGTGCCTTTACCTTGGCGCCCGGAAGGATTCTGCATCGATTAATCTTTTAAACTCGTTAAAAGATTTTTTAAGTTTTGGTGCCCTATGTCGCAACTTCTTGTGGTTCTCGTGGATGATCAAGTTCTTATCGAATTTGATCACGCCAAGCCTGTACCGGATAACCAGTTGGCCTATCTCGATCAGATGGATCGTCGTATGGATGATGGCATTGAGCTGCAGGGTGAATTCATTGCGGATCCAAATGAAGAGCAGCGTGCGAAGTTTGTGGCGCAGAACATGGCGATGCTTCTTGGTGAAGGCCAAGATCAAGCGGCTGTCGCGATGTGTACTTATTTAGGTGTGCGTCGTCCGGCGTTAAAACAGGTCAAGATTAGTTCGACCAGTGCCGGTATCAGTGTCGATTTAGATCACGAAAATAGTTATGAAAAGCCGGCGCCAGAACCGCAGGTGGTGATGTTTAATCCCAAGCTGAACAGTTAGTTCGTCGCTTGTTCCGCCATATTCAAAAAGCTGGCTAAACGATCAGGATGAATCTCGCCATTTGCCGCAGCGGCTTGAACTGCGCAGTTCGGCTCATCGTGATGCGAGCAATTATTGAACTTGCACTGACCAATCAAATCTCGAATCTCAGGATATCCCAGCTCTAAAGTGCGGCGATCAAATTCGGTTAATCGAAAACTACGTACACCCGGTGAGTCGATCATTTCACCACCACTGGGTAAATGATAGAGCGTGGCGGTTGAGGTGGTGTGGCGTCCATAGCCTGTCGCCTCTGAGATCTTTCCTTCTTCCGCAGTGTGCTCTGGCATCAGGGCATTGATCAGTGATGATTTACCCACGCCTGATTGGCCAACCAAGATGTTGGTATGTCCATTCATGGCATCGTATAAAGGCTGCAAACCGAGCTCGGTTTTGGCGCTGGCTTGAATGATCGGATAACCCAGTTTGGGGTAGTGGGCAAAGCGATCAAAGAAGGCTTGTTGCTGCTCATCGGACATCAGGTCCGCTTTATTCAACACAATGGTCGCTTTCACACCAATTCGTTCAGAGGTAATCAGATACTGATCGAGTAGATAGCCACTTGGTTCAGGCTCGGGGGCGAGTACCACAAACAGCTGTGTGATGTTGGCGGCAATCGGTTTCTCTCGACCACTGTAGTCAGGTCGAGCTAAGGTCGTATCGCGAGGCTGGACGGCGGTGACTACGCCTTGGTCATCTTCGGTGGCATGCCATAACACGCGATCACCGCAGACCACATCGCCGAGGTATTGACGAAATAAACACAGGACCTGCTCGCCTGCATCATTCTCAATGACTACGCTTTGGCCATGTCGAATGACTACGCGACCGGTGAGTGCCGCCGATTCCTCAGCATCCGCTAAGGCGTCATCAGCTCTGGATTGGGCTTTAGCTCGACGCTGCTCTTGTATCTTGGCGATACGTGCTTTTTGTTGGTCGGTGAGCTTGCGTCGAGCCATAGATTAGAACTTGTAGAAGTTCACGTTGAGGTATTTCACAACCGCATCGATATCTTCATCAAACAGGCCAGTACCTACATTGGCATCACAGCGACGTACTTGCGCAGCGAGTTTATCCAAGCTTTTTACGCGTGGATTAGGACGGCTGTAGACCTCAGTGCCATGACAGCTAGAACATTTCTCAGCCAGAAAAGATTTAGCATCGAAGTCCTCAGCAGTAGCGGTGCTAGCCAGTAAAGACAATGAAAGAGCGATAAAACCAAAACGCATTGTGTACTCCTATTGCGGTTCGATAAAAAACTTACCGATATTGTATCGGGCGCGACAAGCGGATGCATGTCACGCATACTGTGGTCTTTCTGAACATAAAAACCAAGAGGCAGTGGTATATGGCCATCAGCGATAGCAATCTCATCTGGATCGATCTCGAAATGACCGGTTTAGATACCCAAAATGACCAAATTATCGAGATTGCGACCGTTGTCACTGACGCCAACCTAAAGGTACTTGCCGAAGGCCCAATGTTAGCGATCCATCAGTCCGATGAGATTCTGAATGGCATGGATGAATGGAATACCAACCAACATGGTCAATCAGGTCTGACGGAGCGTGTTCGTCAAAGTGATGTCTCGGTGGAGCAAGCGGAGCAGGCGACAATTGATTTCTTGGCGCAATGGGTGCCGGCAGGTAAGTCGCCAATGTGCGGTAATTCAATTTGTCAGGATCGCCGCTTCATGGCGCGTTTAATGCCGAAGCTAGAGGCTTACTTTCCATTACCGTAATTTAGATGTTTCTAGCTTGAAGGAGTTGGCAAGTCGTTGGGCGCCTGAGGTCTATGCAGGTTTTACCAAAGACTCATCGCATCTGGCCTTAGATGACATTAAAGATTCTATCGCTGAGCTTGAGTACTACCGCGAAAATTTTTTAAAGCTTAGTTAAGTTGTTCTAAAGCCCAATCGATATGTTCAGTCACTAATGCTGAAGAGGCTTTACGCTTTGTCTTGAGAAGCGTAATGACTTCATCAGTTGTCTTGCTATTCCCTAAGGCGACAGCGATATTGCGTTGCCATCGCTCAAAGCCAATGCGCCGAATGGCGCTACCTTCTGTTTTCTTTAAGAAGGTCTCTTCGTCCCAGTTAAACAATTCAACTAACGCAGCTTGATCGAGTCCATGTCGCGGCATGAAGTCGTTAAGCGCTGCAGGTTGTGCGAAGCGATTCCATGGGCAGCATTGTTGGCAGTCATCGCAGCCGTAAATGCGATTTCCCATGGATTTTCGAAATTCAATTGGAATACTGTCTTTAAGCTCGATCGTCAGGTAAGAGATGCACCGGCGTGCATCGACTTGATAAGGCGCAACGATCGCTTGTGTCGGGCAGTGATCGATACACGCAGTGCATTCACCGCAGTGATCAGTGAGTGGTGCATCAATCGGTAAAGGTAGATCGGTATAGAGCTCACCTAAAAAGAACCAAGAGCCAACATCGCGGCTGAGTAGATTACTGTGTTTTCCAATCCAACCTAAACCGGCTTTTTCGGCGAGTGCTTTTTCCATCACGGGCGCTGAATCGACAAAAGCACGATAACCAAACGGACCAATGTGATCGGCGATTTTATCGGCGAGTTTTTGTAAACGTTGGCGAAGCACCTTGTGGTAATCACGACCCAATGCATAACGAGAAATGAAGGCTTGTGTTGGCTCTTCAAGAAGATGTGTTGGGTCAGGCTCATCAGGTAAATAATTCATTCGCACACTGATGACGCGTAAGGTGCCTTCGACGAGCTGTTCTGGGTGAGTGCGCTTGCTGCCATGGGAGTGCATCCATGACATCTCGCCATGAAAGTCTTTTGACAGCCAATTGTGCAGGTGACTTTCGGCTTCAGTCAGTTCAGTATCGGTGATGCCGACGGCATCAAAGCCTAACTCGCGACCCCATTGCTTGAGGGTCGCTGCGAGTGCGCTGAAGTTGATGTCGTCACGAGATTGCATAGAGATACTTTAACCGATGCCTTACCGCGCGATGCCAAAAACCGATCGACTGCCTCAAGCGCTTTATCGCGCTGAGCAAGTGCAGCAATTTGATCGATTGGCGATTGAACAATTTGGATTACCGACATCTTTGTTGATGCGGCGAGCGGCTGAGTCGGCGTTTACTGCAGTTCAAGCTCGTTACCCAGTGGCAAAAAGTGCCGTGGTGTTTTGTGGTCCGGGCAATAACGGGGGCGATGGTTATGTCTTTGCCGCGTTAGCTGCTCGAGCGGGTTGGCAAGTCACGGTGATAGCGGTGGGTGATGTGCCGCGAGGTGAGGTGGCTCAAGATGCGCTCAAGCAATGGCTTGAGTTAGGTCATGTCAATCAGCTGCCGTGTGAGATGCCGCCTGCTGATGTCATCGTAGATGCGCTATTGGGCGTTGGATTGCAGCGTGAGCTTGGATGGCGAGTTTGCCAAAGCGGTTGAGCTGATCAATCGTGCCTTCAGGCAAAGTGATCGCGATGGATGTGCCGAGTGGGCTGTGTTCAGATACCGGACGTTGTTTAGGTTCTGCGGTTAAGGCGGATCTGACCTGCTGTTTTGTAGGCTTGAAGCAAGGCTTATTTACCGGCTCTGGGCCTGAGTATGCAGGTGAGGTGATCTACGATGCCTTGTCGATTCCGGCACCAGTATTTGCATCGAGCATTTTGTCTTCTCGTCGATTAGATGGTGCCGCACTTGAGCATGTGTTCACGCCACGTTCACGTGCGAGCCACAAAGGTGAGATGGGGCATGTGTTACTCATTGGTGGTGCTGCAGGCATGTCTGGCGCAATTGTTTTAGCTGCTGCAGCAGCTTTGCGATCTGGCGCGGGCTTAGTCAGTGTGGCGAGCTGTGCTGAATCGGTTGCTGCGTTAAATGCACGTTATCCAGAGGTTATGGCGCACGCTATCGAAACAGTTGATGAGCTGATGCCTTTAGTTGAACGTGCAGATGTGGTGGTGATTGGGCCGGGTTTAGGCCAAAGCGATTGGTCACAGTTGATGTTAAAAGCAGTGATGCACAGTCAAAAGCCACTCGTCATGGATGCCGATGCATTAAACCTGTTGAGCCACGATGTGGTGATGATTAATAGACCTTGTGTGATTACGCCGCACCCAGGTGAGGCGGCGCGTTTATTGGGCGTCTCATCGGCAGAAATCAATGCCGATCGTTTTGCTTCTGCGTTAAACCTGCACCAAGCCACCTCAGCGACTGTGGTGTTGAAAGGTGCTGGAACGGTAGTGCAGGGCATTCAGCAAAAACCACCTGCTGTAATTGATGCCGGTAATCCCGGTATGTCGTCAGGTGGAATGGGTGATGTACTTAGTGGTGTCATTGCTGCACTTATTGCGCAGGGTTTTGAGAGTGATGATGCGGCACAATATGGCGCGTTAGTACATTCAGTTGCTGCAGATCGCGCAGCTGAACAAGGTGAGCGAGGCATGACGGCAAGCGATGTCGTCGCGCAATTACGTGCAGTGGTTAATCCGTGAGTGAATGGTCTTTAGTTGATGAACAAGCGCAGGTCGCTTTTGGGCAACAGTTTGCGCAAGCGATAAAGCAGGGTGCTTTAGTTTTTCTGCACGGTAATTTAGGTGCGGGTAAAACCACCTTTGTGCGCGGCGTGATTCAGGGCTTGGGTCATCAAGGAAATGTGAAAAGCCCAACCTATACTTTGATTGAACCTTATGAACATGTTGCGCCAGCGACCTACCATCTGGACCTGTATCGATTGGGTGATCCAGAAGAGCTGGAGTTTTTGGGTCTGCGTGAAATGTTGGCAGATGAGTCGCTGATGTTGATCGAGTGGCCAGAGCGGGCAGGTGACTGGTTGCCGGCGGCGGATATCGAGTGTTTTTTGACTTATCAGGAGCCGGGTCGGCAGATTCGTCTGCAAGCTAATACCGATAAGGGTCGAGAGATTCTTTCAAGACTTTCTGCCTGATATCTCGATAAGTTTCGAGGAAAGCGTGCTATCTCACGGTTTTCTTTGACATTTTTTTAAATCCTGTGCTAATTTTTCAGTATCTGATGGGGAGTGGAAGCAGTTCCAGTGGTACTGATGCGGACTTTTTTGTTCACAATCATAGGTTTAGCACTGTTTGGGTGTGTTAATGCGGCGCAGTTAGAGCAATTGCGTGTTAGCACAGATGGGCAAAAGACGCGCCTTGTGTTCGATTTGAGCGATACAGCCGCCTATAAAAGTTTCACCCTGAAAAATCCTGATCGCTTGGTTGTCGACTTTAAGAAGAGTCGAGTGGCGAAGAACTTTGCACCATCAGCGTCAGATTCTCCTTTACTGCGTAATGTACGTTTTGCTGAGCGCAATGATGGCAGCGTGCGTGTGGTCTTAGATCTGACCGCAGCGGCAAGTGAAAAAGTTTTAAGTTGGCACCGAAAGGTTCAGAAGGTCATCGTGTAGTGATGGATCTGAGCTCGGATGCGATTGTCGCCGAGCCGCCGAAAAAGGTTGCTCAGCCGAAAAAAGAATTACGCGATGTGGTGGTCGCGGTGGATGCAGGGCATGGTGGTAAGGATCCGGGTGCGATCGGTCTCCGTGGTAAAGCGCGCGAAAAGCACGTGACTCTGCAAATTGCACGTCGTGTTAAACGACTGATTGATGCGCAGCCGGGAATGCGTGCAGTGCTCGTCCGTAATGGCGACTACTACATCCCACTGCGCAAACGCACCCAAATTGCACGCAAGCATGATGCTGATTTGTTCGTCTCGATTCATGCAGATGCTTTTCATAAAAGTCATGTGCATGGTGCATCGGTCTTCGTTGTATCCAATCGTGGCGCTAGCTCAGAGATGGCACGTTGGTTAGCTAATCGTGAAAACGCCTCGGATTTAGCCGGCGGTGTGGCGATTAATGATGTATCGGATGATGTGGCTAAGACCCTGTTGGATCTGTCACGTACTGGATCGCAAGAGGCGAGCTACAAGGCAGCGGAAAAGGTTCATAAAGAGCTCGATAAGATTGGCAAGATGCACAGTCGTCGTGTTCAGAATGCGGGCTTTATGGTGTTGAAGTCACCGGATATTCCATCAATGCTGGTTGAGACCGGCTTTATCTCGAACCCTAATGAGGCGCGTCGCTTAACCAATGGTAAGCACCAAGAGAAGGTGGCTAAGTCGATCGTTAAAGGTGTGCGTGCTTATTTTAAAGAAACACCGCCACCCGATACCAAGATTGCCCAGCAAGTACTTGAGGGTAAGCCAAAGCAGCATGTGATCTCGCGTGGCGATACCTTGTCAGAGATCGCTGATCGTTATGAGGTCAGTTTGAATGACCTGAAGTCACACAATCGTATCTCTGATGCGCGACGTATTCGCATCGGACAGGTACTGCATATTCCACAGAGTTAAGTTTAAAGCCCGCTAAGCGGGCTTTTTGCTGAATGGCTTCGCTCCACATGGCAGAATGCGCAGCATGCCGAATCGAATCCATGCGCTCCCATCTCTTCTGGTTAACCAAATCGCTGCTGGCGAAGTGGTTGAACGACCTGCGTCTGTGGTTAAAGAGTTGGTTGAGAACAGTTTGGATGCAGGTGCATCAAAGATTGATGTTGAGGTTATGCAGGGTGGTGTGAAGACGCTGCGCATTACCGATAACGGACATGGTCTCTATGCAGAAGACATTCCACTGGCTTTGTCACGCCACGCTACCAGTAAGGTGGGCTCGCTCGAGGATCTAGAACGTATCCAAAGCATGGGTTTCCGTGGTGAAGCTTTACCATCGATTGCGTCTGTCTCACGATTGATGCTGACCTCACGTGAACAAACCGAAGAGCATGCATGGCAAGCCATGCCGGGTGCTGAAGAGCTTAAGCCAGCAGCGCATCCTGTCGGTACGACCATTGAGGTCAATGATCTTTTCTACAACACGCCGGCGCGACGTAAGTTTTTAAAAACTGAAAAGACCGAGTTCTCGCACATAGAGCAAGTGGTGCGTCGATTGGCGTTAGCTCGCCCCGATGTGGCGTTCAGTCTGTCGCATAACGGACGGCAATCGTTTAAAGCCTTGGCAGCAACTGATCGCGCCTCTCAAGAGCGACGCATCAGTGGCTTGGTCGGTGATGCTTTCATTGAGAATGCACTGCACTTTGAACACGAAGCTGCAGGCCTAAAGATGTATGGCTGGGTTGCTAAGCCAACCTTCTCGCGTAGTCAAGCAGATATGCAGCACTTTTATGTGAATGGCCGCATGGTGCGCGATAAGTTAGTAACGCACGCCGTTCGCCAAGCGTTTGCAGATGTGTTGTATCACGGTCGTCATCCAGCCTATGTAGTTTTTCTTGAATTGAATCCTGTGTTGGTGGATGTGAATGTGCATCCGACAAAACATGAAGTGCGTTTCCGTGAGGGTCGCATGGTGCATGATTTTATCTTCCGCACCCTACATCAAGTGTTAGCCGATGTGCGTCCTGAGGCTGCGACTGCACCGGGGGCGACAAGCTTTGTAGGTGATTCATCTGCAGCTAGCCAAAGTCCGTCGTATAACTTGAGTACATCACCGCAACAAAGTGGTTTGCACTTAGGTGTTGCAGAGCCGCGTGCGCGATACGAGGCCTCATCGCAGTGGCAGCAGCCGAATATGGCATTGGCGCCCATGCCGGAACACACCGATGATGAGGCACCGCCACTGGGTTTTGCTATTGCTCAATTACATGGTGTGTATGTCTTAGCGCAAAACACTGATGGTCTCGTTTTGGTTGATATGCATGCCGCGCATGAGCGCATCACCTATGAGGCATTTAAGTTGGCGATGGATGGTGAAGGTATTACCAGTCAGCCTTTGCTTGTACCGATCAGTGTGTCAGTGAGTTCGCGCGAAGCAGATTTGGCCGAGCAACAAAGTGAGATTTTTGATCAGTTGGGTTTGCAGGTTGATCGCTTATCCGATGCGAATGTTGTTGTGCGTTCTGTGCCCGCGTTGCTGCGTAATGCGGATGTCGAACGATTGTTACGCGATGTGCTTTCTGATCTGGCGATGTATGGCGAGAGCTCGCGTATACGTGAATCGCTCAATGAAGTGTTAGGCACCATGGCGTGTCATGGATCGGTAAGAGCCAACCGTCGCTTAACGATTGGTGAGATGAATGCCTTGCTGCGTGATATCGAACGTACGGAACGAGCAGGGCAATGTAATCACGGTCGTCCGACATGGACGCAGTTAAGCATGACTGAGCTCGATAAACTGTTTTTGCGTGGCCGATGAGTAACGCTTTACCGCCTGCGATTTTTATCATGGGGCCAACGGGCTCAGGTAAGACAGCGCTTGCGATGGAGTTGTTTGACCAGTTGCCGGTTGAATTGATCAGTGTCGACTCGGCGTTGATCTACCGTGATATGGATATTGGTACGGCAAAGCCGACTCAAGATGAGCTTGCACGCTACCCACATGCCTTGGTGGATATCTGTGATCCAAGTGAAGCCTATTCAGCTGAAAATTTTCGGCGTGATGCGCTGCAGTTGATGGGTCAGATCACTGAGCGCGGCAAGGTGCCATGCTTGGTCGGCGGCACCATGTTGTATTACCGCGCATTGCAATATGGCTTATCGCGTTTACCCGCTTCTGATCCTGAGGTGCGCCAGCATTTTGCCGAGCGTGCGGAGAAAGAAGGTTTAGCGGTGTTGCATGCTGAGCTTTGCAAGATTGATCCTGTGGCAGGTGAACGTATTCACGCAAATGACCCACAACGAACATTACGAGCACTTGAGGTTTATCAGCAAACCGGCCAAACGCTGACCGAGTTGCAACAAGCCGAGCAAGGTGAGCCGATGCCTTACCGTGCATTGAAGTTGGTTAAGTCTCCTGAGCGACCAATTTTGCATGAGCGGATTGCACAGCGTTTCGAGCTGATGTTGGCACAGGGCTTTGAGCAGGAAGTTGAAAAATTGATGGCGCGAGGCGATCTGAATTTAGATATGCCATCGATGCGCTGCGTCGGCTATCGCCAAATGTGGGAATACCTCGACGGGCAGTGTGATCAGGCTGCGATGATCGAAAAAGGAGTCGCGGCTACTCGGCAGTTGGCGAAACGCCAGATCACTTGGTTGCGATCTGAGGAATCAGCGGACTGGTTGGATGAGCAGGATCAGCTAGCCGGAAAGCCAGTATTGGCGGCATGTCAGGACTTTTTAGAGAGTCGCTAAAAAACTCAAGCTATTGAAGTCATTAGAAAAAATAATGCTATTTGCGGTGGTTTTTTCAATAGCGCGGTGATCTAATCCAATCCTCCAAGGTTAACGCCTTGTCAAACAAAAAGAACAATAGAGAAAAAGAACAATGGCAAAAGGTCAGACACTTCAAGATCCTTTTCTCAATGCACTGCGTAAAGAGCGTATTCCGGTCTCCATCTTCTTGGTGAACGGCATCAAGCTCCAAGGCACGGTCGATTCTTTCGATCAGTTTGTGGTGTTGTTGAAGAACAACGTCAGTCAGATGGTTTATAAGCATGCGATTTCGACTATCGTGCCTGCTCGTAACGTCAATATGCCGATTGACGAAGAATAATTTCTTTTTGCACGGGTTGTTGCTTGTCCGCGTGTAATCGCTTTTCTATCGTAAATCTCAATGTTTGATCGTCCGCAAATTGGCGAACGGGCGATATTGGTTCACATTGAACGTTACGGTCAGCCAGATCCTGAAGAACTTCATGAATTCCGCGAGCTCGCACTTTCTGCTGGCGCAGATCCGCTTGAGCTGATTACCGGTAGTCGCGATGCACCTGATAAGCGTTTGTATGTGGGTTCAGGTAAAGCGGAAGAGATTGATCAGTGGGTCAAGCATCATGAAGCGCAGTTGGTGATCTTTGATCACAATCTCAGCCCGAGTCAGGAGCGTAATCTCGAAGCGATGTTTGAATGTCGCGTGCTTGATAGAACGGGGTTATTCTGGATATTTTTGCGCAACGTGCGCGATCGCATGAAGGTAAGTTGCAGGTCGAGCTTGCTCAGCTTCAACATCTTTCTACTCGCTTAGTGCGAGGTTGGACGCACTTAGAGCGCCAGAAGGGTGGTATTGGTCTGCGTGGTCCGGGTGAGACGCAACTCGAAACTGACCGTCGTTTACTCGGTGCCCGTATTGAGCAGATCAAAAAGCGTTTAGCCAAAGTAGATAACCAGCGCGATCAGAATCGTCGTGCGCGTAAACGTAATGAAGTGCCAACGGTATCGTTGGTTGGTTATACCAACGCGGGTAAGTCGACATTATTCAATGCGCTGACCGATGCAGAGGTGTATGCACAGGACCAGCTCTTCGCAACCTTGGATCCAACCCTGCGTCGTTTGCCTTTGTTATCCGGTGGTGAAGTGGTCTTAGCGGATACGGTAGGTTTCGTTTCGCGTTTGCCACACGACTTGGTGGCCGCATTTAAAAGTACCTTGCAAGAAACCATCGAAGCGGATTTGCTTATCCATGTCATTGATGTTGCTAGCACGCAGCGTGCCGAGAACATTGCTGAGGTTGATGATGTTTTAGAGCAGATCGGTGCGGATGAAACGCCACGATTGCTGGTTTATAACAAGATTGACCTTCCTGAAGATCATCAGCCACGGATTTTGTACGCTGATGATGGCAAGCCTGAGTCAGTATGGTTATCCGCGCAGCAGGGCAAAGGTTTGGAACTGCTTGCCGAAGCCTTGTCGGCGTTGTTTGGTGATCAAAACATCATTACCAAACTTGTGGTTGAGCCACGGCACGCGAAGATCCGTGCCACCTTGTTTGAGGTAGGTAAAATCCATAGAGAAACCCATACAGACGACGGGGGATGGGAACTTGAAGTTCAGTTGCCGCGACGAGAGTATGAACGACTAAGAAAACACCATGATTGGGTGGCTAATCAATGGCCAACAACCGAATCTGAGTATTAGTCTTTTGTTAGACTTCTTTCTTTAATTATCTGTAGTACCGGAGAAAGGCATGGCCTGGAACGAGCCTGGAAATGGCGGCAACAATAAAGATCCTTGGGGTAACCGAGGCAACGATCAAGGACCTCCTGATCTTGATGAAGTAGTGCGTAAGCTACAACAGAAGATGGGCGGCCTATTTGGTGGCAAAGGCGGCGGTAACAGCGGTGACTCAGGTCAAGCGCCCAGTGGCGGTGGCTTTGGTTTGATCGGCTTGGGTGTTCTGGTTGCGATCATCATTGCCGGCGCTATCAACAGCTTCTACATCATCGAGCCTGCTGAGCGTGGCGTTGTGCAACGCTTTGGTGCTTATCACTCGGTGGTAGGCCCTGGTCCGCACTTTAAGGTGCCGTTCGTCGATAGTTACCAAGCGGTTAACGTCGACCAAGTGAACAAGTTTGTTCACCGTGCACAAATGCTGACTAAGGACGAGAACATCGTCGACGTTACTGTCGAAGTTCAGTTCCGTATTCAAGACGCTGCTGACTTCCTGTTCCAAGATGCGAATCCAGGCAAAACCATTCATGGTTCGATGGAATCTGCATTACGTGAAGTGGTGGGTAAGTCGAAGCTTGACGAGATTATGACCGAGAATCGTGGTGGTATCGCGATTGCTCTTCAGCGTGGCACTCAAGAGTTACTCGATCTGTACCGCACCGGTTTATTTGTCACCAATATCAATATCCAAGATGCTCAGCCACCTGAGGCGGTTCGTGATGCGTTTGCTGATGCAATCAAAGCGCGTGAGGATAAAGAGCGCCTACAAAACCAAGCGCAAGCATATGCAAACGATGTTGTGCCACGTGCACGTGGTGCGGCAGCACGTTTGATTGAAGATGCAAAAGCTTATAAAGCGAAGGTCACTGCAGAAGCAGACGGTGAATCTCAGCGTTTCTTGTCGCTACTTAAAGAGTATGAAGGCTCGCCAAAAGTGACTCGTGAGCGTTTGTACCTTGAGACCATGCAAGAGGTCTTGGCAAAGAGTGGCAAGGTGTTGTTGAACAACAATGGTGAGGGTAATGGTGGAAATCTTACATATTTACCGTTGGACCGCATCATGCAGCAACAGCCAATGACGGCTCCAAGAAATACGGCGCCTCAGTCTAACTTTGGAGTTGATACATCGGCATCAACTGACCAGATGAATAATGATAGTCGATCAAACCGTGGTGGTTTGACTCGTGAGCGAGGTGGTCGCTAATGAACTCGAATAAAGGCATTGTTTTACTGATTGTTCTTGGTATTGGTGCGGCGATTGCGAACTCATCCTTCTTTATTGTGAATGAGAATCAAGCGGCGTTACGTTTGCAGTTGGGTGAAATTGTTGACTCAAGCTACGAGCCAGGTCTGCACTTTAAGTTGCCATTGG
Source organism: Gammaproteobacteria bacterium (assembly GCA_038144195.1). Taxonomy (GTDB): domain Bacteria; phylum Pseudomonadota; class Gammaproteobacteria; order Chromatiales; family Chromatiaceae; genus VMDJ01. The sequence continues at coordinate 227,997 of JAYQNH010000002.1, read as the reverse complement.
TACAAAACGCGCAGACCTTTGATCGTCGTATCCAAACCTTGGATTTGAAGGCAGAGCGTTTCTTGACCGTTGAGAAGAAGTTCGTGGTCGTAGATTCATACGCTAAGTGGCGTATCTCTGACGTTGCTCAGTACTTCCGTTCGACTCGCGGTAGTCAGACGCAAACCGATCGCTTGTTATCGGCTCGTATCAACGCAGCACTGCGTGATGAGTTTGGTAAACGTACCATCCAAGAGGTGGTATCAGGTGAGCGTACTGAGATCATGCGTAAGTTGGCACGTGAGGCAAATGAATCTGCCGCTGACTTGGGTGTAGAGATCGTTGACGTACGAGTTAAGCAGATTGACTTCGAAGACTCGATCAGTGACACCATTTACGAGCGTATGCGTACCGAGCGTCAGCGTGTTGCGTCTGAGCTTCGTGCACAAGGTGCGGAAGCAGCAGAGCGTATCCAAGCGGATGCGGATCGTCAGCGTACTGAAATCCTAGCGAACTCTTATCGTGATGCTGAATTGCTGCGCGGTGAAGGTGATGCGGTAGCGGCGTCGACTTACGCGAAAGCGTTCGAGAAGAACGACGAGTTCTATGCCTTCTGGCGTAGCTTGCGTGCTTATCGTGAGGTGTTCGATAACGGCACCAGCATGATGGTTTTGGATCCAAAATCGGAGTTTTTCCGTTATTTCGATCCAACATCGCCAAATCGTAAATAAAAAAACCGAGATGGGGGCTTAAAAGCCCCCTTTTCGTGGACAGTCGGACCTCGATTTGCGAAAATTTCGAGGAATTTAAGACGAGCCAAAAGCTCAGCTTGAAGGTCCGAATCTCAGACCGGGTCGTTCCCGGTTTTTTTGTGGAAGTTGAATATGTGGCAGGAATTTTTTACCGCCATTGCACTAGTTTTGGTTATTGAAGGCATCTTGCCCTTTTTGAGCCCAGACCGATTCCGCAAGACCCTCGAAATGGTCGCGCAGATTGATGATGGCGCGATTCGTAAGATGGGTTTGATGACGATGTTGCTGGGTTTAGTGGTGTTGTATCTGGCGAGATAAAACCGAATGCAAAGCAAAAGTTGGTTATTACCTGATGGCATTGATGAGCTGCTACCGGCACAGGCAGCACAGCTCGAACAATTGCGTCGTGATGTACTCGATCTGTATGCGAGCTGGGGCTTACCACTTGGTGATGCCTTCGGTGGTTGAGCATTTGGATTCATTGCTCACCGGCAGTGGCGCCGATCTTCAAGATCAAACTTTCCGTTTTATCGATCAGCTATCCGGTAAGCAGTTAGGTATCCGTGCGGATATTACGCCGCAAGTTGCGCGTATTGATGCGCACCAATTACAGCAGCAGGGCACAACCCGTCTTTGTTACGTGGGTGAAGTGCTGCGTACACGTCCAGATGGTTTCTCAGCATCTCGCTCGCCGATTCAGGTTGGTGCTGAGGTGTATGGTCACGCAGGCCCAGAGTCAGACGTCGAAGTTCTCTGCTTGATGATGGAGACCTTGCGTCTGGCCGGTTTGTCAGAGATATATCTCGATTTGGGTCACGTTGGTGTTTATCGCGCATTAGCTGAAACTGCTCAATTGGATAAAGATCAAGAGGCACGCCTGTTTGAAGCACTTCAACGTAAAGCAAAACAGAAATCAATGCCTTGCTCGATGAGTTTGCTGTCAAAGGTGAAACGCGTTGCCACCTTGAAGCATTGGCGGACTTGAATGGAGATGCATCGGTTTTGCAGTTGCACGTGAAAAGCTCAAAGGCGCCTCACAGGCCGTCAGCGATGCAATCGAATATCTCGAGCAAGTGAGTCAGCGTTTGGCTGTATGTATGCCAGATACCTCGGTGCATATCGACTTAGCTGAGCTTCGTGCTTATAACTACCAAACTGGTGTTGTCTTTGCCGCGTTTGTACCGGGTCAAGGTAATGAGATTGCGCGCGGTGGTCGTTACGATCACGTTGGTGAAAAGTTTGGTCGTGCACGTCCTGCGACAGGCTTCAGTACAGATTTAAAAGCGTTGATGACGTTGGGTTCGCGCGAAGCTGCGAGCTCAAAAGGTGCAGTAATCGCACCAGCTGAAATGGATGATGAATTACTTGCGGCAATCGCACAGCTACGTGCTGCAGGTCGTGTGGTGATTCGTGCATTACCGGGTGAAACCTTTGTTGCTGATGAAGCGCAGGTCACCGAACAACTAGAAAAAACCGATGCGGGATGGCAATTAGCACCCGTCAAAAGCAAATAACTACTTAGGAACACACATGGGTAAGAACGTCGTTGTCATTGGTACGCAATGGGGTGATGAAGGTAAGGGTAAGGTTGTTGACCTGCTCACTGATCGCGCTGATGCCGTAGTACGTTTTCAAGGTGGTCATAACGCCGGCCACACCTTGGTTATCGACGGTAAGAAAACCGTTCTTCACTTGATTCCTTCAGGCATCTTGCGTGAAAACGTGCGTTGTTTGATTGGTAATGGTGTTGTTCTTTCACCTGATGCTTTGCTTGAAGAGCTCACCATGCTCGAAGAGAGTGGTGTGAATGCACGTTCTCGCATGGGTATCAGTGAGTCATGTCCTGTGATTCTTCCGTATCACATTGCACTCGACCAGGCGCGTGAAGTCGCTCGTGGTAACAAAGCAATTGGTACAACCGGTCGTGGTATCGGTCCATGTTACGAAGACAAGGTGTCGCGTCGCGGTATTCGTCTTGGTGAGATGCTTGATGAAAAGCACTTTGCTGAGCGTTTGCGTGAAGTTATGGAGTATCACAACTTCTCACTTGAGAATTACTTCAAAGCGGATACCGTTGATTACCAGATGGTCCTAGATAAGGGCTTGGAGCAAGCTGAACAGATTCGTCCGATGATTTGTGATGTGACAGGTGAGCTGCATGCATTGCGTGAAGCGGGCCGCAGTGTGATGTTCGAAGGCGCACAAGGTGCTTTGTTGGATATCGATCACGGCACATACCCTTACGTAACATCATCTAACACTACCGCGGGTGGTGCAGCATCAGGTACCGGTGTGGGTCCATGCTATATCGATTATGTATTGGGTATTGTGAAGGCATACACCACACGTGTTGGTGGCGGTCCTTTCCCAACTGAATTATTTGATGACGATGGCGAGCACTTAGGTGTTAAAGGTCATGAGTTTGGCGCAACCACTGGCCGTAAGCGTCGTTGTGGTTGGTTAGATGTGGTGTCACTGAAGCGTTCACTGCAAATCAACAGTGTGACCGGTATGTGTATCACCAAGCTCGACGTGCTTGATGGCATGGAAACAGTGAAAATCTGTGTCGCATATAAGTTAGATGGTAAAGAAGTGAACACTCCGCCAATTGGTGCAGATAACTTCGAGCGTTGTGAGCCAGTCTTGATTGAAATGCCAGGTTGGTCAGAATCGACGGTGGGTGCTGAGAAGTACGAAGACCTACCTCAAGCGGCACGTGACTACTTGAAGAAGGTTGAAGAGTTGGTGGGTACGCCAATCGATATCATCTCAACAGGTCCTGATCGTGCTGAGACGATGGTTCTGCGCAATCCTTACGAGTGATTGTTTGAGTGGTTTAAAAAGGGAGCTACGGCTCCCTTTTTTATTGCGTGCAATCGGCGAGAGCGACTTTTGAGCTAGCTTGCGGTACTTCGCGCACAAACTTCGGTACCAGATAGCCAGGTAGGGTGGCTTTAAGTTCAGCTTCGATTTGTTCTGCGACTAATTCATCGACATCAAAGTGTGCAGCACCTTGCACAGGATCAAGTAAGTGGCAGTAATACGGCAGCACGCCAACCGAAAAGAGCTTCTCGCTCAGCTTAGACAAGATAGTTGACGAATCATTTATCCCTTTGAGTAGTACGCTCTGATTCAGCAGGCTGACGCCTGAGTTTTTGAGTGGCGCTAGTGCCACTGCAAGTTCTTGAGTGATTTCGTTTGGGTGATTGGCGTGCAGTACTACGCAGATTGACTGGCTTGAGCTTGCTTAAGTCTTTGAATCAGGCCATCTGTTATACGCTGAGGTAAAACAACTGGTGTGCGCGTATGCAAGCGGATGCGTTTGATATGTGAATCGCTTCAAGCTTGTCGAATAGTTCACTTAAACGTCGATCAGACAAACTCAGTGGATCACCGCCGCTGAGAATCACCTCGCTTATTGAGGCGTCGTTAGCCAGTAGCTCAATGGCCTCGCTAAGGTGTTTCAAGCTGCTGTTTTCATCGTAAGGGTAGTGACGTCGAAAACAGTAACGACAATGAATGGCGCACAGGCGCCTGTGGTGATCAGCAGGGCGCGCCCACGGTATTTCTGAATCACGCCGTTACCGCGGTAAGCGGCATCATCATCAACCGGATCAGCGATGTAGCCATCGACCTCAATAAGGTCGGCTGCATCGGGCAGAATCTGGCGGAGCAAGGGGTCATTGGGATTGCCGCGCTCGATCAGTCCGAGCCAATAGTCAGTGACTTTGATCGGAAATACACCGTGAGCGCCTTTTAACGCAGGAAGCGACTCAAGCGCCAAACCTAGGTGCTCAGCTAACGCCTCAGGCGTTTTAATTGCGCGTGCGAGAGCTTTTTGCCAATCATCTTGCTTTAGAGAAATCGCGTTAGGCGTTATCATAGTCGGCTAATTGATGCCTTTTGTGTTGAGGACAGCATGGCGACGTACAATACCAATGAATTCCGAACTGGTCTAAAACTCTTATTGGATGGTGATCCTTGTAACATCATCGAAAACGAGTTGGTTAAGCCGGGTAAAGGTCAGGCCTTTAACCGTGTAAAGCTGCGTAACTTGAAAACCGGTCGTGTACTTGAAAAGACCTTTAAGTCGGGCGAAAGCGTTGAAGGGGCTGACGTTATCGATGTCGAGCTGGATTACCTCTACACCGATGGTGAGTTTTGGAACTTTATGGACCCAACCTCATTTGAGCAGTACCAGGCAGACGATGCTGCTGTCGGCGATAGCATCAAATGGATCCGTGAAAACGACCGCTGTACCGTGACCTTGTGGAACAGCGCGCCGATTGCAATTGAGCCACCCAATTTTGTCACTTTGACTGTTACTGAAACCGATCCAGGTATCCGTGGTGATACCTCAGGTGGTGGTGGCAAGCCAGCAACGCTAGAGACCGGTGCTGTGGTTCGCGTACCACTGTTCATTGAGATCGGCGAAAAGCTGAAAGTCGATACGCGTTCAGGCGAATATGTAAGCCGCGCGAAGGACGAATAACTGATGACTGATTGGCGCTCTGGCGCCGATCTGTCGGTGATCAAAGCACGTGCTGAGCTTCTCCGCTCGGTGCGTGCTTTTTTTTATGCCCGCGAAGTGCTGGAAGTCGAGACGCCGCTTGTTAGGTGCTACCTTCGGTACTGAGCCTGCCATCGAACCACTGCGCAGTGAATTTATCGGGCCGGGTTATGCCAAGGGGCGATCACTTTTTTTGCAAAGCTCACCTGAGTTTTTCATGAAACGAATGTTGGCTGACGGTAGCCCATCGATCTATCAAATAGCAAAAGCTTTCCGGAATGGCGAGCAGGGACGACGACACAATCCTGAGTTCAGCATTTTGGAGTGGTATCGCTTAGATTTTTCGGCTGATCAGCTGATGCAGGAGCTCGGTGAGTTGATGCGTGAGCTCACTCGTGAGCCCGATCTACCCATTGTCTATCAACGCTATGCTGATCTGGTTCAGCAGCATCTAGGCTTAGATGTCTTTGAGGCGGATGAAAAACAGTTGGCAAAGTGTGCGCTTGACCATAATATCGCCACCGCTAATCCGAATGAGCTTGATAAAGATGCCTGGCTGGAGTTGTTGTTCAGTGTGGTGATTGAGCCTGCCCTCGATAGCAATGTGTTGACCTTTGTCACGCATTACCCGGCCTCTCAGGCCTCTTTGGCGCAATTGGATCAAGAAGATCCGCGCACAGCATTACGCTTTGAGTTGTATTACCGCGGCCTAGAATTGGCCAATGGATTCGAAGAGTTAGCTGATGCGCAGGAGCAATCCGAGCGTTTTGAGCATGAGAACTGTCGGCGTCGAGCGCAGGGACAGCAGGTGATTCCCGTCGATGCACAACTACTCAGTGCATTGGAGCGGGGCTTACCTCGTTGTAGTGGAGTGGCGGTCGGTCTCGACCGTGTATTGATGTGTTTGCTTGGCAAAGAACATTTGGATGACGTTTTAACTTTTTCGTTTCAACGACTCTGAGATCTTTGCTGCATGAATCAATCCGAAGTGTTGGCCACTCTGGCTGACAGCTTAGTCGAGCGTGGCTACTGTATTCTTGATGATGCTATTCCTGCTGATTTGTTGATTCAGCTTATAGAACAATCACGTGCATTGGATGCTGATGATTTAGGAGTTTGCAGGTATTGGTCGTGATGATCTGCAGCAAACCAATCCTCAAGTGCGTAAGAATCAGATTGCGTGGATAACCCGAGGTGAGAGTACCGTCGCAACGGCGTTTCATGATTGGTTAGAAAGCATTCAAACCTATTTAAACCGCACCTTATTTATGGGGCTGTTTGATGTTGAAGCGCATTATGCGCGTTATCGCGTTGGTGATTTCTATAAGCGCCATGTGGATGCCTTTGTCGGACAAAGTAATCGGAAGCTATCGGTTGTCTTCTATCTGAATGATGAATGGACAGAAGAGGATGGCGGTGAGCTGTGGGTGTATGAAGATGAGATGGCAAAAGATCCTTTTGAGCGGGTATTGCCTAAACGAGGTCGCTTGATTGCCTTCTTAAGTGAACGTTTTCCACATGAGGTTCGACCATCTCAATAAAACGCGTCACAGTATTGCAGCCTGGTTCCGCGTCAATGGCAGTGTGATGGGGGCGATTGATCCGCCACAATAATCAGTGGGCGATTTGTTGTCCCATAACAACTGACTGGCCTTGCAGGTCCATGTAATCAACCGCATGTTGTGGATGTAGCATGATGATGGTTGAACCCATGTTAAAGCGGGCAACTTCTTCACCTTTCTTAAAGCTAGGCGCTTCCTCGCCTGCATAGGTCCAGCGAGTTGGCTTGTATTTATCGCCGCGCACCTCTCCGTGCCATACGGTTTCCATGCTGCCGACAAAGATTGCACCGACCAAGATCAAAGCAAGAGGTCCTTTAGCGGTATCAAACAAACAGATAACCCGTTCATTCTTTGCAAAGAGCTCAGGAATCAGTTGAGTCGTTGCTTCGCTGACGCTGAATAGGTTGCCCGGTACAAACACCATCTCACGCAAAGTGCCATCAATCGGCATATGGATGCGGTGATAATCTCGAGGTGAAAGATAAATGGTCGCAAAATCGCCCGATTCAAATTGCGAAGCGGTCATGCCATCACCGGCGAGCAAACTAGACAGTGTGAACTCGTGACCTTTAGCTTGAATCAAACGGTCAACCTTAATGGCACCACATTGACTGACTTTTCCATCAACCGGGCTCACTAAACCTTCAGGGGCTATTGGGCGCACCTCAGGCTTGAGCTGGCGGGTAAAGAACTTATTAAAGCTAGCGTAAGCCAATGGGTTCTCTTCAATCGCAAGCTTCATGTCAACATTGAAGTTCTTCACCACGAACTTGATGATCATATTCTTTAGCCAAGTGATTTCGCTGCGCGCTAGTCGATGCATTAACGCTGAAAGGCCATGTTGAGGAAGGATTTTCAACAAAGCGGTGTTGAAACGATCCATAAAGGTGGGTGCGTTAGTGCTCATTAGTGATAGCTCTCAGAAATCAGTCGTAGACTCTCGGCGATATCGGTCGCGCTGTCCAGCGGTAGATTGGCGATATGTAGTCCGTTAGGTGTAAATAATGCCGCAGTGCTTTGTGCAGGAGAGCACCAGCGATCGCCAACAGGGGTTAATTTGAGTTGATTGAATAAAACATCACGCTGCTGCTCTTCAATAGCTATGTGATGTGCCCATTCAATGTTTTGCCAATTAAGACTGGGGTTTTCTTTGGTCGCGACCAAGATGGTTTGAAGCTGAGTTTGCAGTTTTGGGAAAGCAGCCAGTCGATTACTCACTTCGATGTAATGAGTTAACCAGTTGTTACACGCCTCTGAGCTTTCACCTTGAATCAGGATGCTCCAGTGATCTTTCATTTGCGCTGAAAGCGCATCAGGTAACTCGATAGGTGTGGCGTTATCCATCATGATGGCGCCATGTTGACTGATCTCACCTAACTGATAGCGATGACCAAGGTAATAGCCTAAGAAGAGAGTGCAGACCGCTATCGCGAATAAAGCGATGAGTTGTTTTGGCGTGCGTTTGGATTTAATTAGCATGGCAATAAAAAAACCGCCCAGTGGGCGGTTCTTTGTTTCCTCAGAACGAGGGCTTATTTTGCCATAAGGTGCTCAGCAGCTGGTAATGCAGCACCGCTGTTGATGTTCACACCCATATCGGTCAGAACGCCATCGAGAGCGCCCAAGCACTTCACAATGTTCTCATGACGGCTTGCGTAGCCCATCAGGCCAATACGCCAGATTTTACCAGCTAGATCACCAAGACCCGCACCAATCTCAAGGACATGCTCGTTTAATAAACGCGTACGAACCGCTGCATCGTCAGCACCTTCAGGGATGGTGACGCTGTTGAGCTGTGGCAAACGAGAATCTTCGTCCACGATGAAGCTTAAGCCCATCGCTTCGAGGCCTGCGCGTAAGGCAAGGTGGTTGTCGTAATGACGCTTCCAAGAATTCTCAAGACCTTCTTCTTTCACCTTTAGTAATGATTCGTGAAGTGCGTACATCGCATTCACTGGCGCCGTGTGGTGATAAGCACGTTTAGCTGAGCCACCCCAGTACGCCATTATGAAGTTCATGTCGAGGAACCAGCTTTGAACTTTGCTCGAACGATTAGCAATTTTGTGCTGTGCGCGCTCACTGAAGCTCACCGGTGAAATGCCAGGCACGCATGACAAACATTTTTGCGTACCTGAATAAATCACATCGATACCCCAGTCATCAACTCGCAACTCAGTGCCAGCAAGCGAGGTGACGGCATCAACAATCGCTAAGCAGTCATGCTTATGCGCAAGCTCAACAATGGTCTTAGCATCAGAGCGGGCGCCGGTAGAAGTCTCTGCATGAACAAAGGCAACAACTTTGGCATCTGGGTTGGCTTTTAGTGCATCTTCAACTTTCGCTGGATCGACTGGCTTGCCCCAGTCATCCATCACCATGACAGCGGTACCACCGCAGCGCTCAACGTTTTCTTTCATGCGACCGCCAAACACACCGTTTTGACAAACGATGACTTTGTCACCTGGCTCAACCAAGTTAACAAACGCCGCTTCCATGCCCGCAGAGCCTGGTGCTGAGATAGGCATGGTAAGTTCGCTTTCAGTCATAAAGACGTATTGCAGAAGCTGTTTAGTTTCGTCCATCAAGCCGACGAATTCTGGGTCAAGGTGACCTAAGGTAGGGCGACTTAGCGCTTCTAAAATGCGTGGTGGAACATCCGAGGGACCCGGGCCCATCAGCGTGCGTTGGCTTGGGTGGAAACTAGAATCTGTCATGGTTGAACCTGTGGTTTTTCTAAAAGCAAGCGGCGAGTATATTGATCACTGCTTGTTGCTAGCAAGTCATTAATTCCTTTAAAAAACTGCGTGAGAGGGGCGTGCGGAAAAATGGATATCAAAGACGAAAAGTTGCGTGAAGAATTACGTGAGAAATTGAGCTCGGAGCAGTTCCATATTTGCTGTGAACAGGGCACTGAACATGCTTTCTCAGGTAAGTTCTGGGATCACCACGAAGAGGGCACCTACACCTGTGCTGTGTGTGATGAGCCACTGTTTACCTCGCAGACCAAATTTGACTCGGGTACCGGTTGGCCAAGTTTCTTTCAGCCAGCGACCAATGAGTCGGTTGAAGAGCAAAAAGATAGCTCTCACGGCATGATTCGCGTTGAGGTGCATTGTCGGAAATGTGGCTCACATCTCGGGCATGTATTCCCTGATGGGCCTGCACCGACCGGTTTGCGTTACTGCATCAATTCGGCGTCATTGGATTTTGAGAAAGATGAAGCCTAATCAAGTCTCAGCAGCCGGTAAGCTGAAACGAATCTCGGCGCCACCAAGCTCACTTTTGCCTATTTCCACCTGACCGTCGTATTGTTCGACAATCGCTTTCACGACAGCTAAACCAATGCCTTGACCGGGTAGCTGCTCATCGGCACGTTGCCCGCGTTGAAGAACGCGCTCGGCATCTGCCGTGGAAATGCCGGGACCATCATCGGATACAACCCAAATTCCATCGTTGATAGCTGACGCTTTACAGACTGCTGAGCATATTTCGCGGCATTCTCTAGTAGGTTGCCAAAAAGTTCGTAGAGATCACCTTCATCAGCACGGCATTCGTAATCTTCAGGTATCTCGATGCTGATGCGCAGTGATTTCTCACGATGAACCTTTTCTAAACTCTGTGCGATGCGTTGCGCGATTTGTGAGGGCGACTCAGCGCTCCAAATTGATCCGTGCCAGCAAGTGTGGCGCGTTGGCGGTAATAGCGAATCATCCGATCGATCTCATCGATCTGTTGGTTGACCTCGGTATCGTCACCTTTGAGTTGAGAGCGCACGAGTGCAAGTGGTGTTTTTAGACTGTGCGCCATATCGCTCATCGCATGACGAATACGTTCGTGACGCCGATGCATTTGCGCCAGTAGCGCGTTGATCTTGTTGTGTCAGCGGTTTGAGCTCAGCAGCGACATCATCGCTCAACATATCGACATCACCTTTTTCGAGCGCTTGGATATGTGCAGGGATTTCATTTAAAGGGCGTAGACCCCAACGAACGGCAACGATTAAGGTGATCAGCAAAACCAAACCGGTAAAGCTTAACCATTGCCATAAGGTCGATCGAAAAGAGGCTTGTTCGGCTAGATGCGGTGCGATCGCCATGTTGATCACAATTGCATAGATATGCTCTTTGTTAGCGAAATCTTCCCAGGCAATCACTTGCTCATAATGTGCTGAAAGGTCATCAATCGATAACTGCGTTTGACCAATCTGTAAGTCGGCATTGGCGGTTGGTATTTCGTCCCGAATCGATGCAGATCGCCAAATAACACGGTTGGGAAATTCAATGATGCCGGCTTGATAGCCAGAGTCGAGCTGATTGAAGCGCGGGTCCGAGGATTGCGCTGGCATGCTGAGCTCACCCTGAGGGCCATCCTCTGCATCTGCAAGTAAGGTGTAGGCATGAGCTTCCAAACGTTGTGAAAGAGCAGTGTTGCTGGCGTTGATGTACGCACGATCGAGTGCATATGCCGCGATACCTAAAAACGCGGCGAGTAGCACCGAGCTTACAATCAGTAATCGACGGGTGATAGAAAGACGGATCATTCTCGGAAACGATAGCCGCGACCTCGTAAGGTCTCTATCGGCTTATGTGAGCCATCAGGATCGAGTTTTTTCGCAGGCGTCCAATAAAGACCTCGAGCACATTGCTATCACGGTCGAAGTCTTGATCGTAAATATGTTCGGTGAGTTCTGTTTTAGAAATCACTTGACCTTGGTGCGACATCAAATATTCAACGACGCGATACTCGTGACCGGTTAAGACGATTTCTTGCTCGTTATGTAGCAGTCGTTGTTCAGCCGTATTCAAGCTGTAACCATTGATCCTAATCACCGGAGTGGCTTGACCATGCGACCGGCGCAGTAAGGCGTTTAAGCGAGCAAGTAGCTCTTCGGTGTGAAAAGGCTTGGTGAGATAGTCATCTGCGCCAGCTTCGAGGCCTTCAACCTTGTCTTGCCAGGCATCGCGTGCGGTCAAAATAAGAATAGGGAAGGTTTTGTCCGCAGATCGTAGTTGCCTGATCAGCTCCATGCCGGAGATATCCGGTAGGCCTAAGTCAATGACGCTACATCCATTGGATATTCAGAGCCTAAGAACAAACCCTCGCGACCGAATTCGGTGGAATCAACACTGTAGCCCGCTTTAATAAGATCAGCTTTAAGAGAAAGTTGAAGCTGCTCTTCGTCTTCAACTAATAACAGGCGCATCTCAGCGGCGTCCTTTCATCCGACGTCCGGTCTCTGCATCCATGTTATAGCGACGAACACGGCCATCCTCAGAGAGAATGCGCAGTCGATGAACTTCTTGTCCGTTTTCAAGAACGGTTTCAGCCGAAAGCACGCGACCAGGAACATCTTCACGTGCCTCAGAAATCGCATCATCAAGCGTTGCTCGACGCTCAGGTGCCGCCATTGCAGTTTGCATTAAGGCAAGACAGAGAATCGAACAACGAATGATGAACATATTATTTCCAGTGTGAGCGGTGTGGCGTTAAGTTAACCACGACTTTCATTTGATTGCCTGGATCATAATCTAGGCGGGTACGGTAGATTCGACCGTTATAACGATATTTTACACGGTATCCGACCAGTTCATCTCGAGTTACCGTGCGTTCAATGGTGTGACAACGATCATGCGCTAGCGCTCGTTTGGCTTCACGATGATCAGTGCCAATAGATGCGCCAAGTAATGTACCCGCAACAGTTGCTGCTGTTTTGCCATTACCACTACCAATCTGGTTACCAATGACACCGCCAATGATGGCACCAATGATCGGATCGGTTTTTGAGTTGTAGCTACGCTCATAAGAATACTCATGATGACGGCCACGATCGCGACAGACCTTTTCAGGAATAGTTGTCGTAATGGTTTCGTAGATAGGCTTGCTGCTGATAACAGTGGCTGTATCGTAAAGTCATTGCCACGTTTGTGGTCAAGATAACCGGCATTTGCGGTGCCGATTAATGCCAAGCTTAAAACTGATGCGGTAAGGAACGTTCTGTTGAACATGAAAAAACCCTCATAGAGTGAAAACCGAAAGCACCTTGGCTTTCATGGGTCTCACTCTAGTGAGGGTTAGCTGAATTCAAGCTGAACGAGTGAAAACTTAAAACAGTGCGCTGTTTATCCAGAAGTGTGTCGCAATACTTGCGGCATAGCCTAAGGCAATCACTGGGGTCCATTTCAGGTGACCAAAAAAGGTGTATTGGCCACGAGCTTGTCCCATCAAGGCAACGCCAGCGGCAGAGCCAATCGAAAGCAAAGAACCACCCACGCCAGCGGTGAGAGTGACAAGAAGCCACTGACCTAATGACATATCCGGCATCATGGTAAGTACCGCAAACATCACAGGAATGTTATCCACGATTGCAGAAACGATGCCGACAGCAATGTTGGCTTGGCTCGGTCCCCAGCCTAAGTACATAACCTCAGAGGCTAAGGCGAGATAACCGATAAAACCTAAGCCGCCGACACACAGCACTACGCCGTAGAAGAACAATAAAGTGTCCCATTCAGCTTTTGCGACTTTTGAATACACATCAAAGCCGCGTGGATTACCAAGAGTGGCGGTATTTTTATCCTTACGACCACAATGACCGCCAGTGACTTTTAAGTAGTAGCCAAAGATCTGTAAGAACGATAAGCCTGTGAGCATGCCAATGACTGGTGGTAAATGCAGGAAGTTATGGAAGCTAACGGCGGTAGCAATCGTCAGTAAGAAAAAACCAATAATGCGTTTAGCGCCACACTTCATGATTTCAGTGGTTGCTTGACCGTCTGGCTTTTCATTATTAACCGTGAGGGACATGATGAATGCCGGTAATAGCCAGTTAACTAAGGCGGGCAGGAATAAGGCAAAGAAAGACCAGAAATCGACGGCGCCTTGAGGGGTTTCAATCGCTTTTTGCCAAACCATCAAGGTGGTTATGTCACCAAACGGACTGAAAGCACCACCTGCATTTGCCGCAACAACAATGTTGATACAGGCAACCAAAATGAATTTGCTGTTTTTACCACCCACAGCCATCACAACAGCGCACATTAAAAGGGCGGTAGTTAGGTTATCGGCAACCGGTGAGATCAAAAAGGCGAGTAGACCGGTGATCCAAAATAACTGGCGTAAATTGAAACCACTTTTGATTAACCAGCTACGCAGAGCGCCAAAAACATTTCGCTCTTCCATCGCGTTGATATAGGTCATCGCAACCAGTAAGAACAACATCAGCTCGGCATATTCGAGCAGATTATGGCGAACGGCATGTTCAGCTTCTACGCTGAAGCCCAACTCACCATACGCGACGGCAATCGCAGCCCAGATAAGACCAGCGGCCAAAATAACCGGTTTTGATTTGCGTAGATGGGTAAATTCTTCACCCATCACCAAGATATAGGCGATGACAAAAATGGTGATGGCGGTAAAACCAACCCAATGGTCGGTCAGAGCGGGAAGGGTGCCATTCATAGCAGCAAAGGCTGATAGCGGTGCCAACAGCAGTAACAAGGCAGTCGTAATTGAAAGACGACGCATAATATTTCCTTAAAAGAGTCTGCTCAGGCCAAATGAGCTGGGTGGCTGATCGTGCAATCAGCCAAGAAGCGATAATCGGGAATGGTTTTTAATCGATTTATGTATTTTCGCACAATATAAGAATATCTAGAATATCTAATTTAGGATGGATTTTTCATCCATACAAGATTTTTTGACCCAAAGCACATGGATTTCATAAATCTGGAAATAAAGATTTAAGCCTTAAATCGTATGATTTCGGATTATTCCGAATCAAAATTCTGATTTTTCTAATTTCAACGCCTCAACTAAGCGGTATTCGGCATCTATTACAGGTTTTAGAAATCAGGCTTCAAGTTACCTTCAGTAATTTCTGCCTCTTCGTTTTTAAGCTGAGGCAATTTGCGATTAATCGCGAAAATTGTTCGCTGCGTTTTTCAAAATGCACAGACAAACTGCGAAACCCTGAAAGCCGAATCAAGATCTGAAATTCGGAACTGACCGAAAACTAAGGAATTAAACGACTGAAAGGTCGATTTTGAAAAGTTGGCACATCGCTTGCTCTAGAGATTTACACAAGGTGCAAAGACACCTGAATTTCTGGAGAGAGCCATGGAACAGCAAACCCGTACCTTTATCGATCGTAACCACAAAGACTTCGTAGCCACCTACGAGCCTTTGGTTAAACGAATCGCATTCCACCTATTGAATAAGTTACCGCCTTCGGTACAAGTCGATGATTTGATTCAGTCAGGCATGATTGGTTTGTTGGAGGCAGCGGGTAAATATGACGAGAGTCATGGCGCTAGCTTTGAGACCTATGCGGGCATTCGTATTCGTGGCTCAATGCTCGATGAGATTCGTAAGTGCGATTGGACGCCTCGTTCGGTGCATCGTAAATCTCGCGAGATTTCTGAAAAGGTTCAGCAGCTAGCAAACAAGAGTGATTCAGCGGTTTCAGAAGAAACGGTCGCAAAAGAGCTTGGTATGACCCTGCGTGAATATCATGCGGCTAAAGCTGATTCGACTTGTGCCAAAGTCCATAGCTTGGATGAACTCAGCGAGTTTGGTGATGTGCGTCGTAGCTCAGAGCCATCGCGTCTAACCAATCAAAAGAATCAAATGAACATGGGTTCCTTCAGAAAGTGTTGAGGGGGTTATGTTCGAAGAGGCGCTAAGTGAAGCCATGACAAAACTTCCAGAGCGTGAGCGTTTAATCATGGCGCTTTATTATGATGAAGAAATGAATCTAAAAGAGATCGGTAGTATCTTGGGCGTGAGTGAGTCACGTATCTGCCAAATTCAAGGCTCAAGCGGCTAAACGTCTTCGTGCGAATCTAAGCGGTTGGGAAGATCAAATCGCGGTTTAAAAATTTCGCCATCAGTCGAAAAGGATTTTTTAAAGTGACAGCACGCTAAGCGTGCTGTTTCTGTTTAGAGGGATTGGAAATGCCAAAGATCGTCAAAACGCTTCTTATTGCTGTTGTTTCACTCGTTGCCTTGGTTGCTGTTGGTTTAGCTGCAGTGGTTATGTTGGTGAACCCGAACGACTTTAAACCCCAAATCATTGAGCTAGTAGAAAAACAAACTGGTCGGCAACTATCGATAGAGCAGCCGCTAGAGCTAACCGTATTTCCAAGCATTGGCTTATCGACCGGCGATGTGCGTTTGAGTAATGCCAAGGGGTTTGCTGAGACAAACTTTGCGCAATTCGATCAGTTGGTATTGCGCGTTAAATTGATGCCATTACTAAAGCAGCAGCTTGAAGCAGATACGGTGGTGCTGCGTGGCATGCGTTTGAATCTTGAGCGCAAAGCCAATGGCCAGACTAACTGGGATGATTTAGTGGCTAAATCATCTGGGGATGCGCCAGCTAAGTCCTCTGATGCGGCGGTTGTGCCCGCGGCATTGGTGATAGAAGGTGTGGATATCGATGATGCACAAATCACCTGGGTTGATCAGATGGCCGGAGAGCGACTCACGATTACTCAGATGTCGCTACAAAGCAGTGGCATCAAGGCGGGTCAGTCTACTGATGTATCTGCCTCACTACAGTTGCAAAGTGCGCTACATAAATTAACCGCAAATGTATCTCTGGGTGGCCAGATTAAAGCAGCGGCTGATCCCAGTAAGCTGGTGATTTCGCCATTGACCTTGAAGGCGAGCGCGAAAGGTGATGCCTTACCAAAGCAAGGTCTCTCTGTAGATCTAAAAACGAATCTTGCAGTCGATTTACCAAATCAATCGGTGCGCTTAGAAAAGTTGCAAGGTGATGTGCTCGGCATGCAGATCGCTGCAGATCTTTCTGCTACTTCAAAAGAAGCAATACAGGTTAAAGGTGGACTTAACGCTCTCAACGGACTCATTGCGTGGTGTGTTAGAGGCACTTGGTATCACGCTACAAACCGCTGATGCGACCGTGATGGGGCCTTTTCGTTTAACCGCGGAAGCGCAACAGTTCGGCCAAACGATCAGTTTGGATAAGTTGGATCTGAGCTTGGATGATCTCCGTGTCAACGGAAGTGCGCAGTTGGTACAAGGCAAAGTGCCTTCAGTGAGTGCCAAGGTTTCGATGAATGCGCTGAATGTTGATCGTTACATGCCGCCAGCATCAGATAAGCCTAGCGCTAAGCAGACTGCGGATTCAGCCAATCCATTAGGTGCTTTGTTTGTGGCGAATGTTGATGCGCAATTGAAAATCAGTGAGCTGATTGCACAAAAAGTCAAAATGACTGATGTTTTAGTAGAAGCTAAGAGTAAAGATACACAGCTGCGCGTATATCCGATGAAAGCCAAGTTGTACGGTGGTGATTTCTCGGGTGATATTAAGATTGATGCGCGTAAGAAAGAGCCATTTATACAAGCCAAGAAGGTGCTGCGTAATGTTCAGCTAGGCCCCATGCTCAACGACCGTATGAATTTCGACAAGCTAGTAGGCTTGGGTGATATCGAAGCGGATATGAGTGTCAGAGGTCTTGATGAAGCTGCTATTCGTAATTCACTCAACGGTACAGCGTCGTTTAATTTCCGTGATGGTGCGGTGAAAGGCGTAAATATCGCTAAATTGATCCGTCAGGCGGGCGCACTTTTAGGTGTTAAGTCTGCTGGTGAGGTGAGCGATCAGAATCAAACCGATTTCACATCGCTAAGTGGCTCAATCAAAGCGATCAATGGCGTGGTGAGTAATTCAGACCTAAGTGCCATGTCGCCGCTGTTGCGTGTGTCAGGTAAGGGTTCGGTTAAATTACCTAAAGATACGGTGGATTATCGTTTGGCGGTGGAGCTTGTGAGCTCATTGCAAGGTCAGGGTGGTCAAGCGGCTGATCAGTTGTCCGGTATTCCTGTGCCGGTTCGCATTGTCGGTCCATTACAGAAGCCACAATTCAAACCAGAACTGGATTCAGTGCTCAAGTCGAAAGCGGAGCAAGAGCTGAAAAAGAAAGCCAAAGAAAAGCTCGATGAGAAACTCAAAGGTGTTTTGGGTGATCAGCTCAAAGGACTCTTTCGGACGTTAACAAAAAGGCCTCTTAGGAGGCCTTTTTTTATTTCTCAGCGGTGATGTAAACCACCCAGCCTGGGTCAGCTTCACCTTGCTCGGAAGGCTCGTAGATGCCGTTGCCTTCTTCCTCGTCTTCATCCCAACCTTCCCAGTAGATGGTGCTCTTTTTAAAGCCCGCATCTTTAAGGATGTCGCGAATCTCTGGCAGGGTGTACATGCGCCAGTCATAGGTGAACGCATTCTTCATCACAGAGCCGTCATTAAAGTGGAAGCTAATGTGACAAATCATGTTGCTGTTGATTGGATTGAAAGAGGCTTGATCCCACACATAGGTAAAGCCAGCATCGTCATCATCAATCTCGCGCTCTTCCTCGAGCTCTTGAAAGCTCTCATAACCACCAAAGGCGTCAAGGAACATGATGCCGTCATCTTTGAGTGACTCGCGAGCAATCTTGAAATAATTCACGAGATCTTCACGCTCTTTAAATAGCCAGTAGCTAAAGTTCATTGCAAGCAGGGCATCAACTTTGGGTGTTTTAGCGGTCAGTACGTTGTCTTCGATTAATGACACACGCAGTGCTTGCTCAGAGGTAAGCGCGTTGACTCGGTGCTCACGACCCCAGTTGAGAACGTCGGTATCGAGATCAACACCGTAAGCATGGTTGTCTTCATGTCGCGCCACAAAGTCACAGCACACAGTCGCTGTACCGCAGAAGTCTTCGCGTAGCTCACGAATCTCGCGATTTCGAAGTACTTTAAAGGTGGTGGTTACAAAATCAATCTCAGCTTCAGCGCATTGGACAGACTGTTCATAACATAAGTGACGATCAGCGGTTTCGGCTTGAGGAATTTTCTTTTTCTTCTTTTTTGGCATGGTGCACAACACATAGGGTTTAAATTTGTGGCATTAGCCTACACAATTTTTAGCTAATCTGTCTGTTTCTAAACCAAAAGTTTTGATTGTTTGATGATTTATTTGCTTGCCTTTTTACTCTTGCTTGCGCTGATCTACGGACCGCAGTGGTGGGTGCAGCGTGTGTTGGCAAAATATAACCACCAAGATGAAGAAAACTTTCCCGGTACTGGGTGGTGAGTTAGCGCGGCATCTTTTGGATAAATACAGCTTATTTGATGTGAAGGTCGAGACAACTGAGGGTGGCGATCATTACGACCCAATCAACCGAGCAGTTCGTCTGACAAAAGATAAGCATGACAGCAAAACACTCACCGCGATAACAGTCTCGGCACATGAGTGTGGGCATGCCTTGCAACATGCTGCACAAGAACCTCTGTTTCAATGGCGCACGCGTTTGGCAATGGCATCTTTGTGGGCTAACCGGCTCGGGTCTTTTTTGTTGTTTGCGGCACCGATACTTGTCTTGGTGACCAAGGTGCCAAGCTCAGGTGTGCTCACCGCATTGGGGGCTTTTTTAGTGATGGGATTTAGTTTGGTTGTGCAGCTAGTGACTTTGCCAGTAGAGCTAGATGCAAGCTTTAAGAAGGCGCTACCGATTCTTGAGCATGGTTATCTCGATGAGAATCAAAAGAAGCCAGCAAGAAAGATTCTCAAAGCAGCGGCTTGGACCTATGTGGCAGGTGCAATGGCAGGTCTGTTGAACTTCTGGCGTTGGCTCGCGGTACTGCGCCGATAAATTAGTGAGTAGGGTATGAGATAATCGATTTATAAAGTTTTAGGTCGATTCGTTTCATGCAATCAAGCACTCCCATAATCAAAGATATCGTTCTGGTAGGTGGCGGACACGCTCACGTATCAGTGCTGCGTATGTTTGGCATGAATCCGATCCCTGGTGTGCGCCTAACGCTGATCACTCGCGATATCCATACACCTTATTCAGGCATGCTGCCGGGCTTTATCGCAGGTCATTATGATTTCGATGACGTGCATATCGATTTGGGTCCCTTGGCGACTTTTGCGAATGCGCGTTTGTATCATGGTGAAGTTGAGCGGATAGATCCTGAAGCAAAACAAGTATTCGTTAAGGGTCGTCCGCCAGTTTATTACGATGTGTTTATCGATCAATATTGGTTCTCGTCCTCGTACCGATAATGTGCCGGGTGCTTTAGAGAATGCGCTGCCGATAAAGCCAATTGATCTTTGGCTGGAGAAGTGGGCTGAGCTACAACAAAAACTGTTAAACACCGAAGAGTATTTGAATATCGCTGTCGTGGGTGGTGGTGCTGGTGGTGTTGAAGTGTTGTTGTCCACACAGCATCAGCTACAAAAAGTCTTCGCAGAGAATGATCAAGATCCCTCGCGATTACACTTTGAGCTCTATACCGCTGAAGACGATATTTTGATGGGGCACAACAAAGGTGTGCGTCGTCGATTTAATCGCGTGTTTAAAGAACGTAACGTTTCCGTGTTTACCAACAGTCCGGTCTCGCGAGTTGATAAAGATACATTGACGGTGCATGGCGAGACGCGTGATGTGAATGCGGTGTTATGGACTACCTCTGCATCATCACCAAGCTGGCCAAGACAGTCAGGTTTGGCGACTGATGAGTTAGGCTTTCATTCAGGTGGATGAATATCTTTGCAGTACATCGCATTCAAATGTCTTCGCAGTGGGTGATATTG
The DNA here is from genome assembly GCA_038144195.1 of Gammaproteobacteria bacterium. Lineage (GTDB taxonomy): Bacteria > Pseudomonadota > Gammaproteobacteria > Chromatiales > Chromatiaceae > VMDJ01. The sequence continues at coordinate 207,593 of JAYQNH010000002.1, read as the reverse complement.
CGTCTATGCCATCACCTCGACCTAAATCGGGTGTTTTTGCCGTTAGGCAAGGTCCTGTGTTGACTGAGAATCTAAGTCGACTCATTAATGGCGATTCGCTCAAGAAATATAAACCGCAAAAACACTTCTTAGGCTTAATCAGTACAGGTGATAAACACGCGATAGCCTCTCGTGGTGCCTGGTCGCTCGAAGCGGATTGGCTATGGCGATGGAAAGATTCGATTGATCGCAAATTTATGCGCATGTTTAACGAGCTACCGGAGATGCCGGAAGTTCAACTCGCTTTACCTCATGTGGCTGATCAAGAAACACTGAAGGAAATCTCGACCTTGGCTATGCGCTGTGGAGGGTGTGGTGCAAAGGTAGGTAGCACGGTGCTTAGTCGCGTGTTGAATACGCTTGATAAGCCTTCACGAGATGATGTGCTGATTGGATTGGATTCACTGGATGATGCGGCAGTGTTTTCTGTGCCTGATGGCAAAGCAATGGTGCAGAGCGTTGATTACTTCCGCAGTTTTATTGATGACCCTTATGTGTTTGGTCAGATCGCGGCAAATCATGCGTTAGGCGACTTGTTTGCAATGGGTGCCCAAGCGCAATCCGCGCTAGCGATAGCAACGGTGCCTTATGGTCGTGAAGCGATTGTTGAGCGAACGCTTTCAGAACTGCTGCAAGGTGCGCAGAAGGTATTGCACGATGCCGGTGCCGTGATTGCTGGCGGTCATTCGAGCGAAGGTGCTGAACTGGCGTTTGGCCTTACAGTTAATGGCCTGGTTGATAAAGAACAGGTACTTCGTAAAAGCGGTATGCAACCAGGTAATGTATTAATCCTGACTAAGCCAATCGGTACGGGAACACTCTTTGCGGCAAATATGCGTGGTAAAGCCAAGGGTCGATGGATAGACGACGCGATTGAGTCGATGTTGGTATCGAATCAAGCTGCGTCAAAAGTGTTGTATGAAAATGGTGTTACGGCGTCTACCGATGTCACGGGCTTTGGTGTTTTAGGGCATTTAGTTGAAATGACTAAAGCGTCTGGGTGTGATATGGATTTGATGGTCGATGAGTTGCCATTTTTAGATGGTGCTTTAGAGACGGTATCAGCAGGCATCTTGTCCTCACTGCAGCCGCAGAATGTGCGTTTACGCCGTGCTATTACCAATATTGAAGAGTGGCATTCGCATCCTTCCTATGCGTTGTTGTTTGATCCACAAACCGCGGGCGGCTTATTGGCGTCTATTCCTGAAGAAAATGCAGATGCCTGCTTGGATGGTTTAAGAGCACAAGGCTATCAGTCTGCTGTGTTGGTGGGACGTGTAAAGCAACGCGGCACCGAAGATGCCGCTATTACGTTGATTTAAAAGATCCAGGCGATCAGTAGCCAACTAATAACAAACATGCCGACATAACTGGCTAGTAAAAATTGGACTTCGCCCAATAAGCCATCACCAGCAACCAGGGCAAACAGCACCAACAAACCTACCGATAAGAAGAAGGCGATGATGGCAGCATCTTTGAGTCCGAGCCCTTCACCAAAAATATCGTTACCGATGCGGGCTAACTCAGGCATCAACAAAGCAGCTGCAACGATAATCGCAATGACAACGATGCCAAGCAGAACACTAATGGTGAGCATTTGTTTTTTTTGGTCGAGATCAATCATTGCGGCAGAATCATGGTTTTAATTTCATGTGGCTCACGTAGACCCATCAATACAGCCTCTGGTGAGTCGCCAGCGGTGTAGATATCTAGATCGCCAGTACCGAACATGCGTTGAAAAAAGCTCTGCTTGATCTTTACGGTACGGATGTCTTCGGTGTTTAAATCGATAAACGTTTTATTGAAGATGCCTTCTTGCCACTTCATTAAATCGCCTTCGATCGAAAGACGTTTGTTTTTGTTATCGATGTACCACCAAAGCAGCAGAAACAAGCCAAGATCAAAAACTGGAATCAGCAAGATATACACAATGAATTTGAGCGGTGCGTTGCGGAACATCGGTGGTGATGTTTCGTAGTGATTAGCCATGGTTCTCTCCTAAATAAATATTGGGAGATATCGTTCATGTGCTTTAAGACTTAAATTCGGACATAAAAAAGTCCACACTTAGGTGGGCTTAAAGGATTTTTTTTCATGATTAAAGTGTAAGGGCTCAAAAATCACTCTTATACTTCATTAATTTCAATAACGACTTGTTCGGTAACTTCCTCAGATAAGTCATTGATCAATATATTGGCTGCTTGAAACGCAAAAACATCTTCCCAGATGATGTCTTTTTGTGGGTGAAATAGTTTTATCAATATTAAAGTAAATTGAATCTGTCCCGAAACTGCGACGGCGGACATCCTCAATTGATAATCATTAGCTCGTGCTTGCTTATTAATGGTGGCCTTAACCTAATTAGCTTAGTTTTGGCAAGATTTTTCAGACAAGCATTCAAATAGTTTGCTGTGAAGCTTGCCTCCTATGTTTCCTGTATTACTGATACTTTCATTGGTAGTTAATTTGCCAATAATAAGCTTTGATTTTGGATCGTAATCAACGTCGCCGCTATTTGAACTTTCAGCATCAATATCCCCTGTGGAGAAGACCTGTATAGGCTTGTTGATGCCTTTTAAATTGATAAAGCCCTTATCAATAAACTTTTCTTTTGCGGGTCTTCTAGGCTGAGGTATGCAGCAGAGGAAAGCGTCACTTGATTAACAGCTGAGATCTTGTCAAGGCTTGCTGCAATGTTAATGGTGGAACCCAGTACGTCATTATTCTCATACACAACATCACCGATGTGTATTCCAAATCGAATATCTAATGTTTGCGTTGAAATTCTTTCTTTTACGCTAAAGGCAAAATCAGTGCAAAGAGAGGTGCTCAACTTTCAAGAAATTCCTGTAAATATATAATCCAACCATCTTTTTTGGCTTTAACTAACTTGCCTTGAAATTTAGTAAAAGAGCTGGCTTGAGGATATTTTCAGTGAATTCTTTAATAAGTTGGTGTGTTCCGACCTCATTAAAACCACTTTTGTTGGTATACCCAACAATATCCATGATTAGTATTGCTGATAATTTCCGCATAAAAATGGCCTCTGTATTCGTCTAACATTATCAACAAGATAAGATAAGAACAAATATTTAGAGCATTAAAAAAGCCCACGTTAAGGTGGGCTTTCTTAGATTTGGTACCAGTGGGCGGACTCGAACCGCCACACCCGAAGGCGGGGGATTTTGAATCCCCTATGTCTACCAATTCCATCACACTGGCAAATTTGACTCTTGCAGGTGGCCCTGCGAGAAGACGCGGCAGTATACCGACTTGACCGTGTTAGGCAAGTGCCCTGTGCTACCATGCGCGCCCCATGCGCCTATCCGATTTTGATTACGAATTGCCTGATGAGTTGATCGCTCAGCTTCCCGCTGAACAGCGTTCGCTCAGTCGTATGCTGCATGTCGATGGTGCCAATGGTGAGATCGCTGATCGGCAGTTTTTAGATCTCCCTTCGTTGCTTCGTGCCGGTGATTTATTAGTGTTTAACAACACGCGCGTCATGGCAGCTCGTTTACATGGGCAGAAAGACACTGGCGGCAAAGTTGAGATTCTTATCGAGCGTGTAATCGAGCCGACTCGATGTTTGGCGCACGTGCGTGCGAGTAAGTCACCGAAGGTTGGGTCAACGCTTCTTGTAGAAGATGCGCAGATCAACATGGTCGTGCGTCATGACAATTTGTTTGAGTTGCAGCTAGAGAGTGCCGGTGATTTTTACCAGCTCATGGAATCGCATGGTCATATGCCATTGCCACCTTATATAGACCGTGGTGATGGTGCAGATGATGAAGAGCGTTATCAGACCGTCTTTGCCAAAGAAATGGGTGCCGTAGCGGCGCCAACGGCTGGCCTGCATTTTGACGATGCGATGTTAAACACTTTGAGTGAGATGGGTGTTGAGCAAGCTGAGGTGACCTTGCATGTGGGTGCGGGTACTTTCCAGCCGGTAAAGACCGAGAATCTGGATGAGCACATCATGCATTCCGAATGGTTGTCGGTATCTGAAGAAACCGTTGAAAAGATCAAAGCCTGTAAGGCGCGCTGTGGGCGAGTCGTTGCGGTTGGGACAACAAGCGTGCGTAGTCTTGAGACTGCTGCAAAAGAGGGTGAGCTGAAGCCTTATCAGGGAGATACGCGGATGTTTATCCGCCCTGGTTATCAATTTCAGGTGGTTGACCTGCTGTTGACCAATTTCCACCTGCCGCAGTCCACCTTATTAATGTTGGTGTCGGCGTTTGCGGGGTATGAGAACATCATGCGCGCCTATCGCCATGCCGTTGAACAGCGCTATCGTTTCTTTAGTTATGGGGATGCGATGTTGCTTGAAAGAGCTGCTAAGTGATTGAAATTAATGCCCGAAATTTCTTCCGGGCATTAAAAAAGGCCCGACAGGGGGTGCCGGGCCAAGGTTCCACCAAAGGAGGATGGAGGGTGTGCTGATTAATCAGCACATTAGAATTTTCTAATATTCTGAGAGTAAAGTCAATCCGTTTTTTGAAATATGTCTGAATTATTCGAATTATTAGCCTCAGATGGCGGTGCGCGACGTGGTCGATTGACCTTTGCTCGCGGCACGGTGGAAACCCCGGTGTTCATGCCGGTGGGTACCTATGGCACGGTCAAGGCGATGACCCCTGAAGAGCTCAAGGGCTTGGGTGCGCAGATTATCTTGGGTAATACCTTTCATCTATGGCTTCGCCCGGGCACCGAGGTGATCAATGCTCACGGCGATCTCCATGACTTTATGCACTGGGATGGTCCGATATTGACCGACAGTGGCGGCTTCCAGGTCTTCTCGCTGGGTGCGATGCGCAAGATCAAAGAAGAGGGTGTGCACTTCCAAGCGCCGACCGATGGCGCGAAGGTGTTTATGGGGCCGGAAGAGTCGATGGAGATTCAGCGCAAGCTCGGCTCAGATATCGTAATGATCTTTGACGAATGCACGCCATACCCTGCGACAGAAACCGAGGCACGCGAATCGATGGAACTCTCACTGCGTTGGGCGCAACGCAGTAAAGCAGCGCATGAAGGTAACCCCAATGCACTGTTTGGCATTGTGCAGGGCGGTATGTACGAGAGCTTGCGTAAGCGTTCCTTAGAAGAGCTGCAAAAGATCGGCTTTGATGGTTATGCAATCGGCGGTTTATCCGTTGGTGAGCCTGAAGAAGACCGTATTCGCGTGCTCGATGCCATGCAGGAAATCCTGCCGGCAGATCATCCGCATTATTTAATGGGTGTGGGTACACCAGAAGATATCGTCGAGGCGGTACGTCGTGGCATTGATATGTTCGACTGCGTGATGCCAACGCGTAATGCGCGCAATGGTTATCTTTTTACGCATTCTGGTGTGGTGAAGATCAAAAATGCAGCGCATGAAAAAGATACGCGTCCCTTAGATGAAGAATGCGACTGCTATACTTGCCAAAATTACAGTCGATCGTATTTGCGTCATTTGTTCCGTTGTAACGAGATCTTGGGTGCTCGGTTAAACACGATTCACAACCTGCGCTACTACCAAATGCTGATGGCCGATATCCGCGAAGCGATCGAGCAGCAGTGCTTTGAGGCATTCCGCAGTAAGTTCTATGCCAAACGGGGCAAAACCGTACCCAATTGAACCATTTAGCGCACCGACTTTCTCAGGTGGCTGTGGCATAATTTCGGCACTTTTTTAGGTCGTCCCGAGTGGGGCGGCAAGTTGTAACCCCATTTCGGAGAATCCGATGATTTTTATTTCTGATGCGATGGCTGAAGGTGCGGCGGCTGCACCTGGCGGCGAAGGTCTACCGTTATTATTCTTGATCGGTATGTTCGTGATTATGTACCTGTTCATTATCCGTCCTCAGGTTAAGCGTCAAAAAGAACACAAGAAGCTGGTTGAAGCATTAAGCAAAGGTGATGAAGTACAAACCGTTGGTGGTTTGATGGGCAAGATCACCGAAGTTGGCGAGAACTTCGTTAAGTTAGAGATCGCTGATAACACCGTAGTAACTGTTCGCCGCGTGTCGGTTGAAGCGGTTATGCCGAAAGGTTCTTTGAAAGAAATGTAATTTCACAGCCCGACCCTCGTCGGGCTTTTTGTGGCACTCCTATGCTGAATCAATACCCAATGTGGAAAAACGTATTGGTCGCCGTCGTGATGTTCTTCGGTGCTCTTTACGCCTTACCTAATATTTATAGCCAAGATCCAGTCATTGAAGTGACCGGAACGCGTAATGCGACCGTATCTGATGCACTACAAGCTCAGCTTGAAGCGGCGCTGAAAAGCAATGGCATTACCCCAAAGCGAGTTGAGCAATTCGATGACAAGTTACAGCTACGCTTTGAAAAGCCAGAAGAGCAGCTCAAAGCGCAAGATATTGTGGCCAAGGGCTTGAGCGGTGACTTTACTCATGCGATGACCTTATCGCCTGATGTGCCAACCTGGTTGTCGAGTCTTGGCGGTAAGCCAATGAACTTAGGTTTGGACTTGCGTGGTGGTATTCACGTACTGATCGATGTCGATATGGATGCGGCGATTGAGAAGGCGATGGAAGTGCAGGTCGCGAATCTTCGTGAGTTCATGCGTAATGAAAAGATTCGTTATGTCACGGTAAAGTCTGTGGGTACAGCGGTAGAAGTTCGTTTCCGTTCGGTAGATGACCGTAATGCTGCACAAGTCAAAGTGGCAAATGAGTTCCGTACTTTGTTGTTCACTGATCGCGAGGAGGGCTCTAATGCGTTCTTCTCAGCGCAGGTGTCTGATGCGGAGTTACGTGAAGTACGTAAATCTGCGCTCCAGCAAAATATCACCACGCTGCGTAATCGTGTAAACGCCTTAGGTGTAGCGGAGCCTGTGATTCAGCAACAAGGCGACCGTCGCATTGTGGTGGAGCTGCCGGGTGTACAAGACCCAGGTAAGGTTAAAGACCTGTTAAGTGCAACAGCGACGTTGGAATACCGCTTGGTTGTGGGTGATCTGCAACAAGCGCGTGATGCTGAGAAGTCAGGGCGTGTACCTGCGGGCTCACGCTTATATAAAGAACGTGATGGCACGCCAATTTTACTGAAGCGTCAATTCATCGTGACCGGTGATCAGATGACCAGTGCGTCATCGGGTTTCGATCAGCAAGGCGGTAGTCCTGCGGTATTTGTAAACCTTGATAGTAAAGGTGCGCGTCGTATGCGCAACGTGACCACCGAGAACGTTGGTAAGCCAATGGCGGTAGTCTTTAAAGAGAAGCGCACTATTGGTCGCGATGAGAATGGCAAGCCTATTAAGAAATGGGTTGAAGAAGTCATTAACGTTGCCACTATTCGTGAGCCTTTTGGCCGTCGTTTCCAAACAACGGGTTTAGATAGCCCTGGTGAAGCACATAACTTAGCGTTGTTACTTAAGGCCGGTGCTTTGGCAGCGCCAATTGATATCGTTGAAGAACGCACCATTGGTCCTAGCTTGGGTCAGGACAACATTGATCAAGGCTTTACCTCTGTCATGGTTGGCTTTGCGCTCGTGCTTGTCTTTATGGCGTTCTACTACCGTAAGTTTGGTCTAGTCGCTAACGTTGCATTGGCCGCTAACTTGGTGCTCATTGTTGCGGTACTTTCAATCATTCAAGCCACGCTGACCTTGCCGGGTATTGCGGGCATCGTACTGACCGTTGGTATGGCGGTGGATGCAAACGTGCTGATCTTTGAGCGTATCCGTGAAGAGATGCGAGTCGGTAGCACGCCTCAAGCATCGATTCATGCCGGTTACGAAAAAGCTTTCCTTACCATTATGGATGCGAACATCACAACCTTGATTGCAGCGATTGTGTTGTTCTCTGTGGGTAGTGGACCGGTACGTGGTTTCGCGGTGACTCTGGCGATTGGTATTGTGACCTCGATGTTCACAGCGATCGTTGGTACACGTGCAATCGTGAACATCATGCATGGTCGTAAACGACTTAAGACTCTCTCAATCGGAGGGCTCAACTGATGCAATTAATTAAAACTAAATCTGCCATCAACTTCATGGGCAAGCGAAATATCGCAATGGGTTTCTCTGCGATCCTTTTGCTTGTTGCTGTGGCGTCCATTGTGACTCGTGGTTTAAACCTCGGTATCGATTTTACTGGTGGCACATTGATTGAAGTGGGTTATACCCAAGATGCAAACCTGCCCGCGATTCGCGAAACGCTTGCGGAAGGTGGTCAAGGTGACGCCTCTGTACAGCAATTTGGTACAGCGAAAGATGTGTTGATTCGTTTGGCTAAGTCTGATCAGCCGAGCTCGACCTTAAGTAATGAAGTCTTCGGTATGCTATCGAAAGCCGTTGATGGTCAGGTCGAGTTACGCCGTGTTGAGTTCGTTGGACCACAAGTGGGTGATGAGCTCACGGAAGATGGCTTCTTGGCTGTGCTTGTCGCACTGATGGCGATCCTGATCTATGTGGCACTACGTTTTGAATGGCGTTTTGCGGTGGGCTCTGTTGTGGCATTGATTCACGACGTGACGATTACGATTGGGCTTGTTCTCATTGCTACAGATTGAATTTGATCTGCCTGTGTTGGCGGCGGTACTCGCGGTGATTGGTTATTCGCTTAACGACACTATCGTTGTGTTTGACCGCGTACGTGAGAACTTCCGCAAAATGCGTAAAGGCACATCAGAGTCGATCATTAACTCATCATTGACTCAAACGTTGAGTCGTACCTTGATGACATCGTTAACGACTATATTGGTGTTGTTGGCACTGTTCTTCTTGGGTGGCGAAATCATTCACGGCTTTGCATTTGCCTTATTGGTCGGTGTTTTTGTTGGTACATACTCATCGATCTATGTAGCGAGTACCGCGGCATTGATGTTGGGTGTAAGTAAAGAAGATCTAATGCCCGTGCAAAAAGAAAACGTGGTGGATGATCGTCCTTAAAAGTTCTGGAGACGTGTCCGAGTGGTTGAAGGAGCACGCCTGGAAAGTGTGTATACGTTAATAGCGTATCGAGGGTTCGAATCCCTCCGTCTCCGCCAGATTTAAATAACAGTAACGGATATTCCCATGGCTAAAGTCACGGTAGTTGGTACAGGTTTCGCAGCTTTAACAGCTGTTCGTAAATTGCGTAAGGCAGATGCATCGCTTGAGATTGATGTGGTCTCTCCAAAAGCAGAGTTTGTGTATTACCCAGGTACTATTTGGATACCAACGGGTTTGCGTAATCCAGAAGACTTAGTAATCAATCTAGCTAACTTCTTTAAGCGAATGAAAGTGACTTTTCATGCAGCTGAAGCTACCGGCTTAAGTGCTGATGGCCGTACCTTGTATACAAGCAATGGTGATATTTCAAACGACGGCATCATTATTGCCAGTGGTGGCCGCTTTATTAAAAAGCTGCCCGGTATAGAGCATGCCATCACGCCTTGCGGCGGAATTCCGGCAACCACTCAGATACGGGATCGTTTGGCTGAGATGGATGGCGGCACGTTGGCCTTTGGTTTTGCCGGTAATCCTAAAGAACCTTCTGCGATGCGTGGCGGCCCAGTATTTGAGTTTTTATTCGGTATTGATACGTGGCTGCGTCAACAAGGTAAGCGCGATAAATTTAAGCTCGTTTTTTTCACGCCAGCTGAGAAGCCAGGGCAACGCTTAGGTGAAAAGGCTGTTAAAAGGTCTGCTGAAAATAAAGCGTCGTGATATCGAAACTCATCTTGGACATAAGATGAAAGGTTTCGAGTCAAACAAGGTGATGACTGAAGGCGGTGAATTTGATGCGGATCTCATCATGTTTATGCCATGGAATGACCGGTAATCAGTGGTTTGATAATACCGAGTTGGCTCGCTCTGAAGGTGGCCTGTTGAAAGCAAATAAATTTTGCCAATCTGAAGGCGCAGATAAGGTTTATGTGGCGGGTGATTCTGGTAGTTTCCCTAGGCCCTGGTTGGTTGCCAAAACAAGCGCACATGGCGGATCTTCAAGCAGATCTTTAATGGGCTGCAGCGCATAATTTGTTAGCTGAACTTAACGGTCAGCAGCCTACAGAGACCTATAAAGTCGAGCTGATGTGTATTGTGGATAAACGCAATAGCGGCACACTAATTACTCGTTCAGAAACAGGCGGTGTAATGTTGCCTTTGGGTATTGTTGGTCACTGGACAAAGCGTTTCTTTGAGTGGATGTATTTGCGCCAATACCGTTAATCAATTAGCAGCTTGATAGAAAGCGCGATTGAGATGACGACAACGAGAGGCTTTATCAGTTTGGCGCCATATTCCAGGTTAATTGCTAGATGAGAGCCTAGCCAAGCGCCAATTATCTGTCCTGCCCCATCGCAAGTCCGAGTACCCAAATTACTTGCCCGCCGGCAGCGAAGAAAACCAGTGAAGCAATATTGCTGGTGAAATTGAGCAATTTGGTTGCACCGGTTGCACGTTTGGCACCCCACCCAAGTAGTAAGACGATTGCGGCAAAGAAAAAGCTTCCAGTGCCTGGGCCAAAAAACCCGTCATAGAAGCCAACGAAAAGCCCTCCTGTTAAACCAAAAGCACCAATTGATATGCGTTGGTGGCCATCCAGATCCTTTAAAGAAGGTGATAACGCAAAATACAGAGCCACGCCTATCAAGAGAGGATTGGGATGATCTGGTTGAGCCAGTCGTTGTGAATATGCTGAACAGTCCAGGTGCCCAGTGCAGCACCGATGAAGGTCAGTGTAATTGGCCAGAGTAGTTCGCTTAAGTTGATATGACCTTTGCGCCAAAATCGATAGCTGGCGGTACCGCTACCAAAGCAGCCTTGCAGCTTGTTGGTAGCTAAGGCATTTAGTGGTGGAACCCCGGCCCATAGAAGCGCAGGTACGGTGATAAGACCGCCACCGCCGGCTATAGCGTCTATGAAGCCCGCCAGAACGGCAATCGCTGAAAGTACAAGAATGATGTCCAGAGATAACGCTTCCATAAGCTTTCAGCGGGTGATTTTTTTGGGTTGCCGTCGTATTGTACGACCCTCTTTAATTAAGTTGTTAACAATGATCCCGGCGATAAAAATCCAGCAGTTGGCAAAGTCCTATAAGAAAGGACCAGAGGCGTTAAAGGGAATTGATCTTGAGGTTCAATCGGGTGATTTTTTTGCCTTGCTTGGTCCTAATGGTGCGGGCAAATCGACCACTATTGGCATCATCAGTTCGCTAGTTAACAAGTCTTCAGGTTCTGTAGAGATCTTTGGCTACGACCTAGATAGCGATCCTGAAAAAGCTAAAGCGTGCATTGGGTTGGTCCCACAAGAATTTAACTTCAATCAGTTCGAGCCGGTGATTGAGATATTGATCAATCAGGCAGGTTTCTATGGCATACCAAGAGCTAAAGCGACTGAGCGTGCTGAGCATTATTTAAAAAAGCTAAACCTCTGGGATAAGCACAAGTCACAGGCCCGTGAGTTGTCGGGTGGTATGAAACGTCGCCTGATGATTGCCCGTGCTTTAGTGCATGACCCAAAGTTACTCATTCTTGATGAGCCAACCGCCGGTGTGGATATCGAGATTCGACGTTCAATGTGGAGCTATCTCAAAGAGATTAACCAGGCGGGCACAACAATTATCTTAACGACACATTATCTGGAAGAGGCTGAGAGCCTCTGTCGCAATATCGCGATCATTGATAAGGGTGTGATTGTTGAGAATACCTCGATGAGTGCGATGTTACGCAGACTCAATCAAGAGACTTTTGTGCTTGATACTGAAGAGGCGATTACTGATTTACCAAAGCTAGAAGACTTTGAGTTACCCCAGCTTTCAGATCATTCGTTTGAAGTGAGTGTGGCGAAAGAGAAGGGCATCAATAAATTATTTGAAGCGCTTAATCAAAAGGTATTTGCGTGCTGAGTATGAGAAACAAGCAAAATCGTTTGGAGCAGCTATTTATCGATTTGGTTGGTGGTAAGGGTGACCAATCATGAAAATGATTTACTGGACGGCATTCGAACCTTATTGATTAAAGAGATCCTTCGTTTTGCACGTATCTGGGTACAAACGATATTGCCGCCAGCGATTACGATGGCGCTGTACTTTATTATCTTTGGCAAGCTAATTGGCTCGCAGATAGGTGATATGGAAGGATTTCGATATATTGATTTTATTGTGCCGGGTTTGATCTTGATGTCGGTGATATCTAATAGCTACGCAAACACGGTCTCTAGCTTTTACTTCAGTCGATGGAATAAGCATATCGATGAATTACTGATCGCCCCAATTCCTAATTGGTTGATTTTGGCGGGTTACGTTTCGGGTGGTGTGGCGAGAGGTTTATTGTCGGTATCGTTGTTACGATTGTCGCTTCTTTCTTTTTCTGATCTATCTATCCATTCTTATTGGAATAACATTTTAGTGTTTGTGTTGACCTCTGTGCTGTTCTCTTTAGCCGGCTTCATCAATGGGGTATTTGCAAACAGTTTTGATGATATTTCGATTATTCCAACATTTGTCTTAACGCCGCTCACCTATTTGGGCGGTGTTTTTTATTCGATGAGTCTGTTGCCAGAATTCTGGCAAACCGTCTCTATGGCAAACCCAGTACTCTACATGGTGAACTTATTCAGGTATGGATTTTTAGGGGTCTCCGACGTCGGGTTATTAGCAGGGGAGCTAATCATCATTGGCTTCATAGTGACGTTGGTAGCCTATAGCCTTTGGTTGCTCAACAAAGGCAAAGGAGTTAAAAACTGAGTTGCGAGTTAATTTAATTTTTTATGCAACGTTCAAGGTTGTTGTAAATCAATAATTTAACTCATGCTTAAGTGTATTAAATAAAGCTAATATCGTTTCATCCTTCTAAACCACAAAAGCTACATGTATTATCCCCATCAATAATTAAAATTATGCCCTATTATTGGGGCTTTCTTTTCATATCACTTTTAGGTGCCTTTTAAGATGTCTAAGCCTACTTCTAATTCACCATCAATTAATCCACAAACAGTCTCAAAAGATGCTAAAGCCATAGATTCAAACAAGCAGGTTAATCAACAGCTTTCAGCTGAGAATATTTCACAAGATTCATTACAGGACATAACAGCACCTTTAAATGAGCAGGCTCAACATGCTGTGCAAGAGATTGCTCAAAGTGTTGAAGAAATTTCAGAACACGAAGTTGCTCGAAAAGATCTTGACGTTGATGAGAGAAAGAAGAAAGAGGAAACAGATGAGCTGCTCCAGGATTTAGCTGAAGCGCCAGTTGAAGAGTTAAATTCAGAAGGTGGCATGCTGCTAGCCGAAAATACGGCGGCACCTGCCGCTACGGCTACAGATGCTAGAGCTGCTGAGGCAGGTGCTGGTGGTGGGATTGCAGATTCCGTAGGTGCAGCGGTTGCCGGCATGCCTTTAGCTCCGCTCATTGGCTTGGGCGCACTAGCAATGGCGGGTGGCGGCGGTGGTTCTGCTGTCGCTGCAGGATTTACCATCTCAGGTGCCATTAGTCTGGGTAAGATTTCAGTGCCGTGGGTCTTGAGCTTCAGGGCTTCAAGTCAGACGGTTCTGAGATTGCTGGCACCGGAGTTGTCAACAACGATGGTACCTTCCAGTTTGTGGCGACCGAGAATGTTTTTGGCCCAATCATGCTTCGCCTTGTTGACACCGACCCTGGCGCTAACTATACCGACGAGGCCTCTGGTAACTCTGTCGATATGACCTCTGACCTTCGTGTCATCATCATCGGATCTGCGTCAGATGCTGAGAGTGTCGCTATCACACCACTAACCGAGCTGGCCGCTCGTAAGATGATTGGTGATACCGGTGGTGATGGCGGTGATGCTGCCATCTCCTTTGCGAATGTCACAGCGACCACAGTTGCGTCTACCAACACCTTGGTCGCAGAAGCCTTTGGCTTGACGGATATCACTAAGGCCGCAGCCACCCTTGACGATGCGACGGGTTATGCCGCCGCAGATGAGGCAGCACAAGCCCATGGTCAAGTTTTGGCCGCTATTTCTGGTGCAGAAGCGTCCACTGGTTTGAGCACGCAAGACATTTTGAATACCTTTGTCGCTTCTATTTCAGACGAGGGTGTGGAGCAGGTGCGGTTGACCTTATCGTAGCGGGTGCGCAATACGTTGAGGCTAATGCGCCAGCAGCGGTGCAAACACTGGCAACAACCGCGGCTATTTCGACCAAGTTGTCGACCAATCTTTCAGGTTCGGTCTCTAAGGTAGATATTTCAACCGACTCAGGCGCGTTGGCGACTGACTTCATCACTAATGCAACGGCTCAAACGGTTACAGCAACCCTAAGCGCGGCATTAGATGGTGGTACGGCTGGTGATGCCAGTGACGATCTCAAGCTCTGGGGTTCCATTGACGGTGGTACCACGTGGACCGATATCAGTGCAAAGGTAACCGGTACGGCGGTTTCTTGGGATGGCGTAACCCTGGAAGCGGGCGCTAACAAAATTAAGTTGGCATTGACCTCTGCTGAGGTAACTGAAGGTGATGAGGTTGCAGCTAACGTTGTGGGTAAAGTGACCACTCAGACAGTCACCGTTGACGCTACAGCGCCAACCTTTGACACAACAGAGGAGGGCACTAATGAGGCGGCGGTTGATGTCGCGGAAAACACACAAGTTGGCATACACCTCTGAGGTGACGGAAACCAGTAAGGTTAAATACTCCTGACTGGCGATGATGCGGCTTTGTTCCGCGTGGATTCATCGGGTCGAATTCATTTTAAAGAGGCGCCTGATTACGAGTCGCCACGTGATGCGAACGGTGATAATGCCTACGAGGTAAATCTTATCGCGACTGATTTCGCGGGTAATGTGTCTGATCCGCACGCCGTAACAATTACTGTTACCAACCCGAATGAGGCACCTGTGTTCTCTCGTGAGTTAGTCACTAACGGCTCTTTTGCGGATGCAGAAACGCCAGTTTGGACCGGTGCGGTCAACATTGTTAACGGCGTAAACGTCGCTAGCCAAGATACTGAAGGTCAGGAATCTTACACTGTAAACATCAGTAATGTGATCGATCTTGATCCACAACTGTCGTATACCATTACCTTCGATGCCAAAGCGGCTGAAGCGCGTGAAATGGTGGTTGGCTTGGGTATGTCATCAGACCCTTGGTTCTCACGCACCGAAACAGTGAGTCTGACTACCGAGTGGCAGACATTCACGCTGACAATGCCTGCTCAAGAGGGTGCGCCTAACTACAATTTATTCGGTGATGCGACCAGCCGTGTCCTATTTGATATGGGTGCGGACACCGGTGATGTTTACATCGATGATGTTAGCGTTGTTGCCGTTGTTGAGCATGTTACTAATGGTGATTTCTCTGATGCTAATGAAGGTTGGACGGGTAACGCTTTTTCAATGTTGTGAATGGCGTGAACTATGCCAATGTCGAGGCAGCGGGTAATGCATGGGATGTGAATCTCTCGGGCGCTATTAGCGTGGTAGCCGGTGAAACCTACACCCTGACGTTTGATGCTAAGGGTACTGCCGATCGCACGATGATCGCAGGTATCGGCCAGAACTACGGTGATTACGTTTCATCAACCGACACGGTTACCTTAACTGCTGATTGGAAGACCTACACCGTCACTGTCTCTGCTGAAAATGGTATCGGCGGTGATGCGAGCCGCATCTTCTTTGATATGGGCGCCGATGCAGGCGAGGTTTACCTTGATAATGTGAGTCTGACACGTCCAATCAACTTCGCTGAGAATGCCACCGGTACGGTTTACACGGCAGCGGCTGTGGATGACGACGGCGATGCGATTGCTTACTCGCTTTCAGGCGCGGATGCTGATTTGTTTGCGATCGATGAATCTACTGGTGTGATCAACTTTAAGGCGGCGCCAAACTACGAGGCACCAAAAGATAGTGGTGCAGACAACACGTACAACCTTACGATTACGGCTACCGATGATGCCGATCCTGCGTTGTCTTCATCTCAGGATATCGAAGTCCACGTCACTGACGTGAACGAAGCGCCTGCTGTAACCAGTGCGGCAACAGTAGCTATCGACGAGAACTCTGCGACCACTGATGTAGTCTACACAGCGACAGCCTCTGACGAAGATGGTGACAACATCACCTTCGCTCTAGCGGGAACTGATGCAACTTCATTTACATTAGATGCTGATAGCGGTGAGTTGACCTTTAACGCATCACCTGATCACGAAACTAAAGACTCATACTCAGTCACCATCACAGCCAATGATGGCACCGTCGATTCTGATGCGCAGACAGTCACTGTCAGTGTGAATGACCTGAATGAGGCGCCTGTTGCGACTGACATTCAGTCAGCGCCTTCGGCAGTTGTCGAGCAAAGCTACAGCTACGACGCTTCGGTCTTATTCACTGACGAGGACGATGGCGCTACCTTGACATACAGCGCGACCGGCTTGCCGACGGGGCTGTCAATCGATTCTGCGACCGGTGTCATTTCAGGTACCGCTCCTGCCGATGAGTCGTTGACCAATGCAATTAAGGTTACTGCTTCCGATGGAAGCCTGAGCGATTCCACAGAATTTAATCTGGCTGTTGTGCGGGCTCCTGTGATCTTGTCAATTGCAACTAATGACGCGATTGCCGTAGATGGCGACTCTGTTACTTTGACTATAACTATGAGTGAATCGGTGACGGTTACTGATGCGGGCACAATGACCCTGGTGTTTGATGTGGCAGGCTCAGACTGGACCGTTACAAAAACGCTTGCTGATGGCGAGAAGTCGAACACCTTTGTAATGAATGCAACGGCTGTCCCCTCTACTGGTGACGATAATACAGTCACGCTGAAGAGCATTACGGTGGCTGATTCAACCGTCATAGGCGATGACTCTGGTGAGGCTTTTGATACCTCGACCGTTGGTGTCGTGGTTGCGGAGTTTGCTGTTGATAACGAAAACCCTGTCTTCACAAGTGGTGCGACGGCAAGTGTTGATGAAAATGCTACTGATGCGGTTTATACCGCGGTAGCCACTGACGCGACGGATGTTACCTACACCCTTGCAAACAGTGGTGACGGCAGTTCTTTCACTATTGATGGTGGTGTCGTAAGTTTCGACTCGGCGCCGGATTACGAGACGAAGAGCAGCTATACCTTCACGGTTAACGCTGCGGATGCGTCCGGTAACACCTCGTCTCAGACTGTTGCTGTGAGTGTGAATAATCTTAATGACAACGCACCAACGGTTGTTACAGGAAATGCTGAGTCGGCCATTACCTTTAAGAGTGGCGCTACGGTTGCAGAAAACATCGCTGATTGGTTTACCGATGCGGATGGTGATGACTTAACCTTTAGCCTCACTGGCGATAACGTGGGTCTTTCTGTGGACTCGTCCACTGGCGCTATCACAGGTACCGTAACCTCAAAGGGCTCTTACGCCTTAAAAGTTGCTGCGACTGATGGCACTAACTCGGTCAACCAAGACGTAGCTGTCACCGTTGTTGATGCGCCTACACTGAGCAGTGCTAACCTTGACGGCAACACCAAGTTTGATGTGACCAGTAACATCGTCCTAACCGCATCGTCTGATGTGACAAAGGGCACAGGTAACATCAAGATAGTTGAGACGGATAATACCGATAACACGATTACGATCGATGTCACCAGTGATCAGGTTTCTATCTCGGGTAGCATGATCACAATCAACTCCACTGTTGACCTTGATTTCGGTACCAGCTATCACATCACCGTCGATGAGAATGCATTCGGCATAGATATTGGCGAAGACGATCTGTTGGGTAGTGTTGCGGTTTCAGATGCAACGGCTATTAACTTCACCACGGTCACGCCAAGTGCTACCGATACCGGTGCCGCCTCAGAGGCCATGACCTCTGCTGGGGAGATGGAGGCTAGCTTTAGTTGGTTTACCGCTGAGGGTCGGGGTAATAACGCGCCGACAGCTGCGAGGTCTCAGGAAACAATCGAGTTCGGTGATGACACAGTGCCGGTGGCGCTTGTTATTACCAATAAGAGTGCCTCAGCGATTTCTTCACTGGACTTTAACATCAAGGTGAACGACTTCTCGGGCGAGGACATGGTCTATTTCGACGATACAACCCAAGGATTAGATCCGGCAACGTTGCGAGATAGCATCATTGATAACGTCATTGTTGACGCAACTGAGGGGTTTGGATGGCGTGGTGTTGAATACGGCCATCGGTGGCGGCTCATACGGCGGCTACATTGACCTGATATTCGACGACTCGGTTACGGTCAACTTCGACTTGTTGGGTAGTTACGCAGGTTTGCAGCAGATGCTGGGCGTTGATAGCAGCGTTTACCCGCTTTATTACGGTTAGTCCAGAGTATGTCTCCCGAGGATTCCTCGGGAGATTTTTACTCAATATCCATGTAACAAATCCACCTTAGTATCACGACAATAAAAAAAGAGATTGAGCGACTATGGCTACTTCATCCATCACCACTTCTTCTTATTATTACGTTCTCAATGAAGATGCCGTCTTCATGGATTTTGCCTTCCCGCTAGAAGGCTTATCCTTCAACGCACGCGGTATCCGTTTTAATGGTAACAACGGTGTGGATGCCATTTACCTAGGCGCAGCTACGGACATGGTGTTTGATTTCTCTAACACCCAGAGCCAAGCCGACAAGCTGTATTTAGAGGGTGCTCTCTCGGACTACACCTTCACGGTCGATGGCTTTAAAACGTTTTCACTGCAAAGATCAGGTGACAGTAATGAAACGATTCTACTGACTAAGGGCGATGACCTACTGATTTTCTCTGATGGTTCGGTAACCACAGAAGAGTTTTTCACATACGCAAAGGCCTACGAGGCGGATAGCTCAACCGCGGTGGCTCCAACGCCCTCTGGAGAGACGTCATCTGCGTTCCCAATTGCTGTGCCAGAGGGTATGACTCCAAACAACCAGGTCTATGCCTACATTACTGAGGAAGTTGACTCGACTCTGGGTATCGCGCGACCTGGCGTGACTATGGTGGTTTCGGGTAACAACGGCGTAGACAGTATCTACGTCAGCGAGGGTGGTACCGTTGACGCAAAGAACACTCAGGGTGGGGCAGATTTAATTTACTTAACCGGTGAGGTAGGGGATTACGCCGCCGCTAAAGAAGGCCTCAAGACGGTCAATCTCACTAGGACGGTGACAGTTGAGGGCGTAGAGCACACCGAGTCGGTTTACTTTAATAAGGGCGATGATATCGTCGTCTTCGCCAACGGATCGGCAACCGCCTCAGATATTCTGGATTCAATTTCTAATGGTGCGATTACCGCTGTCACCTCAACGGACTCTTGGGATGCAACCAAAACGACACCATTCCCGGGCCCATCTGTAACTGTAACTGCTAGCGACACTGCATTGTTAGCTAATGAAACCTCTACGCTTACGTTTGAATTGAGTGAGGCCCTGGGGTAGTACAGCGTTTACGGTAGACGACATTTCAATAACCACCGGGCTGGAGTTTTGTCTGACTTCACCTCTGTCTCTAGCACCAAGTACACCGCACTGTTCACGCCAACGGCTGACAGTACGACTGATGCCGAAATCTCAATTGCCAAAGGCGCTTTTGTTGGTGCTGACGGAAAGGATAGCGTTGAGCGTAAGCTCACCCTGGATATTGACACTACAGTTCCTGCGGCGGCAGTAAAGCCTTCGATTACGGGTGATGCGGCCATCAATGCGTCTGAGTTTGGCGCAGCGATTAGCGTTACCGTGACCATTACTGATACTGGTGCAGTGGTAGGGGACAAGGTTGAGTTGTTGCTAGACGGTGAGTCATTCGCCACTGCGATCACCAAAACGATTACGCAAACTCACGTAGATGCTGGCACTTTGACGATGGTCATCCCTGCGGAGGGGGCTTGGTGGAGACGGATCTAAGGTTATTACAAGCCGCGTAACCGATGCCGCAGGTAATGTGGGCGAGGAATCAGCAAGCTTGGCCTTGTCTGTTGATACTGGTGCGGCGCCTAAGCTGACCTCGTTGCTGATCTCGGATCCTGATACCGCGCTAACAAATTCTGATTCGCTTGTCTTCAAAGGCGACCTTCAACGAGAAAGTTGTTGAAGTTGATGCAACAGACTTCGCAGTTGAAGGTACAACAGCCGCCGTGACGGTCAAGGCAGCTTCAGATGCGGGTAAGATCTGGAACGTAACTCTGACCGGTGGTGACTTGGCTGACCTTGATGGCGATGTCACCCTAAGCTTTAAAACGACGCAAGATATTACTGACGCGGGTGGTAATGCGCTTGTGCTGCCGGATGCAACATGGGTTGGAGAGTCTGGTCACACCTACGGTCTCTTTAAGACAGCTAAAACCTGGTCGGATGCGGCTGATTACGCAGAGGCGACGGGTGGATACCTGGTTAAAGTCGATACGGCAGCTGAAAACGCTGAACTCTTTACCAAGCTTCAAGCCTTGTTAACTTCAGAGGGCGGTACTGCTTTTGATAACTACACCGCTACGGCGGCGGATGGTGGCGGTGCTAAGTACGTTTGGTTGGGTGCGAATGATGCTACCACTGAGGGCACCTGGACCTGGGTTGATGGCACGTCCTTATCGACTGATAGAGAAGAATGGGGCTCTGGTACATCGCACACAGACGGTGGTTCTGAGCCGGATGATTATGGTACCGGTCAAGATTATTTGGCCTTGGGCTTGCAAAATTGGCCCCCCTCGGCTGACGCAGGTGCTGGCTATGGTGACGCTGGGTCGTGGAACGATATCAAGGGCACAAACGAGCTTTATTTTGTTGCCGAATATGACAAGCTGTTGATGTCAACTTACACGCTAGATAACACAGCACCGACTAAGGCGACATCGCTAACAATTTCTGATTCAAAGGTGAGTGAGGCGGAGGAAGCTGCCGGCGTCACCGTCACCGTCAGCTTGCCAAGCAGCGGGGTTGTTGCGGGCGATGTCATCGAAATTAAACTGGCTAATCAATCCTTCGATACCCCAGTCACCCACACCGTCACTGCGGCGGATCTGACGGCAGAAGCAGCAACAGTGACTATCCCAACCGGTTCTTTGGGTGACGACGGTACGAAGAGTTTGACCGCGGTGATATCGGACGCGGCAGGTAACGACAGCACCGCATCTTCAGCGCTTAGCGTTACCCTAGATACCGCTGCCCCTACAACTCCAAGCGTACCGGCGGTTGCTTCGGGCGAAAACACTTTAGTCAATGCCACCGAAAAGGCAGCAGGTGTTGTGGTGAATGTGTCCACGGCTGGCTTAAACGCGGGCGCTGTGTTGGATCTGCGTGTTGACGGCACCTCGGTAAGTACACACACACTGACAACGAGCGATCTAACAAAGAGTAATTACGCCTTCACGCTGGATGCTACGGCTATCGGTACCGATGGTGCCAAGTCTGTTACCGCTATTGCGACCGACGCTGCGGGTAACTCGAGTTCGGCAAGTTCAGCGTTGAGTTTGACTGTCGATACGGTTGCGCCAGTGCTCTCTTCCTTGAAGTTTGTTGAACAAACATCAACTGGCCTTATCTACAAAGCTACGTTTGCCAATCAGGTGACCGGTGTTGGAATTGCTGATTTTAGTGTTACGGGCACTACTGCCACAGTCACAGATGTTGAAGCGGCCAGTGAGGCGGGCAAGGTTTATAACATTAACGTGAGCGGTGGTGATCTGAAGACGATAGATGAAGGTACTTCGGTTACCCTCGGCTTTGCTGAAGATGCGGACATTAAGGATTTGGCGGGTAACGCTTTTGATGATCTAGACCGCACAGTCAGCTTTGCGGTTGACTACTCCGCACCGAGCGCGGCAAGTGTTAAGCCATCGGTAACCTCGGGTGACAGCTATATCAACGCTGCAGAAGAGGCGGCTGGTTTCAAGATTACAGCAAGCCTTGCAGATACTGGGGCGGTGGCTGGGGACACCCTAGAGCTCAAGGTCGGTGGGGCGTCCTTCTCGCCAGCGTTAACTCGAGAGCTCACTGCGGGTGACATTACTACCGGATCCTACGACTTCACCCTGCCAGCTGGTTTCTTGGGTGATGCAGAAGATGGCACGGTCAACATTACAAGCGTGGTGACTGACGCTGCGGGTAACGTAGGTACGGCAAGTGCAGCTCTCGCGTTGACTTACGATACAGCAGCGCCAAGCGCGCCTTCTGGTGTCACCGCCACGGCGGCTGTTGACTCGACAATCAGTGCGGCGGAAGAGGCCAACGGGTTTGATGTGAAGGTTACCCTTGCCAACGATGCGGCCGTAGGTAATGTGGTTGAGTTGTTGTTGGGCGGAAGTTCTTTCGATACGCCGCTGACGAAAACACTCACTCAAACTGATAAAGGCAATGGCTACGTCAACATTACGGTAGCCTCTGGCGCATTGGGCGATGACGGTGCTAAGTCGATCACAGCCAAGGTCACGGATGCGGCGGGTAACGCCAGTGCCGCGAATTCGTCGCCTCTAACCTTTACCCTCAGTACGGGTGAGGCGCCTAAGGTGACTTACAGCGCGACACAGTTCTACGAAAAATTGGCCAATGACGGGTCCATCCAAAATGCGCTCACATTGACGCTGTCGGGTACCGAGTTTGCAGGTACGGTTGATGCAGCTATTGCTTCAGCTAACTACTCAGTAACGGGATTACCTGCGGGACTTTCTGCAAGCCTTGTTAAGAAAAGTGCGACTACAGCTGAACTAACCTTAACGGGTAATACTTCGGTTACCACGGATGCGACTATTAACATCAAGTTGGGTAACGGTGCGCTAGTTGAAACGGATGCCTCTACGGTAGAGGGCTTTAGTACAGACCTCGTTGTTAACGTTGGTGGTGCCTCTACATTGATTGAGGCGCAAGGGGGTGGTGTAACTTCTGGAACATCAGCGGGCGACATTATTTATTCAGCTAGTGATGCTATCAATCCCGTCATCAAGGGTCTGGCGGGCAGCGATACCATCGATATCAGTAACGGTAGTGCCTCGAGTAATGGCTCCGTAACGATCACGATGAGTGATAAAACGTTTGGTACCGACTACGTGATTGGTTTTAAGGGTGGTGCCACCTCTGCGGGCGGCGATGTGCTTGATCTTTCGGGTATTGCGGGTTTGACTGATTCGATAGCCACAGGCCTTACAACGTCCAGCGATTTTGCCGCTAACAACGTGTTTATCTTTAGCTCAGCCAAAGTGTCGATCGGTGATGCGGCCGCAGCGATTGCCGCAGATGCTGATGTTGTGGCAACTGAAGGTTACATTGTCATTAAGGATGCAGATAACAGCGGTATAACAACCGTTTACCATTCAACGGACTTGGCGGGTAATGGAACCGAGACCGCCCTTGTCCAACTTTCTGGGTTGGCGATAGGTAGCCTCATCGGCGAAAACTTGTTGGTTTGACCCAATAGTCTAGAATTAAGAAAAGTAAAGTATTAACACGACTCTCGAGAATAAATTTGAGGTTTACGAGTCATGAAAAAGATTTATAACGAAAGTAACGAGCTCACCGGATACAGTTTTGACGATGGTTTTTTTACCGAGATATACGACACCTCGTGGGAGCTGACCGGTACCGAGCTGAATACCGAAGCTGATTGGTCTGACATCGCGCTAAACGATGACGGAACGACAAACTACACCTACACAGATGACTTTGGTGACGCCTATACCTATACCCTCGATGCTGATAACGCGATGACGGGTTATTCGGTCGATTACTCTTACTCGGATTACACCTACAACTACGACGACTCTGGAACACTCCTGACCTTTGAGGGAAGCGATGACGTCCAGACTACTGTTTACAACGCCGATGGAACGGTAAAGTCGACATCCGCAAATGCAGCTGCCTTTGCTGACTTAACTGCAGTAGAAGATGATGCCAACGGCAATAAGGGTTACCGCACTGCGGCGGATAATAACGGCGCTTATACCATCTACTACGTAGATTCTGATGAAAACATCGCGGGCTATACCGAGGTGATGACCTTTACCTACGGCGATGAGACTTGGACTTACAAGGATAGCTACAGTGATGAGGGTACGTTCACCGGTTCGGTGGTCAGTGACGGTTCTACTAACTGGGAATACGATGCTGATTGGGAGCTCGTTTCGGCTACTACCGATGTCACTGGGCTTGATGCGGTTACTGAAACCGATGCTGCCCCTACTGGATCCGCGTACAAATCAACTAACGATTATGGCGAGACCACCTACTACGATGCAGACGGTGAGGTCACCGGCTATGAGTACAGTTGGACAAGTGAATGGGATAATTGGACTTACGTTTCATCCTATGACGCGGATTGGAACTTCCTAGGTTCGACCACCTATGACGACACTGATGCGGTAGTTTGGTCAGAGACTATGTCGTATGAAAACGGCGTATTCACCGGCTCGACTTATACCGATGGCAGTACTACCTACACCTATGACGCCGATTGGAATCTTGTCAGTACCGTGACCGATACCTCCGGCATGGATGTGTGGAATGACGCGGATGGCAACCAGATCGGTTACAGGGATACCAACGAGTGGGGAGACACCACCCTGTTCGACATGGACTCTAACATCGCGGGTTACGAGTACTCATGGACCAATAGCTGGGATGGCTCGACCAACATCTCGACCTACGATGAAAACTGGAACATGCTGGAGTCTGTTACCAAGGACTCTGACGGGAATATTCTGTGGTCTGATAAGTACACCTACGATGAAGACGGAAACTTCACCGGCTCTGAGTACTTTGATGGGTCGACGACTTATATCTACGATGCTAACTGGAACCTACTTTCAGCCGAAGCCGACACATCGGGCATGGACGTCTGGTACGACACCGACGGCACAACTGAGCTTGGATTCAAGGATACCAAGTCGTGGGGTCAGGATAGTTCTGAGACAACCTTCTATAACTCGGATGGCAGCATTGCTGGCTACGAGAGCACGTGGAAGAATTCGTGGGATAACACCACAAACGTCTCTAAGTTTGATGGCGACTGGAATTACATCAGCTCGGAGACCAGGGACTCAGACGGCAACGTGCTTTGGTCTGACAAGACCTTGTTTAACGAGTCGGGTGAAGTCACGGGTTATGAGTACTTTGATGGCTCAACCACGTTCACCTACGATGAGAACTGGAACTTAGTTGGTACCGAGGTCGATACTGAATCTCTCACTAAGGTCCTTGCAGAGGATGGCGTAACAGTAATCGGTTACAAGAATGTTGAGTCTTGGGGTCAGGGTAGTTCCGAGACCACCTTCTTTGATTTAGACGGAAATATTACTGGTTACGAAAGCTCCTGGACAAATAATTGGGACAACTCGACCAACACCTCAACCTATGACGAGAATTGGAATTACCTAAGTTCTGTTACCACCGATTCTACGGGTAACGTGCTCTGGTCTGATACACAGCTTTATAACGAGGATGGTAGTTTCGCCGGCTCTGAGTATTTCGACGGTGTGAACACCTTCGTGTACGACGAGAATTGGAACTTGGTCTCGCAGACCATTGATACCTCGAAGTTAGTGCTTGATGAAATTCTCGAAGATAATGTCCTTGTTGGTTATCAGTCTACCGACCAATGGGGTCAGGTAACCCTCTACAATACAGATAAAGAGCTTACCGGATACAAGTCAGAGTGGACTGATCGTTGGAATGGACACACGCATACCGATACGCACGACGCTAACTGGAATCTGTTAAGCCATGTCGAAACCGATAAGACCGGCAAGGTCATCTGGTCGGAGGAGTATACCTACGACGCTGACGGATACATGGAGACCTATACCTCCTTCGACGGCTCTACCACTACGAGCTACAACTCCAATTGGGAAATTACTGGCACAGAGGTTGATACCTCTGGCATGGAAGATTGGATTGGTGAAGATGGATCCACGGTTATAGGTTTTAAAGACACCAACGAGTGGGGCGACACAACTTACTACAACTCAGATGGTTCGATTGCTGGTTATGAATACGAGTTCATGAACTGGGATGGCACCACGATGATCGATCGTTATGACGCCAACTGGAATTGGATCGGTCAGATCAATCTCGATAAAAGCGGTAACGTCATCTGGGAAACCGAGTATGAGTACAACGAGAACGGTGAGTTCTTGGGTTATACCGAATTCCGTGACGGGGTAACGAAGGAATTTGACGAAAATTATCAGCAGGTTGGTGATGCCGTTGCGGACACTAGTAAGATGGACAAGGTCCTAGATGCTGATGGTAATGAGACAGGCGATTTTAAATTCGAGAACGAGTTGGGTGAGACTACCCTTGTTAATGCCGATGGTGTGATTACGGGTTACGAATACGAGTGGGAGGATATGTACAACGGTCATCGCCACGTAGACCGTAACGATGCCGATAGAAACTACTTGGGACATACCGAATACGATAAAGACGGCAACATTGTTTATCAGTCAGACTACCAATATGCCGAAGATGGCGCTTTCTTGGGCTATACCGAGTTTGACGGCGTTGCTACACGCGAGTACGACGAAAACTGGAACTATGTCGGTGAGTCGGTTGATACCGCGAGCTTAGATCCCATTTACGGCACAGACGGCACCACCGTTGTTGGTTACTCATCAACCAACGAGTGGGGTGACACCACAAAATATGATGTTGGCGGTAACGTCACCGGTTACGAATACGAGTTCGAGAACTGGGACGGCAACATTATGGTTGACTCCTATGACGCGAACTGGATGTGGCTGGGTAACGAGCTGCGCGACAAAGATACAGGCGAGGTTATCAGCTCACGCAAAGAGCTCTATAACGAAAATAACGAGTACATCGGCTTTGAAGAGTATCGCGATGGCGTGACCCAGGCTTTTGATGAGTTTGGTCAGCCAGAAGGTGCTGCTCAGGTTAACTTTGAGAATCTCGAAAAATCCGAGTCAGATGATTTTTACGGTGAAGATGTTTACCGCGCCGAAGATCAGTGGAACAACACCACTGTTTATGATGCCGATGGCAACATCATCGGCTACGAACACCATTTCGAGAACTGGGATGGTAAGCAGGGTATTGATTATTTCGATGCCGACTGGATGTTTGTGGGTAAAGAATTGTATGACGGCGATACCTTAGTCAGTTCAACTAAGGAGCTTTACTCTACGTCTGGTGAATACCTTGGCCGTGAAGAAACGGTCAATGGGGTTACCACTACCTATAACGCCGATGGCACCTCTTCAGTCGCTATCGGTGATACCAGTGGTTTGGACACTTACACTGTTGGCGACGACACCTATTTCGTAAGTCAGAACGAGTGGGGAGACAAGGTCCTTATTGAAGAGGATAATGGTGTTTTCGAGACCAAGTACTATCTCTTTGAGTATCAGGACTTCGCGTTCAACACCTATGTAATCGAGTTGATGGACACCGACTGGATGTTTGTCAGCCGTTCTGAGTATGAGGACGCTGATCATACGACCTTGGTGCGTTCTGAGACCGCTCGCTATGACGACGATGGTGTCCTAATCGGCAAAACGATAACCAATGCCGATGGATCAACTTACGATGAGAACCTTTATGGTATTGCTGAGGGCGGTGTCCCTTATGCGGTGACTGCAGACACCACCTCTGGTGATAACGTGCTCGGTACCTTTACTACCCAAGAGGGCAACCTTGTTACCCTGATTGGTGATGAAGCTACCAACACGGTAGAGCAAGTGGCCATCGAGTACCACTTTGGTGGCGAGACAGAGGAAGACACGTATAACCTTGTGTTCGATACGGCAGGTGCAACTTCTGGTGAGTGGACCGCGTATTACGCTCAAACGATTCCATTTGGCTCCGATTTAGACGCAGCTGATCGTCCCCCCAAGTTATCCTCAGCGAGGAAGGTGACGCTGCAGACATCAACTGGCTAGCCTCTCCAGATGCAGACGGCGTTGTTGCCACTATCGAGTTTGAAGAGTACGACGACATTACCGACATGACCTTCCAGATGAAGGCGAACGTGATTGATGCGGACGGTGATGGGGACATTGATTCTTACGAGCTCATCGATCTCAGTGGCAACTTTATTGTAGAAAGTGGCTCTGCTGAGGTTGGTGATAATGGATTGTCGATTCAGGTTGAGTACGCTGACTGGCCTGATGCTATTCGAACTGGCTCGTTAGAGGTCGATAATGACGGCAAAATGACCGTTAAGTTGGACATGGTGGACTACTCAGGTGAGTTCACCGATCCGATCAATAACCCGAATGATCCTAATAACTCTAACGATCCTAATAACTCTAACGATCCTAACGCTGGCGGTGAAGGCGGTGGTATGACCGCTGACGGTGGTTATATTGTCTCGCTAGACACGGTTCCTAACGATGGTGTTATTGGCTCCTTCTACACTGTTGAGTACTTTGATTACACTGAGCAAGTAGTTTTGTTTGGTGATGAGTCTACAAACACACCAAGTTCTATGCGGATCACTGGCACGTCAACCTATAACGGTCAGACTGATACCTGGTTCGATGATTATCAGCTAACTTTGAATGACAGCGGTCAATGGAACGCTGTTGGTACCTTTGAAATCCCGGCAACTTTTGATGGCAATGGTAGGCCTGTTTCCTTCGAGGCTGAGCATCACGGCCAGACACAGACGGTTAACGTTGTGTGGCTAAGTTCGCCTGACACAAACGGAATGGTGGCAACGGCTGAGTGGACTGACCAATATGAAGACGGTTCTGGCTCCTTCACTACATCGGTCGAATTCTATGCTGACGGTGATAAGTACACAGCCAAGGTATACGAAGATGATTTGTGGGAAGAAACGGTATCCTTAACCTTCGAAGCCGATAAGATGATTGGGCTAGTCATTGAAAGTGATTACTCCAATGACTTTATGTCGGGCACCCTCTCGGATATTAACGGTCAGTTGGTCGTCAAAATTGATGATATTTACAATGAACTGTCTGACTCTGGCACTGGTGATAACAACACTGGTGGTGGAACAGATCAGGTCGTTGAAGATGTTGCGTTGTACTCATCTACAGCCGGTGAAGATCATGCTAATCATTGGGCGAGTGTAGATACGTTTGGAAATGGTGCGACCTTTAATGGTGATGCGACCGATCCGACTGGCACTTACGCGCGTGTATTCTCAATTGAGTCTGGAACAGGCTACGGAGATGGTGTTGAGGTTGCGTTTGCAGCGTTTACTGGTTTAGGCGCTGGCTTCTTGAGTGGTATGGATGCTTTCCACGCGAAGGTATATGGCTCGCCACTGGATAATTTAGAGGTGAAGTTCATCGGTGGCACGGACAGTGTGGCAACCATTGACTTGACTACCTACGCGGGCGCAACTGATTTGGGTAATGGCTGGTATGACGTAACCATTCCGTTCAGTGAGTTTAGTAATAACGCTGAATCGAATATTGATGCGCATACTGGATATTTGATTGGCCCTCCAGGTGATCAAGCGGATAGCACGTTTACGTTCTACTTCACGGATACTGGATTATCAGCATCAGGTGGCTCTGTCACCGATCCTGGCACTGGTGATAACAACACTGGTGGTGGAACAGATCCGGTCGTTGAAGATGTTGCGTTGTACTCATCTACAGCCGGTGAAGATCATGCTAATCATTGGGCGAGTGTAGATACGTTTGGAAATGGTGCGACCTTTAATGGTGATGCGACCGATCCGACTGGCACTTACGCGCGTGTATTCTCAATTGAGTCTGGAACAGGCTACGGAGATGGTGTTGAGGTTGCGTTTGCAGCGTTTACTGGTTTAGGCGCTGGCTTCTTGAGTGGTATGGATGCTTTCCACGCGAAGGTATATGGCTCGCCACTGGATAATTTAGAGGTGAAGTTCATCGGTGGCACGGACAGTGTGGCAACCATTGACTTGACTACCTACGCGGGCGCAACTGATTTGGGTAATGGCTGGTATGACGTAACCATTCCGTTCAGTGAGTTTAGTAATAACGCTGAATCGAATATTGATGCGCATACTGGATATTTGATTGGCCCTCCAGGTGATCAAGCGGATAGCACGTTTACGTTCTACTTCACGGATACTGGATTATCAGCATCAGGTGGCTCTGTCACCGATCCTGGCACTGGTGATAACAACTGGTGGTGGAACAGATCCGGTCGTTGAAGATGTTGCGTTGTACTCATCTACAGCCGGTGAAGATCATGCTAATCATTGGGCGAGTGTAGATACGTTTGGAAATGGTGCGACCTTTAATGGTGATGCGACCGATCCGACTGGCACTTACGCGCGTGTATTCTCAATTGAGTCTGGAACAGGCTACGGAGATGGTGTTGAGGTTGCGTTTGCAGCGTTTACTGGTTTAGGCGCTGGCTTCTTGAGTGGTATGGATGCTTTCCACGCGAAGGTATATGGCTCGCCACTGGATAATTTAGAGGTGAAGTTCATCGGTGGCACGGACAGTGTGGCAACCATTGACTTGACTACCTACGCGGGCGCAACTGATTTGGGTAATGGCTGGTATGACGTAACCATTCCGTTCAGTGAGTTTAGTAATAACGCTGAATCGAATATTGATGCGCATACTGGATATTTGATTGGCCCTCCAGGTGATCAAGCGGATAGCACGTTTACGTTCTACTTCACGGATACTGGATTATCAGCATCAGGTGGCTCTGTCACCGATCCTGGCACTGGTGATAACAACACTGGTGGTGGAACAGCTGTAAATGTTTACGATGCAACAGAAGTAACACACATGGACCTTGACGCTGAGGTTGCTTCAGCAGTCCTTCTTACTATTGAGAAGACGGGTGATCATGCAGGTACAGTTTCTGTTAAGTAGGCGGATTCAGATCCAGTGGACTTTATTGCTATTGGTGCTATGGATGATGCTGCTGCTTTTGGCACTATGGTCCTTGTTGATGGTGTTGCATCAATGGATCTGACATGGCCTAACGGTTCTCCAGCAACTACCTCTTTTGAGGTGTTATGGAGTAAAGAGTCTTCGCCAGGTAATTGGATGCTCGATAGGGCTACTTTAGGAGAGATAGCTACTGATTATGTTGCAAGTGCTGACTCTGGCACTGGTGATAACAACACTGGTGGTGGAACAGATCCGGTCGTTGAAGATGTTGCGTTGTACTCATCTACAGCCGGTGAAGATCATGCTAATCATTGGGCGAGTGTAGATACGTTTGGAAATGGTGCGACCTTTAATGGTGATGCGACCGATCCGACTGGCACTTACGCGCGTGTATTCTCAATTGAGTCTGGAACAGGCTACGGAGATGGTGTTGAGGTTGCGTTTGCAGCGTTTACTGGTTTAGGCGCTGGCTTCTTGAGTGGTATGGATGCTTTCCACGCGAAGGTATATGGCTCGCCACTGGATAATTTAGAGGTGAAGTTCATCGGTGGCACGGACAGTGTGGCAACCATTGACTTGACTACCTACGCGGGCGCAACTGATTTGGGTAATGGCTGGTATGACGTAACCATTCCGTTCAGTGAGTTTAGTAATAACGCTGAATCGAATATTGATGCGCATACTGGATATTTGATTGGCCCTCCAGGTGATCAAGCGGATAGCACGTTTACGTTCTACTTCACGGATACTGGATTATCAGCATCAGGTGGCTCTGTCACCGATCCTGGCACTGGTGATAACAACACTGGTGGTGGAACAGATCCGGTCGTTGAAGATGTTGCGTTGTACTCATCTACAGCCGGTGAAGATCATGCTAATCATTGGGCGAGTGTAGATACGTTTGGAAATGGTGCGACCTTTAATGGTGATGCGACCGATCCGACTGGCACTTACGCGCGTGTATTCTCAATTGAGTCTGGAACAGGCTACGGAGATGGTGTTGAGGTTGCGTTTGCAGCGTTTACTGGTTTAGGCGCTGGCTTCTTGAGTGGTATGGATGCTTTCCACGCGAAGGTATATGGCTCGCCACTGGATAATTTAGAGGTGAAGTTCATCGGTGGCACGGACAGTGTGGCAACCATTGACTTGACTACCTACGCGGGCGCAACTGATTTGGGTAATGGCTGGTATGACGTAACCATTCCGTTCAGTGAGTTTAGTAATAACGCTGAATCGAATATTGATGCGCATACTGGATATTTGATTGGCCCTCCAGGTGATCAAGCGGATAGCACGTTTACGTTCTACTTCACGGATACTGGATTATCAGCATCAGGTGGCTCTGTCACCGATCCTGGCACTGGTGATAACAACACTGGTGGTGGAACAGATACTGGTACAGGTTCTGGCGAGACTGGTGGTTTAGGAGATGTCAGTTATACCTTTGTCTCTGGAGATGCGACTGCTGGTACAAAAGACACTCTTCAAGGTGGAGAGGAAACTTTCGATATTCACTATGTTAAGAAATTTGAGAATGGCTCCCTAGTTGATACTGGCTCATTCTTTGCTTCGATACGACATACTGCAGGTATTACGTGGGATTCTTCAAATGAACGACCTACTCATATTGATGGATCTGAAATAATCTACTATCCCTCGGGTTCCGATTTTGTTGGCGAGGTGACTTTAGCTGCTGGTCATGAAAATGAGCCTGATATGAAGTTTTACCTTGCAGATGAAAGCGGTGATGTAAAGATTGATACTGCTACAGAAGTTGAGCAAGTTGGTGTCGATAGTGTTTCTGGTGAACCGGTTGAGAATGTCACAGCTACTTACACCCTTGATTGGGACATTCTCAGCCAAAGTCCAAGTGTAGATTTTGTTACCGTCTGGTCGTCGTATGGTGATGATTTCCTCTTCGGGGAGTTGTCTGGAAGTGTCGCGACGTTATCTGGTACGGCACCATTTGATTGGGATGCCTACAGCGCTGCCTATGAAGGTGATACTGGAAATAATGCAATCGATGTATCTGGTTCATCAGATGCATTTGCAATAGACGCCTATGCTGGTAATGACACGATTGTCGGTTCTAGCAAAGGTGATCTTATCTTCGGGGATGAAGGTAACGACACGATGACCGGTGGTGGCGGTGATGACATATTTGTATTTGATACCGACTTCTCTGATGCAGATATTGATGTCATTACAGATTTTAGCGCTGACAACATGGGTCAGGATATGGTCGTCTTAGAGGGATCTGAAGTGTTTGACGCAGATGGCTATGGGTTTATTTTTGAATCCGGCACCATTTCTGGAACATCATTCACTCAAGGTTCTGACGTATCTGATACGGATGCGGCCATTAAATTTGTTGACACAACTTCAACCTCTCAAATGATTCTGCTTCAAGGCGTAGACGCCTCTAAGTTAGTCTTTGCAGATATTGAAGATTCTGTCGCTATCTGGCTGCACAACGTTTAATTTTTAACCTGTTTAACTGCGGTCTCTGAAAGGAGGCCGCAGTTTTTTTATTGATTAGGATTTTGCTATGACAGATGCTCCAAAAGGTCTGGCATTAAGCCAAGAGAAGGAAATGGCTTCGCTAAAAGAGCGGTTGGCTGAACAACAAAAGTTGCTAGAGGCACGCTTTGAGAAAGAGCTTGAGGTGTTAAAAGACCGACAGAAAATGCAGTTCGATCAAATGAAAAAAAGTCACGCATCTCAAGTTGAGGCGATGGAAAAACGTCAGGCTGCACGCGTTGATGCGGTGCAAAAGTCGCAAAGTGGCGAGGCTTCTGACGGTTCTCAACTCACCCATTAAGCGTATAATAAGCGACCAAATTATTTTTATGCGCGCCAGGCGCACTTCGTATGATTGATCGTTTTATTTCTCGCCAAGGCTTTTTGACTTTGGTCTGTGTATTATCAGCGACTGCAGCATCAGCAGTTGACCAGACCTTTGATCAGGTGCTGAATTCGGCTATTAAGTCGCACCCCTTGGTGTTGAGTAAACGCGCTGAGGTTGATGCTGCTCAAGCCAACCTCGAGGGTGCTGAGTGGGGTCGTTATCCAACACCAACGTTTGAGTCAGCCAGTGGTAACAATGCCCAGTCTGTTTTGCGTATCGATCAGCCGTTGTGGACGGGTGGACGTATCAGCGGATTGATCGAGGCTTCTGAGCATCGACTAACGGCTGCTGATGTCGCGGTAGAGGAGACGCAGTTAGATATTTCTCTTCGAGTCATTACGGCTTACACCGAAGCGCTTAAGCAGAAGGCGCGTTTGCAACATGCACGTGACAATTTCACCGAGCACAAAGCGTTGATGGAAAAAATTATTCGACGTGTTGAGCAGGGTGTGAGTTCTTTGTCGGATCGAAAGCTAGCGCAATCTCGCCTCTTGGGTGCTGAAAGCGATGTCTCGGTAGCAGAACAGGCTTATGAGTCAGCGCTTACTCGTTTGACACAACTGGCTAACCAAGAAGTCACCGATGTGGATCAGTTTGGTCTGCCTGAGCAATTGGCTCTGGGCACTTTGCGCGAACTGCAGGATCAGGCAACAGACTATGCACCGACCGTTCGTCGTTTGAAAATGGAAATAGAAGCGGCAAGTTCTGACATTAAAGTGAATCGCTCGGCCTACATGCCAGAGTTGAAATTACGTTATGAACATACCGAGACCTCTGACCTTACCGACGATAGTGTGATGGTCGTGTTTGAGGCGCAGCCTGGAGCGGGTCTATCTTCAGTCAGTGCAGTAAAAGCGGCTATGGCGACGAGGGATTCGTTAGAAAAGGCTAAGCTTTCTGCTGAACGTGAAGTAAAAGAAACGGTGTCTACAGATTATTTAGAATGGCGCGCATCTTCATTACGTACCGATAGCACGGCGGCTGCCAGTGTGGTGTCTAGAGAAGTATTTGAGTCGTATTCACGTCTTTATGTAACCGGTCATAAAAGCTGGTTGGAGCTGCTGAATGCGATTCGTGAGTTAGCTCAATCACGTTACACCTACGAAGAGACCAAGCATCAGGCGATGGCGGCTCGGTTACGTTTACTTGCTCGATCTGGGCAGTTGATTCCAAAGTTATAATTTACGGACAGTCGTTATGTCTCACCCCATCTCTCTGGTTATTGCGCGTGCAGCGAAGTTAAAAGGGCAGCGTGTTGCAGCTGATCGTTTAGATCATCTTGAAGATCAGCTACAAGAACTTGCAAGCTCTGATCCGATTGAGCAATTTACCTTTGCTTGGAAGTTGGCAGAGCTCGATGGAGAGCCGGCTCGCTTGAGCGATCCGGTGCCTGCTGACATGCCGTTTTTGGCACTCAAAGACGGCGCTTGGTTTTTTTTGTTAATTCGACACTGGGCGAGAATCGTTGGCGCGCGGTTTCAGCAGATGATGCACGAGTTAACGAGCTAGAACTTTCCGCTGATGTGGTTTGTTTGACGTTGCCGAGTCGTAATCTGGAAGGTTCATCTAAGAAGTCATCCTTTCATTTGATAAAAGACGCTGTTTTTGAATACCGTGGCATTATTTTTAGTGCGGTTTTAGCAACCGCATTAGTGAGCATCTTGGCCTTGGCAACGTCACTGTATGCCATGCAGATCTATGACCGAGTTATCCCTAATTCGGGTTTTGATACCTTGATCGTTCTGACGGTTGGCGTGGGCATTTCCATCTTATTGGAATTAATGCTGAAGTTATTGCGCAGTCGATTAGTCGATACGGCAAGTAACCAGATGGATAAGTCGTTATCTCAATGGTTCTTTAGTCGCATGCTTGGCATCAGGATGGAGTCGCGACCTCAATCGGTTGGCACGATTGCTTCACAGATTAAAGGCTTTGAGATGGTCCGAGGTTTGATTTCATCGACCTCCGTCTTTGTTATGGCAGATGTGCCGTTTTCGCTCTTTTTTTATTTTTGTTATTTATTTGATTGGCGGACCAGTCGTTATCGTGCCGCTGATTTTTATGCCACTCGCTTTGTTTGCAGGTTTGATGTTCCAGAAGATGGTGCAGCGCTATACGCAAATGAACTTAGCGGCTATCAACCTGAAAACAGGCTTGTTGGTAGAGGCAGTAGATGGCGCAGAAAGTCTTAAAGCCAATGGTTCAGAGTGGACGGTTGAATCACGTTGGAAAAAGCTTGTATACGAAGCTGCCGAACCTGATTTAAAAATTCGTCATTACACAACCACATCTCAAAGTATGACGGCTACGTTTCAGCAGATCAGTTACACCCTCATGGTTGCGGTAGGTGCTTATCAAGTTACGCAAAATGAACTTACGATGGGTGGCTTATTGGCGTGTTCTATTATTGGTAATCGTGCGATGCAACCGATTATTCAGTTGCCCGGCACGATGATGCAATGGGCATTGGCAAAAGCTGCTTTGCAGGGGCTCGATCAGATTGTTGATTTACCGAATGAGGCGGATGACGCACACAAGACTTTGATGCCACAAGTAGTTGATAGTGGGTTTAATTTTGAGCGAGTGCGCTTTGCTTATGACGCAACCTCTCAGGTTGTTTTAGATATTGAACGTTTGCAGATAAAGCCAGGTGAGTCTATTGGTCTTATTGGTGCTATCGGTTCGGGTAAAAGTACCTTATTGAAACTGGCATCCGGTTTGTATCGACCTCTAGAGGGTAGGGTGACTCTTGGTGGTATTGATATGGCATCGTTAGGTTTGGTGCCTGTGCGTGAAACGGTTGGGTATTTGCCACAAGAAATAAAGCTCTTTAGTGGGACCTTGCGCGATAACATTTTGTCAGGTCTTCCTGACCCTGGTGAAGAGGCCATCTTAGAGGCGGCTAAACGTACAGGTTTAATCAATCTTATTCATGGACAACCCTCTGGGCTTGCACTGACGATCACAGAAGGTGGCCGTGGTGTTTCTGGAGGTCAGAAACAGCAGATTGCATTGACCCGTATGTTGTTGGCAAAGCCAAAAGTCTGGCTGTTAGATGAGCCTACAGGGGCTATGGATGCGATGACAGAGGCTGCAATGGTCAAACTCTTCAAAGAGTTGGTTGAGGAAGGGATTACCTTGATTGTCACGACGCATAAAACAGCATTATTACCCTTGTTAAATCGATTGATTGTTATTCAGGGTGGCCGTATACAAATTGATGGTCCTCGAGATGCGGTAATGGCAAAAATCTCTGGCAAACAAGAACCTAAAAGGCGGTGTCCGATGCAAACTAATTCGGATAAAGAACACAGTTTTTTATCTCGCAAATGTTGATCGTTGCGGGTGTCTTGGTAGTGGTGATTTTTATCATTTGGGCACGTTGTGCAGATGTCGATCAAATTACCCGTGCTACAGGCCAGGTGATTACGAGTTCACGAAATCAGGTCATTCAAACCATTGAAGGTGGTGTGATCAGTCACTTACCGGTCAAAGAAGGTTCAACGGTTAAAGCTGGCGATCCTTTGGTTGAGTTTGACCAAACCCGAGCTGAGGCTGCCTATCTTGAGAGTCGCGCTAAAGTGGCGGCTCTGATCGCTAAGATTGCGCGCTTGAAAACTGAGCTATATGGAGGAAAGTTAGCATTCCCGGCCGAGCTAGATGACTACAAAGAATTTAAATACAATCAAAAGGTTCTTTTTGAGAAGCGCCAGAAGACCTTCAGGGAAGAAGTGTCGGCATTAAGAGAGATGCAAAAGTTGATTGAGGAAGAGATGGAAATGAATCTTCCGCTTCTTGAGACAGGTGATATTGGTAAAGCCGATATTTTGCGTTTTAAGCGCCAGATGGTAGATATCCGTAAACAGGTATCGACAACAGAAAATACCTACCTGAAAGATACGCAAACGGAATTGGCTACCGCCGAAGAAGAGCTTGCAAGTGCGAAGCAAATCATGGCGCAGCGTAAAGACCAGTTGGGTACCACTGAAATTGTCTCTCCGATGGATGGGGTTGTCCGTAACGTACGCATTACTACCATTGGCGGTGTGGCCAAGCCTGGCGAAGAAATTATGCAGATTGTGCCTGTGGATGAAGATCTGGTGATTGAGGCGAAAATTCGTCCTGCAGACATTGCCTTTATCCATGTGGGCCTACCTGCAGTGGTGAAATTTGACGCCTACGACTACACCATCTATGGTTCTCTCAAGGGTGAGGTGACGTACGTCAGTGTGGATACCTTGACTGAGGATGTCAGGGGAGAGGAGCAATTTTACTACCGGGTACATGTTCGCATTACCGATACCGAATTTTCGGCTAAAAAAGGTGATCAAACACTCAATATTCAGCCGGGTATGACGACTACGGTGGAGATTCAAACAGGTAAGAAAACAGTGTTCCAGTATCTGACCAAGCCGATTACAAAAACGCTGAATGAGTCACTTGGCGAAAGATAAAAATATAACCACATAAATATATTTAATCGTTGTGGTTAGAACTAGCATCCTTGGTGAATTTTTTGGTAAAGGTTTACAAAATTGGATTCTTTGATGGTAGTGTTGTCAATATAATTGTTAAACTTATTTAAAAAAAAATAACCATAAACCGATTTTGAAAAGTAGGATTTTATGATGTCTGATTCTCGTATAGATCGCATTCTTAACTCATCAACAAAAGCTGCGCCATTAGCATTATTAGCAGTGTTCCTGGAAGGTTGTGGCGGCGGCAGCAGTGTCCAATCGACAACAGTAAATGGTGTTGTTTCTAAAGGTCTTTTGAAAGGTGCGACCGTCTTTGCTGACCTTGATGGTGATGGCATACAAGATGCTAACGAGCCTTCAGCAACAACCGGTGCTGATGGTACATACTCATTTACGACGACAGAAAATGTGAGCAACGCTGCTCTTGTTGCAACCACCAATGCCACGACCTTTGATATGGGTGACGGTAACGGGAGTACAGGTGCTAATGGTCTGGCATTTGGTGCGGGCTTCTCGCTTAAAGCAAAGGCGGGCGCATCGGTTATATCCCCGGTTTCAACCTTGGCCGTTTCTGGCAACCTTAGTGATGCACAAATTAAAGATGCTCTTGGTTTGGACCCGGGTATTGATCTCGCTACCTACAATCCCTTTGATACAACAGCAGCGGGTTATGACGCTAGCGTTGCTCTTGGTTATGAAAAAGCAGCGTTGACAGTTTTCACAGTCATTAAGAACGTTGCTGCTGCTGCAAAAACTGCTGGCGCGGATGCGGGTACCGCGGGCTTGGCGGCGTTGAACGGTGTGACAAGTGTGTTCGAGAGTACCGTTACTGCTGGTGATGATGTTGACTTTACCTCATCTGATTTCATTACCGACTCTATGACTGAAACGGCGACCCAAGTTACTGCAATTGTTAATGCGGATTCCACGGGTACTAAAACAGCCATTACCAATACCACCGCTTTTAACGATGCAGCAACTGCGATAGAAACAGCGGTAGCTGCAGCTAAGACGACAATTGATAGTTATACCACTGTCGCTGCTGCAACGAGCGGTGCTGCAACAGTCACCAGCACGACGAATGTTGAAAATACGGTTACCGCTGAAGCGAGTGATACCGAGGCAACAGGCGCTATTGCGGTTTCTGGCACAGCTATTGAAGGCCAGACATTGAGTGTTTCAGAGACGACAGCAATTTCTGATACCGATGGCGCTGTCACCAAAGCCTATCAATGGCAGGTTTCAGCGAATGGAACCGATTGGACATCGGTTGCAGGAGCAAACAATGAAGATTTTGTTTTAAATACCAATGGCACTCAGGTCGGTCAATACGTCCGCGTTAAGGTGGTTTCTACTGACGCGGCTGGTGGTACGACGACCTTTACGTCTGCAGCAACTGCCGCGGTTACAGACAATGTCATTGCAGAAATGACAGATTACGATTCTGATACCGGTGTTAGCTACACGCACGCTCGCGGTGTGGATGTAGCCAATAATGTGGCAACAGTTGCCGATGCGCTGTTGATGGGCGTAGATAATGTGGGTAACACCGACAATTCGAATACCTTAAAAATCGGCCTAGAGTCGGTGACTCCTGGGGATAACACTGTTCAGGTGGCCATTTTCCAAGGTGATGAAGCGATTGCGTTGAAAGATGGAGATGGCTATACCACCTCAACGAACGAGAGCTTGGCCGGTATTAGTGTGCCGAATGATTTCTCAGACCTTGCCGAGGGTGAGCAGATGGTTGTTATGTCATTCACCACCTCAGGCACAGACGTTTCAGGCACTTCGTTTGATGTGTATCGCCATACGGGTGTTGCTGCGGATGGTGACGGTAATCCAGGTATTCAAACAACGAAATGGACTTTACCAATTGATTCATCATCTACTCCGATTAGTTTGGACAATGCTAGTTCTGTGTTGTACTCATCTACTGCAGGTGATGATCACCCTAATCACTGGGCCGGTGTAGAAGCCTATGGCAACGGTGCGACCTTCAATGGTGACGCGACTGATCCAACAGGTAGTTACTCGCGAGTATTCTCAATTGAATCTGGTACGGGTTACGGTGATGGTGTTGAGGTCTCGTTTGCGGCGTTTACTGGTTTAGGCGCTGGCTTCTTAAGCGGTATGGATAACTTCCATGCGAAGGTGTATGGCTCGCCGCTAGGGAATTTAGAGGTGAAATTCATAGGTAGTGGCACAGACAGTGTGGCAACCATTGACTTGACTACCTACGCGGGCTCAACTGATTTGGGTAACGGCTGGTATGACGTCACAATTCCGTTCAGTGAGTTTAGTAATAACGCCGAATCGAACATTGATGCGCAAACTGGTTACTTGATTGGTCCTCCAGGTGATCAAGCGGATAGCACGTTTACGTTCTATTTCACGGACACTGGATTGTCATCAAGTGGCTCTTTATTGGTTGATATGGGTTTGATCACCTCTACTTTCATCTCAATGGAAACAACTAATGATGGAACGGTGACTGATTTCTTCCCAATGAATGATGCAGGTGATTATTACGTCCAACTTAACCTTGATGCAGCATTAACTGCCTCTTCAGGTGATAGCTTTACCACTTTCAATGTGCCTTTAACTGTGGCTGATTCGGTTTATGGTTCCAATAATGCAACAACCATAGATGGCACTGACGGTTCAGACTGGCTATATGGTTTGGGTGGAAACGACACAATTACTGGTGGTGCGGGTGATGATGTTATCCAGGGCGGTCTGGGTAAAGACACGCTAACCGGTGGCGATGGTGCCGATACCTTCATCCTTTCTGCTGCAGAGGCCGTGACTGCTTCAGCTGATGCTGATCACATCACCGACTATACTGCCGGAACAGATTCTTTAGCGCTTGACGGTGGTTTGGAATTTGCTGATTTGACCATCACTGATGATGGTACAGACTCTACGGTCACAGTGACTGCAACGGGTGCAATTCTTGCCATCATTGAAGGTGATGCGGGTCTTGCAGCAGATGATTTCGCTTAATTACCAAATCTTTTAAGTTTTGTATGGCCCTCTATAAGAGGGCCATTTTTTTATCTGGTAAAATAAACATCTTCTACGACAGTGCTGTATTTGTGTCGAGGACCCGTATGCATAAAATCTTGACCCTTGTTTGTATTCTTATCCCCTCTATGGCCTTGGCTGATGGGTACTGGGAGCGCATCATTACTATGGCGCAAAAACATCCCTCTTTTGAGGCAATGCGCTCGGTTGAACTTTCTTCTCAATCGTTAGGTGATATTGAGAAAGCTAGACGCTTCCCAGTGGTCTCTGGCACCTTGTCACGCGTTGATGGCTCTTCAACTCTCACTCAAACGTCTGATGCGATTCAGGCGGGTATTGCTGTCACTTACCCCTTGTTTGATAACGATGAGCAAGTGGCTCGAGATGCCATTGCGACGGCGCAGGGGCGTCTTGAGTATGCTGAGTCGGTGGCCAGTTTTGATGCTGCTACCGCATCTATAGCTAATGCGTATATTGACCTTTGGAGGGCATATCAAATCAAGTCCCTCTTTGAGCAATCCTTATTGTCTGTCAATGAGCTTATGGAGCGGGTTGAGGCAGCACTTGTTGAGGGCGAGGGCTCTTTATCGATCAAGCCTTTTTTGATGGAGCACAAGATGGCGCTTAGTGCGTCTCTTCTTGACGTTAAATTAGAAATTGCTCAGGCGAAAGAGGTTTGGCCTTCTGCAGACTTAGAAAAAACCGTCTGGCTATTACCTGACATGAAAGAGTTAGGCTATGTTTTAGGTGACAACAGTGCATTAGCTCAGACGAAAGAAGAGTTGGCTCTGAAGCAAGCTGAGTTGAAGCTTGCGCATAGTGAAGATGGTTTAAGTGTTGATTTAAATGCTGCGTTGTTAAAGCGTCAATTTTCTGAGGGTGATGACTCAACTGATTTCACTTGGGCATTGGCCGCAACCTACCCGTTGTTTGATGGAGGTTTCATTGATTCTAAAATCAAACGCCAAAGCTTCTTAGTGAAGAGTAAAGCGAAAGAACTAGGGTTGATTGAATATCAGCAGAGACAAGCGCTGACAAACCAGGCTTTTTTCATTGAGAGTAAAAATAGCTATATCAAGGAAAAAGCTGCGCATTGTGATCGTTTAAATGACTTGTTGGCTAAGACGAAAGAGCGCTATGCATTGGGTAAGGGGCAGGTCAAAGAGGTTCTCGATGTACAACTCAACGCGAATGATTGTCATGCAGATGTATTGACTGCGCACTCCGATGTTTATAAAGCTTTTAACGATGTGAGTAGGCTAAATGGCACCTTTGGATATTTTGCAGGTTTGGCACGCTAATGATTAATTCGGCGTTATCTGCAATAAAAGATAACTTCGCACCTAAGCGGATTACTCGCTTAGTAAAAAGTCCTGCGTGGATTTTGTTTGTTACGGGCTTTTTGTCTAATTCGATTTCTATTTTTACTGCGTTGTTCACTTTATTGGTGTACGACAAGGTTTATCCGCATAATGGTTTTAATACCTTGGTCGTATTAACACTAGGTGTTGTTGCCTTATTAATTATTGATATCAGTGTAAAGTTATTAAGAACTCGTACTATAAACTTAGCGCTTTATGGTGAATCAAGTAAGGCTAGCACGCTAGATAGGCGTGCAGAATTTCAGATCTTTTCTCGGGCGCTATCTTCGACTCATGCCGGGGATTATTTAAAGCGGTCAATACAGGATTTGGCTTCTGTTAAGCCGTCCGATGTGAAGGCGGCGACATTAATTGTTGATGTCCCTTTTGTGCTGCTACTGCTTGTTGCAATTTACTTCATAGCGGGCGCCCTGGTTTTAGTGCCTCTGGTCTCAGGTTTGTTTCTACTGACGTTTATTGCCTGGAGTCACAAAAGGAATACTCAAGCCGCTAAAAACCTAGAAGTTGCCAAGCAAAGAGCTATTGAATCCTATGCCTATCTTTCACGTGGCTCTGAGTGGTTGTTTGGATTAGGTGCTTGGAAATGGTTGGTAGATCGAGAGGCTACTGTTCAAGAGGATGTATCGGCTAAGTCGTCACGGGTTGCTTCATTAAATGGTATACGACAGGTTGTGTATCAATCGACTGTTCAAGCAGCGGGTATTGCGATTGTCTTTTTTGGTTTTTTTGCATTTCAAGAAGGGCTCATTGGTTTTGGTGGGGTCATAGCGACCTATATTTTGAGTAATAAAGTGTTATCGCCCATTGGTACGATTGTTCAGATGGGCGCAATGGCCGATCCTGTTGAGGCATCCAAGTCTCAAGATGATAAAAGTTATATCAACTTTCCTACCCAAACCACCGAGTGGCATTTGGCGGTATCAAATCTTTCATTTACTTATGATGGCAAAACGACTCCAGCGTTAAATATCAAAAAGTTAGATATTGATAAAGGGCAGAAGGTTGCTGTTGTAGGGCGTTCAGGCTCAGGTAAATCAACCTTTGCAAAACTACTTAACCAAATGATTCAGGGATATGAAGGAGAGGTTAATTGGAATCAAGTGCCACTGGCTTCGATTAATCCTGATAGCTGGATGAAGCAATGTGTCTAT
The DNA here is from genome assembly GCA_038144195.1 of Gammaproteobacteria bacterium. GTDB lineage: Bacteria > Pseudomonadota > Gammaproteobacteria > Chromatiales > Chromatiaceae > VMDJ01. The sequence continues at coordinate 163,888 of JAYQNH010000002.1, read as the reverse complement.
GTGCCTCAGACGCCTTGGCTGGGTTCAGGTTCTTTGTTTGATCAGATTCGATTGGGTGATATGTCTATTACCGATGAGATGATTGCCAGTGCGATTGGTCAAACCGGCCTTAATGAGATTTTGACATTAGATACCCAGTCGGTTTCATCCGGTGGCCTCTCTGCAGGTCAGTTGCAGGCACTGGGCTTATTGCGTTGTTTGGTGAGAAAGGCACCGTTATTGATATTAGATGAGCCAACGAATTTTCTTGATGATCAGACAGAGAATAAAATGTTGGGTGCTATTTTTGAGCAGTACAAAGAGTCGACGATTCTTGTGATTACGCACCGTCGTTCAATTGTCAATTTAATGGATCGTGTGCTGGTATTTGATAAAGGCCAGGTGGCAAATGATGCTCAAATTACTCGGGAGGCTACATGAGTCAGCCCAGTCGTTCTGCCAGGATCTATTTACTGCTTATCTTTTTAAGTTTTGGGGTGCTGGGTTTTATCTTTGCTGAGATGGAAGCGGATGTGGCGGTTTCACTGGAGGGTGAATCACGTCGAGGGCAAGGCAATGATGCTATTCGAATTGAAGTCGGTGGTTTGATCTCTGAGGTGTTTGTCTCTGAGGGCGATCATATTCAAGTCGATATGCCAATCTTGCGACTCGATGACACTGAGATAAGGGACCAGATTCGTTCCTTGGATGCTGAGATCATGGGTGCCCAGGCGGTGATTGAAAGTAAGCGGGCCACCCAAAAAATTTATCAAAAAGAAGTCGTAGCCGTTGAGAGGTTGGTTAAGAAGGGGCTTGAGCCAAATAGTGCTGCCAGAAAGGCAAGAGTTGATCTTGGACTTGCTGAAGCAGGGTTAATCGAGGCTGAGGGTAAACTTAAGGTCTTGGAGTCGCGTAAAGCACAATATGCTGATCGATTGGATCGATATGTTTTAAAGTCACAATCAGCCGGTAAGTTATTAAGGCTGCACCGATTCTCTCGGGGTGATGTTGTTCAAGCTGGCGATCTCATTGGTGATCTTGTCCCTGATGAGGGAGAGTTGGTTTATGAGGCGAAGGTTAAGCCATCTGATATCGCCTCGGTAGTTGTCGGTAACGAAGCGAAGATTACCTTGCGTGCGTCTAACCGCTACGAGATCAAGCCTAAATACGGAAAGGTAGTGTATGTCAGTCCGTCATCAATCACGCCGAATGAGGGTGAGCCTTATTTTCTAGCGAGAGTTAAGCTTAACGAGGAAGAGCTGATAGGCGATGCCGGTATGTTTGCCGAAGTTGGGCATATGGTTGATATAAGCGTTAAATCAGGTCAACGATCAGTTTTGGCCTTTATTATGTCGCCGTTGGTTAAAGGCGCCGAAAGGGCTATGCAAGAGCAATAATTAGACGCGATAAGTATCCTTATCGGACCTTGTTTAAGGCATCTATTCAAGTACTCTTACTTAATTTCACAAAGAATTCATAGGTTTATATTTGAATCTTTCAGGCAGAAAATTCTGTGTAGATGGGTTTTAGCCATGAAGCTTTTTTGTATGGGCTTTACCGGGTAAGCGAATAGATCTAAGCATAAACTTCATAAAATTATTTGATATAAAAATTTATATCTAGCCGCCGTTACTTGCGCTAATTTTAACGGGCTAACTGGCTTGTGGTTAGAGTCAAATAATGGAGTTGTAATGAAAGACTTGTTTGTAGATCGCTTAATTAACATCAGTGTCTGGCAAGGTGTAGCGCGTTTAGATTTTGCGCGTGTCGATGATGTGAACCCTGAGGATAAAAAGGTCAACATGTCGGCCTCTTTATCGTGTTGCGATGCCATTGGATGCCTTAGCGGCACTAGCAGAACAGTCATCAAAAGCCATAGCTGATTTGACCAAGCGAGCGCAGAGTTCAGCTACGCCTGAGACGAGTGCTGAGGCAAAACCTAATTAAATTAATTGATGCAAATCAATTTTAGAATAGGAAATGAAAATTAGATCTATAATTATAGATCTAATTAAGAAAGCCCGTTAACTTGGGTTAGGGTGTAGGTGCTTACCATGGTTATTGTTTTTTCATCTGCTACGTCTGAATCGGTTCGTGAAAGAACGGGTGTCAATCAAGTCGTTTATGTCGCATCAGCAACTTATGATGATGGTTCTGCAGGCAGTTTTACCTATAGCTTAACGTCGCAATCAAGTACCGATCTATTGATTAATGCTTCTACGGGCGAGGTGACGTTAAACGTAGCTTAATTCATTGGAGAAAATTATGGCCACGAATCCTCATTTAGCATCAGTAGTCGACTATTACATCTTTGAAGAGCAGAGTTGGTCCACGTCCGTTAATCAGCATGCTTATGGAACAAGTGGCGATGATGTTTTGACATTATCCCTTGATGACATAAAAGCCATGCCGATGGCTTTTTATTTTGATGCCCTAGGCGGCGATGACATTTTAAGGATTCTGCTGCCAACATCATCACTTGATGGAAAGATTAGTTCAACGGCCCATGAGCAATCGCTTGAGATTTATTACGGGGACGCTCGCTGGTGATAAATTAAATTGGACGATTCACGATACCTTCAGTTCTTATAGTTATCCCTTAGTTTCTTTTGCAACTTACGACTCAGTTGCGCATCAATTATCAATAGAGCTCAATTCATACTTTGCAAATTTTGAGCGCGTTGAATTTATTGTAGGTGATCGTGTTGCAGGCTTTGAAACTAGTGGTATGCATTACTGGGTGCCAGGTGATGGCGATTCCTTCGAGGGAACGATGTCACAAAATGACACGTATATTTGGGACGCCTTGAGTGATAAGAGTTTCAGTGTCAATGAATACAACGGAATCCCGGATAATGATAGTTTAAGCGATGTTCTTGAAATCGATGCAGATAACATTGTCATTGGAATCGGTGAACGAAAAATAACTTATACCAATGACACTAACTTAATTGAACATTCGGTTGATATTGAGCTCAAATCCTTAAGTTACACAGACGCCTCGGTTCTCTCCACGGTTGATTTCTCGGTGTCGAAGCTTGTCGGTTATTATTACGGCATTGACAAGATTCAGGCTGGTCCAGATTCCTATTGGATTTCTTATTCCAATGAAGGTGATGCTAATGGCAACCTTGTTATCGGTACTGCATCGAATGACACGGGTGACAACGCCCTAAAAGGCCTAGGTGGTAATGATTATTTATTGTCATCAGGTGGCAATAATGAATTATTTGGTGGTGATGGTGATGACCAACTCGTTAGTGGGTCTGGCGCAGATTACATGGATGGTGGCGCTGGTGCCGACTACTTCAATACAAATTTGGCCTTGATGGTTTCGATACCCTTATTTCGGATGCAGATGACAAGGGTCTAAGGCTGATTGATTTTGGTCCAGACGCAGATCTGTATGATTATGTGTCTGCGGCACAGGTGGGTGATGATCTTGAGATTGAGATCATTAAAGACGGGGAGTCATCGGAAGTCTGACCGATGTAGGTGGTCATCTATCAACCATATACGTTGAAATGGTTAATGATCCATTTTCTGATGGACCTTCACCCAAGTGCTACATCTTCTAGAAACTAATGATGCATCAGCCGCTACTGCATTGAATAAAAGTGATGAGCTCTACGCAATTATTGGTAGTAATACAGCTAATGATGATCTTGTGGGCTCAACGAGTCGAGACCAGTTATTTGGTGGAGAAGGCAAGGATCGTTTGTTTGGTGGTGATAACGATGACTTTCTTTACGGTGGCAAGCATGCGGACCTATTTGAGTTTTCGCAGGCCTCTGAATCCACTTTGGGTTCAGGTCTAAATGATGATAGTGAGAAGATAGATCTTATTGGTGACCTTAGTGCTGAGGACACCATTTTGTTATCTGGCGATACTGGCCTCAAGTTTTCATCAGTCACTTGGCTTGGTGCCGTTGATGGCGATAGTTTGGTATCAATAATTCAAGGCATTACCTCAGACGGTATTTTTGGTTTAGATATCACCAGTAATTCGAACACATATGCGCATGCATTTTATGTCAGTGACTCCGATAGCAACTCTGAACTAGATGGACTGTTTGTAGCCTTTAATGGAGAGATTTTTTCCGGCGTAAACACGTCAGATTATGCTGCTGCGCTCTCTAGCGTTTTCACTTTCGATGATTCGGTTGCGTCATCCTACGGCACTGGGTTAACGAGCCCAACAGTTAAGGTTGAAAGTTTCAAAGAGGTCTATGTTGGGCTAAATGAGTATAAATACGAGATTGAGCTTGCAGCATCTGGCGCTATTAGTCTGGTTGACACTAAGCTGAGTGATGTCGTTATAACAGGCTATTCGATAAACAATGTCACGCAGCATTATCAGCCGTATGAATACTTTAGTCTTTCTTTAACCTCATCAAACACTTCACTTTCGAGTGATGGTGTTCTTACGGTTAGTCCGGGAGCAGGCACCCGATTATCATTGGATAAGTTCGAATTTGAGTTTCCAGAGGGTTTATTTTTAGAGGATGGCTCGGTCAGCTCGCCTGAATTAACCTTAAAGGTAGCGCCATCCATTTACGATAATATTAATTTCGTCGATGAATTTGTCATACTAGATGAATCGAATGATGTTTTTTATGCGTACAGCCAAGCATCTTCTTTCCAATCGCCATTGGTGCCTGCGGACCTGCCATCAGGATGGGGTTATGAGGGGATATATTAGCTTTCCATCCGGCGTAGTGAATACGAATTCCGATCGACTGGAACTGTTCTCTTCGAACGCTGACGCATCAATTGATAAATATAAACTTTATGACCGATCGGATTACAGTAATCCGTCTTTAATAGAGTCAGGCGACATAGTTTTTGACAGCCCATCCTTGGGTCAGGTCACTTTGACGCCATCTACAGGTGCGGCTCATATTTTTGAGGCATACATCAATGAGGGTGGTGACCTTATGGGCTTGGCGAAAACTTGATGCCCGATATTCAATCGCCAAAGCTCGTCTCGATTGAGGCTGTCGATAGCTCCGGTTACGGTTACTTCGATTTGATCCTGACGTTCAATGAAGACTTGTATTACTTTTACTTTGATGTACCCGCTGAGTCATTTGACTTAGAGATTAATGACTCTACAGTGCATGTAAGCAGCGTTAGCAGCTTGAGTGATCGCAGCCAAGTAAAATTGTGGATTGATTTTAGCGAAACTATTCAATCTCTCACTCTTGATTATGTAAAGCCTTCAAGCGACTTTTTTGCTGATCTATCGGGGAATGAAGTTCAGTCTTTCCTTGGATGCAACCCTTGGTCAGCAGTTAGTTACCAACACGTCAAAAGGTACTTTTACAAACTTTAAGAGTCATGTGCTCTCTATTTTTGATGATGCAAATGATGCGTTTTCAACCATGAGTCCTCAGCCGAGTTCGCTTTCATCTGAAACAGTGTTTGTTAATTACTCTGGATTGTCGTTTGATCAAGAACAGGTACCTTCAAGTTAAACCTTAATTGGCCCTCAAGGTTTAATTTTTTATGTCGATAGAATTAATAACACTCCCGCAAAAGTGTTAGTAGTCTTAAAGTCCTGTGGTCAATGACCCCAGGGCTTTTTTTATTTACGGATGCCGATCCAGTAGATGCATGAGTCTTTAATTTCGTGTGATATTTCAAACTCCGAGTGATTGATATTGGGCACCTTTATGGAAGGCTGAGCTTGAAACCCTTGGTTAGATGTTTTGTGTACAAGGCTGAAAGCGGCAACTCTCTCGTTATTTTCGAAAAAGTAGCCATCCACACCCTTTGGTAGGTGTGTCATGGTGCGTTGATGCCAGTTCTCTGCTTTAGAAACGAGTATTTTGGGTGAGCAAGGAGCATCTTGAGGTATGGTCGTCGCATGTGGTTGAGAGCATGCCATGGCAATTAAAGGGGCTGTAAACCACAGATGTTTTTTAAGCATGTGCAAATCACTCCAGAATGGTTTTTATTATCTAAGTAAGGCGGTATTTATATTAATTGCCTTGGATGCTGAAGCTATCAGCTGAGACTTTATCCCAATATTTTAAGATTCTTACATCTTCAATGATGCCATTATTGAGCGCATCATTGGCGACTTTGGGTAAACATCATCTGCTAGTTTTATTTCGCTGCTAGAGAGGCGTCTTGCGACATGACTACGATTTAGCTTCAATGGATGATCGATCCCCGCTGCTCCTAGCATTTCAGCAACGGCCTCTATTGAGTTGTGGTGAAATTGGCAACTCGTTTTGCGCGTGATTCAACATCAAGTGCGTTATATCGTTTTGGATTCATTGTTGTGATGCCGGTAGGGCAGTTACCAGATGAGCAATCTCTAGCTTGTATGCATCCAAGCGAAAACATAAAAGGACGAGCCATATTGATCCAATCAGCTCCAATGGCTGACAGGCGTATCATGTCCCAGGCGCTGACTAATTTACCTGACGCGCCAATATGTATTTTTTCTCTTAGTCCTGCAGCTCTTAAAGCGTTATCAACAAAAACAACAGCATCTCTAAGCGGCGTGCCAAGGTGGTCTACAAATTCAACAGGTGCCGCACCTGTGCCACCTTCCGCGCCATCTACGGTAATAAAGTCCACGTACACCTTGCGCATATACATGGCTTTAATTAATGCGATTAGCTCCCAGGGATGGCCAACACACAGTTTAATCCCGATAGGTTTTTCATCGCTTAACTCTCGAAGGCGAATAACAAAATCTAGTAATTCATTTGGTGTGGAGAATTCAGAATGTTTTGCGGGCGAGATGCAATCCTTGCCAATCTCTATACCTCTAGTCGCCGCTATTTCTGCGGTTACCTTGGGCGCCAGAGCATACCGCCATGCCCAGGTTTCGCGCCTTGACTGAGCTTTATTTCGATCATTTTGACTGAAGGTAATCGGGCTTTCTTGAAATAGCTCATCGGAAAATCGTCCTTCAGGTGTTCGGCAGCCAAAATAACCTGTTGATATTTGCCATATGAGATCGCCGCCACCTAATTCATGATATTTGGATAAAGAGCCCTCACCAGTGTTAAGCGCAAAGTTGCCAAGTTTTGCACCTTTGCTAAGTGATGTGATGGCTGTGGGTGAGAGGGCGCCAAAGGACATACCGGAGATATTTAAAAAAGACATGGCGTAGGCATTTTCGCCCTTGCCCACATTGAATCTAAAATCTTTGTTCTCAATGTCTATGGGGCTTAAAGATGAGGCAAGCCATGAGTGCCCATCTTTGTAAAATCCTCTAATTGATCCAAATGGACGAGTAGCGGTAAAGTTTTTTGGATCGTTGATAGATCAGCGCGCGCTGATTACGAGAATAAGGGAGTTCGTCGTCATCATCCTCCCAAAAGTATTGTCGCAATTCAGGCCTTATGCTTTCAAAAAAAGTAACGTAATCTTCCTAATAAAGGGTAGTTCTGCCTTACGGGGTGCTGTTTGTTGAAAAGATCGAAAACGCCAAGAGCAGAAAAGCTTAAGAATATAAAACTGGTTATAGCCCACAGTATGGAAGAGCTTGCAAGTAACCTTACCGATGCGTAGACGCCGATGATTATTGATGCTGAGAGAAGGGTGTATCGACCCCATAAGAAATCTCTAATCATGACAAGTTCCCAGTTAGTTTTTTTAACTTTAGTTAGGTTTATTAAAAAGTCATCGGTGTTTTTGTTAAAAAGGGTAGGAATTGACTGAAATTCTAGCGCTTCAGCAAGTAATTACCGCTACAGATAGTCTGTTGAAACAGGGTGTTTAGCTGTCTGGTAAGGTACTTGATCCTCAGGATTAACTTAACTTGCTGATTTTAAACAAGTTACTACGTCCTTTTCTTCCTGAAGATGCTCCTTACTCGGCTCAATTTTAATTTGTCTTAAGCGATCATTAACTACGGTTAATGAATGCATCAAAAATCATAAATAAAGACATAGCTAAAGAACGGAGAATAAGGTATGTTCACAACGTGAACAAAGCTATTAATCTAGAAGTTATTTCTCGGGTAGTTAGATGAATCAGTCTACTGAAAATCCCAACCTATCCCATGAGAAAAAGCTTTTAGATGTAATCGCTGCAAACCCAGAAATCACCCAGAGAGAATTGAGTGACGAGCTTGGTTTGAGCTTAGGTAAAACAAACTTCGTGCTTAAGGCTCTTATTGATCGCGGCCTAGTAAAAGTTGAGAACTTTAAGCGCTCAAATAATAAAATGGGTTATGCCTATCTCTTAACACCGCAGGGTGTTTCAGAGAAGGTAAAGATTACAAAACGATTCTTGGCAAGAAAGATGGCTGAATTTGATCAGCTTAAGGCCGAGATAGAGAATTTACAGGAAGAGGTAAGCAAGGAATGAATTCGATAATAGCCACTATCGAGAGTTTCTTCACCAGTACGACTCAAGCATCGTATAAATAATGAAAAACCAATTAAATCAACATGTTATCAGAATTCGAAAAAAGAGCTGTGATTGACTTGGCAAAATTTGCCGGGAAGAAAATCATGACTATTTACGCGCAAGATTTTGACGTCGACTATAAAGATGACTCTAGTCCGTTAACTCAAGCTGACCTTGCTTCGCATCATTGTATTGTGGATGGTTTAAGCGAACTTACCCCTGATATACCGGTACTCTCAGAAGAGTCTTCTCAGAGCGAAAAGATTAACCGCATGAGTTGGGAGGCATACTGGCTTATCGATCCTTTGGATGGGACGAAAGAGTTTGTCAAAAAGAACGGCGAATTTACGGTAAACATCGCACTAGTGGTTAATCATAAGCCCATTTTCGGTGTTGTTTATGCGCCGGCACTTGGTGTGACGTATTGGGGCGACAAATCTTCTGGTGCCTTCAAGTTAGAAGACGATATCGAGAAAGCGATTTCAGTGCGTCCTCGATCTGCAAATAGTGCTGATTGGGTAGTTGTGGGGAAGTAGATCGCATCAGTCAGATGAGTTTAAAACTTTCATGGAAGGCTATGCTGATGCAGAGATCGTCTCGATGGGCAGTTCATTAAAACTGTGTTTGGTTGCAGAAGGTAAAGCTGATCTTTATCCAAGACTAGGGCTAACCTCTGAATGGGATACTGCCGCCTCTCAGGCGGTGGTTGAGGCCGCTGGCGGCCAGGTATTGGCTTTGCCTGAAATGAAACCGCTCGGCTGTAATCAACATGCAGACACGTTATTAAATCCTCATTTTTTAGTATGCGCATCGCCGCTTTAATTTTTATAGAAAGTTTATGAATCAAAAAAGTTTGTATGTGGTCTGGGAGCAATCTTTGATAAACCGACAAGATCGTGAAAAATTGAATGGCCATAAGTCCTTTGTGCTTTGGTTTACTGGCCTATCAGGTTCAGGTAAGTCAACGCTTGCCCATGCGGTTGAGAAAAAACTTCATGAGAGTGGCTGTCGCACATTTGTGCTTGATGGCGATAACGTACGACATGGTCTGTCGTCGAATCTGAGCTTTTCAGAAGAAGATAGAAAAGAAAATATACGTCGGATTGGTGAAGCCGCAAAGCTAATGACCGAAGCTGGTGTTATTGCCTTGACGGCTTTTATAAGCCCATTTAAGGCTGATCGTGAGATGGTGAGAAGTCTCTTTCCTCATGGTGAGTTTATTGAGGTGTATTGCAATGCTTCGCTAGAAGTTTGTGAAGATAGAGACGTGAAGGGCCTCTACAAAAAAGCAAGAGCTGGGAGATAAAAAATTACACTGGTATCAATTCGCCCTATGAAGCACCAATCAATCCAGAGATCTCAGTTGCAACAGAAACTGACAATCTAAAACAATGTGTTACCCAAATAATGGTCTATTTAAAAAATAAAGGGTTGATTAATCTATAAAGTAAAAAAGAAACAATAAAAGGCAACACCGTATATAACAGTGTAAAATTCTTATTAGAATAGAAATTAATAAAATAGAATAGTAAAAGTACAAGATATAATATAATTAAATTATTGCTTAAATAGAGTGATGCTGACCAAAAAATGAATGTAATTACAGTAAAGTACAGCGGATAATGATAAACACAACTAACCCCGTATTTATAGTAGGTGCACCAAAATCTGCCACAACATCATTACATTTTTTATTTTCTGAAACCGGATGCTTTAATTACCCAAGAATAAAAAGATACCCATATGCTTAGAGATAAGGCATTCTCACTTAATCAATATGAGAAATATTTTTTTAAAAACGATAAAAGAATAATTGAGGTTGATGAGACACTAGCAATACACAAGGATGCGATAAAAAATATAAGCAATTACTTTAAAGATCCAGTATTAGTCTATGTGATAAGAGATAATAGAGAAAGAGTTAGGTCCTCGTATCTCTGGCTAAAGAAAATGGGATTGGTGAATAATTTTGATGAAGCAATAAAAAACTATCCCAACTGGATAATAGAGCATGGAAAATATAAAAAAAGAATATAGAAAAAGTAATAATAAAAAATTTGAGAAAAAAAAGTACAATAATTATAGTAGATTTTGAAAAGCTGATAAATGACGAGGAAATAATACAAAAACTATATGAAATGCTAAGTATATATAAAAGAGCTGAAAGACTAAGCTTAATGAATAAGTCAGTATCACCAAGATCGATAATATTGGTAAAAGTACTTAAAAAATTAATGGAAAAAGCAAGAAAGATACTTCCAAATAACGTCTTAAATATTATAAAGAAAAATAAAATGCTACATAATTTATTGTTCAATAAAAATAAAACAATTAAAACAACTGCCGAAGAAGAAAAAAGATAGAACATATGCAGTCGAGATTTTTGGAAGATTACGAATTGCATAATAGTATAAAGAAAAATGGCGGTATAATGGAAATAAAAATATGATTATTAAATATAAAGTACCAGCATTTATTAATCATGGAAATATACACTGGCCAGCATTTAGATCGAAAAAAGATCATAGAAGTATTCAATGAAACTGAAATGAATTTTGTTGCCAGTGTGGGAAGAGAGGGCAGTGGTTATATTAGTAGTGTTTTTAATAGCAATCAAAATCAATCATTTCATGAGGAGAGGCCATATTGTAATGGTGGGGTTTTAAAAAATATACTTAAGGGAAAAGAGACCTATTTAGATAAGGTTATTCTAGAAGCAAAAATGAAAAAATTGCTGAAACTATAATAAAAAAAATTTACAGTCATATACAGAAAGTAACCATATGTTCATAAAAACATTTGGAAAATATCTGATAGATAACTATCCAACTAGTTTTAACTTAATATCTATTAAACGTCCTGTTCTAGCTACAATTAAAAGTTTTACTGATTTGGATTGGTTTGGCTCCAGGTATATAAGAGCATCGAATTGGATTTACAAACCATATACAATATTTCCATCACTAATGAATAAAGTAACAAATGAAATTGAGATGGCACTTCTATATATAATTAGCGAAAAATTAAATGAAGTTTTTTTCTACAATAAAGCAAGAGGGAAATGCCAAGTAAATCTTATAGAAATAAATATCCCAACAACACCAATCGAAAAAAATTACATTTCTGAAAGATTTAATTTAGGACCAGAAGCATTTTCAAAAAAAGATAAAAATGATAGAAGTGAACATAAAGTAAAGAATATCAATAATGAAATTATTGTGAATAGCATCGAAATTTTCTTAAAAAAATATAGTGATGAATTAAGGAAAAACGGGGTGCTATTTAAAAATAATTCAATATCTATAGAAGATAGAGAGTGGGTGATTTATTCTTAAATCCCAATTATATATTATAATTTTCTCAGTTTTACTCTGGGCTGTAGTTCCGATTCAATTGTATTTATTGAATTTGATGCATAGATTTGAAGTATTATCATTACTGAATAAGTACACAGCAAGTCTTTATGCACTGATATTTATATTTTCATTTTTTTCTTTTTCAAAAATAATAAAGCTTTCTATTAAATTGAGCCAGATAAATTTATTCTTGCTTGCATTAATTATTTTCTCAACAATAAATGGCATTATAAATAATAGTCTGATTAATGTTTTTTCTGACTTTGTAATTATTTTATTACAGATTTTTTCTTTTAATATCGCTATTAAATTTTTATATTCAGAGGATAATTTATTTTTTTTTACTAAGTTGAATATTTTAATATCTATATTTATTGGGTTTGTAGTTTATCTGCTTGGCGTTGATTTTGATCTTGTTTCACCGGCGTATGGATTTTTTATAATATCAATTCTATTTTTTATTGTTAGTAAATATAGAAACCTAATATACTATTGGGCATCTTTCATTTCGTTTAATTTATTTTGGTCTTTTGGGAAAATAAACTTGTTAGTTAGCATATTCTTTATGTATTTTTCTATGTATAAAAAATCAAGAAATAACAATCGTTATGCTTTTTCTTTTAGCAAGGCGTTATTCTTTTACCTTATAATTTTATTTATTACTTTATATATGTACTTTTACCATGATTTTGTCAGAGATATAGACCTTGGATTTATCAAAAAATTATTTCTATTTGTGGATAATTTGAATATATCGTATGGTTTTGATGTTGTTTTAAGTGACCCAAGTATTTTATATAAAGTATTTGACCTTTCTACTGCAGGTAGACTTTATGAAATTTTCTTATTCATAAAAATTGGGTTGCTTGATTATTTTACTTTAATCTTTGGTGGGGGCCTTGGTGAATCTCTTGATTTATCAGAAAAAAATGATTTGACAAACCTTTCATACAGTTTTAAAGAAACTGCTTCAATGCAAACCGGTATAGCATTCTTGCTTACACGGTTTGGTTTTTTTGGTTTAATATTTTTCTTCATTTATATATTTATTTTTTATAAAAAAAAATCAATCTAATCTTTTCATTTATCCATTTCTTTTGTCAATTATTTTTGGACTTGCAAGCTGGGGTAGTTTTATACGCTTCCCATTTTTAGGATTAATATTAGGTTTGATTTATATATCAAGAAAAAATAAGTAAATTTTATTCAATATGTATCGCCCCCAACACCTGTCTTTTCAAGTTCTCATTACATCGTTTCTACGAGTTTTAGGTGCGCTTTCTTATTTTGTCTTTTCTTTATTTTTAACTAATATTTTACCTCAAAATGATGTTGGTATTTTTTTTCTTCTTTTTTCAATTGTAAGTTTTCTTGCTGTTTTCTCTAGATTTGGCATTGATCAACGATTTCTTCGTCTTTCTAGTTATTCATACCTATCTAATGATTTTAATGGATTTAAATCATATTTTTTATCTGGTTTTGTTTTAGTCTTTATTACTAGTTTTGCGTTATCCTTTATACTTTTCACATTTTCTGAGTCTATTGCTATTTTTGTTTATAAAAGTAGCGAGTTATCTCCTTTATTACAGCTATTTTCCCCTTCAATTTGTCTTTTATCTTTAATTGTTTTTATCTCTACCTCTTTGCAATCTAGTCAGCGATTTTTTGCGTCTGTTTTTATTCTTAATATTTCCTTTTATCTTTTTTCTTCTATTTTCATCCTTATTTCTTCTGATTTAAACCTTTATAATATTGTTCTATTTTTTTTATTTAGCTTATTTCTTTCTATTGTTTTGGGAATTGTTTTTCTTCCCAGATCTGTTTTTAAATGTGATAATTTTTCCTTCACATTTAAACCCTTATATTCTTCCATTCAGGCATTATGGATTGTTTCTTTGGTTATAAGTCTTATTCAATGGGCTCCAATATTTATTGCTGGTTTTTTTGTAAGTAATTCAGATTTAGCTTTGCTAGGTGTTTCTCAGAGAGTTTCTCTTCTTGTTAGTCTTGTTATTTTGGGTGTAAATGTTGTTTCCGGTCCTAAATTTTCTTTTTACTTTAAAAATAATCAACATTCCTTATTAAAAAAATATTTTATTAAGGCTCTTCTTCTATCCTCGATTTTTGGTTTCTTCTCCTCTTTTTTTCTTTTTATTTTTTCAGAAGATATCCTTTTTTTATTTGGGTCAAGTTATTCTATTAACACATTTGTTATTAATTCTCTTATACTGGCCCAATTTGTTAATTCTGTTACAGGTCCAGTAGCTCTTTTTTCTTTCAATGACTGAACAAGAGAATAAATTGCTCATTTCTTATCTTTTTGCTGGTTTCATTTCAATTATCTCAAATTTTTTACTTTCTTATTTGTATGGTATTAATGGTTCAGCAATTGCTATTTTTTTATCTTTGGCAACTCTTAATATTTTAAATTTCTATGCTGTATTCAAATATCTCTACTCAGATGAAATCTAAATGAAAATACTTGTTCTATCTACTAATTTCTACCCTGAACTTACTGGTGTAGGTAAATATTCGGGTGAAATGTCATCGTGGCTTTCAAATGCTGGTCATGATGTCCGTGTTATTTGTTCACCACCTTATTATCCTCAATGGTCAATTTATTCTGGTTACTATTCTTTTTTCTATTCTAAGGAACGTTATAACAATCTTACTGTTTTTAGATGCCCAATTTGGGTACCTAAAAAGCCATCCGGCTATAAACGTCTATTGCATCTAATTTCCTTTGCTATTTCTAGTTTTCCGTTGCTTCTGTTTCATATTTTTTGGCGTCCTGATGTTGTTTTTTGTGTTGAGCCATCGTTGTTTAATAGCTTTGGTGCCATTTCTGTTTCTAAATTATCTGGTGCAAAATCCATACTTCATATACAAGACTTTGAAGTGGACGCTGCTTTCCAACTTCAGGTTGTCAAAGCTGCATGGCTAACTAAGACTATTTATTTTGTTGAAACCTTTTTAATGCGGCGCTTCGATCGTATCTCAACGATTTCTCAGACCATGCTAAAAAAATTAACTGGAAAAAATGTAGACCAAGAGCGTCAGATTTTTTTTCCGAATTGGGTTGATACGTCTGCTATCTATCCTTTGCAACTATCCATTTATCGAGATCAATTGAATCTTGATTATGATTCGATTGTTTGCCTTTATTCCGGAAACATTGGATTAAAGCAGGGACTAGAAATTATTATTGATGCAGCAAAAAGACTTAATAAAGAAAAAATTATCTTTGTTATGGCGGGATCTGGTGCTGCTTTGGATAATCTTAAGGCAATGTCAAGTGATATGGAGAATGTGGTCTGGTTGCCACTTCAGCCCGTTGACAAATTGAATGAATTTTTAAATCTTGCAGATATTCATTTATTACCACAACGTGCCGATGCAGCAGATATCGTAATGCCTTCTAAATTAACTGGGATGTTGTCCTCTGGTAGGTCAATTGTGGCAACTGCATCACCAGGAACTGAAGTTATCGTGTTTTGGAGGGTATAGCCGAAATCACCGAGCCTGGTCAGCCCGACTTGTTTGCTGAAGCAATTTTGAAGCTATCTAATGATGCGTCATTGCGTATCAAGTACGGACGTGCCAGTCGAGCTTATTCTGAAAATAATCTAAAAGTTGATGTAATAATGCATCGATTTGAAAATGAATTAAATAAACTTGTAGGGGAAAAATGACTAAAGTAGCATTAATAACAGGTGTTACAGGACAAGATGGTTCTTATTTAGCTG
Organism: Gammaproteobacteria bacterium; assembly: GCA_038144195.1. GTDB lineage: Bacteria > Pseudomonadota > Gammaproteobacteria > Chromatiales > Chromatiaceae > VMDJ01. The sequence goes on along the minus strand of JAYQNH010000002.1, from coordinate 148,431 downwards.
AGTTCCTATTGAATAAAGGCTATAAGGTTCATGGTGTCAAGAGAAGATCTTCTTCTTTTAACACACAACGTATCGATCACATCTACCAAGATCCGCACTTGGACAATCGTAATTTCGTTCTTCATTACGGCGATCTTACAGACTCATCTAATTTAATAAGACTAATCAAAGAAGTGCAGCCTGATGAGATCTACAATTTAGCTGCTCAATCTCACGTGGCGGTTTCTTTTGAATCGCCAGAATATACTGCTGATGTTGTTGCAAATGGAACTTTGAGACTGTTAGAGGCTATTCGGCTACTAGGTATGACCGAAAAAGTGAAGTTTTATCAGGCTTCAACATCTGAGTTATTTGGTGATGTGCGAGAGGTGCCTCAAAATGAAGCAACACCTTTCTATCCAAGGTCACCTTATGCGGTTGCAAAGATGTACGCCTACTGGATAGTAGTAAATTATCGTGAATCCTATGGCATGTATGCTTGTAATGGCATTTTGTTCAATCACGAGTCTCCTCGCCGTGGTGAAACCTTTGTAACCCGTAAAATAACACGTGGATTGGCCAATATTGCACAAGGCCTTGAGTCTTGTATATACATGGGTAACATCAATGCGTTACGTGACTGGGGTCACGCTGAAGATTATGTTCGTATGCAGTGGTTAATGCTTCAGCAGGAACAGCCGGACGATTTTGTTATCGCTACGGGTGTTCAATACTCTGTGCGTCAATTTATTGACTTGTCTGCTCAAGAGCTTGGTATTACGCTTGAATTCACCGGTGATGGTCTGAATGAAGTTGGCACTGTCGTTGATATTGAAGGTGATGCTGCGCCAGGTGTCACCATTGGTGATGTGATTGTTCGTATTGACCCTAGATACTTCAGACCTGCTGAAGTGGAAACGTTGTTAGGTGACCCATCGAAGGCTAAGAAAAAGTTGGGCTGGGTGCCTGAAATTTCAGTGCAGGAGATGTGCTGAAATGGTTCGTGAAGATCTAAAAATTGCACAGAGACATGCGCTTCTAAAAGCTCATGGCCATGATGTATCTATCGCAATAGAGTAATTTGCCTAATGAAGCGTCGTATTTATGTGGCAGGTCACCGTGGCATGGTTGGTTCTGCAATTTGCAGAAAGCTGTCAAGATCTTCTGATGTTGAGCTTATTGTGAAGTCACGTTCAGAGCTCAACTTAACAAATCAAAAAGAGGTTGAAGATTTTTTTAGAGAACACCAACTTGATCAAGTTTACCTAGCAGCTGCAAAGGTGGGTGGCATTCACGCAAATAATCTGTATCCGGCTGACTTCATCTATGAAAACTTGATGATAGAAGCAAATATTATTCACTCTGCACATAAGGTAAACATTCAGGATCTATTGTTTTTAGGCTCATCTTGTATTTATCCCAAGCTGGCGGAACAACCCATGAGCGAGGAGGCATTATTGACTGGAGCTTTAGAGTGTACTAACGAGCCTTATGCTGTAGCCAAAATTGCAGGTATCAAGCTTTGCGAAAGTTATAACCGTCAATATGGTCGGAATTACCGTAGCGTTATGCCAACAAATCTTTATGGTCAAAATGATAATTTCCACCCAGAAAATTCACATGTTATCCCAGCACTTCTAAGGCGATTTCACGAAGCTAAGATTAGTGATCATCCTTATGTGGAAGCATGGGGAACCGGAAAGCCTATGCGTGAATTTTTGCATGTAGACGAAATGGCGGAAGCTTCAATTTTTGTTATGAATTTAGATAAAGCAGTCTATCAACAAGAGACAAAGCTTATGCTGTCCCATATAAATGTTGGCACAGGGGTTGATTGCACAATTAAAGAGTTAACGGAAACAGTTGCCCATGTAGTGGGTTATTCAGGTGAGATTCGTTGGGACGAAACTAAACCAGATGGTGTGCCTAGAAATTAATGGATATTTCGCGTTTAAATTCTATGGGTTGGTCGTCAAAGATTTCATTGGAAGAAGGTTTGAGGTCTACCTATCAGTGGTTTCTTGAACACCAAGAAGATTTCCGCAGGTAGTAGGCTATGAAATCTTTTCAAACAGTGATTATGGCGGGTGGTTCAGGCACTCGATTATGGCCTTTGTCACGTTCGGGATTCCCAAAACAATTTTTAACGCTCTCCGGAAATACTTCATTATTTCAGCAAGCCTGTACACGACTGAAAAATGAACTTCCACCTATTGTTGTTACAAATGAAGAGCATCGATTTCTCGCTGCGGAACAGTTGCGAGAAGTTAACTTTAATAAAACTAAAATATTGCTTGAGCCAGTAGGTAAAAATACTGCTCCAGCAATGACGCTTGCGGCATTGGAGTCTGAAGAAGAGCAAATATTAGTGGTTACGCCTGCTGATCAAATTATTCAAGATGCCAAAGGTTTTGAGTTGGCGATTGATTCTGCTGTTGATATGGCGAGCGAAGGGGCTGTTGTCGTTTTAGGCGTTAAGCCAACTCATCCCCACACAGGCTATGGATACATAAAATCAGCAGCCAATGAATTGGCCTTTGTTGAGAGTTTTGTCGAAAAACCAGATTTGGAAACTGCTGACAAATACTTGGAGCAGGGCGGTTATTCTTGGAATGCAGGCATCTTTGTTGTTAAGGCTAGTGTTTGGCTGAAAGCATTATCAACGTTCAGGCCTGATATTTTATCAACTACACAAGCTGCTCACTCCGTTTTAAATATTGATGGTAACTTTTTTCGACCAGATAGAGTGTTATTCGAAAAAATACCCGCAGAGTCAATTGATTACGCTGTTATCGAAAAGTGCCCTGGCTCTGAAATTCCGGTCAAAGTTGTTGAGCTTGATGTGGGTTGGAACGATTTGGGCTCATGGGATTCAGTAGCTGATATTTCAGATAAAAATGAAGATGGAAATTCTTTAACTGGAGATACTTTTACCTCAGGAACAAAAAATAGCTATGTAAACGCTACTAGCCGCTTGGTCTCTGTTATTGGTATGAACGGAGTTGTTGTCGTTGAGACACCTGATGCTGTTCTGGTAACAAATAAACAAAATAGTCAGTCCGTTAAGCATGTTGTTGAGCATCTCAAAAATTCTGACAGGGAAGAATCTGTTCTTCATAGAAAGGTCGCTCGCCCCTGGGGTGGTATGACAGCCTAGATGAGTGTTCACGTTTTAAAGTTAAGCGAATTCAAGTTAATCCAGGGGCTAGCTTGAGTTTACAAAAACATCACCATCGCGCGGAACACTGGATAGTGGTAAAGGGTACGGCTGAGGTGACGCGAGGTGATGAGGTAATTCTGCTTACTGAAAACCAGTCCACTTACATACCTCTTGGTGAAACACACAGATTAAAAAATCCTGGTAAGACCCCACTAGAGATCATTGAGGTTCAGTCAGGGTCTTATCTTGGTGAAGATGACATTGTCCGACTTGAAGATAACTATGGGCGTTAATCTTGTTAGTTAAAGATTTGGCTGAAAAGGCTAATGTCAAGTTTGGTACCAGTGGTGTTCGTGGTTTAGTCACTGATTTATCTGCCGAGATTTGTTATGCCTATGCATCAGCGTTTATAAATTTACATTCTTCTGTAGCATCCATTGCTATAGGTCATGACTTAAGGCCATCCAGTCGCATGATTACGCAGGCGTGTATTGCTGCTGCAAAAGCTTTGGATATAAAAGTAGAGTATCTTGGCGCTCTCCCAACTCCCGCAATAGCTCATTTTTGCATTCAGAAAGAAATACCCGGATTAGTTGTTACTGGTAGCCACATACCTTTTGATCGTAATGGCATTAAGTTTTATCGAGCGGATGGTGAGATTTCTAAAAGTGATGAAGAATCAATTAGTAATAGCATCGTTGTGCTACCTAAAGAAATAAATTTAGAAGAGCTACCTGAAACCAACAAAGATGGTCTGGGGTTTTATCTCGTTAGATATGTTGATTTCTTTGGGGCTAGTTTTCTATTAGGTAAAACTATTGCCATCTATGAGCACTCAAGCGTTGCAAGAGATTTTTTACATCGTACTTTTATATCCTTGGGTGCTACGACCATTTCTTTAGGTAGATCAGATGTTTTTGTTCCAATCGATACGGAAGCTGTAAGAGAAGAAGATATTGAAACGGCTACAGCATGGTCTAACGAATATCAGTTTGACATGCTAGTTTCGACGGATGGTGATGCTGATCGTCCATTGATAGCAGGTGAAGACGGTGTCTGGCTGCGTGGTGATGTTGTAGGCGTATTAACGTCTCATTACTTACAAATGACGCATGTTGTAACGCCAGTTAGTTCAAATACTGTATTGGAAAAGAGTGGATTCTTTAATGCCGTTACACGCACCAAGATTGGATCGCCTTTTGTTATTGATGCCATGAATGAGCTATCAAAAGATCAATCAGCAAAAGTTTGCGGATATGAGGCGAATGGTGGATTTCTTCTTCAGTCTAATCTGGAGCAGAATGGCAAAGTCCTTTCAGTATTACCTACTCGCGATGCAATACTGCCGATGTTGGCAATCATGGGTATGTCAATTGAAAGCCAGAAGCCTATTTCACAGTTATTTGATGCGCTTCCCTCTAGATTTACCCATAGTGATCGTATCCAAGATTTTTCTCATGAAGAAAGTAAGCACTTGTTGACTCACCTGCTTGTAGATGATGAAAGCATGATTAGTTTATTACTCCCATCAGCAAAGTCTGTTGTTGAGAAGAATCTCGTTGATGGATTGAGAGTTACGTTTGAGACAGGCGATATACTTCATATTAGGCCATCTGGTAATGCGCCTGAGTTACGCTGCTATAGTGAGTCGAATTCAATAACTCGTGCAAAAGAGTTATGTGATGAGGCTTTGTGTCGGATTGCACGTTTGTATCAGTGACTAAACTACCTAAAGAGCAATTCCTTAAACTTATTGAGTTAGGTCCGCTTGTCTCAATAGATTTGATTGTCAGTTATGATGATAAATATTTATTAGGTCATCGAAAGAATAAACCAGCAATGGGTTTTTGGTTTGTACCGGGTGGGCGAATTCTTAAAAATGAATCCCTTGAAGATGCTTTTTGTCGATTAACAAAAGCTGAATTAAATACAGCTTTCCGAGTTGATGATGGAAGTTTTAAAGGCGTTTTTCAGCACTTTTATGATGACAGTGCGATTTCAGACAGTATTTCGACGCATTATGTTGTCCTTGCTTATGTGCTAAAGATGGATAATCGAGACTTTTCATTAACTAACGATCAACACGATAGTTGGCAATGGTTAACGCAAGAGGAAATAGTTAACTCATATAAAGTACATTCCTATACGAAAGCTTACTTCATCTGATAATAAGCCCACTGTATCTCTTGCCAGTTTCGTAAATATCTCATCGCAGTTGACTCTGATTTCCAACCTCCACGAAGCATGATCCTCTCAAGTGGCATACCTTTTTCTAAAAGATCTAAAGCGGCCCCAACTCTAAATGAATGGCCTGAGAGCGTATCAATTTGATCGAGTTTCGATTTTGATTGAGACGTTTAAGTATCTTATTTATCGATGCAGGGGATAGTGAGGATGTAACTTGGTGATCTCTCGTAAAGCCTCTAAGAATATACCCCTGGTCTTGATGAATTTTACTTTTCCATTCTTGAATTAGGCCATGAAGACTTTCCGATATCGGTAACAGCTTTTCCTCTCCAAACTGGTCGCTTTTTGACCTTCTTAATAAGATGGTATGGTGCCTATTATGCATTGACTTAACATCGTCAAACTTGAATGCACAGATCTCCGAGCGTCTCCGCATCGTTTCATAGCCAAGCTGAAGGAGTACTTTGTTACGCATTCCGACGATGTCATCTGAGCAAGCCTCTTTTTAGTTTCTCGAGAATGTTTTGGGTAAGGGGCGTGGCTTGCTTTTGAGAACTTCCAAGTTTTCTGTGTAGTCGTTTTAGTGTTAGCACGACATCTTTTGATTTAGTGGGGTCTGGTTTTTCAAGCAGTTTAAAGATGCTGCTAAGGCTTGCGATGCGACGTCGTATCGTTGCTGTAGATAGGCTTTCACCCATTATCAGCACATATTCTGAAAATGTTTCACCAGTTATAGCTAAAGGTTCTAACTGATTCTGTTGGCACCACTGAGCAAAGTGCGCATAATCAGATTTGTAGGCGCGGATTGTGTTGTCAGCAAAGGCGCCTTCAAGTGATCTAAAAAATACTTCAATCATCGGTAACAGCTCAATTTGGAATAAAATATTCCAATTAAGGATAACAATTGCTCAATATTTGTCAACTTAAGGCTGCTAGGGCTTTGTTAGGCTGGTCGGCTCAACAACTTGCAGAAGCGAGTGGAGTGGGGGCTACTACCATTAGACGTTATGAGATGGGTACGGGGATACCCAATGCAAACATCAAAACGCTTACAAACCTAAAAGAAACCTTAGAGTCTGCCGGCATTGAGTTCACTGGAGATCCTTTGGTGAACCCTGGTGTTGTTCTGCATCTATCTAAAAAGTAACTAGATCTCTTTGCGTCTTTTCTGAAGCTCGAGAAGTTCACCAAGCGATTTCGAGAACTGTCGGTCATCTGAGGTTTGGTAGCGTTGTATTAGGCTGAGTTTCTTATCCTCAGGTATCGCTGATTGTTGAAGTAAATTCATCCTGTTAGGTAGGTCATTAATCACTGCCAGTACTATCTGTTCTTTGGCTAGTTGCTTCATTTTTTGCTCAAGAAAGTCGGTAAGTGTTTTGGACGAGATAGAATAAGAATCAGCGGTGATTTCTGCATCGGTCATTACTTTAGGTTCATGGGTCTCCGTGGTGCCATCTGGCTCAACGCCGACCCATTGGATAGTGATAACTTCCGTGCCGTTAATCTGATGCTTAAAGAAGCTTTTTAAGTCTACGCCTTCTTGTTTGCATTGCTTGACCAGAAAGTCACGCGTCTCGGGCATGTACTTGCAGACGTATTGCCAGCCTGAGACATTGATAAATCCTGCTCAACCAGTTCTAGATAGAGTGTGTGATTGTTTTCTATCTCAAGTGTTTTATCGGTAAAGCTATACCGATGGACGCCTTGTGCGATTTCTTTCTCAAAGTCTTGAAGGTCAGCCTCGTAACTTTCGATTACGCGACTTGGGTTTTCCGCTTGTGCTTGAGCAAGTTCATAGAGTGCTGTTTCTACTTGCTGAGCGCGTGCCAGTCGCACCATACACTCAGCCATCTTAGCAATAAGTAGGGTTTCGATTGTGCTCTGAGGTGCGAAGTCTTCAGTCAGTTGCGCTAGGCATTGTTCGTAAAATGACTTCTCGTCATCGTTAAGCCATCGTTTGGTGTTAAGCCCGTGGGTGAGGGCGTTCTTGCTTGCGATGGTTTTACCTTGGTCTGTTTTTGGGCCGCCGCTGCGTTTAGTTGAATTGGCCAATATAGTTCTCCTTATGTTCTACATAAAGAGAGGACTCTACACCACCTTATGGCCAAATACCCGATACGCACATCCGGTATGCATCAGGCTGTTTTCCGGAATGAACTGGGCGCGATAAGAGCGGTTATCGTCAGTAAGCGTTCTTGTTAGAGAATCCAACAAATAGGGTTTGTAAAAGGATTTTTAGATCGAGCCACGGCGTCCAGTTACTGATGTAGAAAAGATCGGCGTTGACACGATTTTCCATTTTATAGAGGGTATCTGTCTCGCCACGATAGCCTAGCACCTGTGCGTAGCCCGTCATGCCAGGCTTGACTAGGTGGCGCAGCATGTAGGACGGAATTTTTGAGGCGTAAAATTCGTTATGGGCTTTTGCATGTGGACGGGGCCTACAAGACTCATTTCGCCACTGATCACGTTAAATAGTTGAGGTAACTCATCTAGGCTAGTTTTGCGGATAAAGGCGCCAATGGTCGTGACTCGACTGTCGTGCTTTGTTGCTTGCGTAACTTCCGCACTGTTTTCCATGCAGCGCATTGAACGAAATTTTAGTACTTCGATTTCTTTACCAGATATCCCGTGTCGAGTTTGCTTAAATAAAACGGGTCCTGCGTCTTCACGTTTTATCAAGAGAGCGACGATAACCATTACAGGAGAAAAAGTGCAAGCGCGAGGAGTGCGCCGCTGATGTCCATTGTGCGTTTGATTAGCTTTGCAGTTCTGGATGTCATCGGTGAGTCATAAAGGCTGATGACCGGGGTGCCTTGGTAAATTTCAACTTTGCTGTGCATTAGGTTGTAGTTATCTAAGTCAGGTACAAATTTCACGGTGACCGGATGGTCGGCGAGCAAGGCTAAAACTTGATCTAACTTTTCTAACTCTTTTTGTTTAAGGCACACGAATACCACGTCAACACTCTCTGATGCCAAGATCTCTTTTAATAAAGTGAGTTTTCCGAGATGTTTTAGGTTGCCTGACTCGTTATGCGTTGTCTCGCAAACATACCCTTTGATATCGAAGCCAAGCCAGGCATTCCTGATTAATGTTTCGCCTAAGGTGAATCCCGCTTGGGTATTACCGACAATGATGGCATTCAGATTACCAATGCCTTTAGATCGTAGTTGGCCCAGCAATACCCGAATGAGGATGCGGTAAAACAATAGTAGGATTAGAGTTAGAAAATAAAACTCAACCCAAAATAAGGCATCTGAAGAACTTGGAGTGTTCAGTAGCAAAACGCCACTCATCAGGCTGAGTAATGTCAGAGTCCATGCGCTCAGTACAAGCCGCGTGCTGGCAAAGAAGGAACGGCCACGCCACTCGGTGTAGACGCCAGCCAGCTGGCTGAAGAAAGAATTTAGAGCGATTGCCCCGAGTGCGATCGGCATTAAAGACAGAGTACTGATTGATTCATTGGCCGTTGATAAAATTAAGATACTTGCAATAGGCAGTATTACGTCAAGGAGTCGATGCAGGGTGACGAAAAGAGAGCTATTGGTTGCTTTTACAGCCATGATAGAATTAGTAGATAGACATTTGATGGATGATGATACAAAATCAGATCCAATACTATAAACTTGCTTCTGGATGAATTAAATGAAAATTTTAGCCGCCCTTACATTTTCAATAAGTTTATTGCTAGTCGGTTGTGTGCCTGTTGGTGCGCCTATTGATTTCGGTGTGACTTATCAAGACGCTGGCTCAACAGGCTCAACAGGCTCAACAGGCTCAACAGGCTCAACAGGCTCAACAGGCTCAACAGGCTCAACAGGCTCAACAGGCTCAACAGGCTCAACAGGCTCATAAAACCTAGTTTTATTTCTTCACATGCGAGTTTTTTTTTGCATACTTGCAGGGATTTTTGTTGGCTCTAATAATGTAATTGCAGGTGATTATGGAACAACTGGTTTGGTTGATATACCCAATGCAAGAATGTCACCTGATGGGCAACTATCATTATTAACTTCTTTTGATTATTACAATCAATCATACTCTGTAACCTATCAAGCCTTTCCTTTTCTGGAGGCAACATTTAGATACTCTGGTTCTGAAAACTTTTTTTTATTGGGATAGAAACCTTGAGGCTAAATTACGTTTATTAGAAGAAACCATATATTTGCCCGAAATTTCTGTTGGCATAAGGGATATAGGCGGCACTTCGATTAACGGCGCTGAATATATCGTTGCCAATAAAAAATTTTCTAATCTGGATATAACCCTCGGATTGGGTTGGGGTGCGCTTTCTAGTTTTGCTGAATTTGATAACCCTTTTGTTTTATTGAATTCTGGTTTTAGTAAAAGGGTCTCTAATCAAAAGGCTAGCTCAACCGGAAAGTTTAGTGCGAATAATTTTTTCAGGGGTGAAAAAGTTGGTTTATTTGGGGGAATAAGTTATCAATTTGAAGACTTCCCTATCGTAGCTCATTTGGAGCTTAATCCAAATAGATACGATTTCGATATTGATAAAGGTGCTCTTGAACCAAGTTCAAAATGGACAGTTGGTTTCGATTGGGGGTTACCAGTGATTGGACGTTAAGCGCTAGTTTTCAGCATGGAGATCACATAGGGTTTTCTGTAAAGAAAACTTTCGATTCTACAGTAAAGCCTAAAAAAGGTAATTCCAAGCCCAATAATACCCAAGAAAAAAACAAAAATGTCAGCATGCCTACATGGTTTGAGGATTTAACAAGAGCGAATTTTTCATCAGGTGTCTTAATCGAATCCGCAAGATTAAATCAAGAAAAACTAAGGCTGAAATTGTTCTCAATCGGGGAGTTTACGATTCCTGGATTGATGTTATTGATCAATCTCATAAACAGTCTTCTCTTTTTTGCCTGAGACAGTCCAAAACATAGACTATCTTGTCAAAGAGGCTGGACTAGTTTTAAAGACCGTCAGAATGCCAAAAGTATTTACTGAATTAAATATTGGTGAGGTTGATTTCAAAACAGATGCAAAACTTCTTCCAGGAAGAGTGGAAAGCAAGGATGCAATTTTCACTAGTAATTTATTTGAAAACGATCCTTATCTTACTGCTTTTGTGAATCAAAACATCTATTTATTCGACCCAGACAACCCGCTTGGAGTTCAGTTTTTTGTCGGTTTGGGTTTCGCCCAGCCTGTCGGTCTTGGTTGGAATGTATTTGGAGTTTATCAATTAAATTTAGTTGATAATTTAGACGGCAATATACGTAAAAACAACTCCAAAATAGAACATGTAAGGTCTGATTTAGCTTCTTACTTTAAAGAAAAAAAGCATGGTTTTTCTAAATTACTTTTAGAGAAACGAAAAACTCTAACTCCCCAACTACATTACAGGTTGTTTGGTGGAATATTAGAGGATATGTATAGTGGTATCGGTGGCGAAGTTTTATTCATGCCACATGACTCTCGATTTGCGACTAGCCTAAGCGCGGCCTATGCCAAGCAACGTGATTTCGATGGTGGCCTTGGTCTGCGCGACTATGATGTGATTACCGGCCATGCAAGCTTATTTTGGGCGACGCCTTGGTATAACTACGACGCTGCGGTCCACGTTGGGCGTTACCTAGCAAAAGATGTTGGTGCAACAATGGAGGTTCGTCGTACCTTTGATAACGGTTGGTCTATTGGCGTTTGGGCCACACTGACAGATGTGCCATTTGACGATTTTGGTGAGGGTAGCTTCGATAATGGATTCTACTTCCAGGTGCCTCTGGGTAATCAGATTAGTGGTGGTGTGGGTTCTGAATTGAGAATGGGCGTGAGGCCGATTCAACGTGATGGTGGTGCACGACTCGAGGGCTATTCTGGCCAATTGTGGTGGGATACAAGGCGAGCACGCTCGGATGTCTTTCTAGGTAGCCAGTGATGATGTGGCGTTTATTGACACTCAATGTGATTGTGGCGGCATTTTTAAGTGCGTGCGTGTCGGTAAGAACACCGCAGTTACCGCAGCTTGATATCTTGCTCAACCCGGGTGATGCGCCAGAAATGTGGCAACTCTCTTTTGCAGGATCAAACCGCGAGGTTAGGGCAATTCATACCTCTAGAGGCATCGAGTTTGTAGGCTTCCAGGGCGAGCTAATCTGGTTCGATGGACAGTATGTTCGACAGATGATGCGCTTTAATCAAACCGATTCTCTCTATACCTGGACGTTACAGAAACGTGCGGGACCTGTTCATGAATACCGTGTTTTTGATGGATCAGGATTCCTTGAGACAGAACGCTGTACCTCGAGGTCTGTGGATGGCGATCAAACGTTCTCGTCTTGTCTTTTCCTGGGAAAATCTCAGATACAAGGTGTTAAAAGGGTTGGGGTTGATCAAACTGGTAAGGTGAATTTGATTGCATGGACCCATCCCACAACGGGCCAGGCCATAGAATTGGCCATTCGAGCAACTAATTAGAGATGTCTTATGTTCTTATCACGGGCATAATTCGACGATTAATTTAGATTTATTTCGGCATAAATATGAAAAGTGTAGTTAATGGATTTTTTGGCTCAATTTTACTTGCCACATCGGTTTCAGCGGCCCTCAGATCTCGCCACAGATGCTGGATCAGTTTAAGTCGTTGCCACAGTCTCAGCAGATCCAATTAGCCAAGCAATACGGTATTGAGCTACCGCAGTCAGGTGCTAGTTCGACTGGTGTGCAATTAGCGGTACCCGTTGAGAAAGCCATAGCCCAAGAGACGCCACAAAATAGCGTTGCGAGCCCGGCATCGGCTTCAGCCAAAAAAACAGCTGGCCGATTTGGCTTATCGTTGTTCAATCGTGATGTATCTACCTTTGCGCCAACCGATAATGTGGTTGTCCCCAGTGATTATCGCTTGGGAGTGGGTGATGAGCTGGTTGTTCAGCTCTTTGGTAAAGAAAATTCGATTACCAATCTTCAGATTGGCCGTGATGGTGTGGTCAATTTTCCGAAGTTGGGTCCCATATCGCTTGTTGGTTTGAATTTTGAAGATGCTCAGCAGTTATTAAAGACTCGTGTCAAAGAGCAGTTCATCGGTGTGGACGTTGCGATCTCGATGGGTCGTTTGCGCGCTATGAATATTTTCCTTTCAGGTGAAGTTAAGGTACCAGGGGCTTATTCTGTCTCTGCACTGACCACGGTTACCCAGGCGATTTTCCAGGGGGGTGGTATTTCAGATATCGGTTCATTACGTGATATTCAGGTGCTGCGTCAAAACAAAAAAGTGGCAAGCTTTGACGTATATGACTTGCTACTCAAGGGCGATGGCTCGGGTGACGTTCGATTGCAAACGGGTGATGTGGTTTTTGTGCCGACCTACAAGCGTATCGTGGATATCAGCGGTGAAGTAAAACGACCCATGAAGTACGAAGTGGCGGGTGATGAGCGTTTGAGCGATGCGCTCAAAATGGCTGGCGGCTTTAGCAGTGATGCGTTGTCTTCCGAGATAGTCCTCATTAAAAACGGTGATGGCACTCAGCTACCACAGGCCCTAAATGTAGCGACCAAAGATGCGACCTCCATCTCACTGAGTGATGGTGATATTGTTAGGGTACTCCCGTTGAGTCAGAGTATTTCCAATACGGTCACGGTAGACGGTGCGGTTTCTCGAGACGGTGTGATGGGTTGGCATGAGAACATGCGTATTACCTCGATCATCAGTGATGTTCAACGCGATCTCACGCCTAATGCTGATCTAACCTATAGTCTCATTCTGAGAGAGGTTGGCACCAACCTTGATATTGAAGTTATTCAGTTCAGCTTAGTCGATGCATTGTTAAGTCCTGGTAGTGACTCTGATCCCAAACTAGAGAGTCGAGATAGAGTGTTGATCTTCTCCTACGAGGGTGAGACCAAACTTGATGCCGATCGATTCACTGATCAATCGACCATTGCAAAGCAAGAGCAAGAGCAAGAGCAAGAGCAAGAGCAAGCTGCACGCAGAACATTTTTGCTCAAGCCTGTGATTGAAAAATTAAGAGCACAATCGGATAGTCAGCGTCTTCCTTGATTGCATCGATTTCTGGTGCTGTTCGTGCCCAATCCACTTACCCACTTGCTAATGGCTTAACGGTTAACGGGTTGGTCAAGGCTGCTGGTGGAACTACCGATGCGGCCTTTACTGGCTCTTACGAAGTGAGGCGACTTGCTGAGCTCCCAGACGGAAGTGCTTCGGCAAAGATTTTTGATGTGTCATCTGCTGATGCCAGGACCTTTAATTTGAAACCGTTGGATCATGTCACCGTCAAGCGGAAGGCAAACTGGGGTACGACAGAGAAAGTGACAGTATCGGGTGAGTTTTTGTATCCCGGTGAGTACGTGATCATGCCCGGCGAGACCTTGAAAGATCTTGTTACCCGTGCGGGTGGTTTGAGCGCTGAGGCCTTTATCGGTGGTGCGGAATTCACGCGAATGGCTGTGAAGGATTTGGAGCAGAAGCAGGCAAAGAAGTTTGCTAACGATATCAAGCGAACACTCGCTGCCACGCTGTTGACATCAGAGCAAGAGAAAACAGCTGACTTAGCCACGCTAAACGATGTGGTTGATAAGTTAGCGAACTATGAAGGTAAGGGACGTCTGGTCATTGATCTTAAGCAGGCGCTATCTGGAGATAAAGCGGCTAACTTAGTGTTACAAGATGGCGATCGTTTATACATTCCAAAGCAGCCGTTCTCCATTGCGGTGGTTGGCGAGGTTCGTCAACCGGGTGCGCATCTGTTTGACCAAGAGCTCTCAATTGATGATTACCTTTCATTATCAGCTGGTTCAACGGTCAGATCTGATGAGGACAATCTCTACGTCGTTCGTGCATCGGGTGCAGTCATTAGACCTGAGACAAGTCTCACACGTTTTGTAAAAACATCTGTCAACCTTCAACCAGGAGACACAATCGTGGTGCCAGTAGACGGTGGCTATCAAAACGTGTTGCCTTTCTGGCGTGATGTCACCCAAGTCATCTATCAAGGTGTTGTCTCCATCGCTGCAGTATCTGGGCTATAAGGAGTTATTGACGTGAATGACCCGAGAGCTCAACACGAACTGTATGACGATGAGATTGATCTAAAGGAGCTATTCCAAGCGCTGTGGAAGGGTAAATTAACGATTATTGCTGCTGGATTTATAACCACTGTCTTGGCGGTTATCGTGGCCTTGGCATTACCAAATATCTATCGCTCTGAAGCAGTGGTCTCTCCCGTTAGCCAAGAAGCTGGTGGTCTTTCTGGGTTGGCAGCTAAATACGGAGGCCTTGCGAGCCTTGCAGGCATCTCATTACCGTCGGGTGATTCCAATAAGGCGGTTATTGCGGTAGAGGTTCTTCGCTCACGCGATTTTCTTCAGCAGTTCATCTCGCGTCACGACAATGTACTGAGAGACTTGATGGCCGTTGATGGTTGGAGTCTGGATAGTAATGAACTTTCCTTTGATAGCGATGATTACGATGCTGAAAAAAACAATGGGTCAGGGATGTCGATCCGCCTTTCAAGCCAGAACCTTCCTTGCAAGAGGCGCATGAAGAGTTTGTGGAGTTATTATCAATTAACACCGATAAAGACTCGGGTTTGATAACGATCGGCATTGATCACTATTCACCTTACGTTGCTCAGCAGTGGGTGACTTGGGTTGTTAACGACATAAATCAGATCACACGAGATCAGGATGTCGAGCAGGCCGAGAAGTCGATTGCGTATCTTAAAGAGCAAATCAATGAGACAGCTGTTGCCGATCTACAGGCGGGTTTCTTTGAGATGATTCAAGACCAGATCCAGACAATCATGTTGGCGAAGGCTACACCGGAGTATCTTTTCAAGACTATCGATCCTGCACTTGTCCCTGAAGAGGAAATCAAAC
Source organism: Gammaproteobacteria bacterium (assembly GCA_038144195.1). GTDB lineage: Bacteria > Pseudomonadota > Gammaproteobacteria > Chromatiales > Chromatiaceae > VMDJ01. The sequence goes on along the minus strand of JAYQNH010000002.1, from coordinate 133,247 downwards.
CAAAGCGTGCATTGATTGTTGCACTTGGTGCTGTCTTAGGTGGTCTACTGGGTATTGTCTTGGTGCTTATTCGCCATTACTCAAACAAGGATGCTTGATCTATGAAGGTGCTTGTTACTGGTGCGGCCGGTTTTATTGGCTCAACCTTGTCGATGCGTCTGTTAGCGCGAGGTGATGAGGTTATTGGTATCGATAACCATAATGACTACTACGATCCTGCTTTAAAAGAAGCACGCTTGAATCGTTTTATCGATAATCCTAATTACACGCATATTCGAATTGATTTGGCTGATCGTGCCGGCATGGCGGCATTGTTTGAAGAGCATAAACCACAACGAGTTGTAAATTTAGCTGCACAAGCAGGTGTGCGTTACTCGTTAGAAAATCCGCTCTCATACATTGATAGTAATCTAGTGGGCTTTGGGCATATTCTTGAAGGCTGCCGTCATAACGGGGTAGAGCACCTGGTCTACGCCAGCTCTTCTAGTGTCTACGGTGCCAATACGCAGATGCCGTTCTCAGTACACCACAATGTGGATCACCCGCTGAGCCTGTACGCAGCGACCAAGAAGGCCAATGAGTTGATGGCGCATACGTACAGCCATCTCTATGATCTACCAACTACAGGACTGCGTTTCTTTACGGTTTATGGTCCTTGGGATCGTCCGGATATGGCACTGCAGAAGTTTGCTCAAGCCATCACTAAAGGCGAGACGATCAAGGTCTTCAACTACGGTAACCACCGACGTGACTTCACTTATATCGATGACATCGTTGAAGGTGTTATACGTATTCTAGATCGCCCAGCACCACCGAATCCTGAGTGGCCCAGTGAGAATCCAGATTCGGCAACAAGTTCAGCACCTTGGCGCGTTTATAACATCGGCAATAACAATCCAGTAAACCTGATGGATTACATCAGTGCATTGGAAGAGGCGTTGGGTAAAGAGGCTAAAAAAGAGTTTTTGCCTATTCAGCCAGGTGATGTGCCCGATACATACGCTGATGTCTCGGATCTTGTAAAAGAGTTTGATTACAAGCCCAACACTTCAGTGAAAGAGGGTATTGCGAACTTTGCTCAATGGTTTTCTGACTACCATAAAGTCTGATGGGCTACTAATCTGATGCACTTACCTTATCGTTTTTTGATTCTAATCTTGGCTCTTTTTTCACAGGTTTCCTTGGCGCTTGAGGATCCTCAGGCCATTGTACGCTCTACAGCCGATAAGCTGATGGCAGAAGTAAATCAAAACGTGCAGCGTTGTTAGCCGATCCAAAATTAGTAGCGGCGCTTTCGGAGCGTTATACATCGCCATACTTTGATTATGCTGCTATGACGCAATCAGCGGTCGGTCGCTTCTGGCGAAATGCAAATGATTTGCAGAAAGTACGTTTGATAGAGCAGTTTAAGCAGTTGCTCGTAAAGACATACGGAATGGCATTGCTTAACATGAGTGACAACCTATCGATTGAATACCCGCCGTACAGCTTTAATGCTGATGACAAGTACATTGTCGTTCCCACAAAAATGCAGCTTAAGGGTTCGCCTGCGGTACCTGTGAACTATCGTGTTGAAAACAGGGGCGGCGCTTGGAAGGTGATCGATATCACGATCGATGGTGTTAGTTTGGTCACCAATTACCGTAGTTCCTTTGCTAGAGAGATCCAGCTTGGCGCAGCCACGGTCAAAGGTGCAACGGCTGAGCGCATGTCCGCAGGTTTTGGGCGTCTGATTAAAACGTTAGCTGATAAAAACAACTCGTAATCGCATTGCTTTCAATCATATTTAGCATTCGCTAATGTACAAAGGCTATTTCCTATACTTATTCGTTACATGTGCTTGTCAAAGCGTTCAGTTGGGGTAAAGTGCTTTCACAACAAAAAATAATAGTCGGGGGGGCTATGGCTTTTAAACATCGTGCGCTTTTATTGGGTATCTCTTCATTGCTTGCGACAAGCGCTTCTCATTCAGCAGGTTTCTATCTTAAAGAACAATCGATTGTATCGCAGGGTTCTTCTTATGCGGGCGCTACAGCAAGAACAGATTCGGCCTCAAGCGTTTATTTCAATCCCGCCGGTATTGCCGGCATGGGCAGGGTTTTTGAGGGCGGTGCGCATATTCTTTTGATGGATCAGGAAGTGTCTGATAACGGTACCGCAAACGGTGGTGGTGCTGCTCCAGGTGCTTTAGCAGCCTTAACAAACACAAGTACACAAGAGCCACTTGATACAAAAGTGATCCCCAATATTTACTACACCATGGAAGCGATTGGCGGTACTTTGGGCTTCGGTATCTCTGCGCCGTTTGGTTCCTCTAACGAGTATGACAGTAACTTCGTAGGCGCAGTGGATTCTTACGAGACGAGCTTAAAGACAGTTAACTTCACCACGGCCTTTGCGAAAGAAGTTTCACCCGGCATGCGTTTGGGTGCTGGAATTGTTTATCAAACCGCTGAAATAGAGCAGTTCAAACAGTCAGGGTTTGGTCCCGCGAGTATCGAAGGGGACTCTCACGATATGGGTTGGTCCTTTGGAGTTCAAAAGGATCTAGCCTCCGGCGGCACAATTGGCGTTTCTTACCTCTCGGGTTTCTCTCAAGACATAGAGGGTACACAGACTATTGCGGGTGCTGGCATTAATGGCGTTCCTGCCACTGGCAGCTTGGAGTTACCTAGTATTCTAAGCTTGGGTGCAATCATCCCAATGGGATCAAAATCTAAACTTATGTTTGACGCGTCTCGTTACGACTGGTCAACGCTTTCAACAACCGCTATTACGACTACTGGTGGTGTAGATTCGACTTTAGCGTTTAATTACAAAGACACTACTTCTGTGTCACTGGGGTTGGAGCATGATTACAGTGATGGTCTGAAGATTCGTCTGGGTTGGATGCGAGACCCAACACCCACAAACGATACAGACCGTTCATTGATGACACCGGATGGTGATCGTGATTGGTTGTCCTTTGGGTTTTCAAAGCAGCTTTCAAGTGATATGACGCTTGACTTCGCCTACTCGCACATCATGGTTGACAAGGGCATCGTCAATAAGCGCGTGTTTACGTCGGCAACACCGACTTGGACGGATGTCAAAGTAGAGGCTGACACGACAATCGATATCATTTCATTGGGTATTCGCAAGACGTTTTAATCGTGAACCTTGTTAAACGATTCTATGATCAGGCCTCTCGTTATAACGAGAGGTCTTTCTTAGGTTACAAGTCTAATGGCAATTGGCTCACGCTTTCCTGGCAAGAGACAGCTGATTACGTATCAACACTCTCAGATTCTTTATCATCTCTTGGTGTAAAAAGGGTGACAGAGTATTACTGCTCTGTGAAAACCGCCCCGAGTGGGCAATTGCGGATTTGGCCATCATGTCATTGGGCGCATTGGTTGTTCCGGCCTATACGACACACTCCGCTGATGATTTGCGTCACATCCTGAAATTAACTGAGCCTTCGACGGCAATTGTTTCAAGCCAAGCATTTCTCGATAAGGTCTTGGAGGCAAATGTCAGTATTGATTGCGTCACTCATGCAATCGCTATTGATCAAGGCGTTCATACTAAACCTGAATGGCATACTACCTTACATGTGTGGCCCGAAAACCAATTGGGTAGCCCCAGCCCAGATATATCGGATCTGAAAGAAGACGATGTCTGCATCTTGATATTTACCTCTGGCACTAGTGGAAAGCCAAAGGCGGCAATGCTGACCCACGGCAATATTATTCATAATGTTGACTCGGCGAAGATGATTCTGGATACCATTCCTATTAACGATCAAGATCGTTTTCTCTCCTTCCTTCCCCTTGCGCACGCCTATGAGCATACGGCTGGGTTGCACATGCCAATCACTCAGGGCGCTGAGATCTATTACTGTGAGTCGACTGACAAGTTAGCTCAATACCTAACAGAAGTATCACCAACGGTATGTACAGCGGTCCCAAGGCTCTATGACATGCTGTATGCAAAAATTAAGGCGGGTGTTGAGAGTGCATCGGGCGCTAAAAAATGGTTATTTCACAAGACCGTCTCGATTGGGACCAAAACATTTAACAAACAACCTATAGGTTTATTTGAGCGGCTGTTAAATCCTTTGCTGTCAAAGCTTGTGCGTAAGAAATTACTTCAACGCTTTGGTGGAAGGATTAAATACTTTGTATCGGGTGGGGCGGCGCTCAACCCTGAGGTGGGAAGTTTTTTTTTTCTGCTTTAGGCATCGGCATCATCCAGGGCTATGGGCAGACCGAGGCAGCACCCTTGATTACGGTAAATCGTCCTGATGATATTGTTATGGATAGCGTTGGTAGTGCCTTTGATAGTGTTACGCTAAAGCTCACCGATGATGGTGAGTTGTTGGTTAAGGGTCCCAATGTGATGAAAGGTTACTGGCGAGACGAGTCTGCGACTGCAATGGCTATCAGAGACGGATGGCTTCATACGGGCGACTTGGCAACGATTGATGACAGAGGCATTGTAAGGATCACTGGCCGTAAGAAAGACCTCATTGTGACATCAGGTGGTGACAATATTGCACCGTCTAAAATTGAAGGTTTGTTAACGCTTGAGAAAGAAGTTGATCAAGCTGTGCTTATTGGTGACGGTAAGCCCTGGTTAGCCGCTATCTTGGTCCCGTCGCCAGATCTTTTGAGCGCTGTAGATAACGAAATGCAACTTAGATCGACGCTAAACGCAGTCTTAAAACGGGTCAACGAGTCGCTCAATCCTGCGGAGCGAGTGCGTAAATTTATCCTCAGAAACGAACCGTTTACGATTGAGAATGGGTTCGTGACGCCAACGCAAAAGATTAAGCGAGGCCAGGTAATCGAAGCACTATCTGACCAAATAGAGTCAATCTACTAGTATTTTTACGAAACGAACTGGGTTTCGATAATTGAGATTATCGAGTCTTACTGCCCTGGTGTCTTCGCCGTCACCGACAACGCATGCAACGCACCTGAGGTAATGTCCTCGTTGAATAAAGCCATAATTGGGCGCTGACGCTGCAATGGATTTTTACCCTCAAAGCTCGGGCTAACCACAGTTACTGAAAAGTTACAGTCAGCACCATCGGTGGTGACTTCAGCATCCGGGATGGCGTCTTTGATGCGGTTGATGATCTCTTGTGCGTCCATGGGAACCTCGAATTCGATAATGGCGTTAGTGTAGAGAACTTCGCATGGTTGCTCCACCTTATGTGACAGGCGTGTTTAAGCTGCTGATTTTGCAAAAATTCAGCCCGAAATCCGTTTGACGATCTAGAGAATTCTCATTAAACTGCGCCGCAATTAAACGGTTTCGACTGTTTGGTTGGCCTAATTTACAGCTCTCCGCGGTTGTCGGTCTGAAGCTGGAATGGCGACGGACCCCATTTATGGGGTTTTTTTGTATTCCACGTATGGGCTTTTGCCGGTACGTAACGCGGAATGGGCCTTGGGCCCATTTTTTGTTTGTCGGGAAAATATGCGATCAGTACCTGAAAACTTGCTGCAATTAGCGCAAACCGTGGTTGAAGGCTTTGACCTTGAGCTTTGGGGCTTGGAGCTTTTGCCAAAGCAGTCCTCAGGTCAGCTGTTGCGTGTTTACATCGAGAACGAGGGTGGTGTGGATGTCTCGCAGTGCGAGAAGGTCAGTCGCCAACTCGGTGCGGTACTTGATGTGGAAGATCCTATTTCAGGAGATTACACCTTAGAAGTGTCATCGCCGGGTATGGATCGCCCGTTGTTCACGCAAGTGCAGTTTGAGCGCAGCGTGGAAAGCGACATCCGCGTAAAGATGAAGTCCACCGCAGTGGGGCGAAAGAATTTTCGAGGTCGACTGTTGTCGGTCTCTGACAACGAAATTGTGATGCAGGTTGATAACGATCAGCACACATTAAATATTGATCAAATCGATATGGCGCGTGTAGTGCCGCAGTTTTAAGGCGTAAGCAATGAATAAAGAAATCCTGCTTGTTGTTGAAACGGTCTCGAACGAGAAGGCTGTTGAAAGAGATGTGATCTTCGGTGCGATTGAAGCGGCGTTAGCGTCAGCGACTCGCAAGAAGTCAGGCAAAGATATCGAAGTGCGTGTCGCGATTGATCGTAAGACCGGCGACTACGAAACATTCCGTCGTTGGTTGGTGGTTGATGACTCTGAGTCGCAAGCACTTGAGAATCCATTAGCGGAAATCACCCTTAGAAGCAGCACGTATCGACGAGCCAGATATTCAAGTTGATGATTACGTTGAAGAGCAGATTGAGTCGATCGAGTTTGGTCGTATCGCGGCTCAAACCGCTAAGCAAGTTATCGTGCAAAAGGTGCGTGAAGCTGAGCGTGCAAAGGTTGTTGAAGCGTTCCAAGATAAAGTTGGCCAGCTCATTATGGGTACGGTTAAGCGCGCAGAGCGTGGCACGGTGATTCTTGATTTGGGCGATGGCGCAGAAGCGTTGATTCCTCGCTCTGAGATGATTCCTAAAGAGATGGTACGTGTCGGTGACCGTCTACGTGGTTTGTTGTTCGACATCCGTACCGATGTTCGCGGCCCACAGTTATTTGTTTCACGTAACTCACCTGAAGTATTGATGGAGCTGTTCCGTTTGGAAGTGCCAGAGATTGGTGAAGGTTCTATCGAGTTGCTGGGTGCAGCACGTGATCCAGGTCTTCGCGCAAAGATTGCGGTATTGGCAAAAGATAAGCGTATCGATCCTGTGGGTGCTTGTGTGGGTATGCGTGGTTCGCGTGTTCAAGCAGTTTCAAATGAGCTTGGCGGTGAGCGTGTCGACATCATTTTGTGGGATGAGAATCCAGCGCAGTTCGTGATCAATGCGATGTCACCGGCTGATGTTGTCTCAATCATCATGGATGAAGAGAAGAACTCGATGGATATCGCGGTTAAAGATGAAAATCTTTCACAAGCGATCGGTCGTGGTGGCCAAAACGTTCGCCTAGCGAGTCAATTGACTGGCTGGGAGCTCAACGTGATGAGCGAAGAGCAAGCGGAAGAGAAGAACCAAGAAGAAGCCCAGAAATATGTTGAGCGCTTTATGGAGCAGCTCGATGTGGATGAAGAAGTTGCATTGATTCTGGTTCAAGAAGGCTTCTCGACCATCGATGAAGTGGCTTACGTTGATATCGATGAGATGTTGGCGATTGAAGAGTTTGATGAAGAGATCGTCGAAGAGTTACGTAACCGTGCTAACGATGCGATGTTGACTCGCGCTATTGCTAAGGAAGAAACCTTAGGTGATGGCGAGCCAGCAGAGGATTTGCTGACGATGGACGGTATGGACGAACAGTTGGCGCATCAATTAGCTGCGCGCGGCATGTGCACCATGGAAGATTTGCTGAAGCTGCGACCGATGAGTTGATGGAAATTGCAGGTATGACCGAAGAGCGTGCAGGTGAGCTGATTATGACAGCGCGTGCGCCTTGGTTTGCTGAGGAAGCTGAATAAGCGATAAGGGTAAAGACATGAGTGAAGTTACAGTCAGTCAATTAGCCTCTGATGTTGGTATTCCAGTAGATCGTTTGCTTAAGCAACTCGGTGATGCAGGTGTAGCAAAGTCGAGTGAAAGCGATTTGATCACCGAGCAGGAAAAAGTAGCACTACTGAATCACCTGCGTCGTAGTCACGGTAAAGACGAAAAGAAAGGCGATAAGAAGGTGACTTTGAAGCGCCGTTCAACCACTGAGCTAAAAGTAGGCTCAGGTGGTGCATCAGGTCGCGCTGCTACACGTGGTACTAAGACGGTTAACGTCGAAGTCCGTCGTAAGCGCACCATTGTTAAGAAAGATGCAGCGCCTAAAGTTGATCCTTCAGAGAAGGCGCAAGAAGAATTAGCAGCAGCTGAGCGCGCACTTGCTGAGCAGCGTGCACAACGCGAAGCCGCATCTGCACAAGATGATGCACGTAAGAAAGCGAACGAAGTGTTGCGTGCTGAAGAAGATGCAGCGCGTGCAAAAGCTGAAGAAGCGCGTAAAGCGGCAGAAGCTGAAGCAGAGGCACAAAAGCAAGCTGAAGCTGAAAAGAAGAAAGACGATGCGGATAAGGACAAGAAAGGTCCTAAGCGTATGCGCCAAGCACCTGCTAAAGAATCTAAAGAAGGCGGCAATGACGATGGTCGCGGTAGCAAGAAGCACGCAGGTCATGGTCGTCGTCGTGAACTTCACGTATCGGATGAGAACCGTGGTAAGCGCCCTAAAGGTGGTCGCAAGTCAAAGCATATTGAGCAAGAGACTCAGCACGGTTTCCAAAAGCCGGTTGAAGTTAAAAAGCTCACGGTAGAAGTGCCAGAGACTATTACCGTTGCCGATTTGGCAGGGCGTATGTCGATCAAATCATCTGAGATCATCAAGGTCTTGATGGGTATGGGCATGATGGTCACCATCAATCCAACCGCTTGATCAAGATACCGCGATGTTGGTTGTCGGTGAGCTTGGTCACGAGTCAGTTGAAGAGAAGAAAGTCGACGTTGAAGAGACTGTCTTGTCATTGGTTGATGAGCAGCTTGATGCGGGCGAGTTGGTGCCACGTGCACCGGTTGTCACCATCATGGGTCACGTTGACCATGGTAAGACCTCATTGCTCGACTACATTCGTAAGAGTCGCGTAACCGCAGGTGAGGCTGGTGGTATTACACAGCACATTGGTGCGTATCATGTGAATACCGATCACGGCATGATCTCGTTCCTCGACACCCCAGGTCACGCGGCATTCTCTGCTATGCGTGCACGTGGCGCGAAAGCGACAGACATTATTATCTTGGTTGTTGCATCAGATGACGGCGTAATGCCGCAAACCAAAGAAGCGATTCAGCACGCACGTGCGGCTGGCGTTCCAATGGTTGTTGCAATCAACAAAATGGATAAGCCGGAGGCAAATCCAGATCGCGTGATGCAAGAGCTAGTGGCTGAAGAAGTCGTTCCAGAAGATTGGGGCGGCGATGTTCAGTTTATTCGTGTCTCTGCACAGAGCGGTGAAGGTATCGATCAGTTGCTTGAAGCGGTTCTATTGCAAGCAGAGGGTCTTGAACTCAGCGTTGTAGAAGATGGACCTGCGAAGGGCATCATTGTTGAATCGAGCTTGGATAAAGGTCGAGGCCCGGTTGCGACTGTTTTGATTCAGTCAGGTACTTTGAAGCAAGGCGATCCAATCGTTTCGGGTACTGAATATGGTCGTGTGCGTGCAATGTTCGACGAGAACGGTCAGCAAGTTAAAAAGGCAGGTCCTTCGATCCCGGTTCAAGTGTTAGGTCTTTCAGGTGCGCCACATGCAGGTGATGACCTAGTCGCTGTTTCTGATGAGAAGAAGGCTCGTGAAGTTGGTGAACTACGTCGTGAGCGTCAACGTGAAGGTAAGTTGGCTGAGCAAAAGGCGGCGAAGCTCGATCAGATGTTCTCGAAGATGGCGGAAGGCGATGTTGCTTACGTTAATTTAATTGTTAAAGCTGACGTACAAGGTTCGGTTGAAGCACTTAAAGAGTCATTGAATAAGATTGTTGCTGACGAAGCGCGCGTTAAGATCGTTGCGGCTGGCGTTGGTGGTATCAACGAGTCAGATGCCAACCTGGCATTGACTTCAGGTGCAGCGATTATCGGTTTTAACGTTCGTGCGGATGCGTCTGCGCGCCGTGTGGTCGAAGAGAGCGGTTTGGATCTTCGTTACTACAGCATCATTTATGAAGTGATCGATGATGTGAAGAAAGCAGTCTCTGGCTTGCTATCACCTGATGTTAAAGAAGAGATCATCGGCCTGGCAGAAGTGCGTGATGTGTTCCGTTCTTCGAAGCTCGGTGCAATTGCAGGCTCTATGGTTGTTGAGGGTGTGATTAAGCGTCATAACCCAATCCGCGTACTGCGTGACAACGTGGTTATTTACGAAGGTGAGTTGGAGTCATTGCGTCGCTTTAAAGATGACGTGAATGAAGTTCGCTCAGGTACTGAGTGTGGTATCGGCGTAAAGAACTACAACGATGTTAAGCCGGGTGACCAGATTGAGGTCTTCGAGCGCATTGAGGTTGCTCGCGAAGTTTAATCATCATGCGTGAATTTGGTCGTGAAGAACGTGTTGGTGCTGAGATCCATCGTGAGCTCGCGCTGTTGTTGCGTAACGAAGTGCGTGATCCACGTTTAAACCAAGTCACCATTCAAGAAGTGCGCGTGGTGCGAGATATGTCGCATGCACGTGTTTTCTTTACCTTGATGGATCGCGATCAAGCGAAAGCAGCTGAACAAGCGCTGAAGAAAGCCGCAGCTTTTTTACGTCGTCGTCTCAGTGAATTGATGAATCTGCGTTCTATGCCACAGCTGCATTTTGAATATGACGCATCACTTGAGACAGGTGCGCGTCTTGAATCATTGATCAATAAGGCGATCGCCTCGGATAATAAAGACGAGAACGACTAACGATGGCGCGACGTAAGAAGGGTCGTGTTGTTGATGGCATTTTGTTGTTAGATAAGCCGCTCGGTATTAGCTCCAACGATGCCCTGCAAAAAGTTAAGCGTCTTTATCAAGCGCAAAAAGCGGGTCACACTGGCACTTTAGATCCCTTAGCGGATGGCATGCTGCCGCTGTGCTTTGGTCATGGCACCAAGGTGTCTACTATCTCACCGAATCGAACAAGACTTACTTTGTCCGCGTTAAGCTTGGTCAGACGACCTCTACGGGTGATTTGGACGGTGATATTAACTCGGAGCGTTCGATTGATGGCATCACGCGCGAGTCTTTAGAGCAGGTCATTCCCGAATTTCTAGGTGAGATCATGCAGGTCCCGCCGATGTACTCCGCGCTGAAGCATGAGGGTAAGCGCCTTTACTACTTAGCTCGGCAAGGCATTGAGGTAGAGCGTGAAGCGCGGCCTGTGACCATTCACTCCATCGATTTGGGCGAGTTTACTGACGGCGAGTTCGAAATGAGCGTTGTCTGCTCTAAGGGGACGTATATCCGGACCTTAGCTGAAGATATGGGCGAAAAGCTCGGGTGTGGCGCGCATGTGGTGCGTCTGCGCCGTACGGGCGTTGGGCCTTATGCCAATCTGCCGCTGCACACCCTCGATGAGCTGATAGCGGTTGCTGAGCAGGGGCAGGAGGCGCTCGATGCGCTATTGATCCCGATCGATACCGCGCTTGAGGATTGGCCGGTGGTGAATTTGGGCGAGGATGCAGCTCATTATATCAAATTTGGCAATCCGGTTCGTGTGTCGGGGGCGCCTAAAGAGGGCTGGGTGCGCCTCTATGAGGCCGATGGTGAGCGATTTATTGGTCTGGGGGAGATTGATCCGGATGGAAATGTGGCGCCGCGACGCTTGATGCTGCCACCCGAAGTGAGCTAACCCCAAATAAACATTAGAAATTGCTGACATTCTTGGTGAATTACGGCACAATCTCGACCCAAATTTGATGCGGCCAATTGGCCGTTTTTTTAAACCGACCCGGACTGCCTGAACTCATTGTTGGGAGTCCTCCAGCCAAAGTGCTGCGGCAGGTCATAATGACAGGAGAAATGTCATGGCAATGAGTGCAGAGCAAAAAGCGGCTATCGTCGCTGAGTACGGTAAAAACGCACAAGATACCGGTTCAACAGAAGTACAGATCGCGCTGTTATCAGCACGTATTTTGGATCTGACTCCACACTTCCAGAACAACAAGAAAGACCACCATTCACGTCAAGGCTTGGTACGTCTGGTTAACCAACGTCGTAAATTGCTCGACTACTTGAAGGGCAAGAACGTTGAAGGTTACCGTGACCTTATCAAGCGTTTAGGTCTGCGTCGTTAATCGCAGGCAAAGCAAGTAAGTAACACTAGAGGATCTCGAGTGAACCCGATTAAGAAAGAATTCCAATACGGTAATCACAAAGTAGTATTGGAGACGGGCGAGATTGCTCGTCAGGCAGACGCAGCAATCATGATCAACATGGACGACACTGTCGTTCAAGTGACTGTCGTAAGTGAAAAAGGCGAGGGCATGGCTCGCGACTTCTTCCCAATGACTGTGGACTATCAAGAAAAGACCTATGCGGCAGGTGTTATCCCTGGTGGCTTCTTCCGTCGTGAAGGTCGTCCATCTGAGAAGGAGATCCTGACAGCACGTTTGATCGACCGTCCTGTTCGTCCTCTGTTCCCAAAGGCGTTCACTAAAGAAGTTCAGATCATCTGTACCGTGATGTCGCTAAACCCAGCAGTTGACCCTGAGATCCCATCATTGATCGGTGTATCAGCAGCTTTAGCTGTCTCTGGTTTGCCATTCGATGGCCCAATCGGCGCAGCTCGCGTGGGTTACAAAAATGGTCAGTACTTACTTAATCAAGATAAGACCGGTCTTTGCGATAGCAGCGATTTGGACTTGGTTGTTTCGGGTACCGCTGATGCGGTTCTGATGGTTGAATCAGAGGCTCGTGAGCTTTCAGAAGAAGTGATGCTAGGTGCGGTTCTGTTCGGTCACGAGCAGATGCAAGTCGTTATCAACGCAATCAAAGAACTTGCAGCTGAAGTGAACAAGCCAGTTCAGGAAGTCGCTGAAGTGCCTGTTAACGAAGCATTGGGTGCAGCAGTTGATGCAGCCTGTGGCGATGCATTGCGCGCGGCGTACCAGACAGCAGACAAAATGGATCGTTACGCAGCGATTGATGCAGCGAAAGCCGCAGCTAAAGAAGCATTGTGTGGCGGTGATGAGCCTCAGTTCGAAGCAGACGATGTATCTAATACCATCGAGAAGCTGAAGAAGAGGATCGTTCGTAGCCGTATCTTGGAAGGCGAGCCACGTATCGACGGTCGTGACACTAAGACAGTTCGTCCTATCACTATCCGTACTGGCGTATTGCCACGTACTCACGGTTCGGCATTGTTCACCCGTGGTGAAACTCAGGCGTTGGTTGTAACTACCTTGGGTACTGAGCGTGATGCACAGATCATTGATGATTTGGCGGGTTCTTACAAAGATCCATTCATGTTCCACTACAACTTCCCTCCATTCTCAGTCGGTGAGATGGGTCGTGTAGGCAGCCCTAAGCGTCGTGAGATTGGTCACGGTCGTTTGGCTAAGCGTGGTGTGTTGGCATGTATGCCGACACTTGAAGAGTTCCCATACTCAATCCGTGTGGTATCTGAGATCACTGAATCTAACGGTTCTTCGTCTATGGCTTCTGTATGTGGCGCGAGCTTGGCACTGATGGATGCAGGCGTGACTGTTAAAGCACCTGTTGCTGGTGTTGCAATGGGTCTGATCAAAGAAGGCGATGCATTCGCTGTATTGACCGACATTCTAGGTGACGAAGATCACTTGGGCGACATGGACTTTAAAGTGGCAGGTACTTCTGACGGTATCAACGCGCTCCAAATGGACATCAAGATCAACGGTATTACTAAAGAGATCATGGAGATCGCTTTGGAACAGGCAAAAGCTGGCCGTTTGCACATCTTGGGCGAGATGACTAAAGCAATCGCTGGTCCTCGTGAAGAGATGTCTGATTACGCTCCACGCATCGTTTCGTTCAGCATCAACCCAGATAAGATTCGTGATGTTATCGGTAAGGGTGGCGCAACGATCCGTTCTATCTGTGAAGAAACTGGCGCGACTGTTGATATCAACGATGATGGCTTGGTTAAGATCTTCTCTGTTGATAAGGCAGCGGGCGATGATGCACGTAAGCGTGTTGAATTGATCACTGCAGACGTTGAAGTCGGCACTATCTATGAAGGTAAGGTTGCTCGCTTGATGGACTTCGGTGCATTCGTGAACATTCTTCCTGGCAAAGACGGTTTGGTTCACATCTCACAGATCTGTGAAGAGCGTGTTGAGAAGGTGAGCGACAAGCTATCTGAAGGCGATGTGGTAAAGGTTAAGGTCCTTGAGATCGATAAGCAGGGCCGTATTCGCTTGAGCATGAAAGCAGTTAACGAAACTACCGGTGAAGAAGCTGAGTCTTAATCGCCAAATTGCGGCATAATTTGCTGAAATAAAAGGGGCCTCATGGCCCCTTTTTATTCAATCTCGTGCATGTGAATTGGGTAACCGCGCTCGGCATAGTAGCGATAACGCTCACGACCTAATTCTCTAACATCGTCATCTAAGCATAGACACTCAACCAATCGTTCAAAGCAGCTGAAATTAGCTAGCACTTCATCGGTGAGATTAATCAGCACATCAGTTTGCATTGAAGCTAGAGATTGTTGCTGAATATGAACACTCTTTTTTTGACTCAGAGCTTTTTGTTCAACCAACTGGGCAAGAGAAAGGCGGGTCTTGTCAGAGCCCGCCTTAAGAATATAGAAATCGATACGTGTCACTTAAATTACGCAAGCACGCTTCATTAAGAATTCCATTAATAGCGGAACAGGACGTCCAGTAGCGCCTTTTGCAGCACCTTGTTTCCACGCAGTACCGGCGATATCTAAATGGGCCCACTTAAACTTTTTGGTGTAGCGCGCCAAGAAGCATGCTGCAGTAATACTGCCGGCTTTTGGACCGCCGATATTCGCCATGTCAGCGAAGTTTGAATCGAGTTGGCTTTGGTACTCATCCCAAATGGGTAGGCGCCATGCACGATCACCAGATGATTGGCCTGCTTCCAAAAGTTCATCAGCAAGCTTGTCGTCATTTGCCATCAGACCACTGGCTTGATCACCCAGTGCGACAATACAGGCGCCGGTAAGAGTCGCAATATCGATAACGGCGGCAGGTTCAAAACGCTCGGTGTAGGTGAGGGCGTCACACAAGATCAAACGGCCCTCTGCATCAGTGTTGAGAATCTCGATGGTCTGACCAGACATGGAGGTCACAATGTCACCAGGTTTATTCGCATCACCATCGGGTAGGTTCTCAGAGGAGGGGATAACGCCAACTACGTTTATTGGGAGTTCAAGCTCGACACAGGCTTGCATAGCGCCAAACACACTCGCAGCACCACACATGTCATATTTCATTTCATCCATGCCGGCACCAGGCTTGATGGAGATGCCGCCAGCATCAAACGTCAGTCCTTTACCAACAAGCGCAATAGGCTTTTGATTGGCTTTACCACCTTTGTATTCCATCACAATCAATTTGGCAGGCTGACGAGAGCCGCGAGATACAGACAGTAATGAGCCCATGCCCAGCTTCTTCATCTGTGCTTCACTGAGGATGGTGGTTTTGAGTTTGAGTTTGCCGCGTGCTAGGTCCGATGCAGCATCTGCTAGATAGGTAGGGGTGCAAATGTTGCCTGGTAAATTGCCAAGTGTTTTTGCGAGGGTTATGCCGTTTGCGATTGCTAAACCTTGATCAGCGGCTTTTGTTGCTGCTTTGACGTTCTTGCGCTCGCTCATCACAAAACGAAGTTTGGCGAGAGGCTTGGCTGTAGATTTAGTGGATTTACAGTCATCGAAAACATAGTTGGTTTCTGAGGCTGAAATCACTGCTTCTTTGATAAAGCTGACATCTTCTCCGCATGCGATGCTGACCTCAGTCGCTCCCGCAGCTTTTGCAGCCTTGATGGCATCGGCAATTACTGCGGCATATTTTTTGGCATTGAGATCAGGTGCTTTACCAAGGCCACCAACAAGAACACGTTGAGCCGCAATGTTGTTCATGTCAGTTAGCAATGAACAGGTATTAGGCTCAGCAATGTTTTTTATCTTTTTAGCTGCTTTGCTCAGCGCGCCTTTCGATTTCTGATCGATATGTGTGAAAGCATCGCCCTTAGAAGAGGATGAAAAGGTGGGGATGATCAGGCATTGAGTTTTTAAGGTATCAAGCGCTAAAAAAGTGGCTGAAACTTGCATCACAGAGTCCTAAATTTAAGTTGGATAATCTGACTTGAGATGGGGTAATTTTGGTAATATCAAACCATCTAAGGCAGTTTTAGATTCTGCTCAGTTTACAGAAAGGATGGCAGATTGATACCCCGTTTGACCATTTATGAGAAGGCGCTTATACGCGATATTTTTAAGGCCTTTTTGTTGGTGGTATTTATTCTTCTTTTGATTATTTTTGCTTCGAAGTCGGTGAAGATTTTGAAGGAAATTTCTGAGGGAGTTATCAGCACTAATATATTTTTTGAGCTCCTTGGGATAGAAATGATCAAGGTTGTAGGGGTTATCTTGCCACCTGCATTTTTCTTTGGAACATTATGGAGTCTTGCTGCCTTATATCGTGACTCTGAGATTGTGGCTCTTCAAGCTAGTGGTATAAGTTTAATTCGCTTGTTTAAGTCAACACTTTACCTCGCAGTACCGATAGCTTTTCTTGCAGGATTTTTATCTTTCCAAGCTATGCCTTGGGCGCAACAAGCAAAGGATGAGCTCAAAGCAATTGACGAAGCGCGATCGGACATAAGTTTTGTTCAGCCAGGTAAATTTAATGAATTCCGTAAAGGTGATCTAGTTGTATATGCTGAAAACGTCGACAAGACTACTGGTCGCTTGCAGCAGGTCTTTGTTCAAGATCGTCAGAATGGCAGATCGGGAATAATTAAATCTGAGGAAGCATGGCAATTTCTGGATTCTGAGCTTAATGGACGCTTTGTGGTGCTTTCATCAGGAGTTAGGTATTTGGGAAATCCGGGTGATTTGAATTATCAGGTTTCTTCATTTGATGAATACATTCTTCGTCTAGATGCCAAGGAAAGTACACTGCACCCAACTAAAACATCGGCTTATTCGATGGGTGCATTAATTGATTCACCATTACTCTCTTCTAAAGCAGAATTTGCCTATCGTGTTTCAGCGCCTTTAGGTGTCATCGTTTTCACCGTTTTAGCTTTTGTTTTATCAAAATCTGAACCGCGCAAAGAGGTACATGGTCGATTAGGCTTTGCGATTCTCACTTACTTTATATTTTTTAATCTGCAGCGAGTTGGTGAGCGTTGGATTGTGCAAGATGTTGTGCCGCATCAGATTGGCTTGTTTTGGCTGCTTGCTTTGATGCTGGGTATTGCGGGTATCGTAATGTATTTCGATTCAGTGAAATGGCGAAAGCTTCGTCAACAATTAATTAGTGGTATTAAGTCATGACTATCTTGGAACGCTATGTTGCCAGAACAGTCACCCGTGCTACCTTGACCACCTTGACTGCGCTAGTAGCGCTGTTGGTGCTGTTTAATTTTATTGATGAATTTGAAGATGTTGGGCGTGGCTACGAGACGCTTGATGCGTTTATTGTGGGTAGTTTATCTGCACCACGTTATTTATATGAGCTATTCCCAGTAGCGGTTCTGATTGGTGCGCTTTTAGCGCTCGGTGGTTTGGCGAGCCATAGTGAAATAACCGCGATGCGATCGGTGGGCTTTTCAAGTAATCATCTTCTTAAAGCACTACTTAAGATGGGTGCAGTGTTGATGGCTGTTGTTGCGCTGATGGGAGAGTATTTTGGTCCCATCGCTGAGAACTTTGCTCAGGATTATCGCCACGCAAAATTACATG
Organism: Gammaproteobacteria bacterium; assembly: GCA_038144195.1. GTDB lineage: Bacteria > Pseudomonadota > Gammaproteobacteria > Chromatiales > Chromatiaceae > VMDJ01. The sequence goes on along the minus strand of JAYQNH010000002.1, from coordinate 115,864 downwards.
GCACGGTAGTGATGCGGTCTCGTCATGGCTTCTGGGCGAGAGAGGGTGATTCCTTTGTGAATATTCGACGCGTTACCAGTAGTTCGACTATTCAACAAGTCAAAATCTACGACTTCAAAAAAGATAACACCTTGTCTCTGGCTACCTCTGCGAACAGTGGTGAGCACATTAATGAAGAATGGAAACTCAAAGATATTCAACAGACAGAATTTACCGAGCTATCGTTATCGAATCGTCAATTAGAATCAGCAACTTGGAAATCTCAGTTCGATCCAAGCGTTCTAGCGGTGGCCGTTGTTAGACCAACCATGCTTTCAACAACTGAGCTGATTGAATACATCGATTTTTTAGATCATAACGGTCAGAACGCCAATGAGTATGAAGTGGCTTTGTGGACTAAGCTGGCAACACCCATCGCATCAATTGTCATGTTGGTGTTGGCGGTTCCTTTCGCGCTAGGTAACCAGCGTGATGCTTCACGAGGTAAACGAATCTTTACGGGCATGATCCTAGGAGCGAGCTTCTATCTATTGAGTCGTGCCATGTCATATGTCGCAGTGGCATACAGTGTCAGCCCAGGTTTGATGGTGATTATTCCATCACTTATTTTCTTAGGTTCAGCCCTCTGGCTACTTAAACGCGTCCGCTAAGCTTTCTTTCGCTTTTGCACCATGACCAGTCGAGTATTTGACATAAGGTCATGCCAACTACGATTCTCTTTGTCGAATAACACCCAAATAAAACCAATCCCAAGGGTTAGCCATGATAGTAGGGCAGCAAGGTAGCGTTTAATGGTTGCCGATCGTGAGATGGGGTCACCATTTAGATCGACAATCTTGATGCGCCATGAGCGCATACCAAGTGTCTGCCCGCCATGCATCCAAAACCACGCGAAGAAGATCCAAGGGCTGAGCAAAAGGTAGGCTTGAAGAACAAGATAATTGCCATCACCGACATGATCCATCAGTGCATTCCTGATGACGGCATCTAGCGTGGTTCCGATCAGCCAAATTGCAGCAATAAGCCAGAAATCGTAAAAAATAGCGGCCAAAATACGCAAAAGACTCGGTCTAGCAGCGTTTTCCAATTTTTCCGACATTTAGGGTAATTCCCCGGTTAACTTGGTAGGGCTCAGGATAGCCGAACTGCCGATTGAGTTCATATGATTGCGACTCTTAAAGGAGAGAGCTCATGGCGCAATTGTCAGAACATTCGGATATCACACCGCATGAGGTGGTGGTTTCCTGTGCTCGTTTCGGCTTGTTCCGCGCATCCATGGTCCGCGTTGATGATCAGCATCTCTTTTTGAAGTCGGATCTCACGCGCTTGTGCCTTTCTGAAAAGGTAGAGATCGTCATGACGCACCACGAAGAAGGTCAGGAATGGACTGAGAAGCTTTTCGTGAAAGTGCTTGAGACAGGCCCGTCAGGCTCTCTGGTCGAGATTCAAGAAATTGCATCACATCAAGGAAGCACTGTTGAAAGCCATGCCGTGTTATTCAATCAAACTCAGCACTAAGCATATCGTTCCATTATTAAGCTTCTGACATAATTCCTCTATGGTGCAGTCTCGTTCGTGGTTGCGACGGTTTCTTCGCAGCCTACCTTTGCCAGTGTTTGTTTTGATGTTTGGTCTGTTGGCCGGCATCAGTGTGCTTTGGCTTGTCGATAGACAGCAATCAGGTGCGCTCAAGATATTTTTGACGAAACCCTTCAGACGCGTTTGGAGTCAGCATCCCGCCAAGCACTGATCAATTTCGACGAACATAAGCAGTCTTACGTGTATTTGATGCGCCTTTTGGCAAATCACCGTCGTATGGCGACCTACATGGACCTGACATTTTGGGGTCCTTTCACAACCGCCTTTGAAGACCGCAAAGAATTGCCTCCTTGGATGCCGCTTCAACAGTTTTGGCGTCAACTTGCTCAGCCCACCTATCTGATCTTGATGGACTTAGATGGCAACATGCGTGAAGGCTTTAGCCCAAAAGGTCTTCCTGTTCCGACCGGCTTGCTTGAAGACCAGGCCTTTGTAATGGCAAGTCGGGGTGAAAAGTCTTTGTGACCACCCTCGGTGGCGCACCTTATTTTGTTGTAACTGAGCCGATTTGGGATACCGGCCCTGAAATGATGGGGCATCTGGTGATGTTGCTACGAGTGGATAGTGACTTTTTGGCAGCCTCCCAACAAGGTGGTACCGATAACCAAGCAATTGTTGCGATAACCGAGCCGGAGGGTAAAAACTTCTCGCTACCAGTGATACGGCACGTGTCGATGCGGGCGAGGATGTTGAGCTGTTATCGCTTGAGTACCTGATCACAACTCAGTCATTTACCCAGTATGACGATGCGGACTTGAACTTGTTATTCATGCCGCTAATGCCGCGCTCAAGCTTTTTAGCAACCTCAGAGAAGGTGATCGACCTTGAGCGCAAGCAAAGAGCCGTAGGTGCTGGTGCAATCATTGTGACCTTTATGGTGGTGGTGCTGCTGATTTCAGGTCGTATTAATCGTGTACTCCGTCGCTTACAGGAATTCGCATCACGCGCCTTGGGCGATGCGCCCGAAAAGACACAATCAAAAACCGGTAACCAGCTTTTGATCTTGGAAGAGCGGGTGAGAGATGTTATCGACTTGGTTTTAACCGCACGTGAACGCACGCGAACTCAACACGAGAGCCAAGTAGAGCAGCTTGAATCATTACGAGCCGCAGCCATGTCTGCCTCAGCAGATGGCATGATCACCATCGACTATGCCGGTAATGTTATCGATATGAATGCCACCGCTGAACGACAGCTTGATAGACGATTGTCACAAGTACTGGGCTTGGAGCTTTCACGGCTCGCTTTTAATACCTCATCAGCAAAGCGATTCGATGAGATGCTTGAAAGCTATCAAGCGCCACTTGAAAAGTTGCCCATTCAATCTGATGAGTTACAAGGCTATCCAAAAGATGGTCATTCGAATGATTATGAGGTCTCTTTAACGCCAGTACACCTTGAGGATGATTTGTTGTTCACCGTGACTTTGCGCGATGTGGGTGAGCGTAAAGCGAGAGAGCGTGAAATTGCTGCTTTAGCCGCATTCTCGGCTGAGAGTCCTTCGCCAATTCTCCGTATTAATCAGCGTGGCGTTATCGTTTATGCGAATACCCCGAGTGAGCCTTTACTTAAGTATTGGAACTGCCGACCTGGACAGACCTTGCCGCTCTACTGGCGCACAATTGTTATGCGGGTGTTGGAAGAAAACACAGATTACGAAACCGAGATTGAAACCTCTAACCATCGATTTTCATTGTTGGTGACTCCAGTAAAAGAGCTGGAGTATGTGAATATTTATGCACGCGACATCACGGCGCAGCGACTAGCGGAAGATGAGCTGCAGCGTCGCCAAGATGAATTGGTACACGTGGCACGTTTGAGTACGATGGGTGAGATGTCGACCGGTATTGCGCATGAGCTTAATCAGCCTTTGTCCGCCATCAGTAACTTCGCGAATGGTTGTGTGCGACGCTTGAATAGCGATGTGGGAACTAAAGAGGATTTAGTCAAGGCACTTGAGCAGATTGCAGCGCAGTCTAAACGCGCCGCAGAAATCATTAAACGCTTGCGTGCTCTTGTGACTAAGCAACAAACGATTCGTCAGCATATCAATCTTAATGAGATCGTTAACGAAGTCTGCGAGCTTGTGGCGCACGATATCCGTAAAGAAAAATTGCATTAGAGAAAAAGCTGTTTGATCAGCCCTTATGGGTTGATGTTGATACGGTGCAGATCGAGCAGGTGTTGATTAATCTTATTCGAAATGCAATTGATGCGATGCAGATACGTGCACAGGGTGATCGATTCTTATTGAAACGCAATTGAAGAGGAAATGATCGCGCCCAGATTCGAATTAAAGATGATGGCGCAGGCATCCCTGAAGAGCAGCTGATTAAGCTGTTTGATGCCTTCTACACCACCAAAGAGCACGGCATGGGCATGGGGCTTGCGATTACTAAGACCATCGTAGAAGAGCACTCTGGTAAGATTTATGCCAATTCAAATGAGGGCAAGGGTAGTACGTTTTACGTAGAGCTACCGTTAAGCTCAGATAATAAAGTGGACGAGGAATAAACATGGAAGCACAAACGAATGCTGCAACCAGTATTTGGGTGGTGGATGATGATGAGGCAATGCGTAGCTCATTGCAGTGGTTGATGGAATCGGTCGGCATGAATGTCCAGGCCTATTCTTCAGCGGATGAATTTCTAGCTTCTCATTATCCTGGTCGTCATGGCGTTCTCCTGTTGGATGTTCGTATGCCAGGCATGAGTGGTTTGGAGTTACTGGAGCAACTAACGAAAGAGCAAATGGTGCCACCGACAATCATTATTACCGGTCATGGTGATGTACCTATGGCAGTTCGTGCGATGAAGCAGGGCGCTATCGACTTTATTGAAAAGCCTTTCAATGACGAGGTGCTGCTTGATGCAATTCGTCGTGCTGTCAACTCAGCAGAGCAGCAGCGCTCAAGTAAAGCACTGGTTGCTGATTTGGCAGCGCGCTTCGCTAACCTGACACCTCGAGAGCACGAAGTGATGGATATGGTGACAGCAGGTCAGTCAAATAAAGAGATTGCGAACGCCTTAGGTGTTTCAGCTAAAACCGTTGAGGCTCACCGTGCGCGTGTAATGGAAAAGATGCAGGCAAGCTCACTTGCCGAGCTTGTGCGTATGTCGATATCCGTAGAAAAACTCTAACGCAATGAAGCAAAAGAAAAGGCGCCATTAGGCGCCTTTTTTGTTTAGAGAGGTCTTAGCTCTGTAATCGGTGTGTCGTTTTTCTTATCGACCTTTGAGTACAAGTCATACAAGGCTGCTTGCAATGCCTCTTCCATTACTGGATGGTAGAAAGGCATCTGTAATAGATCACCAACAGTCAATTCCTGCTGAATAGACCACGCCAGAATATGTGCGAGATGCTCACCACGTACAGTAATCATTTCAGCGCCAAGCATCTTGCCACTAGTTATGTCCGCATAAACGCGAATAAGACCGCGATTGTTTGCCATGATCAGAGCGCGTCCAACGGGAGCGATCATCATGCTGCCAACGGCAGTGGTTTCAGGGTTGAGCTCTGCAAAAGAAGCGCCCACCTGAATGATATTGGGATCACTGAAGACAATGTTCAGCGGTGTTTTGCGTTTAAAAGGCTGTGTTGCTACCGGTAGCAGCGTTATAACCGGCAATCTTGCCTTCATCGCCAGCCTCGTGAAGAAGAGGTCGGTCGCCATCGATATCACCAGCAAGGTAAATTGGGCTATCACCCACTTGCATGGTGTTTGGATTGTAAACAGGGATGCCGCGATCGTTGAGTTCAACGCCAGCTGCCCCAAGATCAAGCGATTCAACATTAGGTGTTCTGCCTAAACTTGCAAAGACCTTATCAACAACGACGCTGTTGTCGTCTGCAGTGACCTTAATGCGTCCATCTTCCGCACGACTCAATTCAGCCGCAGCACCAAGCCAGATAGGGAAGCCTTTGCCGATAATGGTCACAGCTTGTTCGTTGACTTCTGGGTCGGTTAATCCGCCTATGCTATCTGCCATGTCGATACCGGTGATATCAACACCCATGCGACTCATGGATTGGCCGATCTCAAGACCAATCACACCAAGACCGATGACGACGGCTGAACCCGGTAATGTTTCGAGCTCGAAGAATTCATCAGTAGTGATGATGTCATCACGGAACTCATTCCAAGCATCAGGAATGATTGGGCGAGAGCCGGTAGCAATCACGATGCGTTCTGCACGGATTCGTTGGCCGCTGGTGGTTTCTAGTAGATTTGGCTCGATAAATTTAGCGTACTCATCAATGAGCAACCCTTCAGGGAAATTATCTGAGCTGTTTGAAAGTACGCGATCCACGAAGTTGTCACGCAAATCACGGACATACTCCATCGCTTCTTCGGTATCGAGGGATAGTGATTCGCCGCCTTCAAGGCCAAAGCGTGAATAGACTTCGCGGCGGTGAAAATCTTCAGCGACTTGAATGGCTGCTTTAGATGGCATACATCCAACACGTGCGCAGGTCGTGCCGAGCTCGCCACCATCGATCACCACAACGTTTTTACCTGCAGGACGTACCTTACTCAGGGTGTTTAGACCGGCACTACCACAACCTAAGATAGCAACTTCAACCTGACGCTCTTCCACAGCGATTTCCTCTTTATGTTCTAAATTGGGATGCATGTTACCGCAGCACCGGAATTGAGGGGCTTATCACTGTTCGGGAAAGGGTTAATCAGCATTCAAAAGATGGGCGGGCAGCCGAGAAAGTGAATCAAGTTAATCACTCTGTTGTTTGCATCATGAAAACGCTCGTTAAAAACCTTCTTTTTGATCAATATCTTAGCGTCTGGCCAGCTGTATGCTGATGCGATTGAGTTATCAGACGAACTGACAGTGAGTGAGTTATATAAATCGATGGATCATCGATTCTCACGTGATGTGCGTTTGAGCCAAAATCAAGATTGGCGCATCGAATCACTTTGGCGCGGCACAGCGTTACGTAATTTTCGACAAGGAAGCGCGGTTGGCAGATCGCCAAGAACCTTAAGTCCTTACTGCCAGTATTCTTGATGCGTTGAGCAACGCCCGCAGGAATAACTACAACATCCCCAACGCTCACCTCGAAAGCCTCTTTGCCGATCTCGGCAAGACCCACACCATCCAAAATCACACAACGCTCTTCGGTCTCTTTTAAGTAGTGCCATGCAGTCACGCCTTCAGCAGGTACGCGTGCCTGAGCAATCGATAGTTGTGGATGATCAGCGTCATTCAGTTGCTCTTTAATGAAGCAGCCTTCTTCGAACCAATATTCATCGGATGCAGCGGCAGAGTGGTGCAGCTTAGAGGTCGGCATGCGTACCCGGATTGAAGATCCGCTTCGGATCAAAGGTCTCTTTAAGACGTTTTTGTATCGGTGCTAATGCAGCTTGCGAAGACATCGCCCAAGGCTCGGGTGATGCATTGCCGTAAAACTGTTTTGCGTGACCCTTTAGCTTCAAGGCTTCAGCTTTGATTTGCTCCGGCACTGCATCTGAAATGATCCATCGTTGACCGCCTGCCCAATCGATAAGCGTTGAGTCTGCAAAGGCGAGTGATGGAGCAGCTGGTGGTAGAGAAATACGCCATACAGGTTTAGAGCGATCGAAAAAGTCGAGTTGATGATCACGTAAGCGTTCCCAGAAGGTATTGTTCTCGGCCAAGCGCTCACCACCGATTTTTTTACCCATGCATTCACACTGGCATGTGCGCCAGATAAGCGAATGTAAAGCTGTCCATTGATGTAACAGGCACCACTGAGTGGCATCGGAATAGCCGCGAGTTCGCGCATCTTTTGATGCGCTTCAGTCTTCACTGAGATCCTGAGTCAAAGTGATTGTTTTGCTTGGCGCAGGTAACACTTTCAGTGATACCTCAAGAAGCACACCAAGACTTCCTTGAGCGCCGGCCATCAGACGAGAAACGTCATAACCAGCCACGTTCTTCATCACCTCGCCACCAAAGCGCATGACATCACCGGTGCCGGTTAATAAACGGCAACCTAAAAGTACGTCACGAGGTGCGCCACCCCAAGGGCGACGAGGACCTCCCATACCGCTAGCAACAGCGCCACCAATCGTGGTGTTTTCGCTAAAGTGGGGTGGCTCAAACGATAAATACTGACCGTTATCGGCAAGCAGCTTTTCAATTTCTACTATCGGTGTGCCAGCGCGAGCAGTCAGAACAAGCTCTGTTGGCTCGTAATTGACAACGCCAGCATGTGAGGTCATTTCGAGTGTGTCTGGCGCGTTACAGGCTTGTAAAAACGCTTTGCTATTGCCGCCGACAATTTTCAATGTCGTGTTATTGGTGAGAGCGGAGTTAACCTGATCAATCAGTTGCTGTGTGTTATCAGTCATTAGAAGCGCTCCAAATGAGGGAAGCGCATATCACCTTGACTGATATGCATCGCGCCAAACTCAGCACAACGATTCAACGTTGGGATCGCTTTACCTGGGTTTAATAAACCTTGCTGATCAAACGCGGCTTTCACGGCATGGAAAAGCGTGATCTCTTCGGGTGGGAACTGCGCACACATTTGATTGATCTTTTCTAGACCAACGCCATGCTCACCTGTGATTGAACCACCCACTTCAACACAGGCTTCTAAGATCTTGCCACCGAAAGCTTCAGCACGTTCGATCTCACCAGGCTCATTACCGTTATAGAGAATGAGAGGGTGTAGGTTGCCATCACCGGCATGGAATACGTTTGCTGCACGTAAGCCATAGACTTCACTGAGGCGATTAATTTCACGCAGGATATACGGCAGGTGTTTACGCGGAATGGTGCCATCCATGCAGTAGTAATCAGGCGAGATACGACCTACCGCAGGGAAGGCGCTTTACGACCGGCCCAGAAGCGTGCGCGCTCGTTGTCATCTTTTGCGGTACGCACTTCAGTTGCACCTGAGTCAGTCAATCGCTGACGCACACGAGCGATTTCTTCAGAGACCTCTTCGTTATCTCCATCCACCTCGCATAGCAAGATGGCAGCCGCTTCAACGGGGTAGCCGGCATGCACAAAATCTTCTGCAGCTTGCAGGGAGGGTTGATCCATCATCTCAAGACCGGCGGGCAAAATGCCTTCCGCAATAAGATCAGCAACCGCTTGTCCGGCGGTTTCAACATGATCGAATGCCGCCATCACGACCTGTGCACGCTCTTGAATTGGCAATAGCTTGACGGTGATCTCAACCACAATGCCCAACATGCCTTCTGAGCCGGTGATCAATGCCAGTAGATCAATCCCTTCAGAATCTAGACCGCCGCTACCTAAGGTGACTAGCTCACCTTCAGCTGTGACGATGGTCACACTTAGTAGATTGTTAACTGTTAAGCCGTACTTTAAGCAATGCACACCACCCGCATTCTCTGCAACATTGCCGCCAATACTGCAGGCAATTTGAGAGGAGGGATCTGGGGCGTAATACAAACCAAAGGGTTTAGCGGCTTCACTGATCGCCAGATTGCGAACGCCCGGTTGAACGGTGGCGCAGAGATTTGGTTTATCGATATCGAGTATTTGATTGAAGCGAGCAAGACTCAGTAGAACGCCATTTTCTAAGGGCAGTGCACCACCCGAAAGACCGGTGCCGGCACCACGTGCAACCACAGGTACTTGTTCTGCATGACAGATGCGCATGATCTTTTGCACATCATCAATCGTTTCAGGTAGCACAACGATTAAGGGTAGGTGTCGATAGGCGGCTAAGCCGTCGCATTCATAGGGCTTTCGTTCGGATTCTTCTGCCAAAACAAAGGCCGGGTCCACGAAAGATTTGAACTGTTCTGCGAGGCGCTCGCGAAGTGCGGATGTGTCTTGTGTGCTCATAATCCTATGATGCCGGAATAACTCCCCATATACTGCACTCATTGTCCAAATTTGGGGGTGACATGGAAGAGCGACCAGCAATATTTCTGATCTCAGATCGTACGGGTATTACGATTGAGAAGCTTGTTCACACACTGCTGACGCAATTTGATAATGCCACCACGGATGCGCATTTTCGTGCCTTTCAGGATACTCCCGAGAAAATCAGCAAATTAGTCGATGAGATCGATACCTTTGCCGAGCGCGAAGGCGTGGCGCCGTTGGTCTTCTCGAGTGTGGTGGATGAATCGCTACGCAAACAGTTAAAAACAGCTAAAACGGAAATTGTAGATATCTTCGATATCTTTTTGCCGAATCTCTCAACCGCATTACATAAGCCGATGAACCAGAACGTGGGTAAAGCCCACGGCATGGGAACGGAGAGCGAATACGAGCGCCGAGTTGAGGCAGTTAACTATGCCTTGTCGTATGACGATGGTGCGCGCATTAAAGGCTTAGATAAAGCTGACCTAATTTTAATGGGTGTGTCGCGCAGTGGTAAAACGCCAACCTGTTTGTACCTTGCGATGCAGTATAAAGTCCTCGCGGCAAACTATCCGCTGACCGAAGATGATTTTATGGAAGGTCGTTTGCCAGAGCCGCTAAAGCCCTTTAAAGAAAAACTTTTTGGCTTAAGTATCACACCAGAGCGTTTGCATCAGATTCGTGAAGAACGTCGCCCTGGATCGAAGTACGCGAGTATTGATCAATGTCGCCGCGAGATCACTGCAGCTGAATCGCTTGTATCGTCAGCAGGGTATTCAGTTTGTTGACTCAACCGCTGTGTCGATTGAAGAGCTTGCCATTGCTGTGATGCAACAAATTGGTATGAAACGTGGTGTTTAAGTGATCACATCCGGTGCTTTTCGACCGGTAATCGCTTCAATCTGACTGACCTCTGCAGCGATCGCAATTAATTCGCCAAGTGCTTCTTCGCTCGGAAAGATGTTGTTTGTTCTTATCCGCTTCATAGCACTCTAAATAAACACGAATGGTCGCGCCTTGGGTACCTGTTCCGGATAGTCGGAAAACCAATCGAGCCCCATCATTAAAGCCAATTCGAAGACCTTGATGCGATGACACCGAGTTATCGATTGGGTCCGTGTAGGAAAAGTTATCGGCATAGTGACTTCTCGTCCGTGAAGTTGCGAATCAATCAGGTTGGGTAGCTTGAGCTTCTAGTTGATCCATGACGGTCCTTAGCTTTATCGCTTTCAACCTCTTCATAGTCATGACGCACATAATAGTTACGACCATAAGTTGCCCAATGCTCATCCAGAATGCTTTGAGCGCTAGTACCTTTCTTTGCGATGAGGTTGAGCCAAGCGAGCACTGCCCATAAGCCGTCTTTTTCGCGCACATGGTTTGAACCTGTACCAAAGCTTTCTTCACCACAAAAGGCGATGCGACCAGCATCTAGGAGATTGCCGAAGAACTTCCATCCAGTCGGTGTCTCGAAGCATTCAATACCTAGCTTTTCAGCAACGCGATCAGTGGCTTGGCTGGTTGGCATAGAGCGCGCCACTCCTGGAATGCCATTTTTATAGGCCGGGAACAAGGTCGCGTTCGCCGCCAATATAGCCAAGCTATCGCTAGGTACGACAAAACAGTTTTTACCAAGAATCATATTGCGATCACCATCTCCATCTGATGCTGCAGCAAAATCGAGCGCATCATTGCCTTGGGTCATCGCAAGCAATTCTTTGGCATGTGCAAGATTTGGGTCAGGATGTCCGCCACCGAAGTCGGGTAGCGGTATGCCATTGATGACCGTGCCTTTCGCGGCACCTAATCGATTCTCAAGTAGCTCAATCGCATAAGGTCCGGTGACCGCATGCATAGCATCAAAGGCGAAGCGGAAGTCGCTCGAGATAAGATTTCGAATAGCGTCGAAATCAAACTCGGTTTCTAAAAGATCAGCATAGTCTTTGACGGGGTCGATGATCTCGATGGCCATGCCGCTAAGCGACTGGGTGCCGAGTGTATTCAGGTCAATGTCATCAGTAGATAGTGTTTTATAGCTTTCAATGACTTGTGAACGAGCAAAGATAGCCTCGGTGACCGATTCTGGGGCCGGGCCGCCATTACTCACGTTAAATTTGATGCCAAAGTCGCCTTTGAGGTCCGCCAGGGTTGTGACTTGCGGATAACACTAAGCCGCCATTTGCGGAATATTTTCGAATCACAGCAGATGTTGCCGGTGTTGAGAGTAAGCCTTTATAACCGACCAAACATCGAGCAACACCATTGGCGGCTGCCATCTTTAAGATCGTTTGAATTGCGGTGTCGTTGTAATAACGACCATCGCCGCCAATCACCAATAAGCCATCGGTTAAATCAGTTTGGGTGTCAAAGATGCTCTGAACAAAGTTTTCTAGGTAGTGCTCGCCTTGAAAAACACTGACTTTTTTACGCAAGCCAGAGGTGCCTGGTTTTTGATCTTTGAAAGGGGTAGTGGCAACGATGTCCATGTTGGGAGGCTCCTGAAAATTCTGATGTGATTTCATCACAACTTGGACACGAAACGAAGGGTCGATATCTGATCCATCACTCGCTACAATCGCGCGCTCATGAACGGGCATTGCCCCAATTTAAAGGTGAAAGGCATGAAAGAAGTAAAAAAGACATCCGAGTACACCATTTACCAAAAGCGTAACGGTCGTCACGCGGTAAAAGGTTCTAACGGTTACGTAAACGGCGAAGAGAAGGCAAAAATCTTGTTGGCTGAAGGTCTTGATCAAATTGACTGAGCCTCGTCCAGTTGAAGAAGCGCCTGCAGAAGAAGCAGAAGCTGAAGCACCAGCAGAGGCAGAAGCAGCTGAAGGTGGCGAAGAAGCTGAGGCGTAATCCTCACTTTGGTCGAAGAGCCCGGATTACTCCGGGCTTTTTTATACCCAAAATTCATCTGAACTCACTTGAAAAGTCCTTAGTTGACCCCATTTAGTGGGTGAATTCATAAATTTGCGCTAAATGCGCAGAAAACCTGGGAGAAAAGCGACGATGTCGGCTACCGCGCAAAAAGAAACCCTCGATTTCCAAGCAGAAGTCAGCCAAGTGCTGAATCTGGTGATCCGCTCACTCTATTCGAATAAAGAAATCTTTCTTCGTGAGTTGGTCTCAAATGCATCTGATGCAGCTGAAAAGTTACGCTTTGAGGCGCTGAGTAACGATGCGCTCTATGAAGAAGATCCAAATCTTAAAATCCGTATCTCAGTAGATGCTGACGCAAAAACTGTCACGATTGAAGATAACGGCATTGGAATGAGTCGTACCGAGGTCGGCGAGACGATCGGCACCATTGCCAGCTCAGGCACCAAGAAGTTTCTTGCAGAACCTTTCTGGTGATCAGGCAAAAGACTCTGCATTGATCGGTCAGTTTGGCGTGGGTTTCTATTCCGCGTTTATCGTTGCGGATCGTGTAGTGCTCGAAACGCGTCGTGCGGGTATGAATGCCGATGAAGGTGTGCGCTGGGAATCAGCTGGTGAGGGCAGCTACACCATTGAGAATATCGATAAGCCATCTCGTGGTACCAAGATCACATTGCATTTGCGTGAAGATGAGGCGGAGTTCGCGGATAAGTGGCGCCTGCGTAACATCATTAACAAGTTTTCTGATCACATCGCAATGTCAGTTGAGATGCTGAGTGATCCCGCGCCTGAGTTCGATGAGGATGGCAAAGAGAAACCATCGGATAAAAAGCCAGAGTGGGAGCAGGTCAACACAGGTACGGCGCTATGGATGCGTAATAAATCGGATGTGTCAGACGAGGAATATCAAGAGTTCTACAAACACATCTCGCATGACTTCGAAGATGCGATGACATGGGCGCATAACCGCGTGGAAGGCTCACATGAGTACTCCACCTTATTGTATGTGCCGAGTAAAGCGCCGTTTGATCTGTGGGATCGTGAGCAGCGTCATGGCGTTAAGTTGTATGTGCGTCGCGTATTCATCATGGATGAAGCTGAGAAGCTGATGCCGCATTACTTACGCTTTGTGAAAGGCGTAGTCGATTCTGATGATCTACCGCTAAACGTTTCACGTGAGATTCTTCAAGCGGATAAAAAGATCGACAGCATCCGCAGCGGTAACGTTAAAGCGTGTACTGGGTATGCTTGAGAAGTTAGCTAAAGATGATGCTGAGAAATATCAGTCTTTCTGGAATCAGTTCGGTAATGTGCTGAAAGAAGGTCCGGGAGAGGATTTCGCCAATAAAGAGAAGATTGGTGGTCTGCTGCGCTTCGCGTCAACCAAGTCAGATTCTAAAGATCAGGATGTTTCGTTTGATGCAGGAAACTATATCGAACGTATGACGGAGAAGCAGGACAAGATCTACTACATCACGGCAGATACCTTGTCCGCGGCTAAAAATAGCCCGCACCTTGAAGTTTTCAAAAAGAAAGATATTGAGGTCTTGCTTTTAACCGATCGTGTTGATGAATGGTTTGTCTCGCACTTTACCGAATACAAAGGCAAGAAACTGCAGTCTGTCGCTAAGGGTGCGCTGGATCTGGGTGAGCTGGAAGATAAAGCGGATAAGGAAAAGGCAGAGAAAGCAGCCGAAGACAACAAAGGCTTACTTGAGCGCGTGAAGAATGCGTTGGGTGAGCAGGTTTTTTCGAAAGAGTCAAGCGTGACTCAATTCAACCCATCGATTTTGACCGACTCGCCAGCTTGTTTGTAGTAGTTGATGACTACGAGATGAGTCAAAATAATTCGGCGCATCCTCAAGGTTGTGAAGGCTTTTTAAGCAGTTGCTCACACAAGAAATTCAACGCATCGTGATGTGCGGTGGAGGAGTTGCTATAGACGGTTTGTTGCTTAAGACGCTCCGATGCCAGTCAACCAGTCATTGAGCTTTCGAATCTTTGCGAACATCCATTACTTAAGCGTATGGATGCTGAGGCAGATGAAGATAAGTTCAATGATTTGGCGCAAGTCATCTTTGATCAGGCGATTGCTCACCTTCACGCGCGAAGAAGGGGGCTTAATAACTTTGTCAGTTAGAGGACCAAACAAGTACAAGGTAGTTTTGTACATCGATTGAACCGATTGCTAATCCATGGAACTGCAATTGGTCATACAGAAAACCGGCGTTAGCCGGCTTTTCGATAAAGTGAGTGAAATGAAGTGTAAATCAAAAGAATCTCATCACCGGCGCTTGAACTAAGTCATTGAATGCCATGTTCTTTAAGGCTTCCTTAAGGCGCATCGCTTCTATGGAGTACAGGCTCGGTGTAACCACTACGTACATCGCGACCACGGAAAACCAATTGCTTTGAGCTTTCGAAGGCGTAGCCCTGATAAGTCGGTGCGATCGGGGTGTATGTCGGGTCATTCGCGTTCTGACCATCGACAACTTTGGCCATGCGGCGCATAGCTTCGATGATTTGCTTCTCGTTAACCCATCCGTGATAAAGCCAGTTAGCAATGTGCTGGCTTGATATACGCAATGTTGCGCGGTCTTCCATCAAACCGGTGTCTGAGATATCAGGTACTTTTGAGCAGCCCACACCTTGATCAATCCAACGAACAACGTAGCCCAAGATACCCTGACAGTTGTTGTCGAGTTCTTGCTGAATCTCTTCAGCCGAATAGGTGCCAGTTGCCAAAGGCAGGGTGAGAAGATCATCCAGTGAGGCAAGACCGCGTTGCTTTACTTTCTCTTGCTCAGCCCAGACATCAACCTGGTGGTAATGAATGGCGTGTAAGGTTGCAGCGGTTGGCGAGGGCACCCAAGCACAGTTTGCACCAGTTTTAGGATGCGCAACTTTTTGCTCAACCATGGCAGCCATTTCGTCTGGCATCGCCCACATGCCTTTACCGATCTGTGCTTTGCCGCTTAGGCCGCAAGCTAGACCGATATCTACGTTCCAGTCTTCGTAAGCTTTGATCCAGGCTTGGGTTTTCATCTCAGCTTTACGAACCACTGGGCCTGCCATCATTGCGGTATGGATTTCATCGCCAGTGCGATCGAGGAAGCCGGTATTGATGAAGATCAAACGCTCACGCGCAGCATGAATACATGCTTTAAGGTTAACTGTGGTCCGCTTCTCCTCATCCATCAAACCAATTTTCAGAGTGTTGCGATCAAGGCCAAGTGCATCTTCAACCTTACCGAATAGTTCAACAGCAAAAGCCACTTCTTCTGGGCCATGCATTTTTGGCTTAACGATATAAACCGAACCTTCGCGGCTGTTTTTATTTGACCATTACCTTGAAGATCATGCATCGCAATCATGCTGGTGATAAGTGCATCGAGTTGACCTTCGAAAACTTGATCGCCATTGGCATCGAGAACCGCAGGGGTTGTCATCAAGTGACCCACATTACGCACTAAGATAAGCGCACGACCGGGTAAGGATAATAAAGAGCCATCTTTACCGATGTACTCACGATCCTCATTCAATGTGCGGGTGAAGCATTTGTCGCCTTTCTTAACTTCCGTGCTCAAATCACCTTTCATTAATCCTAGCCAGTTACGGTAAACCAAGGTTTTATCTTCACCGTCAACTGCAGCTACAGAGTCTTCACAGTCTTGGATAACAGTCGCGGCAGATTCAAAGATGACATCACAAACGCCAGAGGCACTGTTTTTGCCGATAGGATGGTCACGATTGATGTGTAACTCGATGTAACGTCCGTTTTGTACGAGCAGCACCAGTGATGGATTGTTTTCATCACCCTGATAACCGGCGAACTGATTGTTATCGCTCAATGTGGTGTCACCAGCACTTGTCGCAATGATTAACGTGCCTTTATTGAATGCTAAAGCCAGTGATGTCGGCATAGTCTTCGCCATTCGCGAGTGGGCAGAAGGTTTTCAGAAGATCATTGGTGTAAGCCACAACAGCTGCAGCACGTTTTTCATCTAAGCTTTTACCGCTTGCAGGTGCTTCCGGCAGCATGTCAGAACCGTACACGGCGTCATACACAGAGCCCCAGCGTGCGTTAGCTGCATTCAATGCATAGCGAGCGTTATTCACCGGTACAACAAGTTGAGGAGCAGCGGTTGTTGCGATTTCAGCATCAACGTTTTTAGTGCTGATAGAGAAGTCAGCCACTTCATCAACTAAATAACCAATCTCTTTTAAGAAAGCCTTATAGCTTTCGGACGGTGTAGTCATTTGACTGATGCCACTCATCGATTTGATGTTGTAATTGAGCACGTTTTTGCAACAAGGCACGATTCTTAGGTGCAAATTCAGCAAAGAGTTTTGCCATCGAATCGAAAAAGGCTGCAGCATCAATGCCAGTGCCAGGCAGTGCATCGTTGACGAGGAAGTCGTGTAGACCTTTCTCGATTTTAATGCCAGCAACGTCTATATAGTGTGTTGAGATGCTCATGCGAAACCCTTTCTGCAAATGAAATTAACCACTGCAGACTAATGAGTATGTGAAGCGTTTTCGCATTATATTTTTCAATGTTGCGCGTATGTCTTGATCGCTGCTTTATGCTTAGTACATCACCATCATCGAGAGATTTAGACCAATGACTGAAAAGGTAATTGCAACCGCAGATCTATCTGACGAGCTAGGTAAAGACGCACAAGTATTAGCGCCACATTGGAATAACTACGGCGGCAATGTCGCGTTTTCTGGCCCTGCTGCCACTGTGCGTTGTCACGATGACAACAGCAAGGTGCGTGAAATGTTAGAAACCCCGGGGAATGGTCGGGTGCTTTTTGTGAATGGCGGTGGTTCTACTCAGTGCGCATTGCTGGGTGACATGCTAGGTGATTTAGCCGTGAAAAACGGTTGGGCAGGGATTGTCGTACACGGCTGTGTGCGTGATTCAGCCGCTTTACTCAAATTACCATTAGGCGTTAAAGCGCGCGGCACCCATCCGCAGAAAAGCGTGAAAGGTGGACAGGGTGATACCGAGGTAACGATTGCCTGTTGTGGTGCCGTTGTTGCACCAGGCGACATGATCTATGCCGACGAAGACGGCATTCTCGTCGTGCGCCAGTAAAGCTTAACGAACGACGCGGCGATCCTTACACGATGCACAAACGCTAACGTCAGATGGATCTCGACCTTCGTAGAACTCGCGCAACATATCGATGTAGCGAACCGCTGCAGGTGATAAGAACTTGCCGCGACGAGAAACGATACCGTAACTACGTGTTGGGAATAGGTTGCCCAGCGGGATCGCACAGAGATCGTCATCACCCATCAAACAGATGTCGGTCACGATGGAGATGCCCATGTTCATCTTTACGTACTTTTTAATGACTTCCCAGCCGCCTGCTTCCAATGAAACATTTAGCTTAAGACTGTTTTGCTCAAATACATTTTCAACAATGCGCCAGGTTGATAAATGGCGTGGTGGCAAGATTAAACCGTGTTGTGAGATCTCTTCGAGCGTGATCTCACGCTTCTTCGCCAATGGGTGATCTTTAGAGCAGATCAGCGCAGGGTAGTAAGTAACAATCGGCTCGTAGCGGATGTCATCTGGAATATCGATCATCGAGCCCACAGCAAAGTCACACTGATCTGAGCGGATCATTGAGAGCCCGTCACGACCAGTCACATTGTGCAGTTTCATGCTGATGCCTGGATATTCGTCCGAGAATGCTTTTGTAGTATCTGGAAGTACATACAATATCGTCGATTCGCCCGCCGCAATATTGAGCTCACCACGCTGAAGATCACCCATATGCGCTGCAAATGATTCACCGAGACGGTCAATGCCTTCAACTAAAGGACTGGCAAGCTGATAAAGCACTTCACCTTCAGGCGTTAGGCTGATCTTTGGACCACGACGTTCAAAAACAGTGATCTCCATTTCTCGCTCTAGCGCTTGTATTTGCAACGTCACAGAAGGTTGACTCAGAAACAACATTTCAGCCGCTTCGGTGATGCTGCCACTTTGTGCTGCGTGACAAAAGGCACGAAGTTGCTTAAGACGGTTCTGTTTGTAATACGGTGTTTTCAGCTTAGTAGTCATTGATAATTGTCCTTTGGTGTCGTAACTATTGTTTTTTTTTGTTTTTATTAACCAACCCAATAATTTAAATTAAAACAATTGTTTTGGATTTTCGAGCGCTTGATGGCAATCTGCACACACAAAATCAAACCCGTGTGAAAAAAGTTTACACCAAGTTTGTCTTAAACCACACGCACTTAAATTATTGGGAGACACCATGGCAACTAGAGAAGAACAAATTTCAGCGCTGAAAAAAGACTGGGCTGAAAATCCTCGTTGGGCAAATGTTAAGCGCGGTTATTCAGCAGAAGACGTTGTGCGTCTGCGTGGCTCTGTGCAGCCTGAGCTGACTCTGGCAAAAATGGGCGCTGAAAAGCTGTGGGACAAGATCAACGGTGGCGCTAAGAAAGGCTACGTAAACGCATTTGGAGCGATTACTGCTGGTCAAGCGATGCAACAAGCGAAAGCGGGTTTGGAAGCGGTTTACTTGTCAGGTTGGCAGGTTGCAGCAGATGGTAACACCTCTGAAACCATGTACCCAGACCAGTCTTTGTACGCATACGATTCAGTTCCAACCATGGTTCGTCGTATCAACAACACCTTCAAGCGTGCTGACGAGATTCAGTGGTCTAAAGGCGTTAACCCAGAAGATAAAGAGTTCGTTGATTACTTCCTCCCAATCGTTGCTGACGCAGAAGCGGGCTTCGGTGGTGTATTGAATGCATACGAACTAATGAAGAACATGATCACTGCAGGTGCTGCAGGCGTTCACTTCGAAGACCAGCTAGCAGCGGTTAAGAAGTGTGGTCACATGGGTGGTAAGGTATTGGTCCCTACCTCTGAAGCGGTTCAAAAACTGATCTCAGCTCGTTTGGCAGCTGACGTGATGGGTGTTCCTACCATCGTACTGGCACGTACTGACGCAGAAGCGGCGAACTTGTTGACCTCTGACGTTGATGAGAACGACAAGCCATTCTGTACTGGTGAGCGCACTGCTGAAGGTTTCTACCGTGTTAAGAACGGTCTTGAGCAAGCAATCAGTCGTGGTGTTGCATATGCACCATATGCTGACTTGGTTTGGTGTGAAACTGGTACCCCAGATATCGGTTTCGCTCGCGAATTCGCACAAGCAGTATTGGCTGAGAATCCAGGTCAGTTGTTGTCATACAACTGTTCACCTTCGTTCAACTGGAAGAAGAACTTGTCAGATTCTCAAATCGCAAGCTTCCAGGATGACTTGTCTGCATTAGGCTACAAGTACCAGTTCATCACTTTGGCGGGTATCCACGTCAACTGGTACAACACCTTCCAGTTTGCACATGCATACGCTCAAGGCGAAGGCATGAAGCACTACACTGAGATGGTTCAACAGCCTGAGTTTGCTGCACGTGAAGAGGGTTACACCTTCGTATCTCACCAGCAGGAAGTTGGCGCAGGTTATTTCGATGACGTAACAACCGTTATCCAAGGTGGCGCTTCTTCTGTAACTGCACTGACCGGTTCAACCGAAGAAGAGCAGTTCTAAGCCTCCTCTCCAAGTGTTCTTTTGATGAGTTTGAACTCTTGGAAATTAGCACCGGTTCGTCACTTAGGTGGCGGACCGGTTTTTTTATCGGATAATGATGGGGTGAGTAGCGGAGCACCTTCATCTTTTGATCCAGAGCGTTATCAAACAGCGCGTGAAATTGCGCATGCTGTGTTGATGGCTTTCAATCGTCACTTCCGCATCTTTCGCGAACATACCCAGGCGGCTCGGCAACACTACATAGATGGTGATTGGAATGCGGCAACTCATAACACCAGTGATCGAATCAGCTTGTATGACATGCGTGTTAAAGAAGCGATTGCTGATCTGCGCGAACGGTTTGATTTAGAAGCGCCTGATCAGGCTTTGCTGCAAGAAGTAAAGTTTCAATATCTTGCTATGCTCTACGATCATCTGCAACCAGAGCTTGCAGAGACGTTCTATAACTCGTGTTTTGTTGGATTGTTTGAGCGCGCCTTCTATCACAACGCCAATATATTCGTACGTCCTTCAGTTTCAACAGAGCGTATCGATGGTGAACATCCGCCCTTTAGAAGCTTTTACCCAACGCAAGATGGTTGGCGATTAAGTTTTAGTCGCTTGCTCGATAGCATTGATTTAGGCGTGCCTTTTGAAGATAAGCGTCGTGATTTGAAGCACCTTATTTCATTTGCGAAAAACTTTAAGAACGCATCGGGGTACGTGGCAAAGCACTTTCAGATCCAAGTGCTCAATACTGTTTTCTATCGAAACAAAGCTGCTTATATTATTGGTCGTGCATTGAATGGTGTTGAAGTGCAGCCGTTTATCTTGCCGCTATTGCGTAATCGTAAAGGTGAGATCTTTATCGATGCTGTGGTGAGTGAGCAAAATGATGTGACGAACATCTTCTCGTTTGCGCGAACCTATTTCATGGCGGATTGTGAAGTGCCTTCATCGGTGGTGCGCTTTTTACGCAGTATTTTGCCGGGCAAATCATCAGCAGATTTGTATACCTCTATTGGTTTTCACAAACAGGGTAAAGCAGAGTTCTATCGTGACTTCTTAGATCATTTGCGTAACTCAAGTGATCGCTTCCAGATAGCACCGGGTATTAAAGGCATGGTGATGTTGGTGTTTAACCTGCCGTCCTATCCTTATGTGTTCAAAGTCATCCGAGATAACTTTGGTAGTGCAAAAAAAGTGACCGAGCGAGAAGTTATCGAGAAGAATCGTTTTATTAAACGACGTGATCGTGTAGGTCGCATGGCAGATACATGGGAGTTCTCACATGCTGCCTTTCCTTTAGATCGTTTTGATCCTGAGTTGCTCGAAGAGCTCAAGAATGAAGCGGCGAATAAAGTCACGATTGAAAATGATCGCCTGATTATCTCGCACTTATATATAGAACGTCGCTTGAATCCATTGAACTTGTATCTCGAGCAAGTGGATGAAGAGAAACAACGTCTCGCGATGCGCGAATATGGCAATGCATTAAGAGAGATTGCGGCCTCAGGAATCTTCCCCGGGGACCTGCTTTTGAAGAATTTCGGGGTCACAAGACACGGCCGCGTTATTTTTTATGATTATGACGAGATAGTCCCTATTAATGAGTGTCGCTTCCGTGAATTTCCTGAAGCGATGACGCCAGAACAAGAGATGGCATCCGAGCCGTGGTACAGCATTGCCGAAAATGACGTGTTCCCAGAAGAGTTTATGACGTTTTTGATGAACAATCCGGCGTGGCGAAAATTGTTTCGTGAAGAACATGGCGGCTTGGCTGAGGCATCAACTTGGTGTGATCTTCAAGAGATTGCGGCGCGCGGAAAGTCTCTCGACGTTTATCCTTATCGCAGATCAATAAGTTTTCCTAGATAATCTTATACAGCCGTCGACCCTTAGATAACGAACGGCATCAAAGAAGTATAAGAGAGGAAGTATGAAACTCATTCTGTTAGGTGCGCCTGGCGCAGGTAAAGGCACCGTTGCAAAACTATTAACTGAAACGGATGGATCGGTTCAGATCTCAACTGGCGATATTTTGCGTGCAGCTGTTAAAGCAGGCACCGAGCTTGGCAAAAAAGCTGAAGCGGCAATGAAAGCAGGTGAGCTTGTTTCTGATGATTTGATCATGGGCATCATGGGCGAGCGTTTGAAAGAAGACGACTGTAAAGCAGGTTTCTTGTTGGACGGTTTCCCTCGCACCATTCCACAAGCGGATGCTTTGAAAGGCTTGCTTGAGAACATGGGTATCAAGTTGGACGCAGTTGTTAACTTGGTTGTACCACGTGAAGAGATTTTGAATCGTCTTACTACGCGTCGTACCTGTGTTGATTGTGGTGAGATTTACAATGTACGCAGTAACCCACCTAAACAAGAAGGTGTGTGTGACAAGTGTGGCGGTGATGTTGTTCAGCGTGACGACGAAACTGAAGAAGCGATTTCAAAGCGTTTAGATGTATTCAATGAGCAAACCGCTCCATTAGTTGAGTACTACCGTAACGAAGGTAACTTGCTTGATGCAGATTCAACCAATTCATCGAATGTTGTTGATGTGATCAAAAAAGAGCTTGGCGTATAATCGCTAAATGCTAGAAAGCCCGGCTTTTGCCGGGCTTTTTTGTTTATGAATATGGGGTGTCCTGCTATCATGTCGCCTTAATTTAATGCGAAGTATGGAGGCCCTCTGTGGCTGTAGTAGAACTAAACGAAGCGAATTTTGAAGCAACTATTACCGATAACGCGTTTGTTATTGTCGATTTCTGGGCGCCATGGTGTGGTCCTTGTAAATCATTCGCACCAACTTATGACAAAGTGTCAGAAGATTTTCCAGATGTTGTGTTCGCTAAGGTTAATACCGAAGACGAGCAGGGCATTGCAGCGAATTTTCAGATTCGTTCTATCCCAACCTTAATGATCTTCCGTGACAACGTGATCATCTACAGCGAAGCAGGTGCGTTGCCAGAAGCTCAATTCCGTGAGCTTGTGACCAAAGCAGGTGAATTGGATATGGATGAGGTGCGTAAGCAGATTGCTGAACAGCAAGGTGCTTAAACACTAAACATCGATTCAGAGAAGACCGGCGAAAGCCGGTTTTTTCGTTTATGCTTTTTGTATGTTTATTTCACCTTATCCTTGGACTGGCGCATTGCTTCGTTCGCTTGATCGAGAGCCGACGATGGGGCGCTTGTTGGATTTGTGTGAAGAAAACTACCAAGCCTTACTCACCCTTTTCCCAGAGCTATCAGAACACAAAGGTGAATTTGAATCGTACCTTCCTGGTCAGGCGCATCTGAAGCTGACGGTATTAGAGCAATCGAAATACACCAGCTTGATCAATCTGACCTACGCATTTGATGATGGTCGTGAATCCGATCCCGATGCAGTGTTGCGTGTTTATCACGATGCGGAGCAGGTTGAGGTAGAGCAGGTGAGACAATCCAATCTGCCTGAACTTTCGCTTTATGAGGCGCCAGGTCTTGTGAATAAATGGCGGGCTAATATTTTCGTTGGGAAATGGCTGCGTTTTTGTGTCAATCAAGGGCATTTTTTCACCTCTCGTCAGAGCCCAAAAAGTTGCAGAAGTGGCAACTATTTAAGAAATAGCTAATGCTTTAAAGTTTATTTTGCTCGATGAAAGCGAGCTAACTTATTGCTTTTAAATGTCTTTATCGATGTCCTGAAATTCAGCCATAGTCAGTTTGGGGGATAAAACTTGACTGTTTTTGTAGGTTACTCTACATTGATACCTGACAAATTTACTCGGGTACTCCCGACCTTCTTCGATCTCAGAGCGAGGACACTAAAATGAGACTTTCTACCAAAGGCCGTTATGCGGTGACTGCAATGTTGGATTTGGCGCTGAATGGCACCGATGGCCCAGTCACATTGGCTGATATCTCTGAAAACCAGGGTATCTCTCTTTCTTATTTAGAGCAGTTGTTTGCAGCGTTGCGCAGCAAAGGCTTGGTTCGTGGTGTTCGTGGTCCAGGTGGTGGTTACTACCTCGGTCGTGCATCGGACGAGATTTCAATCGCTGACGTAATTTGCGCAGTGGATGAGTGGGTTGAGTTTACGCGTTGTAATCCGCCTGCAAGTTCTGCGGATATTCAGCGTGGCATGACGCACAGTTTATGGGATGATTTGAGTCAGCAAATTTTTATATTCCTGACTGACATCACCCTAGCTGACTTAGTTGAGCGCGGCCATTCTCGTGAAGCGGCGCGTCGCAGCGGCAAGTTGGCAGATGCTTTGGGTTTGAACGGTCACGCAGCTTAAGTTGGGGTAAACAAGCAGTATGAAACTTCCCATTTATTTAGATTACTCGGCGACTACGCCGGTTGATCCACGTGTCGCTGAAAAGATGTGCGCGTGTTTAACGCCTTCAGGTGCTTTTGGTAACCCTGCATCTCGTTCTCACCACTTTGGTTGGGAAGCAGAGAAGCTGGTTGATGAAGCGCGTAATAACGTCGCGGCATTGATCAATGCAGATGCTAAAGAGATTGTTTGGACTTCAGGTGCAACTGAGTCAAACAACCTGGCAATCAAAGGTGCGGCGCATTTCTACAAACAGAAAGGTAATCACATCATCACACTCAAAACTGAACACAAGGCCGTTCTTGATACGTGCCGCCAGTTAGAGCGCGAAGGTTTTGAAGTTACCTATTTAGATGTAATGCCTAACGGATTGGTTGATCATGCTGTATTCGAAGCGGCAATCACTAACAAGACCATTCTGGCATCAGTAATGCACGTGAATAACGAGATTGGTGTTATTCAGGACTTGAATGCGATCGGCACTATCTGTCGTAAGCACGGTGTGATTTTCCACGTTGATGGTGCACAAAGTGCTGGCAAGGTTGAGATCGACATGCAGTCAATGCCGGTTGATCTGATGAGCTTCAGCGCCCACAAGATTTATGGTCCTAAGGGCATAGGTGCTTTGTATGTGCGTCGTAAGCCAAGAATTCGTTTAGAAGCACAAATGCATGGTGGTGGTCATGAGCGTGGCATGCGTTCAGGAACTCTCGCGACCCATCAAATCGTGGGTATGGGCGAAGCCTTTCCGTTTAGCGAAAGAAGAGATGGCTGAAGAAAACGCGCGCCTGATGGTGTTGCGTAACAAGATGCTCGATGGTCTTAGCGATATGGAAGAGGTTTACGTCAATGGTGATATTGATCAGCGTATCGCGGGCAACCTGAACATTAGTTTCAACTTTGTTGAAGGCGAGAGCTTGATGATGGCGCTGAAAGATATGGCGGTTTCATCGGGTAGTGCTTGTACTTCGGCAAGTTTGGAGCCTAGCTACGTATTGCGTGCTTTGGGTCGTGAGGATGAATTGGCGCATAGCTCGATTCGTTTCACTATCGGTCGATTCTCAACAGAAGAAGAGGTCGATTACGTGCTGTCTCAGGTGCGTGACCAGGTAGAGCGACTACGTGATTTGAGTCCACTTTGGGATATGTTCAAAGACGGTATCGACCTAAAGTTGGTGCAATGGGCGGCTCACTAAGAAATTACCTTTAAAGACGGCAATTTGGGTGCGCTTGCGTTAAAATCGCGCGCCTAATTTGGCAGTCTGAATAATTCGGCAAAGTGCGTACCGCGCACGTTCGGAAGAGGAAACTGACATGGCTTACAGCGAAAAAGTTATCGATCATTATGAAAATCCACGCAACGTTGGCAAATTGGATAAAGATGCTAAGAACGTTGGCACTGGCATGGTGGGTGCACCTGCGTGTGGCGACGTGATGCGTCTGCAGATTCAAGTCAATGACAATGGCGTGATTGAAGATGCAAAGTTTAAAACCTACGGTTGTGGTTCAGCGATTGCGTCAAGCTCGTTGCTCACTGAGTGGGTTAAAGGCAAGACCTTGGAAGAGGCGAGCCAAATCAAAAATACTGAGATTGCAGAAGAGTTGGCATTGCCACCAGTGAAAGTTCACTGTTCAGTGCTTGCTGAGGATGCCATCAAGGCAGCAATCGAAGATCTAAAGTCCAAGGCTTAATCAACGGAGCTTGATGTGGCGATTTCTTTAAGCGAATCAGCAGCGGAGCGTGTTTCTCGATTCCTCGAGAGTCGTGGTTCAGGCGTTGGCGTTCGTCTTGGCGTAAAAACCTCTGGCTGTTCTGGCATGGCTTATGTGCTGGAGTTTGTTGATGACGTTAATGATGACGATGTTGTATTTGAAGATCGTGGTGTGAAAGTCATCATTGATCAGAAGAGTATGGTTTATCTCGACGGTACTGAATTGGACTACGGCAAAGAAGGTCTTAACGAAGGTTTTAAATTTAATAACCCTAACGTCAAAGACGAATGTGGTTGTGGAGAAAGTTTTACCGTTTAACGTGAGTTGATCGGTTCTCACGACGGCGCCCGCGAAAGCGGGCGTTGTTGCTTGAAGGATTTGCGTATGGACATGTCGCAGAATTATTTTGAGCTGTTTGAGCTGCCCGTGGCATTCGATGTGGATCGTGATGCATTAGCGCAGCGCTATCGCCAGCTTCAGCAGGTTGTCCATCCTGATCGTTATGCCAGTGCAAGTGAAAGCGAACAGCGTATCGCGCTACAGCATGCGACATGGGTTAATGAAGCGTTCGATACGTTGAAAGATCCATTGCGTCGTGCGATGTATCAGCTCAAATTGGCGGGCGTGGATCTGAATCAAGAAACCGCAACCACGCGTGATGGTGCTTTTTTGATGGCGCAAATGGAGTTGCGTGAAGCACTCAGCGAAGTTGAGCAAACCTCAGACCCTTTTGCATCACTTGATAGCTTGATGCGAGATATTCGTCAGTTACTTAAAGCAGCAGCTTGAGTCATTAGCAGCACAATTGAATGACAGTTCTGATGAAGCGTTAAAAGATGCACAAGAAGGTGTAAGTAAATTGCAATTTTTAACCAAGCTGCAGCGTGAAGCAGAAGCGGTCGAAGCGAAACTCGAAGAGGCGATGTAATGGCATTACTTCAAATTGCAGAACCTGGCCAATCAACGGCACCGCATCAGCATCGCTTTGCGGCGGGTATTGATTTAGGTACGACCAATTCGTTAGTGGCGACGGTACGCAGTGGTGAGCCAGTCACTTTAGATGATGAATCTGGACATGCGATCCTTCCTTCGGTTGTGCGCTATACCACTGAAGAGATCATTGTTGGTGAAGCGGCACGCCAAGCGGCGGTATCAGATCCACTCAATACTATTGCCTCAGCAAAGCGTTTGATTGGCCGTGCAATTAGTGAAGTGAAAGCACTTGGTGATCACTTGCCTTATCAATTTACGCAAACGGATCAAGCGGTCCCTCGTATTCAAACCGCACAAGGTGATGTTAGTCCGATTGAGGTGTCTGCAGAAATCTTAAAGGTACTGGCAGCGCGTGCAGAGGCTTCATTGGGCGATGCCTTGACTGGCGTGGTGATTACTGTGCCGGCTTACTTTGATGACGCACAACGTCAAGCAACCAAAGATGCAGCGAAGCTGGCGGGTTTAAATGTATTTCGTTTGTTAAATGAGCCAACGGCAGCGGCAGTTGCGTATGGTTTAGATCATCAAGCAGAAGGTGTGCATGCGATCTATGACTTAGGTGGCGGTACCTTTGATATCTCAATCTTGCGTTTGCAGAAAGGCGTTTTCGAGGTTCTCGCGACCGGTGGTGACTCAGCGCTTGGGGGCGATGATTTTGACCATGTGGTAGCTGAATGGATTTTGCAGCAGGCGGGTGTCACGAATGCTGATGCTTCATTGTTGCGTCAGATCAGTGTTGCAGCACGTGCGGCCAAAGAAAGTTTAAGTGAGCAATCGTCAGCTGATATTCAGGTTGATTTGCCAGACGGTTCGCAATGGCAGGGTCAATTATCGCGTGATCAATTCAATGCCTTGATTGAGCCGCTGGTTAAGAAAAGTTTGATGGCTTGCCGCCGTGCGGTTCGAGATGCTGGCGTTGAGTTGGATGAGATCAAAGATGTTGTGATGGTCGGCGGTTCGACCCGTACGCTGTATGTGCGTGAGCGGGTGGGCGAGTATTTCGGTACTGAGCCACTGGTCAGTATTGATCCTGATCGTGTCGTGGCGATTGGTGCGGCTATTCAAGCGGATGTCTTGGCAGGCAATAAGCCAGATGGCGAGATGTTGTTGTTGGATGTGAATCCACTTTCGCTAGGTCTTGAGACTATGGGTGGTTTGGTTGAGAAGGTCATTCCACGCAACACCACCATTCCGGTGGCGCGTGCACAAGAGTTTACGACCTTTAAAGATGGTCAAACTGCAATGTCGATTCATGTGTTGCAGGGTGAGCGTGAGCTAGTCTCAGATTGCCGTTCATTGGCGCGTTTTACCTTGACCGATATCCCGCCAATGGTGGCAGGGGGCTGCGCGTATTCGCGTGACATTCTCGGTTGATGCAGATGGTTTGTTGCATGTAGAAGCAGAAGAGCAAAGTCAGGGCGTTAAAGCGAGCGTTGAAGTTAAACCATCGTATGGTCTGAGTGATGATGAGATCATGACCATGCTGAAAGCGTCGATTGATCATGCAGGCGATGACATGCAGGCTCGTCGATTGGCTGAGCAAAAGGTTGAAGCGGCACGTGTAATTGAAGCGCTAACAGCAGCATTGGCGAGTGACGCTGATGAGCTATTGAATACCGAAGAGCGCGCGGGTGTAGATCAACAGCTTGATGCGTTGAAACAAGCAGCTGAAAACAGCACTGATGCTGAAGCGGTTAAAGATGCGGTTAAAGCGTTAGAGTCGCATTGTGAATTTTATGTAGAGCGTCGAATGAACAGTGGTATCCGCAAAGCGATGGCGGGCCATAAGGTCGATGAGTTTGAATAAGGAATAGGGTAAAGCATGCCTCAAATTATCTTTTTGCCAAATGACGATTTGTGCCCAGAAGGTGCAGTAATTCAGTGTGAGCCGGGTGTCACGATTTGTGATGCAGCCTTAGCAAATGACATTGAGATTGAGCACGCCTGTGAAAAATCATGTGCCTGTACAACGTGCCACATTATTGTGCGTGAAGGGTTTAACTCGCTTAACTTTGCAACCGAAGACGAAGATGACATGTTGGATAAAGCATGGGGTCTAGAGCCGGATTCGCGTTTGGCTTGTCAGGCTGTGGTGGGTGATGATGACTTGGTTGTAGAACTGCCCAAGTACACCATCAACCATGCAAAAGAAAATCACTAAGGAGACATCATGAGCTTAAAGTGGACTGATACCTTGGATATCGCGATCGAATTGGATGAGGCGCATCCTGATGTGGATCCAACGCACGTTAATTTTGTTGATTTGATGAATTGGACCATGGCCTTGCCTGAGTTTGATGACAACAAAGATCGTTGTGGCGAAAAGATCCTTGAAGCCATCCAGATGGCGTGGATTGAAGAACGAGAATAACGAGGCCGTCAGTGGTTTCTGTTGCGCAATCACTTCCCGATGGCGGCGGGCTGACCGCTGAAATTGTTGCGCAATGGTTAGCGGGGCAGTCGCAGCAACGCTCTGCTAAAGATATCGATCGTTTAACGCATGCGATCGCTCTGATGCAAAAAATACATGCAGGCGAGACCAATACCGATGGCATGTCTCGTTCTTTGGCGTTACTACATACGGCACATATCGCCGACTCACTGAAGCTCGATACCGATACCTTGCTGAGTATCTTTCTCTCTGAGCTGCCCACTCGAGATGATTTTGTAGCTGATCAAATTGCTGAGCAGTTTGGTTCTGATGTTGTCACGTTGATTCAGCAAGTCGCACGACTGCGCGAAATTTCTCATCGAGGTGCCAAAACCGAAGCACAAAACATCGAAAGCCTGCGTCGCTTATTGCTTGAGTTGGCTGGCGATGTGCGGGTGATCTTAATCGTCTTAGTTAAACGATTACGTTTGATGCGCTACCTAAAAAATACCGATGCTGAGTTACAGCGCGTCATTGCTTACGAAACCCGACAGGTACATGCGCCCTTAGCGAATCGTTTAGGTATCTGGACGGTTAAGTGGGAGCTAGAAGATCTATGTCTGCGTTTCCTCGAACCTGATCAGTACAAAAATCTGGCTAAGCAGCTCGATGGTAAACGTTTGGAGCGCGAAAGTTTCGTTGAGAACTTGCTGTGCGAGTTAAGTGAGATCTGTGATGCAGCTGATATTCATGCGGATGTGATGGGTCGGCCAAAACATATCTTCAGTATCTGGAACAAGATGTGTCAAAAGCAGCTTACCTTTGAGCAGCTATTCGATGTCCGCGCCGTACGGGTGTTGGTTGAAACGGTAGCGCAATGTTATGAAGTGCTGGGTTTGGTGCACAGTCAGTGGAAGCCTATTGCCAAAGAGTTCGATGATTATATTGCCAACCCAAAGCCCAATGGTTATGCCTCACTCCATACCGCAGTGATTGCTAGTGACGGTAAGCCAGTAGAGATTCAAATTCGCACACATCAAATGCATGATCATGCAGAGCGCGGTGTTGCCGCACACTGGATGTATAAAGAGGCCAAAGCAAGCGATGCGGCACTAGAGTCGCGTGTTTCGATGATGCGTAATTGGCTCTCGCAAGAGGTGACAACGCACGAGGCTGATGCGGATGAGGTTGAATACGAAGCGCAGCGTATTTACGTGCTGACGCCGCAAAATAAAGTGATTGAGCTATCAGCTGGTGCAACGCCTGTGGACTTTGCGTATGCAGTACATAGTTCGGTAGGTGATCGTTGTCGTGGCGCCAAGATTAATGGCCAGATGGCAACGCTAACGCGCAAGCTACAAAGTGGTGATGTCGTTGAGATCATAACAGCAAAGCAGGGTGGTCCGAGTCGAGATTGGCTGAATGTGTCTTCGGGCTATGTCACCACATCGAAAGCACGAAATCGCATAAAGCATTGGTTCAAGCAGCAAGACTATGAAGAAGATCTGCATGAAGGGCGTGCGGCCTTAGATCGTGAGTGTCATCGCACGCAAATACCCAAAGCTGAGTTAGATCAGTTAGCCAAGCGCTTTAATTTTAAAAATGTTGACGATCTTTACGCGGCAATTGGTCGTGGTGATGTCTCTGCAATACAGGTGGCAAACACTCTGCAGCCCAAGGCGCATGAGACTGATGAAGAAGTTGATGAAAAGATCCGCAAGCGCACCAAGAAGCCGGCTAAGCCGGACAGTAGCTCGGGTCCTGTCATTGTTGGTGGTGTGAATGATCTACTGACTCATGTGGCGCGTTGTTGTAAGCCAGTACCACCAGATCCAGTGATCGGTTTTATCACCCGTGGTCGTGGCATTACGGTGCACCATCAGAATTGCAGAGTAATCGATCGAATTGATGAGACGAATCGTGATCGTTTGATTGATGTGGCCTGGAATGCACATTCAAAGCAGCGTCGGTATGTCGTGGATATCTTGGTTAAGGCCTATGATCGAAAAGGGCTCCTACGGGATATCACCTCAGTGTTTACACATGCCGATGTGGACGTTTTGGCGGTGAAAACACGCTCAGATAAGCGTCATGAGCGGGCAAAGATGCGATTCAGTGTCGAGATAGCCGAATTGGCAGAATTAGAGCGGGTAATGAGCCAATTAGCGCAAGTGCCAGACGTGCAAAGCGTTGGCCGTCAGGTGTAGCAGAAAACCCTTCAGACAGTTAAACTAAGCTCCGGTTTTTTCAGGAAAAATGGCCGCCCATCGCCTAGACTTTTTAGCGGTGTTCGAGCAGGTGAAAAAGCGCCCAGTTTTGAATCTTTAGCAGCCCCTCATTTGTGCTGAAGATTGGTTCAAATTTTTACTTATCTAATTGTTTTTTAAGGAAATTAAAGATGGCAGTTCAGCGCACTATCTCTATTATCAAGCCAGACGCAGTTGCTAAAAACGTCATTGGTGACATCTACAATCGTTTCGAAAAAGCCGGTTTGCGTGTTGTGGCAGCAAAAATGGTTCACTTGAGTGAAGAAGAAGCCGGTGGTTTCTACGCGGTTCACAAAGAGCGTCCTTTCTTCGGTGAGTTGGTTGCTTTCATGACTTCAGGTCCAGTGATGGTTCAGGTATTAGAAGGTGAGAATGCGATCGAGAAAAACCGTGAGTTAATGGGTGCAACTAACCCAGCAGAAGCTGCAGCCGGCACCATTCGCGCTGATCACGCATCAACTATCGATGAAAACGCAGTCCACGGTTCAGACGGTGAAGATACCGCGGCAACAGAGATTGCGTATTTCTTCCCAGAAGGTGTTTGCGAGCGCACTCGCTAATCATCCTTTATGAGCTTGGCGTCAGACAAAATGAATCTGCTCGACCTCGATAAGTCAGGTTTTGAAAACCTGGCTGTCGAGTTCGGCGCCAAGCCGTTTCATGGTCGTAACTTGCTGAAGTGGATTCACAAGCACGGCGTGATTGATCTTGAGCAGATGACCGATTTACCAAAAAGTTTTCGTGAGGCCTTAGCTGAGAAAACCTATATCGCTGTTCCTGAGATTGTTTTTGAACAGCCTTCGCTCGATGGCACAACCAAGTGGGTGCTAGAGCTAGAAGATGGTCAGCGTATCGAGACCGTGCATATCCCTGAAGGTGATCGCAGTACCATTTGCGTGTCATCGCAAGTGGGTTGTGCCTTGGATTGTTCGTTTTGCTCAACCGCACAGCAGGGTTTTAACCGTAACCTCACAACCGGTGAGATCATTGGTCAAATTTGGCAAGCAACCCGTGAGTTAGGTCGTTCACCGACTAATGTGGTGATGATGGGTATGGGGAGCCATTGGCAAACTTTGGACCTGTCACCGCGGCAATGAAGCTGATGACTGACGACTTGGCTTATATGATCGCTAAAGCACGCGTCACTATTAGTACCTCGGGCATTGTGCCTGCTTTGCGTCGCCTTAAAGATGAATGTGATGTGAGCTTGGCTGTGTCATTACACGCGCCTACCAATGAGCTGCGTGATGAGTTGGTTCCTATCAATCAAAAATACCCACTCGAAGAATTAATCCCTGCGTGTAAAGAATTCGTCAGTGGCGAGCGTAAGCGTAAGGTGACGTGGGAATACGTGATGCTTGATGGTGTTAACGATTCGATCGCACATGCTAAAGCGCTGATTCGTTTGTTAGAAGGTGAGCCTTCTAAGATTAATTTAATTCCTTTTAACCCTTTCCCGGGAACACGCTATACCACCTCGCCACGAGATAAGGTGGATGCCTTCCGTGATCGTTTAGTGCGTGCGGGAATCGTTACGATTACACGCAAAACACGCGGTGATGATATCGATGCGGCCTGTGGTCAGTTGGTGGGTAAGGTAAGAGATAAAAGTCGACGTCAATTACGACGCGATCAATCCGTTGCAGCGCAAGGAGGCAATGCTCAATGAAATACGTTTTTACACTTTTAGCTGTGATGCTGCTGTCGGGATGTCAGTCAAATCCACAACGCACTGCTGAGACGTCATCGACGGACAGTAAAGCGGGTGTCGATACGACAGGTGCATTAGGTTCACCGGTTGAGCGCCGTAGCGCAGCGAATGTTTACGTGGAGTTGGGTACGGCTTATCTGCAAGAGGGTGTGCTAGGTGAAGCGTTAAAGAATGCACGCAAAGCTATCATTGTCGATCCTGAGTTAGCACCTGCACATAATCTACTTGGCATTATCTACCAGTGCTTGGGTAAAACCGTGTTGGCAGGTGAGCATCTTGCTAAAGCGGTCAAGATTGATCCATACGATCCTTATGCGCTGAATGCCTTGGGTTCGTTTGAGTGTGATCAAGCGCTATACGATTCTACGATCGCGCGTTTTAAGGCTGCGCTAGAGAATCCGCTTTATCCAACGCCCTGGGTGGTGTCGTATAACGCCGGTCAGTGTTCTGAGCGCCAAGGTAATGCTGCAAAGGCTGAAGATTATTACCGGGCTGCGTTAAAGCGTAATCCTGGTTTCGCGCAAAGTTTGGCGCGTATGGCGCATATCAGTGCCAGCAAGGGCCAGTCGCTAAGTGTTCGCGCTTATTTGCAACGGTATGCAGGCATTAGCCCGCTAACCGCTGATTTATTGTTACTCGGGGTTCGCGCTAAGAACGCATTGGGGGATGCGAAACAAGCTGCGTTATATGCGGCGGAGTTACGCAAGCGTTATCCAGCAGCAAAGGAGATTGAGTCGCTTTAGGCTCTTGATAAGCGATGGTTGAAAAAACAATAACTCAGCCTACTGACCAACAAATCTTGATTGGTAAGTTGTTGCGTGATGCGCGTGAGGCCAAAGGCATCGCGATTGAGGATATGGCAGATAAGCTCCATCTTCTGACAGATGTAGTTCGCGGTATCGAACAGTGTGATTTTGAAGAGATGCCATCTCGCGTTTATGTCCGTGGCTATGTGCGTAACTATGCCCGCTTGGTCGGTCTGAATGCACAGGAGATGCTCGACAAGTTTGATCAAGCGCATCCAGAGGATCTCTCACATCTTCAGATAGATAAAACCCCACACCTACCAACTGACTCGCCGGTGGCAAGTCGTTTTGCTGGTGTTGTGACTTGGCTAACTGTTTTAGCGATTGTGATCTTGTTTGTAGTTTGGTGGTATGGCTACCTTATGCGTGAAGAAGCGCAAGAGATTACTGCTGAGCAGGCTGTTGTGACCGAAGAGGTCATTGCTCAGTCGCCTGTTGAGTTTGTCCCTCAGGTAGAGAGTGTTGCTCTGCCTGCTGTAGTGGCCGAACCCATCGAAGAAGTTCAGGCGGTCGAGCTTAAGCAAGATGAAATTGAACTAAAGGTTGCAGTGCCTGTTGAAGTAGCACCCGTTCAGCCAGTGATAGAGCCACAGCCAGTTATTGCTGAGCCGATGTTCATCGAGCCAGCTCAAGCCCCAGTGATTGAAGAAAAACCTGTTGAAGTGGTCGAGGTGCAACCACAAGTGCCGGCAATTCCAGATGTACGTCTCAAACTGAACGGTGATTGTTGGGTGATCGTTAAATCCGATGATGACAGCTTTAAGCTGGTGGGTTTGTATAACTCCGGCTACGAAAAGATCTTTGAGGGTAATGCGCCTTACACCATTGTGTTGGGTAACTATGAGTCAGCCGAACTTTGGGTAAGGGGCGAGTTGTATGACTTAACACCTCATGCGCGTGGCAATGTGGCCCGTTTTACCCTGGTGTTGTGATTCACAACCTAACCTAGACAAATGTAGTAAGAAGGTATGTTGAAAAATATTCAAGCAATCCGTGGAATGCATGATCTGTTGCCAGATCAATCGCCACGCTGGCAGTTTCTTGAGCGTATTGTTGGGCAAGTGCTTAAGTCATATGGCTATGCAGAAATCCGTATGCCCATTGTTGAATCGACGGATTTGTTTAAGCGCTCAATTGGTGAGGTCACCGATATTGTCGAGAAGGAGATGTATACCTTCGACGATCGCAATGGCGACAGCTTAACCCTGCGTCCTGAAGGTACGGCTGGATGTGTACGTGCTGCACTTGAGCATGGTTTGCTACATAACCAAACACAACGCCTTTGGTACTTCGGTCAGATGTTCCGACATGAGCGTCCACAGAAAGGACGTTATCGCCAGTTCCACCAAATCGGTGTTGAAACTTATGGCATGTCCGGTCCAGATATCGATGCTGAATTGATTCTGATGACCGCGCGTCTGTGGAAAGAGTTAGGTATTGATGGTCTGGAGCTTCAACTCAATACCCTGGGTACGCCAGAAGAACGCGTGATTTATCGCGATGCCTTGATTGCTTACTTTGAGCAATTTTCTGATCGTTTGGATGAAGATGCACAGCGTCGCTTACACACCAATCCGCTACGTATCTTAGATACTAAGAATCCCGATATGGCGGAGATTGTGGCAGGGGCGCCAACGCTAGATACATACCTTGGTGATGAGTCTAAGCAGCATTTTGATGCCATTTGCGCGCAGTTAGATCGCGCGGGCGTTAAGTATGTAATCAACCCGCGTTTGGTTCGTGGCTTAGATTATTACTCGCGCACCGTTTTTGAATGGGTAACTAACCTGTTGGGTGCGCAAGGTACTG
Source organism: Gammaproteobacteria bacterium (assembly GCA_038144195.1). Taxonomy (GTDB): domain Bacteria; phylum Pseudomonadota; class Gammaproteobacteria; order Chromatiales; family Chromatiaceae; genus VMDJ01. The sequence continues at coordinate 79,982 of JAYQNH010000002.1, read as the reverse complement.
TTTGTGCTGGTGGTCGATACGATGGTCTAGTCACTCAGTTAGGTGGTCGTGAAACACCAGCGATTGGTTTTGCGATGGGTGTTGAGCGATTGATCGCGGTGATGGAAGAGTTAGGTCGTTTCGATGAACTTTCACCACCGGTTGATGCCTATTTGGTACTCGCTGGTGATAAAGCGCAAGAGATTGGCTTAGGGCTAGCTGAGCAGTTACGTGATGGCATTCCCTCGTTACGTTTGATGACACATTGCGGCGGCGGCAGCATGAAGTCGCAATTTAAAAAGGCGGATAAGTCTGGTGCGCCGATTGCTTTGGTCTTGGGTGATCAAGAAGTCGAGAGCGAACAGATTGCCGTTAAGTTTTTACGAGATCAACGCGACCAAGAGATGGTGGCATGGGATGATCTCACTGAGTTTTTAACCTCTTTGCAGTTTGAGGCATAACAAATGAGTACGTATTTATCTGATGACGAACAAGCAGAAGCGCTGAAGAAGTGGTGGAAAGAAAACGCCGTTTCAATCATCGTGGGTGCAGGTCTTGGTTTCGGCATCATTTTTGGCTGGCAGGGCTGGCAAATGTTTCAAACCTCGCAAGGTGAGGCGGCATCACAGTTGTTTGCACAAGTCGAGCGGGCAACAAAATCGGGCGCTGATTTTGATAACACAGCAACACAGTTAAAAGCTGACTATGCCGGTACTGCTTATGCGAGCTATGCAGCGATGCAACAAGCTAAGGCAGCTTACAAAGCAGGCAATCCAGATCGCGCACGTTCTGAACTAGAGTGGGTTATGGCGAATGCACCTGATCCAGTGTTAATCGATTTGGCGCGTTTGCGTTTAGCAGCATTGCTTGTCGATCAGCAACAATACGATGCGGCTAAAGAAATTATCGCAGCGGCAGGCACCTTCATGAAGGGTGACTTTGAACAGCTCCAAGGTGACATTGCGCGTGCGCAAGGTGATAAGGCTGCAGCACTTGCTGCTTATCAAGCCGCGGCATCTAGTGGCGTGACCGATATGCGGTTGCTCAGCATGAAGATTGTTGATGTCACGCCAGTTGAGGGTAAATAAGTTGCACTCAATCATTCGTTTATTGGCGACCGCATCCTTTAGCTATTGGATTGAGCGCATGCTCAAGTGTTGTTGACTACATTCAGCCAGCTGAAAAAATCCGCTCGCAGAACTCACTGACTTTGATGAAAAAGTGGCACTCAGTGAGGTGTGGCAAATTAGCTTAGCTGAGAATGATCATCGTCTGCATTTGTATCCTGCTATCTCTAATGACCGTGTGTATGTCGCTGATGGTGAAGGGCTGTTGCAGTCGCTCGATATCGCATCAGGCAAAGTCATTTGGGCGAATGAAACCGAAGCGACTTTATCAGGCGGTCCGGGTGTTAATGAGCGCTATGTCGCTGTCGGTACACGTGATGCTGAGTTACTTATGTTTGCTGCTATTGATGGTCAGCTTGTTTGGCGTCAGCGCGTGAGTAGTGAGGTGCTTTCAACGCCGGTGATGGATGATCAGCGCGTTATCGTTCGCACCATTGACGGCAAAGTAACGGCTTTATCTTTGACTGATGGTGCGCAACTGTGGCAATTTGAGCGTGAGATTCCTGCTTTAACCTTGCGTGGTAGTAGCTCACCTGTGTTGCAAGACGGCGTTGTCTATTTTGGTTTGTCAGGCGGTCGTTTGATTGCCTTGAATACTGAGACAGGTGCTGTTGTTTGGGATGCCACTGTGTCGGTTCCTCGTGGTCGTTCAGAGCTTGAGCGTTTAGCGGATATTGATGCGCCACCCGTGTTACTCGATGGTGTTGCCTATGTTTCTACCTTCCAAGGGCAGGTTGCGGCAATCAATGCACGTAATGGTCAGGCTATGTGGCGTCGTAATTTCTCGTCATACCGCTCAATGGATACCGATCGAAAAAGCTTATATGCCGCTGATGACAAAGGTTTGGTATGGGCATTTGATCTTGATACAGGTGCTGCACGTTGGCGCCAAGAGGGTCTAAAGAATCGTCAGACATCCGATGTGGTGTCTTTAGGCGGTGTTGTTGTTGCGGGTGATATCGAAGGTTATCTCCATGTCATGTCAGCAGCTGATGGTGCTTTTCTCGGGCGTATTGAACTGAGTGACCCGATCGAATCCGGTCTTGTTGCCATCAATGGTCATGTCTTAGTGCAAGACCGTGGTGGTCGTTTAACGCTTCTTAAGGTGAGTGCACGTCCTTGATGCTTCCTGTTATTGCATTGGTCGGCCGCCCGAATGTGGGTAAGTCGACCCTGTTTAATCGTTTAACACGCTCACGAGATGCCTTGGTTGCTGACCAGCCGGGTATTACCCGTGACCGTAAGCATGGCGTGGGAAAAATTGGTGCGCATCCGTATGTCATTGTTGATACCGGTGGTATCAGTGGTGAGGCCGACGGCATTGATGTGTTGATGGAAAAGCAGGTGAAGCACGCGATTGGTGAGGCGGATCATTTGATCTTCTTGCTGGATGGTCGCGATGGTATGACTGGCGCTGATGAAGCGATCGCAGAAGAGCTGCGTAAAACCGGTAAGCCAATCACCGTTGCAGTGAATAAAAGTGAAGGCTTGGATAAAGCGGTCGCCGGCGCTGATTTTTATGCCTTAGGTTTAGGTGATCCACATCTGATTGCCGCAGCGCATGGTGGTGGCGTAAAACATTTGATTAATACCCTTCTCGATACCTTTATCTGGCCTGATAAAAAGGATGAAGAAGAGGAGGTCGAGGAAGAAGATAAGGGTATTCAAATTGCACTTGTTGGCCGCCCGAATGTGGGTAAGTCGACCTTGGTTAATCGCTTACTTGGCGAAGATCGTGTGGTTGCGTTTGACCGTCCGGGTACAACGCGCGATTCGATTGCAATTCCTTTTGAGCAAAACGGTAAGCAATACACCTTGATTGACACAGCGGGTGTTCGTCGCCGTGCTCGTATCGCTGAAGCAATTGAAAAGTTCAGTGTGATTAAAACACTGCAAGCGATGGAGCAGGCTAACGTTGTTATGTTGATCCTTGATGCACATCAGGGTATCAGTGAGCAAGACGCCACATTGGCCGGTCACGTGCTCGATAGTGGTCGCGCTCTCGTGGTGTGTATCAATAAATGGGACGGCCTAGATAGTCACGAGCGTGAGCAGATTAAAAGCGAGATGTTGCGTCGTTTGCCTTTCTTAGCATTTGCGGAATGGCGTTTTATATCTGCTTTGCATGGCAGTGGCGTAGGGCATCTGATGGAAGCGGTTGATCAGGCTTATAACGCTGCGATGATTGACATGAAAACACCAGAGCTCACTCGTATTCTTGAAGAGGTTGTTCAAGAACATCAACCGCCAATGACACGCGGTCGTCGTATCAAGCTACGTTATGCTCACCAAGGCGGTAAGAATCCGCCAATCATTGTGATTCACGGCAATCTAACTGATGCTGTGCCACCAACATATCAACGTTACTTAATGAATCGTTTCCGTGAATGTTTTGATTTACACGGCACGCCATTACGTATCGAATTTAAAGGTGGCGAGAATCCCTTTGAAGGCAGAAAAAATACACTGACAAAACGTCAGGTGGATAAGCGTCGCCGCATGATGAAACACGTCAAGAAGCGTTAATCAGTCTTCTTGCTTGTCTTTGTGACAGTCGCGCTTAGCGTGCCTTCTGATAAGCGAACATTAATCGAATCACCCGATACGACATCACTGCTTTTAGTGATCACTTTGTTTTTGGCCGTGCTAACGATGCTGTAACCACGCTCAAGTGTGGCTAATGGGCTAATCGCATGCAGCTCACGGGAATGAGCGCTTAATTTTTCACGACGTGCCTTGAGTGCTGATTCGGTAGATCGCGTTTGGCGACTTTGCATAGATGAAAGTCGTTCTTTGAACCGCTCGATAATCGCAGAAGGTCGCTGCTGTTGTAATCGTATAGTTAAGTTGGTTGCTGCTGTCTGTTGCTTCAATAGAGCTCTAGAAACAGAGCGTTGAAGTCGCACTTGGATTTCATCCAGACGTTGTTGCTGTTGTTGAGTGCGCGTACGTGGGTGTTGGCGCTCTAAGCGTTGCTCTAGTTGTTGTAGCTGTTTTTGTTTAGCCGCTAAGTTTTGTTGCGTGCGAAGGGTCAATTGCGCATTTAATTGATCTAATCGTTCGCTGACTTGAGTCTGGTCAGGTGAGATCAGTTCAGCTGCAGCAGATGGTGTAGGTGCTCGACGATCAGCGACAAAATCCGCAATGGTGAAGTCGATTTCATGTCCTACTGCGGAGACGATAGGAATGTTAGCAGCGGCGATATCACGCGCTAATTGCTCATCGTTAAATGCCCAGAGGTCTTCGATGCTACCGCCGCCACGGGTTAAGACAATCACGTCATCTTGTTGACGCTTAAGCGCATTACTTAAGGCTTGGCGGATATCCGCAGGTGCCTCAGTGCCTTGTACCAAACATGGGTAGATAGTGACTGTCGCGGTCGGGTGTCGGCGTGACAGGATGTTCAACATGTCCCGAATCGCAGCGCCACTCGATGAAGTGACGATACCGATATTCATCGGATGGATCGGTAGCTCTTTCTTTAGCGAGGTCTCAAACAGGCCTTCTTTCTGTAGTTTAAGCTTGAGTGCTTCAAACGCTTGTTGCAGAGCGCCTTCGCCAGCGGGCTCCATCGACTCGATGATGAGTTGGCAGTCACCGCGTGGTTCGTAAAGCGCCACTTTGGCTCGAGCAATTACCGAGTCACCGTCTTTGGGTTTGAAACGCAGCAGGTTGGCTTTGCCTTTAAAGAGGGCGCAACGAATTTGGGCGTGTGAATCTTTTAGGCTGAAGTAAAGATGACCGGAACGCGGAATGCTGAGATTCGATATCTCGCCTTGCACCCAAAGTAGGGAAAGCTGCCTTCCAAAACATGACGCAGCTCGCTGTTGAGTCGGCTGATGCTAAAGATGTCACGATTTTCGGTCATACATAAAAAAGCCGGGCTTAGCCCGGCTTCCGTGCTGAGATATCAATAAATTATTGATAAATGTAGCTTGGGTTGCCAGCGCCAACCTGAGTTTTCGCTTGGCTCTGTGCAGTTTTAGCTTGGTAGTAAGCTTTGATAGCTTCGCTTTGAGCTGCAGCGTATTTACCTTCAGCTACCAGTGCTTCAGCACCTTTGATAATTTTACCAGTGTCACGCCATTCGAAACCTGCTTTTTAGCCGCTTTGTTTTCAGCTGAAGCAGTTGCGATAGCAGCTAACGCAGAACGCTTTTCTGGCTCTGGTGCTTGAACATATGGTTTTTTTGGAGCGCTGCCGTGACAGCCAGCGAGGGTAAGAGTGGCGGCAATCGCGCCAGCGATCAGTACATTTTTCATTGTTTTCTCCGTTCCTAGGGTGTCATGTCTTTATTTTGGCTTCGTGGGTGTCATGACTCACTCAGAAGCTTATTGTGAAATTATTCTAACCCACTTTGAGAGTATTTGTACTTTCAATTAGTTAGGTAATTTGGTTTACCTAAATGCAGCCAAATTCTATAATAAGGCGCTAATTTTCCTAGCCGCCCCGGAGATACGATGCGTTTCGCACAAGATCAAGAAGCTTTAACCTTCGATGACGTTTTATTGGTGCCTGCGCGCTCGGATGTGCTCCCTAAGGATGTGAGCCTGGCAACCCAGCTAACTCGGGGCATTAGCCTTAATATCCCGCTTGTTTCGGCGGCGATGGACACCGTTACCGAAAGCCGTTTGGCGATTGCGATGGCTTTGGAAGGCGGTATCGGCATCATTCATAAGAATATGCTGATAGACGACCAGGCGGCGCATGTTCGTGCGGTTAAGCGCTACGAGAGTGGCGTGATCCACGACCCATTCACTGTTTCACCTAATTTGAGCATTGGTGAAGTACTAGAGATCACCCGTCAGCACAACATTTCGGGTGTGCCTGTGGTCGATGGTAATAATTTGGTTGGTATTGTGACCAGTCGTGACTTGCGTTTCGAAACCCGTCTTGATGAGAAAGTCTCATCAATCATGACGCCAAAAGATCGTTTGGTGACGGTGAAAGAGGGCGCCAAGAAAGAAGAGGTCCTCGAGAAACTGCATACCCACCGTATTGAGAAGGTGTTGGTGGTTAACGATAATTTCGAGTTACGCGGTTTGATCACAGTAAAAGATATTCAAAAGGCAACGGATTATCCCAATGCTTGCCGCGATAGTTCTGAAAGCTTGCGCGTCGGTGCGGCTGTTGGTGTTGGTGATGGCACTGAAGAGCGTGTTGAAGCACTGGTTGCTGCCGGTGTTGATGTGGTTACCGTTGATACTGCGCATGGTCATTCGCGTGGTGTTATTGAACGTGTAGGTTGGATTAAAAAGCATTACCCAGATTTACAAGTTATCGGTGGCAATATTGCTACCGGTGCAGCTGCATTGGCGCTGGCTGAAGCGGGTGCAGATGCGGTTAAGGTGGGTATTGGCCCTGGCTCAATTTGTACCACGCGTATCGTTGCGGGCGTAGGCGTACCTCAAATCACTGCAGTAAATAATGTAGTGAAAGCATTAGAAGGTACAGGTGTTCCGGCGATTGCAGATGGTGGTCTTCGTTACTCGGGCGACATCTCAAAAGTTATCGTGGCTGGCGCATCTTGCGTAATGGTCGGTGGACTGTTGGCCGGTACTGATGAAAGCCCAGGTGAGGTTGAGATCTACCAAGGTCGTTCTTACAAGTCATACCGCGGCATGGGTTCGTTGGGAGCGATGTCAGGTCAACAAGGCTCTAGCGATCGTTACTTCCAAGAGACAACCAATAAAGACAAGCTCGTACCAGAAGGCATTGAAGGTCGTGTGCCTTACAAAGGTCCCTTGCTTAATGTGATCACTCAGCTAACAGGTGGTATCCGCGCCAGTATGGGTTACACCGGTTGTGCAACTATCGAAGAGATGCGCACTAAGCCTGAGTTTGTTCGCGTTACCAATGCCGGTATGGCGGAATCTCACGTACACGACGTGCAGATCACCAAAGAAGCGCCAAACTACCGTCGCGACTAAGATTAGGATCGGCACAGATTAATGGCGCAGTTGTTGTAGTTCTACGACCTGCGCCTTTTTATTTATAGTTTTAAGTTAAGTTCACACCATGACAAATGATATTCATGCTCATCGCGTTCTCATCATCGATTTCGGATCGCAATACACTCAACTGATTGCGCGACGTGTGCGTGAGATCGGTGTGTATTGTGAGATCTGGCCCTACGATAACTGTGAAGAGCAGATCAAATTACAAAATCCACGCGGCATCATCTTAAGTGGTGGTCCAGAAACGGTAACTGGTGATGACACACCGCGTGCGCCTCAAATTGTGTTTGATTTGGGTGTGCCTGTACTGGGTATTTGTTACGGCATGCAGACGATGGCACAACAGCTCGGTGGTCGTGTTGAGAACTCAGATAAACATGAATATGGCTACGCGCAGGTTCGTGCTCATAACCATTCTAAAGTTGTTAAAAGATATTGAAGATCACACAACAGTCGAAGGCTACGGCATGTTGGATGTGTGGATGAGTCATGGTGACCGCGTCGCTGAGCTACCTGAGAACTTTGTCAAAATTTGTAGCACCGATAACGCACCATTAGCGGGTATGGCCGATGAGGCGCGTAACTACTACGGCATTCAGTTCCACCCAGAAGTTACCCATACTAAGCAGGGCGGTCGTATTCTCGAGCGTTTCGTGCGCGATATCTGTGGCTGTGACGCATTGTGGAATCAAACAACATTATCAACGACAGCATTGCTCAAATGCAGGAGCAAGTTGGTGATGGCAAGGTGGTGTTGGGCTTGTCAGGTGGCGTAGATTCGTCAGTTGTGGCGGCTTTGCTGCATAAGGCAATCGGTGATCGTCTGACCTGTATCTTTGTGGATAACGGTTTGTTGCGTCTAAATGAAGGGCGACCAGGTGATGGCGACCTTTGCAGAACACATGGGTGTCAAAGTGATCCGTGTGAATGCAGAAGATCGTTTCTTATCGGCATTAGCTGGTGAAGCTGATCCAGAAAAGAAACGTAAGATCATCGGTAACTTGTTCGTTGATATTTTTGAAGAAGAAGCGAATAAGCTCGAAGGTGTCGACTTCCTCGCTCAGGGCACAATCTATCCTGACGTGATCGAGTCGGCAGGCGCAGCTTCAGGAAAAGCGCACGTGATTAAGTCTCACCATAACGTGGGCGGCCTGCCTGATTACATGAAACTCAAACTCGTTGAGCCATTGCGTGAATTGTTTAAAGACGAAGTGCGCAAGGTGGGAGTGGAGCTTGGTTTGCCAAGTGACATGATCTATCGTCATCCATTCCCAGGGCCTGGCTTGGGTGTGCGTATCCTTGGTGAGGTTAAGAAAGAGTACGCAGATATTCTTCGTCAAGCGGATGCTATTTATATCGAAGAGCTGCGTAATGCCAATCTATATGATGAAGTTAGTCAAGCCTTTACGGTTTTCTTGCCAGTGAAATCAGTTGGTGTCGTCGGTGATGCGCGTCGATATGAATATGTCGTGACTTTACGTGCTGTTCGTACTATCGACTTTATGACTGCAAGCTTTGCGCATTTACCATTCGAATTCCTAGAAGAAGTCTCACGTCGCATCATCAATGAAGTACATGGTGTGTCTCGCGTTGCTTACGATATTTCGAGCAAGCCGCCAGCGACTATAGAGTGGGAATAAGGCATTACCGTCTCAGACAAGGCTGCTAGTGAGTTTTGAGTTTTAAAGGTTAATTTATCTATCTCTTATTAAAAAAGGAATGATGGTGAATAAATGACAGTTCTTGCTAGTCACGACATCAGTCGCATCATTGAAATGGCTTGGGAAGACCGGACGCCGTTTGAGGCGATTCATCAAGACTATGGTCTTTCTGAAAAAGAGGTCATCAAGCTGATGCGATCAGAGATGAAAGCATCTTTCTCGTTTCGCATGTGGCGCGATCGTTTGTGATTGCGAGAAACACAAAGCATTTATCGAGACTTTGTCTTTACCGTCAAGAAATGTTTCCGTTGCTCGACGCAAAAGATGCGATAAAAGGCTCGCTTAGAGCTCCTTCAGACGAATAATCCGATTGCCTTTTCACAGGATTGAGTTATGCTCTCATGTGCATTGAGCATGCCGAACAATTGATCCTTGAGGTTGAGCCGCGCTTTTTTCTGAAAACCTCGAGGTAATCGTCGCTGGTGTTTTCAAGCGCCAGTTTCTTCATTTTACGATGCACTTCGTGATCTAGCTCGTGATATTTCATTAAAGAGTCGTTTAGTCGTCTGAAATGATTATCGGTCATTTTCAACTCATGGATCGCGTCATTGAATTCAGGAAACTCGTGGTGAAGATCGTGTTTTTCGCCTTGCATGGTGTTGCTCCTTGTTATGTTATGACGACTGTCACTCGCCTTTAGGTTTACTACAGTAGCGAGCGGTATCGGCATGCCGCCTTGATATTGATCAACCAATTCAAAATAGATGACCACTAACGACGAAAATGTTTATGTCCCGCGCGCTGAGCTGGCGCGCCAAGCTGAAGCACATGGTGAGGTGCCTGTCGGTGCGGTATTGGTGCGTGGTGAGGACATTGTCGGCGAGGGTTTCAATCGACCAATTGAAAGTCATGACCCATCAGCACATGCCGAGATACAAGCCCTAAGGGCGGCCGGGAAACACCTTGAGAATTACCGGTTAACCGATACCACGCTGTATGTCACGGTAAGCCTTGCCCTATGTGTGCTGGTGCCATTGTGCACGCGCGAGTAGGGCGAGTCGTTTTTGCTGCCAGCGATCCACGTACGGGTGCGGCGGGTAGTGTGTTTGATTTACTTCCTTCAGATCAGCGATTTAATCATCGGACTGAGTGTGAGGGGGGTGTATTGGCGGAAGAAAGTGCTGAGCTATTACGCACGTTTTTCCGTTCGCGTCGTTAAGAGGTCGAGATGCGTTTTTTAGCAGTTTGTTTGTCAGTCTTTTTCTCATTGCCTGTATTGGCGGATAAGTATCCACCGATTGGCACCAAAATGACGGTGCAACAGGTCAGTGAGCACGCGTATTACGTTCAGGGCGAAGCTGGCATGGCGACCGAGAACGAAGGCTTTATCTCGAACGCAGGTTTTGTGGTGACTAGCGATGGGGTCGTGCTTTTTGATGCGTTAGGTACGCCTTCGCTTGCGTGGACGTTGCTGCAAAAAATTCGTGAAATTACGGATAAGCCAATCACGCACATGGTTGTGAGTCATTACCACGCGGATCATATCTATGGTCTTCAAGTCTTCAAAGAAGCGGGTGCCAAGATCATCGCGCCGGTGGGTGCTCATACCTATTTAGGCTCAGAAACGGCGGCCAATTTGCTGGATGATCGCATGATGTCTTTGGAACCTTGGGTAAATGAGCAAACCTATCTGGTACCACCGGATCAGATCATCGACAAAGCAACTCGTTTTAGCTTGGGTGATTTGACCTTCGAGATGAATTATCTGGGTAGTGCGCATTCAGATGGGGATTTGACCTTGTTTATCCCTGAAGAGGGTGTGTTGTTCTCAGGCGATATCATTTTTTGAAGGTCGCGTGCCTTTTTAGTCGGAGATGCCGATACCAAAGTGTGGCTCTCGAAATTGAAAGAGCTCGAGACAGATGGATTGAAGGTTTTGGTGCCGGGGCATGGCCCGCATGCGCAAGACCCAATCAAGCAGTTCGGATGACGCGAGAGTACGTTGCTCATTTACGTTCGGTGATGGGTAAAGCAGTTGAAGATATGGTTGATTTTGAGTCTGCCTTTGAAGAAGAGGATTGGAGCACCTATAAATCGATGCCTGCATACGATGCCGCTCATCGCCGCAATGCCTATCAGGTGTACTTGGCGATGGAAAATGAGTCAATCGTTAATTGAGTTAAAAGAGTAACTTTGGGTACACTCGGTGTTTAGTCATCATTTAGGGGCGTTAGATGACAAAGAAAAAACTGAGTTTTCTGCAGACCTTAGGAAGCGTTCTAGCTTCCTTTGCTGGGATTCAAAATAACGCCAAACGAGAGCGCGATTTTAAACAAGGTCGCGCGCGTGACTTTATTGCCGTGGGCGTGCTTATAACTGTACTCTTTATTGCCGGTGTGTATGGCGTGGTGAAGCTCGTAATGAGTTTGGCGCTGCCATAAAAAAACCCTGCAATGCGGGGCTTTGATTTTTAAGCCGCTTGGTAGACCGAGCGAGCAGGGGATGAAATCGATCCCTTTTTCTTTAGGTAGGCAAGTGTCTGGGCGAGGCTGGGTGCTGGGATACCGCGATCATCTAGCGCTGCTTGCAGATCTTTAGTACTCATCTGGCCGCCGCTGCCAAGAATCTCTAAAACGATATTGCTGATATTGCTGCCACGAGAAGCGCGCGAACCACCTTTAGAGGCTTTACGACCTGTCAGGGCTTGAAAGTTCTGAGTCAATTTTCGCCAGATCTTTTTTGTGTTGAGCCACTAGATCACGACGCTTTTGGCGCAGGGCATCTATTTCTTTTTTAGCCGCTTCACGTTTTTGTTCTATTTCTTCGGCTTGTTTCTTTTTAGCTAATTCAAACAACTCTTCAGCTGATAGATTTGCGATATCAGACATATTTATCCTCTTAAATGTATATGTAGGAAGTGGATTCCTGTTAATAAACTAACAAATAAAATAGAAAATAAAAAGAGTTTTTAGAGTGTATCTACTTTTAATTTACTTTAAATATATAAAATTAATTTAAATAAGATGGATTTTGTAGGAATTTTTCTAGTTTTTTCTAGAACATCATCACGATTGCCAGTAAATACAATACGATCAGACTTTGTACTTAATTGGTATTCGTACATTGAATCATAGTAGTCAATAAGTAGACTTTTGATCCAAGCGCGATGGGCCGTCGTATCGTTTTGAGTCTTATGAAGTTTTAACGCATCGTGTAATTGTTTATTTATTTTTTCGTAATTGAAACCACCTAAACGCTTACGAATTCTAAATAAACTATCGGTGAGTGCTCGCGGCCCAAGCCTCAAATCCGGCTTCTTTACCATGGAGTTCTACAAACTCTGCCAGCGCCTCAATAATGTATTCCTGATGTGTAATATTAATTCGATGCTCTTCCGTTTCATCTAAAACGATAATCGGCGCCAAACTAAACGGCTCGAAAAAGCTCATTGGCATGTGTCGATGACCAATATTTCTACTTTCGTCCTCGGCGATAAAATAAGGATTTCCACCATGGAAAAGTTTGAGAACCTCAATGCTGAGTCTATTTTCGAATTCTATCTGTGTTGGCTGAGGGGTAGCATGGCTGCCAAACGCTGAACCTCGGTGCCAAGCTAGACCTTCTAAATCGAGGTTCGGGGTAAGGGATTGTAGAAATTTAGTTTTTCCAACGCCGGTTCGACCGCCAATCACGACCGGTTTTACTTTTGGCGATATCGCTTCAAGTTGATCGATCAAAAAACGACGCAGAACTTTGTAGCCACCTTTTACGCGTGGGTAACGAACACCGGTTTCTTCAAATAGCCACTGTTGGGTGACTTTAGATCGCATGCCGCCGCGGAAGCAGTAGAGCACGCCCTCCGGATGCGTTTGGGTGAACTGCTGCCATTGCGCCAAACGATCCGATTTTGTGGTGCCAGAAACGAGTTCTACGCCAAGCTTGATCGCTTCATCTTGGCCGAGATCCTTGTAAGTTTTTCCGATGACATGACGTTCTTCATCGTTAATTAAAGGAATATTGTTGGCCGCCGGGAAAGCCCCTTCGTTAAATTCGACGGGTGCGCGTACATCCATTAAAGGCGTGTCATTGAGAAATAGCTGAAGTAGGTCATCGACTTCAGGTAGGTCGGGGTCAAAGTGCAGCACAGAGGGTTTGTAAGCTCATTAAAATCAACGCTAAGTGTATCATTGCGACCTATGTTTATAGAGAACCATCATGACTGAGCGCCGCTTTTCAGGTGTCGAACGCCTTTGGGGTGAAGAGGGTGCAGATCGTTTACGTGATGCCTCTGTCACCGTGGTGGGCGTTGGCGGTGTCGGCTCGTGGGTGGTTGAGGCGCTGGCGCGCACCGGTATCGCACGATTGCGATTAATTGATGCGGATCATGTGGCTGAGTCCAATATCAATCGCCAGTTACCCGCATTGGATAACACCTTGGGGCGATTAAAGGCTGATGTGTTAGCTGAGCGCGTTCAGCTGATTAACCCGCAAGCGCATGTTGATGTGGTTGATGACTTTGTCACGCTAGAGAATATCGAATCACTTTTACTGATCAGGGTTGGGTGATTGATGCAATTGATAACTATCGTGTGAAAGCGGCGATGATTGCGCATTGTTCGCGCCGAAAGCAGCCGATCATCACGATTGGTGCTGCCGGCGGACAGGTGAATTGCACCCGTGTGCGTGTATCGGATCTCCATCGGACAGAGCAAGATGCCTTGTTGGCAAAAACACGCAAGCTGCTGCGCCAAGACTATGGCTTTTCGAGCAACCTTAAACGCCGCTTTGGTGTTCATGCGGTGTGGTCAGATGAGCCAGTGCGCCAATCTCAAGCGGTGAAAACCAGCAGGATAGCTCTCTCAACTGTGCGGGCTTTGGCGTGGCAATGACGGTAACAGCAAGTTTTGGATTGGCGGCTGCGGATCATGTGATTCGTCAGATCGTGACAAAAGGCTAGTTTTCAGCTCGCAAGGTACTCCTCGGCGCATTCCGGTAAACTATTGCGCGTATTTTTTGCAGAGGATCGCCCGTGTATACGCTCGGACAACGTTGGATAAGTGATGCAGAACCCGATTTAGGTTTGGGAACCATCGTTGAGATCGAAACACGCCAAATCGAGGTGATATTCCCGGCGAGCGGCCAGAAGCGTCGCTATGCCCAAGCCACGGCGCCATTGAGCCGCGTCGAGTTCTCTGAAGGCGATTTCCTTGAAGATCAGCTAGGTCAGCGTTTGCTTGTCATCCGTGTGGTTGAAGCTGAGGGCTTGTATACCTATCACTGCCAGGATGCCGAAGAACAAGCACTTGAGGTGCCAGAAGCTGAGCTAAACAATCAGCTGCGTTTGAATCGCCCACAAGATAAGTTGCTCGCACGTCGAATTGATCCGGATATTTGGTTTAGCTTGCGCTATCAAACTTGGCAACAGAACGCGGAAAACTGGCGTTCAAAAACCTTTGGTTTGAACGGACCACGTGTCGATCTGATTCCTCATCAGCTGTATATCGCGCATGAAGTTGCATCGCGTCCTGCGCCACGTGTTTTGCTGGCTGACGAAGTGGGTTTAGGTAAGACCATTGAGGCAGGATTGATCATGCATCGCATGATGATGACCGAGCGCGTGAATCGTTCATTGATCGTTGTGCCTGAAGCGTTGATGTATCAGTGGCTCGTTGAGATGCTGCGACGTTTCAATCTGCGCTTTTCTATCTTTGATGATGCGCGTTTCAATGCGGCTGATGGTGACAATCCGTTCCAAACCGAACAGCATATTTTGTGTAGCTTAGAGTTCCTCACTAGTGCATCTACTGTTGCGCGTGCCGCGCTGGAAGGTGATTGGGATTTACTGGTTGTTGACGAAGCACACCACCTTGAATGGTCGCCTGAAGAGGCAAGCTTGAGCTACGAGCTGATTGAAGCCTTAGCCGGTGTTACACCGAGTGTGTTGTTGTTAACCGCAACGCCAGAACAATTAGGTCGTGCGGGTCACTTCGCGCGATTACGTTTGCTCGATCCACAGCGTTTCCATGACTACGATGCATTTATCGAAGAAGAAAAACATTATCAGCCGATTGCAGATTTAGCTGCGCGTCTACTTGATGGTGAAAAACTCAGTGCAGCCGATAAAAAGCTGGTTGATCAATTGCTGGGTAAAGATAACTGGGAAGAAGGTGAAGGCCTGATTGAACAGCTTAGTTGATCGTCACGGTACCGGTCGTATCTTGTTCCGTAATACGCGCCAAGCGATCGAAGGTTTTCCGGGTCGTGAGGTTACTGGCTACGCTTTAGAAGCGCCGAAGGATTACAACAAACACCTCACCGACTTTACGCCCGAGACAAACTATCCGCGTAAATGGCCACAAATTGATACGCGCGTTGAATGGTTGGTTGCCAAGCTGCGTGAGCTTGCGCCTGAAAAGGTGTTGGTGATCTGCGCGCATGCGCCAACCGTTATTAAGTTACGTGAGCACTTATTAGAAAAAGAAGCGATCCATGTGGCGATGTTCCACGAAGGTATGGAGATCGTCGAACGTGATCGTGCTGCGGTGTTCTTTGCTGATAAGGAAGAAGGCTCACAAGCACTGATCTGTTCTGAGATCGGTTCAGAAGGTCGTAACTTCCAGTTCGCGCACCATTTGATCCTGTTTGATTTGCCTGCGGTACCCGGTTTGTTGGAGCAGCGTATCGGTCGTCTAGACCGTATTGGTCAAACTGAGACAGTTAAGATTCATGTGCCATATTTTGAAGGTTCGGTCAGTGAAGTGATGTACCGCTGGTACCACGAGGCATTGAATGCGTTTGAGCATACCTGTCCTGCTGCAGATGCAGAGCAAGAAGCCCTAGCGAAAGAGTTGAGCAAAGCGCAAGCCCTCGAAGGTGGTGTTGATGCCTTGGTAATGAAAGGTCGCAAGCAAACTGAGCAGGTCAATGCCGAGCTTGAAACAGGCCGTGACCGTTTACTCGAGATGAATTCACATCGCCAAGAGGTCTCGGCTGAGTTGCTGATTGATATGGCAAGACGCGATCACACTAAGCAGTTAAAGAAATACATGCGTAACTTCTGGGATGCCTACGGTGTGGCGCATCAAGGTGGTCGTGGTCAATCTGATCTGGTGCGTCCTGGCGCTAATATGCGTTTAGATCGCTTCCCGGGTTTGCCAAGTCATGGTGTGACCGTCACCTGGACACGTGATGATGCGTTGACCCATGAAGCCCGTGAGTTCCTAACCTGGGAGCACCCGATGGTACGCGGTGCGATGGAGTTGCTGACCAGTAGTGAGCTTGGAACTGCCGCGGTGACGGTGTGCAAGCATGATGACTACAAAACCGGCACAGTGATGCTTGAGATGTTGTTCATGACCGAATGTGTGGCACCGGCGGCATTAGAGGCTGAGCGTTATTTGCCACCGAGTTGTCAGCGCATTTTATTTGATATTAAAGGTAATGATCTGAGTGAAGTACTACCGCACGAAGCATTACGCGGTTTGATATCTCGCCAAATAAAAAAACTCGCTGAAACTATTATCAAGTCGTCAGCAGATAAGATTCGTGTTTGTTTAAACATGCTGAAGAATTTGCTGAGCAAGCAAGCCAGTCAATTGTGACCGATGCGGTTGAGCATATGGAGAAAGAGCTCAGTGCGGAGTTAAATCGTCTGTTGAGCTTGGCAGAGGTGAATCCAAACGTGCGTGCCGATGAGGTCGAGCAGATCAGCGCTCGTCGTGAACTGTTAGGCATTCATTTGCGCGATACCCGCGTACGACTCGATGCCGTACGCGTGATTGTAAATGCGTTAATTAAGTTGTTGACATTCTACTCAGATTGCACAATGAAACATTCACAATAAGTGTTAATAACAATGGCTACCAAGATTTATAAGGTAAAAACTTACCATTAAGAGTGATTACTACCCTATCCCCAGCTGGATTTTCTTCTTTATCAATTTCCATTGAGAAATCGATCGCAACATAATTCCATCGCCAAATTTCTCGTGAATCAGTTCTTTCATGGTCTCGCCGTACACTCCAGTCATTTCGTAAAACCTATATAAAACCGGATCCGTAGGCACAATTTGATCCCATTTCTTATTAGGGAACTCTTGTAGTGCATTAGATATAGATGCGTCTAAGCCTAATGCAAAAGCTAATTTATCGGCATTATCTTTTTCAAGATGGTTCATGCCCATACATGCGGAGACAACAAAAACAGGTGATAGACAAACATGCTTAGAAAGCTGTTCCCAACTAATATCTTTAGCTTTTTTCGCATCAAGAATTATTTTTTTCATCTCAGTTTTATTCATTTCAAATTAGATCCTTTTCAAATAAAAGTAAGAACAAAACAAGCAAGCTACATGCCAGCTTGGTTTGAAAATCTATAGGCATACAATTATTTAGAATGGAAGATAAGCTTAGGGTTAGGTGTCTTTTGAATTGAAGGAAAAGAGTGGCTGTTGCTATTTGGAATGCTTTCAAATAGCGAAGTATAAAGGTAAGGGGGTAGATTTTTTAAGGTCAATGCGCACTAAAGTAGTGCGAGACTATATTCTACGCACCAATATGGTGACCATTAAAAGTATGCTTTGAAAGTCTTTCAGGTTACTCATTTCGATTTGGTGTTATTGCCAATTTCTTTTTTTCAACGTAGTGCTGTTCTTGCGAAATGGCATTAACAACATTTTTACCAAATTATTGGTTTCATGTCCTAGTTGAGTTTCTAAGATGCCTATATTCATGTTGACTTGCCCCTGCTGAGGGCTGGGTGTGTAGGTTTTAAAAAGCCTATCCCATACTGATGTGCAAAAACCAAAGTTTGAATTAGTTTCAACTTCAATACTGGAGTGATGGATGCGATGCATGTCTGGCGTGACAATGGCATACCTTATTATTCTGTCGATGTGAGGCGGTATATATATATTTCCGTGGTTAAAAATTGATGTTGAGCTTAATAAGATTTCAAAAATTAGTACGGCAATAGCGGGCGGGCCGAGCAGATAAATAGCTGCCATTTTTATGAGCATTGATAAGAGTACTTCTAACGTATGAAATCTTACCCCCGTTGTGACGTCAAAATCTAAATCTGCATGATGAACTTTATGTAGCTGCCAAAGGATTGGGATTGAGTGGAATACTCGATGCTGGAAGTAGATTAGTAAGTCTAGAATCAGTACGCCAAAAATAATTTTTAACCATAAAGGGAATTCTGTTTTATTAAGAATACCTTGACTCTGTGTCTCCACCCATATCGCTAAACCTACAGCCAAGAATGGAAAAGTAAACCTTAAAGCGATGGTGTTTATCATCATTAAACTAATGTTGTTAAACCACCTGTGAGACTTTGACAAAAGAAGCAACCGTCTTGGGCTAAAGATTTCCCAAGTAAATATGGCGAGAAAGGCGGTCGTAAAGAACAACAACCTAATGGTCGATTCATTCTGAATAATCCAGTCATTTAAAGGCAAGCTGCACTCCAGTGTTAAATATTGAGAATACTTAATCAATCATGGGAAGTTATTTTTAAAATGCCGCGATAGCTGGTTAAATTTTTGCTCGATTTAAAAAATAAGTATAGTAGTTACAAGATGCAAAGAAAGTATTGCTTCTACTAGCTTTTTCTTGTTCATTCCGCCAAATTTCTAAGGCACTTGAAGGTAAATCCCCGCTTTTTTCTACGTTACCAATGTATGTATCAGCAAATGACTTAAAGTAGCTCGCTTTTCCAACTTCGGAAACTGTATTAGCCCAAGCCTTATGAAGTGTCAGGTTACAATTTTCAAGTAATCTAGGCAAATCGCGCATGACTTTAGGGTTGTTGAATGTGTGATTTACAAGCGCTTCGTCAACTTTGCTGCCAAATTCATGATCCGGAAAAGCGTAGGAAAGGGATGCATAATCACCATCAAAAATAATTGCAGTACCAGATTTGCTCAATACCCTGCCTATTTCTTTTAGTACCTTTGCTGGGTCGGTCACGTGACTGATAACCGTATGCGCAATAACAATATCAAAGGCACAGTCCTCAGATTCAATTTTGTGGGCGTCACCTATACTTAGATCTATTTTAGAGGCAACGCCTTCTTTCGCAGCTTGATTTAATCCAGATTGAATTAGTGAAGGGCATTGATCAAAACCCTTAACACTCAATACCTCACTGAAAAGAGCTAATAATCTTCTAAGCACCACCCCAGTTCCACATCCTATTTCAAGAATGTTGTCGGACATTGATGGGTTCAGCTCTAACAAATAATTATCTAATAAGTCAGAAAAAACTTTATCTTTAGCGCGACTTTCTAAACGATCAATAATTGCTTTATGTGCATCAACGTCAAGGGTGTTTATAAACCTGTGTGGGTCTTTCATAGTGATGTTTTGTGAAAATATGTTAAACAATTTTAAACAAATAATTAGTTTTAAATAACATAGTTATATTCTTAATAAGAATTAACCTTTTTTCTCTAGATATTAAGTTGAAATAATATTTGATATTTTGCAAAGATTAAAAACCAATAAATCTAATAGGCTTAATTCAATGCCAAAAGTGAGCTTGCTCCCTCGTTCTCTTACTTACCTTCTTGCGGTTGCGGAGTACCAAAGTTTTACTCGAGCAGCAGAGGCCTTGTACATTTCTCAACCTTCACTATCACAACAAATTAAGCAGCTTGAAGATGGTCTTGGGGTGAAACTACTAGATAGGTCGGGAAGAAACGTTAAGCTAACGCCCTCCGGTGAGATGTATGTTTCTCACACTCAAAGGGCATTAAAAGAACTCGAATCTGCAACTAGGTCTGTACAGGAGCTTAAGGATTTAAGTAGGGGTTACATAAGACTGGGCATGACTCCTATCACCGATTATTTAACCACTCCTCTTATTGCCGCTTTTATAAAGAAATACCCAGGTATTTCAATCAGCGTTGAAGAAATGCCACAAAGTGAGATTAAAGATTCTTTAATCGAAGGTGTGATTGATATTGGCGTTGCGTTTAGTAATACGCTTAATAATGATGTTTGTCCCAGCATTGCGCACTGTAGCGCCTTATTAGTTGAGAAATTAGGTGTTGTCTTTAGTAGTGAGTATTTTTCGGAAGATTCAACTTCATTGAGCAAACACTTTCTTGAAGAAACCCCTTTAGTATTACTAAATGCGAATTATGCGCTCAGGAAACAGATAGACCAATATTGCTTAAACCACGGGATAAATCCAAATGTCAAAATTGAAACTTCCTCTCTCAGTGCAATAATTGAATTTCTCACTCACGGAGGTTTGGCATCTATCCTTCCGGTAACCATTGTAAAAAATAAAGACTTCTTCACCTCAATCCCTTTGCTTCCTGAGCTCCCTCACCATTCAATCAGTCTGGTTTGCGGCCAAAGCGTTAGAACAAGCCCGGCTTGTAGGGAATTTCGTGAATTTGCTGAGAATTTCTACTCTGTTTAATCCGTTATTTCATTCATTTTCTGTCTTTATAGCCAAGTTCCTATAACAAGTATTGGGTTTTAATCTTTGTATTCAAAAGAGGTTTGGGTCATATTTTTTTAAACGAAATACTCACATTCCTTAAAGTGTGTAGGTTGTGTTTCGTATTTTAAAAAATAATTTTATTTCAGTTGCACACGTGCACAGGAGGATATATGCATATTGAACCTGGTGTTGTAAATGGAGCGAAGCTTATGCTTGGAGCCATTACAGCTGGTGGCGCTGCCACGTATTCAATTAAGCTGATTTTAGATAGCTTCAAACGTGATAATGCCTTGTCAATTTTAGTCAGGGGATTAATGGCTTCAGTTCTGGTTTTTTGCTTCTTTCAGGTTCTGCCGCATTATCCTGTTGGCGTTTCTGAGGTTCATTTTATTTTGGGCTCCACTCTGTTCTTGTTGTTTGGTGCAAGTGCTGCGGCAATCGGCCTAACTTTTGGTTTGTTGCTTCAGGGTATATTCTTTGCTCCAACCGATCTGCCTCAATTAGGCATGAACCTTACAACCTTACTTGTTCCTCTTTTTGCGTTAAACGTGTTAGCGAAAAAAATTATCGCAGAAGATGTTGCTTATAAAGATATTTCCTACAAGCAATCATTAAAGTTCTCAGCCATTTATCAGGCTGGCATTGTTTCCTGGGTAGCATTTTGGTCTGTTTATGGAAGCGGTTTCGGCGTAGAAACGCTTACCGCTGTTATGGCATTTGCTGCAAGCTATTCAGTTGTCGTGGTTGTGGAGCCATTATTGGATTTACTTCTATTAGGCGCTATTAAAAACCATGAGTCTATTGTTGGTGAGTCTAAACTTATTAACTCAAGAGTCTTGGGTTAACAAGGGCTTTAGATAACTTCATTATTTGCCCCGCTAGTCGGGGCATTTTTTATTCTTTACAAATGTTGTGTAGGCCTTATCTCAAATTAAAGTAAGTTAATTCCGCGCAAGAAATTTCTTATTTTAAAGTCTTGATCTAAGCCACGTTGATTTCATCACTGAACATGAATAAGTTTTGAAGTGTTTCTTTGCATAGCTTCTTCTTATAAACGATATCGGATTTTAATGTTGGTTTATTGAACGAGCTTGAATCAATATAAGTAAAGAGAATTCCTAACCATGAGGTATATCCTAATAGGCTGGGAATTGGATCTTAATTCATTGGTGGCAGTATTTAAATTTATCTACTTGTGTTCAGTCAGTTTGATTAGGGCTGAATTTTAGACTGATAGGAGAGGAATTGATGACATCGTCTACTAGAAATGAGGTGCATACTCACCTCGCTATGATGGGGCAGGTTCAGCCAGCATTACATAACGAGACTCATGCGCCATCCCCCGATATGATTGATCATACCCTTTGGCGGGCTTACACGCGTTCTTGCCATGATGTTGGGGGTGAGTATGACATTCCTATCCGTTACGAAGAAAAAGAAGAAGAGATTTGGGAGTTAAATACTTTTGCTACTTGTGAATGTCTAGCGTGGCGTGGTGTCTGGACCGCTGAAGAGAGGCGTCGTCGCCAAAATGTAGATGTTGGGCAAACAGCCTATCTTGGACTCCCATATTATGGAAGATGGTTGTTATCTGCAGCATTGATTTTGGTAGATAAGCAGTTTGTTACCAATATTGAATTAAGTGACAAAATTGCTGAGGTGAAAAAACGTTATGAGTAAACCAAATTACGATAGAACCCACCATGCCAAAATGGCGACCGGAATCGGTGATCCTCAGTGTTTTGCAGGAAAGGCGGGTAAGCCAAAATTTAAAGTTGGTGACAGGGTTCGTGTTAAAGATCTGCCCGATCTTTTTTATTCCCGCACCATGGTCTATACAAGAGGTGCTGAAGCTACGGTGGTGCGTTTAGTTTATGAGAGTCCGCCAGCTGAGAATGAAGCTTGGGACAATACAGATGATGTTGAATGGTTCTACAGCATTGTTTTTAAGCAAAGTGATTTGTGGCCTGAATATAACAACACATATGAGGCTGACACTCTGGAAACAGAAGTTTCTGAGAGATGGTTAGAGAAGGCTTAATACAAAATTTAAAAAATTGAAGGGGGTATTTATGTCTGATAAAGATCATGGACATAGCCACAAAGCGGCACCGATGGTTGAAGAAGTAAGTGATTTTGAAATTCTAGAAATTGCCGTTAGAGAATTAGCTATTGAAAAGGGTCTGTTTTCTGCAGAAGACCATCGCTCTTGGACAGAATATATACATACCTTGGGTCCGCTACCAGCAGCAAGATTGGTAGCCAAGGCTTGGTTGGATGAAGATTACAAGAAACTCTGTCTTGAAGATGGTGTAGAGGCGAGTAAAGCTGTTGGCGTTGATTGGATTGAAGGTATGCCAACTAAATTTGGTACTCCAAGTGACTATTGTAATCTTCGTGTGTTAGCTGATACGCCTAAGCTAAAGCATGTCGTTGTTTGTACGCTTTGTTCTTGTTACCCGCGTCCAATCTTGGGTCAATCACCTGAGTGGTACAGAACACCAAATTACCGTCGACGTCTAGTTCGTTGGCCGCGTTCTGTACTATCTGAATTTGGCTTGCAGCTGGACGGCGATGTTGAAGTACGTGTTGGCGATTCAAATCAAAAGACACGTTATATTGTTATGCCAACTAGGCCCGAGGGAACCGAGGGTTGGACTGAAGATCAATTAGCTGAAATCGTGACTCGAGATTGTTTGATAGGTGTTGCTGTCCCTAAGCCAGGTGTGACATCCAATGCGACTCGCCCTGTTCGCAAGGCGTTAAAGCCTGTGCCGCATGATCATTAAGGCGGGTTTTAATGATGGAAAGCACAAAAAACTTTGTTGATGTTAAAGCAACCTTTAAATCAGTATCTTTGCTAGATGAGATAAAGGCAAAAGGTCGTTCTTGGAAGGATCTTTCTGCCCAGTATGGTGTTGAAAATCCAGAGCCGCCTTGGAAGGTCACTCTTGAAACTACCTGCGATTTATTGGCTGGAGATTCTTGCTATAGTGATCACAATGAAATAGATGCCAATGATTATTCTTTGGCAGCACTGGATAGGCGGAATGAGGAAGATGAGTTGTCTGCTTCCTTATATAAGGATGTCCCTTATCCTGAAAATCAATTGTTATCTCTCGCACACTCAATGATTCAACGCGGCCATTTCGATGAAAATGAACTTAAGTCGTGTATGGCTTCTATTAAAGAGCGTTTGTTAGATGAAGACTCTCCTGATGAGTCCAATACAACATTTTTGTTCGAAAAAAGTTAACAGTTGGATATCTAATGGCACGTGGTACAAACATTGAACTCAAAGAGTTAACGCATAGATACACAAGTAAAAGCCCGTTAACGTTTAACAACATAAATTTGGTTTCTCCACCGGGAGAAGCGTTAGCAATTATTGGACGCTCTGGTTGTGGCAAGTCAACACTTTTGCATATTTTATCAGGCTGTCTGCGGGCTACTGGCGGTAATGTTCTGTTTAATGGTGAGAATATTGTTAAGCCATCTCCGCGTTGGGTAATGATGTTTCAAGCTCCACATTTGTTCCCATGGATGACCGTTAGAGAAATTGCTGGAGTTGGGTTGAGTTTTGGAAATACCTCCAAGTCAGAAATTGAAAAACGTGTGGATGAGGTTATTGATCTTGTCGAATTAAATGACTTTGCGGATATTAATGTTCAAGACTTGTCTGGCGGTCAACAGCAGCGTGTAGCGTTAGCCCGCTCGCTCGTAATGGAGCCGGAAGTTTTGCTTTTAGACGAACCTTTTTCGGCTTTGGATGCATTCACCCGCGCATCGTTACAGAGAGATGTTCGTTCTATTGCTAAAAGAATTGGTATTAATTTAGTTATCGTGACCCATGACATAGACGAGGCAATCATAATGGCTGATAGAGCAGTCATTATGGCGGGTTCGCCTGGCGACATTGCTCATGATATGAGTGTTGATTTACCTGATCCGCGTGAGAGACATGATCCTAATGTTCAAAATCTTCGAGGTGAATTGATGTCAGCATTCGAAGCTGCTACCGCAGCGGCTAAAAAGAATCAGGCAGTTGCCTGAATTATCACTCATAACAACAATAATATTAAGTGATTGTTAACCAAAGGAGAGCCAAATGTCTAAAAAGACAAAAATCGTAAAAGATAAGGTGGTTGGCAAGCCACTTGATTACAAAAAACATGGTGATGGTATAAATGATCCAAATTTAAAATTGGACTACGATTCACGGTTTAGCAAATTTCTAGGTACTGGTATAAGCCGAAGAAGTGTCTTACAAGTCGGTGCTGCATTAACAGCCGCTTTGGGTGGTGGACTAGCGCCATTATCTAACGCAATTGCCGAAGGTAGGAAACAACCCTTTGATCCAGTGGTTAAGATTGGATACATACCCATTACTGATGCTGCTGCTCTTCTGGTGGCGCACGAAATGGGTTTCTTCAAAGACGAAGGTATTGATTCTGCAAAGCCAACATTGATTCGTGGTTGGGCGCCATTGGTAGAGGCATTTGCATCACATCGTTTCAATCTAACTCATTTGTTAGCACCTATTCCTATTTGGATGAGATATAACAACAACTACCCGGTCAAGGTAACTGCTTGGGATCATACAAATGGTTCAGCAATGGTTGTGCACAAGGACAGTGGTATTAAATCGCCAAAAGATATGGGCGGAAAGCAATTTGCGATGCCGTTTTGGTATTCGATGCATAACATAGTTTCACAGTTGTATTTGAAAGAACACGGCATAACCCCAGTAATTCGTCCACAAAATGCAAAAATTGCAGATAACGAATGTAACTTCCTAGTTTTAAATCCACCTGATATGCCGCCTGCTTTAGCGTCAAAGCAGATTGATGGTTATTGTGTTGCAGAACCATTCTGCGCAATGGGTGAGATGAAAGCTCAAGGTGAAATACTAAGGTTTACAGGGGATATTTGGAAAGGACACCCCTGCTGCGTGGTTGCAATGCACGAGGATGATGCGATGGATCCTGATCGCGCTGCTTGGGCCCAGGGAGTACACAACGCTATAATTCGTGCGCAACTTTTCCTTGGTGAAAACCGAAAAGAGATGGCGCATATGCTCTCTAAAAATGGTAAAAAATATTATCCAATGCCAGCCAAGGTTGTTGAGCGAGCCATGGATTTTTATGATCCGGCGTATTACAAAAATCCACATGCAATTCAAAACCTTGACTGGGGGCAAAGCAGAATCAATTTCCAAGCTTGGCCTTATAAGTCGGCCACCGATCTTATCGTTGATGAATTGAAGAGAACGGTTGTTACCGGTGATAACTCTTTCCTCGATAAATTGACGGGTGACTTTGTGGCTAATGATTTGATGCAGTATGATTATGTTAAAGCTGCATTAAATAAATACCCTGATTGGAAGAATGATCTGAGTGTCCCACAATCTGGTGATCCATTTGTGAGAGAAGAGATCGTTAGGGCATGATGACTGACTCATCTCAATCCAATGGGACGATGTTGGCTGGGTTTGTAAAAAACCCAGCCGTTTCCAAACTCTTCTGGACCCTAGGCGGGTTGGGAATTATTTTATTCATTTGGGGAATTTTTGGATATTACATATCTGAAAATCCAGCAACAAAGAGTTTTTCAACCTTTGGTTTAATTCCAACAATAGAAGCATTTCCCATTCTCATCGAAGAGGGAAAAATTCAATCAGCAGCTATAGTTAGCTCATATAGATTATTCAGCGGCCTTGGTATAGCCATCTTAATCGGTCTACCAATCGGTATCATGGTTGGACAACTAAAATTATTTAGAGAATTAAGTAATTCTCCATTTCAATTATTAAGAATGGTTAGTCCACTAGCGTGGATGCCACTAGCCGTGTTTGTCTTCTCTGAATGGGATGCATCCATAATTTTTCTGATCGCTATGGCTTCAGTATGGCCAATAATTTTTTCAACTGCTGCTGGTTTGGCTAAAGTTGATCCTGCTTGGTTTAAGGTCGCTAAAAATTTAGGGGCTTCATCTACTCAAATGGTAACAAGAATTATTATGCCCGCCATAACATTTGACATTTTAGGCGGTGTTAGATTGGCACTTGGTGTCGCATGGATTGTATTAGTTCCTGCAGAATACTTGGGAGTTACGTCTGGATTGGGCTATGCGATTGAAGATGCTAGAGAGACGCTTTCTTATAATCACTTGACCGCAATGGTTGTGACAATTGGTGTTATAGGTTACGCACTCGATTCTTTTTTAGTTATCTTGATCAAGAAATTTAGCTGGCATAAAGGTGGTGAATTCTAATGTCTTCAATGCTCATGCCTAATAGAAATGCTTCCTCGATTAATTTCTTTGCAATTGGTACAAGATACTGTAGTGGCGTGAGTAAATTCCTAATCGGGATTTTTATTCTCTTCGCACTTTGGTGGTTGAGTGTTTTCCTCATAACGCTTAATCCTGATAACGAGTTCTTTTCGGATTTTGGTCTTGAGGCAGCTCTTCTAGCTATACCTCATCTATGGTCCGATGGAACAATACCTGAGGGCATGATTACCAGTGGATATAGGCTTGGCATGGGACTGCTTTTATCCATTCTGATAGGCGTTCCTGTTGGAATTATTATGGGACGAGTAGCATGGTTTAAGAAATTATTTAATGTCCCATTTCAATTTTTTAGGATGGTAAGCCCCCTTTCATGGGAGCCGATTGCGGTAATTGTTTTTTTACAATGGGATGATGCGATTATTTTCTTGATAGCAATAGCATCTGTATGGCCGATAATCTTTGCTACTGCAGCAGGTTTGGAAAAGGTCGATCCCAATTGGTTCAAAGTAGCTAGAAACTTAGGCGCTAGTAAGTTGCATATGTTGACAAAGATTATTTTACCAGCCATCGCATTTGATGTTATCACCGGTATTAGATTAGCTCTTGGAGTTGCTTGGATTGTTTTAATACCGGCAGAGTTTTTAGGTGTCACCTCTGGATTTGGCTTTGCTATTCAAGATGCCAGAGAAAGTATGCTTTATGAAAATCTTATGGCCATGATCTTGGTTATCGGATCTGTTGGCTATGTATTTGATGGTATATGCGTATTTTTCATAAAAAAATTCGCATGGAAAAAAGCTTGAGTTCTTTTTTTATATTCAATGAAGATTAAAAATGACTAATAAAGTATGTATTGTTTGCGTTACGGGCACTCTCGAGAAATTGCAAATGGCGGCAATGATCGCTTCCGTATCGGTAGCTACTGGAAAAGAAGTGTCCATTTTTTTGTCCATGAACGCAATGAAGTTCTTTGTAAAAAGTAACACTGAATTGCCGCCTGTCGAAGGTGAGGTTGGTGAGTTATTAAAGAAGAAAGGTGTGCCTCCATTCAAGCAGCTATTTGGACATTCTGTTGATTTGGGAGATGCTTCAATACTGCCGTGTTCAATGGCAATGGATATTATGAATCTATCTAGTGAAGATCTTGATGAGGAACTTGGTCCTCCAACTGGCTTAACTAAATTTTTAAGTGATGCTGAGGGAGCTCAAATTTATACCTTTTAGTTTCTTGGGTATAAATCAATATTAACGAGGAAATATGATGGCTGAAAAAATTATTGATGCAAAAGATACATTCTGCCCTGGCCCACTCATGGAGTTGATAACACACATGAAAAAATCAGAAGTTGGTGATGTGTTACAGCTTTTGTCACCCGATGAGGGCTCTGCCAATGACGTACCAGAATGGCTTGATAAAGTTGCCCATGAAATGTTGGGTACCGAAAAAATTGATGATGTTTGGCATCTAAAAATCAAAAAACTCAAGTAGTAACCTTTATTTTGAAATATTAATTTAAGGAGCTATCGATGAAGATTCTGATCGTTGGTGGTGGGACTGGCGGGACAATTATTGCCAATAATCTTGCTCGTCGTTTATCTAAGGAAATTCTGGATGAAAAAGTAGGCATAACATTACTTTCAGCCTCGGATAGACATATGTATCAACCTGGCTTGTTGTATGTTGCATTTGGTCAAATGACGCCTGACGAATTATATCGAGACGAAGCAAGTCTTTTGCAAGCCTCGATTGAATTCCGTGTCGATCCCGTTAAGCAATTTAATACCGATGATAATCATGTTATTACTGAAAGTGGCAAAAGGTATGACTATGACTATTTAGTAATTGCAACCGGGTCTCGAATTGTTCCTGAACAAGTTCCGGGCTTAAAGGAAGGGGCGGATACCTTCTATACAGAGGAATCAGCACTTAAGTTATTTCATAAACTTAGAGACTTTGAGGGTGGGGATATTTCAATTGTAGTTGGTGTTCCTCATAAATGCCCTATAGCGCCAGTTGAATTTACGTTTAGTTTGCACGAATACCTTCAATCTCGAGGTATTAGAGATAAAACAAATATAAAATACCATTATCCAATTGGTCGAATGCATACTATAGATAATGTTGCAAAATGGGCTAAGCCCCAGTTTGATGATATGGATATAGAGATTGAGACATTATTTAATGTTGAAGAGGTAGACATTGAAAATAAAGTTGTAAGAAGTATTGAGGGTACTGAATCTAAGTTCGATATCTTAGTATCAATTCCACCTCATAGTGGTATGGAAGAGATAGAAGAAAATGGATTGGGTGATGACGGGTGGATTCCAACTAATCGGAATACTTTAATGATGGAAGGGTCAAGTAACGTATGGATCGTTGGCGATACGGCTAGCTTGCCCATAAGTAAAACTGGATCAGTTGCACATTTCGAAGCCGAAGTTATTTCTGAGAATATTGCTTCGATTATTAAGATAGGGGTTCCAGTTAAAGAATATGATGGCAAGGTCTATTGCTTTATTGAGACAGGTCATGATTCTGCAACTTATGCATCATTTAACTATAAAGATGCGCCAGTTCTAAAGCCTCAATCAAAAGCTATGCATGCTTTAAAGATGTCCTATAACCAAATGTATTGGACCAGTGTTCGAGGTTTAATTTAGGGCACTACTATGATTGATCAAGATCAAGATACAACTCAAAATATCGCATATTACGAAGAGCTAGAAGAGCTAATAAATGTTGTTGGAGCAGCTAGGAATGCGTTGACTGACGATATTGTGACTCGTGTTTCTGGCACCCTTAGCGAAGGACTAATTCTTTTAGATAGAGTAACGAGAAATGAAGGTTTAATGCAGCTAATGCGGGCAATTGACTCTCCGGATGTCCAGCGATTGCTTATTAAATTATCTCAAGCGCTACCGCAGGCGGCAAAAGATTCCAAAAAATGCCTCCTGCATCCGGTGGGCTGACAAGTGCTATCAAATTGATTAGTAGCCCAGGTACGCAAGAGAGCTTGAAGCTTCTTTCGCTTATTGGGCAGCATATGAGATCAAAAGATTAATATTTTATAAGCTTTTAAATTTGATTCATATTTGTAGGTATTCCTAAGTTTAAGTGAATGTAATTGAGCTTAAAAATATATATTGTTGACGTATTTGCCGTTGCTGAACTCACTGGCAATCAGTTAGCTGTTGTAATTTTAAAAGCTGATTTATCGCCTGAGCGTATGCTCAGCGTTGCCAATGAGATGAATTTTTCAGAGACGGTTTTTATATCGCCAAACAAAAATTCAGATGGTAGCTATCCCATTCGTATTTTTACTCCATCACACGAAATTGATTTTGCTGGTCATCCACTCTTAGGCGCTGCTTGGACTATCTAAGAGTACGTTGAAAAATCAAAAATTGATAATTTTGTCCTAAAGCTTAATAGGCATCTAATACCAATTTCATTTGATAGAAACACTGTTTGGTTTGAGTCACCAAAGGTCAGTTTGGGCGATAAATATAGTTTGTTAGATATTTCGAAAGGTTTGAATATTCCAGTAGATTATTTAGATACTAACCTGCCTATTCAAAAAATATCAGCAGGTATTTCTGCTTTGATGATTCCGATAAAAAATGGAAATCTTTTATCTTCTATAGAAATGTCTATGGTTGGTTTTGAATGGCTAAAGTCGAACGAATTGCCAAACCTAGTTTACTTTTTCACTAGGTGTGCTAACTCAAAAGATAGTGATTTTAGCGTTAGATTTTTTTTCGAATCTCACGGGGTTCGGGAAGATTCAGCAACTGGAAATGGCGCCGCGTTATTTGGCAATTATTTGATGCGAAATGCAAAACAATTTAAAGATAATTTGCAAATAAGAATTGAGCAAGGGCGTAATTTAAACCGTCCTTCGATGATTTTAGTCAAAGGGCAAAAGAAAGGTATAGATACCCAAGTTTTTGTTGGAGGCGATGTCGCCCCGGCTCTTGATGGCTCCTTACTTGTCTAGTATTAAATAAATGTAATACTAAAATACATGATTTGTTTGTGCTGCACTGATCGCGATTTTCCTGAGAGGCTCTTTTTCTACTTTTTTAGGAGAAGCTTGAGAATAATATTAAGCATTTGGTCTTAAGCACAATAAGGTGCAAACTATGTTCAGCTATGGGTGGCCAAAAACGGTTTGATAACAATCCTTACAGTGCGCGAATGCGGTCAGCTTGAGCTGATAGGTTATCTAATGCTGACTTAGCATCATTGAGTTTGTCACGCTCTTTGTTCACAACCGCTTCGGGTGCTTTATCCACGAATGCAGGGTTAGTCAGTTTCTTTTCAGTGCGATCGATGTCCGCTTGTAACTTGCCCATCTCTTTCTCGAGGCGCGCAAGCTCGGCATCTTTATCAATCAAACCCGCTAACGGAATCAATAGCTTCATCTCGCCGACTAAGGCAGTCGCTGATTCAGGACCGTCTTCACCCGCGGCTAGAATTTCAATTGATTCGACTTTAGCCAGTGAGCTCAGATAGATTTCATGTTGCTCAGCATTCTTACGATCAGAGTCATTGGTGTTGCCCAGTAATACAGGTACTGGCTTACCCGGTGCAATGTTCATCTCACCTTTAATGCGGCGAACACCTAAGATCGCTTGCATGACCCATTCCATCTCAGTGACAGCAGCAGAATCGACGAGACTGTCATCAGCCACAGGGTAGGGTTGCGTCATGATGGTGTTGTTATCAGAGCCATCATGCGTGCCAGCAAGTGGTGCGACACGCTGCCAAATTTCTTCAGTGATATAAGGCATGATCGGATGGGTTAAACGTAATGATGCTTCGAGCACACGCACTAAGGTTTGACGTGTGCCGCGCTTGGCCGCTTCTGATGCGCTATCGCTATTTAGCACTGGCTTAGAAAGTTCTAAATACCAGTCGCAATAGTTGTTCCAAATGAACTCATAGATTGCATTGGCGGCTTGGTCGAAACGATAGCCTTCAATCGAGTGCGTGGTTTCGCTAATCGCTTGTTGCATGCGAGATTGAATCCAACGATCAGCCGCTGAGAACTCTACCTCGCCACCGTTTTGACCACAGTCTTGGCCTTCGGTATTCATTAACACATAACGTGCTGCATTCCACAGCTTATTGCAGAAGTTACGGTAGCCTTCAATACGACCCATGTCGAATTTAATGTCGCGACCGGTCGCAGCGAGTGCGGCAAAGGTGAAGCGCAAGGCATCGGTACCAAAGCTTGGGATGCCATCTGGGAATTCTTTCTTGGTTTGCTTCTCGATCTTCTTCGCAAGCTGGGGCTGCATCATGCCACTTGTACGCTTAGCAAGCAGATCATCGAGTGAGATGCCATCAATCAAATCGATGGGATCAAGCACGTTACCTTTCGACTTCGACATCTTGTGGCCAAGTGAGTCGCGTACCAAACCATGCACATATACCTCATGGAACGGCACCTGGCCATCCATAAACTTAAGGCCCATCATGATCATCCGAGCAACCCAGAAGAAGATGATGTCAAAGCCGGTTACCAGCACATTGGTTGGATAAAACTGTTTTAAGCGTTCAGTATCCTCAGGCCATCCAAGGGTTGAGAAGGGCCAAAGGGCAGAGCTGAACCAGGTATCGAGCACATCGTTATCTTGTGTCAGAACGGTGTCGCCAAGCTTGTGCTTTTCGCGCACCTCATCATCTGATCGACCGACATACACATTGCCATCTTTGTCATACCACGCAGGAATACGATGTCCCCACCAGATCTGACGGCTGATGCACCAGTCTTGGATGTTGCGCATCCACTCGTAGTAGGTGTTCTTCCAGTTATCCGGTACGAATTTAATCGAACCATCTTCTACTGCTTTAATCGCAGGTTCTGCGAGTGGCCCAACTTTGACGTACCACTGGTCGGTTAGGAAAGGTTCAATAACCATGCCGGAGCGATCACCGCGCGGCACCATTAGCTTGTGATCAACAATCTTATCGAGCAAGCCCAGAGCATCGAGATCCGCCACGATCACTTTACGTGCATCGTAACGATCCATGCCGATGTATTTTGCTGGGATCAATTCACCTTCGTCGGCATCGTTTTCACGAATAGCAGCATCGATGGTGAACAGGTTAATCAAGCCACCGTGAATCTGTGAGCTAATCGCTGCTTCATCACGATGACGTTGCCATACTTCGTAGTCGTTGAAGTCGTGAGCAGGGGTAATCTTTACGCAACCAGTACCGAATTCCGGGTCCGCGTGCTCATCACCTACGATTGGGATTTGACGACCGGTTAAGGGCAGGTCAATCGTTTGACCAATCAGATGTTTGTAGCGCTCATCCTCTGGGTTAACCGCAACAGCACAGTCACCGAGCATGGTCTCAGGACGGGTGGTGGAGACGGTCATGTGACCTTCGCCATTACTCAATGGATAGCGCATGTGCCACATGTGGCCAGCTTCTTCCTCTGAGATAACCTCAAGATCGGATACCGCGGTGTGCAGTTTTGGATCCCAGTTAACCAATCGCTTACCGCGATAGATCAAGCCTTCGTCGTAAAGACGAACAAACACTTCTTTAACTGCGTCTGATAGACCTTCATCCATGGTGAAACGCTCAACGTCCCAATCCACCGATGAACCAATGCGGCGCAGTTGGCGGGTAATGTTGCCGCCAGATTCTTCTTTCCCCTCCCAGATGCGATCAATGAAGGCATCGCGGCCAAGGTCATGACGGGTTTTTCCATCGGCTTCGAGCTGACGCTCAACCACCATCTGTGTCGCGATACCTGCATGGTCAGTACCAGGTTGCCATAAGGTTGGGCGGCCGCGCATGCGATTGAAACGCACCAAAGTATCCATCACGGTGTTATTGAAGCCGTGACCCATATGCAAACTGCCGGTGACATTCGGCGGCGGAATCATGATGCAGTAGGGCTGTCCCTCTGCGGAGCTATCTGGCGCGAACCAGCCTTTGCTCTCCCAGGTTAGGTACCAGCGTTGTTCTATCGCATGTGGGTCGTAGATTTTATCCATGAAAAGGGATCCGCGTTTAATGGCTTGGAAAAGCGCGCAATTATACCCAAAGCCCTTGTTTTATGGGGCGTTTGTCGGGAGGAGCTCGGGTGTTTGGCTAGGATCAATCGCTTGAGGCATATTTAGTGATTCATTATTTGCTGAAATAGTTAATAAAGTCAGTCATTTAAAAGATTTTATGGGCAATAAAAATCCGACTATTTGCTCGAAAAACCGGCGGTGTTATGGTCAGCGCATAACAATTAAAAGAATCGAGTGTTAGGAGGGGAGATGGCACTGGCAGCGGAGCTTATCAATCAGCCCGGCGTGATTGCCGCGGGTGAATATTCTTATCGAGGCGATCGCTTCAGCTACAAGGGTGAGATGAATGACGACATGGCGAAAATGGCCGCCATTATGTGTCGTGCCACCACTATGAGCGAGCACA
Organism: Gammaproteobacteria bacterium; assembly: GCA_038144195.1. Lineage (GTDB taxonomy): Bacteria > Pseudomonadota > Gammaproteobacteria > Chromatiales > Chromatiaceae > VMDJ01. The sequence continues at coordinate 46,063 of JAYQNH010000002.1, read as the reverse complement.
TGCAAGTCAATATGCTGGAGAGTTTCTGTCCGGATTGCGGCAGCACACCACCACAAGGGTGGATTGTCCGAGGACCCGGTTTCACTGTGTGTAATTTAGGTAATGTGTTTGCCTTTGTGAAGAACGACGCCGGCACCCTGAATAGTCTAATGAAGCTGATGCGCGATCGCATTGGTAACGTGGATTCATCACTCGTTTAATCAATAAAAATAGAGGCGCATGAGCGTCCACCATAGGAGTACAACATGGCAGATTTAGATCATCTAATGAACTTAGCGGGCGCAGAAGCAGCTTTTACGATGAGTTCACGTGGCGAGCTGAAAGAAAGCAAGATCGTTGATGGCAGCCGAATTAATACCACCGCTTTGGATTTGTTGGCGCATATGTGTATCGCCAATATGTCGATCGCCACCATGCAAGCGCGTGGTTGGGAAACACAATCTGATTCCCAAGGCTTCTATCCAATTGAAGGATTCACCTTAGTTGGAATGGATTGGTCGGCAGTGACCAATGGTCGAGTCGGCGTGATCTTAAATAACAATGTAGCTGATTATGAAGCGGCCAATGCGGCCTTAGCTGCCGCTGGAGGTGCTGCATGATCCGTCAAATGCTCGCCGTTGACGGCGTCATGGCGGTCTGCTCTTTTAAAGATGACGGTGCCTTTGTTGAAGGTTATGGCGTGATGGGTGATGATCAACTGCAAGCCTTGTCGCATTTCGCACATGATTACAAGCGTATCGTTCAAGGTAATGCCGACCAGATGTCGATGTTTACCGGATGTAATGGTTTCACGCCACCAACCGGTTGGGTTGTGCGTGGATCGGGTATGACAGTCTGCAGCGTCGCCAATACCGTGTGTATAGTGGATAACCAAGAAGGTAATCTAGATGAGGTGTTAAAGAGCTCAAAGAAGCGGCGCACTTCTAATCCGCTTTGGTTAATTAATTCGAAGGCTGCGTATCGATACGCGGCCTTTTTTTATATGATGTCGCCCTTACATTGGATTAGCTCGGAGAGAGCGTTATTACCACGCCATTGATCATCGGTCGCGATAACCATCCCATTTCTCGCGTCAACATCGCCAAAGAAGCTCTCAAGGTGCTTTATCGGCTTAAGGATGCTAACTACGAGGCATATCTTGTTGGCGGCGGTGTGCGCGACTTGCTTCTGGGCTTGCACCCCAAAGATTTTGACGTAGCCACCAATGCGCATCCCGAAGAGGTGGCCGAGGTCTTTAATAATTGTCGTTTGATTGGTCGACGCTTTCGGTTAGCGCATGTGCACTTTGGCCGCGAGATTATCGAGGTTGCAACGTTTAGATCCTTAACCTCGGGTGCAGCAGATACCGCAGAGCAAGCAACCGATGAGGGCATGGTGCTACGCGATAATGAATACGGCACTATTGAAGAAGATGCCTGGCGTCGCGACTTCACCGTGAATGCCTTGTATTACAACATCCGTGATTTCTCGATTGTTGATTATGCCGGTGGCGTTGATGATTTGAATGCGCGCTTATTGCGTCTGATGGGTGACCCAGAGACGCGTTATCGTGAAGATCCTGTGCGCATGATTCGCGCATTGCGCTTTGCGGCAAAGCTAGGTTTTACCATCGAAGAAAAAACCGAAGAGCCGATTCGTCGTTTAGCCACGCTTCTCAATGATGTGCCGCCAGCGCGTATGTTTGAAGAGGTCCTTAAGCTATTCCTCTCGGGTCATGCGCAAGCCACCTATAACTTGTTGCAGCACTATCATTTATTACCTTGCTTGTTCCCTGATACGGCAGCAACACTTGAAAATAACGATCCGTCTACAGCGCCTCTAATTCGCCGTGGCATGGAGAATACTGATAGTCGTATCCACGAAGGCAAACCGGTCACACCTGCATTTTTATTTGCTGTGCTGTTATGGGGCCGGTTCGTGATCGTGCAGCAATGTATGAGGCGGATGATGTGCCCGCATATCAAGCGTTACATGCAGCAGTGAACGACATTCTTGATCGGCAGCTCCAACGCATTGCGTTGCCGCGTCGTTTTAGTACGCCAATGCGTGAGATCTGGTCTTTGCAGCATCGTTTCTTGCAAACACGTGGCAAGCGTCCATTGCGTTTGTTATCGCATCCACGTTTCCGTGCAGCTTATGACTTTATGTTGTTGCGTTCAGAAGCGGGTGAAGTTGATGCTGAAATTGCTCAGTGGTGGACCGAGTTCCAAGTAGGCAAGCTTGAGCCTACACAGCACCAAGACCGGGATGGCAAGCCTAAGCGTCGTCGCCGTCGTCGTAATAATTCTAAAAAGCGTGATGCATGAGTGGTGTGATTGCCTATCTTGGATTGGGCAGTAACTTAGGTGACCCAATCGCGCATGTAACCGAAGCGGTTGCAGAGTTGGCAGCTCACCCAGAAGTTACACATTCACGTTGCTCACCTCTTTATCAAAGTGCGCCCGTCGGTCCAGAAGGGCAGCAGGATTACATTAATGCGGTACTTGAGATCGAAACCACCTTGGAGTCGATAGCGCTTTTGGATTGGTGCCAGGAGATCGAGAATCGTTATGGTCGAGAGCGTCACGAGCGTTGGGGTTCTCGCACCCTTGATGTTGATGTACTGCTTTACGGCGATCAAGTTATTCAAAACGAACGTCTGATCGTGCCGCATGCCGAGATGCATTGGCGCGCCTTTGTCTTAAGGCCACTTGCAGATTTGAACGCCGATGTTGCACTACCAGGTTTTGGTTTGGTGTCTGAGCTGCTTTCTGAGATCAGCGAAGCAGGGCAGCATCGTTTAAACTGAGCATCTTAGTTGGCGTAAGCCCTGAAGAGAAACACCATGGCAAAAATTACCATCAGTCATCTGAATAAGATGAAACAAGCGGGTGAAAAAATCACCATGCTCACCAGTTATGACGCAAGTATGACGCGCCTTGCTGAAACAGCGGGTGTGGATACGCTGCTCGTGGGTGATTCCTTGGGTATGGTGATTCAAGGTCATGGCAGCACCTTGCCAGTGAGTGTGGATGATATGGTGTATCACACTGCCAATGTTTCGCGTGTGAGTCAGTCAGCCATGGTGATTGCGGATATGCCGTTTATGAGTCACGGCACTCAACAGCAAGCCTTGGATACCGCAGGTCGCCTGATGAAAGAAGGTGGCGCTGAGATGGTGAAGATCGAAGGCGGAGCACCTCAGGTTGAAACGGTTCGTCATCTCACCGAACGTGCAGTGCCTGTATGTGGTCATTTGGGTTTAATGCCGCAATCGATCCATCAGTTAGGTGGTTATCGCGTGCAAGGTAAAGAAGCCCAAGCAGCCGATCAAATGATTGCCGATGCCTTAGCCCTGCAAGCAGCGGGTGCGCAGATGCTGGTGTTGGAATGTATTCCACAGGCCTTAGCGCAATCGATTACCCAAGAGCTGGCAATCCCAGTGATTGGCATTGGTGCTGGTAAAGATACCGATGGCCAAGTGTTGGTGTGTTACGACATGCTCGGCATGAGTGTGAATCGCATTCCAAGTTTCGTGAAAAATTTCTTAGCTGATACAGGCAGCGTTCAAGAAGCATTAAGCGCGTATGTTGCAGCGGTAAGAGCAGGTCAGTTTCCTGCAGCAGAACATATTCCAGCATGAAGATGATCGAGCAGCTTGAGCAGCTGCGAATCGCCACACAACTTGCAAAACAACTCGGTCGCGTCGCGTTTGTCCCAACGATGGGTAATTTGCATGAAGGGCATCTGACTTTGATGCGTGAAGCGCGCAAATATGCACAGACCATTATCTGCAGTATTTTCGTTAATCCAATGCAGTTTGGTGCGAATGAGGATTTGGATAAATATCCGCGCACTCTCGATGCGGATATTGCGGCACTCGAATCGGCCGGCGTCGATCTGCTGTATTTCCCTAGTGTAAAAACCATGTACCCCAAGCCGCTCTCTGATCAAACCAAGATCGAGGTGCCGGTAATCAGTGATTTGTATTGTGGTGCATCACGCCCAGGGCATTTTGTCGGGGTAGCAACGGTCGTCGCCAAGCTATTCAATATGGTACAGCCTGATGTGGCTTTGTTTGGCACTAAAGACTTCCAGCAACTCGCGGTGATTCGTCGCATGGTGGCTGACTTGGCGATGCCAATAGAAATTATTGGCGTGCCGACGGTGCGTGAGGATGACGGTCTGGCAATGAGTTCACGTAACCAATATCTGGCCAGAGATGAACGTGCAATTGCACCAATGATGTATGCGGAACTCAAACAGCTGGCTGAAATATTTAGTCAGGATCGTTCTCAGCTTGAGCAGCAGTCAGCCGATAGCCAGCGCCGTCTAGCTAAAGCGGGTTTTGAACCAGATTATCTGCATGTCTTGGATGCAGACACTTTGTTGCCTTTGACTGATCAAAGTCAGCAAGGCGTTATTTTAATTGCGGCTAAACTAGGCGCAGCTCGTTTAATCGATAACATTGAATTTACTTGCGCTCACTAAATAGCGCACATCCTCTTATGAAAAATTTTCGTTATTTCTTACTCACATTTTTCGTTTTATTCCAAAGTGCTGTATTTGCTGAAGACGCTGAAAAAGAGGTCGTAGCACCCCAAGCGCCACCCAGTGAACTGATTTCGCCGCGAGCGACTTTAGTCATGTTCCTTGAGGCGATGAACGATGCCAAAGCGGGAGAAAAAGCGCGCGTTGAAGATGCGATTAAAGCCTTAGATCTCTCAGCGATTAATGCGTTGGTTCGCCGTGAACGTGGTCCAACCCTTGCTTGGCAGATGATCGAGGTTTTCGATCGCACCGGCGGCATCTCTGCGACAAGTGTGCCCGAGGAAACTGAGCTTTCTGCGATTGATGTGCGTCGTTTTAAACAAGGCGTTGTGCGTCTTCAAAAACAAACAAATGGACGCTGGTTATTTGATACACGCAGTATTGAGATCATTCCAAAGGTGTTTACGGCTTTAGAGGAAAAGCAGCCGCAATCCGGCTCAGGTAATGCCAGTTATTTGCCTTGGGAGATTCGTTTGCAGCGCGCTATGCCAGCAAGCTTGAAGCACGAGGTCTTTCTGATTGAAAACTGGCGTTGGTTGGCACTTTTGATCGTCATTACGTTGGGTGTTGTGTTTGACTGGTTTATGACGCGTTTCTTGCGCCGTGCACTGCGAAATTGGATTGCGCGTCAAAAGCGTGATGAGTATCAAGAGATAGAAAATCAAGATAATCGTTTACGGCCCGTCGGCTTAGTGTTGATGGCGGCTGTTTGGTGGATGGGTATCCATGCGATCGGTCTGCCAGAAACGGCTCTGCTGATTTTGCTAGTAGCAGTCAAAGCTTTTGCAAGTGTTGCAGCGGTTTGGGCAGCGTATCGTTTTGTCGATATTTTATCCGCATGGTTGCTCTGTAAAGCCAAGGTAACTGACACCACGATTGATGATGTGTTGGTGCCATTGATTCCGCGCACATTAAAAATCTTTGTCACGGTTATCGGCATTGTCTTTATCGCGGATAATTTAAGTATTGATATTACGGGCTTGTTGGCGGGTCTTGGTCTTGGTGGTTTAGCGTTTGCGTTGGCCGCAAAAGATATGGTGCAAAACTTGTTCGGTTCTATCACTGTATTGATGGACCGCACCTTCACGAAAGGTGACTGGATCGTGGTTGAAGGTGTTGAAGGTACTGTGGAGCACATGGGTTTCCGTAGTACGCGGATTCGTACCTTTTATGATTCGTTAATCACAGTGCCTAATGCCAAGTTCATTACCGCAGAAGTGGACAATATGCGTGCTCGCGCACGTCGTCGCTATAAAACTGCATTCTCGCTGACGTATGACACGCCACCAGAAAAGATCGAAGCGTTTTGTGAAGGTGTACGTGAGCTGATTCGTCAGCATCCCTATATGGTTAAAGACCGTTTTCATGTTTATCTGCATGAGCTCGGTGGTAGCGGTTTGGATATCTTGATTAACGTGTTCTTTGAGACACCAGATACGCCAACAGAATACCGTGAGCGCCATCGCTTCTTGCTCGATTGCTTGCGTATCGCAAAAGAGATCGGTGTTGAATACGCCTTCCCAACACAAACACTTTACATGCGCCAGGAGGAGTGGGCTGTACCAGCGGATGATTTGCCGCTCAGTGCGGCTGCACAGCAGGGTAAAGATAAGGCGGTAAAAATTGTCAGTGAAACAACAGGTTTGGGTGTTAAGCCGCCGCCAGTGAGTTTTGATTAAGGAATAACCATGTCAGCTAAGCCACGTGTTCTTGTTGGTCGTAAGTTACCACCCAATGTTGAGGCGCGTTTGGTTCAGGATTACGACCCGATCTTCAATCAAGATGACGTGATCTATAGTAAAGAGCAGCTGCTCGCCCTGGCAGCTGACGTCGATGCCATTATTCCGTGTCATACCGAGCACATGTCAGCAGACGTTATCGCTGCTTTACCTGAGCGTGTGAAAGCTATCTGTAGTTTTTCAGTGGGGACAGATCACATCGATTTGGTTGCGGCTAAAAACAAAGGTCTGATTGTCACCAATACACCAGATGTTCTAAATGACGCGACGGCAGAGATCGCGATGCTGTTGATGTTAGCTGCGTCTCGTCGTGCTTATGAGGGTGAGCGAAGTATTCGAACAGATACTTGGGCTGACTGGACAGCGTTTGATGGTTTGGGTCTACAAATAACGGGTAAGCGTCTTGGTATTGTGGGTATGGGCCGAGTAGGGCGTGTGTTAGCTAAACGGGCTCGCGCGTTTGATATGGAGATTCATTATCACAACCGTCGCCCACTCTCTGATGATGAGGCGCAGGGTGCGATCTTTCATGAATCGTTAGAAGCGATGTTGCCTTTGTGTGATGTCTTGTCGATTCACTGTCCATCGAATCCAGATTCGAAAAACCTTATTAACAGCGAAACGCTTGCGCTTTTGCCTGAGCATGCTGTTTTAGTGAATACCGCACGTGGTGCTGTTGTTGATGATGATGCGCTGATTGAAGTGCTGCAGCAGCATAAAATTTTTGCTGCAGGCTTGGATGTGTTTAACAACGAGCCCGCTATCGACCCGCGTTATCGCGAGTTGAATAACTGCTTCCTTTTGCCACATATCGGCAGCGCGACACGTGAGACACGTGATGCGATGGGCTTCCGTGTTTTGGACAATCTCGATGCGGTTTTTGTAGGAAAAGTTCCCCAAGATTTACTGACCTAAGTGACATAAGGCTTTTCGTTTAGCCTACAGCCGTTGGTGTATAAGAATTCGCTGTAATTATGAATTAGAAATTCATTGACGTGCACCGTTTTAAGACTAAAGTACGGCAAAGGTTGTACATAGAAGACAGCCTTAAAAAACCAAAGGTGCCGCGCCAGCGGTAATTAAAAAAACCAAAGTGAGGATTCATTAAATGTCTGATCAGAAGAAAGGCGCAGATACTAGTCGCCGTAAATTTCTAAAAGCAGCTGCAGCAGGCGCTGCGGTTGGTGCTGTCGGCGCGCCAGCGATCGTTTCAGCAAACAAACCAATCACTCTTAAGATGCAGACCTCTTGGGGTGCATCAAACATTTGGCAAGGCTTTGCCAAAGACTACTGTGACCGTGTTGAGCGTATGTCGGGTGGTCGTTTAAAGATTGATTTATTGCCATCTGGCGCAGTTGTTAAAGCTTTCCAAGTTATGGATGCAGTTAACGATGGCATTATTGATTGTGCTCACTCTGTACCTGTTTATTGGTATGGTAAAAACAAAGCAGCGTCTTTGTTTGGTACAGGTCCGGTATTCGGTGGTTCAGCAACTACTATGCTGTCATGGTTCTACGCAGGTGGCGGCCAAGAGCTCTATCGTGAGTTGACACAAGATATTATGGGCTTAAACGTGGTTGGCTTCATGGGCTTCCCAATGTTTGCACAACCATTCGGTTGGTTTAAAAATCCAGTTAATAAAGCATCAGAATTGAAAGGCTTCAAATACCGTACGGTTGGTGTGGCAGCTGATGTAATGAATAAAATGGGTATGAGTGTGGCTCAACTACCGGGTGGCGAAATCGTTCCAGCGATGGAGCGTGGCGTTATCGATGCATTTGAGTTTAACAACCCAAGTTCTGATATGGACTTCGGTGCGCATGACGTAGCCAAGAACTATTACTTATCTTCTTATCACCAAGCATCTGAAAGCTTCGAGTTCATCTTCAACAAAGATGTATGGTCTGACTTGCCAGATGACCTCAAAGGCATCCTTCAGTACGGTGTTGAAGCAGCTAGTACCGCAAACACAGCGCGTGCAATGAACGAGTACTCAGCTGACTTGCAAGCATTGCAGAAAGACCATGGTGTTAAGGTTGAGCGTACCTCTAAGGACATCCTAGACGCGCAATTGAAGGCGTGGGACGAAATCATCCCAGCCTTGGAAGCCGATCCATTCATGAAGAAGACTATCGAGTCTCAGCGTGAGTGGGTAGAGCGTGTGGCTTATTACGAGCTAATGAATGCTCCTGACTATGCATTGGCTTACAACCACTACTTCCCTGGTAAGTTGAAACTCTAATCTGAGTTCTTATCAGTATTGGCCACGGGGCGTATTTATACGCCCCGTTGGCTATTTGCCTTCTATAAAAGCGTTATAAGGAGTTGGCGTGATGCTGGCTTACATCGAATTCGCTGATCGAGTCTCTGCCTGGTTTGGTAAAGCATTCGGTTGGCTCATTATGTTCATGGCTATTGGTACAGGCTATGAAGTTCTTGTCCGTTACGGTTTTAACGCACCGACCACATGGGCATTCGACATGTCTTACATTGCCTACGGCACACTCTTCATGATGAGTGGTGCTTACACCTTATCTCGTGGAGGCCATGTTCGCGGAGACTTTATTTACCGACTATGGAAACCTAAGACTCAAGCCAAAGTTGAGCTTGTGCTTTATCTCATCTTCTTCTTCCCGGGCGTTCTGGCATTGATCTTGGCCGGTTGGAAATATGCCGAGCGTTCTTGGCGTTATCTCGAGGTGAGTGTGAATAGCCCAGTGAGCATTCCTATCTTCCAATTTAAAACGGTGATTGTTGTCGCGGGTGTTTTGTTACTCATCCAAGGTATTGCGCAGGTGTTTCGAGCCATTCATTGCATGAAAACTGGCGAGTGGTTGCTCGCAGCAGAAGATGTTGAAGAAACTGAGGTTCAGTTGCTTCGTGAACAAGAAGAAGCTGCAGCTGAAGCAGCGAAACGTACTCAACAGGGGAGCTAATCCATGTCAGATCCAGTAATAGCGCTCTTGATGTTGGGTTTGTTCCTCATCTTTATTTTGATGGGGTTCCCGATTGCCTTCACCTTGATGGCAATGGGTATCGGTTTTGGTTACTACGCCTATTTCGATGCCGATCGGATGTGGCGTGCTTATGATCGATTAGTGCGTAAAGGTGTTGAAGATGAGGGTGTACTCTCGGGTGCTTACTTTGACGGGTTCTTCAATAATCAAATTTTTGACTTGTTTGTTAACCAGACCTTCTCGGTCATGGCAAATGATGTACTCACTGCGGTACCGCTATTCCTCTTTATGGGTTATGTGGTCGAGCGCTCAAACATCGTAGCCAAGCTTTTCCATACTTTATATATTGCAACACGACGTGTGCCAGGTTCAATGGCGGTAGCGGCACTGATCACCTGTACCTTGTTTGCAACCGCAACCGGTATCGTGGGCGCGGTAGTGACATTGATGGGTTTGTTGGCATTACCAGCGATGCTTAAAGCTAAGTACGACACAAGCTTAGCGTCGGGTGTTATCTGTGCAGGCGGTACCTTGGGTATCTTGATTCCACCATCAATCATGCTCATCGTTTATGCAGCAGCTTCTAACGTCTCTATCGTCAAGCTGTATGCAGGTGCCTTATTCCCTGGTTTATTGTTAGCTGGTTTATACATCGTTTATGTAATCGTGCGCGCAATGTTGCGCCCGCAGGATTGTCCTAAGCCAACTAAGGAAGATATTGGTGAGTACACAACGACCCAAATCTTCATACAGTTAGCAACTTCAGTATTTCCACTCGCATTCCTGATTCTTGCGGTATTAGGTTCGATTTTGTTTGGCTTAGCAACGCCATCTGAGGCGGCGGCGATGGGTGCTCTTGGTGGGTTGCTATTGACGGTTGTTTATCGTGCCTTTACCTGGCAGCGTTTGCGCGAGTCGGTTTATTTGACCGCTAGAACCACTGCAATGGTGTGTTGGCTGTTTGTCGGTTCTTGGACTTTCTCATCAGTCTTCTCATACCTTGGTGGTGAGCACATCATCAGTGAGTTTGTGACCAGCTTAGAAATTTCGCCAATTACTTTCTTGATTTTGGCGCAGTTGATCATCTTCGTTCTGGGTTGGCCATTAGAGTGGTCTGAGATCATCATTATCTTCGTACCGATCTTCCTACCACTGCTGGCGCACTTTGGTATCGATCCTTTGTTCTTCGGTATCTTGGTTGCGTTGAACTTGCAGACCTCCTTCCTGACGCCCCCGATGGCCATGTCCGCCTATTATCTGAAAGGGGTGGCACCGAAACATGTGTTGTTGAATCAAATTTTCAAGGGTAACTACCCACACTTGGCGATGGTGATATTTGCCATGGTTATTTTGTACGTGTTCCCAGATATCGTTTTCTGGTTACCTAATGCGGTGTATGGCTAATGGGTAATGAGCAGTTAACGCAGATCGACGCTTTCACGTTGCGTGAAGAGATTGTAACCGGTCGTCAGTCAGTGGCTGATGTGTTGGAAGCGAGTCTGCAGCAGATCGGTGCCACTGAAGAGTCTGTGCAGGCGTGGGAGTTCTTAGATGAACAGCATGCGCGCGGACAAGCCGGCGCCTTAGCGGCTTATCGAGATAGTGGTCGAGCTTTAGGTTCCTTGCATGGAATTCCGGTGGGCATCAAAGATATCTTTGATACCGCTGATCAGCCAACACGAAATGGCAATGCACTGGATGATGCTCGGCAAACAGAGAAAGATGCGACGGTGGTTACGCGTTTGCGTGCCGCAGGCGCATTGATCATGGGTAAAACGGTTACCGCTGAGTGTGCGTATTTAGCACCGGGTAAAACCCGTAATCCTTTTAATCCAGAACATACACCGGGTGGATCATCGTCAGGTTCTGCGGCAGCGGTTGCAGCAGGCATGGTGCCTTGTGCAATAGGTACCCAAACCGGTGGATCGATTATTCGTCCTGCTGCTTATTGTGGTGTGATTGGCTTCAAACCAACGTTTGGTTTGTTGCCTCGTACGGGTGTACTGCGTTGTTCACCCCATCTCGATACAGTAGGTACTTTCTCCCGCTCGCTAGAAGATGCTGCCTTGATGGTTGATGCGATGGCAGGCTTTGATGGCATGGATTCAGATGTGGCTCCTATGGCGCCACCACGCTTGCTTCAAACGCTTCAAGAAGCACCGCCAGTTAAGCCTCAATTTGCCTTTGTGAAAACCTCGGCTTGGGCTGATGTCGACCAAGATACGGCTGATGGCTTTGCTGAGTTAGCGGATGTTTTGGGTGACTCATGTGATGAGATGACCTTGCCATCGATCTTTGATGAAGCGCCGGTTATGCATCGCCGTATTATGTTGGCTGAGATGGCGCATAATCTGCGCCCATACTATGACCGTGGCGCTGACAAGCTCTCACCGGAAACACGTGCTGCAATAGAAGAGGGGCGTGAGATTAGCGCGACCGATTACCTTTCGGCGCTGACATGGCGTGACACCTTGTATGCCGGTCTCGAAGAAATCTTCGATCGCTATGATGCGATTCTTACCCCAGCTGCGACAAGTGCTGCCCCAAAGGGTTTAGAGAGCACCGGTACAGCAGCATGTAACGTGTTGTGGTCTTTAACTGGCGTACCAGCGGTGACCTTGCCTTTATTGAGTGACTCACAAGGGTTGCCGGTTGGTGTGCAGTTGATAGATCGACGTCATGCGGATGGTCGTTTATTGCGAACCGCTCGTTGGTTAGAAAATTACTTAGCAAATCTTGAAGGCTAATGTTTAGCCGAGGCTGAATAAAATGATTGATAAGATTCTAGCGTTTCTCTCAGTAGCTTTATTAATTGCTTTTTTGGGTGTGGTGCCTTTCATCATGACAGAATTCGATATTGATTTGGTGATTGTTATCGTGATCGTTTGTTTGATGGCAATCTATGACTTTTGGTCTAGCTTTAACGAAAAGAAGTCGAAATGACTATTTTGTAAAAAAGTGATCAAGCCCAGCCTGCGCACATTGCATGTCTTGTTCTGGGGTTCCTGAGCTAACGCCAATACCACCGATGACTTCACCATCAACTATCACTGGCAATCCGCCACCGACAATACAAAAACGTCCATCAAAGGCTGTATGTAAACCAAAGGCGAGATTGCCGGGTACACATGCAGCGTTATATTCGTGGGTGCCTTTGCGTGAGATAGCTGCAGTCATCGATTTGTTTTGCGACAAGATCACACTAGCGACTTTGGCTCCATCCATGCGATCGAAAGCGACTAAGTTACCCGACTCGTCAGTAATTGCTATGCACATGGGAATGCCCATGGAGATCGATTCTTGTTTGGCGCCCTCAATCAATTTTTTAGCATCGTTGAGATCAAGTCGTTTGGTGTTCAGCATGATGTCTCGAGTGTCCCGTAATGACATATAACAATGATTCTAGACCCTTGGCAGGGTGGCGCATAGGTTTTATCGGTCTTGGTCTGATGGGTAAGCCAATGTGTCTTAATCTTCTAAGCGCAGGGGCAGAGTTGTGTGTGTTTAATCGTAGCTCGGCTGCGATTGATGAGATAAAAAATACGCAGGTCACTGTGATGGCTGATCCTGCCGCAGTCGCTGCTGAGGTTGATCTGGTGATCTTGATGCTGGCGGATACGCCGGCGGTAGAGCAGGTGCTTTTTGCCGAGCACGGTGTGGCACAAGGTGTTCATGCCAACAGCTTGATTGTTGATATGGGAACAACGGCAACTCTGGCTACACGCGAGTTTGCATATCGTGTAGCAGAGAAGGGTGCTCGCTATATTGATGCGCCGGTTTCTGGCGGCCAGATAGGGGCAAAAGAGGCGACCTTATCCATCATGGCCGGCGGTGAGTCAGCGGATATTGATGCTGTGATGCCAGTATTTGAGGCGATGGGATGCTTAGTCACGCATGTCGGGCCTGTGAGCTCAGGACAGGTGACTAAAGCGGTGAATCAAGTGATTGTTGGCCTCACCATTGGCGCTGTCTCTGAGGCGCTAGCCGTGGCTAAAAATGCGGGTGTGGATCTTGAGAAAGCCCAACAAGCACTCATGGGTGGCCATGCGTCATCGCGCATTTTGCAAGAGCACGGCACCCGCATGATTAATCAGGCCTTTGAACCGGGTGGCAAAGTGGTGACTCAAGCTAAAGACATGCAGCAAGCGTTAGACCTCGCAGCTGCGCTCGGTGTGGAGCTACCGGCAACGGCATTAAATCTGACGCTTTACCAACATGTAATTGAAAATGGGTTAGGTGCGCTCGACCATAGTGCACTTTACAAGTACTACGACCAATAATTTTAGGAGATAACAATGACAGCATTAGATGCAGGACAAGCAGTTCCGAATGTCACCTTTAAGGTAAGAGCAGATACCGATTGGGTGGATGTGACCACTGATGATCTTTTTAAAGGCAAAACAGTAGTCGTGTTTGCGCTGCCAGGTGCATATACACCAACCTGCTCGTCAACTCACGTGCCTCGCTATAACAAGCTTGCTGGTGCACTTAAGGCTCATGGCGTTGATGACATCATTTGTTTGTCGGTTAACGATGGCTTTGTCATGGATGAATGGAAAGAAGACCAATGTGCTGAGCACATCCGTTTTATTCCTGACGGTAACGTAGAGTTTACGCGTGGCATGGGAATGGAGATTGACCTGTCTGTGGTCGGTTTTGGCGAACGTTCAAAGCGTTACTCAATGTTGGTTAAAGACGGTGTTATCGAGAAGCTGTTTATGGAAACAGCTGCACCAGGTGCGCCTCTCGAAGCCTCTGATGCTGACACCATGTTGGCCTTCATTGCTCCTAATGCCAAAAAGCCGGCTGATGTGGCGATTCTTACTAAAAAGGGTTGTCCATTCTGCGCCAAGGCAAAAGCATTATTAAACGATGCTCAAATGGACTATGACGAGCTGGTATTAAATCAAGATATCCCAGAGTCGAGTATCCGAGCACTCACGGGGCAGTCTACTTTTCCTCAGGTGTTTATTGATGGTCAACACATCGGTGGATGTGATGATCTCGAGGGGCATTTAGCCAAGTAAAAAAGAACCGGCACCAAATTAAAACCAGGTGCCGGTTTTTTATTAGCCCGTATTTCGCATGCCGGCTGCGATAGCGTTGATACTACGAAGCAGTGGATCGAGTTGTCGCTCACGCTCATCTGCGTCTTGTTCTTGGTCGCGATAACGACGAATCAAGGCCAATTGAATATGGTTAAGAGGGTCGAGATAGGGCTCTCGACGACCTAATGAGCGCTTCAATAGATCATTATCATCAAGCAATTCGTCTAGCTCGGCGATCTTTAAGATCCACTCAGTACAGCGTCGATACTCTTCAGTAATCAGCGCATAGATCGCATCGGCTTCTTCTTGATTCTGCATCAGGTCCGCATATTCGCGTGCAATATCCATATCCGACTTAAACAAAGCCATCTGTGTATTACTGAGTAAGTTGCGGAAGAATGGCCACTTCTTATAAAGGCGACGCAACTCATCCAGTCGTTGCTTTGATTTTCCAGCGTAGGCTTCCAGTGCGATACCCAGACCATACCAAGCAGGTAGGGTGTGGCGAGACTGTGCCCAACCAAAGACCCATGCAATGGCGCGAACTGAGTATTTAGAAAGGTCGCCTTTTTTACGGTGCGATGGACGTGAGCCAATATTCAGCATGCCAATCTCTGAGACCGGCGTTGCTTCGTAGAAGTAATCGATAAAGCCTTTCTTATCTTCGGTGAGCGTACGGTAGTGCTTCTCACCTTGAAGTTGTAGTTGCTCCATGACTTTCGCGTATAGCTTTTCATCTGGCTTGGTTTTTTCGACTAAGTTACGGCTTGCCTGAATAAGACCGGTCAAACCCATGGTGAGTTCGAACACGGCGGTTTCAGGGTTACTGTACTTATACGACAGAACCTCACCTTGCTCGGTGAACTTAATCTGACCG
This sequence comes from Gammaproteobacteria bacterium, assembly GCA_038144195.1. Classification (GTDB taxonomy): domain Bacteria; phylum Pseudomonadota; class Gammaproteobacteria; order Chromatiales; family Chromatiaceae; genus VMDJ01. The sequence goes on along the minus strand of JAYQNH010000002.1, from coordinate 30,912 downwards.
AGTACAGTACCTGCAGGTTGAGATGTGATTGCTTGGTGAGTAGGGCCGCCGCCACGACCGATGGTGCCACCTCGACCATGGAAGAGGCGAATGCGAATGCCGCGCTCTTTGCCTAGCGCAATAACTTTTTGCTGTGCCTGATATAGGGTCCACACGGAAGCGACGATACCGCCATCTTTGGCAGAGTCTGAGTAACCTAGCATGACCTCTTGCAGCGTTGAATGCGCCTTGAGGAGCTTGCGATAGACCGGATCGTCTAGCAATTGAGTCATCACAGGCTCAATGTGTGACAGGTCGGTAATGGTTTCAAATAAGGGCGATACGCCAATGCTGCAGAAGGTTTTACCTTTGGCTTGGCCAACCAGTCCTGACAAGCTCGCAAGGAACATCACATGCATCACATCAGAGGCATGATGAGCCATCGAGATGACATAGCGACCAATGACCATTGGGCTGACGCACTGTTGCATCTCTGCAACGACGTCAAACACGCTAAGCACTTCACGAGACATCTCAGATAGTTTTTTGCGATCGAAGCTAATGTCGCCTTTCAGCGTGAGCTCGCCCATCAGTTTCAGTTTGGCTTCTTCATTAAGCTCGGTGTAGTTATCTTCAATGCCAGCTGCCTTGAGTACCTCAGCTACGGTATCCAAATGAACATTTGATTCTTGGCGAATGTCTAGGCGCGCTAGATAGAAACCAAAGGTTTTGGCTAAACGGATTAGATCCAGTAGGTTCTCGTTAGCTAGGTCATGATCACCGTGGCTAGCCAATGAATCGCACATCAGGTTGAGGTCGCGAATGAATTCATCTTCTGCACGATAGCCAGGAGCATTCATGTCAGGAGCGCCACCTTCTAAGCGCGTTTCAGTGCGTGCAATGGCTTGGGTCAGGCGCAATGCCATGACATACAGCTTGCGTCGGTAAGGCTCTTCAGGGAAGCGTGCAGACCAGTCGCTATCAAATTGTGCGCGGTATTCCTCATCACTTTCTAAACTGCTCGCAAACGCAGGTGAAGGACTGCAGAAATGCATCGATTGTGTGAGTTCGCCAATCAGCTCGTTCACTTTCTTTAAGTAGAAACGCAAGATGGTCGATTGCTGAATCAATACGGCTTTTAGCGTGGTGTCAGATGTCACATTTGGATTGCCATCACGGTCACCACCAATCCATGAGCCGAAGCGTAGTAGGTAGGTAGGTCGATACGGGTGTAATCCGGATGGTCGCCATATACACGGTCGATACCATCCGCTAAGCGGCGATAAACAATCGGTACCGCTTCAAACAAACTCTCGTTGTAGTGGTGCAGACCCATGCGCACTTCATGAATGACATCCGGTTTGGCTGGACGCATCTCATCGGTTTTCCACAAGGCTTGCATGCGGTTTTTTAGCTCACGTTCACGACGTTGTTTGTGGTTAACCAACACCTCAGGCATATCGAGTTGTTCGTTGGCCTCAAAGATGCGGCGTAGCTGTAACAAGATAGCGCGGCGCTTCGATTCGGTTGGGTGAGCCGTGAATACCGGCATGTAACGTACATCATCAAGCAGGTCTTGCAGTTGATCAGGCGTGATACCAGCTGAGCGTAGGTCACGTAAGCAATGATCAAACGAGCCTTGCCACAACGGTTGACCAGACGCTGCAATCTGACGACGCTGACGGTGCTGGAAACTTTCTTCGGCGATATTCACCACTTGGAAATAGGTGCTGAATGCACGAATGATTGGACGAAGCGCATCTGGTGATAACTTTTCGATCATTTTCTTCAGGCGACCGAGCTTGTTGCTATCGGGTTTGCCGCGTAACTGGATAAAGCCTTTACGTAATCGCTCGACATTATGCAGAACGTCTTCGCCAGCCTGAGAGGCGATGATCTCGCCAAGCATTTGGCCAAGGCGCTTAACGCGTGTGCGCAACACTTTGTCGCGTTTATTACACGCTTCCGTGAATGAATCTGACATGAAGGGGTCCTTCAGGAAAAAATCGAGTAAATTCTGATTGTTAGTTATACTAGGTCGCTAACAGGGATGCGATAATAACTCGATGGAATTGAAATCTCTTATGATTAATCAAACAAACGAATGGAAAGCGCTCGAGTCTCATTGGGAGGCGATGAGTGAGGTGCATTTGCGTCATTTGTTTGAGCAAGACGCTAAGCGCCATGAGCGTTTCAGCGTGGATGCCTGTGACTGGCATCTGGACTATTCCAAAAACCTGATTGATGAAGAAGCGCTTAAGCGTCTGATTGCCTTAGCGAAAGCCGCAAACCTAACCAAATGGGCGGAGCGCCTGATTGGTGGTGAGCGTGTGAATGCGACTGAGGGTCGCGCGGTTCTGCATATGGCGTTGCGCAACCTGGGTTATCGCAACTATGCCTATGAAGGCAAAGACATTATGCCGGTGGTTCGCTCGGTGCTTTCTCGTATGCGCACCTTCTCCGATGATGTGCGTAACGGCCGTTGGCTGAGTTACACCGGTCAGATTTTCACTGATGTTGTCAATATTGGTATCGGTGGCTCGAGCTTAGGACCCAAGATGGTCTGCGAAGCGCTGCGTCCTTACCAACGCGATAACTTGCGTGTGCACTTTGTCTCGAATGTGGATAGCTCGCATATCGAACAGGTGCTCAAGCCACTTGATCCTAAAACCACTTTATTCATTATTTCTTCTAAGACCTTTGCTACCCAAGAAACGTTAGCCAATGCGACCGCTGCGCGTGAGTGGTGCGTTAAAGGTGTAGGCACAACTAGAGCAGTTGAAAGTCATTTCGTTGCGGTCTCAACTAATACTCAAGCGGTGCGTGAGTTCGGTATCAATCCGGCCAATATGTTCCAGTTTTGGGATTGGGTCGGTGGTCGTTATTCACTCTGGTCTTCGATCGGTCTACCGATTGCGATCGCTGTGGGCATGGATAACTTCGAGAGTATGTTGCTCGGTGGCCACGATATGGACGAGCATTTCGTAAAGACTCCTTACGAAAACAATATGCCGGTGATTATGGCGTTGCTGGGTATCTGGTACACCAACTTTGGTGATGCTGATTCGTATGCCATCGTGCCTTACTACCAAGATCTAGCGAGTTTTCCGGACTTCTTGCAGCAGCTCGATATGGAAAGTAACGGAAAGCGCATTACCTTAGATGGTCGCTTAGTCGATTATCAAACAGGTCCTGTGACATGGGGTAGTGTGGGTACCGATGCGCAACACTCGTTTTTCCAGTTGATCCATCAAGGTACGCGTTTGGTGCCAACCGATTTTGTTTTGCCGCTCACTGGACATAACGCTAAGCCTGATCATCAGGATAAGCTAGTAGCGAACTGTTTGGCACAAGCGCAAGCACTGATGCGTGGTCGTACAGCAGCAGAAGTGCAAGCTGAAATGGAGCATGCAGGCTTTGATCAGCAGAAGATTGATCAATTACTACCACACCGCATGTTCCCGGGTAATCGCCCAAGCAATATGTTGGTAACAGAGAAGTTAACGCCGCGTTCTTTAGGCGCCTTGATCGCTTTGTATGAACACAAAGTCTTTGTGCAAGGCATTATCTGGGGTGTGGGTTCTTTCGATCAATGGGGCGTTGAACTCGGGAAACACTTGGCGAACCAAATTCTGGATGACTTTAACGAAGCCTCAGGTTCTTGTGAGCTAGATAGCTCAACCGCAGATCTGATTCAGCGTTATAACGACGCGAAAGATCAATCGAACTGAAGCTTGAGTGGCGAGCGCTCGGCTTGCAAATGATCTCTGCGCAGACTGTTTAACGACTCATCAAACACAACACGACCAAAGCTACCGTAGTGCGGCAATTTATAGCCCAAACCTTCTATAGCCTCAGCTGAGTTAGCGGCAATAAAGCCAATGCCTTGTCCCATTAGTGCGAGTGTGTTTCGCTCAGGATAAGTTTGTTGATCAATGCGTAATGCTGTCTGGCTTAGCTGCTGATCTGAGCGTTGAAAAACATTGAGTCGATCTTCAAGGTATCGATTATTCCAACCGAGCAAGATCGCAGGTAGGTGCGGATCTAGCGGTTCGATATCGATCTGGGCTTGCAGCAGCGGGTAGCGTTGCTTTAGCGTTTGCGCAAACCCAACCCAAGCTTTTTGTTCATCGGCACTAGCAGCGGTGGGGATGACTAGCGTGGTCGCTTGGCTGAACAGTTGATTGAATGCCGGTGGTTGTTCACGCGGGTCAAGGTAACGCAGTACGTCGTAGTGTGGGTCAATATGAAGTTGCTTTACCTGGCCGTTAATATCGATCGTGATCGTGCCTTGTTGCATCATGATGGCATCACGATGACGCTTGCTGTTGGCATCGATCCACTCATAAGGCACATATAAAGGTTGGGCAAAGCCGCTTTGTTTCAAGGTAACGCTGAGTGAGGAATCAGTGTGGTCTACCTTTTCCACACTGAGCTTGCTGGCACGCGTTTGATTTATCCATTGCTCAGCATGTTGTTGCAGCTCAGGATGTTCAGAAAGCAAGGTATTTAACACCTTAGAGAATCCGACACGCTGATAGGGATGTCTTGCCCAAAGGCGTTTCAAGCCGGCATTAAAAGCATCTTCACCCATTGCGGTGTGCAACATATGAAACAGCATCAATGATTTGTCGTAGCCCAAGGCTTGCGATCGATCATCATGTCGACTTTTAAAGGAGGTAAGCGGCTGATCATTTTGTTCGGCAGCAAAATTGGTGTAACGCTGCAGTGATTTAAGTCGATGCCCAAGGCCACTACCGGTTTTTGCTTTCATACGATGATCAGCAAGGTAAGCGGTGAGTCCCTCGCTCCAATTACCCAACGCATGATTAACCCAAATGCCATTACCTAACCAGTTGTGTGCAATCTCATGCGGTAGTGAGCTTTTCGAATGAAAGGGTAAACGCATCACGCGACTACCTAATAAAGTAAAAGAAGGCATGCCAAACCCGGTTTGCCAACGATTCTCAATCACCGCGAACTTGGCAAACGGATAAGGTCCAATCAGTTCACTGTATTCATCAATCGATTCAGCGCTCTGCGAGAGGTAAATCTCAGCAAGCTCAGGGTCAGGCGCTAATAGCCACACTTGAAGAGATAGCGTCTTATGCGGTTTTTCATACAGGGTGTAATCGCCAGCCAACAGGTACAGATCATCGTGTGGTACGTTAGATGACCAGGTGATCGAACGATCATCAATCTGACGTGCACCAGCACTGATCACTTCCCAGTTGGCATAGCGTTGGGTGCGAATGTTGAAGCGGCTGATCGGCAGATCGCTTGCCGGATACCATGCCACGCTGCCGTCTAGATAGGCGCCCGAATCATTTAAAAACCCTAATGGCATATCACTCGGCTTGCTCTTGAATAAGGTCAGCTTGCCTCGGTATTCTATCTCGAGCGATTCGAGAGGTTTATCGGTGTTCAAGCGATAAGTGGTAATCCAAGGATGTGAATCATCGACTACTGTGGCATCTAAATTATGTTGCAGACCTTTATTAAGGTTGAAGGTCCATTCGGTGATGGGAGATTCGCAACGCAGACTGTCTTTGACATGGATTTCCCCTGATGCTGGGGTGAGAATCACCTGCATGTCATGCTGCACACTCAGGGCTAAAGCCCATGAGGGAAAAACGATGAAACAACACAACACAGTATTTCGAATTTGGCGCCACGCATTGCTGGTGCTGATGGGGTTGTCTAGCAGTTTAAGCATTGCGCAATCATCTCTTCCTGAATGGCCGGTTTTCAAACTCAGCAACAACAGCAGTTAAGCACGATTTTGCAGCAGTCGACACCGGGGCAAGTGGTGTATGTAGGTGAAACCCACAATCGATACGCTGATCATCTGTTGCAGGGTGCGGTACTGGCAAGCTTTGTTGACCAAGGCAAGTCTGTTGCATTAGGTGTCGAGTGGTTTCAGCGACCTTTTCAGTCAGTCGTTAATCGTTATATTGCTGGCGAGATCTCAGAGGCAGAGTTGCTTAGAGGGACGGAATACTTTAAGCGTTGGGGTTTTGATTACCGTCACTACCGCGCGCTGATGCGTTTCGCCAGTGAGCATAAGATCCCTGTGATCGCGATGAATGCCGCGAAAGAAGTCACCGATGCGGTGATGATGCAAGGTTTAGATAACGTGTCTGCACCGATCAAAGCTCAGCTACCACTGTCGTATGACTTTGATATTGGTGATTACCGTAAGGCATTGGAAAAGATCTTTGGTCAACATGATCATGCCGAGGAATCCGGTGATGATGGTGTTGATCGTTTTATGCAGGTTCAACTGACGTGGGATGAAACCATGGCTGAATCAGTCGCTCGTTACATGAATCAAAATCCAAGCTCGCATCATCGTTGTACTTGCTGGCCGTGGGCATGTCCACAAGGCCGGTATTCCATCGCGAGTCACACGTCGCGTGGGTGGTCGTTCACTCATAATCAACAGCTACCAAGCGGACTCGCCATTTAACGAAGCAGACTATTGGGTGCTGCAAGAAGATATCAAGTTACCTAAAAAAGGTTTGATGGCAGTTGGTCTTACCGATGCAAGCATGGCGTTGAGGTGACATCAATTGCCCCATATTCAAAAGCAGCTGAAGCCGGCATGAAGCTAGGTGATCGCATCGTTGCCATCGATAGCACGACCATCAATGACTTTATCGATGTGAAGATGGCACTGATGGATGCCGCACCGGGTGATCAGGTGCGGGTATTAGGGCTTCGCCAAAGGTGATCAAGAGGTTAGCTTACCTCTGCAGCTTTCTTTGATTGATCCGCCGGCTGAGCCGCATTAAACCGTTGGCGTAAAGCCTCTGCGGCAACTTTAATAGCGGCACGTTTTTCATCATCAAGCTTACCTAACATGCGCCATTGCATGCCTGCGCGAGGATGTTGTGAGAATCGCTCTTCGTGTCGATCGAGAAAGTCCCAATACAAAGTTGTGAAAGGACAGGCTTTTTCACCGACGGCCTCACCAGGTTTGTAACAACAGGTCTTGCAGTAGTTACTCATCTTATCGATGTAACGACCCGATGCGGCATACGGCTTAGAGGCTAAAAGCCCACCGTCAGCAAATTGCGACATACCTATCGTGTTCGGTGATTCCACCCATTCAACGGCATCAACATAAATACCCAAATACCACTCGTGCAGAGCTTGTGGCTTAACACCATATAACAACCCAAAAGTCCGGTGACCATTAGTCGTTGAATGTGATGAGCATAACCGGTATCCAAAGTTTGCTTAATCGCATGATGTAAGCAATTCATCTCAGTATCAGCGGTCCAATAAAACGCTGGCAAAGGTTGCTCAGCCGCTAAGGCGTTTTGATGAATATAGTCAGGACCTTCGGTCATATAAATGCCGCGCACATATTCTCGCCATCCAACAATTTGACGAACAAACCTTCAACAGCCGCAAGTGGTGCATGACCTTTCTCGTAAGCGGCAACAGAAGCTTTAATCACTTCGCGAGGGTTGAGTAATTTTAGATTGAGACTTGATGAGATTAGACTGTGATAAAGAAATGGCTCATCAGTCCACATGGCATCTTGATATTGGCCAAAACTCCCCAAGTGATGATTCACAAACTCATCCAGTCGTTGTAATGCTTGCTCGCGTGTTACGGGCCATAAACCTTGTTCAATCTTCCCGGGATTCTCAGGGAAGCTTTCCCAATCCAAGCGGCCATGTTGATGGTAATGTCATCTGGATCAAATCGGGTGGGTTGACCGATCCAGCCGGGACCTTCTTTACCAAAGCTGCCGCGATTCTCTTTGTCGAAATTCCACTGTCCGCTGATCGGGTTCTTACCTTCCATTAGAATGTCGTGGCGCTTACGCATCTCACGATAAAAGGTTTCCATGACTAAGCTTTTACGCGAGCTACGCCATTGGCTGAATTCTTCAACAGAACACATGAAATGCGTATCTTCAACAATAGTTAAAGGAGTGCGCGTTTGTTGGCACACCGATTCGATTGCTGACTTGACCTTGTGATCTCCCGGTTCAGTTACCCAGAGTTCAGCATCAGGGAATTCAGCCATGTAATGCAGCAGAGCCGTTTCGAAAGATTCAGCATGTGGTTCATCTAAAGTGCAATAACTGACATCCCAGCCGCGCTGAATTAACCACAGGGCATGGTGACGCATCGCTGACAAAAATAAGGTGGTGCGCATCTTGTGCGAGGGTGGGTGAGTGGATTCTTGACGAACCTCAAGCATCAGAAAACGATCAGATGCTTTATCGATTTCTTTCAGTAGTGTGCTGCCATGATCAAGTTGATCACCCAGTATTAATCCAATGCGACGTGTCATAGTCGTTTTGCCTCATGTCGACAACGGTCAGAACAAAACGGACTTCATCCCAGCTGCGTTCCCACTTTTTACGCCATGCGAAAGGGCGCTGGCAGTGAACGCAGGTTTTTGTAGGTAGGTTGAGCTTTTTGTGTGCCATTAAAAAGCTCCATTTGCGGTTTGGGGCCAGACTCACGCATCCGCGAGGTTTCGGCGCCGGCTCGCATGTTTCTCAACAATGCCTTTGTTAAAACGTTTAGCTTCAGGACTACGTTTGATTCGATAGACCTGCTCTTTGGCAAATTGCGCGGCTGCTTTGTGGTCCACAATAGGACGTGGATAATCGCGATCCAATATCACGCCGTATTCGCGTTGCAGATTGAGCGGTAACAACCAAGGCGTGTGAATCCATTGCGCTGGCACAAAGCGTAGCTCCAGGATGTAGCGCTTAATGAACTCACCTTTAGGATCGTTATCCTGAGATTGTTTGATGGGGTTATACATCCGCAACTGATTGATGCCAGTCGTACCCGATTGCATTTGTATCTGCGGATAGTGAATACCGGGTTCGTAATCGACAAACAGTTTTGCCAGATAAGGTGCTGTGAGCTGCCAAGGAAGCCAAAGTTGATTGCTCGCCACAGAAACTAACAAGGCACGCATGCGGAAATTTAGCCAACCAGTCGCAATAAGAGATCGCATACACGCATCAACGAGTGGCCAGCCGGTTTTGCCTAATTTCCAAGCTTTTAAGCGATACTCATCATCTTTGCCACCACGTAATCCGCAAAAAGCTGGGTTGAGCTCTTCAATTTCAATGCTAGGTTCAGATTCGAGTTTCTGTATGAAGTGGCAGTGCCAATACAAGCGACTTTTAAACTGTTGTAAACCCAAAGTGCTGTCGCTCCTCAGTACGATCGTCTGCAAGTGTTTGATGTATCGCGTGGATCACTTCACGAATTGATAAGGTTCCCCAAGCCAGATGTGCACTTAGGCGTGAGCTGGCAAAACGCGCACCGGGTTGGCCTATGCGAGCCGGGTAGTAAGCACTTTGCTCTTTTATAAAACGCGCGAGCGCTTGTTCAGCACCTTGACGGGATGGAGTCATCTCACGCAATACAAAAGAATAGGGGACCTGGTGCAGTCTCTGGGATCTTGCCAAGGGGAATTTCAATAGATCCGATCTTTTGTAGGTGTGGGTATCAGCTGTTCGGCCATGAACTGATCCCATCGATCAGACCAGTCATTACGATCCATGGGGCCGCGCAGAACACCTTGTTGTCGATACTCGCGGAAGGCAATGCCATGCGCTTTTAGATACTGAGCAACTTTCATGTCGCGCTGATAAGACCATAAGTTGCCGGTCTCTTGGTGCGCATGCACGGCATGGATTTCAACGATGCGAGATAACTCATCAAACACATCGCAAATGTCACCTTCTCTCACCACAAGCGCTTGGCCAAGCTGCTTGAGTGCTTCGCGACAATCGATCAGAGCTTTGATAAAAGCCCAGTGGCGATTCGATGCATCAGCTTGTTGCCAAAGCTCAGGTTCGATGACATAAAGCGGCAACACATTAGTTTGCAGAGCAGCATGCCAAAGCGGAGCATGATCAGAAACGCGTAAGTCGCGTTTGAACCAAACTACATCAACAACAGGAAGAGAGAGAATTGTCATATCGATATTCTCGTAGATGTTGATAAAAAACAGTGAGCGGGGTTGTTTAAGACTTTATTTACAGAGACCAAAACCGCGATCGTTGGCAAGCTTTTGTGCAGCTTTTATTCGGTCATCGGTGTTCGGATGTGTGGACAAGAAGCTATAAGACGCATCGGGGTTATCTTGTTTGATCACATCGCCAACACGCGTCATGCCACAAGGACTATAACCGGCAATGCTAGCCAGACGCATACCGCGCTCATCAGCTTCGCGTTCTTCATCGCGTGAATAAGCATTCACTATAGCTTTGGTGCCAAGATCCACCACGGTGCCGCCAAAAGGAATAAAGGCGCCGGCAACGGTTCCCAATACCGTGCTAGCTGCATTGGCGCGCTCATTACGGATCTCACGCAACTCACCATGGCGCAACTCTAGGTGAGCAAGTTCGTGTCCGAGTAGATTACCAAGTGCTTCTTGATCTAAACCGAGTTGATGCAAAGTATCTAAGGTCAGTGCCACAAAATTTTCGCCACCCCTCAGTCCAAGCAAAGGCGTTAATGCCCTCGTTATCTACTAGCGCTAAAGTCGCTTTGACTCGCGCATGGCGACTAACCTGAATGAATGCTTCGCGTGCGTTGTACAGATCACCACCACGGAGCAGGCGAGTACGGCCATCAGGTAAATGAATCTCGACATCCTGTGCAGTGTGACGATCCCACCATGCATCACTTGGCGCCCAAATTGCAGTGCGCTCAGGGGTGCTTTGGCATCCGCTGAGTGTCAAGGCAAAAGTAATTAAAAGGAGTTGGCGAATTCGCATTACCAAATGGTAACGCGAACCGGGAGTAAAGGCTTATTTGGCTGAGTAGTTAAGCGCTTTGACGTCATTCCAATCGGCATCATTTACTGAGTCGATGCCGCTGAATTGAAGTGCAGCTAAAAGCTCACGTCCTTCTTCGCTGTTATTAAGATTTAGAAAAGCAGATTGAATCTGGCGTCTTTGAGATGCGTTTATGCGTGGATGAGCGGCAATCGCATGCGGGGTGTAGCCTTTGGTTTTCCAGAGAATTTTTAGCTGATTTTTGGTCTCGGGCTCGATCAGATCAAAGGTTCTTTCGATGCCACCACCTGCAGGATAAAGACCCATCGCAATAGAGCTCGGTAAACCGAATCATGTGATTTCACATAATGTGGTTTGATTTGTATATCTTGGCTTTTGAGTTCGGCTGTCGGAAGCACTGTTGCTGCAAAGGCAAATGCCATAGAGAGATTGTCGAGAAATTGCCATCCTTCTTGGCAACGACATGTTTTTAAGATCGTCATAGCCGGGTGACTGAAGGTGTAGTGGAGTTTCATGTACGCCAGGTCACATTCTCCCTCACTAAGTTTTTTTCTCAACGATAAAATGAAATCTCTATGAATCTTTTTATCCGCTTGTTTAGCAGACTATTGTGGAACGCCAAAGCAACAAAGAATTACTGACTATGTCGCTAATAATCCTCGACATGGCTGCATACCTCAGCTTTCATTGACTTCGATTTAGCTAAGCATGGTGAGTGGATTAAATTGGAGTCTTTTGAAGATCTTCAGGATGAATATGATCGCCAATGGGGACTTCTCAACTGCGAAGGACTAGTATTGGTCGAATGATGAATTTTCTTCGTGCCACATTCCTATTGTTTTTATTCATTGTGGCTAGTTCTGCTTCAAAAACATCCTCTAGAGATATTTCATGGTGCAGCAACTTATGAAGAATGCTTAACGTCCCGTGTCAAATGAAATTTGGACTCTAAGTCCGCCAAGAGTGCTTTGGGCGCTTATCGACTTCCCGCTAATAACAGGTCCTTTGGAGTCTGAACTGCTCAGTGGAAAGATTAGTGATTGATTGAGTTCTTTTTGAAATCATTTCTAATGTATCTGCTCAGGCTCTTACCCAATAGATCCCATAATTTGAGTAACTATTCTTAATGGTTGCTTCTTCAGATACAAAATCAATATAACAATACTATTGATAAAATGGTTTTCTTTGCTAACTTGATAAGATCATTTCAACTAATTTTGGACAAACCTATGGAGTCAAAGCCACCTTTGCCACCTTTTTCGCTTGAAGGTGCACTAAAAAAAGTTCGTATGGCTGAAGATGCTTGGAATTCTCGTGATCCTGACAAGGTAGTGCTTGTTTATAGAAGATACACAATGGAGAAATCGCGAAAATGGACGAACAGAGGTTCATGAATTTTTACAAAGAAAATGGGCAAGAGAGCTAGAGTATCGCTTGATTAAAGAACTTTGGGCAGTTTGAAGTTATGGATGATGATTCAAATCATTGGCGAAAACTGGGAGTTTAATGAGCTGGGTTTGATGCAACGCAGATTTGCGAGCATTAATGAAATAAATATTGAATCGAAAATTCCACTGGCCCCTTGGCCGTAGACCAGATGATTACCCAGGTGAACTTGGTCTTTAATTTTAAATTTGTTTCTGCTATTCATGCTATCGACCTAAAACAATGCTTTAGAAACGACTCTAAAGAAACTCTGAGTAATCAGGATCTATATAGGTACTCAAATAGCAAATGGATCAATTATGAGATCACTCTCTAATGTACCCACTCAGGTGCACTTAAATATCTAACGAATTACCCCTGCGCCCCTTATGTGTTCTTGGGAATGCGAAAGCATCACAGGAAATTTATAGAAGGAGTGGGGTAGAGCTGGATCTCGTCTACTAATGGTCTACTAAAAGAAAAGGACGAGAAGACTGCTAACCTTGGATGGCTCCTCAGGCTGGATTCGAACCAGCGACCAACGGATTAACCCGCTGCGCTACCGCTGCGCCACTGAGGAAGTGTAACGAGGGCGGAATATTACTGTCGCATGACGGGAGGGTCAAGCTATTCCGCCAAAAACTCAGGCAATGGCTTTCTCAATTCTGTCGAGCGCATTGCTCAGATTTTCCATACTGGTAGCGATCGAGATACGTGCAAAACCCGGAGAGCCAAACGCACTACCTGGTACCAACGCAACACCGGCTTTTTCGATCAAATATTCGGCTAACTCAAGGTCATCATTTACGCCATGGATGGCATCAATCAAGCCTGTGACCGAAGGGAAAACATAGAAGGTGCCATCGGTTGATAAACACTCAACGCCGGGCATCTTGTTTAAGCGATCGACAACGTAATCGTGACGTTGCTTAAAGTGCACCATCATGTCAGCAATGCATTGCTGCGGACCATTGGAGTGCCGCTTCAGCTGCATACTGAGAGATAGAGGTTGGGTTAGAGGTGCTCTGCGATTGAATCTTCTTCATCGCTTTGATGATGCTCGCAGGGCCAGCAGCATATCCAATACGCCAACCGGTCATCGAATACGCTTTTGATACGCCATTGAGCACCATGGTGCGGTCGGTAAGGTCAGGGCAGGCATTCAGAATGTTCACAAAACTACCGGCATCCCACAGGATGTGCTCATACATGTCGTCAGTCGCGATCAACACATGCGGATGCTGACGAAGAACTTCACCCAGTGCTGCAAGTTCATCTTTGCTATACGCCATACCGGTTGGGTTCGATGGGCTGTTAATCACGAACAAACGCGTCTTTGGTGTGATCGCCGCCGCCAGTTGCTCAGGTGTTATCTTAAATTGAGTTTCAGCACCACATTCAACGACAACCGGCACGCCATCGGCGAGCAAGGTCATATCAGGATAAGACACCCAGTAAGGTGCGGGGATGATCACTTCATCGCCAGCATCAAGGATGGCTTGCGCTAAGTTATAAAAACTTTGCTTGCCGCCCACAGACACAAGGATTTGATCTGCTGCGTAATCAAAACCGTTATCACGCTTGAACTTGTCCATGATCGCTTGCTTTAAGCTCGCTGTGCCATCAACCGCCGTGTATTTGGTCTTGCCCGAATTAATCGCTTCAATCGCTGCCGCTTTAATGTGGTCAGGGGTATCGAAGTCTGGCTCGCCAGCGCCTAGGCCAATCACATCTTTACCCTCGGCGCGTAAAGCAGCAGCACGGGCGGTGATCGCAAGAGTTGGAGAAGGCTTAACCGCTTGAACGCGGGCAGATAATTTAGAGCTCATTGAGAGTGAGGGTCCAAGTCATAATGGCAACGAATGCGGGTTATCATAGCTGATTGCTTCACCCCTAAACATATCTATATGTCAAAAACTTTCCAACTCGAAACCAAGTTCACTCCGGCCGGTGATCAGCCAAAGGCGATCGAGGGTCTGCTCGAAGGTTTGAACGATGGTGAAGCGGGCATGACGCTGCTCGGGGTGACCGGTTCAGGCAAGACCTTCACCATCGCGAATGTGATCGCCGAGTCACAGCGACCCACTTTGATCTTGGCGCCAAATAAGACTCTGGCGGCGCAGCTGTATGGTGAGTTCAAAGACTTCTTCCCAAACAATGCGGTGGAGTATTTCGTGTCTTACTACGATTACTATCAACCCGAGGCCTATGTGCCGACCACCGATACCTTTATCGAAAAAGATGCATCGCTCAACGAGCATGTACAGCAGATGCGCTTGTCAGCGACCAAAGCGCTCTTAGAGCGACCTGACAGCATCATCGTTGCGACGGTCTCATCGATTTATGGCTTGGGTGATCCGCGTCAGTACTTAAGCATGGTGTTGCACCTGTCGAGAGGTGAGCGCATTGAACAGCGCACTATGTTGCGCCGTTTAGCGGATATGCAGTACACGCGTAATGACATCGAGTTAGCGCGCGGTACCTATCGGGTGCGCGGTGATGTGATCGATATCTTCCCTGCAGAATCAGATGACGAGGCGATTCGTCTTGAGATGTTTGATGATGAGATCGAAGGTTTAAGCCTGTTCGATCCTTTAACCGGTGAGGTGTTACGTAAAGTGCCGCGCTACACCGTGTATCCCAAAACTCACTATGTCACCCCGCGCGACATCATCTTGGGTGCCATGGATAACATCAAGGTCGAGCTTAAAGAGCGCCTAGAGCAATTGCGCAGCAATCAAAAGTTACTCGAAGCGCAGCGATTAGAGCAGCGTACCCAGTTCGATATCGAGATGATGTTAGAGCTTGGCTATTGCTCAGGTATCGAGAACTACTCCCGCTATCTCTCAGGACGTGACCCAGGTGATGGCCCGCCTACATTGTTTGATTATTTGCCTGAGAACAGCTTACTGGTAATCGACGAATCACACGTCACCGTGCCTCAGCTCGGTGCCATGTATCGCGGCGACCGTTCACGTAAAGAGACCTTGGTTGAATACGGCTTCCGTTTACCGTCGGCTCTCGATAACCGTCCGCTAAAGTTTGAAGAGTTCGAAGCGCGCTCACCGCAGACAATTTATGTCACCGCCACACCACGCGATTACGAGGCAGAACATTCAGGTGCCATCGTCGAGCAAGTGGTGCGTCCGACCGGTCTGATCGATCCTGAGGTTGAAGTGCGACCTGCCAGTACCCAAGTGGATGATCTGCTCTCTGAGATTAATGCACGGGTAGAGATGGGCGATCGTGTTTTAGTGACCACACTCACCAAACGCATGTCAGAAGATCTGACCGACTATCTGATGGAGCACGACATTCGGGTGCGCTATCTGCATTCAGATATCGATACCGTTGAGCGGGTTGAGATCATTCGAGATCTTCGCCTTGGTGAGTTTGATGTGTTGGTTGGCATCAACTTATTGCGCGAGGGTTTAGACATGCCCGAGGTATCTCTTGTTGCGATTCTCGATGCGGATAAAGAAGGCTTCTTACGTTCAGAAGGTTCGTTGATTCAAACCATAGGTCGCGCTGCTCGTAATGCCCGAGGTAAAGCGATCTTGTATGGCGACAACATCACCGGCTCCATGAAGCGCGCGATGGATGAAACCGCTCGCCGTCGTGAAAAGCAGGTGGCGCATAATGAGAAGCATGGCATTCAACCAAAAACCATTACCAAGTCGGTTGCCGATATTATGGAAGCGTCAGTACCTGGCGGTAGTGCTATTGCGCGTAAATATCGCTTAGCGGCTGAAGAGGGCGCGGAGTACGAGGTGATCGATCCGATTAAAGCGGCGCGCGAAATTAAAAAGATCGAAAAAGAGATGTACGCCTTAGCGCGAGACCTTAAATTTGAAGAGGCTGCCAAGCTGCGCGACCGATTGCGTCGATTACAGGGCAAAGGTTTCGAAACGTAACCTTTAGTCGTCAATAAAGCATCGATTTCCTAACAGATGTCTCAGTACCAATTTTCTGGACAAACTGGGCGAATAATAGTGATTGAGCCTTGACTATTTAAGTAAACGCTAATATTCTTATCGTAATTGGAAGGGCATATCGCTCAACCACAGGTTTCATTAAGAGGATAAACCCATGAAAAAGATCATCGCTATCGCAGCAATCATCGCATCAGCTCAAGCTTCTGCGTTCTTCGACAACAGCAACGGCAACATGAACGGTGCTAACAACGGTTCTTTGAACACTGCGGGTAACGCAACTGGCGAAGGTGAAGCGACCTTCTCTATGGACATGAACGTTAAGACTAAGCAGTCACGTAACGTTGGTGTAAACGTTCAGCGTAACGAGTCTGCAAGCATGTCAGCATCTGATGCGCCTTACGCACCTGCTGCTAAGTAATCTGATTTTTCAGATCGAAAAGGGCGCTTCGGCGCCCTTTTTTGTGCCTGTCTAGGTTGGATAGGCCAAAAATCTGTTCAAATAGGTTAATAATTAACTTGTAATTCCACCAAATGCTAATATACTAATGCTTATCGGAGTGTTGCTCCGAACATTTCAACAACATTTTTAAGGACTCAGTCATGAAAAAGATCATCGCTATCGCAGCTATCGTTGCATCAGCTCAAGCTTCTGCTTTCTTCAACACTAACAACGGTTCAGCTAACGGCGCGAACAACGCTAACGGCGACTTCGTTGGTAACGGTACTGGTGAAGGTGAAGCAACTTTCTCAATGAACTTCTCTGGTAAAGGCCGCACTGCGGGTGACTTCAAAGGTAACGGTACTACTAACACTAACGGTACTGCTTACGGTTACGAGCAGCCTTACTACGGTTACGCTCCAGTAGCTCCTGCTGCTCCAGCTGCTCCAGCTGCTAAGTAATTTCAGAGATTCTGAAGTTCAAAAGGGTGCCTTCGGGCGCCCTTTTTTTATGCCTAAACAGAGTGTCTGCTAGGGCATAAATTTAAAAAATTTGATAACTAAGTATTGACATTTAAGCAAATACTAATATACTTATCTTCATTGGTAAGGCATACCGCCAAACCTAAGGTTCTACAACTAGAGGAATTTCACAATGAAAAAGATCATCGCTATCGCAGCAATCATCGCTACTGCACAAGCTTCTGCATTCATGGATTCTGGCAACGGCCAGACTAACGGTACTCAAAACGGTACTGCTGACTTCGCTGGTAACGGCGCAGGTGAAGGTGAAGCAACTTTCTCAATGACTTTCAAAGGTCGTGGTAAGTCTGCAGGCGACTTCAAAGGCAACGGCACTACCAACACTAACGGTACTGCTTACGGCTACGAGCAGCCAGCTTACGGCTACGCTCCAGTTGCACCAGTTGCTCCTGCTGCTAAGTAATTCAGACCACGTCTGAAACTAAAGAGCCCGCTGCGGCGGGGCTTTTTTATGCCTGCAAGGGCAGGTGAGTAATTAACAATATAAGTATTTTGCGTTGCAATACCTTGTTTTTATTGACTTTATTGTATAACAGACTAGAGTTGCCCAACATTTCTTTGATATCACTGCCTTGAAAGCTGACGTATTCGAAAACGAGTTTTTACAGTCGCAACTGATCGACTATTTACACCAGGTCGATGGTGACAAGATTGATCTGCGCAGTGGTATGTCGGTGATGCTGATGCTGGCGGCCATTCTGCGCGAGCAGGGTGAAATCTCGTATAGCGAGGTCGGTCAGTCGATGGAGCAGTTGGCCTCTCAACTCAAATCCTTCGATCTGCACTAGCGCTGCATTAGCGTTTGCGTTCGTTTTAAGGTCTATGTTGCACCGCAATAAAATCTACGCATAATCGGTATATATATAAAATCATCTCGATAAAACTACATCTTTGGACTACAAATAGCGTATTCCGAATTGAGTCCTCGGAATTAAGCAATTTTCAATGTATGACCCCTTTGATTCTCATTGATGATGTGTTGGCTTGTTGAACCCGCCGTTTGGCGGGTTTTTTTTGCGCCTTAGGTTTAGCTGCGCATATGAATCAAGAGACGTGTTTGGATTGGCTTTAAGTTGACGCTTAACCCATGCTCCGTATAATCGCCGCCTCTTTAGAGCGTAGCTCAGTTGGTTAGAGCGCCACGTTGACATCGTGGAGGTCACCAGTTCAAATCTGGTCGTTCCTACCAAATGTTAAAAACGCCAGGGTGATTCGCCTTGGCGTTTTTTTATGCCTTGGCTTCATTGAGCACTTTATCGACAACATTAATCAGTGCATCGGTATCGATGGGTTTGTGGATCACTTCTTTAGCGCCAATCGCCTTGGCGGACCTAAGGTACATATCGGCACTGATACGGCCGCCACCTGAGATCACAATCACCGGAATGCTAGGGTGTTCTTTCTTCATTGCGTTAAGAACTTCAATGCCGTCCACATTGGGCATGATCACATCGGTAATTACCAGATCAATGTCTTGCATATGGCTGAGCAATTTCGTTCCATCAAGCAGCGAAACCACTTGGTGACCTGCGCCTTTTAAAATGATACTAAGGGCGAGGTTGACGTTCGTGTCATCGTCGATCAATAAAATATTAGCCATCAGTGGGGCTCCTCGTGACTGTAAGGGATGACAGTGGTACCTTTGCCTAGCGTGGATGTTATCTCAAGCTGACCACCGACTGATTCCATGAGCTCGCGCGCTTCACTCAGCCCAAGCCCTGTGCCTTTGCCAACCGGTTTGGTGGTAAAAAATTTATTCATGGCTTTGGCTAAGGTGGCTTCATCCATGCCTGAGCCCTCATCGAGAATAGTGACTTGATAATGAGTGTTAACGAATTTTCCAGAAATCCAAATTCTAATCGGCGTTAAGGCATCACGTGAGTCGAGGCTGTTATTCACAAGATTCAACACAATGGTATTGAGATCACTTGCCGCCAGTGCAAACGGTTGTGGGTGAGGTTGTATTGCTGCATTAATGGTTTCGTTGGCGCGTGCAGTGGACCAGGCTAAAGCGATTACGTCTCTCAAAGACTCGGTATTTGCCAGCTTCTCACGCGCATCAGCTCGCGAAAAGGCCAGGACCTTATCGAGCACGTTGCGTGCATTTATCGCGCTTTCGGTAATCACGCTTAACATCTGTTGTGTCTCGGCATCTTTGTCGGGCTTATTCATGTGTTGCGAGAGCAACAAAATGGGCTGCAGATAATTATTTAAATTGTGAGACATGCCCGCGACAAGGTTGTCCACCGCTTCGCGTTTTTGTAGCTCAGCGATTTGTGTTTCTTGTTGTTTCAGGGTGGCACTTGACGTTTCAGATAGGGTTAACGCATCACCTAATGATTGAGTCATCTGATCAAGTTGTTGTATCTCGTTAGCTTGTTGCGCAGGCTTTTTAGCAGCAGCAGCAGTATCATCAAGATGTTGCAGCAGCAGTATCATCGAATGGATGCGTTAGATGCATCGAGTCGTTGTTGGTTTTGATGTAAGTGGCTCAGGCTTTCATTCAGCGGTTTGAAAATAGCGCGACGAAACCACAATCACCGCGGAGCCGATCAGTAGGCTCTGTTTTAATTGCTCGACTTCGTAGCTAAGTTGTGGGCCTAAGGTATTTTGTTTGTCGATTAATTCGAGTTTTGCTTCTTCTATTAGTTGCGAGAGTAATGGGCCAATCGATTCGATGTTGTTCATGTGTTTCTGACCAGCATCGTGATGTTCTTCAAGGCGCTTGATAAGGGGGCGAGTTCATTAATGAATTCGATATCATCTGGATTTTTGTCGATTAGTGAAATAACGCTCAAATTCATCATCGAGTATCTCTATCATGAGTTTTCGGTTGGGAGTTGCCTCAATATGCGCAATGATTCACTTAAATCTTCCATAGGACATCCAATACAGATGTGTGGTGGTGGTCATGGTGAACTATATTTAATGCCTGTTGTGCAGCAGTTTGGACCTGGATGGTTGCTTTAAACGTAACCCCCTTGCTTTGTCATACTGTCGTTCAAGCGTGTCAAATTTATTCAGGGTTGCAGTAGGTGCCGCGTTTAGCTTGAAGGCAAGTAATAATTGTTCTCGAACGATTTTTTCTCGCCGCTGTGCCTCAAGGAGGTATGAGTTATCGTAGGTTTTTCGAAAGATTTGAAGAGCGACACGTTCTTCAAGCACGTTAGCTTGCAGGCGGTTAAGGGTGTTCTCTTGGCGCGCGACTTGGCGATACTCTGTGGTGAGTTTGTCTTGCAAGCGCAGGTTTTGGTCGTCGATTGCAACAAAGGCAATCACTGAAATAATCGCGAGGGCGATAAATAGATTGAGTCGTGTAAAAATAGACATAGCGTACTTCCTTGTTTTCACCATCTTATGCTGATTACGACATTTGTCATGTTTCAGCGCAATAACTGAGCGAGCCGTTTTGAATTTAGTTGACCGAGATCGACAGTCTATTTGGCACCCGTATAGCGCGGTGGGCTCGCCGTCGCCAATTTATCCTGTGGTGGCTGCCGAAGGTGTGCGCTTAAAACTCGACGATGGTCGCGAGCTGATTGATGGCATGTCGTCGTGGTGGTGTGCAGTTCATGGTTATAACCATCCGGTGCTCAACGAAGCGGCGATGCAACAGTTGGATAAGATGTCGCATGTGATGTTCGGTGGCTTAACCCATCCGGCTGCGGTTGAGTTGGCTGAGACCTTGGTCGAGCTTAGTCCTTGGGATTTGCAAAAGGTGTTTTTTGTGGATTCGGGCTCGGTCGCGATTGAAGCGGCGATGAAGATGGCGCTGCAAACGCAGATTGCCCGGGGTCAGTCGCAACGGCATTTCTTTTTAAGTCCGCGTGGTGGTTATCACGGTGACACACTCGATGCGATGTCGGTGTGTGATCCGATCACCGGTATGCATACCTTGTTTAAGGACGTGTTACCCAAGCAGGTGTTTATCGAACGACCTGAACCTGCGTTTGGTGAGCATTGCACCGAGCAACATCTGGCGCAGTTAGCAGCAGGTGTTTGCCGAGCAGGGTGATCAACTGGCAGCAATGATTCTTGAACCTATTGTGCAAGGTGCCGGTGGCATGCGCTTTTATGCCCCAGAGTATCTGCAAGCGGCACGACGCTTATGTGATGAGCATGGTGTGTTGCTGATTGCCGATGAGATCGCCACTGGTTTTGGTCGTAGCGGTAAGTGGTTTGCGGTTGAGCATGCCGATATCACCCCCGATATTTTATGTGTGGGTAAAGCGCTGACCGGTGGATACTTAAGCTTAGCGGCGGTGCTGACGACCGATGCGATTGCCAATGACATTGCGCGCGGTGAGCCTGGTGTGTTTATGCATGGCCCGACGTTTATGGGTAATCCGTTGGCGTGTGCGATTGCCAAGGCGAGCATTGATCTATTGCGCGCAAATGATTGGCAGCAGCAAGTGATGCAAATCGAGCAGGGCTTACTGCAGGGTTTGGCGCCAGCCAAGAAGTTTGCCCATGTGGCTGAGGTGCGCGTGCTTGGAGCGATCGGTGTGGTTGAGCTCACTCATCCGGTCGATATGTCATCGGTGCAACCGATGTTTGTGGAGCGCGGTGTGTGGGTGCGACCTTTCGGTAAGTTGGTGTATCTGATGCCGCCGTTTGTGATGTCGTCGGGTGACTTGGCGCAGCTGACCGATGCGCTTGTCGATGTGGTGGCGAATTTGCAGATTAAAGACGGTGTGGCGGTTCCGCTGTCGGCGTAGCTCCTTTATAATATTGTGCTTTCATTGACGTCGACCTGTTCGATGTTTTGCGTTTCACGTGACCTTTGGTAGGGGTCACCACTGAGGAGACACACGCAGATGCCTGTTATTACCCTCCCTGATGGATCTCAACGTTCTTTTGACCACTCGGTCACCATCGCTGATGTGGCGATCGATATCGGCCCCGGTTTAGCCAAAGCGGCGTTAGCTGGCAAGATTGATGGCAAGGTTGTTGATCTAAGTACCACGCTTGATGGCGATGTGAATTTGGCGATTGTCACCGGTAAGGATGACGATGCGCTGGAGTTAATTCGTCACGATGCGGCGCACGTGATGGCGCAAGCGGTACAAGAGTTATATCCCGGCACGCAGGTGACCATTGGCCCTGCGATTGAAAACGGTTTTTATTACGACTTTGCGCGTGATGAGCCTTTCACCCCAGATGATTTAGGCAAGATCGAAGATCGCATGCGCGAGATTGTCGGTCGTGATTTGCCGATCGAGCGTGAAGTGCTATCGCGTGAGGAAGCGAAGAAGGTGTTTGCGGATTTGGGCGAGCACTACAAGGTTGAGATCATCGATGCAATTCCTGAAGGTGAGGAGATTTCGATCTACCGCCAAGGTGAGTGGTTCGATGTATGTCGTGGTCCGCATTTGCCATCAACCGGTAAATTGCCGAAAGGCTTTAAGTTGATGAAGCTGGCCGGTGCTTATTGGCGCGGTGATGCGAATAACCAAATGCTGCAACGTGTTTACGGTACGGCGTGGCGCGATAAGAAAGAGTTAAAAGCGTATCTGCATAACTTGGAAGAAGCAGAGAAGCGTGATCACCGTAAGATCGGTAAAGCGTTGGATCTGTTCCATGCGCAAGACGAAGCACCGGGCATGGTGTTTTGGCATGACAAAGGTTGGAGCATTTATCTGACCGTGCAGAACTACATTCGTGAGAAGTTGCGTCATCACGGTTACCAAGAGGTGCATACCCCACAGGTGATCGATCGCAGTTTGTGGGAGAAGTCAGGTCACTGGGATAAGTTCGGCGACATGATTTTTACCACGCACTCGGAAAGTCGCGACTATGCGATCAAGCCGATGAACTGCCCAGCGCACATTCAGATTTATAACCATGGTTTGAAGAGTTACCGCGACCTGCCTTTGCGTTTAGCGGAGTTTGGTTCGTGTCACCGTAATGAGCCATCGGGTACGCTGCACGGTTTGATGCGTGTGCGTAACTTTGTGCAAGACGATGCGCACATCTTCTGTACCGAAGAGCAGATCTTGTCTGAGGTATTGGCGTTCACCGATTTGTTGTTCGAGGTTTACAAAGACTTTGGCTTTGAGCAGGTCGAGGTGAAGCTATCGACTCGCCCTGAGCAGCGCGTGGGTGATGATGCCTTGTGGGACAAAGCGGAAAAATCGCTCGAAGATGCGTTGAATGAGCGTGGTCTGGACTGGGAGCTGCAGCCGGGCGAGGGTGCGTTTTATGGTCCGAAGATCGAGTTCTCGTTACGCGATTGTTTGAACCGAGTGTGGCAGTGCGGCACCATTCAGCTGGATTTCTCGATGCCGGAGCGTCTTGGCGCTAACTACATCGCGGAAGATAACAGCAAGAAAACGCCGGTCATGTTGCACCGTGCGATTTTGGGTTCCTTGGAGCGTTTTATCGGTATTTTGATCGAGCAGCACGCCGGTGCGATGCCGCTGTGGTTGAACCCAACGCAGGCGGTGATTATGAACATTACCGACAAGCATGCACCGTTTGCGCAGGAAGCTGCAAAAATCCTGCAAGATAAAGGCTTTAGAGTCGATTTGGACTTGAGAAATGAGAAGATCGGCTTTAAAATCCGCGAGCACACGCTGCAGAAGGTTCCCTTACTTATTAGTAGTCGGTGACCGCGAAGTCGAAGATCGAGCTCTTGCAGTTCGTACCCGAGACGGCAAGGATCTAGGCACTTTGTCTCTAGATGCCCTTGTAGAGCACCTTCAAGAGAAGGTTGATTCTCGCAGCTAAGTAGCTGATTTTACAGTGAAAGCACTGGCTTTTTAGCCGGTGCTTTTACGTTGTCAGTTTGTTTTTTGATTTATGCGGAGGACTTGGCTATCGCCAAAGCAGATAAGCGCAATCGTCTGAATGACGCCATTACTGCAGTCGAGGTTCGACTGATTGGCAAAGACGGTGAGCAAGTAGGAATCGTTTCAATCGAAGAGGCACAAGCAGCGGCAAATGACGCGAAAATGGATCTCGTAGAGATCGTGCCAAACGCTGAACCTCCTGTATGTCGAGTAATGGATTACGGCAAGTTTGTTTTTGAAGCCAAGAAACAAAAGCAAGAAGCCCGCAAAAAGCAAAAGCAAGTCCAGATTAAGGAAATTAAATTCCGTCCTGGCACTGACATTGGTGACTACAACATCAAGTTGAGAAACTTGCGCAAGTTCCTCGAAGAGGGCAACAAAGCAAAGGTGACCATGCGTTTCCGTGGTCGTGAGCATGCTCACCGTGACCTAGGCTTGGAGCTTTTGGAACGTGTGGAAAATGACTTGGCGGATATCGCACAAGTTGAACAGCGTCCAATGATGGAAGGGCGCCAAATGGTGATGGTTTTAGGTCCAGGCCGTAAAAAGTAATTTGGTGACATTGTCACCAACGAGTGGTCGGGCGTCGGCATTGCCTTGGTCACTCTGAAGCAACCTTGAGCGTGAGCTCAATTTAACAGGAGAAGCAAAATGCCTAAGATTCGTTCTAATAGCAGTGCGAAGAAACGTTTCCGCATTACCGCGGGCGGCGTTAAGCGCAATCAATCACACCGTCGTCACATCTTGACCAAGAAGTCGACTAAACGTAAGCGCCACTTACGTGCACCTTCAATGTTGCATAAAGCAGACGTAGCTTCAGCTCGTCGCATGATGCCTTACGCTTAATCAGGAGACTTAAGAGATGTCTAGAGTAAAACGTGGTGTACAAGCGAACCGTCGTCATAAGAAGGTTTTAAAAGCTGCAAAAGGTTATTACGGCGCACGTAGTAAAGTTTTCCGTGTTGCTAAACAAGCGGTTATCAAAGCAGGTCAATACGCATACCGTGACCGTCGCGTTAAGAAGCGTCAGTTCCGTGCGTTGTGGATCCAGCGTATCAATGCTGCTGCACGTATGAACGGTTTGTCATACAGCCGCATGATTAACGGCTTGAACAAAGCTGGTGTGGCGATCGACCGTAAGATGTTGGCTGACATTGCTGTGCACGATTTGCCAGCGTTTGGCCAGCTCGCAGAGAAAGCTGGTGCTGCCCTCGCGAGCTGATAGCACGCGCGGTTTTTACCGTCGCTATCAACGCTAAAAAGCTCAGGGAAAGTCTGTGCAAGGGCTTTTTTATTTAACGGCTGAGAACTTTTATGAGTACCGAGCTGGAAACCTTAATCAAAAAAGCCGAGACCGCGGTTAACCAAGCAGCCGATTTGCGCACTTTTTAAGAGATACGAGTTGAGTATCTCGGTAAGACCGGTGTGATCACCGATCAACTCAAACAATTGGGCAAGCTGCCAGCCTGAAGAGCGCAAGACAGCGGGCCAAGAAATTAATAAAGCTAAGCAGATGCTGCAGGCAGCGATTGAAGGTCGTAAGACTGCGCTTGAAACAGCCGCATTAGCTGAGCGTTTGGCGGCTGAGAAGATTGATGTCAGTTTGCCAGGTCGTGGTGAAGCGAACGGTGGTTTACACCCTGTGACGCGCACTATGCAACGTATTCAACAGATCTTTGGGGGCGCAGGTTTTGAAGTTGCGACAGGTCCTGAGATCGAAGACGACTTCCATAACTTTGAAGCGTTAAACATTCCTTCTCATCACCCAGCACGTGCGATGCACGATACCTTTTATTTTGAAGAAGGTACCTTGTTGCGTACGCACACATCACCGGTGCAGATCCGTGTGATGAAAGATGCTGAGCCACCGGTCAAGGTGATCGCGCCAGGTCGTGTGTATCGTTGCGACTCTGACTTAACCCATACGCCAATGTTCCACCAGGTCGAAGGCTTTATGGTGGATGAGAATGTCACCTTTGCAGACCTGAAAGGCATTTTGAATGCCTTCTTGCACACCTTCTTTGAGCGTGATGATTTGGATGTGCGTTTCCGTCCGTCTTACTTCCCATTCACTGAGCCATCAGCAGAGGTGGATATCCAATGTGTGATGTGTGGTGGTGATGGTTGTCGTGTGTGTTCGCATACCGGTTGGCTTGAGGTGCTTGGCTGCGGAATGATTCACCCAGAGGTGATGAAGCACGTAGGCATCGACAGCGAAAAATACAGTGGCTATGCATTCGGCATGGGTGTCGAGCGTTTAGCGATGTTGCGCTATGGCGTTAACGATTTGCGCTTGTTCTTTGAGAACGATTTGCGCTTCTTAAAACAGTTTGCTTAATCACTGATCGTAAGATCAGTTACGAAAGACAAAGGATTACACGATGCGATTCAGCGAAGCCTGGTTGCGTGAATGGGTTAACCCATCAATTGATACACAAACCTTAGCTGACCAGCTGTCGATGGCAGGTCTTGAGGTGGATGCGGTTGAACCTGCGGCACAAGAATTTAACGGCGTCGTTGTTGGCGAAGTATTGAGCCGTGAGCAACATCCGGATGCCGATAAGTTGAGCGTTTGTTCAGTGAATATCGGTGCCGATGAGCCATCACAAATTGTATGTGGTGCTAAGAATGTGGCTGCCGGTATGAAGGTGCCTGTTGCTACCTTGAATGCACGTTTATCACCTGAGTTTAAGATTAAGAAAACCAAGCTGCGTGGCGTTGAGTCACTCGGCATGATTTGTTCTGCTTCTGAGTTAGGTTTGGCGGAAAGCAGTGATGGTATTTTGCCGCTACCGGCTGATGCGCCGATCGGTATGGATATTCGTGAGTACATGGATCTGAATGATCAATGTATCGAAGTGGATCTGACGCCTGATCGTGGTGATTGTTTAAGCATTGCAGGTATTGCGCGCGAAGTAGGCGTGATTAATCGCTCGCCATTAACTGTGCCTGAGATTCCTGCGGTAGCTGCATCGATTGATGATGTACGTGATGCGAATGTCATTGCGAGCAATGCGTGTCCTCGTTATTTAAGTCGTGTGATTCGCGGCATTAATAAAGGTGCAACCACACCTGATTGGATGGTTGAGCGTTTGCGTCGTAGCGATGTGCGGGCGATTTCACCGATGGTTGATATCACTAATTATGTGTTGCTTGAGCTTGGCCAGCCAATGCATGCCTTTGATGCAGCGAAGGTGAGTGGTGCGCTTCAAGTGCGCATGGCGAACAACGGTGAAAAGCTGACCTTGCTTGATGGTGCTGAAGCAACCTTGCGTGATGACACCTTGGTTATTGCGGATGATAACGGTCCGCTGGCAATGGCTGGTGTGATGGGTGGTGAGCCTTCATCGGTTACTGATAGCACTGACGATATTATTTTCGAATCGGCATTCTTTGCGCCATTAGCGATTGCGGGTAAAGCGCGTAGCTATGGTTTGCATACCGATTCATCACATCGCTTTGAGCGAGGTGTGGATTGGCAGTTGCAACGTACCGCGATGGAACGTGCAACCGCATTGGCACTTGAGATTGTTGGTGGTGAAGCCGGTCCAATCAACGAAGTGATTTCAGAAGCTGGACTTACCGAAGTTAACGCCAATTGGTTTGCGTCGTGAGCGTATTGGTCGCGTATTGGGTATTGAGATTGATGATGCGAAGGTTGCCGACATTCTCGAGCGTCTAGGTATGCAAGTCACTGCAACAGATGATGGTTGGTCTGTGGTTGCGTCAAGTGCACGCTTTGATATGTCGATCGAGGTTGATCTGATCGAAGAGATTGGTCGTATCTATGGTTACGCGAATATCCCTGCAAATTTAAATGCGGCACCGGTCAGTATTGTGCTGCAACCTGAGAATGCCTTTGTGCTCGATAAAGCTAAGGCGACTTTGGTGTCACATGATTATCAAGAGGCGATCACTTATAGCTTTATTAGCCCAGAGATGGCTGAGCTGATTACGCCGGATGCAGAAAAGATTGAGTTAGCCAACCCGATCTCGGCAGAAATGTCGATCATGCGTGCGAGTTTGATCCCTGGTTTGTTAAACACGGTGAAGCACAATGTGGCACGTCAGCAAGAACGTGTACGCATCTTCGAAAGTGGTTTGAGCTTTGAGCGTATCGACGGTGAGTTAGTGCAGCGTCAACGTTTGGCGGGTGCAGTTTGTGGTCCTGCGGGTGTTGAGCAGTGGGCACAGCCTCAACGCAAAGTAGACTTTTATGACCTTAAGGGTGATCTCGAGGCCGTGCTTTCGCAGGTTGCTGATATCAATGAGTTCAGTTTTAACGCGGGTGAGTTCACTGCCTTACACCCAGGTCAGTGTGCACGTATCACCCGTGGTGATCAGCACGTGGGTTGGATTGGTATGGTGCATCCACAGATCCAACAGAAGCTTGATTTGCCAGCGACTTTTGTTTTCGAGGTGGCTTTGGATGTGATCGAGCAGGGCAATGTGCCGGCATTCGAACCTTTGTCCAAGTTTCCATCGATTCGCCGCGACTTCGCGGTGGTGGTTAATCGTGACGTGGCTGTTGGCGAGATCCTAGAGGCTGCTCGGAAAGCCGCGCCAGCCGTGGTGAAAGCTGTTCAATTATTCGACGTTTACACCGGTGAGAATGTCGATGCAAGTTCAAAAAGTCTCGCTTTGAGCTTGATTTTACAAGAGTTTTCGCACACTCTTACCGACCCCGAAGTGGATGCCGCGAGCGCCAAGATACTGGCAGCTCTTGAAAAACAGTTTGGCGCCAAACTTCGCGACTAATACGACTCAAGGATTTTCGACATGGCTTTAACGAAAGCAGAAATGGCTGAACAGCTCTTTGAAGAGCTCGGTTTGAACAAGCGCGAAGCAAAAGACATGGTGGAGATGTTCTTCGAAGAGATTCGTTCTTCTTTGGAAGGCGGTCGTCAGGTGAAATTGTCTGGTTTTGGCAATTTTGATCTGCGTGAGAAGAATCAGCGTCCGGGCCGTAATCCTAAGACCGGTGAAGAGATTCCTATCTCGGCTCGTCGCGTGGTGACTTTCCGTCCGGGTCAAAAATTGAAGGGTCGTGTCGAAGCCTATGGCGAACAACAAGAACAAGCAAAGCAAGCAGCCGCAAATCAATCTTAAATGTTAGATCCAGCCAGCAGTAATATCGAATTACCCGCTATCCCAGGCAAGCGTTACTTCACCATTGGTGAGGTCAGTGAGTTATGTGCCGGTAAGCCGCACGTATTGCGTTATTGGGAGCAAGAATTTCCATCACTCAAGCCCGTTAAGCGTCGTGGTAACCGTCGTTACTATCAGCGTCATGATGTTGAGTTGATTCGTACCATCCGTGGTTTGTTGTACGAGCAAGGCTTCACCATTGGTGGTGCGCGTCAAAAGCTCGAAGACGATGCGGCAGGTTCATCAAGCATAAGTCCAGGCGGTGTGTCTTCAGCTATGTTGGCTGAAATGCGTGCAGAGCTTGAGTCAGTACTTGAGTTATTGAAAGCGCGTTAAGCTTTACAGAATTTCGGAGCGTAGCGCAGCTTGGTAGCGCACCTGCATGGGGTGCAGGGGGTCGGAGGTTCGAATCCTCTCGCTCCGACCAGATCATCGAAACCGCCTAACGGCGGTTTTTTTGTGCGCATCGGTTTAACTTTTTATAGTTATCATCAAGGTTGAACTTTCTTCGAGGCAATCCAGTGGCAGCATTTAAACGATTCTGATCTATGGCGCTCACAGGCGTATATCGATGGTGCTTGGGTCGAAGGGCATCGTCAGCAAACCTTTGCGGTGCTCAATCCATCATCACAAGAAACTTTAGTTGATGTGGCTGATTGTGATGGGCAGGACACACAGCTTGCGATTGAAGCGGCGAATCGCGCATTAGTGAGTTGGCGTGGTTGTTGCCGGCAGAGCGCAGTGTGATCTTGCGACGTTGGTATGACTTGATTGTGCAGCATGCAGATGATTTGGCGCGGATCATGACCTTAGAACAAGGTAAGCCGTTAGCCGAAGCGAAAGGTGAAGTGATTTATGGTGCGGGCTTCGTGGATTGGTATGCCGATGAGGCTAAACGTATTAATGGTGATGTGCTTCCAACCACGCATCATGACAAGCGCTTGATGGTGCTGAAGCAAGCGATCGGTGTGGTTGCGGCGATTACCCCGTGGAATTTTCCAAGCTCAATGATTACGCGTAAATGTGCACCGGCTTTAGCGGCAGGTTGTACCGTGGTTCTTAAGCCTTCCGACCTGACGCCTTTAAGTGCGTTAGCGCTAGCTGAGTTAGCAGAACGTGCGGGTATGCCAGCGGGTGTGTTCAATGTGATCACCACACAAGATGCAGCGGCAGTGGGTCAGGTCATGACAGCCAGTCCGATTGTGCGCAAGCTATCGTTCACAGGATCGACCGCGGTAGGTAAGTTATTGCTGCGTGATTCCGCGGATACCGTTAAGAAAGTGTCGATGGAGCTTGGCGGTAATGCGCCCTTTATCGTCTTAGATGATGCGGATATCGATAAAGCGATTGCCGGTGTGTTGGCATCTAAGTATCGCAACTCAGGTCAGACCTGCGTGTGTGCAAATCGTATCTTGGTGCAAGCGGGTATCTATGATGCCTTTGCGGAAAAGTTAGCGCAGGCGGTAACGGCATTAAAAGTGGGCGATGGTCTTGCTGAAGAGTCACAACAAGGTCCATTGATCAACGAGGCTGCATTACAAAAAGTAGAAAGCTTGGTTGCAGATGCTTGCGAGCAGGGCGCGCGCGTGATTTGTGGTGGACGGCAACATGAGCTTGGCGGCACCTTTTATCAGCCTACCTTGTTAGCGGACGTGACAACCTCAATGCGCGTGGCTAGCGAAGAGATCTTTGGCCCTGTTGCGCCCTTGTTTAAATTTGAAAGCGAAGCCGATGCGATCGCGATGGCAAACGATACCGAGTACGGATTAGCCGCGTATTTTTATAGCCAAGATGTGGCGCGTATCTGGCGCGTATCAGAACAACTTGAATACGGCATGGTCGGCATTAACGAAGGCATCAT
>JAYQNH010000001.1:0-164254 GCA_038144195.1 Gammaproteobacteria bacterium | reverse complement strand
CTAAACGTAAGTTTGGGTTTTTTTATGCCTGAAATCGACCGATTTCATGTTGCATTGCAAGAATGACAAGCCAGTCACTACGAGATAAAGTCGAACTATCTTGTAAATGGGTGCTTACATGAGCTATTCAATTCTCGTTGTTGACGACCACGCTTTATTCCGTACGGGCTTGCAGATGATCCTGCGTAACTCAGAGAATGTTGAAATTGTAGGTGAGGCTGAAACCGGTGAAGAGGCGCTAGCGTTTCTTGAGAACAACACCGTTGATGTTGTTTTGATGGACGTCAAAATGCCGGGCATGGGTGGCATTGAAGCAACACGCCGTATCAACGCATTGCCTAATCCACCAAAAGTTGTTGCGGTAACCGCGACGATTGAGACGCCATTCCCGAATAAATTACTGGATGCTGGTGCACGTGGCTATGTCAGTAAAGGGTGCTCTGCTGAAGAGTTAACTGCTGCGATCAATGCTGCGGCGAATGACGAGCTTTATCTTTCTGGCGATGTTGCACAGAGCTTGGCTTTAGGTAAGTTGCGTGACCCTAAAAACACTGGTGATATCGAAGGCGTTAAGAAGCTTTCTACACGTGAATTCCAATGCATGATGATGATTGTTAACGGGCAGGGCACTCAAGAGATCTCTGAAGTGCTGGAGCTCAGCCCTAAAACGGTTTCAACTTATCGTCACCGTCTCTATGAAAAAATTGGTGTTGAGAACGACGTCGAGCTGACTCACTTTGCGATTCGCAACGCCTTAGTCACTGTTTAGTTCTCATGTCAGTCGACTTTGATCCAGCCTGTCAGCGCTGTGATCGATTAGCGTCCTTTCTTAAAGACGTTAAACACCAGCATCCGGATTATTTCTGCCAGCCCGTACCTGCGTTTGGGGATACCGATCCTGCGTTATTGATTGTTGGGCTAGCGCCAGGCATGCACGGTGCTAATGCAACCGGCCGACCGTTTACAGGTGATGCCGCCGGTATCTTGCTCTATCAGATGCTTCATAAGCATGGTTTTTCGAATCAGCCTGCCTCGATATCTGCAGATGATGATTTACAGCTTTATCAAAGTCGCATCACCAATGCCGTGAAATGTTTGCCGCCACAAAATAAGCCCGTTGGCGTAGAGGTGAATAATTGTCGTGAATTCTTGGTTGAAGAGATAAAAGCGATTTCTAAGCCGCTGCTAATGCTTGCTTTAGGCTCTATCGCGCATAAATCGATCATTGCCGCGATGAATCTGAAACAAAAAGATTTTGTTTTCGCGCATGCCGCACTGCATGAGCTGGGCGAGGGAGTAACCTTAATCGATTCGTATCATTGCAGCCGTTACAACACACAAACTGGACGCCTAACCCCCGAGATGTTTGATCATGTGTTTGCAATCGCGCGACAATGGGTAGATGAGCGATACCCACGCGTTTGACGCGAAAGCCTTTCTAAAAACCTTAACCTCCCGGCCGGGCGTCTATCGCATGCTGAATGCCGATGGAAAGGTGTTGTATGTGGGTAAGGCAAAGAATTTAAGCAATCGCGTCTCAACGTACTTTACCGGTTCGCATAATCGACGCATTGCCTCAATGGTCAGCCAGATTGCAGACATTCAGATCACGGTGACACATACCGAAGCTGAGGCGCTGATTCTTGAGAACAATCTGATCAAAGAACATCGTCCACGGTACAACGTGTTATTACGCGATGACAAAAGTTACCCCTATATCTATTTATCTAGTGATACTTATCCGCGTTTGAGCTTTTATCGTGGCTCCCGCGATATGAAGGGTCGTTTCTTTGGACCTTATCCAAGTAGCACTGCGGTCAAGCAAACCCTTAAGCTACTACAAAAGCTCTTCCCAGTAAGGCAGTGTGAAGACAGTTACTACAACAATCGCTCACGACCTTGTCTGCAATATCAAATTGGTCGCTGTACAGCGCCATGCGTGGGTTTTGTCTCTGAAGAGCGTTACGCAGAAGATGTGCGTGAATCTGAGCTTTTTTTAGAAGGCAAAGCATCACAGATTGTTGATCAGTGGATTGGGAAGATGGAAGATGCCTCCGAGAACCTCGAGTTTGAAGAGGCTGCAAAGATACGTGATCAAATCTCTGCATTAAGAACGGTACAAGAACGTCAGTATGTCTCAGGTGAACGTGGCGATCTCGATATTGTGGCGATAGCGGAAAAAGCCGGCGTTACCTGCGTGCAGATCTTCTTTATACGCCAAGGACATAATCTAGGTAATAAAACGCTCTATCCGAGCAACGGTGATGGCCAGCCACTTGAGGCGTTGATGTCGGCCTTTATTGCGCGTTATTACCTAAACCGCAGTGCGCCGAGCGAATTGTTGCTCAGCTGTATGCCGGATGACAGTAATGTACTGATAGATGCTTTATCTACCCAAGCTGGCCGTAAAGTGAGTTTCACTACAACACCTCGTGGAGCACGCTCTCGTTGGTTGGATATGGCCAAGACGAATGCGCGAATGGCAGTCGATGCGCGCTTAGCAACCTCAGCTTCAAGCCAAAAGAGGGTAGAGGCGTTACAACACGCTTTAGCACTTGATGATGCGCCTGTCAGAATGGAGTGTTTCGACATCAGCCATACCAGCGGGCAACAAACCGTGGCGTCTTGTGTCGTGTTTGAGAATGGTGAGCCTTATAAACGTGATTATCGGCGCTTTAACATCAAGGGCATTCAGCCTGGTGATGACTATGCGGCGATGAAACAAGCTTTAACGCGTCGCTATCAGCGCCTCGTAAATGGTGAAAGGCAGATGCCCGATATTTTGCTCATCGATGGTGGTAAAGGGCAGTTGAGCTCGGCATCTGAGGTGATGCAGGAGTTGGGAGTGACGAATGTATTACTGCTTGGTGTTGCCAAAGGCGTGGATCGTAAGCCGGGTTTAGAAACCCTATTCTTGTTGGGTGATGATCTGCCACTTATACTGCCTAGTTATTCACCGGCGTTACACTTGGTGCAACACATCCGTGATGAGGCGCATCGTTTTGCGATCACTGGACATCGAGCTCGAAGAGCTGCGGCTAAAAAGCATCGCCGCTTGAAGAGATCGCAGGTGTTGGACCTAAGCGTCGACAACGAATATTGAAGCACTTTGGTGGCCTACAAGGTTTATCCAAAGCGGGCATCGAAGATATTGCTAAAGTCGAAGGCATTAGCAAAAAATTGGCAAAAGAGATTTACGAAGCATTCCACGGTGAAGCATGACCTTTAACCTGCAACAACTGCCGAACTTACTCACCTTACTGCGTATCGTGTTGATACCTATATTTGTCGTGGTGTTCTTCTTGCCTTTTGAAAATGCGCGATTAGTCGCTACGGTGATTCTCTTTATTGCCGGGGTTACCGATTGGCTAGATGGCTTTTTAGCACGACGTTTCGAGCTGCATAGCCCTCTAGGTGCTTTCTTGGATCCGGTTGCGGATAAGTTGATGGTTTCGACCGCGCTAGTTGCTATTGCCGTTGCTGATCCTCAATTA
Source organism: Gammaproteobacteria bacterium (assembly GCA_038144195.1). Taxonomy (GTDB): domain Bacteria; phylum Pseudomonadota; class Gammaproteobacteria; order Chromatiales; family Chromatiaceae; genus VMDJ01. Next base: position 160,760 of record JAYQNH010000001.1, on the reverse strand, counting down.
GTCATCGGTGTCTCTGTGATGGTGATCATCGGCCGTGAGATCACTATCTCTGCTTTACGAGAATGGATGGCAGAAGTTGGCGCGCGTGCCACCGTTGCCGTCTCAATGATCGGTAAGTTTAAAACGGCAGCACAAATGTTGGCGTTGGGCTTCTTGGTTTATCGTGATGACCTGTGGGGGGTATTCCGGTTTATACCGTCGGTGTCACTTTGTTGTTGATCTCGGTTGTTTTGACCTTATGGTCAATGATTGTTTATCTGCGTGCGGCATGGCCTAGCTTGGCGGCTGATGAGTACGACGACGAGGCGTAACGAAAAAGTAAAATCACGCTTGACACTAGGGCGTTTTTCCCTAGAATAGCGCGCTCATTCGGCGGGAATAGCTCAGCTGGTAGAGCACAACCTTGCCAAGGTTGGGGTCGCGAGTTCGAATCTCGTTTCCCGCTCCAAAATCTAAGCAACCCCGCGCAAGCGGGGTTTCTTATTCAGGGCCCCCTAAAAGGTGCTGAATGAAAACATGGCGAGTTACCAAAGCGGCTATGGACTGGATTGCAAATCCATGTAGGCCGGTTCGACTCCGGCACTCGCCTCCACTTTATCGTGGATTAAGAGCCCAAAGAGGGTTATCTCTCTTGGGTTTTTTCTTGCCTGATTTGCATCGCTTATTTAATCGAGATGCTTGATAGGGTAAAGTGCAGCGCGTGTTTGCGGGTATGGTGAAATTGGTAGACACAAGGGACTTAAAATCCCTCGACTTAACGGTCGTGCCGGTTCGACTCCGGCTACCCGCACCATTTAAAACAAAGACTTACGATAGTTTTTCGAGTTTTTATGTGATAAGGCAGAGCATATACAGTCTTTTTTATTGCTCTGGTCTACCCACAGTCTACCTTTCGGGAAAATACCTTCTAATTTCTTACATGATAAAACCAAGGGTAATTTTATTATTTTAGTTAAGAAGTAATCGTTTGGTGGGATACTAAAAAATAAGAGTGAAGTAGTTAAGTTCAGTCAATCAGAAACGTTGAGTGGGATTATTTTATGGCAACCATACAAGAGATAGCTGATAACACCACAATATTAAGTACCTCAAAGTTAATTGCAACTAACGAAACCGATCTGGTTTTTGACCTTAAATTTGATGGTGATTACAACCCACTATATTTCTCATACAGACTTGTTTACAGGTGGAACACTACTGAGTGGGAAGCTTTATGGTCATTGCCAATATTATATTACGACAATGGCTTTGGAACGCCTTGGGCTCAGGCATGGAGTGATGATGATGGTGCTTCACAATTAATTTTCAATACTTCACCTTACTCTCCTGATGAACCTACTGAATGGACTCTACAGATAGCTGTTGGCGGTGATAGAGCTTATGTTAACGCAGGTAATGCTTATGTGAGACCAAACGTAGCTCCTGAAGCTTTTAATCTTAATTTATCAATGAATGAAAATAATGAGATTAATGCCGAGTTACCAGCTGCCGAAGATACAGACCAAGATGAATTGACCTTCTTGGTAAGTTCTAACCCATCTAACGGTGTTCTTGTTTTGAACTCTGACGGTACGTTTATCTATACACCTGAATCTGGCTTTACTGGTGAGGACCAATTTACTTACGTAGCTAATGATGGTTTTAGTGATTCAAATGAAGCAACTGTGAAAATAAAAATCAGTGAATCAATAATCATTCAATATTCGTTATCAGACCCAACACAATGGAATACTTCCGAGTTTTTTAAATTCTAAACCGATATCAGCCGAGACAAGAATTGGAAGTAATGAGATTACTGTAAACCTTGATAATGATTATAAGATTGTTTTCAGCTTTGATAGTTTGAAAATTGCAGATTCTGGACTGACTTACGGAAACCTTGAATATAAGGACGTGTTCAACGAATCGGGTCAAAAAGTAATCCACAGTGAAGGATTTTCAATTTATGTATCAAATGCTTTTGATCTAAACCTTATTGACAATGGCTCGCCAAGCTTGAGTCAAAAATCATTTTGACTAATAACGATGACTTATTTGAATATGATCCATTAGGGACTTTAGAGGTTCTACATGAAGAATATCTTGCGAATGGGGTAAATCCAGGTGGGGTCACTTCTATTGATGGCTTTGATGGCATAGATACGTTAAATAGTTCTTTTTATAAGTTAGAGGACTTTAATTTTAGCGTTAATGACTCCGACAATATTGTCATGCAGTTTGTGCCTACTGGAACTAAAACTGAGTTAATCAGCATTGAGAAAATCCAATTATCTGATACAGAAGAAATAACCTATTCAAATTTATATCAATGGATTCTTGATCCAACTCAAGAATTACCTATTAAAAACAGTAGTGGGGTATTCAGTAGATTCAAGGACCATGTCTTAACCATATTTGATGACATTAGTGCTTTAGAAAGCAGCTCAGCTCAGAATGCGTCACTAAGTATGCAATTGAACGACTTTAATAGCTTAGATAACAATCAGGCTATCTTTGAAACAATTATTTAAATTGAAGTCAGTTGATAAGAATAGGTAGAGTCATCCTTATCAAACCACCTGCTTGGTAACTTATAAAGGTGTACACATATGGGGCAATCAAATCATCAAACATGGGCTGACCCTCATACGGGGCAATGACTGGGCATAAATACATCGAATCTTTCGAATAGGCACACATACCGGGTAACTTGGCACACATACGGGGCAGAGGAATCATTTTTCTTTCAGAGATTTGATGCCACACGCGTCTCTTTTACATCTAACTTGCCTTGACATTCATCAATCGATTTCCATGTGATCGCATACAAGCTGCAACGATTCTTGCCCCCTTGTCGCGTTAATTCAAAGAAATCCGTATTTAATAAGCTGCTTAATTGCCCTATGAAGAGTTCCCTTTGATCGCCAGCCTTGTTTTTTCATTATTGAGAAAGTTGCGGATAGGTCTCCATTGTTTTTCCCGTTATATTCCTTAGCGATATCCACCATTAACTTAACAGCCCATGCACTTAATTTTGAGTAGCTTTCAGAATCAAGAACATCCTTGTTAATCCCGAGAAATCTTTTTTGGTTCGATCGACCTTTGATTCGAGGAAGTTTATTCGCCATGAATCACCTTAGGTCGAACTGCAAATAATGGGCAAGATGGGGCAGTGCAATCTGTAACCTGTTTTCGCCATGTTCCTTCGGAGTAAGGGTCATATATACATTCAACACAGAAAGCGTCTATTTTGGGTCTTAAACCAGCCTTATTGGTCAATCTTTCGATTACTGCGTTACGGTGTTCATCTCTTTTGCTCATGCCGCAGCCTCTTTCATCTTTAAGATGCAGTCATCTAACTGATCTTTTGTCCAAAAGACAAAATTGGCATTTAACTTCGATGGTGATGCGAGAAACCCTTGATCGATAAGTTTCTTGAGGTGATTAACTGAGCAGCCCAGATAGAGGGCGGTTTGCTTTGGTCGATAGACTTGAGGTAAGTGACATTGTGTCTCTCTGATTAATATCTCGCTCATGCGATTAATCAGAAGAGTAGGGATTTCATTTCATGATGGATAAGGAGAGGATTCTTACATTTATCACCCCTTTTTTAATTGCCTTAAGGGCTTCTATCTGTCTATCAAGTTTTCCCTTAGGTTTGTTGTGTTCCTTTTCAAGTTTTTTCATGTGGTTTGCAAACTTACTGAAACGGCTAATACATTCGTAAACATAATTGTTTGTTACAGGGGGTAAGTCGGAGATTTTTTCATTGTGTGCTTGCGTGATGAATTTATAAGTCTCCCAGCTTGTATTTTTAGTGTTCGCGGTAGGCTTAAGGTAAACACACACTTTCTCACCTTTCTCTTTGAAGTGATCTTTCACGCAATACGCAGCAAAGTAAAAAATAATATCTTCTAGGAATTGACCTTCATCGCGAGCATTTTGCCCGCCGGTAACGTAGCTTGGTTGGCTATCAATAAAGTCTAAGATTTCGTCTTGAGCGAGTTTAGGCATATCACTCATTCTTACATTCCGCATCATCCTTAATCTTGCAACGGCTTCACCATTGCTATCGATATTGAATTTTGTGGATGGGTCTTTTTCGTAGTTGTACAGAAGGTAACCGTTAACAAGCAGATTAAAGTGTTCGATAGCACCTTTTTTGATATCTTCTCGAATCTCATCCAAGAGTCTTCTGGCAACATCTAACCGTTCAATTTCTGTACTCATGAGAACAATGGTACATATTGGGATATTAAGTGCCAGTCGCCACGATTAGGGTGGGTCAGGGGATTAGGAATCCCCCAGCATGGCTAGCAAATAAAAGGGTTTCAGGCTGTTTTTGCTCGGTCTTTCTTGCTGGTCTACTCACTGTCTACCAATAACGGCAATTTAGCCCTCTGGTCTACCTTTCGGGGGATTCTATGTACCTCAGCAAATCAGGAATGAAACGTATAAATCTATTTGTTAAGATTTTTGTGAGTTTGGAGATTTTTATGAAAAAAACTGTTTTGTTTTTGTTTGCATTCTGTGTATCAGCATCTTCTTTATCAGCGCCTTTTGGAATTGAAATGGGAATGCCTATAGAGGATGTAGATAAAAATGCATCTTTGAATGATTCGGGGAAACTTTATGATGTAAAACCACCAAAACCACATTCATTGTTTGAACTTTATACGATCCAAGCTACAAAGCAGCATGGTGTTTGCGCTTCTAAGGGTATATCAAAAGTAATTGATACCAGCGTATACGGCACAGAACTGAAATCAAAATATTCTGATCTAAAAACAGCTTTGTCATCCAAATATGGCGAACCAAGTGAGTCTTTTGATTTTGAAACAAGGAAGTATCTGGCGTGAACCCAATGAATGGATGGCTTCTCTACTAAGAAAAGAACGAAATCTTGTTTCATTCTGGATGAAAAACTTACCTGATGGAATGACAGCAATTACTTTGACGACACACGCCATTTCAAGAAATAAAGGTGTCTTGTCATTGCAGACAGAATTTAAAAATAGAGATCAGTGTAAAAAGGTTATTAACCAGACCGATAATAATTCTCTCTAGTTTTTCACGGTAGCTTTTATAAAAACCGCCCCTTAGGGCGGTTACCACCAGATAACCTTAGGCTGCGGAAGGTGGGTTTGCTTTCACTACTTGCTGCGCTTTAGGCACTTCACCGCGAAGGTGTGATGCCTTAATACCGATAACATCGAAGTAAATCTTTTGGGCATTCTCAGCCAGCAATTCGATCTGATCTAGCTTATCGAGGCTTTCTTGCTGGTCACTCGGTAACTCCACCTCATTTAATAGCTGCTTGATCTTTTGAACAGCGTCACGGCTCTTGTTGTCAGAGCGGCTACCAGCTTCTAAGCCAAAGATGCGGAGCGAACCCCAGTCACCAGCACTGGCGGCTGCATCTGCTTGGCGAGCCAATTCATGACCGTCATATAACTTAGCCTCTGCCATCAAGCGCGAACGTACCAATTCATCCTGAATGGAAGCTAAGGTTTTGCCATTAGATAGCAGCGAATCTTCAACATCGTTTACAAAGCGATATGCCGCCATATAGCCATCGCGTGTCCAGTTGCGGCGTGTGCCTTTAGCCTGTTCAAGTCTGCGCCTCATGATGCTGACAGCGTCTTTAATCATGTCGGTTTTAATCTTTCGTTCATCACGAACAGCTTTGGTGTATTCCTGACCATCGGCTGTCATCGGTTGAAAGTTGCGAGTGGTTTTCTTATCGAATTGCTGGATGTCATTAAACATCTTTGTAATGCCACTCAGTGCGGCTTGCTGTTGCTTGTATAATCGATCGATCTCTTGTGCGGTTAAATGATTCATTTCTTCTTTGCTCCAAATGGGATGCCAACGTAATAAATTTCTTTCCCACGCTCATGAGTGGGTAAGCCCTGTCTTTCAACGGCTTGTGCGGATGTTTCATTTTCTAAGCACTGAACCATCTGCAATGGGAAGCCATCCATCATCTTTCTCAACTTCCAATGCCTTTAGTCTTGCGAGGCGACTGCCGTAACTCATTCCTGTTCCTCTAACTTTCTTAGCCTTTCTTCAAACTCAGTCATTTCCACCAGCTTGGCTTGGTCAGCCAAAGCACCCAACAAAGCAGAACCAGTAAGTGCATCGATCTCACCTGTATAGATAGCGTCTAAGGTTTTTGACCACGCTCAGGTAATGAGCCACCAGACTCAATGGTTACGCTTCCAGTGGTTGAGCGAAGTGGTGCGATGCAACGATCTAGGCATAGCTTTAGTGCTGATGTGTCACCTTCCAATGCCTTCTGAACAGCCTTCTCAACAAGTTCTGGAGCATGAGGGTTGAGCAATTCCCACAATGCGGTTCGCTTATCCTTTGAGCCAACTGGCTTACCTGATGGGTTGCCTGACTGTCCCGCCTGAAACTTCATCCGGTTTTCCTGCAAATATCAGGCAAGTCAATCTGCCGTATCAGATGACGTATGACCTCAGACTTTGATTTACCTGTTACCTTGCTCGCGTATTCAAGGCGATCAACAAGGTAGGGCGGTAAATAGATTTGAACCGCCTTCATATCGCTGTTTTCACGCCATTCGCGCATCTTTAAAGTTGTTTCTTTCATAGCTAAAGTTTACTCAAGTGATTTGGTTAAACAATGCAATAAGCTATTGATTACATGAAGTAATTTCATGCAAATACGGATTCGGCAATTCGGTCGATTCGGCTTATTACAAGAATAAAAAACCCGCCGTAGCGGGTCTGTGATTAGCGGAAGTTTGCGTGAACAACCTTTCTGTCTTTGAAAATCCCTCGCTCTACGTTGAATAACCATTTCTCCCAAATGTCCATCGCTTCCTCAAATTGTGGGCGGTAATGAGCAAACATATAGTGTTTCTCAACCAAGCCATAAACACCGTGAGAAAGGATGCGATTTTGTATCTCAAGAGGGATTCTGGTTTGATCAGCCATTCGAGACTGAACCGTTCGGCGCAAATCCCTTGTCTGGAAATTCTCCCTTATCAAACCTTCCTTCAACATTTCACTCGAAAGCTGCTTCACATGTCGGCGCACCATGTCCTGCGATAAAGAGCCGTCTGGTGAGCGAGAGAATAGGTAAGGGCTGCCGATCTTGTTGGAATAGTCTGCAAACGTCTTAACGATTCTAAATGCCTCATGAGCCAAATAGATTTGATGCCGCTTGGGTTGAGATCTTCTGCCTTTACGGTCTGTTAGTGTCATAGTTTGGTCGTTCAGGTTTAGGTCAATCAGCACTTCCAATAACTGCCTGATGCGTTGACCTGTTAGCAGTAACAAACGAACAACATCCGCCTGATATGAGTCATCTAGCTTCCTTAAAAGATGACTTACTTCTGTTGAATCTAAATTCCGCTCTCTAGCATTAGTTTCGAGAAGCCCTTTATCTTTGGGGATGGTTACAGGCACTTTTGTGATGTTAAACGGCTTTAATCTAGCGTCAGCACCCATAGTGTCTTTTGCATCAAGGGCAAGATTAAATGCAGCTTTTAGATAGGCTCTAAGCTGTCTGAATACGCTTTGTTTCCCCTCTACTAGAGGCGCATCAACAATAAGATTTATATCAACTGGCTGGATGCTATGCGCAGCCATTGAGGCGTAATCGGTAGAGTAAACCCACTTCTTGAATAGATTGTGAGCCTTTCGGACATCTCTTGCGCCTTGCTCAAGTTTAATAGTGATATACAACTCTAATAGCGCCTAAGGCTGTATTTCTGATCAGCTTCTTTTGCTTGAATTGCTGCCAATTCAGCCTCTAATTCAGCCTCTCGATCCTTTCTGGCTGATTCATTTAGATACAAGCGGTATTGCTTAACACCTAAATGACCTTCCTTTAATGCGGTCATGTGATCTTGATAAGCATCTCTCGCTTTATCAAAGGCATCGGTAATTCCCAATAAGTTAGGTTTCCGGTCACGTTTCTTATGGTCATATTCAAATTGACCTAGCGGCAATTGATCGCGCTTCTTATTGGCATCCCGATAGAGGTAGTAGAAATGACCAGCGCCATTCCTTACTTTGCACTGTAAAAACCCATGCCTTTCTTTCCGATCATTTCGCTATGTTCACCGTGATCGCCATTTTTAGATGAAAGATTGACTGCTTTCTTTAGTGATTCAGGCTGAAAGTTAAAGTCGATTTTCATTGTCGGTCTCCGTTATCACTGAGACCTAAGTAAAGTGCGTGATCAACATGAAAGATAAGGTGAAAGTTCTTATTAAACCGTCACCTTAAATCCCCCAGCGTCTACCCACAGTCTACCTACGGTCTACCCAAATAAATCCCTCAGCATAAATACACCTCTGGTCTACCTATGGTCTACCTTTGAGGAAATTACTTAATGGGTAACTATGAGTAGCTAAGTTTTTAAGCTATTGATTTTATTGAGTATGGAAAATGCCTAATTTTCAGTATGTGGCATTATTTAGGCTATTTGGGGTACTTAAAATCCCTCGGCTTAACGGCCGTCCCGGTTCGACTCCGGGTACCCGCACCATCAATAAAAAAGCCCATCTTCGGATGGGCTTTTTCTTTGCCTGCTAGTAGGCGTCGAACATATAACTTAAATACTGAGCGAGATCTTTTTCACCAGTGATTTTCTTCTTCTGTTCTGAGTAGAAAATAAACAGCTCGTGCAGCATGTTTTTAAGATTGATTGGATAGGGTGATTGGTCTATCAGCGCATGAGCCTCATGTTCTGGCACATCACTGAAAATATCCATATCCACATAAAGATCCATCACAAGATTCCAGTCACGCTTACCAAGCTCTTTGGATAGTGTGTTTACAATGAATGAAGCTCGTTCACGACTCTCTTTGAGATCATCGCCCCATTTTTTTGAATCTGAGTTTCCAAATAACTTTTGAGTGAATTCTTTCGCGTTCATATCCAAAGTTTAGGCTTTTCGATCGTTAAAACTAGCCCCCAGGTATTGAACACACCTTAATAAAGTCGCTTGAGTTGATCGGTGCTGTTGTATCAATTTGCCCGCAGATCCCCTTTTGGATAAGCATTTCTTCGTTACGCAGACAGCTGTCGTAGGCCAATGTGTCGCGTGCAAAGCCAAAGCCGTCGCAATTATCTTGATAGCTAACTACGTAGTGATTATCTGCGTCTGTCCAACTGTTTCTAGTGAGGTAGTCAGTCATGTGACAAGCGCTTAGGAGGCTTGCTGAGAATGATAAATATAAGCTTGAGCATGGTGTCATCCCTGAATGTAAATCGGGGTATTTAACGGCCTTGAAACGCTTTACTAAAGGTTGATTTAAATGGATAAAGAGGCGCATAAAATGAGCTCTAAGGCGTACTAGAGAGTTTCAGACTGGTTTATTGATACCTGTTGTGGTGACCGTTGTAATTACAGCGGTTGTACATTGATCACATTCTCGAAGAGCCGTTAATCCTTTGTCTCAGTGCCAACAATCGTGAGTTGATTATTAGCCTGATGGTCAGCTTTATTGCGCATATGATCTGCTGTGGCATAAAAGCTGCGCTTAAGGTGCTCACTTAACCTGTCATCCAGTTGCATATCATCTAGCGCTTTATTCATGCACTGAAGCCATTGATCACGGGCCTGTGTATCAATCGCAAAGGGCATGTGACGCATGCGTAAACGAGGGTGACCATACTTTTGAATATATAAATCGGGCCCGCCTAGCCAGCCACTTAAGAATAAAAATAGCTTTTCACGAGAGGCGCGTAATGACTTGGCATGCATGTCACGGATGTGTGACACCTCTTTTAGCGAGTCCATGTAGTCATAGAATCGATCGACCAACTCACGAACTTTCGTTTCACCGCCAAGTAAGTCGTAGGGTGTTGGGTCAGCTGACTGCTTCATTCAGAGGGTCTTCTCGTGGTACTGCGGAGAAATGCCATTCTGATGATGCCCATGCCCAAAATTCCTCGAGCGTGCTAGGTGCCTCAGCTGGCATTGCTTGCCCAAGATAATGCCACGCAGCCAATAAAGTCTGAATGGGTTTTTGATGATTAACCTTAGGTCCGTTCTCGCTTTTTGAAAGCTTTTTCCCGTCTTTACCCAGAACGAGCGGCACATGGAAGTAGTTTAACTGTGGTTGTCCAAGCATCTGCTGCAAGCTGATCTGGCGAACCGTAGAGCTCAGAAGATCAGCACCACGGACCACATGGGTTATTCCGGCTAAATAATCATCAACAACCACAGCTAACTGATAAGCGAAATAACCATCCGCACGATAGACAACAAAATCACCGACATCTTTTTGGATGTTCTGTGCCTGCAGGCCAAAGCGTTTATCGAAGAAGGCCAGAGGATTTTTATTCGCCTTAACGCGAATGGCTAACTTGCCATCCAGTGAAAGCGCTTTATCTTTACAGGTGCCCGGATAGACCGGTCCCTCTAAGCCTTTAACACCCATCTCTTGAATCTGTTTACGCGAACAATCACAGGCGTAAACAGCGCCTTGCTCTTTGAGGTGTTCTAAGGCTGCTCGATAGTGCGGAATCGTTTTCGATTGATAAGCAATTTGACCATTCCACTGAAAACCAAATCTCTCGAGAGATTCGATGAGTTCTTTATCTTTACCTGGAATGCAGCGCTGCTCATCAAGATCATCAATGCGCAAATGCCATTGACCCTGATGATGTCGGGCTTCTAAATAGCTAGCGACCGCAGTAACGAGAGAGCCGAAATGCAGATCACCAGTGGGTGAGGGCGCGAAACGTCCGATGTAAGGTTGAGTTGACAAGGTTTTCCATAAAACGTCTATACGATGTCTTAGAATAGCGCATATTTTTACTTTCGGCGAGCAGGAAACCCTGTCGAAATTGTCAGATAAATTGTACAAATTTCTGGCTAAATACGCGCTGCTTTATACCTTCGGAGACGTAATCTCATGGCTGAGATCAAGGCACTAATTTTTGATGTTGATGGCACCTTGGCAGATACCGAGCGTGACGGTCATCGCGTGGCGTTTAATCGAGCGTTTAAAGATGCCGGTCTCGACTGGGATTGGGATGTTGAGCTTTACGGTAAATTGCTGTCTGTGACTGGCGGTAAAGAGCGTATCAAATACTATCTTGATGAATTCAATCAGGCATTCACTAAGCCCGATGCTTTTGATGAATTTGTAGCCGACCTGCATGCGCAAAAAACCGAACACTACAAACAAATGATGAAAGAAGGTCTGATTCCTTTACGTCCTGGTGTTGAGTCATTAATTCGCGAAGCACGAGATGCCGGCGTTCTTATGTCGATTGCGACCACCACCACAATGGATAACGTCACTTCTTTATTGGAAAGCACCTTAGGGGTTGAATCGATTGCGTGGTTTGATCAGATTGGCGCTGGCGATATCGTGCCTAAGAAAAAGCCTGCGCCCGATATTTTTGTTTGGGTGCTTGAGCAGATGGGACTCAATGGTGATGAGGTTATCGGCTTTGAAGATTCGGGTCATGGTGTTACCTCAGCCGCTGATGCGGGCATTACGCGTATTGTGGTTACAACAAATGACTACACCGTGAATCAAAACTTTGATCGTGCAACAGATTGTTTTACCCGCTATGCAAGGGCCTGATGTTGCAACTCCGGTTACACTGGCATTTTTAAATAGCCTCTAATTCTTTATGTCACTTGCTGATCGCTTAAACCACATCGCACCGTTTCGTGTGATGGATATTCTTGGCCGCGCTAAAGCCTTGCAAGTAAGCGGTGCTGATGTGATTCATATGGAAGTAGGCGAGCCTGACTTCAGTGCACCCACACAGGTACTAAAAGCAGCAGAAGCTTCGTTGCAAAAAGCGCAGACACATTACACCCCAGCCGCCGGATTACCTCAGCTGCGTGAAGCGATTGCACAATATTATTTAGATCACTTTGGTGTATCAATTAGTGCAAAGCGCATTGTGATTACACCGGGCGCTTCTGGTGCATTGCAGCTAATTCTTGGTGTTTTGGTTAACCCTGGCGATAAGGTTTGGGTTCAAGACCCTGGTTATCCATGTAACCGACATATGATCACCATGTTTGGTGGTGAGGCGCAGGCGTTGCCAAGCGATAACTCTTTATTGAACGTTGATGCCTCAGCTCAAGCAATTACACAAGCAGCTTTAAAAGCGATGTTGGTTGCTACGCCGGCGAATCCAACAGGACAAGTGTTATCAGCATTCGAGCTTGGCAGCTTAATTACTGCCTGTCGTTCAGCAAACACCTTGCCGATTGTTGATGAGATTTACCAAGGGCTTCAATACGATTCATCAGCAACCACAGCATTGAGCTTTGATCACAATGATCTGTTTGTGATTAATAGTTTTTCAAAGTTCTTTGGCATGACGGGGTTTCGCGTTGGTTGGCTAGTTGCGCCAGAAGCGTACGTCGAGCCGATTGAGCGCTTAGCGCAAAACTTGTTTCTTGCACCACCTACAACTGCCCAATATGCAGCTTTAGCTGCGTTGACTGATGAGGTGCGTCCAGAATTGTTGTGTCGTCGTGATGTATTACATGAGCGACGTGATCGTTTATATGCAGGTCTTAAAAACGCGGGGTTTGCGCTATCTGAATCTAAACCCGGCGGCGCATTTTATATTTATGCCAAGCTGCCAGAGGGTTTAAGTGATGGCATTTCGTTTGCAGAACGTGCGTTAAATAAAGCACATGTTGCGATTACGCCAGGTGCAGACTTTGGCTTTAACGATACGTCTGATTATATTCGTTTTGCCTACACCACCGATATCGATCGCATTGATGAGGCAGTGGGGCGATTGCAGGTGTTACTACGTTAGTCTTTGAGTTGATTTACCCAGTATTGCGTGGCGCCAATGGTTGCGCTTGGCATGGCAAGTGGACCCAAAAACATCATTAATACGCTAGCACCAGCACCAAAGCTTAATGAGCGTAGTCGTTTCGTCTTAAGCTTATTGAGTTGCTCTTTTGCGTTGAGCTGATTATTCGCCATCGGATAGTCACCATATTCAATGGCAAGAAACCAAGCACCAAAGACTAGCCATAGGCTCGATACAAAGAGGTTGATCATTGGGATCCATGAGGTGATCAGCGTGAGTATCAGCAAAGGTATCAATCGCACTATCAGATAACGTAGCTTAAACAGCTCGCTACTGATCGCTTCTTTAGCCACCACTGCAAAGGGTTGTGATAAACGTTCGCTCGCTTTGCCTGTCATTAATAACTCAGTACGAGCAGCCAATAGGGCATTGAAGGGCGATGCAATAAGATTACCGACAATGGTAAAGCTAAAAAAAACCCATGACTAAAAACATCATCACAGCCAATAGCCAAAGCAAGGGGGCGCAACCATGCCGAGCCAGTATCTACTGGCAGCCATTGATTTAAAAAGACGTCAAAGTAGTGTGAGCCAAGCCACGCTATCGCAATAAATAACACCATGTTTATAAGAAGCGGCATAAGAACAGAGCTTCTAAGTTCGCGTTTGGCTAACCAAGTGATGCTTGAGAGTGGATAGAGAAACGCATTAATCATTATGGAATCTGAAGTCCTTGATTGGATAAGAATTCAACAAGTCGTATAAGTGGCAAGCCAATCATTGTGTTTGGATCATCACCTTCAAGCTTTTTAAATAAGCTGATGCCTAATGCTTCTGATTTAAAGCTACCGGCACATTTATAAGGCTGCTCGTTTTGAAGATAACGTTTAATTTGGTCATCACTTAACGCGCGAAAATGCACCTTAAATACTTCAACTGTACTTTGTGTGTTGCCAGACTCGCTATTACACAAACATAAACCGGTATGAAAGCTAACGATCTTGTTCGATAGAAAACGCAGCTGCTCAATGGCTTTTTCGTGTGTGTGTGGTTTGCCAAGAATCTGCTGGTCCACACAGGCAACCTGATCCGAACCAATAATGAGTGCTGCAGGATGCGCTTCAGCCACTTTCTTTGCTTTACTGATCGAGAGTCGCTCAACAAGCTCTGTAGGTGTCTCATTAGCCTGCGAGGATTCATCAATATCGGGCGCTGCCGTATCAAAGGATACGCAGAGCTTTTGCAGAATCTCAGCACGGAAGGGGGAAGTTGAACCTAAGATCAACGGCAAGGACATAAACATCACCTCTGGTTAGGGGCGCAAGTATGCCTTGAGATGCCTTGCTGCACGACCATTAATAAAACCAATAACCACCACGAAAAAGCAATAATAGATTTTATGCTGATCCATGCGACATTTTTTGGTGATATGTCGCTAAATGTTGCGATCTTGCAAGTCCATGCTGCTACTGGGTGTTAAATGTTGATTAAAAGGGTTTTCCTTGCTGCGATTTGTGGACGATTTAGATTAGAATGCCGCGCCTATCGTCGCACACTGGAAAGGCCAACCATGCCGGACGGGTGTTCAACTAAACCAACAAGGGGAGGGAGCGCGATGAATCCTTTACTAGATACAACAGCACTTATGGTGGGTCTTGAGCTCATGATTCTCGGTATGGGAATGGTGTTTGTTTTCCTAACTGTTCTCATTATGGCGCTGCGCGTCATGTCAGCGATTGCTGCTCGTTTCCCAGATCCAGTACCTGAAAACAGTGCGCCAGCTGCAGGTGGTGCTATCACCCCAACATCAAACGCTAAGCTCGTTGCCGTTATCGGTGCAGCGATTGCTCGTTATCGTTCGGCTCAAAATAGCTGATCGCACAACTCGTTATTAATAAGAATTAAGAGCCTCCTATGACTCAACAAAAACTTGCTATCACTGATGTCGTTTTGCGCGACGCCCATCAATCTCTCTTTGCAACACGTCTTCGCTTAGATGACATGCTGCCTATTGCTGAGAAACTCGATCAGATCGGTTACTGGTCATTAGAGACTTGGGGTGGCGCGACATTTGACTCTTGTATTCGTTACTTGGGTGAAGACCCATGGGAGCGTTTGCGCGAGCTAAAAAAGGCGATGCCAAATACACCACAACAAATGTTGTTCCGTGGGCAAAACATTTTGGGTTATCGCCATTACGCTGATGACGTTGTTGAAAAGTTCGTTGAGCGTTGTGCCACAAACGGTATCGATGTATTCCGCATTTTTGATGCGATGAATGACCTACGCAACCTTGAGACATCGGTTAAAGCAACGTTAAAAGTTGATAAGCACGCACAAGGCACTTTGTCTTACACCGTAAGTCCTGTTCATGACCTTGATTATTGGGTCAACATGGGTAAGTCACTTGAGGACATGGGTTGTCACTCTATTGCGATTAAAGACATGGCAGGCTTGTTAACGCCTTATGTTGCTTATGAGTTGGTTAAGCGCTTGAAAGCGACGGTTAACATTCCTATCGCTTTGCATTGCCACGCAACAACCGGTTTAAGTACAACCACCTTAATCAAAGCTGCAGAGGCAGGTATTGATATGGTGGATACTGCTATCTCTTCAATGTCGATGACCTATGGTCACTCTTCAACCGAAGCGGTAGTGTCAATTTTGGAAGGCACCGAGCGCGACACTGGCTTGAATATGAAAGCCCTTGAAGAAATCGCTGCTTATTTCCGTGATGTGCGTAAGAAATATGCGAAGTTCGAAGGCTCTCTACGTGGTACAGATTCGCGTATCTTGGTGGCACAAGTGCCTGGCGGCATGTTAACCAACATGGAAAGCCAGCTTAAAGAGCAGGGTGCAGCTGATCGCTTAGATGAAGTGCTCGAAGAGATTCCTCGTGTTCGTAAAGATCTTGGCTATTTGCCACTCGTAACACCAACCTCTCAAATCGTTGGCACACAAGCCGTTTTAAATGTACTGACTGGCGAGCGTTACAAAAGTATTACGAAAGAAACTTCAGGCGTTCTTAAAGGTGAGTACGGCGCAACTCCAGCACCTGTTGATAAAGAACTTCAACAGCGCGTTCTCGAAGATGGCCAAGAGCCAATCACCTGTCGCCCTGCAGATTTACTTGAAAACGAATTGCAATCACTGACAGATGAATTCGAAGCATTGGCAAAAGAAAAATCATTGCGCGTTGCTGATGAACAAATTGATGACGTACTGACGTATGCCTTGTTCCCGCAAATTGGTATGAAGTTCATAGAGAACCGCGACAACCCATCTGCGTTTGAACCTGTGCCTACTGGTGAGCCAGAAGCGACTGCACCTGCATCAGCAGGTTCAACTGAAGCCTACACAGTTGTTGTTGATGGTCATGCGTATAACGTTAGCGTTGGACCTGGCGGTCAAGTCGCTGATGTTCAAGCTGCACCAACCGCAGCTCCTGCGGCTGCACCAGCACCCGGTGGCGCAGGACAAGCGGTTCCAGCGCCTTTGGCTGGCAACATCTTTAAGATCCACACTGCTGTAGGCCAAATGGTGAAATCAGGTGATGTCATCATGGTGCTCGAAGCAATGAAGATGGAAACCGAAGTACGCGCACCGGCGGATGGTGTTGTACAAGCGATCAACGTCAAAGAAGGTGATGTTGTTCAAGTTGGCGACACACTGATCACGTTGGGTTAAGGGTTACATCATGGAAGCAGGATTTGAGGCCCTTTGGCTATCGATGGGATTAGCCAACTTTGAGTGGGACCAGTTATTGATGATTGGCGTGGGTGGCCTGCTAATGTACTTAGCCATCCAAAAAGGGTTTGAGCCTTTACTACTTTTACCTATCGGTTTCGGCTGTGTTCTTGCCAACATACCAGTTGCAGGTCTTGCAGAAGATGCGATTGGTCATTTGATGATGGAAGGCACGCAAGCTCAGCTTCAGATGCTAGCCACTACGCTTGACTCTTCAGTTGAGGATTTAAAGACTGCGGTTAAATACATGACCTCAGAACAGGCCTTTGCTGCTAATCAACTTGCTGAAAAGCTAGGCTACACCCCAGGCATGTTGAACATGTTTTATGAGATCGCCATTAGTACAGGCGTTGCGCCATTGTTGATTTTCATGGGTGTTGGTGCGCTAACGGACTTTAGTGCGTTGATTGCGATGCCGCGCACCTTGTTGCTCGGTGCAGCTGCACAGTTCGGTATTTTCTTCACATTGATTGGCGCACTGGCGCTTAATGTTATTCCAGGCTTTGACTTCACCTTGGCCGATGCTTCGGCGATTGCGATCATTGGTGGTGCTGATGGACCTACAGCGATCTTCTTAGCCTCTAAATTAGCGCCAGATCTTTTGGGGGCTATTGCTGTTGCTGCTTACTCTTACATGGCACTGGTGCCGATCATTCAGCCACCCATCATGAAATTACTGACGACAGAGAAAGAGCGTCAGGTTGAGATGATGCAGCTCCGGCCGGTAAGTAAAACCGAAAAGATCATGTTCCCACTGATGGTGTTGATGCTTTGCGTGTTGTTCTTGCCATCGGCTGCGCCACTGATTGGTATGTTGACCTTCGGTAACTTGTTGCGTGAATCAGGTGTGGTTGATCGTCTTAGCAAAGCAGCACAAAACGAGATCATTAATACCGTTACCATCATCCTGGGTCTGTCAGTGGGCTCTAAGCTTCAAGCGGACAAATTCTTAAGTGTCGAAACACTCGGCATTTTGGCACTAGGTGCCGTGGCGTTTTCCGTCGGTACAGCGGCAGGCATCATGATGGGAAAGATCATGCACCGACTTTCTGACGGTAAAGTGAATCCGCTGATTGGCGCTGCTGGCGTATCCGCGGTTCCAATGGCGGCGCGCGTGGTGAACAAGGTTGGTCTTGAAGCCAACCACCATAACTTCTTGCTTATGCATGCGATGGGACCAAACGTTGCTGGTGTTATCGGTTCAGCTGTTGCAGCGGGAGTTTTGCTCGCGGTTGTGGGCGGAAATTAAGTCTAATTTGTGGTCCTTGAGGGCAGGGACCACAATATCGTCTATTAGCACTTATAAATATTGCTATTTCTCTAGTGTTTTCATAGAATTGCGCGCTTATGTTGTCGCAGCTTCCAGAACGTGCTGATCCGATTCGACTTTGTGAGTCAGATAGGCAGTTTGAAGGGTTTGTGAAACTGCACGATTTGCAGCGATTAGGTGCCTTTTTAGCCTCAACTGAGGGTGAAATGCGTTATTCGCTTCTCTTTACACATGATGCTGATCGCCGTCGAGTGATTGAAGGTCATGTGAAGGCGAATTGCAGATTGTTTGTCAGCGATGTCTTGGCGCCATGCCTTTGCCGATCAAATCAGATTGGCAACTTGCGGTGGTAACCGGGTTTCAACAGGCTGAACAGCTTCCTGAGGAATACGATCCTTTGTTAGCTGAAGAAGACACGATTGTGCTTCGTGACCTGATTGAAGATGAGCTGATATTGGCAGTGCCATCAGCCGCGCGACATGAACCGGATCAATGTGCCGTTCAGTTAACTGACTACCAAGAAGAGGTAGAAGAGGAGGCTGAGGCACCTGAAGCATCCGACAACCCGTTCGCGGTTCTTGCCCAAATGAGAGGCAAAGGATCGGATGTAAATTAAGCAGTCTTTGAGGACAGTACAATGGCAGTTCAAAAGAACCGTAAAACCCCTTCTAAGCGTGGCATGCGTCGTTCGCATGACGGTTTGAAGTCAGAAACTTTGTCAGTTGATCCAACTTCTGGTGAAACTCACTTGCGTCACAACGTAAGCGCTGACGGTTTTTACCGCGGCCGTAAAGTCGTTTCTAAGTAATACGACTCAGATGCCGGAGTGGTGTGTGGATAACTGCACATCCCCGGCTTCTTACTATCTGCAGTGACAAAAACAATAACAATTGCACTGGATGCTATGGGCGGCGACCACGGCGCACCTGTCGTTGTCCCTGCTGCGCTGGCCTATCACGCTAAAAACCCTCTTGCCGTTTGATTCTTGTCGGTAAGGAAGAGGTGATCCGCCAACATCTACCTGGTGGCAAAGCGCCTGAAGGCATCTCACTACATCAAGCTAGTGAAGTGGTGGAGATGGATGAATTGCCATCTAAATCGCTTCGCGGCAAAAAAGATTCTTCTATGCGTGTGGCCATCAACCTGGTTAAAGAAGGTGAGGCTGATGCTTGCGTGAGTGCGGGCAATACCGGCGCCTTAATGGCAACAGCACGTTTTGTTTTAAAAACCATCCCCGGTGTTGATCGTCCAGCAATTTGTAGTGCGCTACCGTCAACAGGTGGTCATTGCCACGTGCTTGATTTGGGCGCCAATATCGATTCAAGCGCACAGCACTTGTATGAATTTGCTGTCATGGGCTCTGAGCTAGTTACTGCTCTCGAGGGCAAAGAATCACCTCGTATTGCGCTTCTAAATATCGGCCAAGAAGAAATCAAGGGCATCGAAGAAGTCAAAAAGGCTCACGAGCTTCTGAAAGAAAGCCACCTAAACTACAAAGGCTATGCTGAGGGTGATGATATTTTCACTAGCGGCGAGTTTGATGTGATCGTTTGTGATGGCTATATCGGCAATGTGGCACTGAAAAGTGCGGAAGGCGTTGCCAAAATGATTAAGCATTTCTTGGGTGTCGAGTTTAAACGTAATCTTTTCACCAAGATTTCAGCTCTCATTGCGATGCCGGTTTTGAAAGCTTTAGCTCGACGCATCGATCCACGCAGGTACAATGGAGCAAGTTTGCTGGGACTCAACGGAATCGTTATTAAGAGTCACGGCGGAGCGGATGCAAAATCATTTGCTAACGCTATTGGTATTGCTCGAAAAGAAGTTGAAGCCAATGTCGCGGCGCGTATCTCAGAACAGGTCAGCGCGCGACTTAAAGGATAAGGTCTACTGAATGACGTTGTACGCACGAATCACTGGAACAGGCAGCTACCTTCCCGAGTATGTTCGTACAAATCACGAACTCGAAAAGATGGTGGATACCAGTGACCAGTGGATTACTGAACGTACCGGCATTAAGCAACGTCACATTGCTGCAGAGGGTGAAACAACTGTCGATCTCGCAGAACAAGCAGCACTAAAAGCAATCGAAGCCTCAGGTAAGAAACCTGAAGATATCGACCTGATTGTTTTAGCGACAACATCACCCGATAAAGTTTTTCCCAGTACTGCGTGTTTACTGCAACAACGTTTAGATATCCATGGCTGCACAGCGTTTGATATCCAAGCGGTTTGCACAGGCTTTATTTACGCCATTGCTACTGCAGAGAAAAGTTTATTAAATCCGGCACGCATAAATGCGCATTAGTCATCGGCGCTGAAACGTTTTCACGCTTAATTGATTGGACTGATCGCGGCACCTGTATTTTGTTTGGTGATGGTGCTGGCGCCGTGGTTTTAGAAGCTTCTGAAGAAACTGGCATTCTCTCAACGCATTTACATGCTGATGGTGCCTACGAAAATTTATTACATGTGCCTGGTGGTCCATCTCGCGGTTACGATATCGAACTAGACCTTGGTGAAGCGGACAAGGTGCATATGCGCGGTAACGAAGTATTCAAGATGGCAGTTAATACTCTGGGTCGTATCGTTGGATGAAACGCTCTCAGCTAATCAGATGAAGAAAACTGACATCGATTGGTTGGTGCCACACCAAGCGAACATCCGCATCATTAATGCGACTGCTCGTAAACTAAACATGAGTATGGATAACGTGGTTGTGACCGTCGATAAACACGGCAATACATCCGCGGCGTCTGTGCCATTAGCTCTTGATGTTGCTGTACGCGATGGACGTATTCAGCGCGGCGAAACCGTTTTACTCGAAGCCTTTGGTGGTGGTTTCACCTGGGGTTCGGTTCTTCTTAAATTCTAATTCACAAAGATTTTCACTATGACTAATTTTGCAGTGACGTTCCCTGGTCAAGGCTCTCAATCGGTAGGCATGTTAGCTGACTTGGCTGAAGCCTATCCTTTAGTTAAAGCGACATTTGAAGAGGCGAGTGATGCGCTGGGCAAAAACCTTTGGGTGATGTCACAAGAGGGACCTGCAGAAGAACTCAACATGACCGCAAATACTCAGCCTGCCATGCTGGCCGCGGGCATTGCTGTCTGGCGCGTGCTGCAAGAGCAAACCAATCAGCGCCCTGAGATGTTGGCAGGCCACAGCTTAGGTGAGTACACCGCTATGGTGGCAAGTGGTGTGATTGATTTTGCGGATGCGGTAAACCTTGTCGCAGCGCGAGGTGAATTCATGCAAACCGCTGTACCTTCTGGCCAAGGGGCTATGGCAGCGATTTTAGGTTTAACCGACGATCAAGTTCGCGACGTTTGTGAACAAGCTGCACAAGGCGAAGTTGGCTTCAGCGGTTAACTTTAATTCGCCGGGGCAGGTGGTTATTGCCGGTAATGCAGCTGCGATCGCACGTGCTATTGATTTAGCAAAAGAAGCTGGCGCTAAACGCGCATTACCTCTTGATGTATCAGTGCCATCACATTGCGCATTGATGAAGCCAGCCGCTGAGCAGCTCGCTGCCATGATGAGCGGCATGTCTTTTAATGCTCCGACTATTCCGGTCATCCAGAATGTCAATGTGACAAGCACCTCTGATATATCAGCGATTCAAAACGCTCTTGCAGAGCAGCTCTATAGCCCTGTGCGTTGGGTTGAAACCATCGAGTACATCTCTGATGAAGGTGTAGAAACTATTATTGAAGCAGGCCCAGGCAAAGTGCTGTCGGGTTTGTGTAAACGTATTGATAAATCTTTAAGTGCGCTGCCGGTTTTGTGCCCAGCGTCTCTAGAAAAAGCATTGGAGAGCATCAATGGTTGATTCAACAATTGCATTAGTAACTGGCGCAAGCCGCGGCATCGGCAAGGCAATTGCCGAACAATTAGGTAAGCAGGGCATGACCGTTATCGGTACAGCTACCTCAGAAGGTGGTGCTGATGCGATCTCTGCGTACATGAAAGAAACCGGCATTCCGGGACAGGGCATGATGCTTGATGTTTCTGATGATGCATCGGTTGAGTCTGTTATCGAAAAAATCACTTCGGAATACGGCGCCATTACTGTGTTGGTGAATAATGCTGGCATTACTCGCGACAATTTATTGATGCGAATGAAAACCGACGAATGGGATGCCGTCATCAATACCAATCTGACATCACTTTACCGTGTTGTTAAGGCTTGTTTGCGTCCAATGATGAAGGCGAAGACAGGTCGCATTATCAACATCGCTTCAGTTGTTGGTGCTAGTGGTAATGCAGGTCAAACAAACTACTCTGCAGCTAAATCTGGCATGGTTGGCTTCACTAAATCATTAGCTCAAGAAGTTGGCTCACGCGGCATCTCTGTCAACGCGGTTGCACCCGGTTTTATTGACACCGATATGACCAAAGAACTGCCTGATGCTCAGAAAGAAGCATTACTTTCAGCCATCCCAATGGCACGCTTAGGTCAGGCACATGAGATCGCGGCAACCGTTGGATTTTTAGCTTCTGATGCAGCCGCTTATATCACTGGTGAAACCATTCACGTGAATGGTGGCATGTACATGGCATAAGCCACGCTAAGACACTGATTTTTAATATCTATTTAATGAGGTAAGTAATCTAAGCAAAACCCTATGAAGATGGACGTTTTGCCATTAGAATATGTGCCTAATGCGTAAAATTTAAAACTACGCACTTTTGGAGGAAACTTTTAAATGAGCACTATCGAAGAACGCGTAAAGAAGATTGTAGTTGAGCAGCTAGGTGTTGCAGAAGACGAAGTAACCAATGAGGCATCTTTCGTTGACGATCTAGGCGCGGACTCACTGGATACCGTTGAATTGGTAATGGCGTTGGAAGAGGAATTTGAAACTGAGATTCCAGACGACAAAGCTGAAACTATCACTACCGTTCAGCAAGCTATCGATTACGTGAATGCGAACAGCTAATCACGTTTGATGCTAGCAAAGCCGTAAGAGTTGAACTTTCAGCTCTGCGGCTTTCGTTTTTATACGATCAAAAAAACATAAAAGGGTAATCTCCCATGTCTTACGCTAATCAACGAAGAGTTGTCGTAACTGGCTTAGGTCTTATTTCTCCTGTCGGCTGCGATGTCGAAACAGGCTGGAATAACATCAAAGAGGGTAAGAGCGGCATTAAGCCAATCACCCACATGGAAATTGAACCATTCAGTGTTCATTTCGGTGGTCCAATCTATGACTTCCCACTAGAAGATTACATCTCGAAAAAAGATGCCAAAAAAATGGATCCATTCCAGCATTACGGTATCGCTGCGGGCATTCAGGCAATCAAAGATAGTGGCATCGAGATTACCGAACAAAATGCAAAGCGTATCGGCGTTGCCGTAGGCTCAGGCATCGGTGGTATTGGTGGTATCGAAAATGGCTATGGCGCTTATTTGAAAGGCGGTCCTCGTAAGATTTCACCTTTCTTCGTACCTGCCAACATTATCAATATGGTCGCGGGTAACTTGTCGATCATGTTTGGTCTTAAAGGTCCAAATATCTCTATCGTTTCTGCTTGTTCTACCGGTGCTCACAATATTGGTGATGCAATGCGCATGATCCAGTACGGCACAGTTGATGCCATGGTTGCTGGTGGTTCTGAGTTTGCGACAACTCCAACAGGCTTGGGTGGTTTCGCGGCAGCCCGTGCATTATCGACACGTAATGATGACCCACAAGCAGCAAGCCGCCCATGGGATCGTGACCGTGATGGTTTCGTTTATCTGATGGTGCTGGTGTCGTCATGCTTGAAGAGCTTGAGCATGCGAAAGCACGTGGTGCAAAGATTTATGCTGAGTTAGTGGGTTCAGCAATGAATTCTGACGCATATCACATGACATCTCCATCGCCAGGCGGTGAGGGCGCATCTGAATGTATGCTGTTGGCATTGGAAGATGCTGGCGTTAATAAAGAAAGAAGTCGGCTACATCAATGCTCACGGTACATCGACACCTGGCAGGCGACGTTGCTGAAACCATGGCCGCAAAACGTACCTTTGGTGATCATGCTTACAAACTGTGTGTTAGCTCAACTAAATCAATGACCGGTCACATGCTCGGTGCAGCAGGTGGTGCAGAGGCGCTGTTCACTGTTTTGGCGCTTCGTGATCAAGTTATGCCACCTACAATCAATCTTGATAATCCAGATGAGCAATGTGATCTCGATTACGTTCCTCATTCTGCACGTGATGCAAGCTTTGATGTTGCCATCTCGAATTCATTCGGCTTTGGTGGCACTAACGGCAGTCTCGTTTTCCGTCGTTGGAAGGATTGAGTTAAACCATGACTCAGACCTGGATCAATGGTCTAGCCGCTGATCCAACCCTCGGTAAGGATCGCGGTCTTCAATTTGGTGATGGTCTCTTTGAAACTATCGCCGTTATAAATGGCGTCCCACGTTTATGGGAACGCCATTTTTTTCGCCTTCAAGATGGCTGTGAGCGATTAGGCATCACATCTCCCGACGAGGCAGAACTCAAAGCATCCATCAATGCCCTACAAATCAATCAAGACAGAGCAGTACTCAAACTGATTGTGACTGCTGGTAGCTCATCACAGGGGTATGCCAGAGCCGGGGGTGAGCAACGTCATATTTCAAGTCAATGAATGGCCAGCTGCTGAGCTCTATAACGATTCCAATTACTCAATCAAAGCGACTATCAGTTCAATTCAATTAGCTAAGCAACCATTGCTTGCGGGCATGAAACACCTTAATCGTCTTGAGCAGGTCTTGGCAAAGCGCTTGCTGCCGAATGAATTTGATGAAGCCATTGTTTTAGATACTGATGGCCATGTCGTTGAGTGCATAAGCGCCAATATCTTTATTCACCTCAACGATCAATGGTTAACACCGAAGCTTGATAAAGCGGGCATTGCTGGCGCTATGCGAACTGAGCTGCTCGCGCAAGCGACTGAAGCTGGCGTCAGCATTGCCGAAACATCAATCTCTATGGAACAACTCAAGCAAGCAACTGCAATTTGTATAACAAATTCATTGATAGGTGTTCATGCTGTTAAATCAATAGATGAGCTGACATTTACTACACCTGAATTACCTTCTTGGATGCAGCGCGCTCAAGAAATCGCTCTCTAATGCAGCTTTTACAAAATCGCTTCTTGGTATTTATTGCATTACTGTTGCTTGCCATCAGTATAAGCGCTGCACAGTGGTATCAAGCCCTGCATGAACCTTTAAATATCAACTACCTTGAGGTTGCACGCGGGGATCATCTCGGCGACATCCGTGCTCAACTCGAACAAAAAGGGATTACAGAGCATGCGGATCTGTTTTACTGGTACGTAAGACTAAGTGACATTTCTCGCCAGCTTCATGCCGGGGAATATGAAGTATCCCCTAAATCCAATCTAATCGAGCTTGCGGAAAAAATGGTTCATGGTGATGTCATTGACCATCAGATAACGATTATCGAAGGCTCCATAACTCAAGACTTTATTGCAGCAGTTAAAGCGCATCCAATGATTAAACAAACGGATGTGAACTATCACAGCATTATGCAAACCATTGCGGGTGAAAATATTCATCCTGAAGGTCAATTCTTTCCAGACACTTACCACTTCACCAAAGGTACGTCTGATATTGAGCTGTTTAAACGCGCTTATTCGCGCATGAAAGAAAAGCTGCAGCAGGCATGGTCAACGCGTGCTGATGGCCTCATGCTTAAATCACCCTATGAAGCATTGATCCTGTCGTCAATTATTGAAAAAGAAACTGGTCAGGCTTTTGAGCGTGGACAAATATCAGGCGTTTTTAACCGTCGACTTCAAAAAAATATGAAACTACAAACTGATCCTACGGTTATTTATGGCATGGGAGACGCCTACAAAGGCAATATCCGTCGCAAAGATCTGCGAACGCCAACGCCATACAATACCTATACGCAAAAAGGGCTGCCGCCATCACCGATCTGCTTACCGGGATATGACGCATTGTTAGCTGCCGTTAACCCCGAACAAGGTGATACCCTCTACTTTGTTGCAAAGGGAAATGGCGAGCATGCTTTTTCTGCAACCCTCGAAGAACACAATAAAGCTGTCAGAAAATATCAATTAAAAAAATGACCGGAAAATTCATCACTGTTGAAGGCATTGAAGGTGCAGGGAAAACGACCTGTATGCAGGTGGTTACAGAAGTCATTGAGCATCAATGCATCAAAGCAATTCACACCCGTGAGCCTGGTGGTACAGATCTTGGTGAAGATCTCAGGAATCTGCTTTTAGGTCACAAACATACCGGGATGAGTGATGACGCAGAGTTACTCATGATGTTTGCAGCACGTGCAGAGCATATTGCGCAAAAAATTAAGCCTGCGTTAGATGATGGCAAATGGGTTTTATGTGATCGTTTTACCGATGCAACATATGCCTATCAGGGTTATGGCAGAGGAATTCCTTTAGAGAAGATCTCTGGCCTAGAGAACTGGGTTCAAGACACATTACGTCCAGATCTCACCTTATTAATGGATTTGCCTGTTGAGGTCGGTATGGAGCGCGCGGGTAAACGTTCAGCACCGGATCGCTTTGAAAGTGAGGCATGGGATTTTTTTGAGCGCATCCGTCAAGGCTATCTCAGTATCGCTGCAGAACAGCCATCACGAGTAAAAGTTATTGATGCTTCGCAAGACTTAACCTGACGTTCAAGCACAAGTAAAAATGGCCATAGAGGCTTTCGTAAACGCATGACGGCACTGCTACCTTGGCAACAATCCCAATGGAATCACATCGTGAAGCGCATTCAGCAAGACACGATGCCGCATGCTTTATTACTCAATGGGGCGGAAGGTATAGGCAAACAACGTTTTGCTGAGCATCTTGCCGCTGCGATCACCTGTCAGTCTTCGATAGCTGATGCACCCTGCGGTATGTGTAAGAGCTGCTCGTTGCAACAAGCAGGTACCCACCCTGACATCATCCTGATTACTCCTGAAGAGGAGGGCAAGGCCATCAAAATTGATGCCATCCGTGATCTGATCGAGATGTCAGGCAAGACCACGCAAAATGGTAAACAGCGTGTCGTCATTATTTCTCCCGCAGAAGCGATGAATCGCGCAGCTGCAAATGCTTTACTGAAGACCCTTGAAGAGCCTGTGCCATCGACACAAATCTTGATGGTGACTCACGCGCTCAAACGGTTACCCGCGACCATTTTGAGTCGTTGCCAACGTTTAGACTTCCGTCAAATACCTCATGAGATCGCTTCAGAGTGGCTGGAATCGCAACTCGATACCTCCCTCGCATCTCAGGCCTTAGCCTTTACCGGTGGCGCACCATTGCTGGCGTTAGAGCACTCTGAACGTGTCGCTGCAGCCTCTGAAAGGCTACAAAACCTACTTCAAGTAGCTCAACGTGCCGCTAACCCTGTTTCTATCGCTGAAATCTGGTCTGGCGAGGAAAATTCAGTCATTTTTGATGACTTAGCAAGGATATTTGCCGATTTAACGCGCTATTTAGCTACCGGTGTTGAAGATTTCCGTTATTTGCCCGATAGCTCGTCTACTTATTTACAAATAGCGGCCGTTTGTGAGCAGGACGCACTATTTCGTTTTATTGATGAAATGCAGACATTACGCATGAAACAAGCGCATAACCTTAATGCACAAATGATGTATGAAAAACTCATTGTGAGTTGGTTAGCGTTAACTCGACCAAGGAAGGCATCATGAGCCCAGCGGATCGACACGATTTTTTAAAATTCTCCATTAAGGATACGACATCGTTACAAGCCAATTACATGGCATTTGTGGAAAACGGTGGTCTGTTTATCCCTACCTCTAAGACTTTCTCGCTTGATGATGAAGTCTATCCTTCTTCAATTAATGGAAGAACCTGATGTCATCGCCATCACCGGTAAAGTTGTTTGGGTTACCCCTGTGGGTGCTGAGGGCAATAAATCAGCCGGTGTAGGTTTGCAGTTTCAAGGTGACGAGGGCAACGCACTGCGCAATAAGATTGAGGCATCCTCGGCGGTGCTTTAAAATCAGATCGTCTTACTCACACTATGTAATCTTATGCTGGTTGATTCTCATTGCCATTTAGATAGGTTAGATCTTTCTAAAAACAATAACTTATCTGAACTTATTGATACTGCACATGAGGCGGATATTCGCCACATGCTGTGTGTCTCTATCGACCTTGAGAGCTATCCTGAGATGTTGGCAGCTGTAGAGACCCAAAAAGCGTGTCCGTTTCGGTTGGCGTCCATCCTTGTGATGATGACCGACGTGAACCCACGGTAGATGAGCTTGTTGAGCTAGCCAAACACCCTAGAAACGTCGCGATCGGTGAAACAGGTCTTGATTACTTCCGTGTTGAAGGTGATTTAGAGTGGCAGCGCGAACGTTTTCGAACCCATATTCGTGCGGCAAAAATTGCTAAGAAACCGTTAATCATCCATACCCGAGAAGCACGAGAAGACACTATCCGAATTCTTCAAGAAGAAGGTGCTGCCGAAGTCGGTGGTGTTATGCATTGCTTCACCGAGACGTGGGAGATGGCTCAAGCTGCCATGGAAATGGGCTTCTACATCTCTTTCTCTGGGATTGTGACGTTTAAAAATGCTGTTGAGCTACAGGAAGTAGCACAGAAAGTACCGCTTGATCGCATGCTCATTGAAACTGACTCACCATATTTGGCACCGGTACCGCATCGTGGCAAACCCAATCAGCCGCTCTATGTACGTTATGTTGCAGAGAAGATTGGTGAGCTGCGAAACATGACGTCTGAGGAGGTCGGTCGTATAACAACCGATAACTTCTATCGTTTATTCTCCGCGGCACATCGAGCCTAAATGCACGCGCAACTGGTTAAAGTAAGCAAAGATCCAATGCACCGAGCATTTATTGCCAGCTTGGTGATGTTGATTGCTTTTCTTGTATGGCCCATTCAATGGCCATTACAGCTCAAACTCTTCTTGATTGTGATCAGTGCCATGTTTGTTTGGATGGCTGATCATTTAACCAATGGCCTCGGTGCCGAGGAAGCTTTTATTGATCTCGATGGTAAAACGGCAAAAATTGGCACTCGACTGGATGCGATGGAGCCAATCATTGATCGCTCAGTCAAGATCCTTACTGAGAATCTGACGCATGTCACACTGAGAACTAAGCGTAAGCGATACACCGTGTGGGCTACTGAGAGAAATTGCACAGAAGAAGGCCTTTGGTTATTACGCCGTTGGCTTATTCAACCGTTTGAACCTTCTGACCCTTCGGGCGGTAATTGTCCGGAATGAGCATTGTAGGCTGACACTGATTAACATCCACTTGTGGAAAATCTAAGGTGTAATGTAAGCCACGACTTTCACGACGACGCTGGGCAGATTGAATAATCAAGTCAGCCACATCTAATAAGTTACGTAGCTCAAGTAAGTCATTAGTGACTTTAAAATTAGCGTAATACTCAGCGACTTCATGTCGAAGCAGGTTAACTCTTCGTCGAGCTCTTGCGAGGCGCTTATTACTTCTCACAATTCCCACGTAATCCCACATAAAGCGACGCAACTCTTCCCAGTTGTGAGACACAACGACTTCTTCATCAGCATCGGTAACACGACTATCGTCCCAATCTTCAATGTCACTTGGCATAGAGACGTGCGCAATTTTGGATTCGATATCTTCAGCCGCAAGCTGGGCATAAACCAAACACTCAAGAAGTGAATTGCTGGCCATGCGATTGGCACCATGAAGGCCTGTGTAAGCGGTTTCGCCAACGGCATATAAACCAGCCACATCAGTTTCTCCTACATCATTCACTTTGACACCACCACAGGTGTAATGCGCTGCGGGAACAACCGGCAAAGGATCTTTACGCATATCAAAGCCTAGCGATAGGCTGCGCTCTAAGATGGTAGGGAAGTGATGCTCAATAAATTCAGCCGGCTTATGGCTAATATCAAGATAGACGCAATCGCTACCCAAACGCTTCATCTCATGGTCTATGGCTCGAGCAACAACATCTCTTGGCGCGAGTTCACCACGTGGATCAAATTGATCCATGAATCGCTCACCATCAGCTAACAATAAATGGCCGCCTTCACCCCGCACAGCTTCACTGACGAGAAACGACTTAGCATTCGGGTGATATAAGCAAGTAGGATGAAATTGAATGAACTCCATATTACTGACACGACAACCTGCACGCCAAGCCATCGCAATACCATCACCTGTCGCAACATCAGGGTTACTTGTATAAAGGTAAGCTTTGCTAGCACCACCGGTTGCCAAAACAACGCAGCGCGATCCAACACCCATGACCTGATTTGATTCAAGATTCATCAAATAAGCGCCAACACAACGTTTGCCGCCGGCTTTACTAGGGCGAAGAATCAAATCAACAGCGATATGGTTTTCAAGAAGTTGAATATTTTTTCGAGTGCGAACCACATCCACCAAGGTGGTCTGCATCTCTCGACCGGTTGCATCAGCTACGTGAGCGACACGACGATGACTATGACCACCTTCTTGAGTGAGGTGAAGTTTCGAGTCACCTGTAGGGGGCGTTGAGGTGAAATGAACGCCAAGTTCTGCGAGCCAACGAATATTTTCCGGTCCTCTCTCAACCACGCGTCGAATCACAGCTTCGTTACCCAAGCCGGCGCCTGCAGAGAGCGTGTCAGCAACATGAGATTCAAGCGAGTCAGCTGAATCCAATACTGCCGAGATTCCGCCTTGCGCATAAACTGTATTGCCCTCAGCTAATTCACGTTTAGCGACAACCACAATATTCAGATTTTCAGGCAAGCGTAGGGCCGTGCTTAAGCCTGCAGCACCACTGCCAATAATCAACACATCACAAGAAAGCTGGGGAACCATGGAGAAACACGTCAGTCAAAACTTAGACGTGGCGTAACCTCGAGCATCAAATTCATTTAAAGTGGCGCTATGTTACGAATTTACACGTCGTGTGGCGATAGTCGCCGTTGAAGATAAACACTGGGAAGTATGACTAACACCGCACAATCTGACATTGATTTGGTCAAACGAGTCCAAAAAGGCGACAAAAAAGCCTTTGATCCGCTCGTTATTAAATATCAGCAGCGCATTGCTACCCTCGTCTCGCGTTTCATTCGCGATCAAGATGAAGTTCTTGATGTGACCCAGGAGGCCTTTATTAAGGCTTATAGGGCATTACCCAACTTCCGCGGCGATAGTCAGTTTTATACCTGGCTCTATCGTGTGGCGATCAATACCGCCAAAAATCACCTAGCTACATTGTCCAGAAGGCCGCCTCAAGGCGATATTGAAGCCGAAATTGCGGAACAAATGGACATGGGCACAAGACTAAAGGAACAGGAAACGCCTGAGCGTCTTGCGGAGGAAGCGGATCTGAAAGCAGTGATTCTGGAAACAGTAGATCAACTGCCTGAGGAACTTAAAACCGCTTTAACACTCAGAGAGATCGACGGATTGAGTTACGACGAGATTGCAGAAGCCATGGATTGTCCTATTGGCACGGTTCGATCTCGAATCTTTAGGGCTAGCGAAGCTGTAGATAAAGCCATTAAACCTTTGATGGGGCACGATGAATGACAAAACAAAAATCATCTGACGAAAATCTATCCGCCTTTCTCGATGGCGAGGCGGGCTCACATAAAATCGATTTTTCGACCGAAACAGCTAAAACCGCTTCTCGTTATTCGCAAATTGGCGCGGCCTTACGCAATGAATCTCTGGCCATCGATGCGAGTTCGACACATCAGGCTGTATCACAACGCCTTAATAATGAGCCTACCGTTTTAGCACCTCGTCGCTGGCATGAAAGACCTGTTCTTCGATTTGTTAGCGGAACAGCCATTGCAGCAACAGTCGCCATGATGGCGGTTTTAGTTGCCCCTCAAATCAGTCAGTTTGATCAACCTTCATCCAACGTTCCTCAATATGCGTTCGCGCCTCCAATTGCCGCACCAGATGGTTTAGAAGTCGTGTCACAAGGTCGTGTTCAGCATGGCTCAAGTTTCGACCTGAGTAAGGTAGGCGAATGGGAAACTCTAGAAAGTTTAAAATCCAAGAAAGATAAGAACTGCGTTGTTAAACAAGTTTTAGCCTGTGACTCAGCTCAGCAATGATTGAGCAGCAAGCCACCGTCATTGCATCTCGCGGAAACCTTGTTCGCGTTTCTATTCAACGTCAAAGCGGCTGCCATTCATGTGATGCGAAAGCAGGGTGTGGTACAGCAGCAATCGGCAAATGGTTTCCAAATCGTGCCGAAAACGAAGTTGATTTGTTCATTGATCAATTCGATTCGGCTCCAACGATGGGCTCAACGGTAACGCTTAAAATTCCAGAATCGACCTACTCGAAATCCATTTGGTCTTTATATGGCCTGCCTTTGTTTGCGCTCATGGTCGGTGCAATTGTGGGCAATGCCGCAGCTATAGCGATATTTGGTCCAGGCGCATTTAACGATGGCCTTGCCTTAGTCGGCGGATGTCTAGGTTTAGCGATGGGGTTAAAAGCTGCTAAGCGTAAGGAACCTATCAACACTTCGCTTATCAAAGTCAGTACGCAACCTGCCGGTGTGCAAGTTGCTTTTGAACAATTAAATTCCAAACCTTAAATTTAAAGGATACAAACATGTTTAATAGAGCGTCTGTTATTTCATGGTTATTTGCGTTGACCTTTGTTGCGCAATCATCATTCGCGGCAAATCTTCCTGATTTTGCTGAACTCGCTGAGAAAAACAGTCCATCAGTGGTCAATATCAGTACTCGTCATGACATGAAAGCGCCGCGTCAATCCATGCGTCGTCAATTCGATCTTCCAGACAATATGCCAATGCCTGAATTGTTTAAGAAGTTCTTTGAAGAAGGGATTCCTGATCTTGGTAACCGTGATGCCCAGTCATTAGGTTCGGGCTTTATCTTAAGTAGCGATGGCTACATCATGACAAACAATCACGTCATCAAAGACGCTGATGCGATAGAAGTTCGTCTTAGCGATCGTCGTGTGTTTGAAGCTGAACTCATTGGCAGTGATCCTGACACTGACGTCGCAGTCATCTAGATTGATGCTAAGAATTTGCCTGTTGTGAAAATAGGCAGTAGTGACAAATTACGCGTCGGCGAGTGGGTGCTGGCGATTGGTTCACCATTTGGCTTTGACCACAGTGTGACAGCCGGCATCGTTAGTGCAAAAGGTCGTAATTTGCCTCGTGAGAACTATGTGCCTTTCATTCAAACCGATGTTGCAATTAATCCTGGCAACTCCGGTGGTCCTTTATTTAATCTCGATGGTGAAGTTGTAGGTATCAATTCACAAATCTTCAGTCGCTCAGGTGGCTTCATGGGTCTGTCTTTCTCAATCCCAATCGAGCTTGCTATGGATGTCGCTAATCAGATCCGCAGCAATGGCAGCGTCTCTCGTGGCTACCTTGGTGTGTTGATTCAAGATGTTGATAACAATCTTGCAGAAAGCTTTGGTTTAGATAAACCACGTGGCGCCTTGGTATCCAAGGTGCTTCCAAATACACCTGCTAGCGATGCAGGTCTTGAAGTCGGTGACATCATCACCAAGTTCAACGGCATCAATATTCGTTATTCTAGCGAGTTACCGCCAATCGTTGGTCGCTCCGCAGTTGATAAAACACACAAGCTAGAAATCATCCGTAACGGTAAAACGATAACCAAGTCGATCAAGGTTGCTCAGTTACCTAAAGATGGCATTCAAGCGAATAGCTCATCATCTGCACCTAAGATGATCGATACCCTTGGTGTTCAAATTAGTGATATGACATCAGATGAGCGTGAAGCTTCTGGTATGCCAGAGGGTGGTGCGGTGATTCGTGAGGTCTCACCAAGCAGTCGTTTGGCAGCCGTGCTTAAAGCAGGCGACATCGTGAAGATGTTTAACCGTCAATCTGTGAAAAATGCAGATCAGCTTCAATCGATGATGGAAGATGCGATGAACAAAGGCACCGTCGCCGCATTAATCATTCGTGACGGCAATCCTGCCTTTGTCGCACTGACCATTGGGCGCTAATGCTCAAGCTGTTCTACCGAGAAGGCTGTCACCTTTGTGAAGATATGGTTTCAATGCTTCATCGGGGATGGCCGGATCGGTTAGACCACCTAGAGTGGTGTGATGTGGATCAAAATCCGAAGTGGAAACACGAGTATGGGCTCAGGGTTCCGGTACTCATGCTCGATCAAACCTTGATTTGCGAGCTAATTCCATCACCTGAGGCCCTGATCAGTCATTTCGGCGCACCACAGAATCCGTTATAATTTGCTCAACGATTGCTCCCAAAACGGGACCTCTCACGGGGGTCCCGTTTTTTATGTCTTGTGACAGATGGAGCCCCATTTTTTGTGTAACGACTTTATGACTGACTTGAGTCACATCCGTAACTTCTCCATCATCGCGCATATCGACCATGGTAAGTCGACCATTGCCGACCGCTTTATACAGGTTTGCGGCGGTCTTACTGAGCGTGAAATGGCAGCTCAGGTCCTCGATTCGATGGATATCGAGCGTGAACGTGGCATTACGATCAAAGCTCAATCTGTCACCCTGCATTACACCGCGCAGAATGGTGAGACTTACCAGCTCAACTTTATCGACACCCCAGGGCACGTCGATTTTTCTTATGAAGTTTCGCGCTCACTTGCAGCTTGCGAAGGTGCCTTATTGGTTGCTGATGCTGCACAAGGTGTTGAAGCCCAAAGTGTGGCCAATTGTTACACCGCGATAGAGCAAGGTTTAGAGGTCGTCCCAGTCCTTAATAAGATCGATTTACCATCAGCTGATCCAGATAAGGTCAAACAAGAGATCGAAGAGATCATTGGTATTGATGCAACAGAAGCGCTAGAAGTAAGCGCTAAAACCGGCATTGGTATTGAGGATCTTCTAGAAAGCTTGGTGCAACTGATTCCTCCACCAGCCGGTGATGCATCAGATCCTCTACAAGCTCTGATTATCGATTCTTGGTTTGACCCTTACGTGGGTGTTATCTCACTGATCCGCGTGGTTAATGGTGAGATTAAACCGAAAGATAAAATGCGCATCATGTCGACAGGTCGTACATTCCAAGTTGAAAAGGTGGGTGTGTTCACGCCGAAGCGCTTAGATAAAAAGTCCTCTCAACCGGTGAAGTAGGCTTTGTTATCGCGGGTATTAAAGATATCGACGGCGCACCAGTCGGTGACACGATAACAATTGAAAACAAACAGGCCGAAAAACCTTTACCCGGTTTTAAGGAAATGCATCCACGCGTATTCGCTGGCTTATATCCTGTGAGTTCAGATGACTACGAATCATTCCGTGAATCACTGCAGAAACTCAAACTCAATGATGCTGCATTAGCCTACGAGCCGGAAACTTCTCAGGCGCTTGGCTTTGGTTTTCGTTGTGGCTTTTTGGGCATGTTGCACATGGAGATCATTCAGGAGCGCCTAGAGCGTGAATTTGATCTCGACCTAATTACCACTGCACCAACTGTTATTTATGAGATCGCGCTGAATAGCGGTGAAATCATCAAGATCAGTAATCCTTCAGATCTACCTGACCCGAGCCGCATAGCTGAAGTTCGCGAACCAATCATCGAGGCGAACATTTTGGTTCCCCAAGATTACCTTGGCAACGTGATCAATCTGTGTATTGAGAAGCGCGGTGTGCAAAAGAACATGCAGTATCTTGCTGGACAAGTTCAATTGACTTACGACTTGCCTATGAATGAGGTTGTACTCGATTTCTTTGACCGTCTTAAATCAGTCAGTCGTGGCTACGCCTCGTTTGAGTATGAATTTAAGCGCTTCCAAGAGGCCAAGCTGATTAAGCTCGACATCTGATTAACAGTGAGAAAGTCGACGCACTCTCAATTATCGTACATCGTGATTACGCAGAATCTCGTGGCCGTGATTTAACTGACCGTATGAAAGAAATCATTCCTCGTCAGATGTTTGAAGTGGCTATCCAGGCCGCCATAGGCGCTAAGATTATTGCACGCTCATCAGTGAAGGCTTTACGTAAAAATGTAACCGCAAAGTGTTATGGTGGTGACGCTTCTCGAAAACGTAAGCTTTTAGAAAAACAAAAAGCCGGTAAAAAACGCATGAAACAAGTAGGGCGCGTGGAGATTCCACAAAAGCCTTCCTTGCAGTGCTACAAGTCGGCAAAGACAACTAACGGACTTTTCAGCATGCAATCGATCGCAGTCATTGGTTTTTTTGGATTCCTCGTTTGGATCATTATGCAATTTGGCATCGAGCATGCATTGGCAGTCGTCACTGTTATCAGTGTTGTTGTTTGTCTTCTTTATCGCTTAAGTCATAAAGACTATGAAAAAGGGGATATCCTGCCGGTTTATGCCGAGTATGCACGTTCGTTCTGGCCGATCTTTCTACTCGTTCTCTTACTGCGCGCTTTTATCGTAGAGCCTTTCCGCATTCCATCAGGTTCGATGATGCCTACCTTGTTAGTAGGCGACTTCATTTTGGTGAACAAGTTTGATTACGGTATTCGTCTACCTGTCACTAAGACCAAGATCATCGAGTTAAATCAACCAGAACGCGGTGATGTGGTGGTATTCCGTTATCCGCTTAATCCTCGAATGGATTACATCAAGCGCCTAGTGGGTCTTCCGGGTGATCAGGTGAGCTACTCGCAAAAACACCTGTTCATTAACGGCGAGCCTGTAATGATCGAGCCTGTAGGGCGTTATCAAGCCGTTGGCTCGGGTATGCGTGCTCAAGGCTACTTCCATGGCACAGAAGACCTAAAAGGAGTGCAAGACTCGGTATTGGTTAATCCACGTGCGCCTGACTACAGTGGCGGTTGTAACTTCCTACGCAACAAAGAAATTGTTATCCCCGATGGCTACTACTTGATGGTGGGCGATAACCGCGATGACAGTAACGACGGTCGCTGTTGGGGCTTAGTGCCTGAGGAAAACCTCGTTGGTAAGGCCTTCTTTATTTGGCTCAATTTTGATGCTAATGCTCCAGGATTTGTTGACTGGTCTCGCATTGGAACCATTATTAAATAAAGCCGCTAAGTGTCGATAATACCTATCATTTTTATTTAATCGGCATCGACATGCACAACAGCAGATCAACACATCGTCAGAAGGGCATGGGCTTTTTCGGCTTTATTGGCGCAATTGTGCTCTTTGGCGGCCTATTTGTTGCCGTCACTGCTGTGGTACCAACTTATCTCCAACATTACATCGTGACCGAAGTGATCGAGGGGATCGCAGAAGAAACACCGGCACGCACTGCCAACATTGTAGAAATCGGTAAATTGGCGGCAAAACGCTTCGATATCAATCAAGTTGATGATTTTGATCTACGAAACATCACCATAACGCGTGGATATGGCGAAACTTCGATAGAATTAGCCTACACAGTCCAACCTGAGATTTTCTCGGGCATTGGCTTTGTGCTGAATTTCGAAGAATCGGTACCGCTTAAGTGAAATTAGAACGTCTGCAAAGACAACTCAACTACACCTTCCAAGACGAATCTCTACTCATCAACGCACTGACACACCGTAGTGCGGGCAGTAGAAATAACGAGCGCCTGGAGTTTTTAGGTGATTCCATCCTAGGTTTTGAGGTTGCAGACCAGTTATTTCAGATCGACGAGAAAGCGACTGAAGGTCAGCTGAGTCGAATGCGCGCTTATCTTGTTAAGCGTGAAACCCTGGCTGAAATCGCCCGCGAATATAATTTAGGTGATTTGCTGTTTCTTGGCACTGGCGAGCTCAAATCTGGCGGTCAAAATCGAGACTCGATTCTTGCCGATGCCATTGAGGCAATTATTGCAGCGGTATATCTCGATGGCGGCATGGAGTCGGCAAGAGGCTTAGTGCGTCATTTTTTAGGTGAGCGTCTGGCCAACCCATCAACTTCGCTCAAACAAAAAGACGCTAAAACGCAGCTGCAAGAATATCTGCAGTCACAAGGCTTAGCTTTGCCCAGTTACGAGGTTGATGACATCAGTGGCGATCAACACAAGCAGACCTTTTACGTTATCTGCCAGATCGAATCTCAAGCTGACGTTGCAAAAGGTCAGGGCACAAGTCGTCGCAAAGCCGAGCAAGCAGCTGCTCAAGCTATGCTCGACATGCTGAACGTTGAGCCTGAAAAAGCATGAGCCCAGATACACCGAACACCAAAGCTGGTTACGCAGCGATTGTAGGTCGCCCGAATGTAGGCAAATCGACACTACTTAATCGTTTGCTTGGTCAGAAGATGGCGATCACCTCACATAAACCACAGACCACACGTCATCAAATCTTAGGAATCTATACCGAAGGCGATGTTCAAGTGGTGTATATCGACACACCTGGCATTCATCAACGCGGTGAGAAAGCCATGAATCGCTACCTCAATCGTACGGCGCATACCGCGCTGCTCGATGTGAATGTCGCGATCTTTGTTTGTCAGGCTTTGGTATGGACCAAAGAAGATGCCGCTGTATTAAAAGCCATTAAAGCCGCAGGAACGCCATGCATTGCGGTGGTGAACAAAGTCGATACCGTCAACCCAAAAGAAAAGCTCATGCCTTTCTTAGCTGAATTGGGACAGCGCCATAACTTCAAAGCCATTCTGCCGGTCTCAGCTAAATCAGGCATCAATGCTGAACAGCTACAAACCGAAGTTAACAACATGATGCCGGCAAGCGAGTATTTGTTTGCCGAAGATCAAATCACTGATCGCTCCGCTCGTTTCTTTGCTGCCGAGCTTTTGCGTGAACAAATCATTCGTCGCTACCACAAAGAGCTTCCTTACTCGATTACCGTTGAGATCGAAACCTTTGAGGAAGAACCTGAGCGCTACATCATTGGTGCCGTTATCTGGGTGGAACGCGAAAGTCAGCGCGGCATTTTGCTCGGCAAGCAAGGGGATGCGATGAAAGAAACTGCCAGTGCAGCCAGATTACAAATGGCACAGTTTTTTGAAACCCGTATTCACCTTGATGTTTGGATCAAAGTAAAAAAGAGCTGGTCATCTGACGAAAACAGCCTAGCGAAACTTGGGTACTCCGATTGAGCGAAGCCGCCTCTTTAAAGCCCGCGTTTGTTTTACATCATCGTCGCTACCAAGAATCGAGCCTGATTGTTGAGCTGTTCACGCCTAATCAAGGACGCATTGGTGTACTTGCCAAAGGTGCGCTCGGTGGCAAAACGAATCGCAGTGGCTCGTTACAACCCTTTACCCCTTGTTAGTTGATTGGCGAGGAAGAGGGCAGCTGCCAACCTTAACCCATTGCGATGTCGCATCTTCAGCGCATTCCTTAAAGGGAAAAGCGCTTTACTGTGCCATATATCTCAACGAGCTGATCTTGAAGATGACAGAGCCCCATGATGCTCATGAGCGCTTGTTTGCAAGCTACACTTCATCCATTGAAGCTCTCGCCAACGCTGACCCCTCGAATGATGCTTTAGAACCTGTGTTGCGTCGTTTTGAATGTTTATTACTCGATGAATTAGGCTTAGGGCTATCATTAACCCATGATCAAGACGGAAAGTCATTGCAGTCCGATCTTCGCTATCAGTACGATATCGAACTCGGTCCACGTGTGGATCAAGCCCGGTCTGCTGTGATGGGTTCGACACTCTTAGCTCTAAATGAGGGTCGTTTTGACTCACTTGAGCAGCGCCGGGAAGCACGCGCATTGATGCGACGTGTGATTGATTGGCACCTTCAAGGTGCCGAACTTAAAAGCCGCGAATTATTTCGCTAACGAGGAAACATCATGAATTATGAGCGACTACTTGGCGTGAACATCGACCACGTTGCCACCCTGCGCCAAGCTCGCGGCACGCCTTATCCGGAACCTCTTCAAGCAGCACTGGTGGCAGAGCAGGCGGGCGCCGACTCAATCACATTGCATTTGCGTGAAGATCGTCGCCACATTCAGGATCGTGATGTGCACTTCTTTAATAATGCGCTACAGACCCACATGAACCTAGAAATGGCAGCAACCCCAGAGATGCTGACAATCGCGACCGGGGTCAAACCAGCCGATTGCTGCTTGGTGCCAGAACGCCGAGAAGAACTCACCACCGAAGGTGGTTTAAATGCCGCAGGCCAACTCGATTACCTAAAAGATTATTGTGGCACGCTAGCCGAGGCTGACATACGCGTATCACTCTTTATTGATGCAGACCCAAAGCAGCTCGAAGCTGCCAAAGAGGTTGGCGCCCCTGTGATCGAGATTCACACCGGTCACTATGCTGATGCCGGCTATGGCAGTGCTGAACGAGCTAAAGAGCTAGTGCGTATCACTGAAGCTGTGCGCTATGGCAATGAGCTTGGCCTGCAGGTCAATGCCGGACATGGCTTGGATTACCACAACGTAAAAGCCATTGCTCAGATAGAGGGCATTGTTGAATTCAACATCGGACATGCGATTGTCGCCCGCGCTATCTTTAGCGGTTTACATGCGGCAGTGGCCGATATGAAACGCCTTATCCAACGTTCAAGTAAATACGAAGCCTAAGGCTATCTAAGCTCTGGTTGAGGTAAACTAGGGCCATGAACTACCCAACCATTGCAGACTTTGTTGGCAAGACACCTCTGGTGCG
This sequence comes from Gammaproteobacteria bacterium, assembly GCA_038144195.1. Classification (GTDB taxonomy): domain Bacteria; phylum Pseudomonadota; class Gammaproteobacteria; order Chromatiales; family Chromatiaceae; genus VMDJ01. Next base: position 120,418 of record JAYQNH010000001.1, on the reverse strand, counting down.
TCTTCAGCGCATTCCTGGTGAGACTAGCAATACCATTTTGGCCAAACTCGAAGGCAATAACCCAGCCGGCTCTGTAAAAGACCGACCTGCGTTATCCATGATCGAGCGCGCTGAAAGGCGAGGCGACATCAAGCCTGGCGATACCCTAATCGAAGCGACCAGTGGCAACACAGGTATTGCTTTAGCCATGGCAGCAGCCATACGCGGCTATAAAATGATTTTGATCATGCCAGATAACCTTAGTGTTGAGCGTCGCGCGGCGATGCGAGCCTATGGCGCAAAGCTAATTCTGGTAACTAAGGAAGAGAGCATGGAAGGTGCTCGTGATCTTGCCTTAGCCATGGAAGCGCGGGGCGAGGGCAAGGTGCTTAATCAATTTGGTAACGATGATAATCCTTTAGCCCATTATCACGGCACAGGCCCTGAGATTTGGGAAGACACCCATCATCAAGTGACACATTTTGTTAGCGCGATGGGCACAACGGGCACCATTACTGGCACAGCTCGCTTCCTTAAAGAACAGAGTGCCGATGTGCAGATCATTGGTGTTCAGCCAACCGAAGGCGCTTCGATCCCAGGCATTCGTCGCTGGCCAGAAGAATATCTCCCAACGATTTTTGATGCTTCATTAGTTGATCGTGAGATCGATATAGATCAAGCCACCGCAGAAGACATGACACGTCGATTAGCCGTTGAAGAAGGTATCTTTGCAGGCGTTAGTTCAGGCGGAGCGGTAGCAGCCGCCTTGCTACTCGATAAAGAAGTTCGCAATGCCACGATTGTTGCCATTATCTGTGACCGTGGCGACCGCTACCTGTCGACAGGTGTTTTCCCCGATAAATAATAGAGTGAAGTATGCGTTTTAGTACGTTCTCAGTCAGCGTCTTACCCGATATTGAGACGGCTCGACATAATCACAACTTAGACGGCCTATCCGATAAGGATGTTGGCAATGTGTTGTTTCACCAACGTAAGCAACGCACCGGTGACTCTGAAGTTCTACCTTGGCATCAATTACACATTGCTGCGATCACATGTATTGATTACAACCAAGGTGAAGTGACGTTAACAACCCAATCGTTAGAAACCAGTAATGAAAAGGCGCTCCTAGAACTTCTTCAGCAACGCCTAAATCTCGATACTCATCTGATGAACTGGGGCGCGGATAGTTTCACTTGGCCTTTGATTACCTATCGGGCAATGAAACACGGCTTAGTCTGGCCTGATGCCTTTGATCTTACTCCCGAAGACTTGCAGCTAAGCTTTGCTATGGCAGGCGATGCTGATCAGTCTTTAGATGATTTAGCCAAGCAGTTCTTACTGCCCGGTTTGCGTGGACAAACGCGTGATTCAATTTGGGACTCGTTTGTGAATGATCATTGGTCAGAGATCACGCGTTTTTCAATTGATCATGCCGTTAATAGTTATTTGCTAGCATTACGACTACATCACTTCAACGGCACCTTAAGCACCGATGAAAAACACATAGCGGTGCGCTCGCTCGCTGATCACATTGATGAGTTGACCTTACATAGCTTATTCCGCGCATTTGGCATGAAGGACTAAGCTCAATGGGTCGACGTTTTCGCAAGCCAAAACTCCCGCAGGGTGATTTTGAAGCTCACATCCAATCGCTAAGCCATGATGGTAAAGGTGTCGCACGAATCGATGAGAAGGCTACTTTTATACAAGGTGCGTTAGCCGGTGAAAAAATTACTTTCCGCTACACCAATCGTAAAAAGAGTTACGACGAAGGATTAGTGACATCAGTCATTGAGGCATCGCCTGATCGCGTGCAACCTAAATGCGCGCACTATGCGATCTGCGGTGGATGCAGTCTGCAGCATCTTGACTCTGATAAGCAGATTGAAGCTAAGCAGCAAGTTTTACTGGATAACTTAGAGCACATTGGCAAGGTGTCAGCACAATCGATATTGCCACCCTTAACCAATGACAGCGTCTGGGGATATCGCCGTAAAGCACGCCTAGGCGTTAAAAACGTCCCTAAGAAAGGCAAGGTATTGGTTGGCTTTCGTGAGCGCGCGAGCAGCTTTGTTGCAGATTTATCTCTATGTCCTGTTTTACACCCTCGTGTTGGCGAGCTTTTGCCTCAGCTGAGTCAATTAGTCGAAGGACTTTCAATCAATGCCAAGCTACCTCAAATTGAGGTCGCCATGGATGATGACCAATGCGTACTTATCTTTCGCATCCTTGAAGATCTCACTGATGCTGACGCATTAGCAATTAAGGCTTTTGGGAAGCGCATGACGTCATTCCATATACACAGCGCGGCGGCCCAGACACCGTTGTTCCTTTGAGTGGCATTCCGGCTGATTTGCATTACGCCTTACCAGACCAAAACCTTGAGCTAGGTTTTTTGCCCGGTGACTTCACTCAGGTCAATACCGATATAAACCGAAAAATGATTAATCGCGCACTCGACATGCTTTATCTTAATCAGAATGACACTGTGTTAGACCTGTTCTGTGGCGTGGGCAACTTCACACTGCCTTTAGCAACACAAGCAGGCACCGTTGTGGGCGTTGAAGGGGATGAAGGTTTAGTTCAACGCGCCAAATCAAATGCCGAGCGAAATAAACTCTCTAATGTGGATTTTTTCGCAGCCAATCTTTATGAAGAGCTCAAACCACAACCTTGGTTAAGTCAGTCATTCACTAAAGCATTGATCGATCCTCCACGCTCTGGGGCATTAGAGATCCTGCCACTGATCAACAAAATGGGGATTGAAGCCTTACTGTATATTTCGTGTTACCCAGGCACTCTGGCGCGAGATGCCGGCTTGCTCGTAAATGAAATGGGTTACACGCTTGTTACTGCTAGCGTGATGGATATGTTCCCGCATACCGGCCACGTTGAATCGATTGCCTTATTTAAAAAATAAGATGGCTATTGAGATCGAACGCAAATACTTATTAATGAATGAAGATTGGCGTCAGCTCGTTTCCAAAAGCACGCGAATGACCCAAGGCTACTTATGTCGAAGTGAAATTAAAGCGATTCGGGTACGTATTTCCGCTGATCAAGCACATATCAATATTAAACAAAGTATAGATGGCATCCATCGACACGAGTTTGAATACGCTATTCCTAAAGAGGATGCCGAAGAAATCCTGAAGCAAACAGCAGAAGAGGGCGGTATTGATAAAACTCGCCACTTAATCAGTGATGGCGACCTCACCTGGGAGATTGATGAGTTCCATGGCAACAATGCTGGGCTGATCGTTGCCGAGATCGAATTACCTAGTGCTGATCATCCTGTCCCTCAGCACCCTTGGCTGGGTAAAGAGGTCTCAACGGATTTAAAATACTTTAATTCGCATCTTATTTCTCACCCTTATAAAGATTGGTCGGATGAGGAAAAGAGTTAAGTGAGACTCCAGCAGCCAATCTTCAAATACCTTTGGCTGATACTTATCTGTTACCCGTTAATGGTAGTGGCAGAGACTACTACCTTCGCCATCAGTAACGCGCCAAACAGTCTGCATCCAATTCTAGCGAGTGATGCGTCATCCGAACGAATCAACGCACTTATCTATCAACCGATTATTGAACTTGATGAAAATGACCGTCCCATACCCGGGCTAGCGGAAATCAAGCATCACGATGCTCAATATTACTCATTGGAGTTAAGCTCGACTCAGCATCGATTCAGTAACAATACCGATGTTTCGCTATTAGACATTTCAGCCTCACTAAAGATTGCTCGAGATCATCCCCGGTCACCTAAAGCGAAAACCTGAAGTAATATTGCCTCTATCGAGACAACTAAGCAGTCGATTCTTATCTCCCTAAAGAAACCTGATTATCGCTTTGCTGAAAAGCTTCACATCAGTGTTGCACACAAAGAGATCCTGCTTAATGATTAAACATTAGCTAAGTATCCTGTAGGATCATGTGCTTTTGAATGTGTTAAGACTCAAGGCGATTGAGGCGTGACTCTTTGACATAGAAAATCATCTGAAGAAGTACGCTTTGTGGTGAATAAAGATCCGACGATGCGTGTTTTGAAGCTACTGAAAGGTGAGGCTTCAACATTGCAAAACGACTTGCCGCATGAGATGTATCGCCTTCTCAAAGATGATCCAAACATTCAGGTTACGCAAACACCGGGGACCACCTTTAGCTATCTCGGCTTCAATATGGCTGATCCGATTCTTAAGCAAGATGAAATTCGCCAAGCGATCGCTCATGCCATCAATCGTCAGGTCATTGTTAAACACCTTTTCCAAAGCAATGCGAAGCTCGCAAACACCTTGTTAGCGCCAGGCCATTGGGCTGCGCATCCAGATTTACCTGCGTATGATCACAACCCTAATAAAGCTAAGCACTTGCTCGCGACGTTTGGCTACAGCAAAGACAATCCACTGAAGCTTTCATACAAAACCTCAACGGATCCCTTTAGGCTTCGGATTGCAGCGGTATTTCAGCAGCAACTGCGTGATGTTGGCATTGATCTTAAGATACAAAGCTATGAGTGGGGTTCATTTTTTGGCGACATCAAAGCAGGGCGCTTTCAACTTTATAGCTTGAGCTGGGTTGGCATTCGCAGCCCCGACGTCTTCCGCTATGTGTATCATAGTGACTCTTTGCCCCCGAGCGGTGCCAATCGCGGTCGCTATGTATCAGCTGAAGTCGATCAGCTCATAGCGCAAGCTGAAGAATTACCCCTAGAGAAGAGCTTGCCGCTTTACCGTAAAATCCAAGAAAAGATCCATCGCGACCTTGTCTATGTCCCTTTATGGCATGAAGACCAAATAGTGGCATCGCGTCGTGGAGCCCTTAAACCTAATAAGCACGGTAGCTATCAGTTTCTGGAGCAGGCTTTTGGCCAACACTGATCAAACACAGATTATTATCTCTGTTAATCAACAGGAACTTCGCCTGATTGAAAATCAGCAGATTGCTGCAAGCTATGCTGTTTCAACTGCACTTAATGGTGTAGGCAATCTAGAGAACTCTGGCTGCACTCCATTAGGGTTACATAAGGTACGCATTAAGATAGGTGCTGACTGTCCAGTCAATACCGTGTTTACGGGGCGCCGCCCCTCTGGTGAGATATTCGATATCGCCCTTGCTGAATCGTCACCTAATCGGGATTGGATACTCACCCGTATTCTTTGGTTAACCGGATGTGAAAGCGGCATTAATCGTGGCGGTCAGGTCGATACGCTTAAACGCTTTATCTACATCCATGGCACACCGGATTCCGAGCCCATGGGGATGCCACAGTCACATGGCTGCATTCGCATGCGCAATAAGGACCTTGTCGCCCTTTTTGATCGTGTCGAAAAGGGCACACCAGTTGAAATCATTCTCTGATGTTACGCGCCTTGCTCGATCGCTTTTGGGTGCTGCTTGGTGTTATCACACTGGTCTTTTTTCTCACCGCGCTTGTACCGGGCGATCCAGTTGATGTGATGCTCGGCGAGCGTGCCTCAGGAGCGGATAGGGAAGCGCTCCGCGCCAGTCTCGGTCTGGATAAACCTATAGTTGAACGTTGGTCTTCGTATGTGTTGAATGTCATGCAAGGTGACATGGGCGATTCTCTACTTAAGCAACGTCCCGTAACGGATATCATTCAAGAAAGACTTCCCGCTTCGTTTCAACTAGCCATATTGAGCTTTGCCATTGTCGTCGTAATTGCCATACCTCTCGGTAGTTATGCTGCACGAAAGCATCAGCAATTTGGCGATCATGCTGCAACCGTTTTCGCTTTACTTGGACAATCAATTCCAAACTTTTGGCTAGGGCCTATGTTGGTCTTGTTGTTTTCTATTTATCTCGCCTGGCTACCCATCTCAGGCAATGAGACCTGGCAGCATATTATTTTGCCTGCAGTCACACTGGGGTTTTCTATGACTGCTATTGCAGTTCGCATGCTTCGCAGCAGCCTGCTAGAAATCCTGCATCAAGATTGGATGCGCACAGCACGCGCAAAGGGCGGGGCTGAATCTCAGGTGTTTTGGCGACATGCTGTTCCTAACGCCATGATCCCTGTACTGACCTTACTGAGTTTGCAGCTTGGCGCGTTACTCAGCGGCGCGGTCATCACAGAAGTGGTCTTTAGTTGGCCCGGTATTGGCAGCCTGTTAATTGATGCCATTCAGCAGCGTGACTATCCATTAATACAGGGTGTCGTTTTAGTGATCGCGGTTCTCTATATCGTGATCAATCTCGTTACAGATGTGCTACTAGGGTGGATTGATCCTCGTATCGAGGCTCAAGCATGATCATCTCTTTAGCACGGATCATCATGCTCACATGGTTTGCCTTAGCCTTAATCGCATGGACTGTCGATATAGACAGTAACCAGATTGAATCTAGCGAAAATATTTACACCACCTTCGTTGAATTCCCCTTATGGGCTATTCGGATACGACGAGCTTGGTCGTTCACTCGTGTTACGACTTATTGATGGTGCCGGCATATCCCTATTTGTTGCTTTGAGCACGGTAACGCTGTCTGCGGTGATTGGCACGTTCATTGGCGCCTTAGCTGGCTATATCGGTGGTCGAACAGATCGCGCAATATCGCGAGTCATTGATATCTTTCTTGCCTTCCCAGGATTGCTGCTCGCCATCGCATTGGCCGGCATGCTTGGACCCGGCTTAAGCAATGTTGTCATCGCATTGAGCATCATGGGGTGGGTAGGTTATGCCCGCTTAATGCGTAACCAAGTGTTGAGTATCCGCAGCCGCAATCACGTTTCCTCTGCGTTAGCCCTTGGGCGAGATAGTCTGAGCATTATTCGATTGCACATCATTCCATTAGCACTAGCACCAGTCTGGATTGAAGTCAGCTATGGTATCGCCGGCGCCATCATAGCAGAGGCCGGTCTCTCATTTTTGGGCTTAGGTGTACAGCCACCTCAAGCTTCATGGGGCAACATGATTCGCGAGGGCGTACGCTACCTTTTAGTCGCACCTCATGCGGTACTAGCACCAGGCATTGCCTTGTCACTCGTGGTGCTCAGCGCCAACGTTCTTGGCGATGCAATGCGTGATAAATTAGACGTTAAATTCCAGCGGCAACGCTAAGAAACTCGAGATATTGATGTACGGACCTGTAATGCTAGATGTTGTTGGCACGGAACTTACCGAAGCCGACATTGCGCGACTCACTCATCCCTCTACAGGTGGTGTGATTCTTTTTGCACGAAACTTCACATCACGTGAACAAGTTACCGAGCTAGTTAATGCGATTCATAGCGTGCGAAATCCCCCACTGCCCATTGCGGTCGATCAAGAGGGTGGCAGGGTGCAGCGATTCCGTGAAGGTTTTACTCGACTCCCTGCAGCTCGATCAATCCTAAACTATGCCAACAATGACATCACACAGGCGGCCACTTATGCCCGTGAGTTGGGTTGGCTTATGGCCAGTGAACTTCGAACCGTCGGTGTGGACTTTAGCTTTGCACCGGTTCTCGATCTGAATTATCGCGTGAGTGAAGTGATTGGCGATCGCGCCTTTGGCGATACCCCTGATCAAGTTGATCCCATTGCGTCTGCGTGGATGCTCGGTGCACGTGATGCCGGCATGATCAGTGTCGGAAAGCACTTTCCTGGTCATGGCGCAGTTGCTGCTGACTCGCATTTAGCATTACCTATTGATGAGCGTGATAAAGAAACGCTCTTTAAACAAGACATAAAACCGTTTGCCAAACTGATTAACCAAGGACTTGAAGGCATCATGCCGGCGCATGTGATCTATTCACAGATCGATAAGGACTTGGCGGGCTTTTCATCTTTTTGGCTTCAAACCGTATTACGAGAAGAGCTTGGGTTTGATGGCGTGATTTTCAGCGATGATTTGAGCATGAAAGCGACTGACGACACGGGTGATTACCCAAGCCGCGCCAATGCTGCACTAAACGCAGGCTGTGACATGGTATTGGTCTGCAACAACCCAGATGCCGCCGAAGAAGTCATCATCGCCTTGGAAGAATATGCCAATCCGCCCGCGAGTGAACGTTGCGCCAGGTTGCTCGGGCGCGCAAGTGTAAGCTGGGATAAACTACAAACACAAGATCGCTGGCAAAAAGCCAGTCAACTCGCTGCTGCCATTTGCGCCATACAGGACTAATTGATGATTGACGAAATGCTCAATGAAGCACTTGCTGTAAAAGCTTCAGCTGATTGCATTGTCAGTGAAGAAGAGATTCGAGACGCTGCAAAGCGCATGGGCGATCAGATTAGCCAAGACCTTGCGGACAAGAATCCTCTAGTCATCACCGTTATGAACGGTGGCCTCTATCCAGCAGGCTTGCTGTTACCGCACATCACAGCACCGATGCAGCTCGACTACCTGCATGCAACACGTTACCGCGGCGAAACCGAAGGCGGTGAGCTCGTGTGGGCTCGCACGCCAACCTATGACCTCACAGGGCGCAACGTACTCATTATTGATGACATTCTCGATGAAGGTTACACATTAGAAGCGATTCTACGCTGCTGCCTAACGCAAGAACCTGAGTCAGTCAGCACTGCGGTATTAGCCAACAAATTGCATGACCGTGGTCCTCGACCTGATGTCACTTACTGCGGCGTTGACGTACCTGATCGTTATGTTTTTGGCTGCGGAATGGATTACAAAGGCTATTGGCGAAATCTTCCGGCTATCTATGCGGTGGCGGAAGGGTGAGTCAACTTGCCATCATTGGTGGAACAGGGCTCACTAAATTAAGTGACTTCACTGTTTCACGCAAAGAGGCTATCAACACACCTTACGGCGCTCCCTCAGCTGAGCTACTTTGGGGGAAACTTGGTAATACTGACTGTGTTTTTTTACCGCGTCATGGCGAGCAACATCAGTTCCCTCCACACAAAGTGAATTACCGCGCCAACATCTGGGCTCTTAAATCTATTGATATCCAAGACGTGGTTGGTGTTGCTGCAGTTGGCGGCCTAACAAAAAAAATGGGACCTAAGGTTATCTGTGTCGCTGACCAATTGATTGATTACACCTATGGCCGTGAGCATACGTTTCATCAAGAGCCGGGCGAGGGTGTAGAGCACATCGATTTCACTCATCCTTATGATGCATCGTTACGTCAACGATTGATCGATACCGCCAACGCCATTGGCCTTTCGGTTGAGACCACTGGCTGTTATGGCGCAACACAAGGACCTCGCCTTGAAACCGCAGCCGAAGTACAGCGCTTAATCCGCGACGGCAATGATCTTGTGGGCATGACCGGGATGCCAGAAGCCGCTTTAGCTAAAGAAGCGGGCATGCGTTATGCCAATCTCTCCTTGGTAGTGAACTGGGGTGCCGGCCTGACTGATGAGGAAATCACCATGGACGAGATTCACGCTAATCTTGAGGGCGGCATGCAGCATGTGGTGAACCTCCTAGGAAACTTGCACTCATGATCAAACGATTACTCGCAATTAGCTGCTTGCTCTCGGCTAATGCATCTAGCTTTAGCTTTCCTAACGATGACAAAGCGGCAGCTGCTATGCAGTCTGGCCATTATGCCGAGGCTTACTGTAATTGGAAGCCACTCGCCAAACGTGGCGATGCTGATGCCCAATATAATTTGGGATGGCTTTATGCCAACGGTCTAGGTATGCATGTGGACCCTTCCATGGCTGCTTACTGGTGGCGCTTAGCCGCATCACAAGATCATCATGATGCTCAGTTTGCCTTAGGCTTTGCCATTGTCTCTGGCGACATAGATAGTGAGAGCATCAAAGAAGCGACTGACTTATTTATTAAAGCCGCAGATGCCGGTCATGAAGACTCGCGTGAAATGCTTGCGAAAATCAACTTAGACTCTCGAGTTGATCTGATAAAACTTCACCCTGAGCTCATCGACAAAGAATGGTTTGGTTGGCAAGCAACGGTGACCCGCGACCGAATTAACGTACGTGAAAAGCCATCCACCAAATCAAAGATCGTTGGCAAGCTGACTAAAACCACCGAGGTTCACGTCATCGGCCGCAAAGGTGATTGGCTACAAATTAAATATTCCGGTGATGATGAGCAGTCTCATGTCGCTTGGGTTTACCGTTTACTGTTAACTTCTTTCAAATAATGAACACCGCGACTCGATATAAAAAAGGCCTCTTTTGGACACTGCTTGCAGTCGCGATCTTTATCTATCTAAAGGCTGTTATTCCCGTTGAGTATCTTCCTGATTGGATGACACCAGCAGCTTACCGCACTGAAGCATCATCGTTAACAGCTGCAACTGATGAACAGCTTCATCAAATCAAACAGGTTTTTTCACCGGAGTTGTTACCTAAACCCACACAAGAATAAATAGGGCTTGTCTGTGAGTTATAAATCAATTCAGCTTCTTCTCGATGACGGGAAAAGTAATGCTGACCGCATCAATACTGCGATTACCATCGCCAAGACTCATAACGCACATCTGACAGCTGTATCGCTTGAATCTCTCAAACCGCAATACATGATCACGACGAATGAGATACAGATTCAAGCCGAGTGTATTGAGAAAGAAAAAGAGCTTATCGAGTCATTTAAACATATTGCAGAAGCATCGGGTATTAGTTTTGAGGCGTTTACCATTCCGGGCGGCGCTGACACCAGCGCAAATAAAATGGCACACTTAGGTCGCAACAACGACCTAATCATCTTGCCTCAACCAGGACATGACAGCCGCAATTACACTCAAATGCTGGCTTTCTCGGAAGAGGTCATCTTGTACAGCGGTCGCCCTATATTGTTTATGCCATACATAGGCACCAAACGCGGCTCTTTGGATAAAGCCATGATCTCCTATGACGGAACACCGGCATCTGCGCGAGCCATTCATGACGCCATTCCATTACTGAAACGCGCCAAAGAAACAACCGTACTTATCGTTGAGAGCCAAAAACAAAAAGAGAGCAAAAGCGACGTCCAAACGGATGAACTTGCCAAGCACCTCGGACGTCATGGCATCAGTATTGATGTCTCTCGTGTGACCCCAGGAGACGCGCTCGTATCGACAGTCATACAAAATGAGATTGTGGATCGCAGTATCGATTTTGTTGTTATTGGTGGCCACGGCACACCAAGCCTACGACAGAAAATATTTGGTAGCGTCACCCGAAAACTATTGGAATCAATGATTGTTCCTGTTCTGATGGCGCATTAAACAAACTGCCAGCAAAGAGATAGGAGGGACCATTTAAATATCGGATTTGAAGCCTGGATATACTATTTAACATAATATGTATTATGCGCACTAAGGGGTATCCAGCCCAGGGTAGCAATAAGACTTAATGGGCTCTTTCAGACGCCCGTTTCTCATCAATCTCGCTCCAGTGCTCAATTAGGAATTCGACATCACTTCTTGCAGATAAGAAGGCAGAAACAACGGTTGGATCAAAAAGAGAACTCGAAAGTGAAATTGAATGCAGACGATCAATGCTATGAGCAAAACTGACCTTAAAGTCTGCCTCTAAACGGCTTGATAGAACCCTAACAACATCAGGATCATTGAGGCATAGCGCGACATGGGGTTTTGCGTCTTTCATAAAACGTAATATCAAACTTGAAATTAGTAAGTTATCAGCAAAAAAAGCAACAACTTAAATGTCTCAAATCACATGAATAAAAGCCAAAACAATCAGTAAGCGCAACGAAATCCTACATAGACAGCGTAAAAGGAAGCTGGTTTAAATTGCATGCCTTCAATTTGTGTTTTGTGTGGTCCATACCACCAACTACCACCAGCAGTTAACGCTTCATTTCCATCACGATCGGACAACCACTCCCAAACATTTCCGCCCATGTCATATAAGCCGTTAACACCTTTTTTGGTTTTACCAACAGGCAAGTGATGGGATTTATTGTTATTCATTCCAACTGGTGAATTACCCACTGGGTATTGATAAGACTCACCGCGCACAAAACCGTCAGAAGGTATTGCCCTAGTCTCTGTATAGGCAGCTAACGACCATTCCCGTTTGCTTGCAATTTACCGCCTAGATAGTTGCAGTAATCATTAGCCTCATCCCATGTAATATGCACAACAGGCTCGTCATCACTTGCCAATTGCCCTTGTGGTTCCTTGTATGTCCACCCGGATCTACGCTCCCACCCAAAACCCCATTCGTAGCCGCCGCCTGCAAGCTCAGCCTGAGTTTTAAAGCCACTTGCGTCTGCATACTTTTTGAAAGCACCAACCGTGACCTCAGTACTATCTATGGAGAATCCATCAATTTGAACCTTGTCAGCCACTACTATTGATGGAAATAGAATGAGTAAAGAAATCGTTGCTTGATTTTTCATTAATTCAATATAAAACAGCTAGTTGAAGATGAATATTAAAATTCAGTTAAAGGTTAAAATTTAGTCGACAGTAAAATATAAATTACATTATAATTAACTCTTAAATTACTGTTTTAAATATATAAAATTTTATACTTTACATCGGCTGGCATGTCCACTAACAGCTTTAATCGTGATAAAATCTAATTAGTTTGACGCTTGGAGTTCTTAATGCGCCTGTTATCCCTTTTGGCAATCGCCGCCCTGTCCTTTTCTTCATACGCAGATGTTCTTGTTGAAAATGCTTACGCCAGAGCCACCCCGCCCGGCGCAATTAATAGCGCAGCCTTCATGACCATTCATAACGATGGCTCAGAGGCGATCAAATTAGTTAGCGCAAGTAGCTCAGCAGCGGATGTTGTCGAACTACACAATCACGAACACCACATGGGTGTGATGCGTATGCGCCAAGTTGACGCAATTGATGTGGCAGGACATGGTTCAACCGAACTAAAGCCTGGTGGTCTTCATGTGATGCTGCTTGGCCTTAAAGAACCGCTTCGTGAAGGCATGCATATCAAAGTTGATCTTCGCTTTAGCAACGGTGACACCCAATTCTTGAGCATTCCGGTAAAAAATCTTGATGGCTGAGCATGGCATGAATCATTCAGGCAATATGAAGCACAAAACAGATGGCATGAAGATGGATTCAAAAGACGGTCAATTCCGACTCGGCTGGTAAATCATCTAAAGCTCATCAAAGACCGCTTGAAGGGGGCTTTTTTGTGCTCAAACCCCTATTCCTTGCTCATTAAAGCCAGTAATCTAGTTAAGTTTTTTAGCTCATTGCGATGCGTACCGGGGAGCCCGCCATGCTGAAACGTTTTGCCATTCTTGCCATAGCCTTAGTGGTTCTATTTGGCGGCATCGCATTTGTGAAATCACAGCAGATGAAAGGCTTGAGCGCGATCAAAAAAAGCTCCGCCTCCTGCTGTCGTCACGAGCACGCAAGCAACTCTTCAATCTTGGCAACCTACGCTAAAAACAGTTGGTACCTTTTACGCCAACCAGAATGTCATTATCCGAAACGAACTACCCGGCACAGTTAAACGCATCGCATTTACATCGGGCAACTCTGTTAACAAAGGCGATATTCTTATTCAGCTAGAAGATACCGAAGACCAAGCAAAGCTTGTAGAACTTAAAGCACAACAAAAACTCGCTAAGTTAGACTTTGAGCGTTTCTCGAAACTGCGTCAGTCACAGGTTGTTTCACAAGCTCAAATCGACATGGCTGAAGTTAAGCTAGCCAGCGCGAATGCTCAGATCATCTCACAACAAGTACGCTTGTCACAAAAAGCGATTAGCGCACCCTTTGCAGGCAAAGCCGGTATTCGCAATGTCAGCGTTGGCCAATATCTGCCTGTAGGTACTGAGATTGTTCAATTGCAAGACAGCAATCCCATCTATCTTGATTTCAATGTAAACGCAGCTGATGCTCAAAACCTAACTCAAGGCGCTAGTGTTACAGCGACCAGCCTGGGTAAAGAGTACAGCGGAAAAATTGATGCGATTGATAGCGCCTTAGACTCAACGACTCGTTTAGTGCGCGTCAGAGCATCATTCGACAATCCAAATGGCGTTTTAAAAACCGGCATGTCAGCTCAACTCACGATTGCACAAGGCAGCACTTTAGAGGTACTCACGCTTCCTCGCCTAGCCATTTCATATGCACCCTATGGTGACTCAGTCTTTTTGATCACCAGCAAAGACGACAAACTAAGCGTGATACAAAAAGCTGTTACTACCGGTGATGTGATTGGTGACAAGGTCATCATAAAAGACGGCTTAAAAGCGGGCGAACAAGTTGTACTGACAGGTCACGTCAAACTACGCCAAGGCATGGCAGTGACCATTGATAACACTTTGAAGCCAGCGACTAAGAAGTAAGCATCATGCGCTTTACTGACATCTTTATTCGTCGCCCTGTTCTCGCAAGCGTGATTAGCTTGCTCATCCTTGTTGTTGGTATTCGATCTATCTTTGCTTTGGATACGCGCATGTTTCCAAAGCTCACCAACACGGTTGTTACTGTTTCAACGGTGTATCCCGGTGCGAGTAGCGAACTAATTCAAGGCTTCATCACCCAGCCCTTGCAGCAAGCGGTAGCCGAAGCTGATGGTATCGACTTTATTATGTCGACCAGCGTCACAGGCAAATCCACCATTGAAGCCAATATGCGTTTAGGCGTTGATGCCAATGCCGCATTGGCAGACATCCAAGCCAAGGTTTCAAGTAAGAAACGTGAACTACCAGCTGAAGCCGAAGATCCGATCATTGAGGCTAAAGTCGGAGATCCGACTTCACTGATGTATATCGCTTTTTACAGCGAGAGCATGTCCCTACCCCAAATCACGGATTTCTTGGTTCGTGTTGCACAGCCACAACTACAAGCACTGAAAGGTGTCGCTAAAGCACGCCCCATTGGCAATAAATATTACGCTGCGCGCATCTGGTTAAATCCTGAAGAGATGCAAGCGCACAACATCTCAACCAATGAAGTGATGACTGCCCTACGTCGCAACAATGTTTTGTCATCTCCCGGTAATTTAAAAGGCGATAACGTTCGTATCGATGTCAGCGCCAACACCACCATTAATGACATCAACGACTTCAAAAACCTGGTTGTTGTTAACCAAGGCGATAGACTTGTGCGCCTTTCTGATGTCACGCGTATTGAGCTGGGTACCGAAGACTACGACAGCATGACGCTATACCGAGGCATTCCGTCCATCTTTATCGGTATCGAGCCTGCGCCCGGTGAAAACCCGCTTGATGTCGCCAAGCGCGTGCATGGCTTACTCCCAGAGCTTGAGAAACAGTTCCCAGAAGGGCTATCTGTTGCGCTTCCTTACGATGCGAGCGTCTTCATACAAGACTCGATTGATGAGGTCTTCGGCACCATTGGTGAAGCAGTCATCATCGTTCTGATCGTTATCTTCCTAACCTTGGGTACATTTAGAGCAGCATTAATCCCTGCACTTGCAGTGCCACTGTCACTTATCGGTGGCGCTTTCTTAATGCTCTCCATGGGTTTCTCGATCAACCTACTCACCCTACTTGCGATGGTCTTGGCGATTGGCTTGGTGGTGGATGACGCCATCGTGGTGGTTGAAAACGTGCACCGTCACATCGAAGAAGGAAAATCGAAACTCGATGCAGCCATCCTAGGTGCTCGCGAGTTAGGACTCCCCATTATTGCGATGACAACTACACTGGTTGCGGTCTATGCACCGATTGGTTTCATGGGTGGTTTAGTTGGCACCCTCTTTACTGAGTTTGCCTTTTCGCTTGCGGGTGCCGTTCTTATCTCAGGCGTTGTCGCATTAACACTCTCGCCGATGGTCAGTGCCTATGTGCTTAAGCCAAGTGGTAACAAAGGTCGTTTTGAAACGTCGGTTGAGCACTTCTTTGATCGGCTGTCTGATAGTTACCAACGCTTATTGCACAGCCTTCTTGATACCCCTGCGGTTATTTTGACCTTTGGTTTGGTAATACTGCTCAGCATCTATGCGATGTTCATCACCAGCAAACAGGAGCTTGCGCCGACTGAAGACCAAAGTATTTTGTTCTTCCAAGCGAAGGCACCGCAAACTGCTACGCGTGAATATAACGAGCTATACGTAAAAGATATTCTGGCTAAATTTGAATCCGTACCTGAGTACGACAAAAGCTTTATCTTAATCGGCTTCCGTGGCGACCCTAGCGTGACCTTTGGTGGCTTTAAGATGGGCAAGCCAAATGAACGTGAGCGAACTCAATCTGAAGTTCAGCCAGAGATCCAAGGCAAGCTTGCGAAGATCGCTGGCTTCCAAACCGCCGTGTTCCCTCGCCCTACGCTACCTGGTAGTGCGCGTGGCCTCCCGATTCAATTTGTACTGACCTCTGATACAGACCTTAAGACACTGGATTCGCTCGCCGGACAAATGATTGGCAAAGCGATGAAGAGCGGAAACTTCATCTTCTTACGTAAAAGTCTCGATTTCACACGCCCCAACACCAATATCGAGATCAATCGTGATCTGGCTGCCACCATGGGCGTCTCGATGAAAGATATTGGAGATGCCCTCTCTGGACTGATGGGCGAAAACTACGCCAATCGCTTTACCATTGATGGACGCAGCTACAAAGTCATTCCACAAGCAGATCGCGAGTTCCTTAATGACCCTGAATCAATAGGCCGCTACACGGTTCGATCTAGCAACGGTCAGCTCGTTCCGCTATCCACATTGATTAGCTTTAAACAGACCATCAACCCAAGCAAGCGCACTCAGTTCAATCAAATGAACAGCCTGACACTTGAGGGCATCATGTTCCCGACGCTCAGCATGGGTGATGCATTAGCTTACCTTGAACAACTTGGCAGCGAAGTCCTACCCGATAACGTTCGCTGGGACTTTGATGGCCAATCTCGCCAATTCATGCAGCAAGGTAGCGCACTGGTCACCACCTTCTTCTTATCTTTAGTCATCATTTATTTAGTTTTGGCTGCGCAATTCGAAAGCTGGCGTGACCCCTTAATCATTCTTGTATCTGTGCCTATGTCGATTGCAGGCGCGATGATCTTTATTACCACCGGGTTTGCCAGCATCAACATCTTTACCCAAGTGGGCTTAATCACACTGATCGGCCTTATCGCTAAAAACGGCATATTGGTTGTAGAGTTTGCTAACCAATTGATTGCAACAAAAGGTATGCAGAAACGAGAAGCGATCGAGGAAGCGGCAAAGGTTCGTCTACGCCCTATCCTCATGACCACCGTTTCAATGCTTGTTGCGATGGTGCCATTGCTATGGGCAACAGGTCCTTTCTCAGAGAGTCGTTATGGTATTGGCTTGGTGATTATCACTGGCTTAGGCATCGGCACCCTATTTACACTATTTGTAGTGCCTGCGGTTTACCTCAAGCTATCGAATCATAAAGTGTAGTTACTCTTTAACCGAGCCAACCTTTTTAAGCGTTTTACCCGTTTGGAAACGTTTGGCTTTTTTATTGCGCTCGGTATAGCGATCTATCATGCGCTGATGACAGCCAACCTCTTCGTCTTTGTTTCTAGGTTGACGTTGCACATAGGTACCATCAACGCGCATTTCCCACGCTTGGCGATAATCGTTTAACTGTGTATCAAGAATAAAGCGCAGCTCCTCACGTAGCTTTGGCGCTTTAACCGGAGCAACCACCTCAACACGGCTTTCAAGATTACGCTGCATCGCATCGGCAGATCCGATGAGGTATTCCTCATCACCGTTATTCTTAAAGTAAAAGATACGCGCATGCTCAAGGAAGCGCCCAACAATACTGATCACCGTGGCGTTTTCCGAGACACCAGGAATGCCAGGCAAGAAACGACAGCTATCACGCACAATCAAATTAACTTGACACGCCCGCCTGACACGCTCGGTAAAGTGCCTTTGTAATATCGGCATCTTCAAGAGCATTCACCTTAAACTGAATCAAACCTGGCGATTCTGTTGTGTGATGCTTAATCTCTCGCTCGATACGTGCCAGTAAGGCAGTCTTTAGCACCTTAGGTGCAGGTAGTAACTCGCGATAGAAACGATCTGGCGTAAAGCCGGTTGTTAGGTAGTTGAATAACTCAGTGGCATCAATGCCCATCTGTTTGTCATTGGTCAGAATACCCAAGTCGGTATACAAACGCGCCGTGCCCGCATGGTAGTTACCCGTACCAATGTGTAGATAACGTTGCAGACCGTTGTAATCTTTTCGAACAACCAAAGTGATCTTCGAGTGCGTTTTAAGACCAATAACACCGTATGTAACGTGCACGCCTGCCTCTTCTAAGCGCGTTGCCCAACGAATATTGGCCGCTTCATCAAAACTCGCCTTTAACTCCACCACCACAGCAACCTGTTTACGGTTTTGTGCTGCTTGAATCAGGTAATCAACGACCTTGGTATCACTTGAGGTGCGATACAAGGTCATCTTGATTGCTTTCACCTTCGGATCATGCGCTGCTTCTTTTAAGAAACGCTCAACCGAGGTTTTGAAGGAATCATAAGGATGATGAACCATGAAAGGACCATCATTACGGATCGCATGAAAGATATTCGTCGCTTGCGAAAACTGTGGTGGATCGAGCGGCTTAAAAGGTTTCTCTTGCAGCTCTGGTCGATCAATGCCGGCAATCTCAAAAAGATCACGCAGCGCCATTAAGCTTGAGCCGGTACTGAATACATCAGATTGCTCATCAAGACCAAGCTCAGCCGCCAACATGCCACGTGCCGTACTATCAATTTCATCTTGAACTTGAACACGCACGATCGACGCAAAATGACGATCACGCAGCTCACTTTGGATCATCGCTAGCAAGTCATCAGTTTCATCTACATCGCGCGCGGCTTGAATGTTCCTTGTGACTCGGAACAAGGCTGCATTTTCAACCTCAACCTGCGGCATCAACATATAGAGATGCTTCTTCACCAATTCTTCTAAAGGAAGAAAATGAAAAGTATCGGGAATTTGCACAAAACGCGGCAGCCCCTCACCTAAGGGCATCTTAATGCGCGTGTAGGCAAATGAATCACCAGCCGACTCACCCTGCTTCTTCACTTTGACCAGTAAATTAAGCGAGTAATTAGAAATAAAGGGAAACGGATGACTCGGATCAAATGACTGCGGTGTAATCAGCGGAAAGACTTCGCTGTAGAAATACTCACGCAACCAAATGCCTTGATCAGTGGGGACGTCGTCATACGAGACGATCTTAATATTATGTGTCACCAACTGCTCACGCAGAACCTTTAATAGCTCACGTTGTCGCAACTCTTGTTCGCGAATAGCGTTATAACAAGCATCAATTTGTTGCTGCGCAGTTAAACCGTCCGTTGATTTATCTTGAATCCCAGCCGCAACCTTACGCTTAAGGCTACCGATGCGTTTCATGAAAAACTCATCGAGGTTTGAACTTACGATCGCTAAGAACTTTAAACGCTCTAAAGCGGATTACGCTCATCAGCAGCCTCATGGAGCACCCGCGAGTTAAACGACAGCCAAGTCAGCTCTCGGTTCAAGAAAAATTCGTGCGAATCTAACTCAATGGGCATTTATAGGGCTCTGGAAAAGTTATTGGATAACAATGTGTTATTGACCATATTAGCATTATTTTATTAGCTTCAGTATCTCCCCACTACTTTAATTACGATTGTGTAACTTTTTTTTGTCATGATTGGGTGTACCCAATCGATGTTTACGATTACGATCACGAAAAATAATTTCAAAACCTTTATGTCAGATAACGCCACCCTACTAGAAACGATTGAAGACTTAACGTTTGCCTCAATCGATCTAGGCTCCAATAGCTTCCACATGATCATTGGCCGCCAAGAGAACGGCCAACTTGTTGTTGTTGATCGCATGCGTGAAGCCGTTCGCTTGAGCGAAGGCTTAGTCAAAAAAGATCTTGTTGCCTCATGTTCAAGATCGCGCGATTGAATGCTTAGCGCGTTTTGGTCAACGCTTAGCTGGCATTCCAGCGCATCAGGTGCGTGTTGTTGGCACCAATACCCTCAGACAGCTGCCGCCTGATCACAAATTCTTTACCCGCGCGACCGAAGCACTTGGCTACGAAATCGATGTGATTTCTGGCTCAGAAGAAGCACGCTTAGTTTATCTCGGCGTTGCCCATGGCCTTGCCTCCGAAGAAAAACGTCGTCTGGTGGTTGATATCGGTGGCGGTAGCACCGAAGTCATACTGGGTAAAAACAAGACTGCCGGACAGCGCGACAGCCTCAATATGGGTTGCGTCACAATGACACAAACCTTCTTTGGCTCAGGTGAGATTAGCGAGCAACGAATGAACTCAGCCATCTTGCGTGGCGCATTAGAGATCCGTGCTGTGCGTGAAAGCTATCAGCCAGGCAACTGGGATATGGCGATTGGTAGCTCCGGCACCATCAAAGCCATTTTAAAAGTCATGAATGCCATGGGCTGTGAGGGTGAAGTCATAAGCGCTAGCTGCCTTAAAAAGCTACGCAAGCGAATGATAAAAATCGGCAGCATCGATGCGCTCGACTTTGAAGGTCTATCAGATGAGCGCAGACCGGTATTTTTTGGCGGCGTTGCTGTATTGAGTGCTGTTTTTAATAGCTTGGGCATCGAAGAGCTTCATGTCTCTAGCTTTGCCCTCCGCGAAGGTCTCTTATATGAGCTAATCGGTGAAATAAGCCGCACCGATGTTCGTGAAACCACGATTGAATCACTACAGCAACGTTTTGCAGTTGATGTTGCTCATGCAAAGCAAGTCACCAATTTGGCGATGCGCCTGTTCTCACAAATCGCCAGTGACTGGAAACTCGACGAGCGCCAAGATGCCAAGTTGTTGCGTTGGGCTGCTGCTACGCACGAAATTGGTTTGAGCCTTTCGCACAACAGCTTCCACAAACACAGTGCTTACATTCTGTCGAATGCAGATCTCACAGGCTTCACCAACCAACAGAAACAACAGCTTTCAACAATCGTTCGTTTTCAACGTCGCAAAATCAGTTCAACCGCGATCAAAGAACTGCCTAAATATCACCGCGACTCAACCAAGAAGCTCATCTTGCTACTGCGCTTAGCCATTATTCTTCATCGTAGTCGAACACCCGATACGAAAATCGAGGTCGATATCAAAAAAATCGATAAGGAAAATATCAGCCTCACATTCCCTGAAAACTGGCTCAGCGAACATCCCCTTAATGAAGCGGAATTAAATTCAGAAATTTCGGCTTGGGAAAAGCTCAATTTCACCTTGTCTATTAGCTAATACTTTCAGCTAAGCTACTGTTTTTAAAATACTTATATAACCTCTCGCCACCCTGCCTTAAATAGGCTCAATTGAGGCTGAAATTCTTATTCAGATGTGTAGACTGCCTACATTATTTAGCAACTTAAGACCCTGTAGGCATGGATTTAAAGAACATAAATCAAATTGAAGATGCAGCACGTTTCAACTCAAGTGAAGTGGTTCGAATCGGCATTGCGACACTCTTCATAGTGGCGATCATGCTGTTTGCCAGCATCACCCTCGACACCATTAACCAACATTATATGTTGGTTGCTGCCGCAATGATCGGTGGCTACATGGCAATGAATATTGGCGCTAATGATGTGGCCAATAACGTTGGCCCCGCAGTGGGCTCACGCGCCATGACATTAACAACCGCCATTATCATTGCTGCCATCTTTGAAGCCTCTGGCGCCATCATTGCTGGTGGTGACGTGGTTAGTACCATTAAAAAGGGCATCATCGATCCATCCGTGATCGGCGACCCGAATGCCTTTATCTGGTTGATGATGGCCGCTCTACTTGCTGGTGCGATTTGGTTAAACATTGCTACCGCGCTTGGCGCACCTGTTTCAACAACCCACTCTATTGTTGGCGGTGTTTTAGGTGCTGGCATTGCCGCTGGCGGTATGGGTATCGCCAACTGGGGCACCATGGGTGCCATTGCGGCAAGTTGGGTTATCTCACCTGTCTTAGGTGGTGTTATTGCAGCCACCTTCTTAATGATCATCAAGCGAACAATTACATACCAAGATGATATGCGAGCGGCTGCACTCAAGGTTGTGCCTATTCTGCTCGCATTGATGGCATGGGCTTTCTCAACCTATTTAGCACTCAAGGGCGTGAAGAAGCTGATCAAGCTCGATTTCACTACAGCAGCGCTGATTGGTTTTGGTATTGCCGTACTGGTTTATTTCTTCACCCGAGTGAAGATTGCACAACAAGGTGAATCGCTAGAAAACTCTAAAGGTGGAGTGAATGCATTGTTTACTGCACCTCTGATCTTCGCAGCAGCACTCTTGAGCTTTGCTCACGGCGCAAACGATGTGGCAAATGCTGTTGGCCCACTCGCTGCGATCAATGACGCCTTATTACATGGCGGCTACCACAGTAAAGCAGCTATCCCACTTTGGGTAATGCTGGTTGGCGCTATTGGTATTGCGATCGGTCTGGCCTTGTATGGCCCTAAACTGATTAAGACCGTTGGTAGTGAAATCACCGAACTGGATCAAATGCGCGCCTTTACAATCGCAATGGCTGCGGCGATTACCGTGATTATTGCAAGCCAGCTTGGTTTGCCCGTGTCATCAACGCACATTGCGGTTGGTGCTGGTATTTGGCGTTGGCTTCCTTCGTGAATATCTCAAGCGTAGCTACCAGAAGATGCTCGATGAGATCCGTGAGCACCACCAAGGTGAAGACGAAGCTGAAGTCAATGCCTTCCTAGAGCGCTTCACAAAAGCATCTGTCATCCAAAAAGGCATCATGCTGAAAGAGATGAAAGCGAAGAAAGACGAAGCTGAGCTTTCAAAGAAAGAGCGTAAGAGCTTGAAGAAGGTTTATAAGAATGAGTTGGTTAAACGTTCAGCCTTTAAGAAGATCATCGCAGCTTGGCTGATTACCGTACCAGCCTCTGGCACGATGGCCGCTTTCCTCTACTTCACCCTACGAGGCTTTATGATGCCTTAATCGAAAAAGCCGCCGAAAGGCGGCTTTTTTATGCTCATTAATTAGCTTATAGAGCGAGCTACCATATCGGTGATGTTCATCATTCGATTCACATAGCCCCACTCATTGTCATACCAAGCATAGATCTTCACTTGAGTGTCGTTTATCACCATAGTCGACAAAGCATCGACAATCGATGATCTCGGATCATTCATATAATCAATCGAAACCAAAGGTCGCTCTTCGTAGCCCAAGATACCGGCCAACTCACCCTCAGCGGCTTGTTTAAATAACGCATTTAACTCTTCCACCGTTACTGAACGCTCTGCTTCAAACACAAAGTCTGTCAGTGAGGCATTGGTGAGAGGTACCCGTACCGCATGACCGTTCAACTTTCCCTCCAGTTCAGGGAAGATTTTAGTGATCGCTTTCGCAGAGCCTGTCGTAGTAGGTATCAAGGAAGTGCCACATGAGCGCGCACGTCGAAGATCCTTATGACCTTTATCGATAATAGTCTGCGTATTGGTGATGTTATGGATGGTGGTCATGCTGCCATGTTTAATGCCCACCTTTTCGTGCATCACTTTAACCACCGGTGCCAAACAATTCGTTGTACATGAGGCTGCTGTCACTAAGTGATGCTCATCAGCTGAATAAAGATGATGATTAACACCGTAGACGATATTCAGCGCACCCTCTGTCGGTGCGGCAACGATGACCTTCTTAACACCTTGATCAAAATA
The DNA here is from genome assembly GCA_038144195.1 of Gammaproteobacteria bacterium. GTDB lineage: Bacteria > Pseudomonadota > Gammaproteobacteria > Chromatiales > Chromatiaceae > VMDJ01. The sequence goes on along the minus strand of JAYQNH010000001.1, from coordinate 96,919 downwards.
GTTCTGTAGCGTCTCGGGTTTTTTATGATGTTTGCCCGTTGCCTCAATCACGATGTCGCAATCAGACCAATCGGTCTCATGAATCTCTTTATTCGAGGTATGTGCGATCTGCGCACCTTCAACATCCATCGTGTTGCCAGATGCAGACACTGATTGATGCCATGTGCCGTGCACTGAATCAAATTTAAGCAAATGTGCAGAACCTATCGCATCGGTTGAGATCTCGTTAACTCGAACTACCTGATACGACTGGTCAACCCAGCCCGCACGAAGACCCAAACGCCCCATGCGGCCAAATCCATTAATACCTACACGAATGGTCATAACTCATCCAAATACATCTAGTTTAGAAAGTCTGTTTTACCGTTTTATGACAAAACAATAATCGCCCAGATAACTGCTGTGAGCACAAGCGATATAAATACAGCCGCGGAACCAATATCTTTAGCACGGCCTGCAAGTTCATGGTGCTCATCACCAATACGATCAACAACAGCCTCAACAGCTGAGTTAAGTAATTCAACAATCAAGACCAAGAACACAACTGAAATCAGCAGAATCAACTCTATCGAGTTTTCCGCTACCCAGAAGGCTGCTGGAATCATGATTAAGGCCAACAAGGCTTCTTGACGGAAAGCCGCTTCATTTGCCCAAGCTGCTTGCAAGCCCTGCTTGGAATAGCCAGCCGCTTTAATAATACGCGTTAGACCGGTGTTGCCTGTTTTAGCCATCTGAAACCCTCAAGATCTTTATCTCATGGTATCAAATCAGCGCGAGCGAAGACTTAGCCTATCGCCTCAACAATCGCGCGTCCGCATTGCTCGGTAGTCGCCTGACCTCCGAGGTCAGCTGTGCGACTTGCTGGGTCAGCCAAGACCTTTTCGATTGCATCAAGGATGCAGGCATGCAGGCAGCGGCATCTGCGTGATCAAGATGATCCAGCATCATCGCACCCGACCACACCTGGCCGATTGGGTTAGCTATCCCCTTACCCGCGATATCCGGTGCTGAGCCATGCACCGGCTCAAACAAGGATGGGAAGGTGCCATCTGGATTGATATTCGCCGATGGCGCAATACCAATGGTGCCTGTACAAGCAGGTGCCAAATCAGAAAGTATGTCGCCAAACAAGTTAGACGCAACCACCACATCAAAACGATCCGGGTTCATCACAAACTGCGCAGTCAGAATATCGATGTGATATTTGTCTACTTCGACCTCGGGATAATCTTTCGCCATCGCTTCAACGCGCTCATCCCAATACGGCATAGTGATCGAAATACCATTCGATTTGGTTGCCGAGGTGAGCTGTTGGCGCTTAGTCTTTTAAGCCATCTCAAAGGCATAACGTAATACGCGATCAACACCATGACGACTCATCACCGTCTCTTGCATGACGATCTCGCGGTCAGTGCCCTCGTACATCTTGCCACCGACCGATGAGTACTCACCTTCGGTATTCTCGCGCACTATCCACATATTGATCTCACCTGGCTGACGATTTGCTAAAGGTGAAGGCACACCCGGCATCAAACGCGCAGGACGTAGATTGATGTACTGATCGAACTCACGACGAAACTTAAGTAATGAGCCCCAAAGAGAAATATGGTCTGGCACTTTGTCGGGCCAACCGACTGCGCCAAAAAAGATCGCATCGTGCCCACCGATCTGCTCTTTCCAGTCATCTGGCAGCATCTTTCCATGACGCTCGTAGTAATCCCATGATGAAAAATCGAAATGATCAAACTGCAGCGAGAGATCAAACTTTTTTGCTACCGCGTCTAAAGCACGCAAACCTTCAGGCATCACTTCAGTGCCGATGCCATCACCCGGGATGACCGCAATACGATAAGTCGACATTTAACGTTGTCTCAGTTTCTTTACGAGAGAAGCCATCTCTGGCTCAGGAGGCAGTTCATCGGTATTAATCAACCAATGTTGCAAATCGGGATCTTGTTGATCGAGCAAGGCACGAAAAGCCGCCTGCTCTTCAGCGGAAGCCTTGGCATATTGCTGATCGAGATAATCAGCGAAGAGGTAGTCGAGTTCTAAAAGTCCCCGCCGGCACTGCCAGCGGAGACGCTCAATATCATTGTCCACTTAGATTGCTTTCTTCAACATCAAATTCTTGATGTTGCCGATCGCTTGCGTTGGATTCAAGCCTTTTGGACAAACCTCAACGCAGTTCATGATGGTGTGACAACGGAACAGCTTGTAAGGGCCTTCAAGCTTATCCAAACGCTCATCAGTCGCTTGGTCACGACTATCCGCCAAGAAGCGCCATGCGCTTAACAAGGCCTGTGGACCGTGGAACTTCTCAGGGTTCCACCAGAACGAAGGACATGAGGTTGAACAACAACCACACATGATGCACTCGTACAGACCATCCAATTTATCGCGATCTTCTGGCGATTGAAGAATCTCTTGCTCAGGCATTGGATCTTCACGCACCAACCATGGGTCAACCGCTTTGTATTGCTGATAGAACTGACTCATATCGACAACCAAGTCACGGATGATGGGGCGACCTGGGAATGGACGAACCTCAACAGGCTCTTTTAAGTCTGCGATGGCTGTAACACACGCTAACTTATTCGTGCCGTTAACGTTTACGCCATCAGAACCACACACCCTCGCCACAAGAATGACGGAAATTGAAGGTTTCGTCCTGACGCTTCACCTCTAACAAAGCATCGCGCAACATCATGCCGCGAGATACTTCGATATCGAACTCCTGCATGTATGGTTCGCTATCTACATCTGGGTTGTATCGTGAAATTCGAAATTTCATGCTGTTCTCCTTAGTAGACACGCTCTTTAGGCGGGAAAGTCTCAACCGTAAGCGGTTTAGTTTGAACCGGCTTAAAGTCCATTTGATCACCTTCGAGGTAATACAAACTGTGTTTCATCCATTCCGTGTCGTTACGGTCTGGGTAATCCGGACGTGAATGAGCACCACGGCTTTCTTTACGCGCTAGAGCCGACGCCGCCAAGGCAACACCACAGTCCATCAAGTTTTGAAGCTCAAGCGCTTCGATACGCGCGGTATTGAAGACCTTTGAGTGGTCGGTCAACACAACGTCATCCATCTTCTTGCGAAGGTCTTTGATCTTCTCAACACCTTCCGACATGATTTCTTCAGTACGGAATACGCCTGCGTGATCTTCCATCGTTTTACGGAATTCATCACGTAGCTCACGTACCGATAGACCATCGCCTTTACGATCCCAACGCTGCAAGCTTTGCATCGCTTGATCAACACTGTCTTCGTTCATTGGGCGGTGATGCTCTTCCATGTTATCCAACACGTGAAGACCTGCTGCACGACCAAATACCAAGATATCGAGAAGTGAATTACCACCTAAGCGGTTCGCACCGTGTACAGATACACACGCAGCCTCACCTGCGGCATACAAGCCTTGAACAATCTCTTCGCCCGAACCATGTGGAACGATAACGCGGCCATAACGATCCGTTGGGATACCGCCCATTGCATAGTGAGCCGTTGGGAATACCGGTAATGGTTCAACCGCCGCATCAACGCCAGCAAAGATCTTTCCACTCTCACGGATACCCGGCAGACGCTTTTGGATGATGTCTTCACCCAAGTGATCGAGCTTCAGTAAGACGTGATCGCCATTCGGACCACAACCACGACCTTCTTTCACCTCAGTAACAATCGCGCGTGACACAACATCACGAGATGCCAAGTCTTTAGCATTTGGGGCATAACGCTCCATAAAGCGCTCGCCATCTTTATTCAGAAGATAACCGCCCTCGCCGCGCACACCTTCGGTGATCAACATGCCCTTACTTGCAATGCCGGTTGGGTGGAATTGGTAGAACTCCATGTCCATCAACGGCACACCTGCACGCAATGCCATTGCCATACCGTCGCCGGTATTGATGTGCGCATTCGAAGTGGTACGGAAGACCTGACCACAACCACCGGTTGCCAGTACGGTTGATTTGGCTTCGATCAGCAATGGCTCACCGGTTTCGATCTCAAGTACCAAAGCACCCAAAATCGCGCCTTCGTTATCGCGAATCAAATCGATCGCGAAATACTCATCAAAAAAATGCGTACGTGCACGAACATTCTGTTGATAGAGCGAGTGCAAAATCGCGTGACCAGTTCGGTCAGCTGCAGCACAAGTTCGCGCCGCTTGAGCGCCACCAAAGTTTTGTGACTGACCACCAAATGCACGCTGGTAGATCTTGCCGTTATCTAAGCGAGAGAAAGGCACACCATTGTGCTCAAGCTCATATACCGTAGGGATCGCTTCACGACACATGTACTCAATGGAGTCTTGGTCACCTAGGTAGTCCGAACCCTTTACGGTATCGAACATGTGCCAGTGCCAGTTATCCGGCATGACATTCGCCAATGCAGCGTTTACACCACCCTGAGCTGCAACCGTATGCGAGCGGGTTGGGAAAACCTTAGATACCACGGCAACGCGCGCATTGGTGTTAGCAAATTGAACAGCAGCATTAAGACCCGCGCCACCTGCACCAATAATCAGTGCATCAAATCGACGTTTATTCAGTGCCATTAAACCAACCTCGCCAAAACTAACGCTTGTGTCGCCCAAATCGCACAAGCCACCAAAATTGTTGCTACCACCGACAACGCAATTACGCGCTGCGAGGTATTCCAAACGTAATCAATTAGCACATCACGCACGCCAACCCACGCATGCATCAGCACAGAGAGTACGAACAGCAGAGTCGCCACGCTCATCACGGAACCGGCAAACCAACCTTTCCACTCTGCGTAGTTAATTGGCGCATCAGTGATCAAAGCACCGACGAGATAAATAGAGAACACAGCAATGTAGATCGCCGTTACGCGCTGGATAACCCACGCCTTTAAAACAGAAGCTTTACGACTCATAGCAAACCCCACAGCAACAAAGCACCAATCACAGGAGCAACCACGGTGACCAACAAAGCGGTTTTACGTGCAGTCTCTTTCTCAACACCCATGTGAACATCAATTAAAAGATAACGGATGCCCGCCAACAGGTGATGTGAAATACCCCATATCAAACCAAACAGCAGAATCACGCCAAGGGGTGAACGAACCATCTCGCCGGCAGCTTGATATGACGCAGCGTCACGCAATGACAAATCAAGAAGGTAAATAAGCACGGGAATCGCAACAAACATCGCCACACCGGTAATACGGTGAATGATCGACATGATGCCCCCGATCGGAAGCCGAATCTTCAGCAGGTTCAAATGAACCGGACGTTGGGTTGAAGTTTTCATATCCGCCTTTGGTCTAGTTGAAAGAAACCGTGCTCATGTTTCATATGAGACATGCGCACTAACATAGTGTTTGTGTAGGCGAAAACTACACGCTGCACTAGCATGGGTCACATAAGTTCTTTCAATGTAGCAGGTGAAATATGAGCCACCCTTGGACAAAAACGAATTTGTCCAAGGTATATTCGAGATGGCTTATATGGATTTGACTTAATCGTCGATTTCAACCTCACGCAAGGCTTGCGCGGCTGATTCTGGACTGACTGTACTCACAAACAAACCAGAACCTAACTCAAAGCCTGTCGGAATGCTGGTACGTGGGCAGATTTCGAGATGCCAATGATAACTATCCGAGCAATCGCCAAAGGTGTCACCATGTGGCGCTGAATGCAGGAAGTAGTTGTATTGCACTCCACCCACAACCTTATCTAAGCGCGCCATCGTGCGCTTCAGCACATTGGCAAAGTCTTCGAGATCTTCAGCGGTTGCTTCTAGGAAGTCTGATTCGTGTTGCAGTGGCAGAATATGAATCTCCCACTCATAGCGACTAGCGAAGGGCTTGATCGCAACAAACTTCTTACCACGCTCAACCACGTACTGACCGACATTGATCTTACGGCGAATCTCACCGGACTCACGATCGTAAATCGTCGCTTCATAGGTCAATGCTTCGTCAATTAAGGAACAGAAAACACACTGGCCATGCTTGGCATGATATTGCTTGCTGTAGGTCACCTCGTTCTGCACGTTCTCTGGCACAACCGGTGTCGCAATGATTTGACTGTGCGTGTGCGGAATACTGGCGCCTGCGGCAGGTCCAAAGTTCTTAAACACCAAGACATACTTCAAACGTTTATCCGACGCATACAACTCAGCCATGCGCTGCTGATACACGGTGAATAAATTCTTTAGGTGATCCTGTGTCATCTCATGCACACAGATGCCGTGATTCGGGTTATCAATGATGACCTCATGACGACCATAGCCATCGATAACTTGCTGCAAACCTAAGGCGAGATTTGGCTTAGCTTCATCATCACCTAACACAGGATAGAGATTTGGAACGATGCGGATATCCCATTCTTTCGGGTCGGGATAGGCTTTAATCTCAGGGGGAGTTCTTTCTTCGTTACCACGACAGAAAGGACAGGTTTCTACGTGGCTACGATTATCTCGATCGATACGATCTTCGTCTTTCTTTGGACGCATACCCCGAGCGGTTGCTACAAGCACTGACTGGGTAGGCACTATCGGGTCGATACGAATCTCACGAACGCCCTGATCTTCCGAATCACTCATCTTTACACCTTTACTACTGAGTAACACTGCGCTCTTTCTATCACGGCTCAGGGACGGCTTAGATTCGGGTTTTGGATGGGGGCATTAAGCCTCTTGTTCACTCAGGGTGCGCAGGAATTGGAACAGCTTCTACTTGGCACCTGCCGGCTTGCCAGACTCGTGTTCTTTCTTGGCATCGCGGACCAAATGACGCAATTGCTGGCGGTCCATCTGGGGCCATTCATCCATCGCCGCACCCATCGCCTCATCACCTTCTTCGATCAGACGGTCGCGCCATTTTTCGAGCAAGTGAAAGGCCTGGTTGATTGCTAATTGGTGTGAATTTCGATCGTTTATATAGGTTTCAGCCACACTGAGATCGACACCGGTCAAGACTTTGATGCAATACTTCAACTGACGATTGCGCGCTCCACCCTTTTTCACCGAACGGACTTTCGCCACCTCTTCGATGACATCCGGGTCGACACCAATCTTTTCCATCTCGGCATCACTGAGCTGCGTCATCTTATCGAGCAGCTCCGAACGATCCGCAAGATCGCGCTTTAAAGCCGTTTTGTTCGGACGGATAACCCGACCATTTTCGTCATACTCTCGTTCTTTCACGCTACCGCTTCCATATAGTCGACGCGCAATTGTAACGATTGTCGCCCCTGCCATTCATTAATATCGAGCTGATATGCAATTTTGAGTTTGTCCGGCAGCTGCGGAAATTGCTCCACGGTCTTAAACGCAATCGCATCGATGGTCTGCTGACTACCACTCGGGCGCAGCACCAACTTCCAATGATGCTCTCCCACAATCCGACCACTGACCACATCAAACTCACCATCAAATAACGGCTCTGGAAAATTCTGCCCCCAAGGGCCCGCTTGGGTCAGCTCTGCCGCCATATCTAAAGACAATTGATCTGCAGGCACCTCACCATCACTGAGCAACACTGCCTGCAATTGATCATCAGATAACTGCTCACGTGCCACTTGATCAAACGCTTGGGCAAACTGCTCAAAATCTTTTTCTCGTATCGTCATGCCCGCCGCCATCGCATGGCCGCCAAACTTATCGAAAAGATCTGGATATCGCTTGGAGATCACATCCAAGGCATCCCGGATATGAAAACCAGGGATAGAACGCGCTGAGCCCTTGATCCAACCCTCATCGCCTTTCGCAAAGATCACCACGGGACGATGTAGCTCTTCTTTTACGCGTGAGGCCAATATACCGATCACACCCTGATGCCAGTCCGGATTGAATAAACACACACCCGTTAATGCCGCATCGCTTTGCGGTAAATCAGCCAACATATGCTCAGCATCGGCCTGCATGTCTGATTCAATTTCACGGCGTTGTTTATTCCAAATATCCAATCGAGTTGCCAGCTCACGTGCGCGAAGCGGATCGTCTTCGATCAAACATTGAATACCTAAAGTCATGTCATCTAAGCGACCGGCTGCGTTCAAACGCGGACCAACAAAGAAGCCCATATCACTGGCTTTAACCCGACGGTAATCACGGCGCGCGATTTCGAGTAAGGCTGCGATACCCGGACGTGCATGACCCGCTCGAATACGGTGCAGACCGTGATGCACTAAACGGCGATTGTTGGCATCTAAGGGAACCACATCGGCAACCGTACCTAGCGCAACGATATCGAGAAATTGCGCCATGTTCGGCTCTTCGATCGATTGCTGCTCAAACCAACCCTTAACTCTCAAAGCACTGCGTAAACCAAGTAACACATAAAACAACACACCCACCCCTGCGAGTGCCTTTGAAGGAAAATCGTTCCCCGGTGCATTGGGATTCACAATGGCGGCCGCGTCGGGCAACTCATCTCCCGGTAAATGGTGATCAGTCACGATCACCGGGATACCGGCAGCTCATTAGCAGCCGCCACACCCGCAAGGCTCGCGATCCCGTTATCCACGGTAATAATCAGATTAGGCTGACGCGTTTTGGCGAGCTCAACAATCTCTGGCGTTAAGCCATAGCCGTACTCAAAGCGATTCGGCACCAGAAAATCGATAGCCTGATGACCCAAAGCACGAAACGCCAACATGCCGAGCGCGCAACTGGTCGCGCCATCAGCATCAAAGTCACCCACGATCAAAATGCGCTGACCTTGTTCGACGGCTGGCACCAAGACCTCTAGTGCTTCACTTAAGCCACCCATCGACTCCACAGGGATAAGCTGTGCTAACGACGCATCAATCTCAGACGCCAGCTCAACGCCGCGATTGGCATACAAGCGTTGCAGCAAGGGCGACAAACCGGATAATTCACTGGAGATCGCTTTAGGCTCGCGACGCTGAATGAGCTTGATCGACATAATTAAATAAAAACAATAGGTTAAGATTTATTCTTAAGTAAATTTTGATGTCCGATAATCCCAGACAAGCCTTCTCACCACCCTCAGATCAGTGGATCGACCTGTATCAGATCGATCTCGATCAGCAGAACGCTGACCTGAATGTACTGAGTGATGACGAGCGACAACGGGCCGAGAAACATCGATCGAATCATTATGCCGTGATGCGTACCGTTATGCGGTCAATTTTAGGTCAGCTGCTGCATCTAGCTCCATCTGAAGTGCCGATTTGGATTGAAGATGGCGGTAAGCCCTACTTGGCTGAGCGAAACTTTGAATTCAACCTGTCACACACCGGTCGTTACGGCCTACTTGCTATAAGCCAACTACCCTTGGGGGTGGATATCGAACGTTTTCGCCCGCAAGCCAATCGCTTGGCGATCGCTAAACGCGTTATGCCTGAAGATGCCATTGCCCGTATAGAAGCTGCCGAGGATTCAGATCGCGTTTTTATGAAGAATGGACCCAACTCGAAGCACGTCACAAGTGCATCGGCATAGGCATCTTCGATCAACTCGATCCTGACATTGAGCTTCAGCATGCCCAGCTTAAGTTACCCAGCGATCTGATGGGCTGTGTAGCCTGGCCGCGACAAGCTTCAGCACCTAAATTGGCATATCATACGATCACATAAGCCAAGGACATCATCGTCGGGCGATACGCGTTAAGGATAGAAACCCTTTATGGACATACTCAGCGTCTTCATTCTTTCGGTTATTCAAGGTCTAACCGAGTTCTTACCCATCTCTAGCTCTGGCCACCTCATCTTGGCGCCACATATCTTTGGCTTTGCCGATCAAGGTTTGAGTTTAGATGTGGCCGTTCACTTTGGATCGCTGATTGCCATCGTGGCTTACTTTTGGCGCGATGTAGTTGCTATTTTTAATGGCTGGTTCCGCGCCCTAACGCCAAGCGCACCAAGCAACCCTGAAGCACGTCTAGGCTGGGCAGTGATCGTCGGCGTAATCCCGGTAGTAATCGCAGGCTTACTGTTAAAAAGCCTGATTGAAAGTCAGTTCCGTGAGCCTTGGATCATTGGTGCTGCCACCATTTTCTTTGGCTTGGTGTTATGGCAAGCGGATTGGAGTGCAAAGCGCGAACGCGACCTCACTAGCATCACCCTCAAAGACGCAATCATTGTTGGTCTTGCGCAAATTCTCGCTCTTATTCCAGGCACCTCTCGCTCCGGCATCACCATGACCGCAGGTTTATGGGTTGGTTTGACGCGTGAAGCTGCTTCTCGCTTCTCGTTCTTGCTGGCGATCCCTACCGTGCTTGCCTCATCAGCACTGATCACCTTTGACCTGCTTGAAACAACCGAAGCCGTCGATTGGAACGCGATTGTTCTTGGCGTGGTGTTATCTGCCATCTCAGCCTATTTATGCATTCACTACTTCCTTAAGTTCATTGAACGCATTGGCATGTGGCCCTTTGTGCTGTATCGCTTGGCACTTGGCGCTTTTATCTTCTATCTCATCGCATAAACAATGCACCCGTTTGATTTACTTCATCAGCAAGCTGAACGCGCATCTACTCGTGTTGCGTTAAGACATAAAAACGACGCACTAACTTACCCGGAGCTACTCGATCGCGTTAATCAAGCCTCACAACAATTGGGTGAGCTTGGTGTCATCAAAGGGGATCGCGTTGCGCTATATCTGCAGAAGAATATCGATCTGGTGGTGTATCTATTAGCAGCCAATGCGATAGGTGCGGTATTCGTACCCATCAACCCCCTACTCAAAATCCCGCAGCTCAATCACATCCTTCGTGACACGCAAGCTAAGCTACTGGTCACTCATTCACAACGTGTTGATATCAACGAAGCGGATATAGGCTTACTACTTCAGGTCGATACGCAATCGATCAAACAGAAATCCTTACGCTCAAGAGCTCACTCATCTCGCCAGACAACCTGTCTTGTCTTTTATATACCTCAGGAAGTACCGGCTTACCGAAGGGCGTGATGCTCAGCGATCGTAATCTCATTGCTGGCGCAGAAGCGGTTACTCAATATTTAAATAACACTTCAGATGATGTGTTACTTGGCGTCTTACCACTGAGTTTTGACTATGGTCTTAACCAACTGATCAGCAGCTTACTTATCGGTGCCGAGCTGGTGTTATTCGACTATCTGTTACCTTGCGAGATCATCAAAGCCATCGACACCTACAAGGTAACTGGCGTAGCTGGCGTGCCACCGATTTGGCAACAACTCACCCGGTGCGATTGGTCAACAGATGCAAAACAACATCTGCGATATATCACCAACTCTGGTGGTCATCTTGCCGAGCCCGTCTAACAGATTTTGCATGAAGCTCTGCCTTCCACTGACATCATCTTGATGTACGGCCTAACCGAAGCGTTTCGCTCAACCTACCTGCCCGCCGATTTACGACTCACTCATCCCGACAGTATGGGTATCGCGATTCCCGGCGCCACATTACGTGTAATTGATGCGCAAGGTAATGATTGCGCTGATGATCATGCGGGTGAGCTTATTCACGCTGGCGACACAGTGGCTTTAGGTTATTGGAATCACACGGATCTTACTGAACAACGCTTTGGTAGCGACAAGGATGGCATTCACTATGTACGTTCAGGCGATACGGTTAAACGCTCAGCCGATGGACTGTTTACCTTTATAGGTCGCGATGACGAGATGATGAAGGTCTCCGGCTATCGCATCAGTCCTCAAGAGATTGAACTGCCCGCACTCGCATTGAAAGGTATTGAGCAAGCTGTTTGCTTTAACGCTGGCGAAAATATCATTCTGCTATACCAAGGTGATCTTTCTGTGGACGCGCTTAAACAGCACCTTGTACACGAGCTTCCGAATTATATGCAGCCTAGCTTTATTGAGCAACATCCGTCCCTACCGCTTAGCGCCAACGGCAAATTAGATCGCGCGCTCGCAAAAGCACAGTATCCCTTGCGATAATCTCGCCATGAGCGAAATGCCCACACATTCAGCGATCACCCAATTCCCGATCAGCAATGATCAACTCATCATTGGGGGTAAGTCGGTTACGAACACCTGCAACAAGGGTTAAGCACGCCGTGTTATCTGTATGACGCTGCTGTTATTGCAAATACGATTCGTACGTTACGCGAACATCTACCTGAAGACATCAAGCTACATTACGCCTTAAAAGCGAATCCACATGCTCAACTAGTGCAGTTTATGGCGCAGCATGTGGATGGCTTTGATATCGCCTCACAGGGCGAACTTCAACTCGCGCTGAAAACAAACATCAACCCGCAAGACATCAGCTTTGCAGGACCGGGAAGCGCGATGAAGAATTGCTCGCTGCTATCGACGCTGGCATTCGCATCAATGTTGAATCGTTAGGCGAACTCAATCGCATTGCATCACTTGCCGAAGGTCATCAGCCGCCGCGTCTTTCGATTCGCATCAATCCAGACTTTGATCTCAAAGGGTCAGGCATGGCGATGGGCGGCAGCGCTAAACCCTTTGGCATTGATAAAGACCAACTCGATGATGTGTTACATGCAGCGCAAGCACATAAGCTCGTTATCGATGGTCTACACATCTACGCAGGCTCGCAGTGTCTTGATGCGCAAGCTATCGTTGATGCCCAAAAAGCTAGCCTAGATCTCGCGCTTGAACTGATCGATACCTTTAATCTTTGTCTATCTGAGATCAATCTAGGCGGCGGCTTTGGTATTCCCTACTTCCCTGGCGAGCAACCCTTAGATATCCGAACGCTTGGCGCAGAACTCAGTGAAGTCATTGATGACTTTGCCGCACTGCAGCCTAATGTAGATATCGTGATTGAGCTTGGTCGCTATTTGGTCGGTGAAGCCGGCGTATATCTCACACGCATCCTCGATAGCAAAACCTCACGCGGTGAAACTTTCTGGATTTGCGATGGCGGCATGCATCATCACTTAGCGGCAAGCGGTAACCTCGGTCAGATCATTCGTAAAAACTACCCTGTGGTTAACCCATTGCATGTCAACCAAGGTGATCGAACTCAAGTCAGTATCACCGGCCCTCTCTGTACACCGTTAGACATACTGGCGGCTAAACATACTATCGGACAGGCGCAGGTTGGCGATGTGGTTGCGGTCATGCAATCAGGTGCTTATGGCGCTAGCGCCAGCCCCAAGGATTTTCTCTCGCACCCACATGCCGCTGAAGTCTTTATCGATGAGCGTGATGCATGAGTGAGCATAGTCACATCGAGCAATGTCTCGCGGATCCAGCCAATGGACCTTCGCTCCTTTTTTCTCAGGCGGCTCAGCGCTGGACAAGACTTCATCACTACTCACCAAATACACCCACAACAGCATTCACCTACTAACTCCATTCGACTCAGGCGGCAGCTCGGCAAAACTTCGCAAAGCTTTCAATATGCCTGCCGTGGGTGATTTGCGAGCACGCCTGATGGCGATTGCTGATGATTCATTAGCAGGCCATCCAGAGGCGGTAGCGCTTTTCCGTTATCGCTTACCCACCGATCAATCGCAAGCAACGCTTAAATCACTCGTTGAGAAACTACAATCAGGTGAGCATCCCTTAATTGAGGTCACCTCAGGCACCGTCAAACAACTGATTGAAAACAACCTACGAGCGTTCCTTGATCAGGTGCCTGATGACTTTGATTACCGTGGCGCCAGTGTCGGTAACTTGGTGATCACAGGCGGGTATCTCAATAATCAACACACCTTGACACCATGTGGTTGATCAAATCAGCGAAGTTGTTCATTCGCTTGGCATTGTGCGTACAACAATCGATGACGATCTAGAGCTCATCGCCACACTGCTCGATGGCACAACAGTGAGCGGCCAACACAAGATCACCGCAAAAGAAACGCGCCCCTTAGGCCAGAAGATAATCGACTTAACGCTTTCTGGCCCCAGCTCAACACTCGATGCAAAAAATCATGCCTTAATCAGTGATGCGGATCTGATTGTTTTCCCACCAGGCAGCTTCTTCTCAAGCGTGATCGCAAACCTACTACCTAAGGGTGTGGGCAATGCGATTCACGCCAGCAATAACCTCAAGGTATTCATCCCAAATCTTGGCATTGACCCTGAGCTCCATGACACCAGTTTGATCGAACAAATTGAACTGCTCAATCAAACCATCAACAAAGACCTGTCTGAGCGCAAAGAAAGTAAAGCGATTGATATTGTGCTGACTGATAGCAGCCTACGATCCGATATCGACAATGCCTTCACCGATTATTTGTCAGAGAATCACATTCAACTGATTGATAGGGATCTTCGAGGCTCCAACAATGAGCTATACGATGAAAGAAAACTCATTGAAGCTTTAATCAATATAGGTCTTAGTTAGTTTTCTATCCGACATGGATAGCCGCAATATCTATTGATATCAATTAACGGTCATTTGAGAACGAAGCTCGCAAAGACGATCCAGATAGAAGGTATACATTGCACGCTCATAGGCACAATCGCCTTCAAAGCCCATTTGCTTGATACGCTCTTCTAGATACACAGCTTCTTCATTGAGATCTTTTCTCTGCAATTTGGCATCAGAGTTATGTGTTTTTACTGTCATTTTCTCACCTGATCGGATATTTGATTCAAAATAGCTGCATCAAATGACAAGAATATGACAAAACCAAACGTCAGCTAGCCTCACCGCAACACGATCTAGTCAGCAATCAACCCAATCGGTTTAGGCATCATCGCCAAATTCAGCACGAATGCTATCCAAGCTGGTGTGGCGAACGTCTTTACCTTTAACGAAGTAGATAATGTATTCGCAGATATTTTGACAACGATCGCCAATCCGCTCTAGAGAACGCGCTGCCCACATAATATCGAGGATACGTGGAATCGAACGAGGATCCTCCATCATGTAGGTCATTAACTGACGCATCATACTTTCGTATTCTTGATCAATTCGTTTATCTTCACCTGCAACCTCAATCGCCGCATTAACATCCATACGCGCAAAGGCATCTAATGCACGATTAAGGGTCGCTTTTACTGAATTACCTAAATGCTCAACTCGGTTATACAAGCTCGCATCTGCTGCACCTTTTGAGTTTTTAATAGCCATCTTGGCAACTCGCTTTATCTCGTCCCCAATACGCTCAAGGTCTGTCGTCGTTCTTAATACAGTTTGAACCAAGCGTAAGTCACCTGCTGCTGGCGCACGCAGTGCAAAAATTCGCGTACAGCCTTCATCAATGATTACATCGTAACGATTGATTTGTGCGTCATTAACAACAACCTCTTCTGCCAAGGCAATATTGGAGTCGCGTAAAGCCGTTATTGCTTTATCTAATTGCGACTCAATCAGCCCGCCCATTTCTAGAACCGAAGAACGAACATGCTCTATGTCAGAATTAAAAGATGACGACGTGTGATCTGTTATTCCATTCATAATAAATCCTGTATGCCTTATTAATTAGGTATTAGTTGTAACACCACGAGATTCTGGGAAGTGGCAATTAAAGGTACTGCCAACTCCAATTTCACTTTCAACGGTAAGATGTGCATCATGCTGCTGCAGAATTGAGTCAACAATAGCTAAACCCAAACCTGTGCCGCCTTGGTCACGTGACCGGTCTTTATCCACACGATAAAAACGCTCGGTTAAGGCGCGACAAATGTTGAGGCGCAATACCTTCACCCGAATCAGTCACTGAAAGACGATAACCCTGGTGTTCTTTTTGCCAAGAAATCGTTATCAATCCTTCTGCGCCAGAATATTTAATCGCATTAGTTAATAGATTCGATAGCAACATATGAATCTGCTTAACATCACCATACATTTTCTGTTGCGTAAGCATGGCTAACTTAAATTCATGCTCACCCGATATGGCACGCGCCTCAGCGACAGATTTCTCACACAATGCCGGCACATCAATTACTTCCTCCATATCAGCTTTAGCGCCATCGAGTTTGGCAAGCGTAAGGAGATCTTCGATGATGTGACGCATCCGAAGAGATTGTTGCTCCATTAAGGTTAATGGACGCTCAAACGACTCTGGGATCTCACCAGAATCGATCATGTTTTCTAAGTAGCCACTGATGACCGTCAGCGGCGTACGTAACTCATGTGACACATTTGCAACAAAATCACGCTTCGATTGTTCAGCGCGAATGCGAGCTGAAATATCCTGAGCCAATAGCACTAACTGCCCTTTTCCATATTTCGCTACACGAATAAGCAAGGTTTTCTCAATCAGCCCCGGCAAAGTGACCTGTAGATCTTCTGAATAATCAGCTGTCTTTAAATAATCCACTAACTGCGGCAATCGAACCAAATTGGCAAAGTTCTCACCCACATCCGACTTAGCATTCAGGTTAAATAAATTTTCCGCCGCTCCATTCATCCATCGGATCTCACCCCGTTGATTGAGTGCTATTGCGGCATCTGGTAGTGCTAACGCTGGCGCCTGATATTCCGCAAGACGTTTTTTCAGATATCGCTCACGTTTCTTTGACCGGCTCTTTAAGCGCTTAACATTTGTATAAACAGCGCCCCATAAACCAAAGCCGGCAGGGATATCATATCGTTTAGGTTGCGAAATCCATCGATTCACTCGAATGAGCTGATTAACCACATAAGCAAGGTAAGCGACAACAGCAATAAACAATCCGATCAAAGAATAGCCAAGTAGCCAGCCCATAAACACCACCAACGCAAAGCACCCAAAATAATCGCGTGAACTCTTCTGAGACCCAGTTACGCATCATGCTGCACCATCCTGTTTTTCAGAGAAGCGGTAACCTACGCCACGTACGGTTTGGATAAGTTCTTCAATGTGTTCTACAGAGAGCGCTTTACGTAAACGACGAATATGAACATCTACCGTACGCTCCTCAATATAGACATTTCGACCCCAAACGAGATCAAGCAACTGTGTTCGGCTATACACACGTTCAGGGTGACTCATAAAAAATTTAAGCAGCTTAAATTCTGTCGGACCAATATAAATCGGACGCGACTGGTAGGTCACTCGATGCTGAACATGGTCCAATTCCAAACCATTATCAAAATGAAGCAAGACATCTTCTTCCTGACCGCTCCGACGCATGACCGCTTTAACACGAGCGACTAACTCGCGGGTTGAGAAAGGCTTGGTGACATAATCATCAACACCCGCTTCTAGACCTTGAACTTTATAATCTTCGCCATCACGCGCCGTTAACATAATGATAGGAATATCCGCTAAGCGCTCGTCGCGCTTCATCCAGTGCGTCAGATCCAAACCAGACAAACCCGGCATCATCCAATCAATCAATGCAATATCGGGTACGTTTTCGTCCAACCAATTACGCGCACTCAAACCATCAGGTGCAAAGCTCACCTGAAAGCCAGCTGTACTCAGCGTTGAACCCAGCAACTCTCGTACTGATGATTCATCTTCAACAACTAAAACGTGTGTCGATGCCATTGGCTTATCCGAAACGCCCCGTAATGTAGTCTTCTGTTAATGAATGGCGAGGGTTGGTAAAGATCTGCTCGGTCTCACCCACCTCAACCAAATGTCCCTAAATGAAAATAAGCTGTTTTTTGTGACACTCGCGCTGCTTGTTGCATTGAGTGAGTAACAATTGCAATGCTGTAGTTTTGACGAAGCTCATCAATCAACTCTTCGACCTTCGCTGTTGCTATTGGATCGAGCGCTGAACATGGCTCATCCATCAAAATCACTTCTGGCGAAACCGCAATAGCGCGGGCGATACATAAACGCTGCTGCTGACCACCCGATAGCCCTGTGCCCGGCGCATCCAAACGATCTTTAACCTCTTTCCATAAACCGGCTTTTTTCAAACAGCTTTCAACAATTTCGTCGAGTTCTTCGTTGTTCGACGCTAAGCCATGAATACGTGGCCCATAGGCAATATTGTCGTAGATCGATTTTGGGAATGGATTTGGCTTTTGAAACACCATGCCCACGCGTGCGCGCAGCAACACAGGGTCCGTTTCATCATCGTAGATATCTTCACCATCCAAACGAATATCACCTGTCACTCGACAGATATCAATGGTGTCATTCATACGGTTTAGCGTTCGCAAGAAGGTTGACTTACCACAGCCAGACGGACCGATCATTGCCAAGACTTCACCCTCACCCACATCCAGTGAAACGTTTTGAATGGCATGCTTATCACCGTAATAGACATTCACATCGGTAGCACTCATGCGCGGCTTTTTACTCCGAACATTTCCGATTGTTTTGAAGTCAGACGTTAATTCTTTATCCAAAGGACTATCCTCAACAGGCGTATGACTTACCAACGACGCTCAAAACGACGTCGCAGTAATACCGCAATTAAATTCATTAAAATCAAGAAGCCGAGCAGCACCATAATCGCTGCAGATGTTTTCTCAACAAATGCTCGCTCAGGACTATCCGCCCACAAAAACACCTGAACCGGCAATACAGTCGCTGGATCCATCGGGCCTGATGGAATATCAACAATGAAAGCCACCATACCGATCATCAGCAAAGGCGCGCTCTCACCTAACGCTTGCGCCATACCGATAATGGTGCCGGTCAACATTCCGGGCAAGGCTAAAGGCAACACATGGTGAGTCACCGTTTGCATACGTGAAGCACCTAATCCCCAAAGCCGCCTCTCGAATTGAAGGCGGCACAGATTTAAGTGCTGCACGACTCGCAATAATGATGGTTGGCAATGTCATTAAGGTCAGCACTAAGCCACCAACCAAAGGCGCCGAACGCGGCATACCAAAGAAGTTGATAAACATCGCCAAACCGAGCAAGCCAAACACAATCGATGGCACAGCCGCGAGGTTATTGATATTTACCTCGATCATGTCAGTCCATTTATTGGT
Source organism: Gammaproteobacteria bacterium (assembly GCA_038144195.1). Classification (GTDB taxonomy): domain Bacteria; phylum Pseudomonadota; class Gammaproteobacteria; order Chromatiales; family Chromatiaceae; genus VMDJ01. The sequence goes on along the minus strand of JAYQNH010000001.1, from coordinate 78,169 downwards.
TGGTGCAAACTCCTCAAGATAAACCGCAGCAGCCACACCAATTGGGAAGGACAGCATCAAAGTAATAAGCAAGGTATAAAATGAGCCTGCAATCGCACCGCCAATACCGGCCTGCTCTGGCTCACGAGAATCACCATTGGTAAAGAAGCCCCAGTTGAAAAAGAATGTCAATTTTCCCTTGTGATTTAAGTTGATCAATCCACGCAAACTCTTTGTCGCTCACAGGCCTTTCGGACTCCGGCAGTTCTCGCGACAAAGTGCCTTTGAATGCCATATCGATTTCATCATCAGCTAAAAGCCAAATTGTTTTGGTTTGGTCCAATCAAGGCTGAATCAGCTAACACCATATCGCGCAAACTAAAATCTGCTGATGAGCTAATCATCCGATATAACTCACGTTTGTCTTTACGACCTGAAACATCAGGAAATAATGCTCGTAAGGGTTCACGATACAACTGTCGATAATCCGCATTACCAATGACTTTTAGGTCACGGGAACCAGCTGGATCGAGAACCTCTTGCGAAAAGTTAACCTCAATCGCGATGTGCGTAGCAACAAAGGCACTGTAGCCTTTACTTACAATGTTGATGAAAAGCAAAGCCACAAACGACAAGCCCAGTAATACAGCAAACAACCCCAGTCGCTTAAATCGCTGCTCTTGCACGCGACGACGCTTAAGTGAATGCTCAACTTTATGAATCGCTTTAGTTGAGGCCGCTAAACTATCTATTGAATCACTCATATCGGCCTCTTAATCATATTGCTCACGGTATTTACGCACGATACGTAACGCCACAATATTTAATGCCAAGGTCGTAACAAACAACATCAATCCCAAGGCAAACGCTGCCAAGGTCTTAGCACTATCGAACTCTTGGTCACCGGTCAGCAACGTAACGATCTGAACTGTCACCGTTGTTACTGCTTCTAAAGGATTCGCGGTTAGGTTGGCGCTCAAGCCAGCTGCCATCACCACGATCATCGTTTCACCAATAGCGCGAGAAACTGCTAAAAGAACACCGCCCATAATGCCTGGCAATGCCGCAGGGATAATGACCTGTTTTATCGTCTCCGATCGAGTCGAGCCCAAACCATACGCAGCATCTCGCAAAGATTGTGGCACGGCATTAATGACGTCATCAGATAATGATGAGATAAACGGAATAATCATCACGCCCATTACCAAACCAGCGGCTAAAGCACTTTCAGACGAAACACTTAAGCCCAGATCCACACCGAAATCACGAATCGCTGGCGCCACTGTAAGCGCAGCAAAGAAGCCATAAACGACCGTTGGAATACCTGCCAAGATCTCAAGTATCGGTTTTGCGTAAGCACGTACCTTTGGTCCTGCATATTCAGCAAGATAAATCGCTGACATCAAACCAATGGGTACAGCAACCGTCATCGCAATCAATGAGATCAACATCGTTCCGGCGAATAGCGGTACTGAACCAAACAAACCTTCAGAGCCGACTTGATCTGCTCGGATTGCGGTTTGTGGACTCCACTCAAGACCAAAGACAAAGTCAAAGAATGGCACCTTTTCAAAGAATCTAATTGATTCAAAGAGCACTGAGAAAACAATACCGACGGTAGTAAGGATGGCGATAGCTGATGAGAGAATTAATAAGGCTTTAACAATCCCCTCGACGCGATTACGCGCACGCATCTTTGGATTAATCTTTCGCCATGCTACCCAGCCTAATAACGTGGCTAACGTCAGCGTTAAACCCGATTTAGCTAATTCAGCCGTCTGTAAATAACGAGAATACTCATCTGCAGCCGCTTGCATCGCAGGCGTTATCTCACCCGCAGTAATTTTACCTAGCGCTACATTCTTAATCGTTGTGGCTAACAAGCTGAGTCGGTCTGCAGAGACGGCTGTCAACTCAGATGGCATGTGTGACAGCAGAATTGACGTCAAGACACTCTCTTGCACCAACCCCCATATCAGCATGACGATTACCGCAGGCAGTGCAGCCCACATCAGCACATATAACCCGTAGTAATTCGGTAAAGAGTGCAAAAACCGAACGCCCTTGACACCGTCAACGGCCACCAGCGCACGTTTACGGCCCAAGTGATAACCCAAGGCCATAATCATCAACACAAAGGCAATTAAGACGGACAATGACATAAATAAATCTACTTACACACAAAAATGATGGCCGACGATAAGGTCGACCATCATTCTACTGATTATCAATTCAGATTACTTAGCACACGCGTAGGCATTACCTTTCATCGGAATCAATTGGGTTGCAGCCGCACGGTTACACTCGCGCTCTGCCGCTGGCATTGGGATCAAACCCTTATCTGACAAGTACCCTTCCTCACCAAATGCTTTCTCAGAAGTGAACTCAGCTAGGAACCCATCAATACCTGGGATCTTACCCACGTGTGCCTTCTTTACATAAAACTGCAGTGGACGCGAGATGGGGTAAGAGCTATCAGCAATTGCCTCAAAGGTAGGCTCTTGCCCGTTAATCGGGGCACCTTGGATTTTGTCCGCATTCTGATCAAGGAATGAGAAGCCAAACACACCTAATGCATTTGGATTTGCAATCAACTTCTGAATGATCAGATTGTCATTCTCACCCATTTCGATGTACTTGCCGTCTTCACGAATTGCATGCGCAACTTTCTTAAAGACTTTTTTACCTTTATTATTAAAGGCAGAAGCAGGAATGCCCAGCTTTTCCATCAAGACTTTGATTTCAGCTTCATCTTTAGAACCACGTAACGCTTTAAAATCAGCATAAGATTTAAGGCCAGACTCTAAAGCCAACTCAACAAATGCATCACGCGTACCAGATGATGGTGGTGGACCTAATACTTCAATTGCAAGATTTGGAAGGCCTTTACGGACATCCGACCAGTTGTTGTAAGGGTTATCAATCAACTTGCCATCTTTACCGGGCACCTGTTTAGCTAGTGCTAACGCTAAGTCTTTTGTAGTCAAATCAAACTTAGCGCCCTGTTTTGAGTTCGCAACCACGATACCGTCGTATCCAATACGAACCTCAATAATGTCCTTAATACCGTTCTTGGCACACTTGTCTATCTCAGATTGCTTAATACGGCGAGATGCATTGGTGATGTCAGGTGTATTTGCACCCATGCCATTACAGAATAACTTCAAGCCACCGCCTGAACCGGTTGATTCAATTTTTGGGGTGCTGCCTGATTTACGACCGTACTGTTCTGCAACAACTGTTGCAAAGGGATATACCGTTGAAGAACCGACAATCTCAACGTGATCACGGGCCAGAGCTACTGAGTTAACACTTGATAGCGCAATTGCCGAAGCCGCTGCCAACATGATTGAATTTTTCATCTAAGAAAACTCCTTAATGGATTAAGACACAATGTCATTTCACTTAAGTGCAGCCTCTCTTGTGAAACTGCCCTATTCAGTGATGAGAAGTGTGCATGGGCAATGTGACAGCTCTGTGACAGAAGTCATTTTTCTAACATAAGGCATAAAAAAAGCGGCCCATATGGCCGCTTTAATCATATAAGTCATTGTTATTTAATGGATAAATTTCCGCCAAACACCTTACCCAAACCCTGCCCGACGGATGCACCAAAGCGCTGCGCTAAACGCTCGATCGGATCTTGCTCAGGTGTGAAGTTCTTCACCACATCGATACCAATCACATCGCGCGCTACCGTTCCCGCACTGCCGATATCATCTGCAAGACCTAATTCAATGGCTTTCTTGCCAGACCAGAAAAGACCTGAGAACAGATCAGGATCATCACTTAAACGATCACCACGACCTTCTTTCACTACATTAATAAAGGTCTCGTGTAATTCATTCAATGTAGCTTGTGCATGCGCACGTTGCTCATCACTCATGGGGCTGAATGGATCAAGGATGCCTTTGTTCTTACCTGCAGTTAGCATGCGACGCTCGATGCCTAACTTATCCATCGCATCGGTAAAGCCAAAGCCGTTCATGATCACACCGATCGAACCCACTAAGCTCGACTCATTGACATAAATCTTATCCGCCGCCGCTGCCACGTAATAACCACCTGATGCTGCCATGTCTTGCACCACCGCATACACAGGGATATCAGGATGCTTAGCTTTTAAACGCTTGATCTCTTTTTGCATGTAGCTCGCTTGTACTGGCAAACCACCTGGGCTGTTGATACGAATAATGATCGCTTTGGTGTGATCATCTTTATAAGCAGCACGCAGACCTTTCACCACACCTTCGGCATTCTCACCTTCTTCGGTACTGATCTCGCCTTCAAGGTCGACCATAGCCACATGATCTTTCTTTGCCATGCTTCATCATCAAAATCAAAGGTGTCGGGCATTGCGACATACAACAAACCAATCAGATAAGCGAAGGTTAAGGTCTTAAAGAAGATGCCCCAGCGACGTGAACGACGACGCTCTTTAAGCGCATCGGTTGCTAACTCTTTAATCAGCTTCTTTGACCATTGATCATCATGTTGTTCAGACATACATCACCTATTACTGCGTTTCTAACCAATCAATCAATTCAGTTAGAGAGTGAAGAATTGTTTTTGCGCCACAATCAATTAGACGTTGTTGATCATGCGCACCATAGCTAACACCAACGGCATCAACCTTGGCATTAGCGGCCATTTGAATATCGTATTCAGTATCTCCGACCACAAGCGCCTTGTTCGGTTCCGTGTTCAGGTCGGTCAAAATGTCCTGCAACATTTGTGGATGCGGTTTTGAATGCGCTTCATCCGCACATCGTGTCATGTGAAAGTATCGACCTAAGCCACTCTCATCGAGTACGCGATCTAACCCACGACGACTTTTACCGGTTGCCACCGCTAACAGATAACCGCGATCAGTCAGCGCCTCAATGGTTTCTGTTGCACCTTCAAATAACTCAGAGTCTGGGATCTGATCACCCAACCAATGCACACGGTAAGCCTCGATAATCTTTTGCACAGCATCATCATCAGCTTCTGGCCACAAGCGCGCCACCGCTTCTTGCATGCCTAAGCCGATAATCTCGCGCACTTCCGCATCGGTCGGAATACTCGATAAAGTATCCGCACCGGCACGTTGCATACAGGTCACGATGCGATGCTCCGAATCCATCACCGTGCCATCCCAGTCAAACACGATCAGATCATAAGGTTTCATTCAGCAATTCCTTCTAAAACAGATTGCAACTCAGCCGGCAGCGGCGCTTCAATCTGAAAACGCTTACCTTCCCACGGGAAGCTCAAACGCCAAGCATGTAAAAACAACCGTTTTGCGCCCTGCTCATTCCAGTAAGCCAAGGCTTCAGGTGTTTCGTATTTGTTATCGCCGACAATGGGCGTGCCAGCATATTGCGCATGCACACGGATTTGATGCGTCCGACCCGTTTCCAGTTTGGCCTCAACCAAGGTCGATGAGCTGAAATGCTGCAGCACCGTGAAATGGGTGATCGCCTTTTTCCTTCAGGATCAACCCGCACCATACGCTCGCCAGATTTCAGGGTGTTTTTCTGCAGCGGCACATCCACCGTCTGCTTTCCCTTGCGCCAACGACCATCTAATAAAGCTTGATAGCGTTTATCGACCTGATTGGTCACCTGCAATCGTTGCAGCTCTTTTAGCGCACTGCGTTTTTTCGCCAACATCAGACAACCGGAGGTATCGCGGTCGAGTCGATGCGCGAGTTCTAAAAATTTAGCTTCGGGGCGAGCTGCACGCAGCGCTTCGATTACCCCATGCGACACACCACTGCCACCATGCACCGCCATACCCGACGGTTTGTTCACAATCAGGAGCAGGTCATCTTCATAAAGAATGTTGTCGGTGATCGCCTGCTGCATACCCGCACCTGGGATAAGGGCTTTGTCGTCCGAGCGACGCACCGGTGGTACGCGGACCTCATCACCAATCTCGAGTTTTCGGGTGGGCTTTGCTCGCCCTTTATTGACGCGCACCTCACCTTTACGCAAAACACGGTACACCCAACTTTTGGGTACACCCTTTAGTCGTGCCATCAAAAAGTTATCGATACGCTGGCCTTCAGCGTTCTCGTCCACGGTCAGATACTGCACTTTGGCGCCAGAATCGCTGCTATTAGCCACTTAATCCACTCAGTTCGCGAAAAATGATGCGCGTGCGGATAAATTAGTGTATTTTCCGACGGTCATCGTCCTGTAAGTGACTGATTGTCAAGGTGCCTAGGCAATTCATCTGACGCACCGCCACTCATGTTGATTTAAGACCGACATGCTAACCGACACAGACACCCATGACGAACAGAATCTCTATCAACAGTTGATAAAACTGCGGGTAAACAAACAACACGATGAGCTGATGACAAAAGCAGCACGCTTTGCGCCGAACGACTGGCAGCAATGCAATGCGCTAAATCATCAACTGATCCTGACAACGGAATACACAACATGAAGCGTATGCTGATCAACGCCACTCAGCCTGAAGAGTTGCGTGTCGCTATCGTAGACGGACAACGTCTATTCAACCTCGACATCGAAGTTCCTGGTCGAGAACTCAAGAAAGCCAACATATATAAAGGTCGCATTACCCGCGTCGAGCCCTCGCTTGAAGCTGCGTTTGTCGACTACGGTGCAGAACGTCACGGTTTCTTGCCGATGAAAGAGATCGCGCGTGAGTACTTCACCAACGAAAAAACGAAGATGGCAAGCAAGGCAAAAGCCAACTGAAAGAGGGTCAAGAGATCATCGTTCAGGTGGAAAAAGAAGAGCGCGGCAATAAAGGCGCAGCCCTCACCACCTTCTTGTCACTCGCTGGTCGTTACCTCGTTTTGATGCCAAATAACCCGCGTGCTGGTGGTGTTTCTCGCCGCATCGAAGGTGAAGATCGCAGCGAGCTGCGTGATGCGATGGCTGATCTCGAAGTGCCTGAGAACATGGGTCTGATCGTGCGTACCGCAGGCATCGGTAAAAACACCGAAGAACTGCAATGGGACCTCGATTACCTGAACCAACTCTGGACCGCGATCTCATCGTCAGCGGCTAACCGCCCTGCACCTTTCCTGATTTACCAAGAAAGTAACGTCATCATCCGTTCGATTCGTGACCACATGCGTCAAGATATCGGCGAAGTGCTGATCGACGATGAATCGACCTTCAACCAAGCTGTTCAGTTTGTGAAACAAGTCATGCCGCACAACGAGCGCAAGTTGAAGCGTTACACCGATAAGGTGCCTTTGTTCTCGCGCTACCAGATCGAAATCCAAATCGAATCAGCCTTCCAGCGTGAAGTACGTCTGCCTTCAGGTGGCTCGATTGTGATCGACCACACCGAAGCGCTGACCTCTATCGATATCAACTCGTCGCGTGCGACCAAAGGCTCTGACATCGAAGAAACCGCCTTCAATACCAACCTTGAAGCGGCAACCGAAATTGCGCGCCAGCTACGTCTGCGTGACCTAGGTGGTTTATTCGTTATCGACTTCATTGATATGGGCCCTGCGCGTAATCAGCGTGAAGTGGAAAACCGTCTCAAAGAAGAAATGAAAGAAGACCGTGCTCGTGTGCAGATCGGCAAGATCTCTCGCTTCGGTCTTCTGGAGATGTCACGTCAGCGTTTGCGTCCATCATTGGGCGACTCATCGCACCACGTGTGCCCACGTTGTGATGGCCATGGCTTTATTCGCAGTGTTGACTCATTAGCCCTTTCGATCTTGCGCATCATCGAAGAGGAAACCTTAAAAGAAGGCACCTCTCGCATCGTGGCGCAATTGCCAGTCGATATCGCAACTTATCTGCTCAATGAAAAACGCGACATGATCGCCGCTATTGAGGAGCGTCAAGATTGTGAAGTGGTGATGATCCCGAATCGTCATCTCGAAACACCAAAATACGAGATCCAACGTGTTCGCTTGCAAGATGATGACGATGATTCATTAAGCTACGAAACCGTCGCCTATTACGAAACCAACGAAGCGTCAGTCGAAACCACTGAGCCTCGTCGCAAGCCTGAGCAAGCGGCCGTTAAGAACATTGCGCCCGCTACTCCTGCACCGGTTCGCCCAGAGCCTACCGAAGAAGACAAAGGCAAGAGTGAGCCAACCGGCTTGATCAAACGTTTATTCAGCTCGATCTTCTCGTCAAAAGACGAAGAGATAGAAGACGAGAAACCAAAACGTAAAAATACCCGTGGTGGTCGTGGTGGCCGCAATAATGACAATCGCAACAAAGGTAGCAACCGTGGTCGCGGTCGTGGTCGTAACGCAAAGAACAACGACGACAACAACAATGACAACAAGCCTAATCAAGCAAAATCGAATGGCCCAAAAGATGAGCAGAAAGGCGAAGATCAACCTAAGAAAGCACGTCGCGGTCGTCGCGGTGGTCGTCGCCGTAATAACAAGTCAGGTGACAACACGGATAACAACACACAAAACAATCCGTCGAATACTCAATCTGAGACAAAGCCACAAGCGAATCAGCCTGCGGTTGAAGCAAAAGCGCAAGCACCTGCAGCTAAGGCTAATAACAAGCCAGCAGAAACTAACAAGCCTGCACCTACTGAAGCGCCTAAAGCGGCAGCAGCTGAGCCAAAGCCAGAAGCGGCAAAACCTGCAGCTACCGAATCAAAGCCAGAAGCACCTAAGCTTCGTCAGGTAGAAACAAAAAAGCCCAGTGACACAACGCCACCGAGCAAACCAGTTGAATCCAGCACGCCAAGTGCTGACTAAAAGAAAACCGGGCTAAGCCCGGTTTTTTTATGTCTTTACATGTGATTTTTTCGCTGGATTTGCGCAAGCAATCCCAGTGATGCCGACTCAACCATGTCGAAAACACGATCAAACCCGCTGGCTCCACCATAGTAAGGGTCTGGTACTTCTGCGTTTGACCAATCATGCGCAAAGTCCATAAACATATGGATTCGCTCTCGATAGTTCTCAGGACAGAGACGCATCAGGTTGCCGTGATTTTCGCGATCCATCGCAATCACATAATCGTAGGTTGCAAAATCATCGACGGTGACTTGACGCGCACGTAGATCAGACAGATCAATCCCCCGCTCTAGCGCGGTCGTCGCTGAGCGCGAATCGGGGGGATTTCCCACATGGTAGGCATGCGTACCGGCTGAGTCGATCTCGATATGGTCGGTTAACTGGTTTTGCTCGACGAGGTGACGGAAAACGCCATGCGCGGTGGGTGAACGACAAATATTACCCATACACACGAAAAGAACCTTTACCATCTGCTTATCACCTAACTTCGTTATCTATGAATCCATTACATCAAAAGCTCGAACAACTGCGTGGCACGCGCTTTCGTTATTTGTCTGACGATTGGGTGTTGATCGACATTCTGTACGACGACGACCAAGTGGTTTTGCAACGTCATAAGCCTGAGGATGCCAATCCTTTACAGAGTTCGCAATATGGAGAGGTAAAAAGACGTATCCCTGAGACGGTCTCACTACCCATCTCTGATGAGGATAATCTCGGGTTTAGTGATGCCTTGATGCTGTTGCTACAAGGCCGCGTGAAATAGTTATTCCACCGAGACGGCGTTTAGCTGCTCAAGTAAACGATGATAGTCTTCTTCGGTATCAATACCTGTTGGTGGTGATTGATCCGCGATCGACACCGCAATGCGCTCGCCTTGCCACAACACACGCAGTTGCTCTAAAGACTCAGCCGCTTCGATAGGCGCCATATCCCAGGTGACATAGCGCTTCAAAAAATCAGCGCGATAGGCATATAAGCCTAAGTGGCGATACAAGCCTAAGGCATTCTCAACGCCCTTTTCAAACTCGCCCCGGCGCCACGGGATAGCAGCACGACTAAAATACAACGCAAGACCATCTTTATCGGTCACTACTTTCACCGCATTGCTATCGAACACCTGATGCTCATCTAGCGGTACCGCCAAAGTCGACATAGATGCCTTGGGTTGCTCAGCTAAGGTGTTCGCTACTTGATCAAGCAGCTCAGGAGGTATCAGTGGCTCATCGCCCTGCAGATTGACCACAATGGTGTCATCAGGCCAACCCAGCGAGTTAGACACCTCAGCAATGCGATCCGTACCGCTGTTGTGCTCATGGGTCATCACGACATAGCCATCAAAGGCCATCACCGCATCGGCAATACGTTGGTCATCGGTTGCGACAACAACTTCATCTGCGTGGCTTTCGAGCGCACGTTGATAGACATGCCAAATCATTGGCTTGCCTTGAATATCGATCAGTGGTTTTCCGGGAAATCGCGTCGAGGCATAACGCGCCGGAATGACCACACGGTAAGCCATTAGCCTTGCACCTCTTCATCGGCTGGCAGCTCACGAGCTTCTTCAACCAACATCACTGGGATGTCATCACGAATCGGATATGCCAAACGACAGGGTTTGCAGATCAGCTCTTTGGCGTCTTTGTTATGAACTAGCGGACCTTTACAGTTCGGACACACCAGAATGTCGAGTAATTTACTATCCATCAATCTTCCTCGGATGTTTGTTTTTCAGCTGCGACATCATTTAGTAGCAGACTCAATCGATGCTTAAACGGCTCATCAGGCTCCACATCGATGCTCACCACCCACGTTTGGGCTCGGTGCGAATGGATGACATTTTACGGCATCTTTCTCGGTCATCAGCAGCGGAATCGCATCATCAAACTGTAAATCGGATGGCTGATAGGGATGATGATCAGGAAATGCCACGTCGATAACCGATAAGCCGTGTGATCTGAGCATGTCAAAGAATCGCTGCGGATCACCAATACCGGCAATCGCTCTCACCTGCTGACCATCCCAAGCGCTGAGTGGCTGGCGAGATTGTGGATCAGTTATCGGATAGATCCGAGGCTCCATCATCTCCATGTGATGTTGGCGACGTAGCTTAGCCTGACTGGTAATCAACAGATCAACGCTATCGAGGCGCGACACCGGCTCGCGCAAGGGACCTGCTGGCAACATAAAGCCATTACCTTGCTGACGCACACCATCGACAACCGCGATCTCGATATCACGACCCATCGCATAATGCTGCAAGCCATCATCCGAGATGATGATGTCAACCTGACCATCAGCCTCTAGCGCACGCACCGCATCAGCACGCTTAGGTGCTACCGCCATCGGGCAATGACATCGCAGCGCTAATAACAACGCTTCATCACCCACGGTTTCAGGGTCACTATCCACACGCACTTGTTGTGGCCAAGAAGAGGCCCTTCCACCATAACCACGTGACACGATGCCAGGCTTATAACCCAGCTTTTTTAAATGAGCGACTAACCAAATAACAAAAGGTGTTTTACCCGAACCACCGACGGTGATGTTGCCCACCACAATCACCGGCAACTGACTTTTATAGGTGCTAAACACGCCCAAGCGATACATCAACCGACGCAAAGCAGTCAGCGCAATAAATAACCCAGTAAATGGCAACAAGACATAGCTGATCGCTGTCTTATCTTGCCAAAAGTCGGGGTAATTGAGTTTCACTTAGCTTGTCCCATCTGATTGGCTGAGAAATGCAGCTTTTGCAGTCCAAGCTGAGCGGTGACATCCATCACGGTCATCATCGCTTGCAGTGGTGCTTGTTTATCGCCCGTGACCATCACCGGCACATCGGTTTGTTCTGCCACAATCTTTTCAAGCACACGTCGCAAGGTCAGCGCATCACTGCGCAGTAACTCCTCCTGGTTCACATACAGCTTGCCTTGGCGATCAATCACAATATCGATACGCAATGGCGCATCGGTCGGCGCTTCTTGCTGCATCACATTCGGTAGCTGAACCTTCAGCTCAGTTTGCTTATCGAAGGTGGTTGAGACCATAAAAAAGATCAGCATCAAAAACACCACATCAATCAGCGGCGTGAGCTCTATCTTAGGTTCGTTAGATGACTTAGGTCGAAGCTGCATGTTATTGCTCGCGCTGACCCTTTAGAACATCAACCAGCTTGACCGCCTGCTCTTCCATTTGCAGCGCATAACGATCGACTTTAGCGTTGAGGTGACGATGGAAAATTAAAGCCGGTATCGCCACGCACAAACCCGCTGCCGTTGTAATCAAGGCTTCTGAGTTACCACCTCCAAGCACCGACGGATCGCCAACTCCGGCAGTCGTAATCGCCGAGAAGACTTTGATCATGCCAACCACGGTACCAAGCAAACCGAGCAATGGGGTTATCGCCGCAATCGTGCCTAGCGCTGAGAAGTAACGCTCTAGCTCATGCACCACCTGACGACCCTCTTCTTCTACCGCTTGCTTAATCGCTTCACGCTCATGTGTGCGATTCGCTAAGGCTGTGGCCAACACACGACCGAGATGAGAGCTTTGACGAATCGCCGCAACATTCTTTTGCGTGATCTCGCCTTTAGCATGCAGGTGCCAAATATTATTCACCAAACCTTCCGGGATAACTTTGTTATCACGCAACACGGTTAGGCGCTCTATCACAATGGCCATCGCGAAAATGGAGCTCAACAGGATAGGCGCCATGATCCAGCCGCCCGCTAAAAGTAACTCGTACAAAACCGTCTTCCTGAGTTCGTTATTCTGAGACCGATGATACGGCATGCTCCGAGGGAGCTAAAGGTGAAACCTGCTATGTTACGGCTTTCTTACCTTTCATCGGTTAATGGCTAGTCAATTTAGGGGCATCGTGCTCAAATGCAGTGCAATTAATCTTTTCTCCATCACGATATGCCGAAGAAGCTGCTTAAACGCTATATCCCAGATCCTGCTGAGTTACGTCAGAATAAATATCTGAAAATCTTTGCACGCTTCTTAGAAGATCCAAATCTCTTCCATATGAATCGTCGCTCAGTTGCGAATGCGTTTTTATCTGGGCTTTTTTGGGCAATGATTCCGATGCCCGTTCAAATGGTGGCTGCCACCATTACGGCATTACTCATTCGCGGCATTAACTTGCCCATCTCAGTTGCCTTGGTTTGGGTTACTAACCCGATCACCATGCCGCCCATGTTTTATTTCAATTACCTCGTTGGAACATGGATCTTAGGTGAGCCCGAAAACTCACCACAGTTTGAAGCCAGCTTGGAATGGTTAGTCACCTCGCCGAAAACAACTGGTACATCTTTACTTTGGTAGCTTTGTTGTTGGCGTTGTCTCAGGCGTAGTTGGCTACTTTAGCGATTCGCTGGTATTGGCGCTACTATATTGTTAAGAAGCACCGCTCTCGAAGCTGGCGCTGATTAGAGACTTAACGCACCATCTTTTAGCTGCAAAGTGCGATCACATCGCTGAGCTAAACCCTGATCATGGGTCACGATAATAAAGCTGGTTCCAATCTCGCGACTCATCTCAAGTAACAGTTGGGTAATGGATTCAGCTGTCACACTATCCAGATTACCGGTTGGTTCATCCGCTAAAACACAGCTTGGATTGAGCACTAAGGCACGCGCAATCGCCACACGCTGACGCTCACCACCGGATAGCTCAGAGGGCTTGTGTGCTGTGCGACCTGATAAGCCCACACGCTCGAGCAATGCCATCGCTTTTGCCGTGGCTGCTTGTACTGAATCACCACGAATTAATAGCGGCATCGAGACATTCTCGAGTGCGGTGAACTCAGGTAATAAATGATGGAACTGATAAATGAAACCAAGATGGCGATTACGCACCGCGCTACGTTGTACCTCGGGTAGATCATCAAACGGACGATTCAATAAAGATACCGAGCCTGCACTTGGCGCATCTAAGCCACCTAAACAATGCAGCAAGGTACTTTTACCCGAGCCTGAGCTACCCACAATCGCCACATGTTCGCCGCGATGAATCTCAAGATTAATATCGCGCAACACATCAACCTGTTGCTCACCCAAGGCAAAGTTTTTGGATAACCCTTTGGCTTGCAGAATCACATCACTCATAACGCAATGCCTCTGCAGGTTGAGTTTTATACGCCTTCCATGCCGGATAAAGCGTCATTAATAATGACAAGCACGAAAGAACCGATCGACACTAACAAGACATCAGGCAACTGCACATCCGAAGGCAACTGACTGATGTAATACACATTAGGGTCAATAAAGTGCAGACCAAAGGCTTGCTCAATCCAAGCGACTGCAGAGTCGACATTTGCAGCAAGCAACACGCCCAAGAAGGTTCCCACCAAGGTACCAAAGAAACCCAAAGCGGCGCCCTGCACCACAAACACCCGCAAGATAAAGCCAGGACTTGCGCCAAAGGTTTTTAAGATCGCGATATCAGCTTGTTTATCCACCACCATCATCACTAACGTTGAGATGATGTTAAACGCTGCAATCACAACAACTAAAAACAGCAACAAACCCATCATGCGCTTTTCCATCTTCAGCGCCGCAAAAAAGTTACGGTGATAGTCCGTCCAGTTAAGTACGCGATAACGACCGGGCAATGAGTTCGCCAGCTCTAACGACACCTCACGCGCATCCCAAACATCATCAATGCGAATACGCACGCCAGAGACATCGTCTTTCATTCGCAGTAACTTGGCGGCATCCGGCAAATGGACAAGCGCGACACCGCGATCGTATTCATTCATGCCGACTTCAAAGATACCCACTACAGTGAAGGCCTTCATGCGCGGTACGCTGCCAGCAATAGTAACCGTCATCTGTGGCACCACCATGGTCAGCTCACTACCAATACTGACACCTAATTTAGCCGCCAATTCAGCACCCAAAATGATGCCCCAACGGGTTTTCGCAAGGTCATCGAGTGAGCCAAACTTCATGTGCTCAGCAACATCGATGACATCTTTCTCAAGCTTAGGATTGACACCACGCACCATGGCACCAGAGACATCACCCCCGCTATTCAGCATGGCTTGAGCTTCGATATAAGGTGCTGCTGCTAAAACACGCGGATGCTCTTTAGCTTTCTGTAGCGCGAGTTGCCAGTCGCTTAAATTTCCTTCGTAACCTTTAATGTCACCATGAGATGCCATCCCAAGAATGCGCGTTTGAATTTCTTTATGAAATCCATTCATCACCGAAAGCACTGTGATCAACGCAATCACACCTAACGCAATACCCAGTGCTGAAAAGCCTGAGATAAAGGAGATGAAATGATTGCGACGGCGCGAACGTGTGTAGCGCAGACCAACAAACAGTGACAAAGGTTTAAACATGGCGGCATTACATCATATTCAGACTCAGATGTTTTATCTGACCTAAGTCCTGGCGAATCATTCCCGAGCTTGGCTTTTTGCCATAGACTGCGCGCATCATTTACTAGAGATGTTTCGATGAGCACACCTCGATTACCGGCTGAATGGGAAGAACAATCTGCCGTTCAACTCACCTGGCCACATGAAGGCACCGATTGGGCAGACAACCTAGCTGATACCTTGCCGGTGTTTGCACAGATTGGTGCTGCAGTGACGCGCTTTGAGACATTGCTATGCGTTGTGAATAACGATACACATGCCGAACAGGTGAAACAGCTTCTCTCGGACGCAGGTGCCGATCTTAAGAAAACCCGCTTTGCACAAGCACCTTGTAACGACACCTGGGCACGAGATCATGGCGCGCTGACAGCTATCGATGAGAACGAGCAGCCGATCATTAACGACTTTGTCTTCAATGGCTGGGGTAATAAATATCCCGCTGAGCTCGATACACAAATCACCCAAGCCTTGATCGATCAACAGGTACTCAAGGGTTCGCATTCACCCTCGCCTCTGGTGCTTGAAGGTGGCGCAATCGAAACCGATGGCCAAGGCACCTTGCTTGCGACCCTTTCGAGCATTTTGAATACCAATCGCAATGGCGACTTATCTCAAGAAGCCATGGAAGCGGAGTTAACGAAACGCTTTGGCTTTAGCCGTTACCTTTGGCTAAGCGAAGGTGAGATGACCGGTGATGACACGGATGCGCATATCGATGTCTTGGCGCGCTTCACCTCATCTAATGACATTGTGTTCACCACAGCCGACCCCAGTGATGAAGACTACTGGCCATTACATGCCATGCAGAAAGAACTGCAGGTGTTCACCAGTCTCAACGGTGCACCTTATCGCTTACATGCACTGCCACCCGCTGGCGAGCTTTATGACGAAGACGGTCGTCGACTCTCAGCCAGTTACGCGAACTTTTTAATTATCAATGGCGCTGTTTTACTTGCCTGTATATGGTGTCGATGCCGATGAAAAAGCCATCAAAGTGCTTCAGGATCTGTTTACTGATCGCGAGATCATTCCAATCAACTGTCGACGCATCATCGAGCAAAATGGCAGCCTGCATTGTTTAACCATGCAATACCCTGCTCAACTCGCTCTATAATTAGATATCACTTTTAGAGATTGTCACGATGAGCCACTCGATCAACGTTGCCCTGATTCAACACGCTAACCAAGGTGGCGCACTTAAGAATCAAGCGTACATCGCCGAACAAATCATCACGCATGCAGGTAATGGCGCTCAGCTGATCGTGCTGCAAGAACTGCATAACGCGCATTACTTCTGCCAAAGCGAAGACACCGACGCGTTTGATCTGGCCGAAACCATCCCCGGCCCAAGCACCAACTTCTTTGCCGAGTTGGCGAAAAAACACAAGCTGGTGATCGTCACCTCTTTGTTTGAACGCCGCGCAGCAGGTCTGTATCACAACACCGCTGTGGTCATTGATAGCGATGGCAGCATTGCCGGCAAGTACCGCAAGATGCATATCCCTGACGATCCAGGCTTCTACGAGAAGTTTTACTTCACCCCCGGTGATCTTGGCTTTACTCCGATTCAGACCTCACTTGGCAAGCTCGGTGTGCTCGTGTGTTGGGACCAATGGTATCCAGAAGCCGCTCGCTTGATGGCGCTCGCCGGTGCTGAGCTATTGATCTATCCCACTGCGATTGGTTGGGACCGCACCGATAATGAAGATGAACAACAACGCCAACTAGGCGCATGGCAGCTTGTTCAACGCGGCCATGCGGTTGCTAATGGATTACCGGTTCTGGTGTGTAATCCGTGTCGGCTTACGAAGCTTCACCAACCGAAGGCGATCCCGGCATCGAGTTTTGGGGTAATTCATTCATTGCCGGCCCACAAGGCGAACTGTTGGCTAAAGCCGATATTGATGCCACTGTGCTTACCGCTGAGGTCTCTCTGAGTCGCAGCGAGGATGTTCGTCGTATTTGGCCGTTTCTTGCGTGACCGTCGTATCGATAGCTACAACGAGATCACTAAACGCTTTATCGACTGATTTAGCGCTATCACGTCCAAAACGATCGTTGATTTGCCGGATAAAAGGCGTTTTATCCGGTTATTTTTCATCAGAGTTTCCTTATACTCCACCCCTATTCATTCAGACCGCGTCTGAATTCAAGGAGTTACCGAATGAACAAAGCAGTAGATCTCAACCGCGACGAGCTTGATCAGACCATGATCTCAATCATCCAGCGCATCGCCACAGGCCCTGACCTGTCGAAAGACATCGACTTTGATGAGGCACGCCTTGGCATGTTGGGACTACTCGAAGATGCTGTAGATCCAGTTCGTGCAGCGATCTTTTTAATTGCTTTGCGCATGAAACGAGAGTCTCGCGAAGAGAACCGCGGTATCCTACAAGCGATTTTGGATACCACCGATCGTGTGACAGCTGATGTTGATGAAGTTATCGAACTGGCTGACCCATACGACGGTTACAACCGCACCATTCCTGCATCACCTTTCTTAGGCCCTCTGCTCGCAGAAGCTGGCCTGCACCTCGTCAGCCACGGTCTTGATAAAGTGGGTCCTAAATACGGCATCACTTTCCGTCATGTACTCGAAGCTGCCGGTGTCGATGTGAACTTAAGCTCAGCTGAAGCCGCTAAGCGTTTGAGTGACCCATCACTGGGTTGGGCCTATGTTGACCAAGCGAGCTTTAACAACAAGCTCCACAACATGATGGAGCTACGTCAAAAGATCATTAAGCGTCAGGTCATCACCACCGTTGAAGTGCTTGCCAATCCTATTCGCGGCAAAAACAAAACTCACTTTGTTACAGGCTATGTGCATAAGCCTTACCCACCGGTGTATTGCGATCTAGCGCGTCTCGCTAACTTTGATAACGCGATCATCATTCGTGGCGTTGAAGGCGGCGTGATTCCTTCACTGCGTCAGGCTGGTAAATATTTTGCCTATGAAAATCTCGGTGAAGAAGTGGGCGTGGATATCAATCCACAAGAGATTGGCATTAGCCAAGAAGCACGCTGTGTACCGATCCCTGAGGATGTCCCTCAAACCGCTAAAGGCGAAGGCGCGATTACCGTGACCGACATCAAGATTGGTGCGCAACGCGCTGCTGAGATGGGCATGGCGGCATTGCGTGGTGAGAAAGGCGCGACCTACGACTCACTGGTGTATACCGGGGCGATCATCATGAGCCAGCTAGGTAAAGCCGATTCATTGAAAGCTGCAGCAGATCAACTCCGCAGCATCTTGGATTCTGGCAAAGCCGCCAGAGCGTGTTCGCTAATGAGTAACTTCATTGCTATCGCCGCCGCAGACGAACTGCATGCCAATGAGATGAAAGCGTTTGAGCACGATGGTCGTCGCTTATTGTTGGTGAATGCCAATGGCGAGTTTTATGTGGTGGACGAAATGTGCACCCATGAAGACTACTCACTGGCGCTAGGCTGCATTAAAGGCAATCGAATCAAATGCTCCTTGCATGGCAGCTATTTTGACTTAGCCACAGGCGCACCTGATGACGAACCCGCAGATGAGCCAATCTGTTCTTATAAAGTGAAAGTGGAAGACGGTCAGGTCTGGGTCGACCCGACCGCTAAACGTTAATTACAAGGTATCTAGCCAATCGGCGACGGTTTTAACCAACACATCACCTTTATCCACAAAATAATGCGTCGCACCCTTCACGCTGATTTGCTTTGATTTAGGGTTAGCTGCTTCGGCGATCATCATGTCGCGCTCAGGCGCAATACGAACGACCGCTGGATAATCATCCTCGCCATACAAATCCAAAATCGGCATCTTCATCTTATTCAACTGGAATGGCTCAACCATCGGTTGCTTATAGTCAGTTGCACCCATACCCATGCCGATATAGGCCGAGAATTGCTTAGTAGCCTCTTCACCTTTATTTAAGATCCAACGCTGCGCCATATGTGATCCACAGCTGTGAGCAAACAACACCACATTGTCGCCACCGTTCTCTTTGGCATAAGCAATCGCAGCCTCTATGCGTGGACCGGCGGCATCAAAGATCTCGACATAATCAAAATACTTGGCTGACTTCTCGAGAACCGGCATCTGAATGCTCAACGTATTCCAACCGCGCTCCACTAAACCCACGCGTAAAGGTTGAACAACCGTTGGCCAATCTGGGTGAAATCCACGACCATGAGCAATTACGACAGTACCTTTAGGCTTCTCAGCCTCGGTAAAGATACCCATAAATGTGTGATTATCCGCTTCTAGTTCAACCGGCTCTCCGTCCATGATGGCATCGACAATTTCAGCTTTCATACGCAATTCACGCTCAATATCCGGTGAACGTTCAGCAAATGACCAAGTGCTGAGCGTTAAAGCGCTGAGTGCGACAAGAGATGAAAGGATTTTCATCACATTCTCCTAAGAATCTATCTTTTTTGTTATGAGTAAGAGTGACATGAGCTTGAGAAGTTTCTGCAATGCCTGTTGCAGCGCAATATAAATTCATTTATTAGCAGGGACTTATGGTTGTTGATTTTCTAGTTGTCTTGGATATAGTAAGCCTCAATTCGGGTTTTCCATAAAAGAAATGTCCGAGGGAATGTAGTCACGTAACCAAAGAGTTACTCCCATTTTGGGTATTTGTTCCAAGAGACAAAACCCGCATTGCTTTTAGGAGGCAATACAAAATGCGTTACCTAACTATCTTAATGATGATCTTAGCTTTTGCTCTATCTACCGTATCTACCACTGCTCTTGCTGGCATTTCTGCTGCAGATCAGGAAATGGTTTTTGATGGCCATGGTAAAAAGAAGAAAGGCGCTGGCGAAGAAGAGCCAGAGTGCGATTAATTTTTTAAAGACTTAATAATAACAATAACAAGACTTGACCAAACCTGCGGGGCAACCCGCATGGTTTTTTCAAATCATCAAAATATTTCTGCCTAGGAGGAAATCACGATGAAATTAAAAGCGTTAGCTTTGACCGCTGTAGCGGCAATCGCAATGACCACTACTGCGTCATTCGCAAAGCCAGTTGGTATCTCTACTGCTGGTGAGTTGGAAGTGAAAGCAGGTAACGTTACCTTCTCTCGTAACCAAGACAACAACAACACTGTCAACCCAGCGTTCGCAAAGACTTCACGTCCTTGCCCACCTTTCTGCATCCAGCCATCTACTTTGGCTCCAGGTGTTGAAACCATCGCTGAGAACGAAATGATTGCTTACGTTAAAGCAATGAAAGAAGGCGATAGCTCAATAAAAGTTATCGACTCACGTACTCCTGATTGGGTTGGCCGCGGCGCAATCCCAGGTGCTGAGAACCTACCTTTCACTTTGATCAAGAACGCAATGAAGAACATGGACGCTGACGCGTTGGCAAGCACTTTGAAGAAATTCGACGTGAAAGTTAACGACGACGGTACCTTGTACAACTATTCAAACGCTAAGACCTTGGTTATGTACTGTAACGGTATGTGGTGTGGCCAGTCTCCAACAAACATCAAAGACTTGTTGGCGTTGGGTTACCCATCTCACAAAATCAAGTGGTACCGTGGTGGTATGCAGAACTGGGAAATCCTTGGTCTGAACACTGCGAAGTAATCACAGACTCACTGAGTTATAAAAACTCAGGTCAAGTCTAAGTACTCACGTACTTAATTCGAGCGGTCGCTAAGCGACCGCTTTTTTTATGCCTGTTTTTCAGGACCTAAAGCACACCCTCTAGGTCAGGCTATGCGAAAATACGCTTTTACTTGTTGACCCTATTTGCAGTGCCGTCACCCTTTTCTCCCGATCTTCCTCAAAACGCTAGCCAGACCGTACTCTGGAGTGGTGCACATGGCGCAAGTCTCAAGCCTTGCGCTGAGCAATGCTGCTCAAAAGCTCGAGAAACCGCTGATTGTGGTCGCGGCCGATATCCAGATGGCAAACCATCTGAGCGAAGAGATCGCCTTTTTCAGTCACGGCACTGATCTACCAATCATCAGCCTGCCAGATTGGGAAACACTGGCGTATGACACCTTCTCGCCCTTACCTGAGCTCGTTTCTCAGCGTCTATAAACACTACGTCAGATCAATAAACTGAGTCACGGCATTTTGATTGTGCCGATCTCGACCCTGATGCAACGCTTATTGCCAAAAGACTGGTTAGACGCAAACTGTTTTGAGCTAAGAGTTGGCAATCAACTGAATTTTGATACCTTTCGTCGTCAGCTCGAACAAGCGGGCTATCAAGCGGTCTCGCAAGTGATGGAGCACGGCGAATTTGCGGTACGTGGCTCTCTGATAGATCTCTTTCCTATGGGCGCTGATACTCCGCTTCGGATTGATCTGTTCGATGATGAAATCGATTCGATTCGCACCTTTGATCCAGAAACTCAACGTACTGAAGAGAAGATCGAGCATTTCGAGATGCTGCCGGCACATGAATTTCCGGTCGACGAACAAGCGATAACAAAATTTCGTACCGCTTATCGCGAGACCTTTGAAGGTGATCCACAACGCTCACTGATATATCGCGATGTCAGCGAGGGCCAAATGCCGGGCGGTATCGAGTATTACTCACCACTGTTCTTTGATGGCATGGCAACCTTGTTTGATTACATCCCCAACAATGCCATCTGGGTGCATGACAATGAGCTGCCACAAGAAAGCCTAGCTCACGCCAACAGCATTGCTGAGCGTTATGAGCAGCGTCGTCATGACATTGAACGCCCTTTGTTGCCACCCACCACGTTGTTCCTTGATAGCGAAGAGATGCTTAGCCAATTAGAGCGGCACCCTCGAATCGCTTTTGCCCACTTTCAACGCGAAGATGGCAGTAACCTTGAAGTACGCAAATTGCCTCCGTTAGGCATTCAAGCCAAAGCAACCGATCCTGCTGGACACATTAAAAGCTTCTTAAATAATTCATCACGCGTGTTGTTCCTTGCAGAAAGCGCGGGTCGTCGTGAATCACTCATCGATACATTAGGTGGTTTTGGCATTCGTCCGAAAACATTACCAAGCTGGCAAGATTTTCTAGACAGCGATCAATCACCCTGCATTACAACCGCACCGATTGAAAATGGACTGTGGTTAACTGATCCCGATATCGCGGTTATTCCCGAGGCTTTACTGCTCGGTGAGCGCGTTAAGCAGAATCGTCGCGCGAAAAAGAAAACCGATGCAGATCTGATTGTTCGTAACCTGACCGAATTACAGATAGGTGCACCGGTTGTCCATGAAGAGCATGGCGTTGGTCGTTTCTTGGGGCTACAAACACTTGATGTCGGCGGTATGACGCAAGAGTTCCTGACCTTGGAATATGCCAAGAACGACAAACTGTATGTACCGGTCTCATCGCTGCATCTCATCAGTCGTTATACCGGCGCATCTCCGGATCAAGCACCTTTACATCGATTAGGTAGCGACCAATGGGAAAAAGCCAAGCGTAAAGCTGCTGAGCGCGTCAGGGATGTCGCTGCAGAACTTCTAGATATCTATGCGCGACGCGAAGCCCGCCAAGGTGTTGCGCTACCCGCACCTGAAGATGAATACCGCCAATTTGCGAGTGAGTTTGAGTTTGAAGAAACCACTGATCAGGCAGCTGCCATTTATTCGGTGGTCAATGATCTGACATCACCGAATCCGATGGATCGTGTGATCTGTGGCGATGTGGGCTTTGGTAAAACCGAAGTGGCAATGCGCGCAGCCTTTGTTGCCGCAAATGCCGGTAAACAAGTCGCAGTCTTGGTACCCACCACACTGCTTGCACAGCAACATCATCAAAACTTTATTGATCGTTTTGCCGAATGGCCGATCAAGATTGCCGGCCTCTCACGCTTCCGTTCGGCGAAAGAAGTGAAAGACATCTCGCAAGGTCTTGCTGAAGGCACTGTCGATATCGTAGTTGGTACACACAAGATTCTTAGCGAAGAGCTCAAGTTTAAAGACTTGGCTTAGTGATCATCGATGAGGAACATCGCTTTGGTGTACGTCACAAAGAACGCCTAAAAGCACTGCGCGCTGAAGTCGATATCTTAACGCTCACCGCAACACCGATTCCCAGAACGCTCAACATGGCCATGTCGGGTATTCGTGATCTATCGATCATTGCCACACCACCCGCTGCACGTCATCCGATTAAGACCTTTGTTACTCAGTGGAGTGACTCACAAATTCGTGAGGCTTGTCAGCGTGAAATTGGACGTGGTGGTCAGGTGTATCTGTTACACAACGATGTCGCCACCATTGAGAAGATGACACATAACATCCAAGAGCTATTACCTCATGCACGCGTTGAGTTCGCGCATGGTCAGATGCGTGAGCGCGATCTTGAACGGATCATGCGTGACTTCTATCACCAACGCTTCAATATCCTGATCGCAACCACCATTATCGAATCTGGTATCGATGTGCCATCGGCTAACACCATAATCATTAACCGTGCAGACAAACTCGGTCTTGCGCAGCTTCATCAGCTACGCGGTCGCGTTGGACGATCACATCACCGTGCTTATGCATATCTGATTGCTCCACCAATCAAAGCCTTAACTGCTGATGCCCGTAAACGTTTAGAAGCCATCGAGTCACTCGAAGAACTTGGCGCCGGATTTACCCTCGCCACCCACGATCTTGAGATTCGTGGCGCCGGTGAGCTGCTGGGTGATGAGCAAAGTGGCCAAATCAATGAGATTGGTTACACCTTGTACACCGAGATGCTTGAGCGTGCTGTGCAATCGATTAAATCTGGCAAGCAACCTGAGCTTGATCGACCACTGGATCACGGCGCTGAGATTGATCTGCATATCCCTGCGTTGCTGCCCGATGACTTCATCCCCGATGTTCACAGTCGATTGGTGCTGTATAAGCGCATTGCCTCAGCTGAAGATGCTGAGATGCTCAAAGAGCTGAAGATCGAGATGATTGATCGATTTGGTTTACTACCAGAGGCGGCAAAAACCTTATTCGATATCACCCAGATGAAACTGCGCATTGTGAATAAAGGCATCAAAAAGATTGAAGCCGGCCCGAGCAATGGACGCATTCTGTTTGATAAAGACCCACAGATCGACCCAGGCAAGATCATTCAGTTGATTCAAACTCAACCACAGCATTACAAGCTAGAAGGTGCTGAGAAATTTAAATTTGATGCCGATATGGGCACCCCTGAAGAGCGTATTGCTCGGGTTGTCGAGCTGCTCAATCACATCCTATTGGAGGATGCTGCCTGAACAGGCACAATGGACTGATGAGAAAGCTGCTATTCACCACTGGATTATTGATGGCTTGCGCAACACATGCGCAAGAGCCAGCGCCTGTGGTAAATGCCGGTACAACTAATGAACGCGCACCAGAATTACGCATTTGGCAACGCTCGACACCTGCGCCAGATTAACGATCTCAATGTCATTCCAAATGAATATGCACCTTCGAACTCTCCTGAGCCTTTGCGTATTGAATTCACGCGTGGACTGAGCCCCGTTCAAGCCACCAATCCACCAGTAGTTACACCTGAGCCTGCCGAACCTTTGTTCCTAGAAGCTCAACCCAAGACTGCTGAGCCGCTTTTCATTGAGCCTACTCAAGCAATAACGCCTGCGAGTAATCCAGAACCCTTATTTCTCGAGCCGACTGCCACACCTACCGAGACCATCACCCCGGTTGAGAACGACGAGCCGCTTTTCCTGACTGATAGCGAGCTGCCGCCAGAGTTGGATCCCTTCTTTATCCCTGAACCAAACTGGGATGAGCTTGATACGAGTCTGCCAGAGTCTGATTGGTTCGATTTCGAGGTGGTGTTGTTTTCCTACCCACCCGGTAAGAACTTTGAGACCGGCGACCCTGAGATATTACCCGAGGTGGTCAGCGAGCCAGATCCTGATGATGCAAACGGCGGTTTGAATAACGATGATGTTGAAGGTGACTTTGCCCAGCGTCGTCCACCTTCCGAATTTGTTCTTAATGGTGCAGTAAAAAAGCTAACTCGCGATGGCTATACGGTTCATGCTCATCAACGTTGGCGCCAAGCAACCCCGCCACGTGATACCGACAACTGGTATCGCATTGGTGATGATCAGCTCTATGGTTTAGTACGCGTGAATCTTGGTCGCTACCTACACTTTGCGACAGATCTTGTTTTCAGCGATCGCGAGACAGGTCTTGCGCACCCTATTCAATTGAATCGCCGCATGCGCAGTGAAGAACTTCAGTACATCGATCATCCACGAGTTGGCGTATTACTCACCGCGCTTCGCTATGAGCCACCTAAACCAGAGGTCATTGAAGAGACGCCTGCGCCTGTTGAAGAAGCGCCGATCGAAAAGCCTGTCGAGAAGAAAAAGAAAGAGAGCGACATCCCTCGCGCTACTCCAGATTTGAGTTAGTCCGTTTTGTATCTGGCGCTGTCATCAAAACAGTGACTAAACCACCAAAACCAAAGACAAAGCCAAACGGAACCACCATCAGCACAACTAAGGCCATCGGGTGCTCCATAAACATCATCGGAAAGCCAACAAACAAACCAATCACGGTCAAAATGATTCCGATCCAAACGCCGATAACACCAACTTTATGCATAACTACACCTAAGGCTTCTCAAGTAAACTGAGTCTAACAGCTAGCGCTCATCGAGACCTATTACCGCATGTTTGGCATCACTGATCTTTTAACCTTTGTGATTGGCACAATCATCATTGTGTTACTACCCGGCCCAAACTCTCTCTATGTCGCACTTGTCACCTCTCACCGTGGCGCTGCAGCAGGTTTTAAGGGCGCTGCCGGCATCTTTACAGGTGATGCTATCTTGATGGTTTTAGCGATAGCTGGCGCTGCGACACTCGTGCATGGCTACCCTAGCCTGTTTAACGCCATCAAAATGATTGGCGCGCTATACCTCACCTGGTTAGGCATTCAACTGTTACTCAGCTTGCGCCAGAAAAAACTCGGTGATGAGCCATCACGATCTACTCGAACCCCCTATCGCTCAGCGCTTGCGATCAGTCTAGTTAACCCAAAGGCGATCCTCTTTTTTGCCTCATTCTTTGTGCAATTTATAGATCCCACCTACCCCAATCATTGGGCCACTTACATCAGCATGTTCATTATCGTTCAGGTCATCAGCCAAACTTATCTCGCAGGCCTGATTGGCAGCACTTTATTCTTCAAAGATCGCTTACACGCTGAATCGGTTTGGCGACGAATATTGTCTATTGCTGTAGCGTTATTTTTCTTCTACTTTGCGATCAGCATTGGCTTGGAAGCAATGGCTTAATCTATCGATGGCGAATTCAAACGCACTGAAATCGCTATGTAATTTTTCTTATCCCTACAAATTAGAAAATTTAATTGGGAAAAGTTGGAATCCGGACTAGATTTCAAAGTGCAGAACGGCACGAGCTTCCTGATAGAAACTCGCCGTGTGATAGGTCTTCACTTGGGAAATTTAACGTAAAGAAATTGCAGCTGAATGCGCATTTAACTCTTATCGACTTTAACCAATGAGGTAATGACCAGGATCACAGCGGCTACCGGAAATCACTTTTGTCGGCATCTGTTCTTTCTAGTCACAACCCGCTCCGGCGGGGTTAACTTTTTTGTGCGACAGACAAAGAAAAAGCCCGACCTCAGGTGAGATCGGGCTTTTCTATGTGGCGTCCCGTAGGGGAGTCGAACCCCTGTAACCAGCGTGAAAGGCTGGGATCCTAGGCCTCTAGATGAACGGGACAGAAACCTTTTTGCAAATTGTTTGGTGGAGCCAAGCGGGATCGAACCGCTGACCTCAACACTGCCAGTGTTGCGCTCTCCCAGCTGAGCTATGGCCCCTCAGGGAGCGCGTATATTAGGGATTTGAGGACTTGATGTCTACCCCTTCAGGGCGATTTATTTCCCTTTTATGACCAATCTTTTGGTTCATCCACCCCATGAGTCTCGCAGACCTACAATTTGATTAAACACAGGCTTTCCATCGCTTGATGACTCACTATCTCGACAGAAGTAACCTTCCCGCTCGAACTGGAATCTCTCCCCTGCCTCAACCGTCGCCAATGATGGTTCAACCAGGGCATTTTGGAGAACTTTGAGTGAGTTCGGATTCAAGTCAGACAAGAAATCACCTTTTGCACCCGGGTTCGGCACAGTGAACAAGCGGTCGTATTGATGCACATCCGCACGTATGCCCTCGCTCGCTGAAACCCAGTGGATAACACCTCGAATCTTACGACCTTCTGGATTCACACCCAGCGTCGCAGGATCATAGGTACAGTGGATCTCGGTAATTTCACCAGACGTATCGCGAATAATCTCATCGGCACGAATAGTATAGGCATTACGCAGACGAACCTCGCCACCCAGAACTAAACGCTTGTACTTCTTGTTCGCTTCTTCACGGAAGTCATCTGCATCAATGAAGATTTCACGGGTTAGCTTAAGCTCACGTGAGCCCATCGATTCATCTTTTGGATGATTAGGACCTTGAAGGGTTTCTACCTGATCTTCTGGGTAATTAGTGATGACCACTTTCAATGGATTCAGCACTGCCATACGACGTGGTGCTACCGCCTCAAGGTCACTACGGATAGCGGCTTCGAGCATACCCATCTCGACGGTACTGTCGGCACGAGTCACACCAATCATGTGACAGAAGTCGCGCACTGACTTTGGCGTGTACCCACGACGACGCAAACCAGCAATGGTCGGCATACGTGGATCATCCCAGCCCGAAACGTGCTTCTCATCTACCAGCTGAGTGAGCTTACGCTTACTCATCACGGTGTATTCAAGATTCAAACGCGCAAATTCAATTTGCTGCGGATGACAATCAATAGAGATGTTATCGAGCACCCAATCATAAAGAGGACGGTGTGCTTCAAATTCTAAGGTACAGAGCGAATGGGTAATGCCTTCAATTGCATCCGAGATGGGATGTGTGAAGTCATACATCGGGTAGATGCTCCATGCATCACCCACTTGATGGTGGTGAAGGCCTTTACGAATGCGATACAACGCCGGGTCACGCATATTCATATTGGGTGAAGCCATATCGATCTTGGCACGTAAAGTTTTTGCCCCGTCATCAAACTCACCATCACGCATACGCTGGAATAAATCGAGATTCTCTTCAACGCTACGATCACGGTAAGGACTTGGCTTTCCTGCCTCAGTGAGAGTGCCGCGATACTCACGCACCTCTTCGGCATTCAGGTCGCATATATAGGCTTTACCTGCGTTGATCAGCTCAACGGCAAAGTCATAAATTTGTTCGAAATAATCCGAAGCAAAACGTAACTCTTTCCAACCAAAGCCTAACCACTCGACGTCAGCCTTAATCGATTCAACGAATGCGGCTTCTTCTTTAGCCGGATTAGTGTCATCAAAGCGCAAATTTGTCGCGCCTTTGTAATCATCACCGATACCAAAGTTGAGCACGATCGATTTGGCATGGCCGATATGCAAAAAGCCATTGGGCTCTGGCGGAAAACGTGTCACAACCGTATTGTGCTTCCCGGTTTTTAAATCGCCATCAATAATCTGACGAATAAAGTTACTTGTGGGCGCATCACTCATGACGCGTTCTCCTGAATAAAGGCAATCGCATTATCGATACGACGCAAGGTCGCTTCACGACCGACAAGATATAAAGTGAGATCAAGATCCGGAGATGGCGCACCATCAGTGACCGATATTCGTAGTGGCATCGCCAACTTACCAAAACCGATCTCAAGCGCGGTGACAGAGTCAGCAATACACTGATGGATGGGCTCACGCTCCCAAGCCGCTAACTGAGCTAAGGCGTCTCGAGCATAAGTTAATGGCGAGATAGCCTCTTCAACGAGGGCTTTTTTCGCTGGCTTTGAGCTATAACCCTCTGGATCATTAAAGTAGAAAGCAGAAATCTCGGCTAACTCAACCAAAGTTGATGCGCGCTCACGCTGTGCCTCGACAATTTGCGCCAAGACCGCAAGATCAGTTGCTTCTATATCCAACTGCTTTAAATGCTTTTGCAATAAGGGAGCTAGATCCGCAGGACTCGCCTCTTTGATGTAATGCGCATTCAACCAATTCAGCTTTTCGGTATTAAATGCCGAAGGTGCGCGATTCACATTGGTAAGCTCAAACAGCTCAATCATCTCTTCGCGACTGAACAGTTCCTGATCGCCATGCGACCAACCTAAACGTACCAAATAGTTCAACAAGCCTTCTGGTAGATAACCGTCATCGGCATACTGCATCACAGATACCGCACCATGGCGTTTAGATAGTCGAGCACCATCATCACCAAGGATCATCGGCAAGTGGGCATATTCAGGCACTGACCAGCCCATCGCTTCGTACATATTGATCTGACGTGGCGTATTGTTGATATGGTCATCGCCACGGATCACTTGCGTGATCTCCATATCGTGGTCATCTACAACTACTGTAAGGTTGTAAGTAGGCGAGCCATCGGTACGACGAATAATCAAGTCATCGAGCTCGTTATTCGAAACTTCGATATCACCCTTCACCAAATCGTTAAATTTGAGTGACCCCTCTGTTGGGTTCAGAAAACGGATCACGTGTGGCTCATCCGCACTCACATCGTCATGACGGCAATGACCGTCATAACGCGGCTTTTGTTTCGCAGCCATCTGCTCTTCGCGCAGATTATCCAAACGCTCTTTAGAACAGCTACAGCGATACGCCATACCCTTCTCAATCAACTGATCAATCACTTCGTTGTAACGATCAAATCGCTTGGTCTGATAAAACGGACCTTCGTCGTAATCGAGATTAAGCCATTGCATGCCCTCAAGGATGGCATCCACAGACTCTTGGGTAGAGCGCTCTAGGTCGGTATCTTCGATACGCAGAACGAACTGGCCGCCATGCTTTCTTGCATACAACCACGAAAATAACGCCGTACGGGCACCACCAACGTGCAGGTAACCGGTAGGACTTGGAGCGAAACGAGTTTTTACAGACATGACTCAATAAAACGATCTAAAAACAGCCGGCGATTTTAGCAAGACCACGCTCAAACCACACGATATTAGTCGCCTAAACACTGTTAAAATCACGCCATCTAAGACATTTTGGGAAAAACTGATGCGCGACCTACTCGCCAAAATACCGTTTCAAATGGCGGTCATCTTTAGCCTGTTATTGGGCCTAGCCCCTTTTGTACCCGAACCGCATGTATGGGAAAAACTAAAAATGCTCGCAGATGGCACGTTGAGTAAGCCTATCGATATTTTTGACCTGCTGATGCATGGCACGCCTTGGGTAATTTTGATTGGCAAGATCGCTTACGGACAGACAGGCTCTGAGCGACGCTAAATAATGCCCTTACCTCCTGCTTCTTCTCGTAAGCCACAACATCAACGCCAGATCACCTGCCAAGGATATTTGCGTGAAGATGGCTTATGGGATATCGAAGGCTGTTTGATTGATACCCGCAGTGAAATTATCAGCACCTTTGGTCGTGGTGATATTTCACCCGGCGAGCATCTGCATGAAATGTGGATACGCATGACGGTCGATAGCGACCTCCTTGTCACCGATCTGCTTGTGCATACTGAGAAAGCCCCTTATCCCGCATGTCCGCACATCCCCGATCACTACAAAAAGTTAATTGGTGAAACCATTGCACCTGGCTGGACCGCTAAGGTTCGTCTACTGATCGGTGGCACACGAGGCTGCACACATATCGCTGAGCTTTTAGGCCCAGTGGCCACAACCGCTGTACAAACTGTTTATGCCTGGCGTGGTGAGCATGAGGGTACTGATCACACTCCACCCGTTGAATTTATGAACACCTGTCACTCACTCGCTGAAGATGGGGTTGCTGCCTCACAGCTTTGGCCAAAAGATCCAGCGTGAACCACAAACCTCAAATCTTAGCTCCCGCTGGCGGCCAAGCCAAATCGATGCCGCGATACACGCTGGTGCAGATGCCGTCTACTTTGGACTGCAATCCAGTTTTAACGCACGTGCACGCGCTATCGGTATCCCGCCTAGCGAACTCGAAACTGTTATGCAGCAACTTCATCGTCATGGTGTTGAAGGTTATCTTGCGCTTAACACCCTTGTATTTGATGAAGAACTCGAAGAGGTCGAAAAACATATTCGACTCGCGGCATGTTGTGGTGTCGATGCATTGATTGTGCAAGATATCGGTGTTATTCAACTTGCTCGACAAATTGCCCCTAACCTTCCTCTGCATGGCAGTACTCAGATGTCGATTACCGATGCTGAAGGCGTCGCCTTTGCTGAATCACTTGGCATTGAACGCATTGTTGTCGGTCGTGAGCTATCGATTGAAGAGATCAGCCAGATTGGAGCTAAAACCAGCATTGAGATCGAAGCCTTTGTGCATGGCGCCCTTTGTGTGAGCTACAGCGGTCAATGTTTTTCTAGCGAAGCCTGGGGCGGACGCTCGGCAAATCGAGGCCAATGTGCGCAAGCCTGTCGACTACCTTATGGCTTATTAGTGGATGGCAAAATCCAGCAACAAGGTGACATGAATTACTTGCTGTCACCGCAAGACCTCATGGCACTTGGACAGGTGCCACAACTAATACAAGCCGGTGTGAGTTGTTTCAAAATCGAGGGACGCTTGAAAGGCCCCGAGTATGTACTCAGCACCATCTCAGCGTATCGCTACGCGGTTGATCGCGCATGGGATGCGCACCTCTCTCAAAACCCACTTAAAGACACTGAGCCCTCTGAAGAACAGCGTCGTCGATTAGCCCAGGTTTTCTCGCGTGGCCAAGGTAAACATGCCGATGGATTAACACCGGGTTTTTTGAATGGTCCCCACCATCAAGAATTGGTGATTGGCCGAAACCCTCGTCATCGCGGTCTTTATCTAGGCACGGTTTCTAACATCACCGATCAAGGTGTAGAGCTCACGCTCAACAATCCTGTCAAAGCAGGTGACGGCGTTGTATTTGATTCAGGTAATCCACAAGGCAAAGAAGCCGGCGGCAATGTCTTTACACTCTTACGCAAAGATAAACCCGTATCTGACGAGATTGACTCTGGTGAAGTTACCCTGACCTTTGCAAAACATGTTCGACTTGATCATGTACATGTTGGCGATATCGTTTGGCGCACCAAAGATACGCGCATGGATTCTGGCCCTAATCTTTCCCGTGAAACACGTCTTGGCGGACTCTCTACCGATATTCACGTTAGTCTCGTTATTGGGAAACCCATAACCATCGAACTTTCGAGCCATCGTCATAACCTCTGCTTTCAGAGTGAAACGCTTGTTGAAGCCGCTCAAAAACGCGCGCTGGACAAAGAATCAGTCACCAAGGCAATCGGCACTTTAGGCGACACCTCGCTCGAATTGAATCAGCTGACAATAACGCTCGATGAAAATTGCTTCGTTCCTGTCAGTCAGCTTAAACAGGCTCGACGTGATGCCGTTGAGACATTCAGCCAACAGATCATTACGCATCAGCGTGATAAAGACCTAAGCGAACGCTCAGTGTTAGAAAGTCTCCTGCTTACCGGCGAGCCGGTTAAACAAATTAAGCCTGAGCTATCCCTGCTTTGCCGAACTCAAGCTCAAGTTAATGCCGCCTTAAAAATTGACTCTCTCAGCACCATCATCGTCGACTTCCTAGAGGTTCATGGGCTCAAAGATGCGTGTGAAGAAGTAAAAGCAAAAGGTCGCAAACTCGTTGTAGCCGCACCTCGCATCTTCAAGCCAGGTGAAGAACGACTAGTTCGCTATCTACTCAAACTGAGACCAGATGCACTTTTGATTCGCTCAACAGGCTTACTTTGGCAACTTAAACATTCTGAGAAGACACAAGCGCTGCTCGAAGAAGAAAACATACCACTGCCTGAGCTTTGGGGGACTTCTCACTCAATGCCAGCAATCAACTCGCGGCTCATCAATTGATTGACTTAGGCCTGAGTCGACTATCGCTGACACATGATGTTAATGCCGAACAAGTCGCTGCATTAGCGGAGCATCTACCTCAAGCTTATCGCGACAAACTTGAATTGATTGCGCATCACCACTTACCTATTTTCCATACTGAGCACTGCGTCTTTGCTCGCTTCATGTCACATGGAAATTCCTATAAAGACTGTGGCCGCCCTTGCGAGCATCATATCGTTCATCTGCGCGATCCCGGTCAACACGATCATCTAGTTTTAGCGGATGTTGGATGTCGAAATACTGTCTTCAATGCACAAGCGCAATCAGCTGCAACCTATTCAGATCGATTAGTTAAAGCTGGCATATCACACTGGCGGATTGAGCTTGTCGATGAGCCGGCTGAAGAGGTTGAAAAAATCGTTCATGGCTATCAACAACTGCTTGATGGCAAGGTCAAGAGCAGCGCTCTTTGGAAAACACTCGGCAACATCACTGATGCTAACCATATCGCGCAAGGCATCAGCTTAGGCTCTCTGGCTATAAGAGCCGAACAAACGCGTAGCCAAATGAAAAAACCAACGGCGCGTTAATGACTGACTTGACTTTGGCGAATTAAATTCATACTAGGCTCATAGATATCAGACTCAATCTCAAATAAGCCAAGTAATGTATGAAAGACATTATCATGGCTGTAATTATTGTCTTTCTCTTTACGTATACGTTGGACGTCATAATCATGATGTTGAGCACCCATCCACAAAATCACAGGGACATTAGTTTGTGATCGCGGCGCTATAGTGTAAGGCATCGCATGCAAGTAAAGCCCACCCTCTCCAAGAGACTCGCCATGATCGCTTACATAAAACATTGCGGTCTCAAAGGATTGATCATATTTCTTTAAGAATTCGATAGTTTCATTAAGAAAATAATCGGTATAAAGAATCGTTGAATCGTAACTACTTGCGATTTGTTCGGCAGAGCACTGATCAAGCTGATTCGTTTCACAGCCCTTCCCAAAAATCGCAAATTCCTTTGGGTAGCGTTGATAATAAGTGGGCCCATGACTACCCATTTTATGAAGAACAATCAGAATATCGCCTTTAGGATTATCTTGAATGTATTTATCTAGTCCTGACAGCATACCCACATCACGGCACTCAGGATCACAGAGTGGATTTACCTCGGGTGTTCTAAAGTCCTGATACGGAATACGGTCTGCAACACCTTTGGAACTTGAGTTGTTATCTCGCCAAATAATGCTCACTCCAGCTCGCTGTAGTACATCCAGTGCATTTTCCTCATATTTTGCCTCACTCGTGGAGAATTCCTGACGAGTCTTAATCGAAAACATACATGGCACAGAACGGGCCGTACTGGTTCCACAAGAGTCCACATCCGTAAAACTCACCACCGCCTGCTTTTCCAAGAGAGGATTAGTTTTTCTCGTATAACCATTCAGGGAAAAATGATCTGCGCGCGCCGTCTCACCAACAACCATAATCACTAATTCACGGTCAACATCCCCTTGGGTAACCTTGGCATCTTGTCCTATTTTTTAAGTTCCTTAGGTGCAGGAGTGAAAACATCTTTACGTAAGATTTGATAACTCGCATACAAGCTCGCCAATGGATTCGAATAAGCTCGAATCGCTTTTTGCTCCCTAAAGAAAGAGGCATAAAACGAACTCAAGGAAAGTACAATTAGCACTGCAATTATCAATGCTGTGATTCCCGTGATGAAATGTGCGCCTATTCTTTTTATGAAGGTCTGCTCACGAACATTAATCCTAAATAGCCACAGTGTTGGCAAGACAAAAATACCTAACACATAAAGCAATAACTGCAACGACATTAAGTCTCGTGCTTCAGCGGTATTAGTTTCCATCGCATTTATCAACATTCCCCTGTCAATAACGACACCGTAAGCATCAGAAAAATAACTACTTAACGCTGTCATTAAGAGTAGAAGAGAAAGGACATACCTATACGCACTGTGAAAAGTCAGGAATGAAATAATCCACATTAAAAGCAATGCTTGAAATGGGATTAATGACATGACATAGAAAAATTCAGAACCCGACGCTGACTGCCAAGCAAAGAGTTTCTCGAACATCGTGACATTTGCCACAGCTGTCACAAAAACCGAAAACAATATAACGAGTCGAGAGCTCGTCCAAAACGGGATTGACTTCACGTGTAGCCTTAAAAAATTTCTATTAAAAATAAATTTTATGCCTATTTTCTAACTTAGCAAACACAAAAAAGCCCGCTTTCGCGGGCTTCCTCGTTTGGCGAAATTTAGATCGCTAACTTTACGATAATCTCTTGTGCCTTATCCGCAGACTCGACGTACTCCGGCATTTTGTCGAAGTTGAGGTAGCGGTAGATCTCAGGCGCCATGCTATCGATCTTAGTTGCGTACTCCATGTACTCAGCAACCGTAGGTAATTTACCCATGATCGCTGCAATCGAAGCGAGTTCTGCTGACGACAAGTACACGTTAGCGCCCTGACCCAGACGGTTTGGGAAGTTACGCGTTGAGGTTGATACTGCCGTTGAGTTGGCCGCAATACGTGCCTGATTACCCATACACAACGAACAACCTGGCATCTCAGTACGTGCACCGGCTTGCGCGTAGATGTTGAAGTAACCTTCTTCCATCAATTGCTGCTCGTCCATCTTGGTTGGTGGTGCAATCCATAAACGTGTTGGCAACGTATTACCGGCTGTTTGCAACAACTTACCCGCCGCTCTGAAGTGACCAATGTTAGTCATACAAGAACCGATGAACACTTCATCAATCTTATCGCCTGCCACTTCTGACAAAGTCTTCACATCGTCTGGGTCGTTTGGACATGCCAACAAAGGCTCTTTGATCTCAGACATGTTGATTTCGATCACTTCTGCGTATTCCGCATCAGCATCTGCACGCATCAACACTGGATTCTCTAGCCACTCTTCCATTGCCCGTGCGCGACGCTCAAGGGTACGAGCATCATCGTAGCCATTCTCAATCATCCAGCGCAACATAATGATGTTTGAACGCAAGTATTCAGCAACCGACTCTTCTGAAAGATCGATGGTACAACCCGCTGCTGAACGCTCTGCTGATGCATCTGACAACTCAAACGCTTGCTCAACAGTTAGGTTTGGCAAGCCTTGGATCACCAAGATACGTCCGTTGTAGCAGTTCTTTTTGCCGCGCTTCTCAACAGTCAACAAACCACGCTTCAGTGCTTCATGTGGAATCGCGTTAACCAAGTCACGCAAGGTGATACCAGGCTGCATTTCACCACTGAACTTAACCAGAACTGACTCAGGCATATCCAAAGGCATTACACCTAGTGCCGCACCGAATGCGACCAAGCCAGAACCTGCTGGGAATGAAATACCTAATGGGAAACGGGTGTGTGAATCACCACCAGTACCGACTTGATCTGGCAACAACATACGGTTCAACCAGCTATGGATAACACCGTCACCAGGACGTAAAGACACACCACCACGATTTTGAATGAACTCTGGCAAGGTGTGTTGTGTATTGATATACACACGCTTTGGATACGCTGCTGTGTGACAGAAGCTCTGCATCACCAAGTCAGCAGAGAAACCCAAACAGGCAAGCTCTTTCAATTCGTCACGGGTCATTGGACCTGTGGTGTCTTGTGAACCGACTGTGCCCATACGTGGCTCGCAGTAAGTACCTGGACGGATACCGTCTACGCCACACGCCTTACCGACCATCTTCTGTGCCAAGGTAAAGCCTTTACCCGTATCTGCAGGATCGACAGGACGACGGAAAGTATCAGTCGCATCAAGACCTAAAGCTTCGCGTGCTTTTTCAGTCAATGAACGGCCGATGATCAATGGGATACGACCACCCGCTTTCACTTCGTCCAAAATAACATCGGTCTTCAGTGAGAACTCAGAGATCACCTCACCAGCTTCGTTAGTGACCACACCTTCATAAGGCTTAACTGTGATCACATCACCCATGTTCATTTGCTCAACAGGACATTCGATTGGCAATGCACCTGAGTCTTCAACCGTGTTGAAGAAGATCGGTGCAATCTTACCGCCCAACACAACACCACCTGAACGCTTATTCGGTACGAAAGGAATGTCATCACCCATATGCCATAGCACAGAGTTAGTGGCTGACTTACGTGAAGAGCCCGTACCGACAACGTCGCCCACATAAACCAGTGGATTGCCCTTAGCTTTTAATTCGTCAATGAGTGTGATGGGACCAGTCTTACCACTGTCATCAGGAACAATGCCCTCACGCTCCATCTTCAACATGGCGAGTGCGTGAACAGGGATATCAGGGCGTGACCATGCATCTTGTGCAGGCGATAAATCATCAGTGTTTGTCTCAACCGTTACTTTGAAAACGGTCAGCTTAATTTCTGCTGGGAGATCCGCTTTACGGGTGAACCATTCAGCATTCGCCCATGACTCAACCACGGCCTTCGCATTGGCATTACCCGCTTTTGCTTTCTCATTCACATCGTGGAATGCATCAAACATCAATAAGGTGTACTTCAGCTGCTCTGCGGCCAAACCACCAAGGTCAGCATCATCCAAAAAATCAATCATTGGCTGGATGTTGTAACCACCTAACATGGTGCCCAACAACTCAACGGCTTTCTCTTTATTCACTAAAGGAGACGATGCTTCACCCTTCGAAACAGCGGCCAAGAAAGCGGCTTTAACGTAAGCTGCATCATCAACACCCGGTGGAACGCGATTGATCAACAGATCCATCAAGGCATCTTCTTCACCTGCTGGCGGGTTTTTCAGCAATTCAATCAGGCCGTTAACCTGATCAGCTGACAATGGCAGCGGTGGTACACCTTGTTCAGCACGTTCTGCAACGTGAGCGCGATAAGCTTCTAACATAATCAATCCTTTAGCTGATTTTCTGGTAGGCACAGATAGACTGCACCGCAAGTGCGCAGCACCTTAACAAAGGCGCAGGTCCTAGAAAAATTAATATTTTTCATGTTTCGAGAGACCTCGAAACCCTTATTCCGCCTTATTTCAGGCGATCCAGCCCCAAAGCCAGATCTGCTTTGATGTCTTCAATAGATTCAAGACCCACAGCGACGCGGACCAAGTTCCGCTGAATACCCGCTTTTTCCCGCTGCTCATCAGTCAAACGACCATGCGTGGTGGTCGCAGGATGGGTAATCGTGGTTTTCGCATCACCAAGATTGGCGGTAATCGAGAGCATCTGCGTCGCATCGATCACCGACCAAGCCGCCTCTTTGCCACCTTTCACTTCAAAGGCAACGATACCGCCGCCAGTTTTCTGCTGACGCTGGGCAAGTTCATGCTGCGGATGGGATTGCAATCCCGGGTAGTAAACTTTCTCGATAGATGGGTGTGCTTCTAACCATTGAGCAAGCTCAAGAGCTGACGCTGAGTGTGCCTTCATACGTAGCGATAAGGTCTCAAGCCCTTGAGGAAGACCCATGCATTGAATGGCGCCATCGTTGGACCAGTGGTACGCAAGAAGCCAAACACCTCTTCTCCGACTAATGTCTGGCTACCGCAAACAGCACCACCCAAGGCACGCCCCTGACCATCAAGATATTTGGTCGCCGAATGAATCACGATATCGGCACCAAGCTCTAAAGGCTTTTGCAAAGCCGGTGTACAAAAACAGTTGTCCACCACTAACAAACAATCATGCTCATGCGCCAAATCGGCAAGTGCTTGTATGTCACATAACGTGGTTAACGGGTTTGACGGTGTCTCCACAAACAACAACTTGGTTTGTGGCGTGATAGCTACGCGCCAACTGTCCACATCTGACTGATCGGCATAGCTTGTTTGAATCCCAGAGCGCACAAGGTACTTATCAAACAGCACTGTAGTACTGCCAAAAATGCTGCGTGAACTCACAATGTGATCACCATGCTGCATTAGCGATAAGCAGGTCGCTAAGATCGCAGACATACCCGATGCGGTTGCAACACAAGCCTCTGCGCCTTCCATTGCCGCAAGCCGTTGCTCGAATGCTCGCGTGGTAGGGTTGGTGAAACGCGCATAAATATTACCCGGCTCATCACCAGCAAAACGCGCCGCAGCCTCCTGAGCGGAACGAAAACAAAAACTCGATGTCGCATAAATAGGCTCCGAGTGCTCCATCTCAAGAGAACGTGCGTGACCTGTACGAATCGCTTGTGTTTCTAAATCCCAGTCTTTGTTATTGCTCATGATGACTCTTAAACTACTTGATGAGAGAAAACACTAACACTCTCTTCATTAGGCCCTATCTTATGCTGATTCAGCAGGAATTCCGACTAAACATGCGAAAAATAACCACTTTCTTAACGCTTAGCCTTGTCTCGACACTTGCCATCGCCGAAATCGATCATCATGCAATGATGATGAAACACCATGGACATGCCGTGAGTACCGATGAACGCCAACTGGTCGAATTTCCAACGCCGGCTTATCACGCGACCTTAAAATCAATGCGTGACCACCTACGAGCTATTAACCAGATCCAAGGGTTTCTTGTCGAAGATAATTACGAGGCCGCAGCTGATGCTGCTGAAAAAGGACTCGGGCAAGGCCATCAACATGGCGAGCATGGGACTCATGCGGCACGCTTTATGCCCGTAGCAATGCGTGAGCTTGGTGCCAGCATGCACAAAGCGGCGAATGATCTATCCTTAAGCCTAAGAAATGTTGCGGTGAGCAATGATCTGAAGCCTGTTTTTACTCAGCTGCATAAGGTTACCAACGCCTGTGTTGCTTGCCACGATCAATTCCGTTTAGCGCCCCTAACCCATTGAGGTAGAAGATGAGCCTTTCAATCCAAGTCGAAAATATTAAGTGCGGCGGATGCGCTAACAGCATTAAAAAAGGTCTGATGGATGAAGCTGGTGTCTCAACGGTAGAAGTAGATGTCGAAAACGGCATGGTATCGATCGACGGTGAGAATCTTGATCGCGATGCCATTGCGGCGCACCTTTTAAAGATGGGCTACCCAGAGAGCGGTAGCGTCGAAGGTATAAAAGCGGCAGCTGCAAAAGCCAAAAGCTTTGTCAGCTGCGCGATTGGTAAAGTCGGTTCAGACGATTAATCGTTATGTAAGCCAACAATATTGATTCGGCTTGATGACTCACGCTGTGATTTAGCATCATCATTACGTGCATCTTCTAGCGCCTGCAAATATTCAGGCGTTACATCGCCAGTCACATAGTCGCTATCAAACACTGAGGTATCAAAGCGATCAACATAGGCCTTGCCTTTCTTCTGTACCGCTTCAATCAGGTCTTCGAGATCCTGATAGATCAAACGATCCGCACCAATCCACTCACCCACTTGATCGTCAGTTCTACCATGTGCAATGAGTTCCTTTGCTGCTGGCATGTCGATACCGTAAACATTCGGATAACGCACTGCAGGTGCCGCAGAGGCAAAGAAGACTTTCTTAGCGCCAGCATCACGCGCCATTTGAACAATTTGACGTGAGGTAGTACCGCGAACAATCGAGTCATCGACGAGTAAAACGTTTTTACCTTTGAACTCAATATCAATTGGGTTGAGCTTTTGACGCACCGACTTTTTACGCGTGGTTTGACCCGGCATGATGAAGGTGCGACCGATATAACGATTTTTGATAAAGCCTTCGGCATAACGAACGCCAATCTCTTCCGCTAGCGCCATCGCAGAGGTACGACTGGTATCTGGAATCGGGATAATGGCATCGATCTGCTCATCAGCCATTTCACGCTGAACCTTCTTGGCCAACATCTGACCCATACGTAAGCGCGCTTTATGCACAAAAATGTCATCAATAATTGAGTCGGGACGCGCAAAGTACACAAATTCAAATAAACATGGTGAACGACGAGGACTCTCTGCACATTGCTTATGGAACAAACGTCCATCCATGGTAAAGATCACCGCTTCACCTGGCTCGATATCACGAACACGGGTAAACCCAAGCGTATCGAGCGCCACACTCTCCGATGCCACCATCAACTCTGGTTGGCCATCAGCTGACTCACGAGTACCAAAAACAGCTGGGCGAATACCATTAGGATCACGGAACGCAATCACACCAAAACCTGGAATCATCGCCACAGCAGCATAGCCACCACGGCATCGCTTATGCACTTTCTCAACAGCACGAAAAACATCATCCGGCTCAATGGTCAGTGACTGCACTTGCTCATCGAGCTCGTGCGCAAACACATTCAACAAAATCTCTGAGTCAGAGTCGGTATTTATATGGCGACGATCTTGCGCAAACAACTCTTTCTCAATCTCTTTCGAATTGGTCAGATTGCCGTTGTGCGCCAAGGTAATGCCGTAAGGTGAATTCACATAGAAAGGCTGCGCCTCGGCAGATGAACTACTACCCGCGGTTGGATAACGCACGTGCGCGATACCCATATTGCCGCGTAATTTAAGCATGTGTTCAGTATCGAATACGTCACGCGCGAAGCCATTATCTTTACGTAAGTTAAGACGATCGCCTTCGCAAGTCACAATACCTGCTGCATCTTGGCCACGGTGCTGCAAAACGAGCAGCGCATCGTATAGCTCTTGGTTAACGGGCTGGTTGCTAACAATGCCAACGATGCCACACATTTTAGGCGATCTCCCTCAAGGATGATTCAACAGCTGTGTATCGAAAATACTCCGCGTAATCTTGCGGTAATAAGTCACGTAACCAAAAAGCAATTTCTTGGAAATAAGGAATGAGCTGCGACTCAGTCCAAAAAGCTTCTTTTTGGCAAGGT
Organism: Gammaproteobacteria bacterium; assembly: GCA_038144195.1. Classification (GTDB taxonomy): domain Bacteria; phylum Pseudomonadota; class Gammaproteobacteria; order Chromatiales; family Chromatiaceae; genus VMDJ01. Next base: position 36,441 of record JAYQNH010000001.1, on the reverse strand, counting down.
TGTCAGGCCTGACAACAACACCAAAACCGAAATCACCAATACACCACGTGCAACGCCAAAGATCATGCCGATAAAGCGATCCGTACCGCTCATGCCCGTTTTTTCAATGAGTTGGATTAAAAGGTAGTTAACCATACCGCCGATCAACAGCGCTGCGATCATCAAGAGCGCAAACGACACACCTAATCGGACGGTTGGCGAATCGACATAGGATTCAAATTGAAACGCCAGTTCGCGGAAAAAGGTCCAAGCGATCCAAAAAGCCACAATCCAGATAGCTAAAGAAAAGCTTCGCGGACAAAGCCACGAGCAAGACTGATCAGGGTTGAAACGACCAAGATGGCGATCAGCGCGTAATCGAGCCAAAGCATCGAGAAGTTCCTAATGGTTCATGAAGAAAGGCGCAATCTTATCAGAGCTTGGCGCAGTGCGAAGGGCTAAATGACCTATTGAAAGCTAGTGACAAACGCCTTTGTGCCAGAGATTTTACGAATCTTCTCAACCAGACCTTCAGCACGCGTTTTCTTCAGGAATGGACCCACGATCACGCGGTATGATGTCTTACCCGCAATGGTCTCTTCCTCAGGATCCGGCGTCTGCATATCTGCCTTACGTAAGCTTGCGACAAGCTTCTGCGCATTCTCACGATTCGAAAACTTACCCACTTGCACAACCCATGCCTCGATACCCACTTTGGGTCGTTTCACAACCGGCTTTGCCTCGGCTAAAGGCGCTTTAGCATCTGTCAAATCCACTTCGGCTGGCTTGATACGCTCAGGCATCAACACTTCTTGAGATAACAGCTCAGAAGCAAATGGCTCGATTTTGGGAGGCTCAGCAATCACCGGTTTTTCGATGACATGCTCATCAGGTTCACCGACCAACATCGGCACAAAAATCACCACGAGAGCAGCCAGAACCGCTGCACCGACAAGACGTTGTTTAAGTGTTTGATCCACAATGAACTACCCTACTAATTGATGAATTCAGTATACCCAGATTAGGTAGGCATTTCGCCCAACCATTCCAGTGTCGCACCCACCGTTACGAAGGAGCCAAAAACCACCACCAAATCATCGCTAATCAACTCCGCATCAAGCGCATCCAGGGCATCTTTAACTGATGAATATGCCTGCTTATCAGATTCTGCCGGCAAAATTCCGCAAGACGCTCGGCACTTGCGCCCCGTGGGTTATCGCTCAAATCAAGCAAGTGCCATTGTTCTATCCGGGGAGCTATAACCGCTAAGGTTTCGGCAATCGATTTATCTTTCAGCATTCCTACAACAGCGTGAACTTTACCGGGCACAAATAAATCACCAAGATGTGATGCTAAATGACCAACCGCCTCTGGGTTGTGCCCTACATCCACCACAAATCGCGCCTTGTGCTGATAGATATCGAAACGACCAAAGACCTTGGCATCTATCAAACCGCTTTTGGCAGCATTTTGATCCACGGGAAAAGTCTCTTCGAGCAACTCAACAACCTGTAATGCCGCAGCAGCATTTTGAAGTTGCACACTACCGCGCATGCTTGGCAACGGCAGCGCTCGACGCACTCGTGCTTGACCTTGCCAGCTCCAGCCTCCAGCGCTTTGTTCAAAGTGATATTGCTCACCCATCGTAAAGGTCGGTGCACCCATCTTATCGGCATGCGTTTTAACACTCGACGGTAAGTCTTTCGCCGCAAGCACTGCAGGATGACCTTTGCGCATCACACCAGCTTTTTCGAAACCAATCTTGTCGATCGAATTACCCAACCAGTCCATGTGGTCTAAGCCAATACTGGTGATCACCGCGACATCGGCATCGATGATGTTCACCGCATCTAAACGACCACCCAAACCCACCTCCAAGATAGCGATCTCCATCCGGCTTTGCGCCATCAGCCACAATGCAGCCAAAGTGCCAAATTCAAAATAGGTTAAAGGAATCTCGCCACGGGCTTGATCAATCGCTTCAAACGCAGAAACAATTTGTTCGTCGCTAGCCAGTTGATGATCTAAGCGGATGCGCTCGTTATAACGCAGTAGATGCGGCGAGGTATAACACCCAACGCGATAACCCGCTGCGTGATAAATCGCTTCACAAAAGGCGACGGTTGATCCTTTGCCGTTAGTCCCGGCAACGGTAATCACTTTATCAGCAATAGCAGGCGCTCCCATCGCTCGCCACACACGTGACACCCGATTGAGGCCAAGGTCAATTTCTTTGGTATGAAGTTCGAGTTGCCAATCGAGCCATTGCTCGAGCGACTTAGCGGACACTTTATGCCGACTTGTGCTTTTGCATCAGCATCATCAACACGTTGCTGAGACGATCACGCATCTCACGACGGTCGACGATCATGTCGATAGCACCTTTCTCGAGGAGGAATTCTGAACGCTGGAAGCCTTCAGGCAGTTTTTCATGAACCGTTTGCTCGATAACACGAGGGCCTGCAAAACCGATCAATGCATTCGGTTCTGCCACATTGAGATCACCCAACATCGCAAAACTAGCGGATACACCACCCATTGTTGGATCGGTCAAAACAGAAATAAACGGTAAGCCACGCTTTGATAAACGATTAAGCGCTGCCGACGTTTTTGCCATCTGCATCAATGAGAACAGAGACTCCTGCATACGCGCTCCACCCGAGGTCGCAAAACACACCAACGGACAGTTATTTTCTAAAGCTGTATTCACAGCACGGACAAAACGCTCACCGACCACAGAACCCATCGAACCACCCATGAAAGAGAACTCGAAAGCTGCAGCCACAACTGGATTGTTATGCAATGTGCCGCGCATCACGATTAGCGCGTCTTTTTCGCCAGTCGCTTTTTGTGCTGAAACCATACGGTCGCGATATTTTTTGCTGTCTTTAAACTTCAGCGGATCGGCTGACTCAAGATTTTCAGCGATCTCAACACGGCCTTCTTCATCGAGGAATAAATCCAGACGACGACGAGCATTGATACGCATGTGATGATCACATTTAGGACAAACATCGCCATTACGTTCTAGCTCGTTACGATAGAGCACCGCTTCACAGCTAGGACACTTGGTCCAAAGACCTTCAGGAACACCCTTCTTACTCGCCACTTCGGTGCGAATACGGCTCGGCATTAACTTTTCAAACCAGCTCATGGTGATCTCGACGTGTTCGTGAAATATGACTGAATTATAGCAGCAGGTCGATCCTAAATGGCATCAATCGCGGTACGCATCTCAGCGATCAACTCGCCTACGGACGCCTGAATTGCCGCGATATCGCCGGCATTATCTTCAACTCGCTGGACAATCGCACTACCCACCACAACTGCATCTGCAATCGCCGCCATGGCCTTGGCAGTCGCCGCATCTTTGATACCAAAACCTACGCCAACCGGCATTTCGGTGGTCTGACGAATGGCATCGAGTTTTGCCGACACCGCATCAACATCCAAATTCGCCGCACCGGTAACGCCTTTCAAAGAAACATAATAAACGAAGCCATTGGCGGTCGAGGTGATCTTACGGATGCGCTCTTCGGTGGAGGTTGGTGCTAAGAGATAAATTGGATCGAGCTCATGCGCACGCATCGCATTGATTAACTCATTACCTTCTTCTGGCGGAATATCCACTGTCAGCACACCATCAACACCGGCATCTTGTGCGGCTGCAGCAAATGCTTCGTAGCCCATGATTTCGATTGGGTTGAGATAACCCATCAAGACAACTGGCGTATCAGAGTTGGTTTTACGGAACTCAGTAACCACTGCCAACACATCACGCAATGACATGTGGTGCTCAAGCGCACGCTCACTGGCACGCTGAATAACAGGACCATCTGCCATGGGATCTGAGAAAGGAACACCCAATTCGATGATGTCTGCACCCTGTTCTACCAAGGTGTGCATCAAAGGGACGGTCACCTCACGTTGAGGGTCACCCGCGGTGATAAAAGGTATGAGTGCCGTTTTATTGTTTTCTTTAAGAGCGGCAAAACAACCCGCAATACGACTCATATCGTCAATCCTTCTTTCGCAGCAACTGTGTGCATGTCTTTGTCGCCACGACCTGAAAGATTAACCAGAATACTCTGGTCTTTACTCATGGTAGGCGCCATCTTGATCACCTGCGCAATGGCATGGCTTGTTTCAAGGGCAGGAATAATACCTTCTGTACGAGTCAAACGGTGGAATGCATCTAACGCCTCAGCATCTGTGACAGCTACATACTCAGCACGACCGGTATCTTTCAACCACGCATGCTCAGGCCCAACACCCGGATAATCCAAACCGGCTGAGATCGAATGCGTTTCGATAATCTGACCGTTGGTGTCTTCCATCAAATAGGTACGGTTACCGTGCAGAACACCCGGCTTACCCGCACACAAAGGCGCTGCATGCATACCAGAATCTAAGCCACTACCCGCAGCTTCAACACCAACGATACCAACCTCCGCATCATCGATGAATGGATGGAATAAACCGATCGCATTAGAACCACCGCCGACACAGGCAACAAGCTTGTCAGGTAAGCGTCCGGTCATTTGCATCATCTGTGCGCGCGACTCACGACCAATCACCGCTTGGAAATCACGCACCATCGCAGGGTACGGATGAGGACCTGCCACAGTGCCGATAATGTAGAAGGTGTTATCCACATTTGATACCCAATCACGCATCGCTTCATTCAAAGCATCTTTCAAGGTCTTAGAACCTGAAGATACTGCACGCACTTCTGCGCCCAATAGCTTCATGCGATAAACATTTGCTTCTTGACGCGCGACATCCACAGCACCCATGTAAACCACACATTCCAAACCTAGGCGTGCAGCCACTGTGGCACTTGCCACACCGTGCTGACCTGCACCAGTTTCAGCAATGATGCGTGTTTTACCCATGCGCTTTGCTAGCAAGGCTTGGCCGATGGTGTTATTAACCTTATGCGCACCGGTGTGATTTAAATCTTCACGCTTAAGATAGATTTGTGCACCACCTAGTTCGCGACTTAAACGCTCTGCATGATAGATCGGTGAAGGACGTCCGACATAATGCTTAAGATCAACATCAAGCTCCGCAAGGAACTCTGGATCCTTCATGTACTTTTCATACGCATGACGAAGCTCGTCGATCGGCTCCATCAAAGTCTCAGCAACGAATACGCCACCGTAAGGGCCAAAGTGTCCTGATGCATCAGGTAGATCGGTCAGTTTCATGATCTGCTCTCTTGACTACGCACCGCCTGAATAAAGCGGGCCATTTTTTCTGTATCTTTTTTACCTGGCGCAGATTCCACACCACCGCTGACATCAACAGCATAAGGGTGTACCTGCGCTACCGCGTCTTTCACATTCTCTGGATTTAACCCACCTGCCAAGATGATCTTGTCAGCAAGATGTGCGGGAACGCGATCCCAATTAAATTGTTCGCCTGTACCACCTGGCACACCGGCTTTGTAAGTATCTAGCAACAAACCACGCGCTTGTGAGAAATCATTGAACTGCTTATCCAGATCAACATCATCGCTCATGCGCACCGCCTTGATGTAAGGACGTTGATGCAAGCCACAATAATCTTTGCATTCATTGCCGTGGAACTGAATCAAATCAATACGCACGCGAGAGATAACATCTGCAATGCTTTGCTCATCAGCATTCACAAACAACCCCACCGTAGTAACAAACGGCTGTAAGGCTGCCGCAATCTCTGCTGCCTGCTCTACCTCAACACAACGCGGACTCGGTGGATAAAACACCAAGCCGATCGCATCTGCACCCAAGCGAGCCGCCGCTAAGGCATCCTCAACCGATGTAATTCCGCAGATTTTGATTCGAGTTCGCATAAGACGCTTATTATGAAGGAAAAGCACCCCGCTTGACGATGCAAAACCACCGCGAATTCAGGGTGTGATCAGGTCAATTATGGCTGAATGGGAAATCCGCTCGGGGATGCTGCCGGCAAATCATATTCCGCAGGATATTCGACCTGCTCAAAATATAAACCCTCGGGTGGCGATGTCACCCCGCCCAAAGTCCGATCGCGGAACTCTAGAACCGTCTTCGCCCAATCCGCCGGCTGATCTTCGCGACCAATCGCCATCAACACGCCGGCAATATTGCGCACCATGTGATGTAAAAAGGCATTCGCATGCACACTGATCACAACAAACTCATTATGCCGTTCAACCGAGATCGAATGCAGCGTTCTGATCGGGCTTTTCGCCTGACAGCCTAAGGCGCGATAACTGGAAAAGTCATGCTCACCCACCAAAGCCTGGGCGGCTTGATGCATGAGATCAGCATTTAGTGGACGATGAATCCAAGTAACACGCCCTGCCAGTGGTGCCGAGCGAGCGGTGCGATTCAAAATAAAAATAACGATACTTGCGACTTATCGCAGAAAAGCGCGCACTGAAATTCTCATCGACCTTTTTCGCCCATGTCACGCTGACATCATCAGGTAGATTGACGTTAGAACCAAGCACCCAGTTTCTTGGGGTACGTTGCGCCTCTGTATCGAAATGAATGACCTGGCCCAAACCATGTACACCCGTATCTGTGCGACCCGCACAAACGACACGGACAGGATGGTTTGCGACTTTCGCTAGGGCTTGCTCAAGAGAGGTTTGAACAGTGCGCACACCCTCTTCTTGCGCTTGCCAGCCATGAAAGCGACTTCCGTCATATTCGACGCCAAGCGCAATGCGCATCCTTACTCAAGCTCCTTCAGTAAGCGACGAGCTTCATCACGCAACTCTTCAGGTGCTTCTTCAATTAGCTCATGCAACAGCTGCAATGCACCGTCCTTGTCACCCATTTCTAAATAGGTATCTACAAGATTCCACTTTAAATCAAACTCATCCGCGACTTGGCGCTCTTGACCATCATTAAACAGACTATCGATTGCCGACTGGGTTTGAGTATCAAAGTTAGCATCGGTCGCTTTTACATCATCGGATTGGATATCACTCTGGCCTACAGCTTGGTTCAGTTGTTCTGCCGACTGACCTTCAGGTAGCGCCATCTCCAACGTATTCACATCCGATGATGACTCCGGCGACTTATCAACAGCATCAGCGTCAGTGGTTAACGACTCAAGATCCGCACTGGAAGCACGCGGTGGATCAACCGGCTCAGGCTTATGACCTGCCACAAGGAATAAGTAATGATCAGGTTGCAGTTGATGCCCCATCTCGACAACTTCTTGCCATTTCTCACGATCAGAAAGGTCTTGCTGCAGACTGGCCATCTCTTCAGCCACACGAATAAACTGATCTGTTTGCCCTGTGAGGAAATAAACACGCAACAAGGCATGCCCAACTTGCAGACTGTCGTACTCGCCATCCAGTGCAGCATAAAGTGCCTTTTCAGCTTCTGGGTATTTTTGCTGCTCAATAAACAGATGTGCGATTTCTAACAAATCCCCTTCTACCGGGATCTCAACATCATCTGTTGTCTGCTCTGGGCTCAGTGGTGTTTGATCGACTTTTACTGTTTCCGCTTCTGCTTTAGGTGAGCTTGAGAACAAACGAACAAACACGCCCACAATGACAACCAACATCGCTAGCAGAACGACATCCGCAAATTGACTCACCTTTTCAGGCAAGCTTTTTGATGTCCATTCACGGGCTTTATCCCAAAGATTGTTACATCCTTTTCACTAATCTCGAATGTCTCAACTGGTGACGCTGCAGCCTCTGCTTTCAAATCGGCCGCCACAGAACTCTTTTCTTCGGTATCTGTAGCGCCATTAACCTGCAGTCGAGCAAGCTCTTGATCTTGTACTGAGAGAAGCTTCTGCATATCGGTCACTTGCTCTTTCAGCAAGGTAACCTCTTCCTCTAAGCGCTCATTAGTCAGCTGCTTAGCAGCAACATCTTCCTGCATCAAATTGATCGCTTGAGACTCTTGATCAACCAACTCACCTTCTGCCTGAACAACACCTGCCTGACCATCAGCATCTTGAAACTCTGGTGTCGCGATCTGTAGATAGTCCGATTGCTCTACAACAGGTGCAATACCAACTTCGCTTTGCGCTGAAGGTACATTCAAACCACGGATCTCATCCCACTGTTGCATTTGGGCTGCGAAATGACGACCCGCCTCACCACGTGTAATAGAACGCACTTGTTCAGCTTGCGGCAGCTGAAGTACCGCACCGGTTCGCATTAAATTAATGTTGTCGTTGATGAAGGCTTCACGGTTATTCATGTGCAATGCCATCATCATTTGCGTCATGCTGACATCACTCGCCTTATGCTCTAGTGCAATCTGACTGAGCGTATCGTCTTTCCGTACGATCACCGTCGCTGAAGATGTTTGCGCTAGTTCAACCGCAACCGAAGACGCCACTGTCGTATCGGGAAGCTTTAAGCTGACAGTGTATTCACTTCGAAGCTGACCCTGTGGCCACGCCATATCAACCAAGAACTGCAAGAAATCAGCATTGATCGGTTCTTTAGAGGTCACACGAACAACCGCATCATGCTCAACTGATGACTGCACACGAAACGCTAGCTGAGATAAAACCTGCTCAAAGGGGATCTGTGCCGCGGAATGTGCTTCTGCGGATGCTAATTCAACTTTAATAGTTGTTAGGTTAACCTCACCAAGATTCACCAACACGATGCGTGCATCAAGTGGATCACCCTGTTTAGACTTCAGCTCTAGCTCGCCAAAACCCAGCGCCAAAACACTGTGTGAGATAAGCAAAGAGAGTGCTAACAAAAAACGCTTCATTCAACTTCCACGAAAAAGCGGCACAAGGGCCGCTTTAGATTATTGCTCAATCAAGATACGAAGCATACGACGTAATGGTTCCGCCGCACCCCAAAGCAATTGGTCACCTACGGTAAAGGCATTCAAAAACTCTGGACCCATATTCAATTTACGCAAACGGCCAACCGGCACTGTTAAGGTGCCAGTGACAGCGGCAGGGCTGAGCTCCTTCATCGTGATCTGACGCTCGTTAGGGACCACTTTTGACCACTGATTCGCCTCATCCAACATTTGCTCTATCTCATCGATTGGCACATCTTTCTTTAATTTAATGGTCAATGCTTGGCTGTGACAACGCATCGCACCGATACGCACACAGGTACCATCAATCGGAATCTGACGATCGCTACGACCTAAAATCTTGTTGGTTTCAGCAACCGCTTTCCATTCTTCTTTTGATTGGCCGTTCTCAAGCGCCACATCGATCCAAGGGATCAAGCTACCCGCCAATGGCACGCCAAAGTTCTCGGTTGGGAATGCTGATGAACGCATGTCATCAGTGACCACACGATCGATATCCAAAATTGCAGATGAAGGATCATCTAATAAGTTTGCTGAAGTATCACGCAGATGACCCATCTGGTTAAGCAGCTCGCGCATATTGCGCGCACCCGCACCAGATGCCGCTTGATAAGTCATGGCGGTCATCCATTCAACCAAGTCATGTTTGAACAAGCCACCCAAGCCCATCAACATCAAACTCACGGTGCAGTTACCACCAATGAAGTCCTTCTTGCCATTAGCTAAAGCTGAATCGATCACATCACGATTCACTGGATCTAAAACAATCACGCTGTCATCAGCCATACGCAATGATGATGCCGCATCAATCCAATAGCCTTTCCAGCCCGCTTTACGCAGATCATCAAAAACTGATTTAGTGTAATCGCCACCCTGACAGGTCACGATTGCGTCCATTGACATTAATTCATTGATGTCAGATGCATCTTTCAGTGGCGCTGAACCCTTACCCACATCAGGGCCTGCTTCGCCGACCTGTGAGGTGGTAAAGAATACTGGCTCTTCAATGTGTGCAAAATCGTTCTCCGCTTGCATGCGCTCCATCAATACGGAACCCACCATGCCGCGCCAACCTACAAAACCTACACGCTTAATTGTCATTTAATTCTTCCTTACAGCGCTGCAACGACAGCATCACCCATCGCTTCACAATTCACTTCGGTCATACCATCAGACATGATGTCCGGCGTACGCAAACCTTGGTCCAGAACCTTATTCACTGCCGCTTCAATACGATCAGCCATCGCTTCTTCATTCAAGCTATAACGCAACATCATGGCGGTCGAAAGAATCGTTGCCAATGGATTAGCAACACCTTTACCTGCGATATCCGGTGCTGAACCATGAATTGGCTCGTACATACCTTGACCTTTTTCATTCAGTGATGCAGAACCCAACATACCTATTGAACCGGTCAACATGGCGGCACAGTCAGACAAGATGTCACCAAACATATTCGTGGTCACCATCACGTCAAATTGCTTTGGCCACTTAACTAACTGCATCGCAGCGTTATCCACATACATGTGGCTCAACTCAATCTCTGGGTACTCGTTCTCAACAATACGCGTCGCCACTTCACGCCATAGCTCAGTTACCTCCAGCACGTTCGCTTTATCGACTGAACACAGCTTCTTGCCTCGTTTCATAGCAATATCACAAGCAGAACGCACGATGCGCTCGATCTCATGTTCTGCATAAACCAAGGTGTTAAAGCCTTGCTTCTCACCATTCTCAAGCTCGCGAATGCCACGTGGCTGACCAAAGTAAATACCACCGGTCAATTCACGCACGATCATGATATCCAAGCCCGCAACAATCTCAGGCTTAAGTGAAGATGCATCAGCCAACTGTGGCGATAAGACCGCAGGACGCAAGTTTGAGAACAAACCCAACTCTGAGCGTAAACCTAGCAAACCTTTTTCAGGACGAACTGATATATCCAACGACTCCCATTTATAGCCACCTACAGCGCCGAGCAGAATGGCATCTGCTTCACGCGCCATATCCAAGGTAGCCTCCGGTAAAGGGTTACCGGTTGCATCGTAGGCCGCACCGCCAACCAGACCTTCGTCTAATTCAATATCAAGACCTTCGCCAACCAACTTATCAAGAACCTTGACCGCCTCAGCAACAATCTCAGGACCAATGCCATCACCTGGCAGTACCAATACACGTTTAGTCATAGTGATTCCTTAAATCAGTTAAATAGCCAAGGCGTATTTTGCTTCGCCTTTTCTTCATAAATTTTGATGTCATCAACATGCTGCAAGGTCAGACCAATGTCATCAAGGCCTTCTATCAAACAATGCTTACGGAATGGATCTACATCAAATGAAATCGTCTCATCGCCAACCCTAAGGGCTTGAGCTCCAAGGTCGACCTCAATTTTTAGAGCCTCTGGTCCATTTGCTTTAGCAAACAAGCCATCAACCGTCTGCGCATCTAAAATGATCGGCAACAAACCATTTTTAAAGCTGTTGTTAAAAAAGATATCCGCAAAGCTAGGCGCAATGATCACTTTAAAGCCGTAATCTTCAAGTGCCCAAGGCGCGTGCTCACGTGATGATCCACAACCAAAGTTTTCACGAGCCAATAAAATCTGCGCACCTACGTAACGTGGATCATTAAGAATGAAGTCAGGGTTTAATGGACGCTTGCTGTTATCCATACCTGGCTCACCATGATCAAGGTAACGCCACTCATCAAATAAGTTAGGACCAAAGCCTGTTCGCTTAATCGATTTCAAAAATTGCTTTGGAATGATCGCATCGGTATCAACATTCGAGCGATCCAAAGGACAAACAACACCGTTAAAAACTGTGAACTTTTCCATCTCAACTCTCCTTATGCCAGCGACGCAACGTCAGTGAAGTGACCGGCAACTGCCGCAGCAGCAGCCATCGCAGGACTCACCAAATGCGTACGACCACCCTGACCCTGACGACCTTCAAAGTTACGGTTAGAGGTTGATGCGCAACGCTCGCCCGGCTCAAGGCGATCAGCATTCATTGCCAAACACATCGAACAACCTGGTTCACGCCATTCAAAACCGGCTTCGGTGAAAATCTTATCCAAGCCTTCTGACTCAGCTTGCTGCTTAACCAGCCCTGAACCTGGCACAACCAAGGCCAACTTCACGTTATCAGCAACTTTACGGCCTTTCGCCACTTCAGCTGCTGCACGCAAATCTTCAATTCGTGAGTTAGTACATGAACCAATGAAAACTTTATCGATAGCAATCTGATTGATTGGCGTGTTCGCTTCTAAGCCCATGTAGGTCAACGCACGTGACATGCCTTCAGCCTTAACCTCATCAGATTCTTTTGCTGGATCAGGCACGTTGGCATCAACCGACACCACCATCTCAGGTGATGTACCCCAAGTGACTTGCGGCTTGATGCTTGAGCCTTCAATCGTGACCACTTTATCGAAGTGCGCACCTTCATCTGAGCGCAAGGCATTCCAATAGGTCACCGCTTGGTCCCATTGCGCTTCGGTAGGTGCGTAAGGACGACCCTTAACGTAATCGATGGTCTTTTGATCAACCGCAACAAAGCCCGAGCGCGCACCGCCTTCGATAGCCATGTTGCACAAGGTCATACGACCTTCCATTGAAAGATCAGTAATGCCCTGCCCTGCGAACTCAATAGCATAACCGGTGCCACCTGCGGTACCGATCTCACCAATGATCGCTAAGACGATATCTTTCGCTGTGATGCCAGGCGCAGTTGGCCCAACGATCTCGACCTTCATCGCTTTTGATTTCTTTTGAATCAAACACTGCGTCGCCAACACGTGCTCAACTTCTGAGGTACCAATACCGTGTGCCAAGGCACCAAAGGCACCATGTGTTGAGGTATGCGAATCACCACACACAACCGTCATACCCGGCAAGGTTGCGCCTTGCTCAGGACCGACAACGTGCACAACACCCTGACGAATGTCATCCATCTTGAATTCAGTGATACCAAAGTGGTCACAGTTTAGATCCAAGGTCTCAACCTGAGTACGCGAAATAGGATCTTCAATCCCTTTGGTGCGATCAGTGGTTGGTACGTTATGGTCTGGCGTAGCCAAGTTAGCCGACAGACGCCAAGGCTGACGATTTGCGATTCGCAGACCTTCAAACGCTTGCGGAGAGGTCACCTCATGAACTAAGTGACGATCGATATACAGCAAACAGGTGCCGTCATCGTCTTGTCGCACCACATGCGAATCCCATAATTTGTCGTAAAGCGTTTTTGCCATACAGCTAACTCCTTGAATAGATGAGCGAACTTTACTGATTGATAATTATCCCGTAAATTCATATTTTTTATAAATTACATTCCTTTTAGGAATAAATATGGACCTGTCAGCTCTCCAAGCCTTTGTTGCTGTGGCACAACATACTTCCTTCTCTCAGGCAGCTGAGCAGCTGTTTGTCAGTCAATCTGCGATCAGTAAACGCATCGCGCAGCTCGAGTCTGATATCAAAGCCCAATTATTCGACCGAATCGGACGCAAAGTCGCTCTGACTGAGGCCGGCCACGCCCTACTTCCTCGTGCACAACGCCTTTTAAATGATGCAAAAGAACTGCAACGCGTAGTCGCTGATCTGCAAGGTGATATCGCGGGCAAACTCACTATGGGTACCTCACACCATATTGGCCTTCACCGATTACCAGATCCTCTGCGGCAATTCACGCAGCACTATCCAAATGTTGAACTCGACATTCAGTTCATGGATTCTGAAGAGGCATGTCATGCTGTTGAGGTCGGTGAGTTGGAATTGGCGATCGTGACCTTGCCACCCTCGCCACGTGAGCGTCTGTCACTCACAACCATTTGGCACGACCCTCTAGTTTTCGTTGCTGCTAAAGATCATGCGCTGTGTCATCAAAAAGCCAGCTTAGCTGATCTTGCTGAGCACCCTGCCGTACTACCCAGTACGCATACCTATACTCGCGGCATCTTAGAAAGCTTGTTACGCAATCAAGGACTCGCACTTAACGTTGCGATGGAAACGAATTACTTAGAAACACTGCGCATGTTGGTTTCAACCGGATTAGGTTGGTCGCTACTACCTAAAACATTGATCGCTGAGGACATCCGCGAGATCAAGATTCCAAAAGTTCAGCTTCAACGTGAACTGGGTGTTGTGACACACGAAAAGCGCAGCCTATCGAATGCAGCACAATCGATGATTCGCTTGTGTAAAGAATCGGCTTAAGCGGTTTTCTCCGCAGGATTGAGTCGGTATTCCATAGCGGATAACAAAGCAGGCACCAAGAACAGCACCAAGAAAGTCGCAAAAGCTAAACCAAATGAAATTGAAACCGCCATCGGAATCAGGAACTGCGCCTGCAACGAGGTTTCGAACAACAAAGGCAGCAAGCCTGCAATCGTCGTTAATGAGGTGAGCAATACCGCACGTAAACGCAGGCGCGAAGCGGCAATCACAGCATCACGAATCGATTCACCCTTCTCACGTAGCTGCTTATAGAAAACCACCAGAATAATCGAGTCGTTCACCACGATACCCGATAGCGCAAACACACCAAACATCGACAAGATGGTTGTGTAATCCCCATAAAGAAGTGACCCATCAAGGCGCCGACGATACCAAACGGAATAATCGCCATCACCACCAGCGGCCAACCATAAGAGCTAAACACCCAAGCCAGTACGATATAAATCATTGCTAGCGCAAAGAGCGCACCTTGCTTCATATCAGATTTTGTTTGCTCTTGATCCTCAGCCTTACCGGTAAAGGCCCAATGCACATCGTATTTTTCAACTAGCTGCGGCAAAACAGACGCAGCCAATTGCTCACGAATCGCATTTGCGTTTGCCACCTTAGTATTCACATCTGCAAGAACGGTTACTGCTAGCTGACCATCAGCGTGTCGAAGTGCTTTAAAGCCACGACGTTCTTTAATATCAACCACCGAACTTAGAGGAACTGTGTTGCCATTCGGGAGATAAATACGGAAGCTTTCGAGCGTTGATAGACGATGACGTTCGTTATCCGGCAACATGACACGGACTTCAATTTCGTCATCACCCTCGTTAAAGATCTGCACCAACTGACCATCAAGTGCAGCGCGCAACTGTCTCCCCACACTATCTGTCGATAAACCTAATGCTGCTCCGGTGGCATTGAGTTCGTACATCAACTGTAAATTACCGAATGGCAGATCATCTTCAACGCTGCGGGTACCGGTAATAGCTTTAATCGCTTCGGTAAGCTCAAGTGAAGCCATCTTAAGTTCGGTATCGGAAGAGCCGGTTAAACGAATCTCAAGATCACGTCCTGGTGGACCACCCTTGCGGGCCGCCATACTGAAATACTCTAGTCCCGGTGACTTAGTAATCAGCGATTCCCATTTTGTTGTGAACTGATCGTTGGTCACCTCACGTGCATCATTAGCAATTAACTCAACAAATACAGAGGCGAACTGATCTCCCTTTTGCGACCGAATCGCATCTGAGAGATAAGACATGCCTTTACTGACTTGCGCAAACTTAACCAGACCACCACCTAAGGCTTTGTCCGTTTCATAAAGCTGCTCTTCAACATGATCAATAAATGCATGTACGCGCTCAGGCGGTGTACCCGATACAAAGCTAGCTGACGCCACGACAATATTGCCTGGCACCGATGGGAAGAAAGTAAAGCCCATGCGACCACCGGCCAAAAGACCGACTAATAAAATAATGGTCGATAACGCGATCGCTAAGGTTGCCATGCGGTTATCCACTGCCCATGTCACCGCTTTTTGGAAAGTGCCATCACGGAACTTATCAAAGCGTACATTCCAACGATCTCTGAACGAACCAAGCTTGGCTTTTGTCATACCTTTGAAGCTATGGCGTAAGTGACCAGGCAAAACTAAGAAGCTCTCTATCAATGAAGCCAAAATCACACAGACAATCACAAACGGAATGTCGCCGAGAAACTTACCGATCAAACCTGAGACAACGAACAAGGGAATAAAGGCCGCAATGGTTGTTAAGGATGAGGACATAACCGGCGCTAACATACGACGCGCACCACCCTCTGCTGCTTCAAGCGAACTCTCACCTGTTTGATGGTGTGTTAATGCATCTTCACCTACCACGATGGCATCGTCGACGATAATACCGAGCGCCATGATCAGTGCGAATAACGAAATCATGTTGATGCTGCCGCCCGCGACATACATCACAGCCAAGGTCGCCATGAAAGACACTGGGATACCAACGGTTACCCATGTCGCCACTCGGCCATTCAAAAAGAGATAAAGAATACCCACCACCAGAATCAAGCCGCCTAAGCCATTCTTTAACAGCAGATTGATACGATCTTTGATCAGCTGCCAGTTCTCGTCATAAAGAACTAATTCAACACCTTGTGGTAGACGTGGTCGAATATCTGCCAAATAATTATTCATGATCTCAGCTGACTTAAGTGAGTCTGCCGTGGTGGCGCGCTGCATTTTCATTTCAATCGCAGGCTTGCCTTTGTAGGTCATGGTGACTTGATTAGGACGCGCACGCCGCTCGATCTCAGCCACATCGCCAACTAACACCAAACGTCCATTTTCATCTGAGATGATAGGAAGATCAGCGAAGCCTTTTTCATCACGACGTTGACTTTGAGTACGCATCTCGACGCCACTTTCATCTCGCCCCAACATGCCGGCAGGTAAATCACGAGAGGTAGCATTGATCTTTTGACTGATTTGATCAAGCGATAACGATAAGTCTTCAAGATGACGGCGTGGTATCTGAATCGCTATCTCTTCTTCCGGCAAACCATTTATCTGAACACGTGAGATACCCGCATCGAGAAGCTCACGTTCTAAACGACGCACCAAAGGTCGCAACTGACGTAGATCATCCGGGCCATACACCATCATTCGCGCAATATCTTCGTATCGCGCCAAATGCGTTACCTCTGTTCGCTCACTGTCTTGGGGTAGATTACGAACAGAGTTCACTAACTCTTCGACGCGGGATACCTTGTCACCCATATCGCTCCCTTCAGGAAACTCAAGCGTAACCACACTCACCCCTTGCGCAGAGGTAGAGCTCATATCATCAAGGTCATCGGCTGACCTTAAGGCGTTCTCTAACGGCTGTGTAAGCGAGCGCTCGACATCTTCCGCACTTGCACCTGCCCAAACCGTGCGCACTTGAACAATCTCAAGTTCAAAGTTAGGGAAAAACTGCACATTAAGATTGGATAAGCCCCATGCGCCAGTCAGCAACATGATGATCATCAGCAGATTCGCAGCAACCTTGTTCTGCGCAAAAATACCGATCAAATCATTACGATGCTGAAAACCGGTCATTACTGCGCCTCAGATGAGCGTAATAGCAACCCATCAATCGCATTGGGTAACTGGGTTGTCACCAACTTGTCGCTAGCTTTTAGTTTGTTTGATTGCACAATTAAACGAGACTCACCTGCATCATCTAGTGTCGAACCCAACAAAGCTACCTCAACAGAACGCATGCGATGCTCAGCATCCATGACGAATACGCGATTACCGCTATAAAACGCCTCACGTGGAATCACTACAACACCTGCGATTTTGGGTAACACAACATCTAGCTGAATGGTGCGACCTTGCGTCAACACAGCATCACCTTGCTCAAGCGCAAACAAGGCTTCTAAACCACCACTCGCTTGCTCAACCTCACCCACCAGGTTTTTAAAGATACCGGTGACTTGTTGACCATCCACGACAGCTTTTGCGGTGATGGTTTGATTATTCGCCATCGCGAGTCGCAAATTCATCAGCTGCGAGGTGGGTATCTGTGCTCGTGCGACCAAAAGCATCTAGGTCATAAACCTCGGCAATCACATCACCAGTACGAAGACGCTGACCAGGTGAAACATTCACCTTTGCTACGCGTGCTTTAAAGGGGGCTTTGACCTGCATACGCGATAACTCAATCTGCGCTTGATCATGCAATGCTTTAGCGCGAGTAAAGGCTGCATCTGCTTCTTTTTGACGTGACTCATGATTCGCCAATGCTTGTTGACGCGTTGCAAATGCAATCGCCTGTTTCTCATACGCCTGACGCGCTTGCTCTAACGCTGATACCGCAACCACCTGAGTTTTGGCTAACCGTTCAAAACGCTCGACTTCTTTTTAGCAAAGCTAAGAAGATTTTCTTCACGTGGCAGTGCTTCTTTATCTGTCTTGTATTGATTTTTCTCTGCGATCCGTTTGGCTTCGGCTTGCTCAACATCAGCTTCTCGCTGCTGCAAAACAAGTTTGGCATCACGATCGTCTAACGAGACCAACACATCGCCTTGTGTCACATTGTCGCCTTCAACCACATGCACCTTTGCCACATCGGTTGGCGTACTCGCGGTCAAGTTCGTCGACCATAAAGATTCGACACGACCAAATAGAGTGAGATGAGGATGAGCTTCAGCAACCTGTACCACCTGCGTGCTAACAAGCCATGCCTTCTCTTTAGCGATAACAGGCTCGACCTGAGGCTTAGTTGCGATAAGTAACGCAGCCACCAAGACCGCGCCACCGATAATAAGCACCGGTAAAGCTCGCTTTTTTAGTTGATTGATCAAACGCATTTTTTACCCTCAGTGATCATGAGCGCTATCGATGAATTGCCACGCAACCCACGCACCCATCACTGCAAACACCGTTGCAATTGCAAAGGTATGAAACGGCCCTAAACTTTCCCAAGCATAACCACTAGCCAAACTCCCCATCGCACCCCCGGCACCAAAACTCACACTCGAGTACAGCGCCTGACCTCGGCCTTGTAGACGCCCCCTAAAGTAGTGATGCACCAAATGAATGGCTGATGCATGAAAGGTACCAAATGTAGCGGCATGCAAACACTGCGCTAAGACAATATTTGTTAAGGAATCTGGCCAAGCACCAATCATTATCCAGCGCATAGCGGCTAATAATAGGCTTGCCACTAAGACGCGTCGCGCGCCATATCGTTCCAATAGTCGGTGCATCACGATAAACATCAGCACTTCAGCAAATACACCCAATCCCCACATCTGGCCAATAAAGGTTTTGCTGTAACCGTGTTGCTCCATGTAGATTGAGTAAAAAGCGTAATAAGGCCCATGACTCATCTGCATCAAAAAAACCGCGACAAAGAAGGCAATGATCGCCGGCTTCTTAAGCACCTGCGATAAAGAGATCTCTTGATGAGGATGCGGCTCTGGGTCAGGGTCTTTAACAAATAAGGAACTCAGCCATATGCTAATGAAGATTGCCATGACTACCGGCAAAATAACCTCTGTGCCCTGATGATCAACCCACATTCCGAGCAGTAGCACTGTAATAATAAAACCCACCGAACCCCATAAGCGGATCTGTGCGTATTTAGCGATACGTTCTTTTAGATAGGTAAAGGTCACCACTTCGAATTGCGGTAACGATGCATTCCAAAAGAAGCTATACAAGGTCATTACCAAGGCAATTGACCAATAGGTATTTGCCTCAAACATCAAGGCAAACACCAATAAAGAGATTAACGAGGCAACCTGCACAATTCGCATACGATGACCTAAGTGATCACCCAGCCAACCCCAGATATAGGGAGCGACGATTTTTGTCGCCATCAGGATCGCCATCAGCTCACCGATCGCTATCGCATCAAAGCCACGATTTTGTAAAAACAAACCCCAATAAGGTACTAACGCGCCCAAGAGCGCGAAGTAAAAAAAAATAGAAGGAAGAGAGTCGCCAGTAAGGCAGCTGCATAATGACGCCCGCCGAACCCGGACGCTTACTTAGCTGACGCAGGAATAACAGGCGTTTCTGGCGTTACATGACCGTTTTGGCCACGCTGACGTAATGCATGATCGAGCAACACAATGGCCAACATCGCTTCCGCAATCGGTACCGCACGAATGCCGACACAAGGATCATGACGACCTTTAGTGATGACATCGGTTGCATCACCGGCTACATCAACCGTTTGACCGCCTAAGCGAATACTTGATGTTGGCTTAAAAGCCACACGTGCCACAACATCCTGACCACTCGAGATACCACCGAGCACACCGCCAGCGTTGTTACTCAGAAAACCTTGTGGCGCCATCTGATCACGATGCTCAGTACCGAGCTGTGAGACACACTGGAAGCCAGCACCTATCTCAACGCCTTTAGCTGCATTAATACCCATCAAGGCATGAGCAATATCGGCATCCAAACGATCAAAGATCGGCTCACCCCAACCTGGTGGCACGCCTTCGGCAACGACAGTCACTTCTGCACCTACAGAGTCACCACTTTTACGCAGGTCATCCATATAGGTCTCAAGCTCAGCGACTTGTGATTCTACCGGCCAGAAGAAAGGATTGTTCTCTACCGGATCCCAAGAAAAGCCCTCAGGCGTTACTGGACCGAGTGCTGATAAATAACCGCGCACCTCAATACCAAAAGCTTCTTTCAAAAACTTTTTCGCTACCGCACCAGCAGCCACTCGCATCGCCGTTTCACGAGCTGATGAACGACCACCACCACGATAGTCACGAATGCCGTACTTTTGGATATAGGTGTAGTCCGCATGACCGGGACGAAACTTCTGCGCGATATCGCCGTAATCTTTTGATCGCTGATCGGTGTTATGAATCAACAGGCCAATTGGCGTACCGGTGGTTTTACCTTCAAATACACCGGATAAGATTTGCACCTCATCCATCTCACGACGTTGCGTGGTATGACGGGTTTTACCGGGGCGACGACGCTCAAGATCTGGCTGGATGTCAGCTTCTGATAGCTCCATGCCTGGAGGACAACCATCAATGATGCAGCCAATCGCTAAACCATGACTCTCACCAAAGCTTGTTACCGTAAATAATTTACCAATCGTATTACCAGACATCGTCTATAAACCTTACTTGGCCAACATTGCGTTTACACGCTCAATTGACGCATCACTTAAATTTCCTGCTGTACGCTGCAAACTCAGCACATTGATGACATAGTCATATCGCGCTTGCGCGTAATTGCGGCGCGCCTTATACCAGTTACTTTGCGCATCCAGCACATCCACAATTGTGCGTGTGCCGACGGTCAAGCCCTGCTCAACTGAATTCAATGCACTTTGCGCTGACTCTTCAGCCGCTTTGAGTGCTTTAACGCGCGACATTGCCGCTTGCGTACCACGATATGCATCACGTACCGCTCGCATCGTTTCACGACGAGATAATTCCAACGCACTCTTCGCAGCTTCGTAGGAATAGCTCGCTTCCGCTGACTCAGACGATGTCAAACCACCTGCAAACAAAGGAACCGTTAAGGTGATTGCGACTGATTCGTTATCAACCTGATTAGCTTCGGCACCTTCGTAACGATTAAATGACCCCTTAAGATCTAGAGTTGGAAAATGGCCTGAGCGTTTGATGTCCACTTGCTTATCGGCAATCTCAACATTTAAACGCGCCTGCGCAAGCGCCGCATTGTTTTGCATTGCTAAATCTGACCACTCATCCATCGATGCAGGATCGAGAGTTAGAAACTCAGCATCGGCTTTCATCACCGGTAAGCTGTTATTCACATCCGGACCGACAAACGTCTTTAACGATTCCAACGCACTATCGAGCTCATTACGTGCCGCGATGGTCGCTGCCACACTGGTATCAAAACGTGCTTGCACTTCGAGCACGTCAGTAATCGGAATCAGACCCACTTCGAGTCGCAACTTAGCCTGATCAAGCTGACGTGAAAGCGCTTTCTCTTCAGCTTCTGCAAAGGTCACACCATCCTGCGCAGTCAGCACATCAAAGTAACGCTCAGTCACACGTAACTTCAGCGCATCAACCTCATCACGCAGAACAATCTTTGCTTTCTCGGTTTTCAAATCAGCCTGACTCAAACCCGCAAACGAACCCAGGTTGAATAAACGCTGATTGATCACTAACGAATCTAAGCGAGAATTGGTGTCACCAGCATCTTTGAAGCTGTCGGTATAGGTAGAGGTCACCGAGGCATTCGGTAGCAGATACGACAACGCCTGCGGATAGGCCTCAGCCGATGCTTTTTCAGTCGACTGCGCGGCCAACCACTCTGGATCTGCCTTGAGCGCCCGCTGATAAAGCTCGAGCAGATTGGTAGAACTGGCCACACCTGACAGCAACAGACTGAAAATTAACAAATAACGCGATCTCATTTCCCACCACGCCGGTTAAAAAAGATAATGGCGTAATTATCGCACGAACTACCTAATAACGGGGCTTATTGCGCAACTTTTGGCATCGGTTCGACCAATAATTGTGGGTCGATTCGATGACCGCGTAAATTCATCCGCCAATCGAGATGTGCACCAGTAACCCGACCTGTCGCACCAATCTTGCCAACCACCTCTCCCTGCTTCACGCGTTGACCCGGCTTTACCGTGATCTTGCTTAAATGCAAAAAGCTCGAGCTCAGCTTATGACCGTGATCCATGATCAACGTACCACCAGAATAGAATAGATCGTCATCCGCAAAAGTCACAATCGCATCCGCAGGCGCCACTACCGGCGTTCCGGTCGGCAACGCAATATCCACCCCATAGTGAGGCCACTTTGGCGTGCCATTGAGAATCCGTTGACTGCCATAAACACCAGAGATAGGTCCGATCGCTGGCCAGATAAAGCCTTGAGCAAAATCCTCACGCGCATCATTAAGCTCACGCGCTTTCTTCACCCCGGCGTTATCACGCTTTATGCGCGCCAAGATCGCAGGCTTAGTGGGGTTAACTTGCTGCTTGTTTTTGATCGTGAGGCGCTGAATATTGAACTCGCGCGGCGCAATAGTCTTGCTTAACACTTCTTCACGGCCATCGCGGTACTTCACTTTGATCGCCACTTGCTTGCCATGATCACGACCAAAACCCAACAAGAAGCGACCTGAATCAGATACACGCACTGACTCGTCATCCTGCCAAGCGGCAATCACATCAGCATCCTTTACCACCACCATGCCCCCTTGCACAAAGTCACCCTCAAAGTTCAGTGCAAATGTCGCATTTGATAGCCACATCATGAGCAAAGCGAACAAAGTTCCTAGTCGTTGTAAGTGATTGTGAGTTGTATTGAAAACAAGCGGCATTGATACTCCTGAGATGCAATTCGAATCTGCCCAACTGCGCTCAACACCTTATCGCTGGTCCGAGCTTATCAGCATGATAACGCGGCATCGCCGCGAACTAATTAGCGCTAACCTTATCGCGATTTTTGGCGCGGCTGTATCGGTACCTATCCCCCTACTCATTCCATTACTAGTTGATGAGGTTTTACTCAATCAACCAGGCAGCACCGTCGCCGCACTTCAGCAGTTATTTCCAAGCGAATGGCACGGCGCCATCCTCTACATCACCGCCATCTTGGTACTCACCATCTCACTTCGCTTAGCCAGCTTGATATTCGGCGTTTGGCAAACACGTCAGTTCACCATCATCTCTAAAGACCTCATCTTTAGAATGCGCCGCGACCTACTTTTAAGACTGCAACGTTTTTCGATGTCGGAATATGAAACGCTCGGTAGCTCCACCGTTGCTTCGCATTTGGTGACGGATCTCGATGCTATCGATCAATTTGTCAGCCAAACCACCAGTAAATTCATCGTCGCCGTTTTAAGCATACTCGGCACAGCCATTGTGTTGTTCTGGATGCATTGGCAGCTCGCACTCTTCATCATGCTGCTCAACCCTTTTGTGATTTACCTCACCACCGCGTTAGGTCGGCGCGTTAAGCAGCTTAAAAAGAAAGAAAACTCAGCTTATCAGTTATTTCAAGAATCATTAGGTGAAACGCTCGATGCGATTCAAGAGATTCGCGCTGCCAACCGCGAGAAGCATTTCGTTCAACGCGTTATCGATGCTGCGAGTAATATTCGTGACCATTCAGCCAATTACACCTGGAAGTCTGATGCAGCGGGTCGATTCTCTTTCATGGTGTTCCTGTTTGGCTTTGACACCTTCCGCGCGCTATCGATGGTAATGGTTCTATATTCAGACCTTTCAATTGGCCAGATGCTCGCTGTCTTTGCATACCTTTGGTTCATGATGACGCCCGTACAAGAGATACTCGGTATTCAATACGCCTATCACTCAGCACGCGCCGCCTTGGTGCGTATCAATCAATTGATGGATGTCGGGTTAGAGCCAGAGTACATAGCAAAAACCAATCCCTTTATCGATCACGATACTGTCTCGATCGAAACACGCCATCTCACCTTCAGCTACTTACCCGATTCACCGGTTCTCAAAGATGTGAATATCCGAATTGAATCCGGCGAGAAAGTTGCTCTAGTTGGCGCCAGTGGCGGCGGTAAAACCACCCTCGTTCAATTACTACTTGGGCTCTATACGCCACAGTCAGGCGATGTGCTTTTCAATGGACATTCCGTCAAAGAGATCGGCTTAAGCGTGGTTCGCGATAACGTTGCTACTGTCCTTCAGCATCCAGCGTTGTTTAACGACACGATACGCGCCAATCTCACACTAGGTCGCGACTTTACTGATGAGCAACTATGGCATGCGCTCGAGGTCGCGCAGTTAAAAGAAACCGTTACAAAACTTAGCGACAGCTTAAACACCACAGTTGGACGTAACGGTATTCGTTTATCCGGTGGTCAGCGCCAACGACTTGCCATTGCCCGCTTAGTATTAAGTGACCCTAAAGTCGTGATATTAGATGAAGCCACATCCGCCTTAGATACAGATACCGAACATAAATTGCACAAAGCACTTCAAAGCTTTTTAAAAGGTAGAACCACCTTAATCGTTGCACATCGACTCAGCGCAGTGAAACAAGCCGATCGCGCTTTGGTTTTTGATGGTGGCCAGCTCGTACAAGACGGTAGTCACCAGCAATTACTCAAAGAAGATGGCCTGTATGCAAGCTTATATGCAGAGCAAGAAACCGACTTCAGCACCGAAATTGCTAGTGCCTAAGAAGTATTCCCTAATATTCAGAGTGTTTGTGCCCTTTTAAGCTTCATGATAAAAAAACACATACTTGAATATAGTTGGGGGACTGTATGTTAAGAGTTACCGAAGGTTCTTTTGGGACAGAAGGCACTATTACGCTTAATGATGGCAACTCGTCTATCAATGTCGTCAGCAATAAAACGGCGTCTTATAAAGCTGAGCATGTCTTCCAAATTAAGACTGACCCCATTGAAAAGCTCGCATTTGATTTCACCACCTTCATTATTGCCTTGGTTATTTCAGCAGGCATTCTTGCTGCGGTTCTCTGGTTTGCTATGGGTATTGATGGCGCCCTGATCGGTTCAGTCGCAGGCCTGATTGTTGCGATTATCAAACGAAACAAAAAAACCTTGTTCTACGCCACCAAAATGACCTTTGCAGATGGCAATTATGTTGTTGTCGAGCATGACCGTGGCGAGATGCGACCCTTCGTTCGAGCCACTGAAGACGCAGGACAAAATGAAAAGGAATCCCAAGAGGATTAATTCACAATTTGCCCGAATAAAAAGCCCCGCACTGCGAGGCTTTTTTATTAGCGCTGCTGCTGAGGCGGTGGTTGGTAACCCCAAGGTGGACGCGGCTGATAGTTCTGCGGTGGGTAGTAGCCCGGAGGTGCCGGCCAACGACCATCCATATACGGCATGTACTGAGGACGGAACTGAGGCGCCACTGGACGCTGCGTATTGTTAGCTGGTTGTTCAGTTGAATTTACCGGTGCAGTTGGCATCACGGTATTCATCATGTCAGTCACTGCCGTTACCGCTGTATCTGCAACATCAGTCACCGTATTCGTCGCTTCAGTCGCCACATCGGCAACTGTTTCTTGCGTTTGCTCAACCTGTTCAGTCACAGCTTCTTTAACCGTCTCGACGACTTGTTCTGTTTGACTTAGCTCTTCTACTGGTACAAACACAGGTGCTACTTTAACGTCTGTCTTATCAACAACCGGTGCCGGTGCTGACTCAGCTGCAACAGAGGTCTCTGGCTCAGCTGCAACAGAAGCCTCTGGCTTAGCCTCTTCAGTCGGGGCTGATTGAGAGATTTGAGGCACGAGATCCGCTGGCAAAAACACCGCGGCAACACCCATCAAACCGATACCGGCAAGGATGATTGAAAGAATTGGGTTGGATTGTGCGCTCTCAGCTTGTTCGCTCATGTCGCCTCCTAAAAGAGTTACTACTTATTCTGAGACAGATTCTACCGAAACCGCGCTAAAAAGCAGTAGATGGATAGGGTTTATCCGATCGGAAATGGCTGCTCATCAGCCAGAGAAAGCAATTGGCTGCCAATTTCAAGCCCCTGCTCGCAGAAAACACTCAGTTTACCGTAGCGATCATCAGCCGCCATGACTTCATCCATGGAGCTATTTATCACCCGCAATTGATACTGACCTTGCTGACGAAAGTCACCTTCGGAACGTTCACAAGTGACAAAAGCGACAGGCTTTGAGCCACCCTCTTTGACAAAAGCCATGATGTATCGATAGTCATGTGGCTCAGGGCTTTCAATATCACCCAAGACCGAGACCATGAACTCACCATACTTATAACGCTGCTGAGGGATAGCGCGCGATATTTTCGGGAAATCTGCCATTAACCTTTGGTATCCATTTCACATTCAGATGAACCACGAAGTTTGGAGCTACCAAACTGCAGTAAAACAACCCCCAGACATAAAACCAAAGTTGAACCGGTTACGGTAATCATATGAATATCGGTCATTTGTTTTGCGTCGATGGTTAACAAACGCGTCAAAGCTGTAATCGCGATGTAGATCAGGAAGATCACCGGCAGTCGCTTGGTTTTGAAATAGATGCCGACCATCGCACCAAGCTCTAAATAGATAAATAGCAAGAGGATGTCTTTAATGGTTGGATGGTCATGCTCAGCGATGATATTAAACACCTCCGCCCAAGAGGCCCAAATAATCGCAGCGCCAATGACAAACAGGCCCAACAGATGAAAGCCATCCACCATCTGGTTACCTAACTTTGTTATCTGGCTTTGAAACTCAGAATCTTTATCCATGACATCCCCCTATGCACCACTAACACGTGGTTTTCGCTTAACCGGCCTCATGATAGGCTTGCGGCGTTTTTTATTATTGAGTTCTAACCATGCCTTATTTTGTGTACTTCGTCACGGTTAACCCTGCCAACAATACCAAGAAATTGGAATATGTTGATAAATTAGATAGTTACAAAGAAGCTCGTGAGCTCGCTCGCACCAAACGTGCTGAGATTGGCGGTGCCAATATGAACCACGACTGCCGCCTGATTTTCGCCAAGACTCAGCCAGAAGCAGAAAAACTCCTCAGCGCACCTCGCGAAGAGCGCATCATTGGCGAAGATTAATCAGCGAGCACCAAGCGCGCTCTTAGCACAAGCTCAGAAGCATAACCCAAGCTGCGATGGGTAATCTGGCCTTTTGAATCCACGATAAAAATCGCGGGCACGCCAGTCACACCCCAGTGGCGACCTAAATCACCTGAGTCATCCATCATTACCGGCAGGCTAATGTTCTTTTGCGAAAGGTAAGTCGCAATCTCTTCTTCACTACCGGATGTCGTTGCCACCGTAATCACGGGATAGTCTTCAGCGATACTTGCAATGCTTGAGATAGTAAAACCGCAGATCGGACACCAAGTCGCCCAAAAATAAATCAGCGTCGGCTCATCTTTAGGCTCAAGCGTCATCAACTGACCTTGCAAGTCATAACCGGCTAACACGGGTGCCGGACCTAACAACATATCTTTCGACTTCCACGCCGATAGCGCTGAGAACACCACCACTGCCAATAGCAGCGTGATACCCCACGACTTAATACGTTGACCTACAGTTTTCGCCATATCAATGTTTTGTTATCGGCCGGCATATCGACCATTCGTTCAAGTGTGAGCCCAACTTTATCAGCCAAGCTTTTTAACCATGCCGTATCGCGCACACCCATCTCGGGGTCTTGCGCACGAAGATACTGATCAAAGCGCTCATTACTTTCAGCCGTATATTGGCCATCAATGTTAAATGGTCCGTATAAAACGAACGGTGCATTAGCAGTTAATAGACGCCCTACACCTTCGAACATAGCTTCAACATCTGGCTCGCTCATGATGTGTGCAGTATTCGCACTATAGATGGCATCAACGTGTGACTTTGGCCAAGCATCGCGTGTAACGTCTAGCGCAATCGGACGACGTAAATTATCGCCCGTGTAGTCATCAATCCACGCATTGATACCTGGATGATGTTCTTCAACATCACTGCACTGCCAAATTAGGGGTGCTAGTGCTTCAGCAAAATAAACCGCGTGCTGACCGGTGCCACTACCAATCTCTAGCACGTGATGACAATCAACAAGTACCTCTCGCAGAACCGAGAGGATCGGATCACGATTTTGAACGCAGGACTCGCTATAAGGTTTGTTTACTTGCCGCAGCACTTCTTATATTTCTTGCCGCTACCACAAGGGCATGGATCGTTACGACCTACCTTTTCGTCTTCGCGACGATAAGTCACAGGCGTTGGCAACAAACCATCTACGTAATACCAACGATCGCCCTCTTTGACGAAGCGACTGCGTTCGGTGTGCGCCATATCTTCACCGCCAGACTCACTGAAGATCGCACGGAACTCAACGATGCCTTCCTCATCACCTTCTTCGCCACCTTCGGTCGCCAAGATATCCAGCTGCTTCCACTCTGATTCTGAGGCCCATTTAGCGGTCGCATTACGATCAAAGTCAGAGCGATGGTCCGGATGCAAAGTCTCACCTAAGTAATCCACAGCGCCTACGACATACGCGCTATAACGTGAACGCATCAAAGCTTCAGCGGTTGGTGCTAGCTCACCATTGATATAAGGCTCGCAGCATTTTACATAAGGTTTACCTGATCCACAGTGACATGTCGCCATGAGTGTTCCTTGAATGTGTGGTTAACAATAAATCGATTTTACCCTAGCTAAACGACTAGAGCCCTAACTCTTTCCAACGCTTTTCAAGACGCTTTACCGAGATGGGATATAAGGTTTTCACCTCTTGCGCAAACAAGGAGATAGCTAGCTCTTCTAGCTGCCAACGAATCTCATCAAGACGCTCATCAAACAAGCCTTTTTCTCGCGCCTGCTGATCACGTTGCAGCCATTTCTCTTCTACCGCTGCCTTCTCCCGCCTCCCTTGAGCATCACGCGCATGACCGCCTGCCTGAAGCTTTTCGACGCGCATCTCAATCGCTTTGAGATAACGTCCGTATTGCGCTAGCGGTTCAGCAGCCACATCGCTAATAAACCCTTGATAGACCAGTCGGTCCATATGCGCCTGCACATCCTTCACTGAACTGAGCAAACTGATATGCGTCACCTTATCGAGCAACTTGCGTAGCTGATGGTAACTAGCAAGCACTTGAGTCATCGTTGTGATCACTTGATCCGCAATCTCATGCAACTTTGAGCGACCCAAGTCATATAACACCTCAAAGGCAGCTTGAGTGCGCATCCACATTCGCAAGATCAAATGCTAGATCAACAATTCGCTCAACCAATTGCTCATCCAACGCAATCGGCTTTGCATTACTGCCCGCACGCGAAGGTACTTTTGTATATTGCAGCAGCATCGCCTGCTGCTGTTTTACACGTTTACGTAAATCTTTCACTGTGGGTGCTAAACGCATCAACAACAGACGCCGCAAACCTTTCTGATGAGCCGATGCCGCACGCGCTTGCGAATCTAAACAGCGCACCGCTGCACATTCACCCTGATCAACTACCGCTGGATACAAACGCATATCTACACCTGCGACATTCGCATCGACAGACTCGGGTAGATCGCCAAAATCCCAATCACGCACATCGTCTTGCTCGATCGCCAGATTAGTTTTGCTTGATGATGATTCCACCTGCACTTCATCAGCATAGTCACGCTGTAAGGTTGAAATATCACGCGAATAGGTCACAACCTCCATGCCATCCGCACTGAGAAGCTTAATCCGCATACGCAAGAAAGGCTCGATCGATTCAAGCTGCCATTGATCCTCTGGGATATGCACCGAAGTAATCTGCTTAAGCGCTAATGCCAAACTTTGATGCAAAGGCGTTGAAGATGGCTGCATACGCGCTAAGGCTTGCTGCGCAAAATCAGGCACCGGTACAAATTGGCGGCGCAGCGCTTTAGGCAAACCTTTAATCAACGCAATCACCTTATCTTCAATCAAACCTGCCACCAACAAATCTAAACGACTGGTATCTAGCTGATTAAGCAATGGCATGGGTACATGCAGGGTCACGCCATCGGCCTCATTTCCTGGCTCAAAGTGATAGGTCATCGGTAGATGTGTACTACCGACTAACAAACTGTCTGGGAATTGCGCCTCATCCAGATCACTATCACGTCGCACGATATCTTCACGACGCATGTGCAACAGCTTTTTATTCTTTTGCTCGCGCAACCATTTTTCTAATTGCGCAACGCTATAAATCGTCTCAGGTATGCGTTTAGCGTAGTACTGGTAGATCGCCTCTTCGTCTACCAAGACATCTCGCCGACGAAGCTTTGCCTCTTCATGATGCAGATCAGCAATCAATTCTTGGTTATGGCGGAAGAAAGGCGCACGCGTCTGCATATCACCTTCGGTTAAGCCAAAGCGTAAAAACATGTCATGCGAGACAACCGGATCGATGGGGCCGTAGTTAATACGACGACGCGGGACGATGGTCAGGCCATACAGGGTAATCCGCTCATACGCACCCACCTGCCCTCGCTTAGCTTGCCAGTGCGGCTCAAAGTAACTGTGATTAACCAAATGACCGGCAAGCTTTTCAATCCACTCTGGAAGAATTGTAGCCACACCGCGCGCATACAACTTTGTAGTTTCAACAAGCTCGGCGGCAACAATCCACTTAGGTTGTGCACTGAACTGCGATGATCCGGGAAGATATGGAAACGCGTGTTGCGCGCACCAAGGTAATCACGCTCTTTACCTTGCGTTCGCTGACCCAAGTGACTGAGCATGCCGCTAATCACTGCTTGATGTATGCTTTCATAGGCACCGCGTTTTTCGTTCAACTTATAACCGAGCTCCCGCATTTGCTCTTTCAGCTGAAAATGCACGTCCATCCACTCACGCACTCGAATTGGCGAGATAAACCGCTCACGACACAAGCGCTCAAACTTTCGCCGTGTCAATAATTCGCGATGTTCTTGAAGAAAGTTCCACAGATTCACAAAGCCAATAAAGTCAGACTTCTCATCTGCAAATAAAGCATGCGCTTCATCTGCCTGTTGCTGCTTATCAAACGGACGCTCACGCGGATCTTGAATCGATAACGCCGCACCAATGATCAACAACTCGGTTAGACAACCTGTATGCGCAGACTCAATCAACATCCGACCAATCCTCGGATCAATCGGCAAACGCGCCAACTTACGACCAAGATTCGTCACCCGACGCGTAGCATCCACAGCACCTAGCTCATGCAACAAACGGTAGCCATCTTTGATCATTCGACTATCCGGCGGATCAACGAACGGAAACTCTTCGATATCGCCAAAGCCAAGCACCTGCATCTGTAAGATGACCGACGCTAGATTAGTTCGCTGAATCTCAGGCTCAGTGAACTCATCTCGCAAAGTGAAATCTTCTTCACTGTATAGACGAATACACACACCTTCAGCCACACGACCACAGCGACCTTTACGCTGATCGGCACTCGCCTTAGAGACCGCCTCTAAGGGCAGCCGCTGAATCTTCGATTTGGCGCTGTAACGACTAATCCGTGCAATACCGGTATCGATCACATGACGTATACCCGGCACAGTCAGTGATGTCTCAGCGACATTAGTTGCCAACACAATGTGTCGCGCACCCTGAAGGCTTAAAGATGCGCGCTTGCTCTTGGGGGGATAAGCGCGCGTACAAAGGTAATAACTCGGTACCACCTAAGTTTTGCTTGCGCAGTAACTCACGCGCTTCACGTATCTCACGTTCACCCGGAAAGAAAATCAAAATATCGCCACGACTTTCTCCCAATAACTCATTCACCGCATCAATCAAACCTTGCTGATGATCGATACCACCATTCTCTCCATCTTCAGGTGGTGGTCGGTAACGCACCTCAACCGGATAAGTACGGCCAGAAACCTCAATGATCGGTGCATCATTAAAGTGTTTTGAAAACTTCTGCGGATCAATCGTCGCCGAGGTAATGATCAGCTTCAAATCAGGTCGCTTAGGTAGCAATGATTTGAGATAGCCCATCAAGAAATCGATATTCAGACTACGCTCATGCGCCTCATCAATGATCAGCGTGTCATATTCGTTGAGGTATTTGTCGCGTTGAATCTCAGCTAGCAGCATACCGTCAGTCAGCAGCTTAACCCGGGTACTCTCACTCACCTTATCGGCAAAGCGAACCTTATAGCCAACGCTTAAGCCCACCTCTTGCTCAATCTCAGAAGCAACACGTGAAGCCAAACTGCGCGCCGCTAATCGACGGGGTTGGGTATGACCGATGCGGCCAAAAATACCGCGACCCAAGCTCAAACAAACCTTAGGTAGCTGTGTTGATTTACCCGAACCAGTTTCACCACACAGCACAATCACCTGATTCTCAACGATCAGCTTTTGGATCTCTTCAACACGCTCACTCACTGGCAAGCCCGCAGGGAATGTCACCTGCACCACTGATGATTCACGCGCAACAACGGCTGCGCGTGATTGAGCTAAGCGCTCGGTATATTTCTGCTGTAACTCAGCATCACACTCGCCTTTTTCCAACGTCTTTGCCCAACGTTGTAAAAGATGGCGATCTTTCAACAAGCAATCTGAGTAGTCGTTATCCGGCTGAGTCATAGTTCAATTAAAAAAGGCCTGCAATGCAGGCCTTCGATCCGTTAGGTCTGATTAATGACCGCCACCTTTCAGCGAGGTCACCATACCTTCAATCGTATCTTTTATGTCACCAAAGACCAATGAGCAGTTGTCTTGGTAGAACAACAGATTATCGACACCCGAATAACCTGGCTTCATTGAACGTTTCAAGAAATAAATATTCTTTGCCTTACCTGCATCCAAAATCGGCATACCGTAAATTGGGCTCGACTGGTCGGTACGTGCCGCTGGGTTAACAACGTCATTCGCACCCACAACCAACACCACAACAGTTGATGCAAATTAAGGATTGATCTCATCCATCTCAAGTACATGATCGTAAGGAATATCAGCTTCCGCCAAGAGCACATTCATGTGGCCCGGCATACGACCTGCTACTGGATGCACTGCAAACTTCACTTCAACGTCGCGCGCCTCGAGCAGCTCCATCATCTCTTTCAATGCGTGCTGCGCTTGCGCAACTGCCATACCGTAACCAGGCACGATAATCACGCGATTGGCATCTTCCATCCAGTAAACCGCATCCTCAACTGAAGCTGACTTAACGCCCTTCTCAGCTGCTGCAGCACCTGCACTCTCTTCACCACCACCTGACTCACTACCAAAGCCGCCAAAGATGACGTTAAGGATTGAGCGGTTCATCGCTTTACACATAATGTAAGACAGGATCGCACCAGAGAAACCAACTAACGCACCAACGATAATCAGTAGGTTGTTATGCAAGGTGAAGCCCGTCGCCGCTGCTGCCCAACCTGAGTAACTGTTCAGCATCGAGACGATAACCGGCATGTCAGCACCGCCGATTGGGATGATCAAGGTTAAGCCAAGCAAGAAGGCTAACAAAGTCATCGCGATTAACGAGAACTCAGAACCCGTCATCGCAAAGTGAACGGCAAAACCAATGGTCACAATTGCAATCATTGCATTCAATGCATGCTGACCTGCAAAACGCACAGGCGCACCTGAGATCAAACCTTGCAACTTACCGAACGCAATCACAGAGCCAGTAAAGGTAATCGCACCGATCACAATACCGGCAGATAACTCACCCATCAGCACCGCATTGAGCGTGCCTTCGGCTTGGCGATTTAAGAAGGTGCCCACAGCAACCAACACCGCTGCCATACCAACAAAGCTATGTAGTGCAGCTACCAACTGCGGCATCGCAGTCATCTGCACGCGCGCTGCCAGTACCGCACCAATCAAACCACCAGCGACCAAACCCGCCAAGATAAAACCATACGATTGAATTTCAGCACCAAGTAGCGTTGCCACAATCGCAATCGCCATACCCGCCATACCAAGCGTGTTACCACGGCGCGCTGTTGAAGGATGCGTTAGACCTTTCAGCGACAACACAAACAAAGTTGCCGAGATCAGATACGCGATCGCTTGTACATCATGTGAAAGTGTCATGTTGGCCCCTTACTTCTTTTTCTTCTTAAACATGGACAACATGCGATTGGTCACTAAGAACCCTCCAAACACGTTAATCGATGCCAACATCACTGCGAAGAAGCCCATGACTTCAGCGGTGGTACCCACCTCTTGAAAACCAGTAACCAACAAAGCGCCAACAATCACGATGCCCGAGATCGCATTGGTTAACGCAACAAGTGGTGTATGCAGTGCTGGAGTTACACCCCAGATAACGAAGTAGCCGATAAAACACGACAACACAAAAACATATAAAGTAATTAAGGTATCAGCCATGGGATCTCTCTCTTATTCTGGCTTTACTTGCGCTGCTGCTGTGATCTCATCTTCATCAAGATCATTTAGCGTAACAGCCTCATCGGTGTTCAACATAATGCCAAGCAAGTTCGCGATATTCTTCGCAAAGAACGCACTAGAGTCGGTCGGCATCATCGATGGGTAGTTGGTATGACCCACAATCACCACACCGTGTTTCGTCACAACCTGATCAGCTTCTGACAAACGACAGTTACCACCGGTCGCCGCCGCCATATCAACAATCACCGAACCTTCTCGCATACGCTCAACCACTGACTCAACAATCAGCTCAGGCGCTTGGCGACATGGAAGCAATGCGGTACTGATAATCACGTGGGCTTTTGCCAACTCATCCGCGAGCATCGCTTGCTGCTTAGCTTTACCTTCTTCAGATAACTCTTTGGCATAACCACCATCACCTGAGCCACTCTCACCAATGTCTAGCGTGATCGCTTTCGCACCGAGTGATTCGATTTGTTCTTGGGTTTCAGGACGGATGTCATATGCATGCACATCACCACCTAAACGTCGTGCGGTTGCAATCGCTTGCAAACCCGCCACACCGGCACCGAGAACAACAATACGTGCAGGTTTAGCAGAACCTGCTGAAGTCATCATTAAAGGCACAAAACGACCATAGTGAGCTGCCGCTTCGATAACCGCACGGTAACCTGCAATGTTTGCTTGTGATGACAGCACGTCCATCGATTGTGCGCGTGAGATACGCGGCACACGCTCAAGTGCGACCACGGTAATGTTCTTTGCCTGCATCGCAGCAATCGCATCATCATCGCCACAGCTTTCAACCTGACCGATATACACGGCACCTGATTTCATCAATGCAACTTCATCAACGCTTGGCTTACGTACCTTCGCAATCAGGTCACAAGCAAAAGCTGCCGTGGCATCTGCAATTTCAGCACCGGCATCGCGATAGGCATCATTGTGGAAATGAGCCAATTCGCCCGCGCCCTGTTGGACAACAACACCAAGACCTTTCTTAACCAGGCCGCTGACGATATCCGGCGTTAAAGCTACGCGCGCTTCCCCAGCTTGAGTCTCGGTTGGAACACCAATTTTCATCATGTTTTGTTCTTCAGTACTGCAGAACTCCAGCCTAACTCATTGATTTAACAACAGTACGACTGAAATATTAAAATTCATATGTTAGCGGTTGTGATGGTACCAGAGAGGCTGTTAAAACGGGCTAAAAATCACCTTATAGCCCCCTAATAATCAGGGGGTTAAGTGCAAAAAGCTCAGCTTAATCCCACGCCAACAAAAGCTGCTGTAAATCGATCACATCCCAATTAGGTCGGGCTTGCTCTGCTGGCCATGGTGCGTCGACTGAAAAACGCCCTGTTCTCACCAAAGCGGTCTGAAGCCCTAAACGCTGAGCACCCAAGATATCGGTATCAGGTCGATCACCGACCATCACGCAGTCGTTTGCTGCAACACCTAGATCAGCCAATGCCATTTGATACAACAAAGGCTCCGGCTTACCAATTGTGATGGCCTTAATCCCACACGCCTTTTCAACAGGTGCGACTAACGCTCCACCACCAGGCAACACCACCAACTTACCCTCAATAAAACCATCGACCGTGATATCAGGATTCGTTGAGATCAACACCGCACCTTGTTGAATTAAGGCAATCGCTTTACTCAGTGTTTGGTAATCCAATCCTGCACCTTCACCGACGACAACATAATCAGCAGATTGGTCATCCTCCACGCCCGCAGTGGATAAAGCTGCATGCAAGCCCTTCTCCCCAATCGCATAAAAACGAAAGTCGGCTTTTTCAGATGATAGATAACGCGCGGTGGCTTGCGCACTGGTGATCACTGCATTAGCAGTAAAATCACCCAAGCCAATTGCTTTCATTTGCTCACCACTTGCTCAGGCGTCGCAATAGGATTGTTCGTAATAAAACGAAACGGATGATCACAGATTACGTGAAGAAACTCAGCGGCTCCCTCTATCGGTGATGAGCCACGATATAGAACGCCATCCATATCGAGCAGTAATGCTCGAGGAAAACTCACTGCATGCCGCCCAAGCAGAGATACTTAATCTCAAGGTATTCATCGATGCCGTAGCTTG